>CAVRFN010000014.1:0-108943 GCA_963720345.1 uncultured Actinomycetota bacterium
CGATCCAGACGGCCCCGGTGCTTCCATAAACAATTCGCGGCTAGGTTGTTTGGGCGGCAGCCTCGCTGGTATGTCCTTCAATCTTCCGTCCGGTGCCGGTGGCGCGGACAAGGTGACCGAGCAGGGCAAGCGTCCTGGCGGTCTGCATATCGAGAACCATGTCGCTGCAGATAGGGCACAAGCCCAAAGCTGGCGCAAGAGATGGCCTACGCCGGTTTTGCCGCGGAGATGCGCTAAAGACTACCGTCCGGCGGTCCGTGAATTTGTGCTCCCACGCCTCCAATTCGGTGGCGTGCTGACAGGTTTCGATGCTGCCGTCTTCGACGGTGATCAGTTGCCAGGTCATCACGCCTCCTCAATCGTCGTGATGTAGTGGTCCCACGCAGCCTCTGGATCGTCCCAGTCGGAATAGGTGAACCAGTGCGCGAACTCCTTGGCGCGTGCGATCTCGGCGAAACTCCAGCCGCCGATGAGCTTCCGGTGACAAAGCTCGAAAGCCTCCTGGTACTTCTCGGTCATCACACCCCCTCGACGCGCCGCTGGATGCCGGCGCGGTCATTGATGTCGCCGCCCCAGAAGGTTTGCTGAATCACGTTACCTGCGCCGTGCTGCCTGGTCCAGTGTCCTTTTTGATCGCAAAGGAATGAGCCGAACGGTCGACCGGCGTGTCATTGAAGACCGCCAGATCCACCAGTTCACCGCGCGAGTGGATGTGTATTTGTCGGGGGAACGATTCGCAGACCACGAGGCGGGCCATCAAGGAACCAAAGGTGCAGCAAACCCGCAGGCCCCTGCCTCAACCCCCGTGTCCCGACTTCGCCGTGCCCGGTGGGAGTCGGTGCGCGAAATGCCAACGCCATACCGCAACGCGAGATACGAGCCCGACTACCGCTCATTGCCATCGCCCCGTGGTCGGCGGTGCACCTGCGCATATCGGCGAATTGCCTTGGTATTGCTGACAGTTGGCATCACGTCGATGGCGACAGCACCAACCATTCACGGTCGAACCTGACTCTGTGACCTGCTGTTTTCGGTGGAGCGGCCGGGAATCGAACCAGACCCCGAAATTGGCCTGAGCTGGAGAAATGCTGGTCCTCGGTCGAGGAAACCAGTTCACCGCCAAAATGCGGAAGGCGTTGACGGCATCAACGCCTCGCATAGCGTGAAGCCAACAAAACTGTCCGGTCAAGTTCCGTAGAAATTGATCACTTCTCACCTGTTGATCGACACTCAGTCGCGAGCATCGAGACACGAAAGGAATCCCGATGGACCCCGTCATCATCGAATGTGCGCTCAACGGTGTCACGTCAAAGGCCACCAACCCACATGTGCCCGTTGAACCTTCCGAGATCGCCGCTGATGCCTTGGCCTGCATGGAAGCAGGCGCGGCGATCATCCACAACCACATCGATCTGACCGGGGTCAGCGTGGAGCGCGCCGTCGATCGTTATCTCGAAGCGTGGCGGCCGGTGCTCGACGCCCGGCCCGACGCCTTGCTCTATCCGACGATTCATTTCGATGCCAGTGGCTCATGTTCTTATGAGCATCTGGTCGCACTGGCCGCCGCGGGTATGCGCGTTGGCATCACCGATCCAGGCTCTGTGAACCTGGGCATCAGTGACGCCGACGGCCTACCGTCGGGCGGCTTCGTGTACCGCAACTCCTTCAACGTGATTGGGCGCGCCTTCGACATCTGCCGTGACGGACGGCTAGGCCCAAGTCTGGCGATCTACGAACCGGGCTTTCTCCGAGCCACCCTCGCATGGTGGCGCGCCGGGCGATTGCCCGCCGGCGCGATGATCAAGCTGTACTTCTCCACCGAACGGGGTTACCTCGGAGCGCCTTTCGGGCTGCCCCCGACCGAACGCGCGCTCGACGCATACCTCGAAGTGCTCAACGGATGCGACATACCGTGGGCGGTTTCCATCGTCGGCGGTGACCTGTGCGCAGATCGACTCGCCGGACTGGCCCTCGAACGCGGCGGGAACCTCCACGTGGGACTGGAGTTCTATGGCGGCGATCGCACGCCGACAAATGTCGACCTGGTAATCGAAGCCGTGGCGCTGAGCCAACGGTATGGCCGACCGATCGCGACGCCCGACAAGGCCGCGCAGATCCTCGGATTGCCACGAGCGCGTAGTGAACGTGAGTCCGAATAGTCAAGGTTCGGCAAGCGAACCCCAGTGTCACTACTCGAATCAAACCAACGAAGGATTTCCCACGCCGATGGTGATCCGCGGAGACGCCGAAGGGTCGAGCCAGTTCAGCACCGCACGCATCTCATCGCGACCGATCGCGACACATCCCCAGGTGGGACTGCCGTCGCTCACATGGAGAAAGATCCCAGACACGCGCCCAGGGATGCGCTGGGGGTTCACCGCGATGTTGACCGCGTAGTCGTAGACAGGGCCCGAATCGTGCAGATTCTCCGCAATCGAAGAGGGACTGTCAGGTCCGCGCACGTGGGTGTTGTAGGTCGGCGATTGGGCGTCCTCGTCCCACCAGTCCTGGCTAGTGGCTTGGAAGTACGGCATTTTCGTGCCGGGATTCGGCTGGCGACCAAAAGCCTTATCGAACGCGAAGGTACCGACGGGAGTCCGATGGACACCGTCAGCAGGGGCGCCGACTCCGACCTCTCCCACCTTCGCAGGTATCGGCCCCAGGACCACCTTCCATTGCTGTCCGAAGCGCTGATAGGCGGTGAGGGATCCTGTCGTCGCGTTTGCAGCGGGGACACCGACGACTATCCACTGAGCAGTTTGGTCTGCCGCCGCGGGTGCTGCCAGCCGCAGGCTCAGTAGTACCGCCCCAATGAGTCCCAGCGCCGACAGCTTCACACGCTGGCATCTTTGCCGTCGAACGTGTCATCCGCGGCAAGGCCGGATAACGATTCGACGGCAAGCATATTCGGATTGGTGGCTTCATCTGGTGACGCTGGCCGCGGTCTCATCGAGGCGGCCTCGCGCTGCCTGCGAAAACGAAGGACCTGCCACCGTAAAACGCCTACAATCCAGGACGGTCGGAGGGAGGCGCGCAGTGAAGATGTCGCCGTTCGACTACCACCGGCCGGAGACGGTCGACGACGCGGTCGCACTGCTCGAAACGTACGGTGAGGACGGCAAAGTGCTCGCCGGTGGGCAGAGCCTTCTTCCGCTGCTCGCCCTGCGGCTGACCCAATTCGGGCATCTGATCGACATCGGCCGGGTGCAAGGCTTGCAGTCGATCGACGTGGATGACGACGGCACTGTCTCGGTCGGAGCGACAGTGACACACGCATGGGTCGAGAGGTCCGACGCCATGGCTGCCGCCGCGCCCGCGGTAGTCGGCGCCATGCCGCATGTCGGTCATCGGGCGATCCGGAGCCGGGGGACGGCGTGCGGGAGCCTGGCCCATGCCGATCCGGCGGCGGAATTGCCGGCAGTTGCCCTGGCCCTCGGCGCGGAAATGATCGTGCAGGGCTCGGCGGGACAGCGCACGGTGGCGGCGGGTGACTTCTTCGTGGGATATCTGACAACCGCGCTGGATGAGGACGAGTTGCTCGTCGGAGTTCGCTTCCCCGCGTGGGCCCCACGCGCGGGATGGTCGGTGCAGGAGATAAGTAGGCGACACGGGGACTTCGCGTTGGTCGGGCTGGTGACGACGCTCGAGATCGACGAGGCCGGGTTGCTACGGCGACCGGCGTTGTCGTTCTTCGGAGTAGCCAACACGCCGGTGCGCGTCGTCGAGGCCGAGCAGCTCCTCGACGGCAACGCTCCCGACCCCACGGTCTTCGCAGAGGCAGCGAAGGTCGTGTCGGCTGCCGTGGAGCCGACCGCTGACGATCATGCCTCGTCCGAATACAGGACGCATGTCGCCGGCGTGCTCACCCGTCGCGGGCTTACCGAGGCCGCGGCGCGGGCCACGGAACGGGTGGGCGTCTAATGGAAGAGATCGCCCTCCGAGTCAACGGTCGCGACGAGCGCGCGGTGGTCGAGGGTCGCACGACACTGGCCGAATTACTTCGCGACCACCTCAGGCTTACCGGCACACATATCGGTTGCGAGCACGGTGTGTGTGGGGCGTGCACGGTGGCTGTGGACGGTCAGCCTGTTCGTTCCTGCCTGATGCTGGCGGTGCAGGCGGAGGGGGCGAACGTCGAGACCGTCGAGTCGCTCGGCGACGGTGATGAATTGGGCCTCATTCAGCAGGCGATGTGGGAGCGCCACGCATTCCAGTGCGCCTTTTGCGCACCCGGATTCCTCATGACGGTGCAATGCATGCTGGCGAACAACCCGGCGCCAACGACGGCGCAGATCAAAGAGGAGCTCTCCGGGAATCTGTGTCGTTGCACGGGATATGCATCGATCCTCGAGGGTGTCGCAGAAGCCGTGGCGAAGTTGGCTTCTAGGGCCGAGGGTGCGAACGATGCGTGAACAGATCATGGGGCGATTTGTGGGCGCCCGCGTCCGGAGGGTTGAGGACCGCCGCCTGCTGAGCGGGCGCGGTCGATATGTAGACGATGTCGTCGTCCCGGACATGGCGCATGCGGCATTCGTCCGGAGTCCGTTGCCGCACGCCCTGATCCGCGGTATTGACACCACCCGCGCCACCGCCGTTAAGGGGGTGCACGCGATCCTCACCGGTGCTGACATCGCTGCGATCACCAACCCGCTGATGGGAATGCTCGCCCTGCCGGGGCTTTACGACCCATGGCATTGGGCCTTGGCTGTCGACCGCGTTCGACTGGTCGGGGATCCGGTTGCCATCGTGGTGGCGACGTCACGCGCGGTGGCCGAAGATGCGGCAGAGATGATCGACGTCGACTACGAGGAGCTGGAGCCGATCGCGACGCTGGCGCACGCCCGCGATCCCGGCCGGCCGGCGATTTGGCCGAAGGCGAAGGGCAACATCGTCTATGCGGCGTCGGAGTCGTTCGGTGACGTCGATGCGGTGTTCGGTGGGGCGGACCGAGTCATCAGCGAGACGTTCCGCCAGCACCGGCACTCCAATCAACCGATGGAGACCAGAGGCACGGTGGCCGAGGTCGACGCCGATGGCAATCTCACGTTGCACGCAGCCCATCAGGCGGCGCACTCACTCAAGTGGGCCATGGCTTTGTGCCTGGCACGTAAGCCGGTTCGGATGTCGATGCGCGACATGTTCCGCCGACGCGAACAGACGAAGGCGATATTCGCAGGGGCACGCGAGTTCGTTCGCGCGCACCCGAAGATGATGAAGGACTCACAGTCGATCCTCCCGACCATGCTGCGTCAGATGGCCAGAGATCCGATGCGGATGGTCCACCTCAACCGTGCATTCCTCGGACTGATGGCAACGCCCACGGAACAGCTCCCGCACGTGGTGACGGGCGACATCGGCGGTGCGTTCGGATCGAAGAATTCGGTGCTGCGTGAGGACATCGCGCTGTGCGCCGCCGCGCTGCGCCTCGGTCGATCGATCAAGTGGATCGAGGACCGCAACGAAAACCTCGTGCTCGGCGGCCAGGCCCGCGACGAACAAGTCGCCGTCGAGGCGGCGGTGATGAACGACGGCACGGTGCGGGGCCTGCGGGCCAAGCTCACGATGGACGCGGGGGCCTATCCGGCATTCCCGTTTGGCGCACCGATGTTCTGCCGCATCATCCAGACGATGTTCCCCGGTCCGTACCGGTTCGACGCCATGCAATTCGACATCGAAATCGTTACGTCCAACAAAGCCGTCGTACGTCGCCTACCGGGGCCCATGGGCGGTCGAAACCTGGGTCCGGGAACGGCTATTCGATGTCATAGCGCGCGAGTTGAGGATGAGCCGGGCCGACATCCGCCTGCACAACATCGTCGGTCCCGACATGCTGCCGACGACGATGGTCACCGGTCCGGCCCTCGATGTGCGCATGTCGGCCAAAACCACCCTCGAGCGGGCTCTCCAGGTAGCGGACTTCGAACATTGGCCAGAGCACCAGGCGGCGGCCCGGGCGCAGGGTCGCCGTCTCGGCCTCGGGATCGCGACCTACATCGAAGCGGCTCCGGGCCCGCCCGGGTTTATGGACTTCGTCATGCCCGGCTTATCGGTGTTGGCCGCGGAGCCGATCCACGCAGTCCTCGAAAGCGATGGCAGCGTCACGGTGCACACTCAGCAGGTGCCCCATGGCCAAGGCCACGAGACAACGCTCGCACAGGTGGCGGCCGACGAACTTGGCGTTCCCGTTGAGGCCGTTCGAATCAGATACGGCGACACCAACGTTGCGCCGTTCGGTATCGCGGGCACCGGCGGCAGCCGGTCCGCGGCGATGGCGGGCGGCGCGGTCAGGACTGGCTTCGCATACGCTGCGCGAGCACATTGTCGACATCGCCGCGGACCTGTTGGAGGCATCGCCGACAGACATCGTCATCGAAGACGGTGCCATTCACGTTGCGGGTATTCCCGCGATGTCGCGGACCTTCCGCGACGTTGCCGAGGAAGCGATGCGGCGTGGCGTGGTCGGCAACACCGACCGGCTGGGCCGAGGTGAGGCCATCCGGATTCACCAGGACTGGAACGGCGGTGAAGGCGGCTGGGCCCAGTCCACACACGTGTGCTGGGTCGAGGTCGATATCGAAACCGGCCAGGTGAGGATCCCCCGCTACGCCGTCGTGGAGGACTGCGGCGAGATGATCAATCCAGCGATCGTCGAAGGCCAGATCCGCGGTGGCGTCGCGCAGGGCGTAGGGGCCGTGTTCTACGAGAAGACCACGTACGGGGAGGACGGGCAACCTCGGTCGGGGACCTTCATGGACTACCTGATCCCGACCACGATGGAGATTCCCGAGATCGAGATCCACCACGTCGAGACGCCGTCGGGTATCCCTTACAACTATCGAGGCGTCGGTGAAGGCGGCATGATCGGTGCACCGGCGGCCATTACCAATGCGGTGGAGGATGCCCTCGCCGACCTCGGCGTCCGGATCACCGAACAGCACCTCCCGCCGACCAGGATCCTCGAACTCGCAGGCGTCATTCCCGAGCGCGCCGATCGATAGCGAGCGCGGGCGCTCAGACACCGGGTGCGGCAGGTCATTTCGAGATGACGTCAACCAAATCGTCCAATGCGTTCAGGTTGTGGCCGTCAACGAATTCATCGATATACGGAAGTGCTGCGGCCATCCCCTGGGCCAGGGGGGCGTAACCAGGCGACGCCTTGAGTGGGTTGACCCACACCACCTTGTGAGCCACGCGCGATAGCCGCGCCATTTGATCGGCGATCACGGTCGGGTCGCCTCGCTCACAGCCATCAGAGAGGATCACTATCACGGCGCCACGGGACATACCCCGCATTCCCCACTGATCGTTGTAGTCACGCAGCGTCTCCCCCAGTCGAGTACCCCCAGACCAGTCGAGCACCGCGGCGCCCACGCGACGCAACGCTTGATCCGGGTCGCGGGACAACAACTCCCGCGTCAGCCGGGTCAGGCGTGTTCCCATGGTGAAGGCCTCCACGCGGCGGCGGCCGGCCACCGCCGCATGGGTGAACCGCAGTAGCGCCCGGGAGTAAGGGTCCATCGAGCCGCTGACATCACATAACAAAACAAGCCTGCGGGTTTGCAGGGTAGGCGCGTACCAGGCTCGGCGGATGGGCTCTCCACCGGTGCGCAGCGCACGCCGCATAGTGGCGCGGATGTCAGGCTGCGAGTGTCGCCGCCACGAGGCGGGCCGCCGCCGCCTGCTGCGTCGCATCGCTGCGGTCGCGCGAAAATCGGCCATCAGCCTCTGCGCATTAACGAAGTCGGCGGCGGTGTATTCGCCAAAGTCCTTGCTACGCAGGATCTCTACCGGACTATAGCGCACCACAGTCGTGGCTGCTCGGCTCTGGAACTCAGCGTCTCCGGTCTCCGGCTCTGGGTGGTCGTCGACGCTCTCCTGTGCGACTATCGCAGCGGGATGCGCGTCCTGCGGCTGGTGGAGCCAGACCGAACGGAATACCCGATCGAAAGTATCGATGTCCTCCGGCCATTTGACCAGAACAGCACGCCCCGCCCAGTACAGGCTGTCACGGTCGGCCGGGTCGAGCTCGCTGATTGCCGACACGAAGAGCGCGACCGAGCCGGTGGAAACGGCCATTTTCTCGGCGCGTAGCCGGCGCGCGAAGATCACCGCAAGCCGGTCCGCACTGTCATACATCGTCGTCGGCCACCCGCACCAAGGTGTCGAGCCCTGCCGCCCTTACCTTTTCGATGTCCTCGCGATACTTCAAGACCCAGCCGAGGGTGTGCTCGATGTCGATGTGCGGTAACTCCGGCTCGCCCAGTTCGGCCAGTGCTCGGGCCCAATCGATCGTTTCGGCCACGCCCGGGGGCTTGTAGAGGTCGAGTCCGCGCAACACCTCGACGGCGGCGGCGACCCGTCGTGCCAGCCGTTCGCTTGCCTCGGGCACGCGGAGCCGGACGATGGCTATTTCTCTGTCGATGCTGGGATGGTCTACCCAGTGATAGAGGCAGCGTCGTTTGAGGGCGTCGTGCAGGTCGCGAGTTCGATTGGAGGTCAGAATCACCACCGGCGGCACCTCGGCTGCGAACGTTCCGAGCTCCGGAACCGTCACGGCGAAGTCGGACAGGATCTCGAGAAGGAACGCCTCGAATTCGTCGTCAGCACGGTCGATTTCGTCGATGAGCAGCACCGGCGGGGGGCCATCGTGGTTGTCGAGGGCTTGTAGGAGTGGTCGCCGGACGAGGAATCGTTCGGAGAAGAGTTCATCTTCAGCAGCTGCGACAGCCTGTGCCCCAACGGTTTCCGCGGCCTTGAGGTGCAGCAGCTGACGGGCATAATCCCATTCGTAGACCGCCTGCGACACGTCGATGCCTTCGTAGCACTGCAGGCGCAGCAGCTTGGCACCGGACAAGCGCGCCAAGGCTCTGGCAACCTCGGTTTTGCCCGTCCCGGCCTCACCCTCAAGCAGCAACGGGCGCCGTAACCGCACGGCGAGATAAATGGCAGTGGCCAGCCCCTCGTCGGCGAGGTAGCTGACGCGGGCGAGGTCTGCTTTGAGCTGATGGACCGCGTCAGTCGTCACGAGTGCACCTCCTGACGCGCTCCGAACGGGCCGCTGTGCGCGCGCATTCTGCTGACTTTACGAAGCGGCGAGACCCGTCGCGGTGTCTTGTTGAAAGATGGCCTCGAATGCGAGAAAGCTCTGCGTTCTCCGGAGCCTAGGCAGCAACCCACAAAGAAACGGGCCAGGACTTTCGTCCTGGCCCGTTTAATCCGGTGGAGCTTCCACGAAGCGCCCGCGCCACGCGGGTGTGCGACTCTTCCGGTCTAGTCACCCCGACTTGCGGTAGCCGAGCGCCAGCGCGCCGACGGCGGTGATCTTCACAGGAGCTCGTGGGCTTCGGCCATCAAAGTCGGGTCGAGCAGCTCGGAGACCGGCGGCAGGTTCGTCTCGCCAGCGGCTTCGATGCTCGGATACACCTCGCCCTCGACGTACGCCGGGTCGATCATCAGGCGGCCGTGGGTCTTCGTGTAGTCGGAGTCGAGGAGGGCGATGTATGCCCGGTTGCCAGCCTCGCTGTAGGCGAGGTCGATGTCGGTGTCCTTGCCGTAGGTGTCCTCCAGCAAAGGGAGCACCGCCTTCGGGTCGGCGACGTTGGCCCCGACGCCGCCGAGCAGCCCGGCGAAGTAGTGCACGAGTAGGTCGCGGTTGGCCTCGACGTACTTCTTCGACGCGAACAGCACGTCGCCGTAGCCCTTCAGCCCGAAGTCGGAGTACGGCGCCGACTTGGCCTCGATGCCCTTCAGCTGCAGCTGGATCGGCTGGTTGGTCACGTAGCAAGTGATGGCGTCGGCGTCGCCGTCGATGAGCGGCTGCGGGTCGAGGCTCATCTGGACGGTCTCGTAGTCAGGCTCCAGACCGTTGATCTTGAACACCGCATTGACACGGTTCTCGTCGCCGGTCGTCAGGCCGAGCCGCTTGCCGACGAGGTCCTTGGCCGTCGCGATCGGCGTCTCGGCGAGCCAGCAGAAGCCGTTCGGCGAGCGCTGGTACATGGCCCCCAGGACGACAAAGTCGTGGCCTTCCCGGTTGGCCTGGATGAGCTGCAGCTCGTCGCTGGCCACTCCGACGTCGGCGTCGCCGGCCACGAGGACCTTTGCCACGGCCGCAGTGTTCGGGCCGCCGTGGACGAACGGGCTGGTAACGCCCTGGTTCTTGAACAAGCCGTTGGCGTCGGCGAGATACCAGGCCGACCACTCGACGTCGGGTATCCAGTTGAACGCCGTGCGCACAGTCCTGGACGCCGCGGGCGTCGAGCCAACAGCCGTCGTCGTGGCACCGGCGCCGGAATGGTCATCGCCACCGCAGGCGGCCAGCAGCGGCGGACCGGCGAGCGCGGCGCCCCCGATGAGCCGGACGGACTGACCGAGGAACGAGCGGCGGGTTGGCATGACGGGTCTCCTTTCAGTCGTGACGGGTGACGGTGGGCCTCGAAGAACTGGGCGCCGAGGCCGATGCCCATCCGCACCGGCAACTCCCACCGACGCGGCGAACCCCAACATCGGTGACCAAGACCGTCACCACTCCTGAAGAAGCAGCCGCCGGATCAGCGGACACCCACGCAGAATCTCACAACAGACATGCTCCTACCTCGTACATCGGCGGATCCGGGCCCGGCCCCCGGGCAAGCGTGTTGTTGAGACGGGGCGCAGCGAGCCCTAGCGGACAAATGTTGATGAAAACAAGAACAGGTCAGGGCTTGTTGGCCCTGACCTGTTATCTCCCGGTGGAGCTGCCGGGAATCGAACCCAGCACAGAAATCGAGCTGACCTGCGGAAACTCGCGAATTGACTACGCGAAACGACGCGAAAGCACGCGAGACGACCTGCGGATACGCGACAGGTGTTGATGGCATCAACACCGTCACGGCGACTAGGGGTGTTCGAATTCGGCACGAGCGCGTCGCAGACCGCTATCGCGCGCGAGTTGGACCGGCACGAACCGTTTCGGGCGGGGCTCTAGTCGTCAGCGGTGTAATTTACCGACGTTCGCTAGTCCGCCGCCGCAGGTGATCGTCTTCGACCTTAATGAGCAACTCCACGCTTGCAGTTTTGGCCTTGCGCCAGGCGCACTGCCTCCCGAGGCGGCTCACTTGTCGTTCCCCGAGCCGGCGAGACCGCTTCTGTGGATAGTCTGCTTGTCAAGCACGCAGTCTGGAGCAATCCAGTTCGCGTTGCGCGGACGTGGTTATCCCAAAGAGTTGCGCCGTCATACCGCGGTTAGGGCGGACCGGCAGGAGGGGCATAAACCCGGACACGCTATCGGATAGCCGCGCATGTGTGTATCGGAAGCGTGCGAGTTCTCCGAGTGGTCGCGCCTGCAGTGACGGCTTCCCGTCATCGGCGGACTAACAGCACTGAGCGGTTGGCGTCGCCGAGAACCGGATGGTAATCCGGCCAGACGAGTCGGGCGACGTGTTCGGCGTCGGCGCTGCCAACGACCGCCAATTGGATTGAGTCGCTGTGGCTCTCGTCGCGTCGCATCCCTTCTCGCCGCGCGGCGACGGTTTGCACATGAACATCCGGATAGCGTCGCACCCAGCTGTCGAGTCGCATGTCGATCAGGAGAACCGGCGCCCTGCGCAGCCGTCCTTCCTCCATCGCGCGATGCACGACCGCGTCGTTATCCGGCTCGTCGTTTTGCACGGCAGCGATCCAACCGGTGTCTGTCTGGGGTGCGCCGCCGGACCGGATGATCGCGACCGGGCAGTGCGCATGCTTGGCTAGGGCGGCCGCGGTCGAACCGAGCGGCATGTGCGCGCACGGTCCCTTTCCCTCTGATCCGACGCATACCAGTGCCGCCCGTGCGGGATTCGTCGATGAGCACACATTCGGGACGCCCGCGCACGATGGCGGTTTCGACGTGGACCGGCCTTCCCATGTCGTGGACGGCCATCTCTGCGCGGTATAAAGCCGATTCGGCAGTTCGTCATCGCACGCAACGGCGTCAACCGGCGCGCGGCACGCTTGTTTCGCGGCGCTGACGTGCACGAGCCGTAGCGGCACGCCAAGGCTGACGGCTTCGGCTACCGCCCAGGTCGCGGCGTCAAGTGCGGCTTGGGAGCCGTCGATGCCAACGACCACCGATCGGCCTCGCTGCGTCATCGCAAACGAGTTGCGATCGTCGTCGCCGCGGGTGTCGCAGGGCGCCATGTAGTCTCCCTTCCCCGTCCGGACGGTTCCCGGCCGATTTCGGAGCTACTGGTTCAGCCGGAATGGCTGGCCCGCGACGCTTTCGAGTGGCAGACCGCGAGCGTCGTCGGGGATCGGTGGGTGCTCCGCCTTCGGCGTCTCGCCGTTGGGTAGCGCGGCCGGTTCGGCGGCCGTTCGTGGCTGCCGTGTCTTGACCCCCGGATGGTTGCGGCGTGGCATTTTCCAGGAACCGCAGCAGTTCGACGGGGAAGGGAAGCACCAGGGTGGAGTTCTTTTCGGCGGCGACTTCGACGACGGTTTGCAAAAGCCGCAGTTGCAGCGCTGCCGGGTGTTCGGCCATCACCTCGGCGGCTTGGGCAAGCTTCTCGGACGCCTGCAGTTCGCCGTCGGCGGTGATGATCCGGGCCCGTCTCTCACGCTCAGCCTCGGCTTGGCGTGACATCGAGCGCTTCATCGAATCGGGCAGGACGACGTCCTTGATTTCGACGCGATCGATGTGGATCCCCCAGCCCAGCGCGGGGCTGTCGATCATCAATTCCAGGCCCTGGTTGAGTCCCTCGCGGTTGGATAGCAGGTCATCCAGCTCGCTCTTCCCGATGATCGAGCGCAGCGATGTCTGTGCAACCTGGCCGACGGCGGACATGTAGTCCTGGACGTCGACAGCCGCGCGCACTGGATCGGCGACGTTGAAGTAGATGACGGCATCCACACGCACGGTCACGTTGTCGCGGGTAATGCCGTCTTGGGCGGGTATGGGCATCGTGACGATCTGCATGTTGACCTTGTGAGGCGATCGGCGATCGGGAACAAGCACGTGAGTCCCGGTGCGCGAACGCCGGTTTGCACGCGGCCGAATCGGAAGACGACGCCGCGTTCGTATTGTTTGATGACGCGCAGGTTGCTCCCAGCCAGAGCACACCGAGGCCTAACACCGCGGCGAGTGCGTAGAGGACGATCATTTTCTCTCCAGTTCCGCCCGGGCCTCGGTTGTCGGTACTTGTAGGTGAGCTCGGGCTCTAATTTTGATGAAACGTCAGGCCGTTCGACAGCGCGGTGTCGCAACAACGGTGAGCGGCGCCGAGGACATACGTCGACGACCGCGATCGGGGCGGCAGCCGCGCGGGTCCAGAAACCGGCTGGGCCCGCTCGGCGATGGCGGTGTCGAACAGGCACGATGCGCGGCAGCGGCCGGCGCCTCTGGGTCAGGATTTCGGCCTCGTTGAGCAGGCGTGGTCCTAGCAGCGCCAACCCCGTGAGCGCGGCCGCGGCTAGCAGCACTCGGGTCCTCGCCCGCTGACTGTGATTTGTCGCCGGCGGTGGCTCCGTGACTGCCGAACAGTCGTACCAATGCCGGGCTCTCCCACCGCAGCCGGCGCTCGATGTCGCGCAGCGCCTCGGAGTTCGTCTTCACTGAGCACGCCGCACCTCCTGGATTTCCCCTAAGACGTAGCCGTTGCCGTGTTCGTGACCCAGACGACGCAATGCTCCGCCTTCGGATTCCCAACGGCGTTGCGCCAACAGTGCGAGTCGGCGATCCTCCGCCTCCCGCGGCCCGATCCCCAGCAATTCGTCGGGGGTCGACACATCGTCGGGGCTCGATGCCGTCATCACGGCCGTGTATGCGCGGGTGGGGTTGGTGTAGGGGGGAACGACAAGCAGAACCAGACTGCCGAAACCCTCGCCGACCAGCGACAGTGATGTTGATCGAGGCGGTGCTGGAGCCTTCCAGGATGAGACTGCTGCCCCTGAATTCCATACGCAATGATGCTGGTGCCCAACTGATCTCATCGTAGATGAACCTTGTCGACGGCCCCCACCCGCGGCCAGAGGGCTGCGAGCAGGAGCGGGAGTTCGGTGTGCAGTTGATCGGTTCGCGGCCACCAGGCGCCCTGCACAGATCCGCCGGACCGGTAGGCGGGCTTCAACCGCAATCGGAGGTTTCCGATTCCCGGTCGGCGCGCTTGCGCGGTTTGGAAGGACAGAATTGGTGCGGACATGTGGGGCCTCCCGCCTGGACTTGTGGGATGAATGGGCAGATCGTGTTCGGCCGGCGCCCGGGTGGGCCTCGAGAGCTCCGCCGTGCCGGGAGTGTGTATGGCGTGCAACCCGATTGGTTTCGACGGCCGCGGTCGGTGAGGTTAGGTAGCACCGTCGGTGTCAATGACACGGGTGGTGTGCTCGGTGCACTGATTACGCGGCGGTGACTACTGTTCGCGACACCACGCGCGGCGGGCGCCAATGTATCGGTGATCGATTGGGTCATAGGTTTCGTCCTCGGCCAGGCCGCGAGCCGTCGATTGCGGGCGGCGCCAGCAGCTCCATCTGAAAGCCGTTGTGACCGTGGTCCCCGACGGTGAGCTCGCCGGCCTCGTCGTAGAGCCGCTGCACCTTCACATCGAGTCGATGCGCGGCGGCGGCGACATCGATCAGTTCGTTGAGCAGTCGGCGGGGCACGGCGTCGTCGTGCTCGTCGTAGATCTTGTGCTCCAGGTTGGTCCACACGTCCATCGTGATCGTCCTGATCTGCAGTTCGACAGGCACCCGCTCGACGCGGTCACTCAGATAGACCGGGACCTCGACGATCATGTGAAAGCCCTTGTAGCCGCCGGGCTTCGGGTGGGCAATGTAATCCTCGACCTCTATCACGGCGAGGTCGGCTTGCCGACTGAGCTGGGTGGCGACCCGGTAAGTATCCGAGATGAGGCCGCAGGTGACGCGGACCCCGGCAATATCGAGGATGTTCGCGCGGATGTCGTCGAAGGTGGACGGGCAGCCGATGCGCACGGCCTTACCCAGGATGCTGTCGGGCGGTCTCAGCCGGGATGTGACGTGGCGGATCGGGCAATAGTGATCGGCGTGAGTGAGTTCGTCCTTGACGATATTGACCTTGGTCGTCATTGCGGAAATGGCGCACTGATACGGCAGGAGGAATCCGGCAAAGTCGGTGTGCGTCGGCGTGAATTCGGTCTGCGGTAGGTCACCGACAACCTTGTGGGCGCCATCGGCGGTCATGTTCTGCTCTTCTCATCGCCACACTGCTAATATAAAGGAAGTATATCCGTTAAATATAAGAAGAGTAAGGGTGCAGGTGGACGAAAAAACAGACTCCAAGGCCGGGCGCAGTCGACGAGATCGCCTGCCGCGCAACCGGCAACGTGAACGAGTGCTTCAGATGGTGCGTGCGCACGGCGGCGCGATTGACGCCGTCGAACTCGCTTCGCGCATCGGGTTGCACGTCACCACCTTGCGCTTCCACCTGGACGCGTTATGTGACGAGGGAGCGATCGAGCGCACCCGGATGAACCGGGCCGGTGTGGGTCGTCCGCGCACTGGATACCGCGCGGTCGAGGAGCGGTTGGACTATCGGATACTCGCCGAGATTCTCGCGATGGAGCTCGGAGAGACAACGGAGGCACGTGCTCGTCGTGCTCAGCGCGTCGGAGTGCAGTGGGCGGACCGGATCGCGGGCTGCACAGGACGAATCCGTTGCGGGTCAAGATGATACGGATACTGCGTCGGCCGATGCCCCGCTGGATCGAGGAGCCGCGCTCGCCACGGAGGTCTTCGACCGGATGGGGTTCGACCCCGAACTGGTTGCTGAATCCGAACCAATGGCATCGCTGTCGGCCGACAGCAAGCAGATCGTCGGACGTGAACGGGTCATTCGGCTGCGCGGCTGCCCGGTACGGGATTTGGCCCGGGCCCACCCCGAGGTGGGTTGCGGCATACACCTGGGACTGCTGCAGGGCCTGCTTGACCACGCCGCGGCCGCCGGTGGTAAACCCGCCACACAAAGCCGAGGGTTGTCGGCCAGGCTCGACCCGTTCGTCGAACCAGAACTGTGCATCGCCAGGTTGAACGCTTCGCGAAGATCAATGCGTGATTGATGGCCGACTCGGTGACCACCGTCTGCACGCGCTGTGGGCGCTGTGCGCGAAGAGCTAACCGGTCAGGTCATCAAGAGCACGTCGGGGTCGGCCAGTTCGCTGGGTCGAGGCGCGCACCGGAGCGCACCAGCGCCTCGATGGCATCGGTGACACCCCAGGTGTTGACGTTCATGCCGGCCAGCACCCGCCCATCGCGCATCCAGAAGGCGATGAACTCGCCGCTGGCGACGTCGCCGCGGAAGACGACCGCGTCGTAGCCGTCCGGCCCGACGTAGCCGGAATACTCCATGCCACAGTCGTATTGGTCGGAGAAGAAGTAGGGCACGTGGTCGTAGGAGGTGACCGTGCCCATCATGTTCGCCGCCGCGACCGGTCCTTGGTTGAGGGCAGCCGACCAGTGCTCGAGGCGCAGGTGGGTGCCCAGCAGCGGGTAGTAGGCGTTGGCGACATCGCCGGCGGCGAATACGTCGGGGTCGGTGGTGGCCAGGTGCTCATCGACGACGATGCCGTTGTCGATCGGCAGGCCCGCCGCGGCGGCCAGTTCGGTGTTGGGCATGATGCCCACGCCGATCACGACCGCGTCGGCCGCCACGACGTCGCCGTCGGCCAGGCGCACGCCGGTCGCCTTGTCGCTCGCGCCGATGATTTCGGCCACGCCGGCGTTCGGCCGCAGCTCGACACCGTGCGCGCGGTGCAGGGCGGCGTAGGTTTCGGCCACCTCCGCGCCGAGGACGCCCAGCAAGGGCAGCTTTGCCCGCTCAATGAGGGTCACGTGACAGCCGGCGGCCCGGGCGGCGGCCGCGGTCTCCAGGCCGATCCAGCCCGCCCCGATGATGGCCACCCGCTGCGCGGCGGCGAACGCCGCCTGTAGTGCGTCGCTGTCGGCGACCCTGCGCAGGTAATGCACACCGGCCAGGTCGGCCCCGGGCACCTCAGGCGCCGGGGCGACGAACCGGTCGTCAGGAGCAGCTTGTCGTAGCCCAGCGTCTCTCCGCGGCGCTGTGCTCACTTCGTGTGCAGCGCAGTCGATTTCGGTGACTCGTGTGCCCAGACGCAGGTCGATGTCGTGTTCGACGTGCCACTGCGCGGGATGGATGTAGATCTTTTCCCGCTCGGTGCTGCCCTGCAGATAACCCTTCGACAGCGGGCGGGCGGTCATACGGGCGCTCGGCCTCGTCCCCGATGAGGATGACCTTGCCGCCGAAACCGTTGGTGCGCAGCGCTTCGGCTGCCTTGGCGCCGGCCAGCCCGGCGCCCACGATGACAAAGGTCTGTTGTGTGCTCATGTGTGCCGTATCCCTGTCTTCGGAGTATTGCGTGCACGCGCACGCCGCCCGAATCTCGTTGCGGTGCTGCATTTCAGCGACCTCGTCCTAGGACGTTCAGCGTGTCGACGAGCCCGCTGAGAGCGCCGATTCCCGACGACTGTTGTGCGCGGGCGTCGCCGCAACGGCGATCATTGCTGCGCCAGCCCGTCGTGCCTTGGCGTCCAAGGTGACAAGCAGATCGGCGAACGACTTGTGGAAGCCGGCGACGCCTTGGTCTTCGAGGGTGTGCCCGACGTCGTCCATGTCGACTCCCACTGTCCTTAAGTCGTGCATGACTCGTTTCGGCCTGCTCGATCCCGGTGTCGACGGTGCGCGCGACGGTGCCGTGGTCCTCGAATGCGGTGATGGTGGCCTCGGCCATGGTGTTGATGGTGTCGGGGCCAATGAGGCTGTCGACGTAGAGGGTGTCGGGGTAGTCGGGGTTCTTCGTCGACGTCGAGGCCCACAATGGCGGCTGCACACGGGCGCCGCGTGCGGCGAGTTTCTCCCACCGCTCGCCGGCGAATCGGTTCCGGAAAATCTGGTAGGCCAGACGTGCCTGGGCGACTGCGGCACGTCCGCGCAACGCCAAGGCGTCCTCACCGCCGATCTGCTCCAACCGCTGGTCGACCTCGGTGTCGACGCGGCTGACGAAGAACGACGCCACACTGCGGACCGCCGCGAGAACGCCGCCGCGTGCGGCGAGGGTTTCCAGGCCTTGCAGGTAGGCCTCGATCACCTGCTCGTAGCGGGACAGCGAGAAGATCAGGGTGATGTTGATGCTCAACCCCCGCCGATCAGCGTCGCGATCGCCGGGATGCCCTCGGCGGTGGCGGGGATCTTCACCAGCAGGTTGGGGCGGGCGATGCGCTCGTGCAGTCGGGCGGCCGCGGCGATCGTGGCCTCGGTGTCGCGCGCCAACTCCGGGGCGACTTCGATCGACACGAACCCGTCGCTGCCGTGCGAGTTGTCGAAGGTCGGACGCAACACCGCCAGCGCATCGGTGACGTCCTGCATGGCCAGTTCCCAATAGGCATCCCCGAGCGAATAGCCCTGCGGCGGTGAGTACGGCGAACTGCGCGTCATAGGCATCGGAGCCTTCGATGGCCCTCGCCAAGATGGTCGGATTGGCTGTCACCCCGCGTATCCCGTCGGCGACGAAGGCGGCCAGCGTGCCGTCGCGCAAGTACGGGCGGGTGAGGTTGTCGAGCCACGGGCTTTGCCGCTGCTCGGTGTAGAGCCGCTCGAGCCGTGTCATCGCTGCCGCCCACCGGCTGTCGGGCCGCGCGCTGATCATGCGATCAGCCGCGCTGAACGGCGACCGCGATCAAGGACGTCATGGTGACCGTCGCTTTCACTCGCCGCCGACTCGCTGTCGGCGGGACTGCTGAGCGACGATGCCTGCGGCGGCGACAGGCGTGCATGTGGGGGGCTCACGTTGTGCACCACCACGCAGCAGCGGTCAGGGTGCTGGATCGAGTTCGGCGTGCGCGTGCGGGTCACCGCAACCCGCGATAACCCCCTCGACGAGGCGCAGATTCAGCCCACACACCACATCTCGGTGATCCTGGGCGACCATGTGAAACGGACAATTTCGCAGGGTGATGCGGCCGTCATCGCCGGCCCGCGGCAGGTAGCCACAGTTGCGCAGCGCCCCAACGACGTTGCCGCCGGTTTCGCCGCCCGCGCGCCTGCCGGCTTCGGCGCGGCGCTGTTCACGGCTGCTCGCACTGCTCCGCTGGCATCCTGCTCGACCGATGCGACGAGCAATCTGGCGAGCAGTTCGTAGTCCCGGGGCGGCACGCTGACGGTGATTTCCCGCGCGGCTCGGGTGTAGAGCTTCGCCGGGCGCCCAGCCCCGGGTCCGCCGCGCCCCGCCGGCCGTTGGTAGCTGACGGTCAGCAGGCCCGCCTCGGCCAACTTGTCCAGGTGGTAGGCCGCCAGGGTGCGTCCGATCGACGCGGCGGCGGCGGCCTGCTCACGCGAAACCGGCCCGTCGCTCTCGATCACGTACTCGTACAACTGCCGCCGCAACGGGTCGTCCAGGTGACTCAGGCCGTTGAGCGCGGCCAGGTCGCCGGGGCGGTTGATGGACATGCCCCAACTCTAACACCAAAAAGTATTGACAAATAGGTGTCGACGGGCAGATTCTAAAACTAGTTCTGATTGGTCTTACAAAGGAGATTGCGATGACC
The DNA here is from genome assembly GCA_963720345.1 of uncultured Actinomycetota bacterium. Taxonomy (GTDB): domain Bacteria; phylum Actinomycetota; class Actinomycetes; order Mycobacteriales; family Mycobacteriaceae; genus Mycobacterium. The sequence continues at coordinate 19,546 of CAVRFN010000014.1, forward strand.
GCCTCAGCGCTACCCGCCTCAGCCGCCCACACCCCCTCCGAGGTGCTGCAGCGCGCCCGCTCCGATCCGGCCTACGCCGCGTTTCTGCTGCTGCGGATCGGATTCACGGTGCTGCCGATCGTGTTCGGCCTCGACAAGTTCACCAACGTGCTCACCAAGTGGGAGGTCTACCTGGCGCCGTGGATCGTGGACCTGAGCCCGATCAGCGCGCACCAGGTGATGCTGGTGGTCGGGGTGATCGAGATCGTCGCCGGCATCGCCGTGGCGATCAAGCCGCGCTACGCCGCCTACATCGTCGCCGCATGGCTGGCCGGCATCATCGTCAACCTGCTGAGCTACCCCGGCTTCTACGACGTGGCGCTGCGCGACTTCGGGCTGCTGCTGGCCGCGCTGACCTTGGGCCGGTCTGGCCTCCGTGTACGACCCGCCGTGGCATCGGCGCACCCGACTCGGGCACCGATCTTCCCTGTCGCGTAGTCGATCCCACCGTGCTCATCCCTCCGTTCATCCGGCGCCACTACGCCTGCGACGGGTGAACGGAGCGAACCTCTCGTCTGTCGGAAGGAACCCGCCATGCATTCCAGCGCCGCATTGCAACTAGTGCATGAATCACCCGATCGGGATCTGGCCGCCGCAGAAGTCGCCGCCGCCGCATTCCCTCGCGCACTGGGGATTTCACTGGATTCCGAAAGTCTTGCCGGCACACCCGCGCGGATGGCGCGCGGCTACGCCGAGTTATTGACGCCGCGGACCTTCGATCTGACTACCTTTCCCAACGGAGATTCATGACCCAACGACGAAACGTCAAGGCGCGCCGGATCTATGACCCGGTGCTGCCCGAGGACGGCACCCGTGTCCTCGTCGATCGCATCTGGCCCCGCGGCGTTAGCAAAGCCAGCGCCAATCTCGACGAATGGTGCAAGGACATCGCTCCATCGACCGAACTACGCAAGTGGTACAGCCACGACCCCGCACTGTTCGAGGAGTTCGCTCGCCGCTACCGCGACGAGCTAAGCGAGTCGACCCGCGCGGAGGCATTCGCGCATCTGAACGACTTGGCGAAGAGGGCGCGCTGACGCTGCTCACCGCCACGAAGAGTGTCGACCTGAGCGAGGCTGCAGTCCTCGCTAACCTCGTCGGCTGAACGCCTGCGCCGGTGCCTACTTAATGGCTATGCGCCGGTACCGTATTCGGTACATTTATTGACGGCAGTCCTTGGTGCCGCACGTACCACACCACGAAGCCGCGACGCGATCAACGCCCGCGGGAGCTGACTCGGGCTGGGATATGCGACGATGACCCTGCCGTGGTCGGGATCGCAGCCCTCCACGAACGTCAACCGTTCTCGATGTACGTATAGGTAGCCGAATCGTAGCGCCGCAGGCGGGTGGTCACCCGCTCTAACTCGGCGTGGCTGTCGGTGGCCCACATCAAGCATTGGAAACCGACGGGAATCCGAGGCCGCCGAGATGTGCCCGCGGAGTGCAGATAGATCTGAAACCCGTCCCGTGCCAACAGCAGCACAGTCTCCGGTTCGCGAAGGGCGACGCGGCAGCCGAACACATCACGATAGAAGTTCACCGATCGGTCCAAGTCGGTCACCCACATCACTGCCGACGCAGCCGTCGTCGTGCCGGCACCCGTTTGAGCTTGTTCCACCCGTGTCCGTCATGGCCGATGCCCCAATCTATTTAACTGAGCCACTTCCTCTATATTAGCACCTCTATCGTTCGCCCGGGTCGGCGCTTTCGGCGCTCCTCACCGCTGGGCCGCGGCCGGCGTTGCGCGCCGTTGGGAATGGCGTCGCCCGATGTGGGATTCGGCGCGCATCCGCTCCGCCATATGGGGTAGTGCAGTTCGAAAGCCGGTCGCTCCGAACGGATCCGGGGCAGCTCGGTGAAGTTGTGCCGTGGCGGTGGACATGTGGTGGCCCATTCCAGGGAGTTCCCATAGCCCCACGGGTCATCGACGACGACGACTTCGCCGTAGCGGTAGCTCTTAAAGATGTTCCAGACGAACGGCAGCATGGATACGCCGAGGGTGAACGCCCCGATCGTCGACACGATGTTCAAGCGTGGTGAATCCGTCGGCGGGCAGGTAGTCGGCGTAGCGGCGCGGCATGCCTTCGTTGCCCAGCCAGTGCTGCACCAAGAAGGTGGTATGGAAGCCGATGAAGGTCAGCCAGAAGTGCAGCTTGCCCAGCCGCTCGTCCATCAACCGGCCGGTCATCTTCGGGAACCAGAAGTAGATGCCGGCATAGGTGGCGAACACGATGGTGCCGAACAGCACATAGTGGAAGTGCGCGACCAGGAAATAGGTGTCGGTGACGTGGAAGTCGATCGGCGGGCTGGCCAGCATGACCCCGGACAGGCCACCCAGCAGGAAGGTGACCATGAAGCCCACCGAGAACAGCATCGGTGTCTCAAACGTCAACTGGCCGTGCCACATGGTGCCGATCCAATTGAAGAACTTGATCCCGGTCGGGATGGCGATCAGATACGACATGAATGAGAAAAAGGGCAGTAGAACCGCGCCGGTGGCGAACATGTGGTGCGCCCAGACCGCGGTGGACAGGGCGGCGATGCTCACGGTCGCGTAAACCATGGTGGTGTAACCGAAGACCGGTTTGCGGCTGAACACCGGAACGACTTCGGTGATGATGCCGAAGAACGGGATCGCGACGATGTAGACCTCGGGGTGACCGAAGAACCAGAACAGGTGCTGCCACAAGATCACTCCGCCGTTGGCCGGGTCATAGATGTGCGCCCCAAGGTGGCGGTCGGCGGCCAAACCGAACAGCGCTGAGGTCAATAAGGGGAATGCGTACAGGATCATGATCATGGTGATGAGAATGTTCCAGGTGAAGATCGGCATCCGGAACATCGTCATCCCGGGCGCTCGCATGCACACCACCGTGGTGATCATGTTGACCGCGCCCAGGATGGTACCGAGGCCGGCGACCGCCAAGCCCATGATCCACAGGTCCGCGCCGGCGCCCGGGGAGTGGATGGCGTCGCTCAGGGGCGTGTATGCCGTCCAGCCGAAATCCGCGGCGCCCCCTGGGGTGAGGAAACCGGACACGGTGACGAGCGCGCCGAACAGGAATAGCCAGTAGCTGAGCGCGTTCAGGCGCGGGAACGCCACGTCGGGCGCGCCGATCTGCAGCGGCAGAATGCAATTGGCGAAGCCGAACACGATCGGGGTCGCATACAGCAGCAACATGATCGTGCCGTGCATGGTGAACAGCTGGTTGTACTGCTCGTTGGAAAAGAATTGCAAACCCGGCGCGGCAAGCTCGGTTCGCATGAACAGCGCCATCAATCCGCCGGCCATGAAGAATGCGACCGAGGTGACGATGTACATCATTCCGAGCAGCTTGGGGTCAGTGGTCGTCACCACTCTGTACACAAACGACCCCTTGACTCCCCGCCGCGGCGGGAACGGCCGAGTTGGCTTTAGTTCGGCGACGGTGCTCACGGCGCGCCCACGACGGCGGGATGATGGGACATCTCGGGTGCCACGTGCATCACTCCCTACAGAGATCCTATTTAACGGACCATAGCCCTGTAAATAGGATTGCGTAAGGGGTGCCGGCGATACGCGCGCGGAACGGACTAGGTGCGGCGCGATCGAGTCGGCTCGCTTCGGTGCACAACTGATCGATCACCTCGGCTGCACGGCGGATGTCCCGCAGCACTGCGACGCCTTGTCCGGCGTTGATCGGTGCCACGCGGTGATCCTCGGGCCATTGGCTGCTGCCAACGTCTCCTGAGCATCTCGAGGGCCACTTTCGTCGTGACCGTGCCATTGGTCGGTAAATCTGTTGCGCAACAGCCGGTCCGGGATCGTCGGCGGCCATGGATACCGATGCACGGTGTCGTAGACGCGGGTGCTAACGGTGTCGGTGTCCTGCGCGGTGAGGTGTGCGCGGCACGCCTTGTCGGATAACAGAGTTTCAGTGCATGCGCACAATGCGGTGCCCAGCCACGCCCCGAGGCGGCGGCGGCCAGAACGGCAGCCAGGGCGCGTCCGGAGGAGACTCCGCCGGGGGCTAGGACGGGGACGGAAAAGTGATCGAGAATATCGGCCAACAGCGGCAGGGTGCTCTCCGTGCCGCGACCAGTCAGTCGACAACGTCATCACCGCGTGTTCCTTCTGCGCAGCGGTTGCTGGCTCGGTGCTGTCAGAGCAGGCTGGCCAGGTAGGGCTCGGTTATTCGGATGATCCGGATCCGCCACAGTCTGTCGGACTGGCCGCCCTCCAGGTAGCGCCAGTCATAGGCGCCGGGCCGGTCGCGGGCGAACTCTTCGCGCAGGTGTATCGGGTCGTGGCTGTTGACGAGCACGAACGACTCGCCGGCAGCCAGTGCGTCGAAGCGGGCGAAGATCATCGGGTGCCGTTGGGATTTGGGTATTTGGCGCACGTCCAACTCGTCGGTGTCAGCGGTTACGTGCGGATCGTCGTAGAGAGTCATGAACACATACTATTCCTACAAGTGGGAATTAGAGTAATGTCGTGGTGCATGACATACGTGATCGGAGCGCCGTGCGTCGACATCAAGGACCGCGCCTGCGTGGACGAGTGCCCGGTGGACTGCATCTATGAGGGCGCACGGATGCTCTACATCCACCCCGACGAGTGTGTCGACTGCGGCGCGTGCGAACCGGTATGCCCGGTGGAGGCGATCTACTACGAAGACGACTTGCCCGAGCCGCTGATGCCCTATCAGGAAGAGAACGTCAAGTTCTTCACCGACGCCCTGCCCGGACAGACCGATCCCCTGGGATCACCGGGAGGAGCCGCGAAACTCGGTGCCGTCGATGCCGACACCCCGATGGTGGCGGCACTCCCGCCGCAGGGCGATTGATGCCCACCGACGCGGCCACCCATCAACCGGGGATGGGCCCCCCGGGGCGCCGAGACGTCATCTTGGCGCTGCTGCGGTCCTCGGCCGAGCCGCGCAGCATCACCAGCATCGCTGACGAACTCAGCGTGCACCCCAACACCGTTCGGTTTCACATCGACGCGCTGGCGCGCGCGGGCCGCGTCGAACAAGTCCTCGGTAATTCCGCCGGTCGCGGCCGACCACCGATCCTGTTTCGCGCCAGCCGCCGTATGGACCCCACAGGGCCGACCAACTATCGGCTACTTGCCAGCATTTTGACCGGATATGTGGCCGGTCGGCCTGATGCCGCCGGCATCGCCGCCGAATTGGGCCGTTCAACGAGCCCGGCGCTGCTCGACTCGTCCCCGCACCCCCGCGCGCCCTCGAAAACCCGCGCGGTCACAGAACTCGTGGCGCTGCTGGCGGACTTGGGTTTTGAGCCCGAACCCGCCGACGGGCGGCGCGCGCGCGAGATCCGGTTGCGGCACTGTCCCTTCCAGAACCTGGCCGAACAACACGGCGACGTGATCTGCTCGTTGCACTTGGGCCTTATGCAGGGCGCGCTAAGCGCGATGCGGGCGCCGGTCACGGTGGATCGTCTCGACCCGTTCGTCGAGCCTGACTTATGCGTGGCGCACCTCGCACCCGCATCTAAGCCTGATCGTGAATCGTCATGACCGAGCTCGCCATCCGGGTGGCTGCGGCGGCCACGCTGGTGTGGCTGGGCATGGTGTTGGCGATCTCCTTCCTGGAGGCGCCGCTGAAGTTTCGCGCCGAAGGTCTGGAGTTGCGTGTGGGCCTGGCGATCGGGCGCATCGTGTTCCGGGCTCTCAACATCGCCGAGGTCGTCTGGGCGATGGTCATCGCGGCATGCCTGGCTGTCGCCGGACCATCCGGTCCACTGGTCGTCATCGCTGCAGTGACAGCGGTGCTGCTCGCTGTCCAGCTGCTGTTGGTGCGGCCCCGGCTCAACTGGCGCTCGGCCCGCGTGCTGGCCGATGAAGATGCACCGCGCTCACGGGCACACCACGCCTACATCGGGTTGGAGGCGCTCAAGCTCGCCACCCTGGTCGTCCTCGGCGCCGCCCTCCTGGCGGCATGACGATCCGGGCAGCGACAAAACGAAGGAGGAGTGACATGAGTGGTGATGAGCCGGCCCTCGAGGCGCTCGGCGATCACGACTATCTGGTCCGGTTTGTGCAGGACGAGGACACCGTGGTCGTGCGCGTGCACGCCGATCCTGCGGTGGTTGAGCAGATCGCCGACGATGAGCAGCGTGTCGTCGAGGCGACCGCGGCCTATCTGATCGCGCGTCAAAGCGCCGACGACCTGCCCGAGCAGGTCGACCTCGATGCGGTCGCCGCCGCCTACGACGGCTATGTCGCCGACCTTCACCGCCAGTTGACGCCGCCAGCGATTCACTGAGAAGCGGGACAACCCAGTATGGATAAGGTCTCGCTGACCGCGCTCGCTCGACAGCATCTGGCGGCCGCTCACGACGTCCACAGCGGCCGCAGCGCACACACCGTGTACGGCGGACACCAACACACATTGCGGCAAACACTGATTGCCCTGACCGCGGGCAGCAGCCTCGATGAGCATGAAAGTCCGGGCGAGGCCACGCTCCAGGTATTGCACGGGCGCGTTCGGTTGACCAGTTCCGACACCACTTGGGACGGGCGCCCCGGCGATCACCTCGTCATCCCCTCCGCCCGCCACGGCCTGCACGCGGTCGACGACTGCGTCGTGCTGCTCACCGTCGCCAAATCTGTTCAGCGGTAAGGAAAATCCCGCTGTGACCACGGTCTGCCTCGAAAGTGCGGCCGACAGTCACGGGCCCGATCCGCTTCACGCCGCCACCGGGGAACGATCCCGTCAACGACGACGATTTCGGCGGCCAAACCGCCTCGACGGAACTGTGATTCGCCGATCGTGCGGTGGGTTCCTGGTTACGCTGGTTGATCGGTTCGGCATGGGGAGCGGCTCGTGGTCACGTTAGACCGCCTGGTCAATGTGTTGGGGAGTTACGGCGTCCGCTTGCGTTTCTGCCCGATACCGCGATCAACGGAGTTGCGCAGCGTCATCCTGCATGAGGTGACCGAAGATCGCACGGTCATCGGGGACGTATTACTCGGTATCGGTGCCCGCTCGGTCAAAGAAGCGGTGCGCTGGGCAGCCTCGGCGCACGCGGTTGTGGTGCTGATCCGCGCCGGCGATGACGACACCACGTTCGGAGGCGCGGACGAGGGCGTCGCGGTGATGGTGGTCGACCCGGCAGTCACGTGGAGCGAATTAGCCGCGGTCATCTACGGCTTGGTGATGGAAGGACGCGAAACCGAATCCGGCCGTGGCCCAACGGATCTGTTCGCGTTGGCCGACAGCTTGGCGGAGGCCGCCGGTGGCGCGGTCATCATCGAGGACCGGCTCTCGCGCGTGTTGGCGTATTCCAGGCTGCACCAACACGCCGACCCCGCGCGGGTGGCGACCATCCTCGAGCGACAGGCACCGGAAAGGTTGCGGGAGTTCTTCGAAGCCCGTGGTGTGTACGCACATATGGCGGCCTCCGACGAACCGCTGTTCATCACCCAGGACACCGAACATGGGATGACCGGACGCATGGTGGTGGCGGTGCGCTCGGGACGAGAACTCATGGGATCGGTGTGGGTGGAGTGCACGGCGCCGTTAAACGGGTCCGCGCTCACCGCGTTGGCCGACGGTGCCCGCACGGTGGCCCTGCACCTGTTGCGGTCGCGAGCCAGCGCCGACCTAGAACGCCAGGTCGAAACCGACTTGGTGATCCGGCTGCTGGAGGGCACCGCCGATGCCGCCACAGCGGCCAGCCGCCTGGGCCTACCGCACAGCCTGTTGCGGGTGATCGCGATCCAAGCGTTCATCGGCAATGAACGCGACGCATCCCTGCTGTTGGCGTTTGAGCGGGCCACCACTGGGTTCGGCTGGTCCCGGCCGGGCCGCAGCGCCCTGGCCGGCAACACGGTCTATACCCTGCTGCCCGGCGAGCCATCGGCGACGGCTCGCAATTGGGTCACCGGTCTGCAAGCGGCGCTGCCTGAGCGGGTGACGTTGCTGGCCGGCATCAGCGGGGCTGCCGGGGTGGCTGACCTCGTCGCGGCACGACAAGAGGCCGACGAGTGTCTGGCGCTGCACGAGGTGTGGCCCCGGGGCGCCACGCCTCCGGCCTATGACGAGTCGTGGGACGACATCCTGCTGCAGCGGCTGCGCACGGCGGCGCGCTCAGGCCGATCCCCGGACCGGGGACCGGTGGCCGAGCTGCGCCGCCACGACGAGGCCAACGCCACCGAATACGTGGTGACGCTGCAAGCGTGGCTGCAGGCCCAGGGTGATCCCGCCGAGGCTGGGGAGCGGTTGGGAGTGCACGAGAACACCGTGCGATACCGGCTACGCAAGATGGCCGAAATCGCCAACCTGCAACTGGACGACGCCAAAAAGCGGCTGGCCATGATGATCGAACTCGCGGCCACCGACACCGACTGACCATGCGCGCTGTCGAAATGCGACAAAGCGCGGGCCTGTCGTTGTCTGGTTCTGGCAAACCCTACGGTGGCCATTCACACCACCATGGACATTATTAGCCAATGCTCAGATGTGGAGGTGGTGATGGTCACCGGGGACCGGGTCGATGTCACCGTGGAAGGAAGATCCGTGAGCTCAAGACTAGCTGAATCAGCTGGTGACACAGACGAACTGACCGCAGCCTTCATCCGCGACGTCACGCCACTGCTCGGGCCGCTGTACCGGCAGGCATTGCGGATGACCCGCCACCACGCCGATGCGGAGGATCTGCTGCAGGACACCTTACTGAAGGCTTACGCCTATTTGCACACGTTCCAGCAGGGCACCAACCTCAAGGCGTGGCTGTACCGGATATTGACCAACAACTACATCAACGACTACCGCAAGAGACAGCGGCGCCCGGCACAGTTCCCGACCGAGGTGATCACTGACCAGCAGCTGGCCACACATGCGCAGCACACCTCAACAGGGCTGCGCTCGGCCGAAGATGACGCGCTGGCAGCACTGCCCGACAACGCGATTAAAGCAGCGATGCAGGCGCTGCCTGAGCAGTTCAGGATGGCGGTTTATTACGCCGATGTCGAAGGCCTCCGGCGTAGCGAGATTGCTGAGGTCATGGGCACTCCCATTGGAACCGTTGTTTCCAGGCTCCACCGTGGACGACGTCAGTTGCGCGGCCTGCTGGTTCCTCGCGGACTTCCACTCAATACACCGGCGCGACGCCAGCGGCGGCCTTCGCATGCGACCCGACCGCCCCGCCTTACCGATGCCAGATCCCGAAGCCGACTCGTCGAGAGGGGATTTCGATGAACCCCCACGGTCGCCACGATCAACGCGGGACCGCCTACTGGCGTGCTGACGACGTCGCGATGGCCACCTTCACCGTGCGCCTGCCCCGGTGGCCCGTTCTGCTGCGACTGCCGGCCGCGATCCGCTGGTCCGCACCACCGATCGGATCGAGGCGCTGGTCTTCGTGCTGGCTATCGTGGTATCGCTGCTTACCATTCCGATCGCGGCCGCCGTGGGCACCGCGGTCCATGACTCCAGCCGCCGTGCTTACGCCGAGCAGGCCCACAACCGCCACGCCGTGACCGCCACGGTCACCGACGTCCCTGCCTCCCAACAAATCTTGCGAACAGGCACCATCGACGTGCCGGCCCGATGGACAGTCCTCGGCGCCGAACATACCGGCGCGGTCAAGGCGCAATCGACAGCTAAGACTGGCGACCCCGTTGAGATCTGGGTCGACCACAACGGAGAGCAGGTCCCCGCACCAACCCCGACCACCCGCGCCGCCATGGAAGCAGCAATGGGCGCGCTCGTGATCTGGATAAGCGTGGCCGCCACCGCAGCGACCCTATACACCCTCACGCGGGGAGTTTGTGACCGTATCCGTTCCAACGGATGGCAACACGATCTCGAGCAACTGGTTGGCAATGGCGACGGGCATCAGCATCCGGGCCGCACGTCGGAACGTTGATCGCGCTCATGACAGCCCCATACACCGACCCGATACACGCGCACAGCGTGGTGACAACCGCGGGCAGCGCCAATGATCTCCTCCACTCCCGACCAGCCACTCGGCAACGGCGTGCACAGTGCAACGAACCCTCCGCTGGCCCCAATCGCGCTGCAGCGATGGGAATCTGACGGAGGCGCTGTGCAGTGAGATGAGTTGCCGGACACACCGGTTCCGAGAATCCGAATAACCAGCCACCCACCGAAAGGCACCACCATGTCCGACACGCGACCCACACCGCCGACGACGACCGATGCCGGCATCCCGGTCGAAAGTGACGAGCACTCTTTGACCATCGGCCCCGACGGACCGATCCTGCTGCACGATCACTATCTGATCGAACAGATGGCGGCGTTCAACCGCGAACGCGTCCCCGAACGCCAACCCCACGCCAAGGGCAGCGGCGCCTTTGGGCGCTTCGAGGTCACCAATGACGTCAGCGCCTTCACCAAAGCCGCGGTGTTTGCAGCCCGGCACCACCACCGAGACGGTGATCCGGTTCTCCACCGTGGCCGGTGAGCGCGGCAGCCCAGACACATGGCGCGACCCCCGCGGCTGGGCGCTGAAGCTCTACACCACCGAGGGCAACTACGACATCGTCGGCAACAACACCCCGATCTTCTTCATCCGCGACCCGCTCAAGTTCGGCCATTTCATCCGCTCGCAAAAGCGCCGCGCCGACAGCAACCTGCGCGACCACGACATGCAGTGGGACTTCTGGACGCTCTCACCGGAGTCCGCACACCAGGTCACCTACCTGATGGGCGATCGCGGCATCCCCTCCACGTGGCGGCACATGAACCTCTACGGCTCACACACCTACATGTGGATCAACGCCGACGGCGAAAGGTTCTGGGTCAAATACCATTTCATCACCGACCAGGGCGTCGAGAATCTGACCCAGGCCCAGGCCGACGAGCTGGTGAAGCTCGACACCGACCACCACACCCGTGACCTGTTCGAGGCGATCGATCGTGGCGAGCACCCGAGCTGGACGCTGAAGATGCAGATCATGCCCTTCGACGAGGCCAAGACCTACCGGTTCAACCCATTCGACCTGACCAAGGTGTGGCCGCACGCCGACTACCCGCTGATCGAGGTCGGCAAGCTGACCCTGGATCGCAACCCCACCGACCATCACAGCCAGATCGAACAAGGCGCCTGGGAGCCGTCCAACATGGTGCCCGGCATCGGGCCCAGCCCGGACAAGATGCTGTTGGGCCGGATGTTCGCCTACGCCGACGCCCACCGCTACCGCATCGGCGCCAACTACAACCAACTCCCGGTCAACGCACCACATTCGCCGGTGCACAGCTACAGCACCGCCGGCCACATGCGCTACCGGCTGGCGACCGACCCGGTGTACGCGCCCAACTCCAAGGGCGGCCCGCTCGCCGACACCGCGCGATTCGGGGAACCCGCGGGCTGGCACACCGACGGTGACATGGTGCGCACCGCCTACACGCTGCGCGCCGAGGACGACGACTGGGGCCAGGCCGGCACCCTGGTGCGCGACGTGATGGACGATGCAGAGCGGGACCGCTTGGTGGACAACGTCGTTGGCCATCTGCGGGCCGGCGTCGGCGAGCCGGTACTGCAACGCGCCTTCGACTATTGGCGCAACATCGACCGCGACCTCGGCGATCGGATCGAAAAGGGTGTCCGGCAGTGAGCCAAACCATCGCCGGGGCACGGATCGCCGCAAACCACGTTCGGGACGGTGGTGAACCCCCGACAGTCTCGAACATTTCGTGGCCGGGTCGTCATCAACTGCGATTTCGTCGAGGTGACAAAGAACCCGGCTAGGCCGAAATAGCCGGCAGGTCGCTCAAGACGAAGTGAAGGAGGAGCCATGCGTGTCGTAGTGGACCGTGATCGCTGTGAAGGTAATGCCGTCTGCGTGAGAATCGCCCCTGCGGTGTTCAAACTCGACGATGACGAATACGCCATGGTCACCGCCGACCCCGTCCCGGTCGAGCAGGAGACGCTCGCCGAGCAGGCCATCGCCGAGTGTCCGCGCGCGGCCCTGTCGCGCAAAGACTAGGCGGCTGAAGAACACATTGTGACGAGGAAGACCGGCGTCCTACTCCGTAGTACTCCGTGTCGACACCCGCCGCATACGCCGTCCAGGTCGGTAGGCGGCGTCGGCTCGACTTGGCAACGTCGAGAACACCGTGCGTTACCGGCTACCCAAATTGGCTGACATCGCCCAACCTGCAATTGGATGACGCCAAAAAACGGCTGGCCACGATGATCGAACTGTCCGTGCCGAGTTCCGGCCGCGCCATTAATCAGCCGTACTCACATCAACAACGACTCATGTCGGAATTTCTGCCGCATTCTTCGAAACCGCCTGGAAAACTCGCTTTAGCGTCAGCGCTTCGGTTTCCGCGCAATCGGCGTCGACTCGACGGCCTTGGCGCGCTTGGCAGCCCGGCGCTCCTTGAGGGACAGTGCGGGCTTTCGAAGACTCTTGCCCGGAGATTTGTCAGCCATTGTCGCTCCTTTATTCGAAGTGGCAACCACCTACCCCGACCATACGTCAGAAAAAATAGAATAGCAAGCTCGCTCCTTATTCAGGTGCTCTTCACCCCGAACCTGAATTCACCATCCGCGCGCTACCGGTACTTATCGACGCAGCGTTGTCGGATACGGACAACGGGGCATCGGCGGCTTGTCCGATTTCAGCAAACAGTTCCGGGGTCAGTCCACGCCACCATGGAGATAACAACCAAAGTTCAACTGTGGAGGTATGTGATGGGCGGCGTCGAGCGCATTGACGGCGGTCCGCGATCGGCGATCGTGGTCGGTGCGGGCATCGTCGGGTTGTCGACGGCGTGGTTCCTGCAGGAGCGCGGAGTCGATGTCACCGTGGTGGACCGCACCGGCGTGGCCGCCGGCGCCTCCTGGGGCAACGCCGGCTGGATCTCACCGGCATTGACCCTGCCGCTGAACTCACCGGCGGTGCTGCGCTACGGGATGCGCTCGCTGCTCGACCCGGCCGCCCCACTGCACATCCCGCTGGCCGCCGACTCCGCGCTCGGGGTCTTCTTGATGCAGTTCGCCGCCAACTGTCGCCGATCGTCGTGGAAACGCGCGGTGCGCGCCAACGTGCCACTCAACGAGGAAGCCATCGAAGCCTTCGACGTGCTCGTCGCCAACGGGGTCGACGCGCCGGTGACCGACGCGCCGATCACCGCGCTGTTCCGCAGCACCAAGCACGCCGAGCGCATGGTGCGTGAGCTTCGCGCTCTCGAAAACGTCGGGCAGACAATGTCTGTCACCGGATTGGCCGGCGACGCACTACGCGAACAAGTGCCACTGGCATCACCGGCGATCACCGCCGGACTGAACATCAACGGTCAGCGCTTCGTCGACCCTGGCCGGTTCGTGCAGGCGCTGGGCCGCGCGGTCGTGGAGCGGGGGGCAACGATGCGCACGCTGGAAGTTAGCGACGTGCTGTCCACCGGCAGCGGCGTCCAGGTGTATCCGCGCAGCGGCAAATGGTTGACCGCCGACACCGCGGTGATCGCCACCGGCGCATGGCTATCCCGGCTGGCAGGCAGCCGGGTTCGGGTGCCGGTGCAGGCCGGTCGCGGCTACTCGTTCACCGTGCCCGTGGACCGCCCGATCCCCGGGCCCATCTATCTGCCCGACGTGCGGGTGGCGTGCACGCCCTACCAGGGAGCATTGCGGGTGTCGGGCACCATGGAGTTTCGCGACCCGTATGAACCGGCGGTGCCGGCACGGGTGGGCGCGATCGTCGCCTCAGCCAGCCCGTTGCTGGACGGGGTGCGATGGGCCGAGCGCAGCGACATCTGGGTCGGTCCGCGCCCGGTCACCCCCGACGGCCGCGCCCTGATCGGGGAAATGTCGCGAGGCGTCTACGTGGCCGGCGGGCACGGTATGTGGGGACTGGCGCACGGCCCGGTGACCGGTCGGCTGCTGGCCGAACACATCACCACCGGTAAGCAACCCGAAGCCCTGCGCGAATTCGACCCGCTGCGCCGAACCGGCCGCTAGACCTCGCAATCCGGCGGTCCACACCGCCCGTGAACCATGCCCGGTACGGGCGACCCGAGTCGTCAGGGGCGGCGCTTCCGCTCCGGCCCGCCCCTGACGACAACCCCTACCTCAACAGAGAGACACCCCGAAATGACTAGCAACGAACCCGTTTGGATGACACGAGAGGCTTACACGCGGCTAAAGGCCGAACTGGCCGCGCTGCGTACACGTCCCAACATCGAAATCCCCGAGGACTTTATGGACTACGACGACAACCTCCTCGCGAAGTACGCAGCGCGACAAGCACGCATTGGTCAGATCCATGACATGCTGACCAATGCCGTGGTCGGCGAGGATCCGCCCGATGATGGGGTCGCCGAACCAGGCATGGTTCTGACCGTCCGCTACGACGACACCGGCGAGATCGAAACATTCCTGCTGGGCATGCGTGGCGTCGAAGACGCCGACATCGACGTGTACTCGATGCAATCACCGTTGGGCAGCGCGATCGTCGGGGCTCGCCCGGGCGAACAGCGCACCTACTCCATCCCAAGTGGGGCCAACCTGCCCGTGACGCTACTGAAGGCGATGCCCTACGGAATGCAAGAGCCGAAATCCGCGCGGCGACAGCTGTGCCACCGCAACGCACCAGCGACCCTCGCCGACCCATGACGACGCAAATAAACAGCGCCGACCTCGCGTCGCGCCTGCTCCGCTACCTAAACCGGCGGCCTCGATGGACAACGGCCTGTACCGCCGCCCGTCAGCGCATGCCTGATGCGCTCGAGAGCGGCACCGCTACGCCGAAAGACCAAGACCTGTATCGAGGCGCAAGCCATGAAGGGAACTGATATGCCCACTACGCCACGTGTATGGATCTCACCGCAGGCCCACGAGCGGCTCCACCGGGAACTGGATACTCTGCGCTTTCTGTTCTCCGCCGGAATCGCCGACGACGATACCGACGAAAACGCCGCCGCTGTGAGGTACGCGTGGGAAGTACGGATTCAACAGATTCACGATCTGCTGATCAACGCCGTCGTCGGCGAGGATCCACCCAACGACGGGATAGCCGAACCCGGCATGGTGCTCACCATCCGCTACGACGCCACCGGGGACACCGATACGTTCCTACTGGGCGTTCATGGCGCCGAATTCGCGGACATGGCGGTCTATTCCATCCAATCCCCGTTGGGCGCCGCCATCGCAGGGGCACGCGCCGGTGAACGCCGCACCTACCATCTGCCTACGGGTGCCGCTCTGGCCGTCACGCTGCTCAAAGCAGTGCCCTACGGCCTTCACATCGCTGATCTGAACCAGCCCGCAGCCCTTTGAGATCGCAAACCGTCAAAAGATAACGCCCACAGATGGTTAAGAGGAAATCCTATGTCTCCGACAGCTCCCACGAGCGTTGCACTCAACGACCAACTGAACAAGGCCCACCGCCGAATCCACGAACTCCAAGCCCGCGAAACTGAGCTGCTCGCCCAAAACAGAACCCTCTGCGCCGTCATCACCGAGCTCATTGACGAAGACGCGCGCACCGCCACACTCTGCCGAGTCCGCTGCCCACCTCGTCGCCTCATGATGGCGGTGATGGCAGTTTCGGCATCGGCGCGCGCGCAAGTTAGGGGTTGAGTACTGCGGCGCAATCACCGACCCAGCCAAGAGCTCCGCGCCGGCGATCGCATCCGGCACGGGCAGGAAGCGCGTCAAAACGAGGCGGTCGCCGCATGTTTGACCTCGACCCGATCGGGCCGATGTTCCTTATCTTCGCCGTGCTGTCCTTCATCGCCGCCGCGGTACACGGGCGTGATGACCGCTGACATGCGTGCCAGGACGGCACCTTCGGCACGAATATCGAGAAGCTGAAGGTGCGCGAGCTATCGAACACGGCGATGACCAGCTCGCCGATCCTGCGCTGTTCTACCGCGACAAAGACCAGCTCCGCCGTTGTCGGACTGCTGCAAGCCAGTCACTCAAATTCATACCACCATGGAGTATGACGGCGAACGCGTGCGCTCGACAAATCCCGGGCCCGAACGCAACTCGTCGTAAACGCGATCCCACAACAAGACAGGGCAACAATGTTAGCAATCACTGAAAACACCGTCGACGCATCAGCGCGCCGGGCGGCCATCGGAACCCTGCGACTGCAGTTGAAACCCGCACACCGGTCGTGCGGGTTTGTACAAGGCGCGTGGTGGCCCCGATCCACAGAACTGACCAGCGAACTGCCCTCACTTCTGGCAGCACTCTCGTTGCGGGTCGGCTCGATCGACAGCGTGCTTTATCACGAAAGTGACTGGTCCCCAGGACCCCTGAGCATCAAACACCAGGGCGACCAGGTAATCCTTGGGGCCCACCAAGAGTGGCCGAACGTCGTATCGCTATTCGGTCCGCGGTTCGGGAGGCTGGAGCTGCTGGTGGTTCCCCCACACACCGAACCTGCGCACGCCTACAACGCGGTGACAACGGCGGCCAGCGTCAACGATGCGTCCACACCCGACCAACTACTCGGAACCAGCACACGCCGCGCTGGCGATCCCCTGCTCTCCCCCGTCGCACTGCAGCGATGGGAATCTGACGGCGGAGCACAGCCGCCCCCACCACGATCACAGGTTCAGATGCAGGACGCCTGAGCACCTGGCTCGCGGCGTCTTGCGTGGCCGGCGGGCACGGTATGTGGGGACTGGCGCACGGCCCGGTGACCGGTCGGCTGCTGGCCGAACACATCACCACCGGTAAGCAACCCGAGGCCCTGCGCGAGTTCGACCCGCTGCGCCGAACCGGCCACCGAACCTTCGCTGCCTCGCGGTATACATCGCGCGTGAACCATGCCCGGAACGGGCGCGCCCGACAACCCATTTCTCACGAGAGGACACCACCACAATGACCACCACCCAAGGCGTTTGGATGACACGGCGGGCCTACATCCGCCTACAGGCCGAACTGGCCGGCCTGCGTTCCCAACCGACCATCGAAGTCCCCGACGACTTCATGGATCACGACGGCAACGTCGTCGCCGCCTACCGGGCCCGCCAAGCACGCATTGGTCAGATCCATGACCTGCTGGCCAACGCGATCGTCGGTGAGGATCCACCAGATGATGGGGTCGCCGAACCGGGCATGGTGCTGACCGTGCGCTACGACGACACCGGCGAGATCGAAACATTCCTGTTGGGTGTGCGCGGCGTCGAAGACGCCGACATCGAGGTGTACTCCGCGCAATCGCCGTTGGGCAGCGCCATCATCGGGGCACACCCGGGCGAACAGCGCACCTACTCGATTCCGAGCAAGGACAACGTGGCTGTGACGCTGCTCGACGCAGTGCCTCACGGGCTGTACGGGCACAAACACCCTCGGCCACAGCCGGTTTCACCGCCAAGGAGCGGCTACCGCCGCCCAGCAGCCACCGTTACCGGCCGGCACTTGCCATCGAGACGCGCCCCCGCAAGACCGCGGCGCACGGTGGCTGCCACCTCGACGAGGTGACGTTCGCCCAGTTCCGTGCTTGACGAAAGGACGACAATGACCAGCACCCAACGTGTCCGAATATCACCGCAGGCCTACCAACGGCCTCCGTTGGTCGAGCCAGCCCGGCGGCGGCATGGTCGGCGACGATCTAAGTGGGCCACCATATTTGACCTCGTCAATGTGGTCTTACTCGTGGTTCTGCTCATTCTGGTGGTAGCCGACGCATGACGGTCGGCGATACAGACCACCTGCCAAGTCGTCCGACACCGACCGGCGAGACGCGCGCCCACAGCCAGGCCACCGCGGCGGCGGTGTTTGGCCGAGAGACCACGGGTAGCCAGCAAAGGCGTTCCAGGTGGACGCTTCGCTGGCCGGTCACCCATAGCGACCTTGCCGCCGGCCGTTATGCATCTTCGACGCCAAGGCACATCAAAAACACATATGCACGCAGTGAGATGAAGAGTTTGTCGTGAAGAGTTGGGCTAGACCGCTTATCGGCATGGGCCGCGTTGGTGCTGGGCATCGGCGGGGTCGTGGCATCACTTGCGGTCAATCGACGCGAGCAGGGGAAGGTTTGACCTTCGGATTCGCTGCGTTCATTGCCTTCTTCGGACTGTTGTCGCTGCTGGTGCGCAATCCGACCCCCGATCACTGGGGCCTGTTTGTGTCCGGTTCCGTACTATTCCTGCTGCCCTGGCTTGGTGCAGGCTTCGCCCCTGATCCAGGAGCCGCATGGACGGCGTGGGTGGTGGGGTTTGTCGCGATGGCCCTCGGCGCTATCGGATGGTAGACGACAGGCCGCCGACCGTGTCCGGCATCAACGAGAACACCAGCAGCCAGACGAGGCCCAGTGCGGTGGCTCGTTGGATCAGTAGAGCAGCACTTGTCGTCGGCCTTGTCACCGTGGTGCTGGGAGCCACGGTCGTGCAGTCAACGCCTGCGCGGTCGCTGTCACGATCGGGTTGGGCGCCTTCACGGCGGTGATCGCGGTGTGGTCGCTGCTCGCAGCCGACCCCACCCGGGATTACCTGACCCTGGCCGTGGTCGGGTTTACGTTGTTCCTGGCGCCGTGGCTGGCCGGTTTCGCCGGTGACCAGAGCGGGGCCGCCTGGATCCCGGCGTCACCGCCACAGCGCTCGGCGTGGCCGGGTATCTGCGCGGTGAATCCCTTGACTTCCCACGGACAGTCCGCGCCGACGCCGACGCGCGCTACCGCGAACGATACGGCTGAAGACGCCGGTGCGAGAGCCTCGATTGACATGGTTAGCGTGCAGGGCCCGGTATCACAGATGGTCCGCGACGAGCCGGCCCACATGCAGCTGCTCGAGCGTGCCGCAAGTGCAACGAGGCAGTCGATCATGGTGAAGCTGAGCCGTTCACCCGCAAGGGCCTGACCTCGCAAGTACCGTTCGGACGGCGTCGTGGTTCCACGCGACTTCAGCCCGACGTCGTGCCACCCTCAGCGGTGCCGGGCGGGCGGGGCGCATTGAGATCGAAACGGACCCCGATCATGCGGATCACGAAGCACACCGCTGCAGCGCCCAAAGCGGGCAGGGTGCCGTCGTAACCGAAACCGTGGGCTGCCGCGGCGCAACCGGCACCGATCAGCGCCGGGATGGCATAGAGCTCGCTACTGAGCACCGTCGGGATCCGTCGGATCATCACGTCGCGGATCGTCCCACCGCCGACGGCGGTGATCGTGCCGACGATCAGCGCTTGGACCACGCCAAACCCCAAGCTCAGCGCCTTATCGGCGCCGAGCACCGCGAACACGCTCAACCCGACGGCGTCAAGCACCGTAATCGCCGTCGCCAGCCGTTCCAGCCGGCGGCTAAGGATGAACGCAATCAGCCCGCCACCGGCTGCGAGCGCCAGATAGCGCCAATCGAGAAACGTGGCCGGTGGCAGGGCATCCAGCAGGACGTCGCGGATCACGCCGCCACCGAGTCCGGTGAACATGCCAAGGGTGATCACTCCGAAGATGTCGAGCCGTTCGGCCCGCACCGCGGTCAGCGCGCCGTTGAGGGCGAACACCAGGGTGCCGGTGAAGTCCAGCGCCAACAGCAGCGGAGTTTCGATGGACATGGCCCGAGGTATACCCCGCCCGTACCGGCCCCGTGTCGGTATCGGTTCGCGATCGGAGAACACCATGACCGATTCATCGACTGCCGTAGAGGCATTGCTCAGCGGGTTGTCGACGATACGAGACTGGCAGGAGGACTTCTACCGCGATCTGCACGCCCATCCAGAGCTGTCGCATCAGGAGTACGAGACCGCCCGCAAAGTCGCCGCCCGGCTGCGGATTGGAGCTATGACGTCCGCGACCGAATCGGCGGCACCGTGGGTCTTGACGCAGAAAGGCCCAGGCTCGAGAATCATGTCCCTGACCTGGGCCTTAACTGGTGGAGCTGCCGGGAATCGAACCCGGTTCGGGGCGCTGGTCCCTGAGCCGAACCGGCACTGAGCTGTGAAACGACATCGATTGTGATTCACCAGAATTGACCTCCGTGGACCCTGAGTGTGCCCAAAATGTGCCCACCCAGTCCCACGACTGACAGTGCAAATGCGCTCGCTCAGAGCGGGCTTCGTCAGCGGGTTTCCACCGACTGGCCGCCGTGCGCGCGCTCGGGCCCGCATGGGACCGTCTGGCACCGCTGAAGTGGCGTTACGACCCGGCCGCGGTCGCCGGATTCCAAAGGGAGGGAATCGATCCCCGACAGACCCGGCCGCGACCTTCATTGGCGACACCGCTGTGATCACCCCGGTCCGTTGGGCCACTTCAGAAGTGATCCGGCATCCACACGAATCTGCTGGCCGGTGATGTAACGCCCCTCGTCGGAGGCCAGGAAGAGCACCAAGTTCGAGATGTCAACTGGTTCGACATAGGGAATCGGCATGGCCTGAAACTGGGCGAACGCAGGTTCCATGTCCTTGCGACGTGGGTCGGTCAGATCGGGTCGGAAGGTTTGATACATCCCGTCGTTGTGCAGGAGATCGGTGTTGCAGTTGGTCGGATGCACACAATTGACACGAATCATTTCCGGCGCCAACTGCAGCGCCAGCGATTCGGTGTACCCAACCAGTGTGCGCTTCGACCAGCCATAGCCCGCACCGCCAGGTCCATTGTCGCGGTGTTGTTCGAGCCGGCATCAGCCCGGCCGTCGAACGCGTCACGACGATCGACGACGGCGCCCAGCACGGGGAGTGCCGCGCCGACTGTGCTGACAACACCGACGAAATCCACGTCGACGGCGTCGACGAAGTCCATCCCGCGCGGATCACCCATCGCCATCGGAAGTATGCCGGCGTTCGCCACTACGATGTGCAGACCGCCAAGCTTAGTGACTCCGGCATCGACCGCTGCGCGCAATTGCTCGCGCGAGCGCACATCGGCTTCGACAGCCAGTGCCCGCTGGCCGGTCTTTTCGACGAGGGCGACGGTTTCGCCAAGGTCCTCGGAGCTGGCCAGCGGATAGGGATTACTGTCGGTCGGCCCGCAGATGTCCACAGCGATGATGTCGGCGCCGTTTTCCGCCAAGCTGATGGATGACCGCGCCCTGCCCGCGGCCAGCTGCTCCTGCGCTCCCATACCTCCGAAGTTCTGCAGCACGCCCGCCTGGACAGGACACGGGCGATTTCCAACGCCATGGCCGCGATGATCAGGAACCGCTCGGCGCTGTCGCAGCCTGCGACCTCGACACCGATCTCGCTGCGTTTGCCCTCGTGAGCGGTGCTATGGAAGTTATCGCTGGCTGGCTACGCGGCGACTTCGACACTAGCCGCGAGCACCTCGCAGACATCGTCGCCGGGCTGCTCTTGGCCGTACCCGACATTCCACCGCGCTTCCTAGACACCGAGCAGGTGCTGGCACCGGGGATCCGAGCGACACGAGCCCCTGACCTGAGCCACTTGCCCGAAAACGGCCGGCAACAAGAACCCACCCGTTCAAGTCACCGCCTCGGCAACGTCCTGCTCACGGCCGATGTCCTCATTGGGTCGCACATTCACGTTGACCCAATCTACGAGGTACTGGTAGCCTTCGCGGAGCAAATCTTTGGTTCGCTCGCAAGTCCCGGGCGAGGCATTGTGAAGGGGGACGAATAATTACAGGTGCGCACCCGGTCGACTTGTACTACGACCCGTATGACTTCGAAATCGATGACAATCCGTACCCGATCTGGAAAAACCACTTCCGGAAACGAAGCGCCGGTCTGATTACAACGAGAAGCACAACTTCTACGCGCTGAGCCGATACGACGATGTCGCCCCTGCGCTGACGAATTGGGACACGTTTCGCTCTGGCCGAGGAACTACCGCCGACATTATCTTCTCGGGCGTAGAGGTGCCGCCAGGGATCATCTTGTGGAGGACCCGCCGCTCAATGATCCGCACCGGCGACTGCTGTCGGGTGTGTTCACCCCGCGGCGCATGGAAGCGATCGAGCCTGGCAGACAGTACTGCGCACGGGCACTCGATCCGCTGGTTGGCACGGGCCGATCCGACTTCATCGAAGATCTGGGCGCGCTGATGCCCATGCAAACGATCGGTTATCTTCTCGGAATTCCCGAGGCGGACCAGGAGACGATCCGCGAGAGAACCGACTCCATCATCACGCTGGAGGACGGGAGCCGCCACCGATGATGGACCAGGAAGACGTTCCGAACAGGGAACTGAACGAGACCTTCCCCACTACTCAATGGCCAGCGCAGCATCCGTCAGACCACCCGATGACCGAGCTACTCAACGCTGAGGCAGAGGAAGAGGACGGAAATGCACGGCCACTGACGCGCGCCGAGGTAATCACCTACTCGATGATGGTCGCCGGCGCGGGAAACGAGACGACGACCCGGCGATCGGATTCATTGGCCAGCTGCTCGCCGACCACCCTGACCAGCGCCGAGAGCTTGCCGCGGACCATTTGTTGATCCCTCGGGCCATCGAGGAGGTGCTGCGGTTTGAGGCACCGTCGCCGGTACAGGCGCGATACATCACACGGGACATCGAGTACTACGGTGAGACAGCGCCCGAGGGTACGGTCGTGATGCTCCTGAACGGATCGGCCAATCGCGATGAGCCGCACTTCACGGATGGCGAAATGTTCGACATCCATCGCAAGGGCGCGCATCTGAGCTTCGGGCAGGGCCGGCATTTCTGCCTCGGTGCGGCACTCGCCCGGATGGAAGCGCGCGTGGCTCTCGAGGAAGTGCTCAGCCGTTGGACTGATTGGGAAGTCGACTACGACCAGGCGGCCAAGGCCCACACCGCGAGCGTGCGTGGATGGGCTCGCCTACCCTGTCATCACCGGCTGACCCTCGGCGGACCCCGAAAAACAACACTGTGACCGAATCGAACCCGTTTCGGGGTGCTGGTCTCTGAGCCGAACCGGCACTGAGCTGCGAAACGACATGGAGTGTGATTCACCAGAATTGACCTCCGTGGACCCTGAGTGAGTGTGCCCAAAATGTGCCCAACATACGATGTGGGCAGCGGCAGAATACCTGGTAGCTCCAAGCCGCCCCGCAACAACAACCCCCGTGCCGGGCAGTTCGTCAGGCATCGCTCGCAGTGTTAAGAAGGAGGTCTCCCGCGCTGTTCTTGCCAACGAATGTACGACTGATACGCCCTTGAATCAGCCGATCGGCATTTGTTGTTATTTGTGAAGGCCCCGCTAGGCGGTCGGCGGGTCGCTGAGTTCGATCCCTCTGGTCAGCGCCTCGACGAGGCCGTCGAACCTTTTCATCGTGTCATCGGGTGAGCTGTCCCCGCCATCACTCGATACAGGCTCGCGCCGATAACTGCGTCGGCGACCGACTCCAAATCGGCGTCGGGGCGCACTTGTGCGGTCGCGACTCCATGACGCAACCGTCGCAAGATGCTTGCGATGTATGGCTCGCCTAGCTGCTGAAACAATTCATCACTGTCACCAGCGTTTTCCGCAGCGGCTGCGACAAAAGAACGCAAGAGTCCCGTATACGGCCCCAGGACCTCGGCAGTGTTCTGGCGCAACCACGCTCGCATGTCAGCGGCAATGTCATCGCTGATCGGCACCTCGTGCACCACGCCCGCGCCGTACATGCTCATTATCGCTTCGGCGACCAGTGGCGCTTTATTCGGCCACCGTAAGTACACGGACTGCAGTGCCACACCTGCGCGCGCCGCAATCCGGTCCATCGAAGTCCCGGCGTAACCGTGTGCGCTCACGACTTCGATCGCAGCGTTAAGAATCGCCTTATGAACCTCGGGGCTGCGCGGGCGGCCTCGACGCGCTCCGGTCATGGCCGGAGCCTAGAGCATTCGATTTAATAGAATATTTTTCTAGAAAAACCACGCGGGACCTTCCGTGCGCGTATACAAATTGGCATGCAGCCATTGCCACCCGTGCAAACACGCACATCAGGGCGGCATGAGCCCTAGCGAGACCAAACGCGCTTTAGCCGGTTTGGGCACTGTGTTGGCGATCGTGGCGGCCATCGCGCTGGCAGTTGGACTTTTCCGGGGAGACTTCACCAAAACCGTTCCCGTCACGGTGATCTCAGATCGTGCCGGCCGGTGATGAACCCCGACGCCAAGGTGAAGATGCGGGGCGTGGAAGTTGGTCGAGTTGCCTCCATCGCGACGAAACCCGACGGCGGCGCGGTGCTGAAGCTCGACATGAACCCGAGTCAACTGAACCTGATTCCCAGCAATGTCGGCGTGGACATCACGTCGTCGACGGTGTTCGGTGCCAAGTACGTCGAGCTTGTCCCACCGAAAGATCCCTCATCACAGAAGTTGCATGGGGGGCAGGTGATCCAGGGCCAACACGTCACCACCGAGGTCAACACCGTGTTCCAACGTCTCGTCACCGTATTGAACAAGATTGACCCGGCGAAGCTGTCTGAGACCCTCGGCGCGGTGGCCACGGCCTTCAACGGTCGCGGCGAGAAGATCGGCCGTTCGCTATCGGATTTCAACGCGTTCCTGGCCAAGATCAACTCGAGCCTGCCGAACCTGGCGCATGATATCGAAACGGCGGTACCGACGTTCACCGCGTACGGCGATGCGGCACCCGACCTCATCGCCACATTCGACCATTCCACCCGGCTCAGCAACTCGATCGTCGAAGAGGAACAACATCTCGACGAATTCCTCATCAGCTCAATCGGGTTGGCCGACATCGGCAACGACGTGATCGGCGGCGACCGACAAGCGCTGACCGACACTCTAAGTGTGCTCGTTCCGACGACCAGTCTGCTCGGGCTGTACCACGAGTCTCTCGGTTGCACGATCGGCGGCCTCGTCCCCTTCAACACTGCGGGAAGCCCGCAATACTCACACATCATGTTCAATGCGAGCCTCACGATGGGTACCGAACGCTATCGATGGCCCGAGGACCTACCCAAGGTCGCAGCCACCACCGGAGGCAGGGCGTACTGCAAAGAACTCGGCCTACCCGAGGTGCCTGCTGAATTCCGGCCGCCATTCCTCATCGCCGACACCGGGGCGAACCCGTTCAAGTACGGGAATCAAGGTCTGCTGCTCAACTCCGACGGGCTCAAACAATGGCTGTTCGGTCCGATCCCCGGACCGCCACGCAACAACGCCCAAATCGGCATGCCCGGATGACGCGCTTCGACTCACACACCACCTCGCAGGACTTATACGCGGGCCGACCTTCCCTGCCACATCACGTCGTGGCGTTCGTCGCCACTATCATCGACGCGCTGATCTCCCCCTTCAATGGGGGCCTGCTCGCGATTGTCCCCAAGCGAATTCCGTTGCTCACCAACGGCATACCACCATTCTTCTTCAATTTCGGTTTGGAGAAGTCGTGTAACGACTTTGAAAACATGAGTGTTGTGACATTCACGCCGCGCCGACCAAGCGGAAAGTTCGTTGTTGCGATCCACGGGGGCGCATACGTCGGCCAAGCCACCATCTTCCACTGGTGGACCTATACCAACCTTGCTCGCTACACAGGCGCGACTGTCCTAGTGCCCGATTACACGCTGTCGCCGCAAGGGACGGCGGCAACTGAGGTGCCGCGAATGGCGAACTTTCTCGAAACGTTGGTCGGCGCGCACGGAGCAGATCACGTCAGCGTGCTCGGCGATTCCGCTGGTGGCGGGCTAGCTCTGCTTGCGATGCAGGAATTGGTGCACAGGGGGGCGACGACCCCGAGCCGACTTGTGATGCTCGCCCCGTGGCTCGATGTCTCCACAACCGACTCTCGACTCGACAGCATTAGCGATCCTCTGCTCGATCCAGCCAACGCCGCCAAGTACGGCAAGTTGTGGGCGGGCGGCCTCGACACCAAGGACCCCCGAGTGAGCCCGCTGTACGGTCCGTTGCACGGGCTGCCCGTCACATACGTATACAGCTCGTCCCGTGACATGCTGGCCCCGGATACGCTGCGCCTGCGTGAACGTGTTGTGGCCGCCAACCTTCCAAATTTTACCTTCCGGCTGCGCAAAGGACTGCTCCACGACTACCCGATCTACGTACCCCTTCCTGACGCTGTAGCCGACCGCAACAATCTCTACGCCGACCTCGGTCTAATCGATAGCTAGCCAGTGAACAACGCAAGAATCCTGGCGGAGGTAGCTTCCAGTCCCCTCACCCGCTTGACCTCCTAGGATGACTAGCCCGTAGCAGGGTGTGGGCTAGCTGTCGGTGCGAGCGCATACGGTGCCGCCATGAGCAACGCAGCGCCTTGGGCTGTCACAGCACGCAACAAGTGTCGCGCGGTCGCACGATCCACCGAGAACCCGACAACCAAGCTTCTCGCCGAAGGACTGACCGCGCTCACCGAAGCCCTCAGAGAACTGGACGACAAGTTGGACAAGGTCGAACGGCAGGTGCGGCAGGCCTAATAGGATTGCAGCCGATGGTTGGTTACGACCCCGAAACGATCGATCGGTGACCTCTACCGCGACCAACTGACGTTCGAACTAGGCTCGATCGGCGACATCCGCGTAGATCTATCCATGCGAAGCGCGATGTTCCGTGGCCAAATAGTCGACTTCTGCTACAGCCTATGGATCGATTCCCCGGCAGGCAGATTCGAACTTGAGCGAGTCGATACCGCCCACAGCGAAATTCACCGACATCGCTTCCACCAGCAGAAACCCCAAGACAGAGTCTCTATGATGGAGCTCTTTCCCGGCGATGAGCGCATCGTCGACTACGAGTACCAAATACAATACGGGTATCTGATCACTCACTGGGAGCAGATCTTGGACAGGTGGCACCGTGCCTAGGGACGAGGATCGCCTTATGGCGCTCCGCATGCTGCCGATGCTCTTCAAGAGTCACCAGTTCGCTCAAGAACGCGCGGAAAAGAAGGATCGACCTGAATACGCCGTCGTCTGCCTACCCACCGACAAATGGGACGACGTTTTCGAAAAGACCCGTCGCTACCCCGGATGGGTGATCGTGTTCGTCGTTACCCCACCTTACATACGCTGCGACACTCGGCGGCGGTGGACTGGTTAGAGGCGGGCGTGCACATCAAGGCCGTTGCCGATCTGCTCGGGCACTCGTCGATCGCGATCACCGGCGACGTGTATGGGCACACCTCCGACGACACTGCGCGCGCGGCAGTCGACGGCCTGGCGGCCAGGCTCGGGCTGTAATCGCCTCCAGCCTCAGATCGGCAGATCTTCCTCGACGGTTACCTCGAAAATGTGGTCACGGCTTTCGTAGGGTTTGGGCATATCGACGCCGTCCGCGAACAGTTCGTCCACAGCCGCTGGGTCGTCGGCGTTGAAATCATCGGGGACCTCGATCCGGTATCTCTCCAGAACGGTCTTTTCGACGAGAAGTAGGAGACTCCGCACCTAGCCCTCCTTCGCTATGTTTCGGTGGTTGGCGTATGCGTTGGCGTAAAGGCCCACTTTCGGCCTCGCCAGACGGCCAAATACACCTCTGACTTGGTCGGGCTGACAGGATTTGAACCTGCGACCACTTGACCCCCAGTGTCGTTTTCGGTGTTCGTGCGTGTTCCTCACTGCCCCGAATGGCCGAGTGGGCCGCAGTTTCCGCATACCGAGGAACACGTGCGGATACGGGGAAAGCGGACGCCGTTGCTATCCGCGTTGCATCCGCACCTACCCGTTGACATGCTGGACCGCAGACTGGACCGTCGTAGTCTGGCGCCCGCCGAGGTCACCGGGGATTGCAGCGGTCGGTCTCGACGACAATGTCTGTCGGTCGGCCGTCGGGTTGCCCGATCTGCCACGAACTGGCCTCACCGGCGGTGAACGGTCCGGGGGCCCCTTGGGCTTCGTAATAGCCGCGCGGATCCCAAGTCTTCGCCTGTGGGTACGGCCACGGGCAGGCCACAGTGGACGCGGCGCCGGTCGCACGCACCAGCCAAAATGCCGAGCTGAAACTGATCATCGCGATATTCAGGATGAGCGTCATCACCAGAAAGGTGGCCAACTTGGGGTGGCGGGCGTGCAGGCGCAGTCGCTGAGCGACCTTGTCTGCCTGGGAGTTTCCGGTGTCGTCGCGATAGAGCAGAACGGACGCCGGGATCATGATGATCGTGATGAGCACGCTGGCCATCAATAGCGGGAACTGACTGTTCTTACCTACATCTATCGAGCCGAACTCGATGACATGGCTGTATGTGAGGAACTGGGCACGAGTCAGCAGAATCTCTTGCGCGGCATCCCAGATGACGCCGATGACAAACGTCAGCAAACCTATCGAGATCAGCGGGTGGCGCCACACGAATCCCTTCGGGTCGCTGCGTCGCTGAAGGGCCCTCAAGATGGGCATCGCCAGGAAGTAGGGAAGCAAGACATAGGGCGCGTAGACGAACGAAGTCAGCGGCTCGATGACCGGAGAGATGTTGAACCACGGCCAATCCGGGAAAGTGCCAAAGATTGGGTTGTAAACCAACCCGATCGCCCAATTGTTGATCGGGTCCCACCACAACAGCGTGCTGGAGGCCAGGACCGTGGGGCCCCGGTCGCCCGGACCCCCGCCTCCAGCACTCTGACCAATGAGTACAATAAACTTACGTTGATGGGGTTGGTTAATAAGAATCCATTCACACTTTCCCCGTCGCCAATACGTAACGGGGGGGAAACATTCATAATGAGCTCCTTCCTGGCGATGCCCATCTTGAGGGCCCTTCGCGACGCAGCGACCCGAAGGGATTCGTGTGGCGCCACCCCGCTCATCTCAATAGGTTTGCTGACGTTTGTCATATGCAGTCATCTAGATGTTGCGCGCCGAGATTCTGCTGACTCGTGCCCCCTCACGGGTCTGCGGCCATCTCATGTAGGTAAGAACAGTCAGTTCCCGCTATTGATGGCCAGATAGCTCATCACGATCATCATGATCCCGGCGTCCGTTCTGCTCTATCGCGACGAGCACCCGGAAACTCCCAGGCAGACAAGGTCGCTCAGCGACTGCGCCGCTACAACAACCAAAAGTTCAAGTTGGCCACCTTTCTGGTGATGACGCTCATATTGAATATCGCGATGATCAGTTTCAGCTCGGCATTTTGGCTGGTGCGTGCGACCCGCGCGCGCGTCCGCTCGCCACCTGCCCACTGGCCTTGCCCACAGGCGAAGACTTGGGGATCCGCGCGGCTATTACGAAGCCCGAGGGGCCCCCGGACCGTTCACCGCCGGTGAGGCCAGTTGGTGAAGGTCGGGGAAACCCGACGGCCAACCGACGACATTGTCGGTCAAAAGTGACCGCTGCAATCCCCGGTGACCTCGGCGGGCGCCAGACTACGACGGTCCAGTCTGCGGTCCAGCGGTGTCAACGGGTAGGTGCGGATAGCAACGCGGATGGCAACGGCGTGCAGCTTCCCGTATCCGCACGTGTTCCTTCGGTATGCGGAAACTGCGGCCCACTCGGCCATTCGGGGCAGTGGAGGAACACGCACGAACACCGAAAACGACACTGGGGGTCAAGTGGTCGCAGGTTCAAATCCTGTCGGCAGGACGAAGTCAGAGGTGTATTTGGCCGTCTGGCGAGGCCGAAAGTGGGCCTTTACGCCAACGCATACGCCAACCACCGAAACATAGCGAAGGAGGGCTAGGTGCGGAGTCTCCTACTTCTCGTCGAAAAGACCGTCTGGAGAGATACCGGATCGAGGTCCCCGATGATTTCAACGCCGACGACCCAGCGGCTGTGGACGAACTGTTCGCGGACGGCGTCGATATGCCCAAACCCTACGAAAGCCGTGACCACATTTTCGAGGTAACCGTCGAGGAAGATCTGCCGATCTGAGGCTGGAGGCGATTACAGCCCGAGCCTGGCCGCCAGGCCGTCGACTGCCGCGCGCGCAGTGTCGTCGGAGGTGTGCCCATACACGTCGCCGGTGATCGCGATCGACGAGTGCCCGAGCAGATCGGCAACGGCCTTGATGTGCACGCCCGCCTCTAACCAGTCCACCGCCGCCGAGTGTCGCAGCGTATGTAAGGTGGGGTAACGACGAACACGATCACCCATCCGGGGTAGCGACGGGTCTTTTCGAAAACGTCGTCCCATTTGTCGGTGGGTAGGCAGACGACGGCGTATTCAGGTCGATCCTTCTTTTCCGCGCGTTCTTGAGCGAACTGGTGACTCTTGAAGAGCATCGGCAGCATGCGGAGCGCCATAAGGCGATCCTCGTCCCTAGGCACGGTGCCACCTGTCCAAGATCTGCTCCCAGTGAGTGATCAGATACCCGTATTGTATTTGGTACTCGTAGTCGACGATGCGCTCATCGCCGGGAAAGAGCTCCATCATAGAGACTCTGTCTTGGGGTTTCTGCTGGTGGAAGCGATGTCGGTGAATTTCGCTGTGGGCGGTATCGACTCGCTCAAGTTCGAATCTGCCTGCCGGGGAATCGATCCATAGGCTGTAGCAGAAGTCGACTATTTGGCCACGGAACATCGCGCTTCGCATGGATAGATCTACGCGGATGTCGCCGATCGAGCCTAGTTCGAACGTCAGTTGGTCGCGGTAGAGGTCACCGATCGATCGTTTCGGGGTCGTAACCAACCATCGGCTGCAATCCTATTAGGCCTGCCGCACCTGCCGTTCGACCTTGTCCAACTTGTCGTCCAGTTCTCTGAGGGCTTCGGTGAGCGCGGTCAGTCCTTCGGCGAGAAGCTTGGTTGTCGGGTTCTCGGTGGATCGTGCGACCGCGCGACACTTGTTGCGTGCTGTGACAGCCCAAGGCGCTGCGTTGCTCATGGCGGCACCGTATGCGCTCGCACCGACAGCTAGCCCACACCCTGCTACGGGCTAGTCATCCTAGGAGGTCAAGCGGGTGAGGGGACTGGAAGCTACCTCCGCCAGGATTCTTGCGTTGTTCACTGGCTAGCTATCGATTAGACCGAGGTCGGCGTAGAGATTGTTGCGGTCGGCTACAGCGTCAGGAAGGGGTACGTAGATCGGGTAGTCGTGGAGCAGTCCTTTGCGCAGCCGGAAGGTAAAATTTGGAAGGTTGGCGGCCACAACACGTTCACGCAGGCGCAGCGTATCCGGGGCCAGCATGTCACGGGACGAGCTGTATACGTATGTGACGGGCAGCCCGTGCAACGGACCGTACAGCGGGCTCACTCGGGGTCCTTGGTGTCGAGGCCGCCCGCCCACAACTTGCCGTACTTGGCGGCGTTGGCTGGATCGAGCAGAGGATCGCTAATGCTGTCGAGTCGAGAGTCGGTTGTGGAGACATCGAGCCACGGGGCGAGCGTCACAAGTCGGCTCGGGGTCGTCGCCCCCCTGTGCACCAATTCCTGCATCGCAAGCAGAGCTAGCCCGCCACCAGCGGAATCGCCGAGCACGCTGACGTGATCTGCTCCGTGCGCGCCGACCAACGTTTCGAGAAAGTTCGCCATTCGCGGCACCTCAGTTGCCGCCGTCCCTTGCGGCGACAGCGTGTAATCGGGCACTAGGACAGTCGCGCCTGTGTAGCGAGCAAGGTTGGTATAGGTCCACCAGTGGAAGATGGTGGCTTGGCCGACGTATGCGCCCCCGTGGATCGCAACAACGAACTTTCCGCTTGGTCGGCGCGGCGTGAATGTCACAACACTCATGTTTTCAAAGTCGTTACACGACTTCTCCAAACCGAAATTGAAGAAGAATGGTGGTATGCCGTTGGTGAGCAACGGAATTCGCTTGGGGACAATAGCGAGCAGGCCCCCATTGAAGGGGGAGATCAGCGCGTCGATGATAGTGGCGACGAACGCCACGACGTGATGTGGCAGGGAAGGTCGGCCCGCGTATAAGTCCTGCGAGGTGGTGTGTGAGTCGAAGCGCGTCATCCGGGCATGCCGATTTGGGCGTTGTTCGTGGCGGTCCGGGGATCGGACCGAACAGCCATTGTTTGAGCCCGTCGGAGTTGAGCAGCAGACCTTGATTCCCGTACTTGAACGGGTTCGCCCCGGTGTCGGCGATGAGGAATGGCGGCCGGAATTCAGCAGGCACCTCGGGTAGGCCGAGTTCTTTGCAGTACGCCCTGCCTCCGGTGGTGGCTGCGACCTTGGGTAGGTCCTCGGGCCATCGATAGCGTTCGGTACCCATCGTGAGGCTCGCATTGAACATGATGTGTGAGTATTGCGGGCTTCCCGCAGTGTTGAAGGGGACGAGGCCGCCGATCGTGCAACCGAGAGACTCGTGGTACAGCCCGAGCAGACTGGTCGTCGGAACGAGCACACTTAGAGTGTCGGTCAGCGCTTGTCGGTCGCCGCCGATCACGTCGTTGCCGATGTCGGCCAACCCGATTGAGCTGATGAGGAATTCGTCGAGATGTTGTTCCTCTTCGACGATCGAGTTGCTGAGCCGGGTGGAATGGTCGAATGTGGCGATGAGGTCGGGTGCCGCATCGCCGTACGCGGTGAACGTCGGTACCGCCGTTTCGATATCATGCGCCAGGTTCGGCAGGCTCGAGTTGATCTTGGCCAGGAACGCGTTGAAATCCGATAGCGAACGGCCGATCTTCTCGCCGCGACCGTTGAAGGCCGTGGCCACCGCGCCGAGGGTCTCAGACAGCTTCGCCGGGTCAATCTTGTTCAATACGGTGACGAGACGTTGGAACACGGTGTTGACCTCGGTGGTGACGTGTTGGCCCTGGATCACCTGCCCCCCATGCAACTTCTGTGATGAGGGATCTTTCGGTGGGACAAGCTCGACGTACTTGGCACCGAACACCGTCGACGACGTGATGTCCACGCCGACATTGCTGGGAATCAGGTTCAGTTGACTCGGGTTCATGTCGAGCTTCAGCACCGCGCCGCCGTCGGGTTTCGTCGCGATGGAGGCAACTCGACCAACTTCCACGCCCCGCATCTTCACCTTGGCGTCGGGTTCATCACCGGCCGGCACGATCTGAGATCACCGTGACGGGAACGGTTTTGGTGAAGTCTCCCCGGAAAAGTCCAACTGCCAGCGCGATGGCCGCCACGATCGCCAACACAGTGCCCAAACCGGCTAAAGCGCGTTTGGTCTCGCTAGGGCTCATGCCGCCCTGATGTGCGTGTTTGCACGGGTGGCAATGGCTGCATGCCAATTTGTATACGCGCACGGAAGGTCCCGCGTGGTTTTTCTAGAAAAATATTCTATTAAATCGAATGCTCTAGGCTCCGGCCATGACCGGAGCGCGTCGAGGCCGCCCGCGCAGCCCCGAGGTCATAAGGCGATTCTTAACGCTGCGATCGAAGTCGTGAGCGCACACGGTTACGCCGGGACTTCGATGGACCGGATTGCGGCGCGCGCAGGTGTGGCACTGCAGTCCGTGTACTTACGGTGGCCGAATAAAGCGCCACTGGTCGCCGAAGCGATAATGAGCATGTACGGCGCGGGCGTGGTGCACGAGGTGCCGATCAGCGATGACATTGCCGCTGACATGCGAGCGTGGTTGCGCCAGAACACTGCCGAGGTCCTGGGGCCGTATACGGGACTCTTGCGTTCTTTTGTCGCAGCCGCTGCGGAAAACGCTGGTGACAGTGATGAATTGTTTCAGCAGCTAGGCGAGCCATACATCGCAAGCATCTTGCGACGGTTGCGTCATGGAGTCGCGACCGCACAAGTGCGCCCCGACGCCGATTTGGAGTCGGTCGCCGACGCAGTTATCGGCGCGAGCCTGTATCGAGTGATGGCGGGGGACAGCTCACCCGATGACACGATGAAAAGGTTCGACGGCCTCGTCGAGGCGCTGACCAGAGGGATCGAACTCAGCGACCCGCCGACCGCCTAGCGGGGCCTTCACAAATAACAACAAATGCCGATCGGCTGATTCAAGGGCGTATCAGTCGTACATTCGTTGGCAAGAACAGCGCGGGAGACCTCCTTCTTAACACTGCGAGCGATGCCTGACGAACTGCCCGGCACGGGGGTTGTTGTTGCGGGGCGGCTTGGAGCTACCAGGTATTCTGCCGCTGCCCACATCGTATGTTGGGCACATTTTGCGGCACACTCACTCAGGGTCCACGGAGGTCAATTCTGGTGAATCACACTCCATGTCGTTTCGCAGCTCAGTGCCGGTTCGGCTCAGAGACCAGCACCCCGAAACGGGTTCGATTCGGTCACAGTGTTGTTTTTCGGGGTCCGCCGAGGGTCAGCCGGTGATGACGGGTAGGCGAGCCCATCCACGCACGCTCGCGGTGTGGGCCTTGGCCGCCTGGTCGTAGTCGACTTCCCAATCAGTCCAACGGCTGAGCACTTCCTCGAGAGCCACGCGCGCTTCCATCCGGGCGAGTGCCGCACCGAGGCAGAAATGCAGGCCCTGCCCGAAGTTCGGACGCGCGCCCTTGCGATGGATGTCGAACATTTCGCCATCCGTGAAGTGCCGCTCATCGCGATTGGCCAATCTGGTTCAGGAGCATCACGACCGTACCCTCGGGCGCTGTCTCACCGTAGTACTCGATGTCCCGTGTGATGTATTGCGCCTGTACCGGCGATGGTGCCTCAAACCGCAGCACCTCCTCGATGGCCCGAGGGATCAACAAATGGTCCGCGGCAAGCTCTCGGCGCTGGTCAGGGTGGTCGGCGAGCAGCTGGCCAATGAATCCGATCAGCCGGGTCGTCGTCTCGTTTCCCGCGCCGGCGACCATCATCGAGTAGGTGATTACCTCGGCGCGCGTCAGTGGCCGTCGCATTCCGTCCTCTTCCTCTGCCCTCAGCGTTGAGTAGCTCGGTCATGAGGTCGTCTGACGGATGCTCCGCTCGCCATTCGATGTAGTCGGCGAGCATCTCGTAGGTTCCCTGTTGCGAGAACGTCTCCTGGTCCATCATCGGTGGCGGCTTACCATCCTCCAGCGTGATGATGGAGTCGGTTCTCTCGCGGATCGTCTCCTGGTCCGCCTCGGGAATTCCGAGAAGATAACCGATCGTTTGCATGGGCATCAGCGCGCCCAGATCCTCGATGAAGTCGAATCGGCCCGTGCCAACCAGCGGATCGAGTGCCCGTGCGCAGTACTGTCTCGCCAGCGGCTCGATCGCTTCCATGCGCCGCGGGGTGAACACACCCGACAGCAGTCGCCGGTGCAGATCATGCAGCGGCGGGTCCTCCCACAAGATGATCCCTGGCGGCACCTCTACGCCCGAGAAGATAATGTCGGCGGTAGTTCCTCGGCCAGAGCGAAACGTGTCCCAATTCGTCAGCGCAGGGGCGACATCGTCGTATCGGCTCAGCGCGTAGAAGTTGTGCTTCTCGTTGTAATAGAACGGCGCTTCGTCCCGAAGTCGTTTCCAGATCGGGTACGGATTGTCATCGATTTCGAAGTCATACGGGTCGTAGTACAAGTCGACCGGGTGCGCACCTGTCGCTATTGGTCCCCCTTCACAATGCCTCGCCCGGGACTTGCGAGCGAACCAAAGATTTGCTCCGCGAAGGCTACCAGTACCTCGTAGATTGGGTCAACGTGAATGTGCGACCCGATGAGGACGTCGGCCGTGAGCAGGACGTTGCCGAGGCGGTGACTTCAACGGGTGGGTTCTTGTTGCCGGCCGTTTTCGGGCAAGTGGCTCAGGTCAGGGGCTCGTGTCGCTCGGATCCCCGGTGCCAGCACCTGCTCGGTGTCTAGGAAGCGCGGTGGAATGTCGGGTACGGCCAAGAGCAGCCCGGCGACGATGTCTGCGAGGTGCTCGCGGCTAGTGTCGAAGTCGCCGCGTAGCCAGCCAGCGATAACTTCCATAGCACCGCTCACGAGGGCAAACGCAGCGAGATCGGTGTCGAGGTCGCAGGCTGCGACAGCACCGAGCGGTTCCCTGATCATCGCGGCGATGGCGTTGGAAATCGCGCGTGTCCTGTCCAGGCGGGCGTGCTGCAGAACTTCGGAGGTATGGGAGCGCAGGAGCAGCTGGCCGCGGGCAGGGCCGCAGTCATGCCATCCGCTTGGCGAAGACGGCGCCGACATCATCGCTGTGGACATCTGCGGGCCGACCGACAGTAATCCCTATCCGCTGGCCAGCTCCGAGGACCTTGGCGAAACCGTCGCCCTCGTCGAAAAGACCGGCCAGCGGGCACTGGCTGTCGAAGCCGATGTGCGCTCGCGCGAGCAATTGCGCGCAGCGGTCGATGCCGGAGTCACTAAGCTTGGCGGTCTGCACATCGTCGTGGCGAACGCCGGCATACTTCCGATGGCGATGGGTGATCCGCGCGGGATGGACTTCGTCGACGCCGTCGACGTGGATTTCGTCGGTGTTGTCAGCACAGTCGGCGCGGCACTCCCCGTGCTGGGCGCCGTGCGTCGATCGTCGTGACGCGTTCGACGGCCGGGCTGATGCCGGCTCGAACAACACCGCGACAATGGACCTGGCGGTGCGGGCTATGGCTGGTCGAAGCGCACACTGGTTGGGTACACCGAATCGCTGGCGCTGCAGTTGGCGCCGGAAATGATTCGTGTCAATTGTGTGCATCCGACCAACTGCAACACCGATCTCCTGCACAACGACGGGATGTATCAAACCTTCCGACCCGATCTGACCGACCCACGTCGCGAGGACATGGACCGGTGTTTGCCCAGTTTCAGGCCATGCCGATTCCCTATGTCGAACCAGTTGACATCTCGAACTTGGTGCTCTTCCTGGCCTCCGACGAGGGGCGTTACATCACCGGCCAGCAGATTCGTGTGGATGCCGGATCACTTCTGAAGTGGCCCAACGGACCGGGGTGATCACAGCGGTGTCGCCAATGAAGGTCGCGGCCGGGTCTGTCGGGGATCGATTCCCTCCCTTTGGAATCCGGCGACCGCGGCCGGGTCGTAACGCCACTTCAGCGGTGCCAGACGGTCCCATGCGGGCCCGAGCGCGCGCACGGCGGCCAGTCGGTGGAAACCCGCTGACGAAGCCCGCTCTGAGCGAGCGCATTTGCACTGTCAGTCGTGGGACTGGGTGGGCACATTTTGGGCACACTCCCAGGGTCCACGGAGGTCAATTCTGGTGAATCACACTCCATGTCGTTCGCCAGCTCAGTGCCGGTTCGGCTCAGAGACCAGCACCCCGAAACGGGTTCGATTCCCGGCAGCTCCACCGAACGAGACGGGCCAGGACGAGAGTCCTGGCCCGTTTTCTTTTCCGGTGTCCGGGATGTCCGCGGGCCAATGCGATCGATTGGAAATCTGCTGGACTGCGGTCTCATGAGCGAGCCGAAATTTGGTCACGCCTCACCGCTATAAACATCCTCATGCTTCTGGGCACAGAAGAATCGAGAGTGTGAACGCAAACCACAATGGGTATTGGGTGTACACGTGTACACCCAACGAATGTGGGTGAAGAGGCAGAGGGGAGTGGTTACTTATGGCTGCGACGCTGCGTGACCTGGTTCGATGGAGTGTCAAACCGGCGAAGAATGTCGACACCGCCACAACGCCGAAGAGTCAACGTGCTGCGTGGTTTGGCGGCAAGAGCAACGACACCGCTGCTGCCGGACGACTACCTCAAGCTGCTCAACCCGCTGTGGTCGGCGCGCGAGCTTCGCGGCGAGGTCGTCGACGTGCGGACCGAAACCGAGGACTCGGCCACCGTAACGATCAAGCCCGGTTGGGGCTTCTCCGCTGAGTACCAGCCCGGCCAGTACGTGGGCATTGGGCTACGCGTCGACGGGCGCTGGCATTGGCGATCGTATTCGCTGACCTCAGTTCCGCGCCGTGACAACAAGCGCATCACCATCACCGTCAAAGCGACCCCCGAGGGCTTTCTGTCCACGCATCTGGTCAACGGTGTGAAACCCGGAACGATCGTTCGCCTGGCCGCACCCAAGGGCGACTTCGCCCTACCCGACCCGCCGCCGCCGAAGATCCTGTTCGTCAGCGCGGGAAGCGGCATCACCCCGCTCATGGCGATGCTGCGTTCACTCAAAGCCCGCGGCGAGAGCCCCGACATCGTGCACATCCACTCGGCGCCATCGCCGGATGCGGTGATCTTCCACGACGAGCTGCGCGAGCTCGAGAAGGGCCAGTCCAACTACCGGCTGCATCTGCAGCTGACCGAAACGGATGGCCATCTCGATTTCGACCAGCTCGATCAGTTGGTGTCCGACTGGGCGGACCGGCCCACATGGGCATGCGGTCCCGCCGCGATGCTGGACGCCGCCGAGAAGGTGTGGACAGACGCCGGGTTGGGGGATGAGCTGCACCTGGAGCGGTTCACCATCGCGCGGACCGACAAAGGCGGCGAGGGTGGCACCGTCACCTTCTCCATTTCCGATAAGAGCATCGAGATAGACGGTGCCACTTCGCTTCTGGAGGCCGGCGAGAAGGTCGGCATTCAGATGCCGTTCGGTTGTCGAATGGGCATCTGCCAGACGTGCGTACTGCCGCTGGAATCAGGGCACATCCGCGACTTCCGGTCCGGAGAAGAGCACGGCGAAGGCGACCGAATCAACACGTGCATCTCCACAGCATCCGGCGACTGCACCATCAAAGTTTAGGGGAGACATGGCTATCACCGACATCAAGCAGTACGCACATCTGACCGCCGAGGACGTCGAGGAACTCGCGCGGGAACTGGACGCGATCCGAACCGACATCGAGGAGTCTCGCGGCGAACGCGACGCGCGCTACATCCGCCGCGCCATTCAGCTGCAGCGGGCGCTGGCCGCGGGCGGTCGAATCGCGCTGTTCGCGAGCAAGAACAGGGTGGCCTGGCTCGCGGGCACTGCGATGCTCGCGCCTGGCGAAGATCATCGAGAACATGGAACTCGGCCACAACATCACTCACGGCCAATGGGACTGGATGAACGATCCGGAGATCCACTCCACCGAATGGGAATGGGACACCACATCGCCGAGCGTGCACTGGAAGAAGTCGCACAACTTCATCCATCACAAGTACACCAACGTCGTCGGCATGGACGACGACATCGGCTACGGCATCATGCGTCTCACCCGCGATCAGCGCTGGGAGCGGTGGATGATCGGCAATCCCATTTACAACATGCTGCTGGGCACGCTGTTCGAGTGGGGAGTCGCACTGCACGGCGTGGAGACGACGAAGTACCGCAAGGGTGAGAAGTCGATGGCCGAGGTCCGCAAGGACCTGCGGATCATCGGCAAAGAAGATCGGCAAGCAGGTCGGCAAGGACTACATCGTCTTTCCCGCCCTTACCGGGCCGAACTGGAAGCACACCCTTGGCGCCAACGCGATGGCGAACCTGATCCGCAACT
Organism: uncultured Actinomycetota bacterium; assembly: GCA_963720345.1. Taxonomy (GTDB): domain Bacteria; phylum Actinomycetota; class Actinomycetes; order Mycobacteriales; family Mycobacteriaceae; genus Mycobacterium. The sequence goes on from CAVRFN010000014.1 coordinate 58,583, forward strand.
ACTGGTCGTACATGGTGATCTTCTGCGGGCACTTCCCCGACGGCGCCGAGAAATTCACCCGCGAAGAGTACGAGAATGAAACGCAGCCCGAATGGTATCTCCGGCAGATGCTCGGTTCGGCGAACTTCCATGCCGGTCCGTTGATGGCGTTCATGAGCGGCAACCTCTGCTATCAAATCGAACACCACCTGTTCCCTGACCTGCCGAGCAACCGGTACGCCGAGATCAGCGAACGTGTTCGGGCGCTCTGCGAGAAATACGACCTGCCGTACACCACCGGATCCCTGTGGCCGGCAATACATGCAGTCGTTCTGGACAATCCTCAAGCTTGCGCTGCCCGACAAGCTCCTCAAGGCGACCTCCGATGACGCGCCCGAAACGAACTCGGAGTTGAAATTCCGCATCCGCGAGGGAGTGCGGGAGAGTTTCGGTGTCGATCCCGCCACGGGTAAACGCAGGGGGCTGCGGACGGCGGTGCGCGAGCTCCAGACCGCAGCCATGGCCACCGCGTAGCCGTCGATCCAGCGGCACCGGTTAAATCACGCAGTGCGACGGGTCCACCCCGGGGAGCGGAATGAAGCCGATGCATTCCGGCGGGTTGGGTGGCGGTGGCGTAGCCGGGATGTCGAGGGGCATGGGGTGGAAGATTCCGGTGCCCAAGTCGATATACCCGTACTGTCCTCCTGCTCCGCTGTACTCGTAGCAGGAGTTCCACTGGAAATCCGGCCACGGCGCCTCAGCCGGCATGTTATCCCCCGGGCACCAGGTGGGCCGGGCCTGGGCAGTGCCCGCTAGCCCTAACCCGGCCAGACCCAAACCGCCGGACACCAACACGGCCGTCGTCAACCCAACGATTCCTCGTTTCAGTGTGAGGTTCATGTCGTTTCCTTCGTTAGGCCGGCCCCTCCGGGACCGCCCACCGCATAGTGCGCGCTGTCGGGCGTTCGAAGCATTCGGAATTTTCCCTATTTCGTGCTCGTAGTGGACGCCGCCGGCGCCGCTACCGATCCCAACATCGCGGGCCGGCGCTACCTCGGCGAATTGCTCCGACCTCGGTCTCAACCACCCACTGACCGAGATCGATTCTTGGGGTAGTTGGGCGGTTTGTTTCGAACCGGTTGCGGGAATTCTCTTGAGAACCAACCGGAGGGTGCTCGCCATGCCCGATTCGTCGCTCGAGACCGACAACATCGAACCGGACCGGAATCGCAGCGGACACAGGTCGGCGTGCCGCGCTTGGCGAGCGCGATCGGCACGACGATCGAGTGGTACGACTTCTTCCTCTACAACACTGCGGCCGCGCTGGTTTTCCCGCACCTGTTCTTTCCGGAGTCGAGCGCGTACGCGGGTGCGATGCAGTCCTTCGCGACCTACTGCGGTCGGGTTCGCCGCGCGCCCGGTCGGGGCCGCGATCTTCGGGCACTGGGGCGACCGGATCGGGCGTAAGACCACCCTGATCATCACACTGCTGGTGATGGGCATCTCGTCCGCGATCGTCGGCATACTGCCCGGGACCGCGTCGATCGGCATGGCCGCGCCGCTGATCCTGGTGCTGCTGCGGCTGGTGCAGGGCATCGCGATCGGTGGCGAGTGGAGCGGGTCGGTGCTGCTTGCGATGGAGTGGGGTGACCAAGACAAGCGTGGGCTGCTCGGCAGTGCCGCGCAGATCGGTGTTCCGGTCGGGCTGGTGCTCGGTACCGGTGGCATGACGTTGCTTTCGGCAACACTGTCGCCCGAGGCGTTCAACTCCTGGGGTTGGCGGGTGCCGTTCCTGGCCAGCCTGATCCTGGTGGCGGTCGGCCTGGTGATCCGGCTGAAGATCCTCGAGACGCCGATGTTCGCGAGGGTGCTGGCCGAAGGAAAGACCGCGCAGCACCCCGGTGCATGGACGCGATCCGGCAGCACTGGCGGGAGATCCTGCTCTCGGCGGGCGCGCGGTTCAGCGAGCAGATGCCGTTCTACCTGTTCACGACCTTCGTGCTGACCTACGTCGTGGCGACGCACCAGCTACAGCAAGACGTTCGTGCTCACCGCGGTCCTGGTGGGCGCCACCTTGGAACTCGTTGCGATCCCGCTGTTCTCGCACCTGTCCGACCGGTTCGGGCGCAAACGGGTGTACCTCAGCGGAGCCGTTTTGACCGGGTTGCTCGCCTTCCCGTACTTCGCCGTCCTGTCCCACGGCGGCTACGGCGCTGATCTTCATCGCAATCGTGTTGTCCTTGATGGTGCACGCGATGCAGTACGGGCCGCAGGCCGCGCTGATCGGCGAAAGCTTCCCGACCCACCTGCGCTACGGCGGCGCCGGTCTCGGCTACCAGCTGGCGTCGGTCTTCGCCGGAGGTCCCGCGCCGCTGCATGGCGACATGGCTGCTGCACGAGACCGGCACACCGTACTCGATTTCCGTGTACATCGTCTTCGCCGCGGTCATCACCGTGGCCTGCGTCGTCGCCCTCCCGGACCGTTCCCGCGTCGAACATCGACGACGCGGCCATCTACAGCCGTGCCTAGAAGCCGGTGTTGCGCGCGAATTCCGGATCCCGCCGGCCGGCTAGTCCAGATCCGACGGCATGGAGCCGAGTCTCGTCCAGAGATGGGGCTGTGAACGGACGCCGAGCTGGCTCACCACCATCTGGGCGGCCTGGCTTACTCCTTCGGTGAATGTGGGAAGGCGAACTGGAGTTCAGCGACCTCCTCGACGCGCATTCCCGCCGCCATGCAGGCCGCGACCATTTGATGAATTCGGCTGAGTACTCACCGGGTACATGAGCGCCCACGATCTGCCGCCGCGAGGTTGCCGCACCGAATTTCCGCATGGGCATCGGACACCGCACCCGGGCGGTCTTCGATGCGGATGATCCGAATGCCGAGCTGGACGGTATGGATTCCGGAGCGCAGCCGATTAAGCAGTCTCCGTCGATATCGAACCGGGAGATGTAGTCGAGGACAATTTATCTACGCTGCTGGTGTTGAGTCGTCGTGGGCTTTGGGTGCCGGATGGTGTCGGGTTCGGGTTCGCCCATGGGTGTAAGTCGCACGGTCTTCTCGTCTTGTTGGGGCGTGGGCCTTGGGTGCCGGATGGTGTCGGGTTCGGGTGCGCGCATGGGAGTGAGTCGCCGTGTCGTCTCGTCTTGCCGTGCTGTCGGCGTCGGGTGCCGGATGGTGTCGGGTTCGGGTGCGCGAACGGGCGAGAGGCGCTGTGTCTCCTCATCCAGCTGAGGTGTCGGCGCTGGGATCTCGGTCTCGCTCGGGGCTTCGCTGAACCCAATGCGGGCGTGCAGCCACTTCAGCGGCCGCGGCGCCCACCAGTTGAGGTCGCCTGCGACGCGCAGGAACGCGGGCACCACGACGCCGCGGATCACCGTGGCATCGATGACGATGGCCAGCGCGGTGCCGATGCCGAACATCTTCATGAAGGACAGTCCGTTGGCGAACGAGAACAGCGTGATGGTGAGCAGGAGCGCGGCGCTGCTGATGATCCGGCCCACCCGGCCCAGTCCGACGACGATGGCGTCGTTGTTCGACAGCCCCGAGTCGCGGGCTTCCTTGATCCGGCTGAGCAGGAAGATCTCGTAGTCGACGGACAGGCTGAACGCGATGCAGCAGAGCAGGACGACCATGGACAGGTTCAGCGGCGCGGGAGTGACTCCGAGTAGCGACGCCAGGTGTCCGTCCTGGAAGATCCAGACCATGATGCCGAGTACCGCGCTCAGCACCAGCAGGTTCAGCACGAGTGCCTTCATCGGCACGACGATGCTGCCGGTGAACAGGAACAGCAGCATGAACGTGGCCAGTGCGATCAGGCAGATCGCCACGGGAAGCCGGTCGCCGATGGCGGCGCTGGTGTCGATGAGCGTGGCGGTCGGACCGCCGACTTCGACCTGGTGGTCGACGATCTTCGCGCGGATGTCGTGTACGAGCTGTTGCGCGGCGTCCGTCTGCGCGGCTGCCGACAGGTACACCAATCCGTAAGCAGCGCCATCGTTTTCGAGTCCCGGCGTCGGGCCGGCGATGGGCTTGCCGCGCTCATAGGTGCCGCTGGGCGCAACCACCCGGACCACACCGTCCATCAACGACACCGGGGCGGCAAGGTCATCGAGCGCGCGGGCGTCGTTGCGGGCCAACAACGTTATCGCCTGCGAGTTGTCTGTCGCGTAGTCGTGGCGCAGCGATTCGGCCACCAACCGAGCGTTGGAGTCGGACGGTAGTGCTCGTTCGTCGGGCATCGCGAGCTGCACGCCCAGGAACGGAATGCCGAGCACCAGCAACACCGCAATCACCGGCAGGGCGCACAGCAGCGGCCTTTTCGTCACCGCCTCGGCGCAACGCCGCCAGAACAGCGAGTCCGCCGAGGGCGGAGTCTTTCGGCGGATGACCGCAAGCGAATCGATCCGCTTTCCGAGCAGAGCCAGCAGCGCCGGCAACACCACGATCGCGCTGAGCGCCGACAGGATCACGACGGCGCTCGCGGTGAGTGCCGTCGACCGAAGGAAGTAGGTGGGGAATACCAGAAGTCCGGACATGGCCAAGGTGACGGTCGCTGCACTGAAGATGATTGTGCGACCGGCGGTCGTGACGGTCGCGACGATGGCCGCCTGATGGTCCTTGCCCTTGTCGCGTTCCTCACGGAATCGCGACACCATCAGCAATCCGAAGTCGATGGACAGCCCGAGACCGAATGCCGTTGCGACAGTGAGCGCGTGCACCGACACATCGGTGACGCTGACCATGATCGCCAACACCAGCAGTGTCATGACGATCGACGTGATGCCGATGGCGAGGGGCAGAAAGGCGGCGACGAGACCGCCGAAAACGATCACCAGCACGGCGAGCAGGATGGGCAGCGCGATGCTCTCGCTGATGACGAGATCGTGATCGACCCGGTCCTCGATCTCCACCGACACGCCCAGGGGGCCGCCTGCGCGCACTTCGACCGGCGGGTCGTCGGCGGGCAGCGTGTCGATGATCCGGATCGCCGTCTTTGTGGCCTCGTCAAGGGTCCCGCCCACGTGCACGAGGATGAGACCGGAGCGCCCGTCCCTGCTGCGCAGATCGGCGGCGGACTCCTGGCTGAACGATCCGACCACCTTCGCCGCCGGTTCGGCCTCGACGAGCTGCCGCACCCGATCTGCGGCGGCCGCGACATCGGGATTGTCGACGGCGCCGTCACGGGCGATGACTTCCAACACCAGGTTCGGCGTCGTGGGGAAGTTCTGGTCGAGGTAGTCAGCGACTTGTGACGATTCCGCGGCCGGGTCGACGAAACCACCGACGCCAAGCTTCTCGGTCACCGTGCCGCCGAAGACGATGCTGATGGCGAGTAGACCCAGGACGGCGATGAGGATCAACTTCGGCCGCCGCACCGTGAAAACGGCCAACCGGCTCAACATTTTTCGCTCACCGCCGGGAGTCTGGACAGCAGGGGCAGCAGAGCGGCGAACAATTGTGGCCCGTCACTGAGATAGAAGTGGCCGCCCCGCAGGACGTGCACAGAGAACTCGCCCGATGTCCGCGAACGCCATTCGTACAAATCGGATTCGGTCACCAATGGGTCGTCGCTGCCACCGAAGGCGTGGATCGGGCAGGACAGCGCCACCGGTTCGGCTTCCTCATCCGTCGTGCACAAGCGCAGGTCGATTCGAGCCGCCGCGACGGCCCTGTCACGCAGAGCGGGCCATTCGGCGAGCTCCGGGCGGGATGCCGCCCAGATCGGACAGCAGCGCCGTCAGCTGGTGATCGTCGAGGTGGTCCACCGCGGGTATGGGTGCCGGAAGATGTGGTGGCGCAAAGGAGGACACCATCAGTGCGCGCGGCGAGGGAGAACCCGATGCCGCGCGCAGGCACGCCAACCTGTATGCCAGCAGCGCGCCGAAGCTGTGGCCGAAGAACACATGCGGACCGTCGAGTGCCGATCCGCAGTTGCTCGCCGACCTCGTCAACGAGCTGCCGCAGCGTGGCGAATCGCTCGCGGTTGAGAATCTCGACGGGGACTACGTCGACGCCCGGGCCGAGCGCCTTGTTCCAACGCGCTGAACATCGCTCCGCCACCGCCGGCGTGATGGAAGCAGAACAGCCGCACCGCTTCACGCGCCTCAGGAGGCTTCCGTGAGGAGCGCAAGCTCCTCGGCAAGCGCTTTCACTGTGTACCGGATCTGCTCGTCGGAATGGCAGCTGGTGACGAAGAACCGCAGTCGCGCTTTGTCTTCCGGCACGGCCGGGTAGATGATCGGGTTGGCGTTGATGCCGCGTCCAAGAAGAGCATTGGACAGCTTCAGTGCCGTGGCCGAGCTGCCCACGATGCATGGGATGACCGGTGTGCCTTCGCTGTCGCCGGTGTCGAGGCCGGCCTCGCGGGCCAGCGCCAGGAACAGTGCGGACAGCTCATGAAGCCGCCGCAGGTGCTCGGGCTCGCTGCGGATCGTGCGGATCGCCGCAAGCGATGCCGCCGCCGTGGGTGGTGGCATGCCGACGCTGTAGACGAATCCCGGCGTCGTGTACTTGAGGAATTCGACGAGCTCCCGGCTGCCGCCGACGTAGCCGCCGCAGCCGGCCAGCGCCTTCGACATCGTGCCCGACCACAGCTCGACGTCGGTGCGGTCGACGCCGAAGTGTTCGCCTATGCCGCCACCGGTTTCGCCGAGCACGCCGATGCTGTGTGCCTCGTCGATCATGAGCAACGCCTGGTGCTTGCGCTTGACCTCGATGAAGGCGGGCAGATCGGGGATGTCACCGTCCTGGCTGTAGATGCCCTCGATGATGATCAGCACCCGGCGGTACTGGTGGCGGATGTTGGTGAGCAGCTCGTCGAGCGCGGCGTGGTCGTTGTGCGGGAACGGGCGGCGCGTGGCGCCGGAGAGCATGCAGCCCTGCATGATGCTGTCGTGCGCGAGGCTGTCGTGGATCACCAGGTCGCCTTCGCCGAGCAGGTGCCCGATCACGGTGACGTTGGTGGCGTGGCCGCTGACCAGAGCGATCGCGTCCTCGGTGCCGAGCAGTTTCGCCAGCTCGAGCTCCAGTTCGCGGTGCACGGGCTTCTCGCCGGAGATCGGGCGCGACGCCGAGCACGAGCTGCCCCATCGGCGCACCGCATCCGACACCGCCTCGGACACCGCGGGGTGGCCCGACATGCCCAGGTAGTTGTAGCTGGAGAAGTTGATCACCTCCGCGCCGTTGATGATCGAGGTGTCGCGGGTGACGCCGTCGTTGACCAAGAAGTAGGGGTTGTCGATGCCGATCGCCTCGCCGAAGGCAAACCGGTCGGCCAGGGCCTTGACCTCCTCGAACTCGCCGATCCGGAACTGCGGGGTAACTGCCTGCGTCTCCGGGGTTTCCGTCGGTGCGGCCTCCTGTGCCTGCCCGCCCGCCATGCCGATCACGTCGGCGATCGTCGTGTCCGGGTTGAACCCCGCCGGGTCGATCGTCACTCCGGGGATCTTGCGGGTGAGCCCGCTGAACACGTCGGCCACCATGATCGAGTCGAAGCCGAGGTCGCCTGCGATGGTCTGGGTGGTGCGAAGGTTCTTCTCCGGGAATCCACTGACGCGCGCGATCTCAGCGCGCACGATCGATGTCGTGTCAACGGCCGGATTCGATTGCGGCGCAGGCTCGACCGGTGCGAGAGTCGGCAGATTGCCCTGCCCGTATGCGGCGAGCACGGCCGCCTGTTCGCGGAACAACGCGATGAGATTGTCCATCGTCGAATCCTTCGTTGAGTCGGGTCGCGGCAGCGCTCAGAGTCGCCGGCCGGGCACCTGCGCCGGTTCGTTCCTTGATCCAGAACCGATTGGCGGTGCTGAACGAGTAGCCGCTGAGCCGGTGAGCTGCCCGAGCTTCGTTGGGGTAGAGCAGGTTCCAGTCGGGATTCAGGCCGTCGCGATAGAGCGCGGCGATGGTTCCGGTCAGATCCGTCGCAACGTTCAGCGCAGGCGGCGCGCCTTCGTGCGATCGAGTGATCATCGGTCCGAGCGTGCGCTTGGCGCCGAACTCGACGAGGTGCGTTGGTTCGGCCTGCATCGCTTCGGCCGCTGCGTCGGCGAACCGAACGGTGGCGCGAACGTGGGCAGTCCAGTAGTCCGCGTCCATCGGTTCGTCATCGCCGAGCAGCCGGCCATGCAGTGTGGAGAAGATCGGGAACGCGGGCAGTTGGTAGGAGCACGCCGCGGCCACCGAGGCGAACTCTGCCGTCATGGGTTCCATGAGCTGCGAGTGAAACGCGTGCGACACGTTGAGCCGACGCACGGTGATCCCCGCTTGTTCCAGGGTGCGTGCGGCGTCTTCGATCGCTTCCGTTGCACCTGACAGCACCACTTCGCTCGGGCCGTTCACCGCGGCGAGATCGAGGGGGAAGTCCGGCGACATCGCCGGCAGTCAGCACGGACCGCGAGCATGCCGCCGCCGGCGGGCAGCTGCTGCATGAGACGTCCGCGGGCGACGACCAGCCGGCAGGCGTCGTCGAGGCTTAACACCTCGGCGATGGCGGCCGCGGCGTACTCGCCGATGCTGTGCCCGAGCAGCCAGGCCGGTTCAGCACCGAGCCGTAGGAGTGCTTGTGCCTGCGCATACTGCAGCGCGAAGATCGCGGGCTGGGCGAACTCGGTGCGATCGATGGCTTCGTCGTCCATGACCTCGCGGATTCGCGCACCGAGGTGCGGCGTCATCGCCGCGTCGACCTCATCGAACGCGTCGCGGAACACCTCGCTGCTCTCGTACAGTGCCGTCGCCATGCCGGGGAACTGCGTGCCTTGGCCGCTGAACAGCCAGCCCGTCGACATTCCCGCGGCGGTGCCCGTCTCGAAGTCCCCGCGCAGCGCAGCGACGGCCTCGGTGCGGTCGGCGGTGACGATCGCCAGCCGTGCCTTGCCGGAGGCTTTGATCCGGTTCGTGGACCAACACAGCTGTGCAAGAGGAGCGTCGCTGTCCTCGAAATCGCGGGCCAGCTGTAAAGCGTTGTAGCGCAAGCTGTCTGGAGAGTCCGCCGATAAGGTGAGGACACCCGAATCAGACGGGCCGGTGGCCGTCGGCGCGGGTTCGGGCGCCGGGGCGCTGGCGAGCACCATGTGGCAGTTTGTGCCACCGATACCGAAGCTGGAGACACCGGCATGAACGGATTCCCGCGGCAGTTCCATCGGTTCGGACAGCATCCGCATTCCGCCGTCGGCGAGCCGAAGCTGTTCGTTCTCCGTTTCGGCGAAGCGGGACGGTGGCACCACCCGATGGTGCAGGCTGAGCACGACCTTGATCAGGCCGGCGATACCGGCGGCGCCCTCGGTGTGGCCGAGGTTGCCCTTGATCGACCCGATCGCGCAGGGTGTGGCACGGCGCGAACGGTGGGCGTGCGCAAGGGCTTTCGCCTCGATCATGTCACCGAGGAGGGTGCCGGTGCCGTGCGCCTCGATGAAGCTGATCTGCTCGGGCGCGATCCCGGCGGATTGGCAAGCCGTGGCGGCGACCTGCTGCTGCGCCCATCTGTTCGGCGCGGTGATCCCGTTGCTGCGACCGTCGCTGTTGACCGCGCTGCCCTTGATGACGGCGTAGATCGGCAAGCCCGCGGCGACCGCGTCCGTCAGGCGGCGCAGGACGACGACGGCAACGCCCTCGCCCCGGCCGATTCCATCGGCATTGCCGCTGAACGGTTTACAGCGCCCGTCCGGGGCCGCCAAGCCTGCCTTCGTATAGAAGACGTTCAGGGCGGGAGTGAGTGTGAGGTTGACGCCGGCGGCCAGTGCCTGGTCACACTCGTCATTGCGCAGCGCCTGTACGGCCAGATGCACTGCGACCAGTGACGACGAGCACGCGGTGTCCACTGCGAGGCTCGGGCCCTTGAAATCCAGTTGGTAGGAGAGTCGGTTCGCGGTCATGAAGTAGCCGTTGCCCGAACCGTCCTGCGCGGTGATCGCGCGGTAGTCGCTCATGTGCAGATGAGCCCATTCGTTGGCCATCACACCCACGAACACCCCAGTCTTGGAACCAGCCTGCCCGCGTGGGTCGAGGGTGGCGTTTTCCAGTGCGCGCCACGCCGTCTGCAGGAGCAGCCGTTGCTGCGGGTCCATCGCCTCCGCCTCGCGCGGCGCGATGCCGAAGAAGTCGTTGTCGAAGGCATCGGCGTCGCTGATCAGCCCGCCGGCGCGGTGGTTGACGGCGCCGTCGTCATGCAGTTCGGCCGCGTTCCACCGCTCGGCCGGGATCTCGTCGATGCCGTCAGCGCCGTGGAGCAGCAGCGTCCATAGGGCGGCGGGATCGTCTGCTTTAGGGAAGCGACAGTCAAGGCCGACAACGGCAATGTCGCTCATCGGGGATGCTCCTCGTGGACGACGTCGGTGAGTTCGCCCTTCAGGAATGCTGCCCGCATCGACGCGCGCTGCACCTTTCCGCTGGTGGTGAGGTGAATTCCGGCACGGTTGACGAACACCACGCTGGGGGCGGGAATCTCGAAGCCGCGCGCGACGGCGGACTTGACGGCGGCGGCGAGTTCGTCGCAGCTCATGTCGCCGAGCAACTCGGTCTTGATGGCTTGGATCAGGACCAGGCGTTCGGCGTCGTCGACGTCGACCGATACTGCGCACCCGCGTGAACCGGCCACGGCCGGGTGCACGTCCTGGACGAATTCTTCGATGTCCTGCGGGTACAGGTTGCGGCCGTTGGCGATCAACAGGTCCTTGAGGCGCCCGGTGACGTAGAGCTCGCTGTCGTGGAGTAGCCCGAGGTCGCCGGTGCGCAGATACGGGCCCTCGCCGTCGGAGGTTTGGGCCCGAAACTGTTCGGCCGTCTCCACGGGACGGTTGTGGTAACCGCTGGCAACGCTCGCGCTGCGTAGCCAGATCTCGCCGACCTCGTCTTCGGCCAGCACGTGCAGGGTTTCGGGGTCGACGATCCGCACCTCGATGCCGGGTGCCGGCTCGCCGGAACTGACCAGGCTGATCGCGCGGCCCTTGGCGGGTGTGTAGCGGTGCTGTTCGAGGGCGTCGGCGTCGGCGTCGAGGTGGCGAGGGACGCCGCGGCTGACGGTGGCCATCAGCGTCACCTCGGCCATGCCGTATCCGGGGCGCATCGTCGACGGCGCGAATCCGGCCGGAGCAAGCATCTCGGTGATCCGCTCGACGGTGCGGCGGCGAACGGGCTCGGCGCCGTTGAGGGCGACCTCCCAGGCAGACAGGTCCAGGCCGGCGAGTTGCTCTGGAGTAACCCGGCGTGCGATCAGGTCGTACGCGAAATTCGGTGCGGCGGTCATGGTTCCGCGGTAATCGCTGATCGCCTTCAGCAGCCTGACCGGTTGCTTCAGAAACGCCAGTGGCGACATCGTGACGAGGTTCGCCCCGTTGAAGAACGCCAGCAACTGGCCGATGAGGCCCATGTCGTGGAAGTGCGGGATCCAGCCGACCAGCACCGACGTGGCGCTCGGCTCGGATGGCTTCGGAGATCGCGGCCTCGTTGTTCACCACGTTGCCGTGGGTGACGGCGACGCCCTTCGGGTCGCCGGTCGAGCCGGACGTGTACTGAAGGAAGGCGACGGTGTCCGCGGTGAGGTCCGGCATCGTCCACGAGTCCGCATCGGCAAGCGGCGCGTCGTCGGTGGCCACGCAGCGAAGCGGGCGCTCGAGATCGAGTCCCTCGATACCCGCGGTGAGCAGGCCGCGCAGCTTCTCGGTGGTCAATGCCAAGCTGCTGTCCGCGTCGCGAAGTATCCCGGCGACGCGCTTCATGCTCCGCTCATCGATGGGCAGCGGGGTGGGCACCGCGATGACTCCGGCATAGAGGCAGCCGAGGAACGCCCGCCAGAAATCGATACCCGGCTCGAACAACAGCAGCACCGGCCGCTCGGCCTCCGGTTGTGAGCTCAGCCAGGCGGCGACCTCGCGCGCATCACGGTCGAGGTCGGCGAAGCTCGTCACTTCGGGGACAAGGTGCCGTCCGGACTCGTTCAGGAACGTGAAACAGCGGTCATCGGCGTGGACCTCGAATTGCGACCGCAGGTGCGAAACAAGGTCGTTCTGGCCGATGCCAGGCATCGACCGGTTCCCTTTGTCACCCATGATGTGTGACGCCCCCATGCTGAATCCTGTCCGGACGGCACCCGACCCGCAGCCGCCGATCCCAGCAAACCAGTGCATTGACGATAGTTGTCCGTAATGCGACGTTTGACAACCACCAATTCCTGGGCAGATGCGAGCACTGCCGCTGATGAGGGTGCAAGGCGCGGCAAATTTAGTGCCGTTGTCAACGACCGGAGTCTCTACGCTGCCTGCTGCTGCTCGGCGACGGCGGTGCTGATGAATTCGGCGATGCGGGAGAGGGTGGGGTAATCGAAGATCATCGTCGGGTCGACGTCGATGTCGAAATGCAGTTCGACGTCACCGACGAGGCTGATTGCGTGCACCGAGTCGACGCCCATTTCGGCGAGGGGAACCATGGGGTTGATGGCGGTTGCGGGGACCTCCAGGTAGGAGGCGAGCTGAGCGGTGAGCCAGCGGAGGATCGGGCGGTTTGCGTTCATTTGGAGCTCCTCTAGATGGTCTGGTTGCTGCGTGCGGCTTGGGATCAATGGTCCTGGTCAAGCGGCGGTTTCTTAATGGCAGGGAAGCCAGATTTCGCACCCCAAAAGGGAAGAGTTTCCTATCCGCCGGGTAAGGCACCCGGTCTGTTCACCGGTGGCCCGAGGGCCAGCGCGGTTCGATGTCGGCCAGAAGTGGCGTCGCAACGCCGGACCTGAACAGGGCCGTACTCTTCCAACGTGAACGCGATAGACCCCGACAAGCTCGACACGTGCCTACAGGTGCTGGCAGATGTCGAGTTGTTGCCGCCCGAACACCCCGATGCCGTCGCCGTACGTCGGGCCACCGCCAGCGTCTTCAAGGCGGTGAAGAAAGCCCGCCGCGACGCGAAACGTGATGCCGTGGCGGCCGCCGACCACGCGGTTACCGCCGCCACCGCCACCGGTGCCCCCGGCCGCATCGACGACGAGACCCAAGGCCTTCCGTTGGTATCCGCTGCCGTTGGTGCCATCGCGGGCACGTTGCTCCGGCCGCGCGCCTGCTACATGTGCAAGAACCGTTACACCGTGGTCGACGCCTTCTACCACCAGCTCTGTCCGGCATGCGCCGCGCTCAACCGCGCTAAGCGCGATGCCCGCACCGACCTCACCGGCAGGAGTGCCCTGCTTACCGGCGGCCGGGCCAAGATCGGCATGTACATCGCGCTGCGCCTGCTCCGCGACGGGGCCCACACGACCATCACCACCCGCTTCCCGAACGACGCCGTGCGACGCTTCGCCTCGATGCCCGACAGTTCCGACTGGCTGCACCGGTTGCGCATCGTTGGCATCGACCTGCGGGATCCCGCTCAGGTTGTTGCGCTTGCGGACACGGTGGCCGAGCGCGGCCCGTTGGACATCCTGATCAACAATGCGGCCCAGACCGTGCGTCGGGCTCCGGGCTCCTACGCGGCGCTTGTCGAGGGGGAGCGCACCCCGCCGCCCGAGCTCGTCGACGTCATCACGTTCGACCACGTCAGTGATGCCCACCCGACCGCACTCGCCGGGAGCCTCGCTGAGCATCAGACACCGCACGCGGTAACCGAACTGGCGCTGACTGCTCGCAGTGCGTCCCCGGCGCGGGTCGCCGCGGGCACCGCGATCGACGCGGGTGGGCTGCTGCCCGACACCGCGTCGATCAACAGCTGGACCCAACGCGTGCACGAGGTGGACGCAATGGAACTGCTCGAAGTGCAGCTGTGCAATCAGACCGCGCCGTTCATTCTGGTGAGTCGCCTACGCCCGGCGATGGCCGCTTCGTCGGCCCGACGCACATATGTCGTGAACGTGTCGGCGATGGAAGGACAGTTCAGCCGCGCCTACAAGGGCCCAGGGCATCCGCACACCAACATGGCCAAGGCCGCACTGAACATGCTCACCCGCACGAGCGCCGCCGAAATGCTCGAGCAGGACGGCATTCTCATGACCGCGGTCGACACGGGCTGGATTACCGATGAGCGTCCGCACCCGACGAAGTTGCGGCTCGCGGACGAGGGTTTCCACGCCCCGCTCGACCTCGTCGACGGCGCCGCCCGCGTGTACGACCCCATCGTGCGTGGAGAGCTTGGCGAAGATCTGTACGGATGCTTCCTGAAGGACTACTCGCCGAGCAACTGGTAGAGCGCTCCGGCAGTAGGCCCGACGATGGGCGCACTCGCAGGCCGCTCGACGGGACAGCGCTTGAACGGGGCGTAGCGTTTGCGACGTCGCACCGCCACGGCGCCTAGGAGGCAATGACATTGACCGACGAGACTCAGGTCGACGAGCCACACCTGAAATTCGAGCGGGACGGCAATGTCGTCGTGCTCACGATGAACAACCCGCGCCGCAAGAATGCGCTGACCCCCGAGATGATCACTCTGATGGCGCAGGCGTGGGACGAGATCGATGCCGACGACGGCATACGCGCGGCCATCCTCACCGGTGAGGGAGACTCGTACTGTGTCGGCGGCGATCTCGCCGATGGCTGGATGGTGAGGGGAGCCAAGAACAAGCGCGCCGCGTCCGAGCCGCCCGCGGACGAGGCCCCGCCGAAGTCACGGGGGAGCATCATCACCGACGGTCTGCTCTTGAGCCGAAGCTTGGCGAAGCCGCTCATTGCCGCCGTCAACGGCCCGTGCTTGGGCGGTGGCTGCGAGATGCTGCAGCAGACGGACATTCGCATCGCCGAGGAGCACGCGGTGTTCGGACTCCCCGAAGCCAAGTTCGGCTTGATCGCCGGCGCGGGCTCGACCGTGCGCCTCAAGCGCCAGATTCCCTACACCAAGGCCATGGAGATGATCCTGACCGGGGAGCCGTTGACCGCGGACGAGGCATATCACTTCGGGTTGGTGGGACACGTTGTAGCCAAAGGGCAGTCGATGGCGAAGGCTCGGGAGATCGCTTCGCGCATCGCCGCCAATGGCCCACTGGCGGTCAGGAATGCGAAGGCCTCGATCCTGGCCAGCGGCTGGCTCGATGACGCCGACGCCCGAATGATCGAGCAGCGCTTCGTCGTCGAGGTGATGACTTCGCAGGACGCCAAGGAAGGGTTGTCCGCATTCGCCGCAAAACGCGACCCGCGCTTCACCGGGAAGTAACCGTATGCAGCTGTTCCGGTCGATCTCAGACGAGCTTGCGTAGCAGCGCCGCGGCGCGAACTTCGTCGCCCACGGCGATGGCGATGTTCACGTCATCGCCGCGACGGGCCCACCGCAGCGTGACGTCTTCGCCGTACTGAATCGGTCGGCGGTATTCGACGACCGCGCGATACGGGGGCGCGGCACACGTCGGGCACTTCGGCCATGACTTCGTGAATGGCATGCCAGTAGGCGGTGTTGGTGACGTGTTCGAACACGTCGATGTCGGTGCGGCGCAATGCGAATGGTGCAACGACGTCGAAATCGTCCGGGTTGGCCAGCCACGGTCGCCACTTGAGTCGGTGCTCCTCGGTGGTGCTGGCGAACTTCTCGATGAGGCTGTCGGAGACCCGCTGCGGCGTCAGGGTCCGTTCGTTGATCGCGATCCAGAAACCCTCGGTTTCGACGCGGCCGCCGTCGTTGCCGACCAGGTCGACGCGCATGGTGCACCACCGCGTCGACAGCGCCGAGCACCATCGGCTGAACGACACCTCGTTGGGCCACTCGATCGGTTCGATGACGTCGATCACCGTGCGTTGGACCAGCCAGTGCGGATGTTCCTCGGCTTCACCGGCGTCGAGCAGATTCTCGGCGCCGACCTCCTGGATGTACCGGGCCACCCCGTCGAGGCGCAGTTGTAGCTGACCGCCGATGTCGCCGGTCGGGACGGGCCACGAGGTCTGGTAGATGTAGCCGGCTGACGGCTTCGGGGTGAGTCGGCGGTCGACATCGTTGTTCGGCATCGCTTACTCAGCCCGCTGCCTGCAGCGTGATCTCCGAGATTTCCGTGCGGCTCTTGCCGTCGGTCGTGCCCAGTTTGGAAATCCACACCAGCACATTCGATGTCTTGGCTGAGTCGTGTACTTCGATGCGGTTCTGCCCCGGCTGCAGCGTCGTGGTGGGGGCCAGTTCGGTGGTGTCGGACAACGCGGCGGGCTTCTCGGTCGGCGATGAGCGGATCTGCACTTCCGTTCCCGTGCTGGAGATGTCGATGGTGACGGCGCTGAGTGCCGTCGGCTCGGACAGGTGCAGCATCAAACCCTGGCCCTCGATAAACGTCGGGAACGGGATCGGCGTCGCTGATAGGTGACCGTCTTCCATGCGGTGTCCGGGTCGCCGTCGATCGCCTTACCGGCATCTTGCGGGTTGTCTGGTGTGCCGCCAGGGGAGAAGACGGTCGCGCTCGCGGGCTTGACGGTCGGTCCGGGGCCGGTCGAGACACCGAGTGCGCCGGTGAAGTACAGCGCAGCGCCGACTGCCACCGCGATCACTGCGAGAAGCGCCGCGATCGGGATCCATTTGCGTCTGCGCGACTTAGTGGGCGCTTCGTGGCGTGGCGGTTTGGACGGCGCCTTAGCCCGCCGACGCTGGGGTTTGACCCCGGCCGAGATGTTGACGATCGTGTCCGCGTCGAGGCTGTCGCCGTCCCAGATCCCGCTGACCTCGACCTCGTCTCCATCCGCGAGCTGATCTGTGACGAGCTGAGTCTGAATCTCGACCGGGACCGGCTCATCCCGTCCGGCGATGGGCTCGTAAGGCACCAAGTGAAATGACAGGACCCCGATTGCATCTTGCGCGCCCAGTGCGCGGCGCTGCACGCCTCGTGCCGTTCCATGAACGGCGAGACGTTCCAGACGCTGCGTAGTTGGGCGGCGGCGTGCGCCGACGCCCTCAGTGGTGGGCGATTCCGCCGTTTGCGGACCGGCCTGCCTGCTGGCGTGGACTCTGCTGCGTGAGGGCTCGGGCGAAGTCGAGGCACGTCGGGTAACGCTCGGTCGGGTCTTTCGCCAGCGCCCTCGTCAGCACAGCGTCGAGGTGCGCGAGATCGGGTCGACGGTCCGATATCCGCGGCGGCAACGTACCCAGATGGTGGCTGATGATGACGGCGGGGTTCGAGTCCTGGAAACAGCGGCGAGCCGGTCAGCAGGTGAAAGGTCGTGGCAGCCAAGGCGTATTGATCCGCCCGACCGTCGATCGGCCTGCCAAGCAGCTGCTCGGGCGCCACGTAGTTGATGGTCCCCAATGCGATGTTGGTGTTGGTGAGGTTGCTGGCGTCGTCGATTCTGCGAGCGATCCCGAAGTCGGTCAACAGCACCCGGCGCCGGTGGCCGTCGGAGGCGGTGACGAGGATGTTCTCGGGTTTGACGTCACGATGGAGCAGACTGGCGCTCATGACCGAAGTCGAGCGCATCGGCCACCGCCGTCACGATCTCCCACACGTCTTGTTCCGGCATGCCGCTGGGGTAGGTCTCACGAATCAATCGGCCCGACGTCGGTGCCGTCCACATAGTCCATCGAGATCCACAGCCGACCGTTGAACTCACCCCGATCGAGGACACCGACGATGTGGGGATGCCACAACGTCGCCGCCAATTCGGCCTCGCGGTTGAACCGTGCCCGGAACTCGTCGTCGGCGGCGGAGGCCAGTGACAGCACCTTCAGCGCGTCTTGCCGAGGCAGGCGCGGATGTTGGGCGAGGTAGACCTCACCTGAGCCACCGGTGCCCAGCAATCGCTGGATCACGTAGCCGGCGAAGACCTCGCCGTTGTCGAACGGCATCTCCGAAGACTACAAACCCGCACGCCCAGGCGACGAACTATGCCGGTGACGGGCCATTTCGTGGTGGACAGGGACAAAGGGCGTCACGCTCCGGCGTTCGCCCGCCCTGTGAACACTTTCTCGATAGTGTCGCCTGCGTGGACTTCGAGCTCGACGACGAGCAGCGAGCCTGGGTGGCCGAAGTGCGGCAGTTCCTCGACGAAAACGTCACCGCCGCGCTACGAGCTGAGATGGCCGAGCACGGACTCGAACACCAGGGCGGCGAGCTGACAGCGTTTCGCCGCAAGATCGGCGAGAAGGGCTGGTTCGGCCTGAACTGGCCGAAGGAGTACGGCGGGCTCGGCCTCACCGCCATGCACCAGCACCTGCTGATGAGCGAGTTCGAGTACGTCGGTGTGCCCGGGCCCGATCTCACGGTGACGTCTGTGGCGCCGATGATCATGCGGCATGGCACCGAGCAGAACAAGAAGGAGTTCCTGCCCGGCGTCGCCAGAGGCGAGATCGTCTTCGCGCTCGGCTACTCCGAGCCCAACGCCGGCACCGACCTGGCCAGCCTTCGCACGCGTGCGGTGCGCGACGGCGATGAATGGGTGATCAACGGCTCCAAGATCTGGAACAGCGGGGCCCAGCGGTCCACCCACGAGTGGTTGTGTGTGCGCACCGACCCGGACGCGCCGCGACACCGCGGAATCTCGGTGATCGTCGTCCCCATCGACAGCCCGGGCATCGAGATCCACCCGCTGTACGCGTGGTCGGGCTATCGCACCAACGAGACGTTCTTCCGCGACGTGCGGGTACCGGTCACCAACCTGGTCGGCGAGCTCAACATGGGCTGGACCTATATCACCGGCGCGCTGGATCTGGAGCGCGGCGCGCTTGATCAACGTGGGCGACCTGCGTCGCGCGCTCGACGAGCTGACCGCGCTCGCCGGAGACCCGGATCCGGCGTTCCGGCAGGCGGCTCGCGCAGGCCGAGGCCGACGTGGAGGTCGCCAGATTGATGGGTCTGGAAGCGGCCTCGATGCTCGACAGTGGCCGCATCCCCTCCGTGGAGGTCAGCGTCGAGAAGATCTTCACCAGCGAGCTACGGCAGCGGATCGCCGACCTTGCGCTCGACCTGCTGGGCCCCGAGGGTCTGCGGGCCCACCGCAGCGCCGGCGCACCGCTCGACGGATTCTTCGAGCGGCTCTACCGGGTGTCGCCGCTCATGCGGTTCGGCGGCGGCACCAACGAAGTCCTTCGTGACGTGATCGCCCAGCGCGGTCACAAGATGCCGTCGTACGGGAGGTGACGGCATGCGAGTGATTCCTTCGCAGGACGAACGCGACCTGGCCGCGATGTGCCGCAGCGTGCTGGCGGCCGACCTGGAGCCGGACGCGCAGTGGAAGGCGCTCGCGTCGGCGGGCATCCTCGGCTTGGTGGTGGACGCCAGCCTCAACGACATCGGTGTCTTTTGCGTCGAGGCGGGACGGGCGCTGTGCCCCAGGGTGGTTCAGAGCACGGTGTACGCGGCGATCGCCGTCGACTGGCTCGGTGCCGGGTCGGCTTGGTTGCCTCGCCTGACGTCCGGTGAGGCGCGTGGAACATGCGCGCTGTTCAACCCGCGTGACGCCTCCGATGTGACACCGCGATTGCGCGTGCGCCGTGACGGCGACACCTGGCGGGTGAGCGGTGACGCGCACTACGTCGCCGACGCAGACCGAGCCGACGTGATCGTCGCGAGCACAGACGCGGGGCGTCGTGGCCGTCGACACCACCGCCAACGGGGTTGACATTGAGCCACTACCGATCATGGGCGGCTTTCCGGTGTTCACGGTCCGGCTCGACGACGTCTTGATCGACGAGCCCGACGCCTGTCGACGCGGAACAGCTACGACGGACAGCCAATGCCCTTGTGGCGCTGGACTGTCTGGATCTCGTCGGTGTCGGTGAGGCGGTGATCGACCGAACCGTCGCCTACACCAAGATGCGCGAGCAGTTCGGCAGGCCGATCGCCTCATTCCAGGCGGCACAGCACGTGGTCGCCGATATGCACATCGCGCTGGCCGCTGCGCGTCTCGCGGCGCAGTCGGCGACGTTCTGGATCGGGCGCGGCAAGACGGCGACCCGCGAGACGGCGATCGCCCGGATTCGCGCCGCCGAGGTCAAGAAGATCACCCTCGACGCGCATCAACTGCACGGCGGGATGGGTTACGTCGTGGACACCGGCCTGCACCTGTTCTCCGAGCGAGCGCGGGTGCTGTCGACGCTCGGCGGCGGGGCGGACATCGCCGCGAATTGGCTTGACGAGCACGAGGGGTTCACGGTGAGCGTGGAAAGCCTGGTCGACCCGGAATCGGCCGCCAGGATCGGCACCGTGGTCGCCGTCGCCACCGGCGAGGTATATCGGCGGGACTGGCAGCGCTGGGCCGCCGCAGTCGGCGATCACAACCCGCTGTGGTTCGACGCGGACTACGCGCGTCAACACGGCTATCGCGACATCATCTGCCCGCCGCTGTATCTGCAATACGCAATCCTCGGGGTCGCTGCACTCGACGAGTTGCGGCCCGACGGATCCTCTGGCGCGGTGACGGGCAGCATGGCCTTCCCGAAGGCGCCCCGACGAATGGCGGGCGGTGAGAGCACCACCTTCCACCTGCCTGCCTATCACGGCGACGAGATCGAGATGACGCGCACGGTCGAGTCGATCGTCGAGAAGGAAGGTAGATCAGGAAGATTCGTCTTGGTGACCTGGCGTGCAGAATACCGGAACCAGAATCGTGAGCTTCTCGCCGAGGCGACCACATCGATGATCGCGCGGCCCGCATGAGCCCACCCCGCGAGCCAATCTCCCGCGAACTGGGCCCACGCGCAAGCTGGGGAACGCGAAATCCCCCAGAATCCGACCGAAAAGGGGGTATTCGCGTCTGCTCGCGAGGGGCAACAGGTGTACGTCGAGGACGTCGACAGTGGTGACGTGATCCCGGCGCTGTCGGTGAGTGTCGATGAGACGCAGATGTTCTTCTTCAGCGCCGCGACGTACAACGGCCACCGAATCCACTACGACAAGGACTGGGCCCGCGACACCGAGGGCTACGACAACGTCCTCGTGCAGGGTCCACTGCAGGCGGCGCTTCTTTCGCGCAGCGCTGACCGACTGGATCGGCGGCGACGGCCGGCTTGTTGCGTTCTCCGTCCAGAACCGGGCGATCGCATATCCCGGGCAGCAGTTGACGTTCGGCGGTGTGATCACCGGGAAGCGGGCGGACGGCCTGGTCGACCTCGACATCTACTGCAAGCGCGGTGACGAGGTGCTGATGCCGGGGACCGCGACCGTCGCACTGCCGTCGAAGGTCGTGTCGTGACGGGCCTGCGCGGCGAGGCGGCGATCATCGGCATCGCGGAACTGCCCGCGGAGAAGCGTCAGAGCGCTCCGCCGTCGTTCACGCTGGATCAGTACGCGCGGCTCGCCAAGATGGTCATCGAGGATGCCGGCGTGGAACCTTCTGTGGTGAACGGCCTTTCGACGCACGGCATCGCGGAGTCAGACATGTTCGCCCCGGCGACTTTGTCCGAATACCTGGGCCTGCCATTGAACTTCGGCGACCGTGTGGACCTCGGCGGCGCGACCGCTGCGGGCATGGTGTGGCGCGCCGCCGCCGCAGTCGAGTTGGGTCTGTGCGATGCAGTGCTCGCCGTCGTGCCCGGTTCGACCGAGATCCCACGCTCGGAGGCGAAGCCTGGACGCACACTCAGCTGGTACGGCGCGTCGAGCAACAACTACGGCTCACCGCAGGCCGAATTCGAGATCCCGTATGGCAACGTCGGCCAGAACGGCCCGTACGCGCAGGTCGCCCAACGCTATGGGCACGAATACGGTTATGACGCCGCGGCTTTGGCGCGGATCGCGGTAGACCAGCGGACCAATGCGTGTGCCCACCCCGGCGCGGTGTTCCACGGCAAGCCGATCACCGTCGAGGACGTACTGGACAGCCCGGTGATCGCCGACCCGATACACATGCTCGAGACCGTGATGCGCGTGCAGGGCGGCGCGGGCGTGCTGATCGCCAACGCCGACGTGGCGCGACGAGGTCACCATCGCCCGGTCTGGCTCAAGGGTTTCGGGGAGCACATCCGATTCAAGACGCCGACCTACGCCGACGATCTGATTCGCACGCCGATTGCCCGGTCCGCGGAACAGCGCCTTCGCGATGGCGGGACTGCAGCGGTCCGACATCGACGTGGCGTCGGTCTACGACTGCTACACGATCACCGTGCTGATGACGCTCGAGGACGCGGGCTTCTGCGGCAAGGGCGAGGGCATGAAGTGGCTGACAGAGCACGACCTCACCTTCCGCGGCGACTTCCCGCTCAACACCGCCGGCGGGCAGTTGTCCTACGGGCAGGCCGGGATGGCCGGCGGTATGCACCACGTCGTCGACGGCGCCCGGCAGGTGATGGGCCGTTCCGCCGACGCTCAGGTTGCCGACTGCAACACGGCGTTCGTCAGCGGCACCGGCGGCATCATGAGCGAGCAGGTCGCCTTGATCCTGGGGGGCGACTGACATGACCGCGCCCTCGCCCGAACCGACGCCGGTGTCGCAACCGTACTGGGATGCGTTGCGTGAGCACAGGATCCTGATCCAGTACTCGCCGTCAGCGGACCGGTACGTGTTCTACCCGCGCACGCTGGCGCCGGGAACTCTGGCCGACGATCTTGAGTGGCGCGAGATCGACGGCGCGGGAACGCTGTACACCTACACCGTCGCGCGCCGACCCGACCGGGCCGCCATGGGCTGAGAAGCTGCCGCAGCTATTGGCGGTCGTCGAATGGGATGTCGGTCCGCGCGTGAGCACCGAACTCGTCGACGTCGAACCCGAGGACATCCGTATCGGCATGCGGGTCATTCCCGTGTTCTGCGACGAGGACGGCGCAACACTGCTTCGCTACCGGCCCGCCGATGATTGAGACGGTGCAGCAGCTGCTGCGCACGCGCATGGACGACGACGGCGTCGCGATGATGCACGGCGATCGGACATGGACGTGGCGCGAGCATCTGGCCGAGGCGTCGGCGGAGGCCGCGGCTCTGATCGAGCTAGCTCCGACGAGATGAGCCGTTGCACGTCGGTGCGCTGCTGGGTAATTCGCCCGCGATGCTGCGGTCGATGGCCGCGGCGGCACTCGGCGGCTATGTGCTGTGCGGTATCAACACGACACGGCGCGGCGAGGGGCTGGCGACCGACATCCGGCGCGCCGACTGCCGGCTGGTGCTCGTCGACGCCGATCACCTGCCGCTGCTCGAGGGACTGGATCTCGGCGCCGCGACGGTAGTGGACGTCGACAGCGCCGACTACCGCGCGGCGGTGCAGGCGGCGAAACCCCTTGTCCCGCATCGCGAGGTCACCGGCCAAGACACCGCGCTGATGATCTTCACCTCGGGAACCAGCGGGGATCCCAAGGCGGTGCGGTTCGCGCACGCGATGGCGGTGCTGTGCGGCGCGAGCCTGGTGGACCGCTTCGAGCTGACGGCCGACGATGTGGCTTACCTGTCGATGCCGCTGTTCCACTCGAATGGAGTGGCGGCGGGGTGGGCGGTCGCGATCGCGTGCGGGGCGACGATGGTGCCTGCGAAGTTCTCGCCGTCGCGCTTCCTGCCCGATATCCGGCGATACGGGGCCACGTACATGAACTACGTCGGCAAGCCGCTCGCACTGGTGCTGGCGACGCCGGAGCAACCCGACGATGCGGATAACACCCTGCGAGCCGCGTTCGGCAACGAAGCGACGGAGCGCGATATCGAGTTGTTCGCCGAACGCTTCGGCTGCCGGGTGGTGGACAGCTTCGGGTCGAGCGAGTTCGCGGTCGTGGTGATGCGCGAGGACGGGTGCCCGCCGGGATCGATCGGTAAGGGGTATCCGGGGGTGAGCGTGTATCACGCCGACACCGTGACCGAATGTGCGACTGCGGAATTCGACGAGCACGGTGCGCTGGCCAACTTCGACGACGCCGTGGGGGAGTTGGTGAACACATACGGATCGGGTGGGTTCACGGGCTACTACAACGACCCGGCGGCCACCGATGAGCGGATGCGGCACGGGATGTACTGGTCGGGCGATCTCGCGTACCGCGACGCCGACGGGTGGATCTTTCTGGCGGGTCGCACCGCGGACTGGATGCGGGTCGACGGGGAGAACCTCGCGGCGGGTCCGATCGAGCGGATTCTGCAGCGCCTGCCGGAGGTCAACCTGGTGGCGGTGTATGCCGTGCCCGACGAGCAGGTCGGTGATCAGGTGATGGCGGCCGTCGTGCTCAACGACGAACTGACGCCGCAGCGATTCGAGGATTTCCTTGCGGCGCAGCAGGATCTGTCACCGAAGGCCTGGCCGCGCTACGTGCGAATCAACGATGAGTTGCCGCAGACCGCGACGAACAAGATTCTCAAACGCACGCTGATTCAGCAGGGCGTCACGGCGGGCGACGGCGTGCTGTGGGAACGCGAGCGCGGGCGCCGTTCTCAGCGATTTCGGTGCGTCTGTCACGCCGAACGTAGCGCACCGAAATACACGGTCGTGCCGTAGTCAACCTGCCAGTGCTTGATGCCGTTGATGAAGCTCGACCGCAGCCGCTCGGGCGTCGACACCGACTGAAGGTCGGGTAGATGGTCGGCGATCGCGTTGAACATCAGGTCGATCGTCATCCGCGCGAGGTTGGCGCCGACGCAGTAGTGCGCTCCGGTTCCGCCGAACCCCAGGTGCGGGTTGGGGTCTCGCAGGATGTTGAACGTGATACGGGTCGTCGAACACGTCCTCGTCGAAGTTCGCGGACCGGTAGAACAGCACCAGCCGCTGGCCCTTCTTGATCTGCACACCCGACAACTCCGTATCCGCCAAGAGCGGTCCGCTGGAACGCGGTGATCGGTGACGCCCAGCGGATGATCTCGTCGGCGGCGGTCTTCGGCCGCTGCGCCTTGAACAGCTCCCACTGGTCGGGGAAGTCGGTGAAGGCCATCATGCCCTGGGTGATCGAGTTGCGGCTCGTCTCGTTACCCGCCACCGTCAGCGTCACGACGAACATCCCGAACTCGGCCTCGGTCAGCTGGCCGTCGGCTTCGGAGTCGATCAGCGTGCTGACGATGTCCTCGCCCGGCTCTGCTTTCCTCAGCGTCGCCAATTCCATCGCATAGCCGATCAATTCGCCGACCGCGGCCAGCGAGTTGTGTTCCGCGAACTCGGGGTCGTCGCCGCCGACCATCTGGTTGGTCCAGTCGAACAGCTTCTCGCGGTCCTCCAGCGGGACGCCGAGCAGCCCGGCGATCGCCTGCAACGGCAGTTCACGCGCGACCTGAAGGACGAAGTCACCGGAGGACGTGCGTGGCCGCTTCGGCGGCGATGCGCTGCGCGCGCTCGTTGAGCTCGGCGCGGAGCCGCTCGACGGCGCGGGGCGTGAATCCGCGGGACGACGATCTTGCGCAGCCGGGCGTGCTCGGGGTCGTCCATCATCAGCATCGACAGCTTGGACGCCTTGATCTGTCCTTCTACGTCCACCGACGGTTTGAAGTGGGGGACGACGGTCTTGGCCGCCGCTGAGAACACGTCGCTGCGCAGCGATACCTCGCGGACGTCGCGGTGCTTGCTGACCACCCAGAAGCCGCCGTCGCCGTACCCGCCGACGTCGGGTGGCTGCTCGTTCCACCAGATCGGCGCGGCGCGGCGGACCTCGG
This sequence comes from uncultured Actinomycetota bacterium, assembly GCA_963720345.1. GTDB lineage: Bacteria > Actinomycetota > Actinomycetes > Mycobacteriales > Mycobacteriaceae > Mycobacterium. The sequence continues at coordinate 83,984 of CAVRFN010000014.1, forward strand.
CGAACTCCTCCGTGGGCAGGCGCGAGGCGTAGATGTCGGGATCGGTGAAATCGAAGCCGGCAGGCAGATTCGGTGCGGCCATCGAGGACCTCCTCAGGGTCGGTTCCGGCTCAGGTTCGATTCCGGACGCGGCACGGCACACCGTTGACGACCTGAGTATTGCTGGGCACGTCGATCAGATGGGCCGGGTTCAGCAGATTCGAGTTGACGCCCGGATGGTCGTTGGCGACCTGCAGCTGGGTGCGGTCGAGTCCGTGGCCCCATCCGTGCGGCAGCGACACCACGCCGGGCATCATCTCGTCGGACACCTCGGCGGGCACCGCCAACGAGCCCGCGTCGGTGGACAACTCGGCGACGTCACCGGTCCGCAGGCCGGCCCGCTGTGCGTCGTCGGGGTGGATCAGCAGCGTGCAGCGGTCCTTGCCCCGCATCAGCGCGGGCACGTTGTGCATCCACGAGTTGTTCGAGCGCAGGTGCCGACGGCTGGTGAGCAGCAGCTCGCCGTCGGCTCGCTGCAGTCGGGCGCGCAGGCGGGGCACGTCGTCGACAAGTCGCTGGTGCACCAATTCGACGGTGCCGGAGGGCGTGCACACCACCTCATCCAGCCGACCGCCGTCCAGGTCGTCCAGGTGCAGGCCGTTGGGATGTTTACGCACCTCAGCCAACGTCAACCCGCCGGGCCGCATGCCCAGGTCGTCGCCCCACGGGCCGAGCCGAATTCCCATGTCCACGAGTCGTTCCGGGCCGGATCCGATCAGCGCCGCCGTCGCCTCCTGCGGATCCCGCCCACTCAACGGCGTTCCCGGTGTCGAGCACGCGGTGGCGACCAGGCCGGCCACGTAGAGGTCGTCCATGGCGGCGACGTCCACCTCGGGCATCGGCACGCCGACCATCGCGCCGGCAAGCCGCAGCAGGACCTCCCACTCCGGCGGTTGTTCCGGCGAGGGCGCGAACACCGGGTCGGACCATTTCAGGCACGACGACACCGCGTAGATCCAGTAGAGGTCGTCGGCATGCGGCCGTTGCAGCGGCGAGAGTCCGGGCAGGATGACGTGGGCGTGGCGGGTCGTCTCGTTGAGGTAGTTGTCCACCGAGATCATCGCGTCGAGCGTCGCCAGCGCCGCATCGAGTCGGCGCGCTCCGGGCGCCGACACCACCGGATTGCCCGCGACGGTGATCAGCGCGCGCAGCTGACCGTCGCCGGGGGTGTCGATCTCCTCGGCGAGACAGCTGACCGGAAACTGGCTGAACACTTCCGCGCGCTCCGCGCACGCGGCTGTGGAAGCGGCCGAACTGCCAGCCCGGTCCGTCCTGGTCCGGCGGTTTCATGAACATCGGCGACCAGACGGCCGGCTTGGGGAACACCGCCCCGCCGGCCTCGATCCAGCACACCGAGCGCGGTGTTGACGACGAACACCAGCCAGGTGGCCAACGTGCCGAACTCCTGCGTGCATGCGCCGATGCGGCTGTACAGCACTGGGGCTTCGGCGTGCGCGAGATCGTGCGCGAGTTGCCGGATGGTCGTCGCGTCGATACCGCACGCGTCGGCGACGGTTTCCGGCGCGAAGTCGGCGGCCATCGCGATCACGTCGTCGAGCCCGGTGACGCGGCCTTCGAGATGGGCGGGTCGGCGCACCCAGTTGTTCTCGTCGAGTGTGCGCAGGATCGCGAACAGGAGCAGCGCGTCGGTGCCGGGCCGGATCGGTACCCATTGCGACGCGCGTTGCGCGGTGAGCGTTCGGCGTGGATCGACGACGGTGACAGTTCCGCCCGCGACGGCGAATCGCGGCGAGCCGGCCCATGAGATCGGGCGCCGACAGCATCGAGCCCTGCGACGCAGCAGGATTCGCGCCGAAGATCATCAGGTGGTCGGTGCGATCGACGTCGGGGATCGGCGCGTTCCACATGTGGCCGAACAGCAGTGCACTGACGAGGTTCAGCGGCCACTGGTCGACGGTGCCGGGTGAGTAGTACGAGGGCATCCCCGCGGCCTGTGCCATGCCGATCAGCGCGCCGATATGGGTGCTCAGCCCGAGGTTATGGGCGACCGGGTTGCCCACATAGACGGTGACGGCGGCGGCGCCGTGGCGGTCGAGCACCGGTCGCAGCACGCGTTCGACTTCGGCGTAGGCGTCGTCCCATGACACCGGGACATGACCGCTGGGTGTCCGCACCATCGGTTCGCGCAGTCGATCGGGGTCGGTGTGCAGATGGGCCAGCGAGGTGCCCTTCGGGCAGATGTGGCCGCGCGACCACACGTCTTCGCGGTTGCCGCGGATATCAGTGACCTCGTTGCCGTCGACGCGCACCTGAAGTCCGCACATAGCCTCGCAGAGCGGGCAGGTCACCGCAGCGTGCCTGGACACTTGTCCAGTTTAGGGAGCTATGCGGCGTGTGTCCGCGAAATGCGCGGGATGAGGGCCGTTGCCACACCGGTTGTTTTCCCTACCTTCAGAGCCGGACAAGTGTCCGGATTCAGCCGAACACGCAGCGACGCTGTACTACCGTCGGCGCATGGACGACGGCGTGCAGGCATTCATGCGCGCCACCAACGAGGCCTTCCCCGCAGTCGAGACGATGACGGCGCAGGAGGTGCGGGCCATCCTGGTCGGCCGTCGTCTGCCCGTCGACAATCTCGATGACGTCGCCAGCGCCGACGACCGTCTCATTCCCGGTCCGGACGGCGACCTCCGAGTGCGGATCTACCGGCCGCACGGCGACAGCGACCCTCGCCCCGCGATCGTGTTCTTCCACGGCGGCGGCTTCGTCCTGTGCGACCTCGACTCGCATGACAGCTTCTGCCGGGCCACGTCCCGCCACACCGAGTCCGTTGTCGTGTCGGTTGACTATCGGCTCGCGCCGGAACACCGCGCACCCGCCGCGGCGGAGGACGCTTACGCCGCGTATCGATGGGTGGTCGAACATGCCGCCGACCTTGACGTGGATGCCGCGCGGCTGATCGTCGCCGGTGACAGCGCGGGCGGCAATCTGGCGGCGGTGGTTTCGTTGACGTGTCGTGAGCGCGGCGCACCGATGCCTGTGGGCCAGGTGCTCATCTACCCGGTGATCGAGCCGACGTTCGAGACGGCGAGCTACCGGGCGTACGCCAGCGGCTACGTCAACACCCGTGCGGCGATGAAGTGGTACTGGGAGCAGTACCTCGATGGCGCCGAACCGAGCGTTCTGGTGGCGCCCGGGCGGGCCGAGTCGCATCACGGTCTCCCGCCGGCCGTGGTGGTGACGGCCGGATTGGATGTTCTGCACGACGAAGGCGCCGAATACGCGATGCGCCTGCGCACCGCGAAAGTACCTGTGGTGCATCGGGATTTCCCTGGAATGTTCCACGGTTTCATCACGATCATGCCGTTTGAAGCGGGAGCGACGGCGCGAGAACAGCTGTGGGCGGACATCCGCGGGCTATCAAGGGCACCGGCATCGACGCAATCTCAGTGACTACATGGCAAACACGCGCTACTATGGGGTCATTGTTGAAGTCAGGGCCAGTCGGGGGCCACTGCATAAGTTAGAAGGGCCCCGAACATGCTCAATTCATCCTCGAAAAAGTTGGTCGTCGCCGTCGGCGGTCTCGCGCTCTCGTTGACCGCTGGAATCGGGGTGGCCTCTGCCGACCCCATCGTCGACACAACCTGCAGTTATCCGCAGGTCATGGCCGCGCTGAATACCGAGAATCCGGCGCTTGCGCAGAAGTTCTCCGCGAACCCGCTTGCCGCCGCCATGCTGGGCAATTTCTTGGCCGCGCCCCCTGGTGAACGCGTGCAGCTCGTTCAGGAATATCAGATCCACATCGTGGGGCCAGAAATATTTTGGGGCCATGGCGTCGATCGCCAACACCTGCAACAACTACTGATCAGCGCATACGCTGCCGAGCCTGCTGGATACGGCAGGTGCGGGGACCTTGTCGGGTGGGCCCCCGCACTTGCTGACAACAGACTTGTGCGTAGGCCTTGGAGGTTTCTTGGAGCGGGCCGCGAGGACTTCTATCTCGGAAGGGCCCATTGCCCGAAGTCAGGAGCAAGGACCAAGTCCACATCCACACTGGTTCCGCCCAGGATGACGCCCTTGTCGGTGGGTGTGACGATCACGTCCTGATACAGCACGGCCGCGGGCTCGCGCTCACCATCGGACCACGCTCTGGTCTGCCATGCCCATGCATGGCCGGGAGTGGTCGACGGCCCGATGACGCCGTCCTGGATCGCCCATGCACACGCCTTTGCGTGTCCGTACATGCCGGTGCGATTCACGCCCAGCACCGAGTTGATTCCTCGATACCACTGGACCGCAACGCTATTCCAGGTATCGAGGTCGATGTCCTCGTCGACGCTGAAGAAGATCGGCGCCGAATCGGGTCCGCCGGCCGCGGTGTGCAGCCGCATTGCCGTCTGTGCGTCGGCCACGCCGCCCTCATAACCGCGGGTGTAGTCCGAGGGCGCATTCGGCCAGTTGGGCTTTCCGTACTGATAGCAGCTGACGACCTGAAGTCCCTCAGCGCGCAGCGCGTCCGCATATTCGCGTGTGACGGGCTTGAAGTCGAAGTCCGCGCCCGGCCGCAACTCGGACACGTAGACAAGTGCCCCGTCGAAGCCCGCCGCTTTGATCAGATCCGGCGCGACCTGCCGGTGCGTGAAATCGATCAGCTTCATAGGCGCGGCCGAGGCCTTCGGCGCGCGAAGTGTCGAGACCGCTGCACCGAGAGCCAGAAGAGCCGGGGCGGAGACGGCATATTTCAGTACGTCGCGACGAGACGGCGCTCCGTCGCGACCAGGTGGCGTACACGAGTCGACCACGCCGCGATGGTAACAACCTTCGCCCTATGCTGAGGTCGACTCGCCACGCACGCGGTGGCGATGAACGCGCACCGTCGACCCGACGAGGTGGCCATGACAGCTCTGCGAAGGGCGATTCCTGTTGCGGCTGTCTTGCTTGCGCTTGCGTCATGTGGTGAAGCTCGCCAGCCAGAAGCAACTGACAGCACGCAGCCAACGCCAGGCCAGTCCGTCCACCACGTCACCGACGCCGCCAAATCCGGCTCCCAACAACGAGTTCGCCGCAGTTTCCAAACTCATCAACGACGCGATTGCGGCACACAAACTGCCGGGGGCCGTGGTCGTGGTGGGGCACGATGGCACGACCGCCTTCGATCAGGCATTCGGATTGCGCAAGCTCGCAGGCGAACCGGGGCCGGACGGGGCGCCGGCACCCGAAGAGCCGATGACCGAGGACACGATCTTCGATTTGGCGTCGTTGACAAAGTCCCTCGCTACGGCGACAGCCGTCATGCAGCTTTACGAACAGGGCAAGGTTGCGTTCGACGATCCCGTGCAGAAGTATCTGCCCGACTTCAACCCGGCGAATGATCCGCGGCGGGCAGAAGTGACGCTTCGCATGATGCTCACACACACTTCCGGTCTGGTGGGAGAAATAGACCTCGGAGGTCCGTGGGGACTGGATGGCGGCGACAAAGCAGAGGGCATGCATCGCGCGCTGACAAAGCCGCTGGAGGCGGCTCCGGGTGCGGGCTTCCGCTACTCCGATATCAACTTCATTCTGCTGGGCCTGCTGGTCGAGAGAATCACCGGCCAGTCAGAAGACGTCTATGTCCAGGAGAACGTCTTTGCGCCCCTTGGCATGGGGGACACCCGCTATCTCCCGCCATCCAAAGCGTGTGGGCCACAACAGATCAGAGGATCCGCAATTGCGCCGGGCTGCCGGAGTCGTCCACACCTTGTGCTGCGGGCGGATGGGACGCCAGTGTGCTGTCGCGGATCGCGCCGACAGCACGTGACGAAGAGGGCAGAGCCGATCCGGGCGCGAACCCCGATCTGGATTTCCTGCTGCGAGGCACGGTGCACGACCCGACGGCGCGCCGCATGGGGGGAGTCGCCGGCAATGCCGGGGTCTTCTCGACCGCGCACGACGTCGGCATCTATGCCCAGGCCCTGCTGGATCGGCTGGCGGGCCGCCCGAGCAAGTTCCCACTCAAGCAGGCGACCCTGCAGTTGATGACAACTCCTGAGCAGCCGGGGCATACACCGCAACAAGTCGAAGCCGCGAACGCCGCTACCCAAGAAGCCGTCGCGACGACGCCAAACACCGAGCATCCGCTGCTGGCTCCGCACTATCCGGCGATCGCGGGGCAGAATCTGCGCGGCTTCGGCTGGGATATCGATACCCCTCAGTCCAAGCCGCGAGGAATGGTGTTTCCCATCGGAAGCTTCGGGCATACCGGATTTACCGGAACGTCTCTGTGGATCGACCCAGGCTCGGACACCTACGTCGTTCTGCTGACGAACGTGATCCATCTGCGTGGCAGTGCACCGATCACGAATCTGCAAGGCGATCTCGCTACGCTGGCCGCCCGGGCCCTGCATCTGTAGTCGACGGCCCCCATCACCGGAGCCGTTGTGAACTCAATGGACCGGCGAGAATTCGATATGTAGTTCGGTGAGTCCGCGCAGCAGAAAGGTCGGTTCGTAGGAGTATCGCCGGTCGCCGGCGGGGCCGTGTGCGGCTTCGCTGACCGTGATGTCACGCATGCGGTCGAGCAGACGGTGGACTGTCACCAGTCCCTCGACTCGTGCCAGCGGCGCACCGGCGCAGGTATGGATTCCGCGTCCGAAGGCGATGTGTTCGCGTACGTTCTTGCGGTCCAGGCGAAATTCATGAGGGTCCTCGAACTTGTCCGGGTCGCGGTTCGCGGCACCGAGGCACAGCATCAACACCGTGCCCGCCGGAATATGCACGCCTCCGAGCGTTGTGGTCTTGCGGGCGAGTCGGAAGTCGACTTTGGTCGGGCTTTGCGTCCGCAGAGATTCCTCGATGAAGGTAGGGATCAGTTTCCGGTTGTCGCGAAGCAGGTGTTGAAACTCAGGGTGTTCGCCCAATGTCTGCACGGCGGCGCTGAGCAGTTTGGTCACCGTCTCCTGGCCGGCAGCGAACAAGAACGTGGCGGGCCGGACGACCTCCAGAAGTTCGGGGGTCGATCCATCTGGGTATGTGGCGGTGGCCATGCCGCCGAGGACGTCGTCGCGTGGGTCGCGGCGCCGCTCGGCGATGTAACCGGCGAACTTGTCGTCAAGGTACTTCAGGGGGTTACGGCCAACCGGCGCACCGTTCAGCGCGCCCACCGTGTCACCAGGTGACCTGCCGGCGCCCAGCGCACGTCGAATCTCGTCGCGGTCTTCCTCGGGCACACCCAGTAGGTCGGTGATCGCCAGGGTGGCGAGCGGTTTGGCGTACTCCGCCAGGAATTCGCACTTTCCTTTGCCGATGAACTCATCGATCTGCCGGTCGACGAGCGTCCACAGGTACTCCTCGTTCTCCTTGAGCCGTCGCGGCGTGAGTAGCTTGCTCAACAACGACCGAGCCCGCTGGTGGTCGGGTGGATCCATGACGACCATGTGCTCGAAAATCGGGAACCGATGCCGGTTCGCTTCGATCTGAGCGGAGATGTCGTCGCCTTCGGGTTCGAAGGGCAGCGGGGGAAACGGCCCGCCGATCGCATTGACCGCCGAAAAGGACTCGGTGTCCTTGAAGGCCGCCATGACTTCTGCGTAGCCTGTGACGGCGACGACGTCGTGGTGCGGCTCTCGGAAGACCGGACCGTTACTCCGCAGATATTCGTAGTACTCGTAGGGGTTTTGGGCGACGGCTTCGTCGGAGAAGTAGTCGATTTCCGCTAGTTCGTTCACGGCGGTCAGGAACCTTTCAGTCGATTCGGCTTGTCGAGGTGGCTCGCAGTGGCAGCGATGCTGCCCTCAGCCCATCCCGATGCGAATGTTTTTGGTCTGCAGAAACTCATGCAGTCCGTCGATGCCGCCGGTGCGACCGAAGCCGCTCTGCTTGTACCCGCCGTAAGGTCCCTGCGGCGAGATGTCGCTGAACGTGTTGATCCACACCGACCCGGCCTCCAGCTGTCGCGCGACGCGATGAGCCCGGTTGAGGTCGCGCGTATGCACGAAGGCGTTCAAACCGTAGGGAGTCTCGTTGGCCAGGCGTAGGGCCTGGGCGTCGTCGTCAAACCTGATCACCGAAACGACCGGCCCGAATGTCTCGATCTGAGCCAGGTTCGAGGAGTTGTCGACGTCGCCGAAGACCGTGGGTTCGATGTAGTAGCCCCGTGCGTACTCGCCGTCGATGCGCTGGCCGCCTGCCAGGAGTACACCGGCGCGCTCATCAACGGCGCTCTCGATCACGCCGCGGATGCGATCAAGTGCCGCTTCACTGATGACAGGGCCGAACGTGACTGCGGGATCGAACGGGTCTCCGACTTCAGCCGCGTCGATGACGCCCAAGAACCGCTCCAGGAACGCGTCGTACACCGATTCATGCACCAGGAGACGACTTGCGCAGGCGCAACTCTGGCCCGACTGCATCAGCGGTCCCTGATGCGCAGACAGCATGGCAGCGGCGTCCAGATCGGCGTCGGCGAACACGATGTTGGCCGACTTGCCGCCGAGTTCGGCAACGACCGGCGTGAGATTTACGGCGGCTGCCTGCACCACCGCACGAGCGGTGTGACCTCCACCGGTGAAGTGGATCTTGCGGATGCCGGGATGGCGGACGAGGGCCTGCCCACCTTCGGGGCCCGCGGGCACCACGTTGACCAATCCGGCGGGAAGGCCCGCTTCCAGGCACAGTTCTCCGAAGCGCAACGAGGCAAGGGGCGCCAACTCGGATGGCTTGAACACCACGGCATTACCCGCCGCCAGCGCAGGGGCCACGCACGCGCCCGCCACCGCCAACGCGCCGTTCCACGGTGCGATGACTCCGACGACTCCGTACGGCTCGCGCTCGACAAGGTTCACGTCGAACGAACCGGCAACAGGCGTGCTCAACCCGAGCGGTTTGTCGGCGTAGCCCGCGAAATGACGCAGAAACCGCTCCAGCAGAATGGCGGTGCCCGCGAACGAAATCGGGACCGCGTAGTCATGCACATTGAGTGTCGCGAGTTCGTCGAGGTTCTCGTGAATGACATCTGCCAGATCGATCAACAGGTCGCGCCGGCGATCGACGGTGAACCCCGCCCACTCGCGATGTGCTTCCCACGCGCAGGCGACTGCGCGGTCGATCTCAGATGCTCCTGCCATCGCAACGATCGCATTCGTACGTCCCGTGCCGGGGAAGATGTGCTCATGGTGGGGGACGGAGGACGAGGTGATCCGATCCCCGCCGACGACCAGACCGACCGGCTCATGTGTAGTCATCGTGGTAGCGGTCACCGGACGACATCCGCTTCTGTCGCCCACTCGTCGACGACCCGGCGCTTCTGCTCGGCGATCACGTCAGTGAGGTGAGACGCTTTGGCCCAGCCGTAATAGGCCGCGAACTGCATTGCGAGCTCGTCCATTTCGTCGAAGGACACATCACGACTCTTCAGTGCCGCGTAGACGTGACTGAGGATGGGTATCGGCGCGTCCTGAAAAGCCACACACGCTACGGTCACAAGGCGCCTTTGCTTCATGGCGAGTCCGGGCCGCAGCCACATCTCGCCGAAGACGAAGTTCAAGATGCCTGCTCCGGAATATGGATTGTCGCGAATCGGTACGAACGGCATGCAGTTGACGTCCATGAACGACTTCTCGCCCACCGCGAGCCGCTCTTCCGGGTCGCTCGGTGTCGTCAGTGGCAGCAGCGGCTCGGGCGGCGGTACAGGCCGACCGCGCTCGCGATGGATACGCTCCCATTGTTCGTCGACAGCCATGTTGAACCGCGACGCCTTCGGCCAACCGGCATACACGGCGAAATGCAGTACCATTTCCTGCATTTCAGTGATTGACACGTCGCCGCTGTTGAGTGCCGCATACACATGATCTCGTAGCGGCATTTCGGCATCGGCGGCCGCGACGCATGGCAGCGTGACGAACCAGCGGTCACGTCGATTCATCGCCGGGCGTTGCCAGACTTCGGCGAAGACGAATTCGAGAAAGCTCGCCGTCGCCGGCATCAGATTGTCGGGTGCCGGGAAGGTCATCACCTCGGCAAAGGCACGCTTGCCGCGCTCGAGTCGATCGTCGATTGTGGTCATATCGCTTCCTTCTTGGGGTCTTCTCAGCGCAGTGTGACGCCGGCGTCGACCTTGAACTCGAGTCCGGTCACGTACCTGGATTCGTCTGAAATCAGAAACAGCACCGCATTGCTGATGTCGATCGCCTCGGCCATCACGATGGGTAGAGCGTTGAGGAAGACCGGCACCAAGTCGGGCCGCGACTCCGCGAGCAGTCCGTGCAGCGATTCCGGACGCATCCCCGTCTCGACACCGGTCGGATGCACGGTGTTGACCCGAACATTCTGTGCGGCAAGTTCATTGGCGAGCGCTCGGCTCAACCCGACGACACCGTGTTTGGTTGCCGTGTAGGGAAGGTGCAGCGGCGTGCCTTTCAGCCCGGCCGCCGAGCTGATCAGGATCAGACTGCCGCCGCGCTCGACCAGGTGCGGCAGCGCCGCAGCGCAGGTGTTCCATGTCCCGATGAGGTTGATGTCCACGACAGTGCGCCACTGCTCGGGCGTAGTGGTATCCCAGGTGCCGACGGTTAGCACGCCAGCGTTGGCAACCGCCGCATCGAGACCGCCCAGTTCGGCAACGCCGTCCTCGACCGCCGCGGTCAGCGATGCGGCATCGCGGACATCGACGACGTGCGTGACGGCTCGGCGGCCGAACTCGGTGACCAGACGTGCCGTCTCCTCGAGGTCGTCCCTCGAGGCGAGCGGGTACTCGACTTCTGGCACCGATGAACAGATGTCCACGAGGATGAGGTCGGCACCTTCTTCGGCAAGGCGCACCGCGTGACTGCGGCCCATTCCCCGCGCCGCACCGGTGATGAGGACGCGCTTACCGGCGATTCGCCCGTCCGAAGTGCTCACAGCTTGTTGCAGAAGCCGGCGTCGACCGGGAAGGTCACCCCGGTGACGTATTTGGCGTCATCGGAAACCAGATAGGCGATCGCGGCGCTGATGTCCTCGGGCTCGAGCATGCCGACCGGCATCGGGTTCTGCAGGTGTGGACCGCCGCCGTCGGGAAAGTTCTTCAGGAAGTCCTGCATGTCGTCATTCATCGCCATCATCGTGTTCACCGCGGTGGGGTGAATGGTGTTGACCCGAATATTCAGCGGGGCAAGCGCGTTGGCGAATGAGCGCATCAGGCCAACGATCCCGTGTTTGGACGCCGCGTATGCCGCGCCTCCGCCCTGGATGCCGCCGAACCCCTTCAACCCCGCCGTCGAGCTCGTGAAGATGATCACCCCGCCTCGGTTCCCGTCGATGAGGTGGGGGACAGCGGCTCGAGCGGTGTGGAACGCGCCGACCAAGTTGACGTCGAGCACACCTGCCCATTGATCGAGCTCTTCTTCGATCGTGAGTTCGCGGAAGGCGACGCTTGCGATGCCTGCGTTCGCCAGCACGATGTCCAACCGGCCGAACTGATCGACTCCGGCGTCCACCGCGGCCTTGAGCCCGTGGTAGTCACGGACGTCGGCGACCGTGCCGAGCATCTTCCCGCCGACTTCCTCGACTAGCGCGATGGTTTCGTCGAGCTCCGCGCGCGTGGCCATCGGGTAGTTGTTCGACGGGATGTCTGCGCAGATGTCGACTCCGATGATGTTGGCGCCCTCGCTAGCCAGCCTGAGGGCATGGCTACGGCCCTGACCTCGGGCTACGCCGGTGATGAATGCGACTCTGCCGTCCAGTTGACCCACGATGCCCGCTTCCACTTCGGAACTGCCGCGGACAAGGAACAACCTCGTCAGCGATGAGTAACAGCGTTACTTGCCGCGTACAGTAACATCGTTACTCATGGCTCGGCAAGGATCGCGCAGCGCAGGCGAACAACCTCCTGCCGGTGTCGACGATGCCGATGCCGTCATCGCCGCGGTGGTTGAACTGCTCGAAACCGAGGGCTATGAGGCAGTTCAGTTGCGCGAGGTCGCCCGGCGGGCACGGGTTTCGATGACCACCATCTATCGCCGGTATCCGACACGTGAAGCATTGATCGTCGGTGCGTTGCGATGGTGGATGGACGAGAACCGGTACGCCGGTGTCGCAGCCAGTGCCGCCGAACAGCTGTCAGGTTCGATGTACGACGACCTTATGGCGTTGTTCCGCACCATTTTTCAGCCCTGGGAGCAACATCCGCGCATGCTCCGGGCATACTTCCGGGCGCAGGCGGGCCCGGGTGGTCAGGGACTGACCGAGCACGGGTTCGATGTGGTGGTACCCGTCGCCCGCACGATTCTTCATCAGGCCGACCCCGCATTTGCACGCGACATGGAAATGATCATGTCTGGGGTCATTTACGGCTTGCTCGGACAGTTCGCGGACGGTGCCATCGCCGTAACTGACATTCTGCCTGCGCTCGACCGCGCAGTCTTCTGGTTGACGGCCTCCCAGGACGCCACGCACGCCAACAGTGATCTATCGCCCTAACTGGCGATGGCCAACTGCAGAAATTCGCGTCCGCGCCAGCTCGCCGTGTTCGAGCGGATGGCCGCCGAGCCCCGGGATGGCGCGTGCCAGCGATGGAATCAAACCTGCAATATCGACCCTACAGGATCCATTCTGCCGACGCTCGGCGTGCCCACTCTTGTCGTGCATGCCCGCGATGACGCCATGCCGGTGCAGTGCGGCCGGCTATCTTGCCGACCACATCCCGAACGCGAGGATCCTCGAGTCGATGGCGCAGATCATGCACCGTGGTTCACCGAGCCCGACGCGATTGTCCTGACCGAGATCGAGGAGTTCCTCACCGGTGGCCATGCGGCGCCGTCGCAATGCCGCATCGGGCCCTGCGCACTGTGTTGTTCACCGACATCGTCGCCTCGACGCAACATCTCGCCGCTGCAGGGCGACGAGCGATGGCGCGCAGTGCTGCAAGCGCCTTCGTGAGATGCACCGACGAACTCACGGGAAAGATTCGGTGGCACGGTAATGCACACACCGGCGACGGCCACCTCGTCACGGCCGATGGCTCGCGGTCACGTTCGACGGCCCGGCAGGCCGTTCGCTGCGCGGAGGCTGTGCGCACTGACGCTAAGACATTGGGCATCGAGATTCGTGCCGGCATCCACACCGGCGAGTGCTGAACTACTGGACGCCGAACATTGGGGGACTGGCATTGTACACATCGCCGCGCGGATCCTCGGGCCGGGCCGACGCCGGCGACATCGTCGTCTCCCGAACCATGCGTGATCTGGTCGTCGGCTCGGGCACGAGCTTCGAGGACCGCGGAAGCGTCGAATTGCTTGGGGTGCCGGGCAGTTGGAAGACCTCTCGCAGTGCATCGCCAAGGGAGGGGTGTCGATTCGGCCGAAGCAGATACTGGCGTCCACGCCTACGCCCGGCGGTCGGACCGCGATGCGTCGAACGGACCGCGCGGTGGAGGTGATGGCGAAGCGAACACCGTGGATCCTCGTGGCATGTCCGCGCCTCACCCCGGCCACAGGTCGCGGCCGCGCGGCTGGATCGGTCCGCGCTTACCCGCTCGGTCGACGCTGAGGTGTGCATGGAAGTGGTGCTCAATAGTCTCGTCTATGTAAGTCCGAGATCGATCTAGGGTGGTGCGATGACCCGGAGTGCCGCTCCGCGCTGTGGGGTCCTCGCCGTGGTCGCCGCGGGAGGCCGAACTTCTTGCGGTGACGTTGCGGCTGCTGCAGGAAGAAGGGCTATGACGGGCTGACCGTGGACGCGGTCGCCGCCGGCGCGCGGGCCAGCAAGGCGACCGTGTATCGACGGTGGCCGACGAAGGCCGAACTGGTGTTGGCGGCATTCATCGAAGGTGTCCGCCAAGTCGCCGTCGCCCCCGAGACCGGCACCCTGCGCGGCGACCTGTTGCAGCTGGGGGAGGTCATCTGCGATCAGGCGCGCACACATGCCAGCACCATGCGGGCGGTTCTGGTCGAGGTGTCGCGCAACCCCGCGCTCAACGACGTCATGCAGCATCAATTCCTGGATCAACGGAAGGCCCTGTTCAAGCACGTCCTGGGGCAGGCCGTCGACCGCGGCGAAATCGATGCCGCCGCCATCTCCGAGGACCTCTGGGACGTGATGCCCGGCTACCTCATCTTCCGGTCCATCTGTTCGTTGCGGCCGCCCAGTCGGCGCACGGTCGCAGACCCTCGTCGACGACGTGGTGATTCCCAGCCTCACCCGCCTGAACAGCTAGAAATGGCTGGTCAACAGCGGCGCGCGCGTACGGCTTGTGCTGTCCGGTACCGTACCGTACTGTCACAAGGTTGATATACCGCCAGACTGAGATAGGGTGTTTCAGTCCAAGCCTCGTGTCGCGGGTATCGAAAGGCTGGCGGGTGCAGAGGATTTCGGTTGGTCGCCTTCTGGGTCGAGGCTGGATGCTCATCGTCGCCGTCGTGGTCGTGGCGGTGGCGGGGTTCGCCGTTTATCGCCTGCACGGCATATTCGGTTCAGACCACGACACATCGACTGCCGAAGCTCTTTCGGATGAAATCGTGCCTTTCAACCCCAAGCACGTGGTCCTCGAGGTGTTCGGCCCGCCGGGCACCGTGGCGACGATCAACTATCTGGACATCAACGCCCAGCCGCAGCGCGCCGAAGATGTGCTCCTCCCGTGGAGATACGACATCACGACGACCCAGACGGCAGTGCTCGTCAACGTCATGGCGCAGGGCGACAGCGATTCCCTCGGCTGCCGCATCGTCATCGACGACGTGGTCAAGGACGAGAGACAGGTCAACACCATGAACGCCTACACCTTCTGCCTGGACAAGTCCGGATGAGCAACGATCAAGAATCACGCACGTCCCTGACGGACCGCATCGCGAAGTGGATCCGTTGGCTTGTCGGTGCCGATCGTGCTGTTCTGGCTGGTTGTCGCCGGGCTCACCAATGCCCTGGTCCCTCAGCTGGAGGTCGTCGGCGAAGAACACAACGTGGCATTGAGCTCTCCTGATTCGCCGTCGCTGCAGGCGTTCAAGAAGATCGGCGAGGTTTTCAACGAGTTCGACTCCGACAGCGCGGCAATGATTGTGCTGGAAGGCGACGAGCCGCTCGGCGCCGACGCACATCAGTTCTACGACACGCTGATCGAGCGTATTGAACAGGACCACAAGCACGTTCAGCACGTCCAGGACTTCTGGGGCGACCCGCTGACGGCGGCCGGGTCGCAGAGCTCGGACGGCAAGGCGGCCTACGTCCAGGTGTTTCTCACTGGCAACCAAGGCGAAGCGCAGTCCATCGCATCCGTTGAAGCCGTCCGCGACATCGTGAACAGCACGCCTGCGCCACCCGGCATCAAGGCCTATGTCGCCGGCCCGGCGCCTCAAGTCGCCGACCAATTCGAGGTGGGCAACGAAGGCACCACCAAGGTCACCGTGTTGACGGTGCTGGTGATCGCGGTGATGCTGCTTCTCGTCTACCGCTCGATAGTCACCATGCTCCTGGTGCTGATCACCGTTCTCATCGAAATGTCCGCGGCCCGTGGCATTGTGGCCTTCCTTGGCAACTCCGGGATCATCGGACTGTCGACCTACTCGACCAATATCCTCACGCTGTTGGTCATCGCGGCCGGCACCGACTATGCGATCTTCCTCTTGGGCCGCTACCACGAGGATCGCGGCAATGGGATTGACCGAGAAACCGCGTACTACAACATGTACCGCGGGACGGCCCACGTCATTTTGGGCTCGGGCCTGACTGTCGCCGGCGCGGTGCTCGTGCCTGAGCTTCACCCGGCTGCCCTATTTCCAGAGCCTCGGCGTCCCCGCCGCGATCGGCGTGTTCGTGGCACTGGTGGCGGCGCTCACCCTGGCTCCCGCCGTGATGACCATCGGCGCCCGCTTCGGACTGCTGGATCCCAAACGCGAGAGCGCGCACAAGGGGATGGCGCCGGATCGGCACGGCGATCGTCCGGTGGCCCGGGCCGATCCTCGTCGCGACGATGGCGGTGGCCGCGGTGGGTCTTCTGGCGCTGCCCGGCTACAAGACCAGCTACGACGTCGGCGATCTACATGCCCGACCGCGCGCCATCCAATATCGGCTACGCCGCCGCCGAGCGGCACTTCTCGAAGGCCCGGCTCAACCCCGAACTCCTGATGATCGAGGCCGATCACGACCTGCGCAATCCGACCGACATGATCCTGTTGGAGCGCGTGGCCAAGGCCGTCTTCCACACGGCCGGCATCGCTCAGGTGCAATCGATTACGCGCCCGTTGGGCACCCCGCTGGACCACACGTCGATTCCCTTCCAGATCAGCGCACAAAGCGCCGGGCAGATACAGAATCTCGGATACCAGCAGGACCGCGCCAACGATCTGCTCAAGCAGGTCGACGAAATCGACAAGACGATCGGCATCCTGCGGCAGCAGGCCACCCTGCAGGGCCAGGCGAACGCCGCGACCCACGAACAGGTCGAGGCGTTCCACCAAACCGTTGCCGTGGCGCAGGACCTGCGGGACAAGATCGCCAACTTCGACGACTTCTTCCGACCGCTGCGCAATTACTTCTATTGGGAGCCGCACTGTTACGACATCCCGATCTGCTTTGCGCTGCGATCGCTGTTCGACGCGCTCGACGGGATCAACGCACTGACCGACCAGTTGGCGAATGTCACGACGAGCCTGGACAAGCTGGATTCGATCCAGCCGAAACTGCTTGACCTGATCCCGCCCCAGCTGGCCAGTCAGCAGATCAATCGCGACCTGGTCATGACCAACTACGCCACCCTGTCGGGAATCTACGATCAGAATGCGGCGGCCCTGGAGAACTCGACAGCGATGGGAGCAGCGTTCGACGCGTCGAAAACCGACGACTCGTTCTATGTTCCGCCGGAGGTGTTCGACAATGCCGAATTCCAGCGCGGCCTGAAACTGTTCCTGTCGCCCGACGGCAAGGCGGCGCAGGATGATCATCACCCATGACGTCGATCCCGCGACACCGCAGGGTATTTCGCACATCGACGCGATCAGGCATTCGGCGGAGGAGGCCGTCAAGGGGACGCCGTTGGCGGGATCCCACATCTATATCGGCGGCACGGCGGCGACATACAAGGACATCCAGGAGAGCGCCAAGTACGACCTGATGATCGTCGCCATCGCCGCGCTCAGCCTGATCCTGCTCATCATGATGTTCATCACCCGAAGCCTGGTCGCCGCGATCGTCATCGTCGGCACCGTGGCGCTGTCACTGGGCGCCTCACTCGGACTGTCGATACTGGTGTGGCAGCACCTCTTGGGCATCCAGTTGTACTGGGTCATCATCCCGCTTGCCGTAATCCTGCTGCTGGCAGTGGGTTCGGACTACAACCTGCTGTTGATATCCCGATTCAAAGAAGAGATCGGCGCCGGACTGAACACCGGCATCATCCGGGCGATGGCCGGAACGGGCGGGGTCGTCACCGCGGCCGGGTTGGTGTTCGCCTTCACGATGGCGTCATTCGTCTACAGCGATCTACGCGTGCTCGGCCAGATCGGCACGACCATCGCCCTTGGCCTGCTGTTCGACACGTTGATCGTGCGCTCGTTCATGACCCCGTCCATCGCCGTGCTTCTCGGGCGCTGGTTCTGGTGGCCGTTACGAGTGCGTCCGCGGCCGGCAAGCACGATGCTGCAACCGTACGGATCTCGCCCCGCGGTGCGTCAGCTGCTGCTGTGGGAGGACGACGACCCATCCATCGCCGGCGGGGGACCGGCCAGTAGCGAGAAGAACTGATACGAGGGGTCTGTCTCGTCGAGGGTTCCTTTGAGGGTGTCTCTTGGTGATCGGGTGGCTCATGTCCATCGTGGATGGGTCTGTCACCCGGGCCCAGTCGGTGACGATGGTCCGTTCGATCAATTTCCATGCGTCCTCGCGCTTCTCGTACTTGTCGAGGTAGCGCCCGCCGACCACGACATCGATGTCGCGGTCCCTTGCCGGCGAGGGTGTGGAACGCGATGGTGTAGATCTCGCCTTCGGCCGCGTCTCCGGCGATCGCGAAGTTCACAGTGGTGATGTTGTGCTGCATCGTCCGGATGTAGGGACGCGCGGCGACAAGCTGCTCGAAGAACTGGTCGATCGACCCCGTCGAGAATCCGCCGTGGGCATCGGTGGCGTCGTGGTGATACAGGTCCCGCAGCGCTGCGATGTCACCTCGGTCGACCGCGCGGCAGTACGCGTGGACGAGCTTGCGCAGCTGGAACTCGTCGATCATTTCCTGCAGTGCGGTGTCCGTAGATGTCATCTTCGCCTCCTGGTCGAGACCTTACGTTCATCCCAACGGCTCGTTGGGGACCTCGAAGTAGTCCTGATAGCGGGACGTCCGTTCCCGGAGTGCCTTCTCGTCCAGACCCGTTTGAGCGAACGTGTAGTGGTGTCCGCCGTGTTCGTGGGCGGGTTGGGCGTCGAGGAAGCGGCGCATCTTGGCTTCGGCTTCGGCCGTGAAGGTCAGTCCGAGTTGGTCGTAGGCCGCGGCGACGGTGGTGATCGGGTCGGCCGCAAACGACTGGTACTGCACGTCGACCACCTGTGATGCCGGCACGATTCCGGACTCTCGCGCATCGATCGACCGGTCGAGGCCGTCGATGACGTACTCGGTCCACTCGCGGGCGACCTGCCCGATCGGAGTCTCCTCACTGGCGAACGTACGTAGCGTGCGCGCCAACGAGGACACCGACGCGATGGTCCGGAGAGGATCGCGGTGCGTCTGTATCACCAACGCGTCCGGATACTGCTTCATCATCGCGTCCAAGGCCCAGATGTGCCCGGGCGACTTGAGCACCCAGCGGTTCACCGGGATTCGTGACTGTAGATGCTGCAGGAATCCGCGATGCCATGCATACGCCGACGTCATGTCCGCTCCGAGAAGCCATTTGGCGTAGCTCGGGACGTGGTAGATCGTCGGGAAGATGAAGCTTCTGAGGTCCATGGCCGTGATGCGGACGCACTCTTGGGCCAGTAGCGGTCCGATGGGGTGCATGGACTTGAGGTCGGGGATGATCGACGTCATCATCTCCTGAATCTGACGGCTGTCTTCGATGCGGGGGTCGGTGTCGTGCGTCGCCGCTTCCGGTGGGGGACACGGCGCGTCGACCTCCCACGTCAGCGGCGCGCGGGCGTCGGGATCCTGGGCAAGCAATTCGAACAGGATCGTGGTACCCGTGCGCACCTGACCGACGATGAATATGGGCCGCTCGATCCGCGCGTCGCCGACGTCGGGGTGCGTCCGCCGGTGCTCGACGATCTGGAGGCGCCTGGCGAGGGATCCGACGAGGTCGGCCTGTGCGACAACTTCTCCGAACTCCGTCAGGCCGGCCTCGGTGGCCAGTGCGTCAGTCAGTGCGTCGAGTGCTTCGCGCCATTCTTCACCGCCGAAGTCGGAGAGGCCGGTGCTTTCCTGCGCGGTCGTAATGACCGCGGCCGGCGACAGGTCACCCATGGTGCTTGTTGCGCAGCGGCGCCAGCAATGCGTCCAGTCCGTACTCGAACACGGCGTCGTAATCGGTAGGGGATTGCAGGGCTTCGACCAGCGCCTGGTCCGGCCACGCGTCCGCCCACAGCGATGGATCCTCCTCGTCGTGTTTGGCCCCGCGCACCGCCGAGAACTGCATCACCGCAGAGGAAATGACGTGAACTTCTACCGACGCGCACGACCAGCGCGGCTTCGCTCCCGGTGACACCAAGTTCGGAAAGCTCCGCCGCCAACCGCTGCTGAATCGGCAAAAACAGTTGCGGTGTCCGGTCGCGTTCGTGGGCGATGGCCAGAAGGTTCTGCTTCTCGATGAGCAGCCTTCGTTGCGATCGTGCGATCGACGCGATCCGGTCGATGGGGTTGTCGCCATCGCTCGGGAGGTGCGTCATCTGTCCGAGCAGCCCCTCGACCAAGCTGTCGAACAGTTTGTCCCTGCCGCCGACGTGCCAGTAGATCGACGTCACTGCAACGCCCAGCTGCTCAGCCAGCCGGCGCATGGAAAAAGCCTCCACCCCGTCGACATCGATGAGCCGGGCCGCGGTCTCGAGAATCTGATCGGCCGTGACGGAGGCGCCGTTCTTGCTACGTGGCGACGTCAACCGTCTCACCCCCGGTGATTCGATCGGACTCGGGTAGATCCAGATAGCGTTCGAGATTGCGGTGCGTGTTGATCACACGGCGTTCCTCGTTCGACAACGTCAGGTGGGTTAACCCCGGCTGGTGCAATCCGCGTTGGAGTCCGGCCAGCACCGTGATGTCCTGTGTGAGTACAAGTCCGGGGTGAGCGTCATCGGCCGTCATCCTGACGTCGACCGGCTTGTTGCGAGGCGCGTCGGGTGGCATCCGCATCCATACGATCATCACCAGTTCACCGTGATCGGGGTCGGGGCCGGGACGTGCGGTGAGCACCGTCAAGTGATCAGCGTTGGTCAGCAGCGACATGTTCGGGAACACGTTGTACTGGTGCAGCCGCAGCACCTGATCGGTGGTCGCCCAGCTCAGGTCGACGCCACGACTGTCGGCGAAAGCCTTTGTACACGTCGGCGATCACGTCAGCCGCTGACCGCCCGGCTTGATCAGCCGGGAACGGCGTGCCCTCTTCGACGCCCATCAACACGCCCTGCGTGGTGACGTAGGCGTCCCACACCTCGGCGTCGGTCAGTTCGTCCTTGATGCTCGGACTGGGGACGCCGTAGAGCTGTTCGGACTTTCCGGTGTGACCCCAGATGACTTGTGGGGCATACACGTCGTCCATGCATCGGTGGAGCTCTGGGTGCAGCGTCTGAATGTGGTAGGTCTCGCTGAACCCGTCGGTGATCGTCTTCCAGTTCGCATCGACCTCGATGGTCATCGTGGCGTAGCACCGGAAGTCGCCGAGCCGGTTCCACGCGATGTCGTCTGGCATCGCTTCCAGGTAGTCACGCAACGGAATCGCATCGGCGTCGAGATTGACGAAGACGAGCCGTTCCCACGTCTCGACCGGACCGGGAGCAGGGGAAAATCGGTCAGCCGCAGCGCGCCGAAGCCTTTTCGGTTGGGCACGCGCTTGAGTGAGCCGGCGAGATCCCACGTCCAGCCGTGATAACCGCAGCGCAGTTCACGCAAGTCCGATCCGGATCCGGCGCAGAGTGAATTTCCTCGATGCCGGCACACGTTCTGGAAAGCGCGCAGATCGCCGTCGTCGCCGCGAACAACGAGCACCGAGTAGGGGCCGCAGCGGTACTCGAAGTAGTCGCCTGGTTCGGCGACGTGGTCGACCGTGCAGGCGAGCTGCCACACCCTGGGCCACATCCGCTCCACCTCGAGGCGGGCGAAGTCCGGCGGAGTAATAGCGCTGCGCCGGCACCAGGGTGGGGCGCTGTGGCGGCGGTCCGATCGCGTCTTCGCGCTGGGTGTGGACCGGGTTGCCGACGGTGCCACTGACCGGTGCCGTTCGCGTCACGATTCGCCCTCCGAATCCAGCTGCTACCGTCTGTAACGGTGTTACATTGGCCACGATAACGGCTGGCGAGGATGTCGAGGGAGTAAATCGTGTTCGACCTGAAGATCACTGGCGGAACCGTGGTGGACGGCACGGGCGCGGACCGATTCACCGGCCGACGTGGCAGTCAAGGACGGCAAGATCGTCGAGATGCGTCGCCGCGGGCCCGGCGACCCGCCGCTGGAGGGCAACGCGGCCGAGACGATCGACGCGACGGGCAAGGTCGTCGCGCCGGGGTTCGTCGACATCCACACCACTACGACGGCCAGGTCAGCTGGGACAGCGTGCTGGAGCCGTCCAGCAATCACGGCGTGACCACCGTCGTCGCAGGCAACTGCGGCGTCGGATTCGCGCCGGTGCGGCCGGGCAGCGAGGAATGGCTGATCGCGCTGATGGAGGGCGTCGAGGACATTCCGGGAACCGCGCTGACCGAGGGCATGACGTGGGGCTGGGAGAGCTACGCCGAGTACCTCGACGTGATCGGCAAGCGGGAGCTGGCCGTCGACTTCGGCAGCCAGATCGCCCACGGCACCGTGCGGGCGTACGCGATGGGCGAGCGCGGCGCCCGCAACGAGCCGGCCACTCCAGAGGACATCGCGGCCATGAGCCCGGCTGGTGCAGGAGGCGGTCGAGGCCGGCGCGCTCGGCTTCTCGACGTCGCGCACGATCGCCCACCGTGCGATGGACGGCGAGCCCGTGCCCGGCACCTTCGCCGCCGAGGACGAGCTGTTCGGCCTCGGCCGGGCCATGGCGGCCGGCGGGCGGGCGTCTTCGAACTGGCCCCGCAGGGCGCCGCGGGCGAGGACATCATCGCGCCGAAGAAGGAACTGGAGTGGATGCAGCGGCTGGGCGCCGAGATCGACCGGCGCCATCTAGCTTCGCGCTGATCCAGGTCGACGCGGCGCCCGACCTGTGGCGCGAACAGATGGACATCTCGGCGGCAGCGCACGAGGCGGGCAGCCGGCTGTACCCGCAGATCGCCGCCCGACCCTTCGGCATGCTGTTCGGCTTTCCCGGCCACCACGCCTTCACCCACCGGCCGACCTTCCGGCGGCTGAAGGCCGAGTGCAGCCGAGCGGAGCTGGCCACGCGCCTGGCAGAACCCGCGGTGCGGCGGCCATCCTCGGCCGAGGACGACCTGCCGCCGGATCCGAACCTGTTGTTCGACGGCATGTTCGCGCTCGTGCAGTACTCGCTGGACCGGCTGTACTCCCTCGGCGATCCGCCCGACTACGAGCCGACCGCCGACACGGACGGTCGACGACGATCGCCGCGCGAGCGCGGCGAGGACCCGCTGGCGGCGCTGTACGACCTGATGCTCGAGGCCGACGCCGACCGCGATGCTGATGCTGCCGATGTCTCAACTACTCCGACGGCAACCACGACGCGATCCGGGAGATGCTGACCCACCCGGCCGGGGTACTCGGGGCTGTCCGACGGTGGCGCGCACTGCGGCATGATCTGCGACGCCTCGTATCCGACGTTCCTGCTGACGCACTGGGCGCGGGATCGTCACCGCGGCGACAAGCTCCCGCTGGAGTACGTCGTCCGCAAGCAGTCGCACGACACCGCGCAGCTGTTCGGTCTGACCGATCGCGGGGTCGTGCAGGTCGGAAAGAAGGCCGACCTGAACGTGATCGACATGAATGCGCTGACGCTGCACGCGCCGCGGATGGCGTACGACCTGCCCGCAGGCGGTCACCGGCTGGTCCAGGGGGCGTCCGGCTACGACGCCACGATCGTCAGCGGCGTGGTGACCCGCCGCCACGGCGTGGACACCGGCGCCCGGCCGGGCCGGCTGGTGCGCGGGGCGCGCTGACAGCACGACACCGGAAGGCAGCAGCCTATGAGCGTGACCGTCGTCGACACTGGTCCGCGCCAGATCAGTCGGTCTGTGGAGGTACAGGCTCCTGCGTCCGAGTTGTTCGCAATCGTGGCTGACCCGACGCGCCACCACGACGTGGACGGTTCCGGCACCGTGCGCGACAACATTCGTGCTCCCGGGAAACTCGCTGTGGGTGAGCGGTTTTCGACCCGAATGCGGATGTACGGTGTGCCCTACCGCATCACCAGCACCGTCACCGCGCTAAAGCCGGACAAGCTCATCGAGTGGCGTCACCCGGTGGGCCATCATTGGCGCTGGGAGTTCGAAGCGCTGTCACCGACACGCACCCGCGTCACCGAGACGTTCGACTACCGGGATACCGGTCGGATCAAGGACGGGCTGAAGTACTACAAGCGCATGGGTTTCGCCAAGAGCAATGCGGCCGGGATCGAGGCCACCCTGTCCAAGCTGCGCGATCGGTACTCGCGTCGTCTGCCGAAGAGTGACTAGCCCAGAGAGTGTCGAACTTCGCGGTTGCTCCTGCGTCGATCGGCAGCGCCGCCCCGGTGATGTACTTCGCCTCATCAGAGGCGAGGAAGAGCACAGCGTTACTGACGGCGCGCGCCTCGAAGTACGGCACCGGAAGCATGTGGAAATGCCCGATCAGCTCCGCCGCGTCGGCCATGGTCGGCTCGGCGAGGTCAGGCCTCAGGGTGCGGTGGAACTGCTCGTTATCGATCATCGGCGTGAGAATGTTGCCCGGATGGATCGAGTTGACTGGGATCCATTGCAGAGCAAGTTCATTGGCGAGTGAGTTCATCAGTCCGACGACGGCGTGTTTCGCCGAGGCGTAGTGGGCCATGTAGCCGCCGCCACGAAGTCCCAAACATCGAACTCACCAGGATGATCGATCCGCCGCGCCCGTCGGACATATGGGGCACCGCCACCTTGGTCGTCTGCCAGACACCGGTGATGTTGATGTCGAGCATCGTCTGCCACGCGGCCTCTTCGATCAGGGCAGCGGGAGCGGGGCTGCCACTGATCCCAGGGCGTGGCGATGAAGTAGGCCACCCATTTGATCCATTACCTACTATGCAGCCCGTCCCGTAGGCCTTGAGGGTGTCCTGGCGTCGGCCTGCGCGGTGACGATGCGTCGATCCAACTTCTCGACCAGCGCCGCGGTTTCGTCCAGGTCGGCTTCGTCAAGGATGGGCGCGCCCTCAATGTCGCCACACACATCGACGGCGATGATGTCGGCGCCCTCCTCTGCCAGTCGGATGGCGTGTTCGCGGCCCTGACCGCGCGCTATCACCCGTGATGTGACCCGACCTTGCCTGCCACCCGGCCAACTGCTTTGGACATCGTCACCTCTCGTTGATTGGCATCTCTGTGCGCGTTCCGCTGCGGCGCAGCGTCGAATGACACGATCGCTTTCGGCGATGGGCGAGCGAGCACTTCCTGCGCAGTGGTCGCGTTGACGTGCCATTGTACGTGGCGAATGGTTCCGCGCACCATCGCGCAATGTGCCGGTGGCGGCCAGCAAATGTTGTGTGTGCAGATACTGCCATTTGTCGAAGCGCACCGGACGGTGGAACCAGATGCAATGGTCGGGCTGAGCGCCGCAAGGGAGGGGAAATGACGCGTGGCGAGTGCGGTGACTGAAAACGCCCATGTCGACCAGCGAGTATCATCCGTCACTTCGTAGGCGAGCATGGCGCAGTGAAGGGC
>CAVRFN010000015.1:0-14026 GCA_963720345.1 uncultured Actinomycetota bacterium
TCGTCGAAATCGACGTTTTGCAGGCCCTAACTCGCACTTTCCCTGCAAATTGTTGATAGCGTCGTAATCCAGCCCTTGACACCCACCACCAAGCCTCCTACCGTTGTATTCAACCAAAGCATTGATCAAGCATAAGGTTGATAATGGAGAGTGATGGAGATGCGGACGCGCGACTCGACCGCGCCTTCCTGGCGCTGGCGGACCCGGTTCGGCGAGCCATCGTGGCGCGGCTGTCCAGGGGGCCGGCCACGGTCAACGAGCTGGCCGCACCGTTCGACATCACCAAACAGGCGGTGTCCAAGCACATTCAGGTGCTCGAGCACGCGGGTCTTGTCACCCGGACCCGCGACGCACAGCGGCGGCCGGTTCATCTCGACGCCGCCGCGCTGGAGCGGCTGACCGCATGGATCGACCGATATCGGCTCGATGCCGAACGCAGTTACCGCCGGCTGGACACCCTGCTGGCCGACATGACCGACACAACACAGGAAGGAAAGAAGAAATGACGAACGCATTGGATCTCAACGCTCCCGTCGACACCCTGGCCATGGAGTTCACCCGGGAGTTCGAGGCACCCGTCGAGGCGCTGTTCCGCGCGCATGCCGAGCCCGAACTGATGAAGCAGTGGCTCGGTCCGCACGGTCTCGAGGTGGAGATCAGCGAGTGGAACTTCAAGAGCCATGGCGGGTACCGCTACTCGCATTCCAGCGACGCTGGGACGTTCGGCTTCAACGGCACCTTTCACACCGTGCGGGACAACGAGTTCATCCTGCAAACCTTCGAATTCGACGGCGCGCCGGACATGGTGAACATCGAGTACATGTGGTTCGAGGACCTCGGCAACGGTCGCTCTCGGCTGCGCGGCCGATCGATCTGCCCCAACACCGAGGCACGCGACGCACTGCTGTCCTCGGGCATGGAAGTCGGAATGACCGAGGGCTACGAAAAGCTCGATGCATTGTTGAAATCGCTTTGAGTTCCCCAGAAAGGGGCGATCCCGGCTGCAGGGGTACAGCCGGGATCGCCATTTTGGGTGGTATCTGTCAGCGCAAGAGGCCCGAGCGCCTGCCACCCATCAGGCCGGTGCGCCTGCGTCCCATGAAGGACGCCACCAAAGCGACTCCCAACGCGGCGACAACGACCTGAACGAGTAACTCCAACCAGTCGACGCCATTCGTCGCGGTGGGGATTCCGAGTGCCCCGGCAAGCGCCGTGCCGATAAATGCGGAGACGATGCCGACGAGGATCGTCGACGAGCATCCCGATGGGTTGCTTGCCCGGAAGTAGCAGGCGGCCGAGAATTCCGACCACGATGCCGATGAGTATTGCGGTGATGACGCTGGTGATGGTCACGATGCCTCCGATGTCTAGTGAGGTAGGGCCGTTCGTAGATCACCCTGGTGAAGCAGCGATACCCCGGCCCCCGGTGTAATAAACGCTCGCGTCAATCTCCGTGGACGCTCGTAGGCTGAATGACGTGGACACGGATGTAATCGATATCGACACCGCCCGGCGCCGAATCGTCGACCTCACCGATGTGGTGCGCTCTTTCTGCAGCGCGCACCAGGACGGCCTGTGCAATGTCTTCGTCCCGCATGCCACCGCCGGTGTCGCAATCATCGAAACCGGCGCCGGGTCAGACGACGACCTTCTCGACACGCTCGAGCGCCTACTGCCACGCGACGATCGCTACCGCCACGCCCACGGGTCGCCGGGGCACGGAGCCGACCACGTGATGCCCGCGCTGGTTTCACCGTCGGTGACGGTGCCCGTGCAGGGCGGAAAGCCGCTGCTCGGCACGTGGCAGAGCGTGGTGCTTGTCGACCTGAACAGCGACAATCCGCAGCGCAAGGTACGGCTGAGCTTCATCGGCGCCTGACCGGCACCTGAGGTCGCGCTCGTTCGTTGGCCTTTCAGGCGCGATAACCGCGACCGGTACTGTAGTGCGGTCGAATAGTCGCAGGTAATTGCGGAACCACCCCTAGTGATGAGGAACAGTAGGAACGTGCAGACACACGAGATCAGGAAGCGTTTCCTCGATCACTTCGTGGAAGCGGGTCATACCGAGGTACCGAGTGCCTCGGTGATTCTCGACGACCCGAATCTGCTGTTCGTCAACGCCGGCATGGTGCAGTTCGTGCCCTACTTCCTCGGACAGCGCACACCACCGTGGAACCGCGCGGTGAGTGTCCAGAAGTGCATCCGTACCCCGGACATCGACGAGGTCGGCATCACCACCCGGCACAACACCTTCTTCCAGATGGCCGGAAACTTCAGTTTCGGCGACTACTTCAAGAAGGGCGCGATCGAGTTCGCGTGGACCCTGCTGACGGATCCTGTTGAGCAGGGTGGGTACGGCATGGACCCCGAAAAGATCTGGGCGACCGTCTATCTCGACGATGATGAGGCGATCGCGCTGTGGCAGGAAGTCGCGGGGCTGCCACTGGAGCGCATCCAGCGCCGCGGCATGGCCGACAACTACTGGTCGATGGGTATCCCGGGGCCGTGCGGGCCGTCGTCGGAGATCTACTACGACCGCGGGCCCGAATACGGCATCGAGGGCGGGCCCGAGGCCAACGAAGACCGCTACATCGAGATCTGGAATCTCGTGTTCATGCAGAACGAGCGCGGTGAAGGCACGTCCAAGGAGAACTTCGAGGTTCTCGGCCCGCTGCCACGCAAGAACATCGACACCGGCATGGGGGTCGAGCGGGTGGCCTGCCTGCTGCAGGACGTCGACAACGTCTATGAGACCGATCTGCTGCGTCCGGTGATCGACCTCGTCGCCGCCGTCGCCCCGCGCGGGTACGGCAAGGGCAACCATGAAGATGACGTCCGCTACCGCATCATCGCCGATCACAGCCGTACCGCCGCGATCATCATCGGCGACGGCATCAGCCCGGGAAACGAGGGGCGCGGCTACGTCCTGCGCCGGCTCTTGCGCCGGATCATCCGGGCCGCGAAGCTGCTGGGCGTCGAGCAACCGATCGTCGCCGAGTTGATGACGACGGTGCGCGACGCGATGGGGCCGTCGTATCCAGAACTGGTCACCGACTTCGATCGCATCCAGCGGATCGCGGTCGCAGAGGAGACCGCGTTCAATCGGACGCTTGCGTCGGGGTCCCGGCTGTTCGACGAGGCGGCGGGTGCGACGAAGGCGTCGGGCACCTCGGTGTTGTCCGGATCCGATGCGTTCACGTTGCACGACACATACGGCTTCCCGCTGGAGCTGACACTCGAGATGGCGGCGGAGGCCGGCCTGTCGGTGGACGAAGAGGGCTTCCGCGGATTGATGGCCGAGCAGCGCCAACGCGCGAAGGCCGACGCGGCTGCCCGCAAGCAGGCGCACTCCGATCTGTCGGCATACCGCGAACTCGTCGACAACGGCCCCACCGAGTTCACTGGATTCGACGAGTTGTCTTCCGAGGCACGAATTCTCGGCATCTTTGTCGACGGCAAGCGCGTTCCGGTCATCGGCCACGGAACACATGAAGCCGACCGTGTCGAGCTGGTTCTGGATCGCAGCCCCTTCTACGCGGAGTCCGGCGGACAGATCGCCGACGAGGGCACGATCACCGGCGCGGGCGCGTCGGCGGCGGCCAAGGCCGCGGTGACCGACGTACAGAAGATCGCCAAAACCCTGTGGGCACACCGTGTCAACGTCGAATCCGGCGAGTTCGTGGAGGGCGACACGGTGGTGGCCGCGGTCGATCCGAAGTGGCGCCACGGCGCAACCCAGGGTCACTCCGGAACGCATATGGTGCATGCCGCACTCCGGCAGGTTCTGGGCCCCAACGCAGTTCAGGCCGGATCCCTGAACCGTCCCGGTTACCTGCGGTTCGACTTCAACTGGCAGGGCCCTCTGTCGGAGGACCAACGGACCCAGATCGAAGAGGTCACCAACGAGGCTGTCGAAGCCGACTTCGAGGTGCACAGCTTCATCACCGATCTGGAGAAGGCCAAATCGATGGGCGCGATGGCGCTGTTCGGGGAGGCCTACCCCGACGAGGTTCGGGTGGTGGAGATCGGCGGGCCCTTCTCGCTCGAGCTCTGCGGCGGTACACACGTGCACAATTCGGCTCAGATCGGGCCCGTCACGATCCTGGGCGAATCCTCCGTCGGGTCCGGCGTGCGTCGGGTGGAGGCTTACGTCGGCCTGGACTCGTTCCGGCATCTGGCCTCCGAACGCGCCCTGATGGCCGGGCTGGCGTCATCGCTGAAGGTGCCCTCGGAGGAGGTTCCGGCCCGAGTGGCCAACCTCGTCGAACGGTTACGGGCCGCCGAGAAGGAACTCGACCGGATGCGGCTGGCGAACGCGCGCGCCGCGGCAGCAAATGCGGCCGCAGGCGCCGAACAGGTCGGTAAGGTCCACCTCGTGGCGCAGCGGATGGCCGGCGGAATGTCGGCGGGAGATCTGCGGACCCTCGTCGGCGACATCAAGGGCAGGCTGACCAGTGAACCCGCGGTCGTCGCGTTGATCGCCGAGGGTGAAGGCGATTCTGTCCCGTACGTCGTCGCGGTCAATCCGGCGGCGCAGGACATCGGCCTGAGCGCCAACGATCTGGTCAAGCAATTGGGTGCGCCGGTGAACGGCCGCGGGGGCGGCAAGGCTGATCTGGCACAGGGCTCCGGAAAAGGTGCGGCGGGGATCGACGCGGCGTTGGCCGCGCTGCGCGCCGAACTGGACCGGAGCTGACCGCGTGCCGACCGAGTCTGATTCCCCTCGTCCCCTGCCTCCCCTGCGCTACGCGCGTGGGCCCATCGCTCGCCCCGCAGACGACCGCCTGCCGGACCGGCCGGGCCCCACGCTGAGGCCGCCAGATCCCGGACGCGGCCGACGGTTGGGCATCGACGCCGGCAGTGTCCGCATCGGTGTGGCCGTCAGTGACCCGGACGGGATCCTCGCAACACCGGTGGAGACGGTAGTGCGGGAACGGCGAAAAGGCGGCAAAGGCTCGGACAAACATGTGCGTCGACTGGCGGCACTGGTCAACGAGTACGAGGCGGTCGAAGCGGTGGTCGGGCTACCGCGGACACTGGCCGACCGGTCGGGCTCGGCCGCTGCGGACGCAATCGGCCTTGCCGATCAATTGGCGATCCGCATCGCGCCGGTGCCCGTGCGACTGACCGACGAGCGATTGACTACCGTTGCGGCCCAGCGGTCGCTGCGAGAGGCCGGAGTACGCGCCAAGGGGCAGCGATCGATGATCGACCAGGCTGCCGCGGTGGGCATCTTGCAGAATTGGCTGGACCAACGGCGCGCGGTGTCGGCCGCGCACGGAGAGGTCGGGGATGTCTGACAACTGGGGCTCCGAACGCGTAGAGCCCAGCTGGCGTCGGGAACGGGTGGAACCCATGGCGGTCGGCCCACCACGGCGTCGAAGGACCCGAGCGGATCGGATACGGGAGGCACGCGGTCGGCGCAGGCGCCGCCTGGCCAGTGGGTTGGCGCTCGGCATTCTGGTCGTGGTCGTCATCGGCGTGGTGTTCCTGGGATCGAAAATGTGGCACAGCTTGTTCGGCACGGGCGGCGACTTCACCGGTAACGGCGTCAGCGACGTGATAATCCAGGTCCACGACGGCGATTCCACGACCGCGATCGGTCAGACCCTTCAGGACCAGAACGTGGTGGCCGACTCGGCCGCGTTCGTCGACGCCGCACAGGAAAATGCCGCCATCTCGTCGATCCAGCCCGGCTTCTATAAGGTGCGAACCGAAATCCCGGCCGCGAATGCCGTTGAGCGGCTGGCTGATCCGCAGAACCGGGTCGGCAAGCTGGTGATTCCCGAAGGGCGTCAGCTCGACGACGTCCGGGACGTCAAGACGAATGCGGTCACCGACGGCATCCTCAGCCTGGTCTCCAAGGCGACATGCGTGGACCTCGACGGTCAGCGCAACTGCGTCGCGGCAGACGCGCTCAAGAGTTCGGCGAGTACGGCTGACCCGTCGGCACTGGCGGTTCCAGAATGGGCCGTCGGTCCGGTCACTGCGATGGGCACCGACCACCGCCGACTGGAGGGGCTCATCGCCCCGGGCACGTGGAACATCGATCCGTCCGCGCAGGCTCAGGACATCCTGTCCACGTTGATAGCTGCCAGCGCAACCCAGTACGCGCGGGGTGGGCTTCTGGACACCGCGAAGGCGATGAACATGTCGCCGTATCAGATCCTGACCGTCGGTTCGCTCGTGCAGCGCGAAGCCACACCGGAGGACTTCGCCAAGGTTGCGCGGGTCATCTACAACCGGCTGGCCGAGAATCGCACGCTGGAGTTCGATTCCACGGTGAACTACCCGCTCGACAGGATCGAAGTGGCGACCACGGACGGCGATCGCGGGCAGCGGACGCCGTGGAACACCTATGTGCGGCCAGGGCTTCCGGCGACGCCCATCTGTTCGCCCGGGCAGCCGGCACTCGCGGCGGCTGAGAAGCCGGAACCGGGGGACTGGCTGTACTTCGTGACGATCGACAAGCAGGGCACCACACTGTTCACTCGGGACTATCCGCAGCACCTGGCGAATATCGAACTCGCCATGCGCAATGGTGTCCTTGATTCCTCGCGGTGAGCGCGAATGAGGCCTCCGCGCGGTCAGCGCGAATGAGGCCTGGGCGCGGTCCACGCAGGGCCGCGGTGCTCGGGTCGCCCATCGCGCATTCCCGGTCACCGCAGCTACATCTCGCCGCCTATCGCGCGCTGGGCTTGGACGGCTGGACCTATGAGCGGATCGAGTGCACCGCAGATCAGCTGCCCACCGTGGTCGGCGATTTCGGGCCCGAGTGGGTCGGCGTATCGGTGACGATGCCGGGCAAGTTCGCTGCCTTGCAGTTCGCTGACGAACGCAGCCCACGCGCCGAGCTCGTGGGCTCGGCCAACACGCTGGTGCGATCCGGAAAGGGATGGCGCGCCGACAACACCGATATCGACGGCGTGACTGGTGCACTGGGCAGCGCGTCCGGCCACGCGGTCGTGGTCGGCTCCGGCGGAACAGCACCAGCAGTGGTGGCGGGATTGGTGGAGCTTGGCGTGCAACGGATCACGGTGGTGGCGCGCAACCGGGAAAAGGTCACCGCGGTGGTAGATCTCGCCACCCGAGTGGGCGCCGACGCCAGCTGGTGCGACATCAACAGCAACGAGGTCCTCGAGGTGATGTCGACTGCGGACGCGGTAGTGAACACGGTCCCGGCCGACGCCGCCGCGAATTACGCATCGGTACTGGCTACCACGCCCGTGCTGCTGGATGCGATCTACTACCCGTGGCCCACACCGTTGGCGGCGGCTGTCGAAGCCGCAGGTGGGCGGGTGATCAGCGGCCTGGAGATGCTGCTGAATCAGGCCTACGCCCAAGTCGAGCAGTTCACCGGAATGCCTGCGCCAAAAGAGGCGATGAGGGCGGCACTGGGCTGACGCTAGCCTCCATGTATGGGGGCGGGGGCGGCCGGCGTTTGCGTGCTGATCTGGTTCGTCGGGCTCAGTTGGTACGACGTCACGCAGCGTCGACTGCCCAATTGGCTGACGGTGCCCGGCGCTGTGGTGATCCTGACGAGTGCCGCGGCGGCGGGGCATGGCGCGCCTGCATTGGCCGGTGCCATATCGCTGTTCGCGATCTATCTCGCGCTGCACCTGATCGCTCCTGCCGCCATGGGCGCCGGTGACGTCAAATTGGCGATCGGGATCGGTGCGCTGACCGGAGCATTCGGCATCGACGTGTGGTCGCTGGCCGGGCTGGGTGCGCCGCTGCTGACTGCCGGCTGGGCCTTGATCGTCAGCGTCAGGAGCACGGAAAGGAGCGTGCCCCACGGGCCTTCGATGTGCGTGTCAGCGGCGGCAGCCACGGCGCTGGTCGTGCTGTAATGCACTCTTGCATACTCACGGTAGGTTAATGCATACTCTGAGTATGCAAACTACAGAGCTGGACTTGAAAACGCTTTCGGAGCACTACTTCGCCGCGTGGGCGACCCACGATCCCGACGCGATCGTGGCGCTGCATACGCCGGACACTCAATTTTGGATGCACATGGGGGAGATCCCGTCGTCGGCCGCGATGCGGTGCGCGCCACCTTCGCTGAAATCTTCGTCCAGTTCCCGGATCTCACGTGGGAGACCTACCGGGTGCTCTTCGGCGGGGACCACTGGATTCTCGACTGGGCACTGATTTCGGGCGACGTCCGATTCGACTGCCTCGATGTCGTCAACGTATCGCCTGACGGGCTCGTCGCCCGCAAGGACACATTCGTCGACGGCATGCAGCTGCAGGCCGCGCTGGGGAGGAGCGCAGTGACCACCGCGACGCCGGTCGACCAGTTGCCGCTGATCGACGCACTGCCGGTTGAGCACCTGTTCGATATGCACGTCAACCTTCAACCAGCGCAACCGATTACGACACCGGTCGGCATGCGGATGACGTTCATTACGACCGGCGGCGTCATCGACGGCCCGAAACTGCAGGGCGAGCTCTTGCCCGGCGGCGGCGACTGGCTACTCGTCGGATCAGACGGCGTGGGGCGCGTGGACGTACGTGCCACCATCCGAACCCACGACGGCGCATTGATCCACTATGAGGCTCGCGGCATCATCAAGGTCCCCGCGGATGGACTCGAGCGGCTGGCCGCAGGCGAGGTGCTGCGGTTCGATGAGACCTACGTGCGGACCACTCCGAAGTTCGAGACCGCCGACGAGCGGTACGCGTGGCTATCCGAGGTGGTCGCCGTCGGCTACAACGTCCTGTCGCCCAACCATATTGACTACCGCATCTATCGGGTGCTCTGAATCCGGCTTGATGTTCGGCTATGGTCGGCCCGTGGCGACAAGGGTGGCCAGACGAACCCAGGCCGAGCGCACCGAGGCGACGACAGCCGCACTCGTGGACGCCGCACGTGAGCTGTTCGCCCGTGACGGCTACGACGCGACGTCACTCGACGCCGTCGCTGCGCGCGCCAAGGTGACCAAGGGTGCGGTTTACCACCACTTCGAGGGCAAGCGGCAATTGTTCGAGGCGGTGTTCAGCCGTGAGGTGGAACGGATGACGGCGCCACTGTCGGCCGCCTACGTGCGGAAGAAGGATCCGTGGGACGCCTTCGGCGCGGGCTGCCGAGCCTTCCTCGACGAGTGCCTCGACCCCGGGCTGCAGCGCATCGTTCTCCTGGACGCGTCCGCGGCGATCGGCTGGGAGGGCATCCGCCGCCTGGAAGCTCCGCTGCTGGAAATGATGGAGCTCGCGATATCCCGCGCGGCCGATGCCGGCCGGATCGCGCCGCGGCGACCCGGCCCGCTGGCGTCCTTCCTGTTCGGTGCGATCTGCGAAATGGCGATGATCGTCGCCCGGGCCGACGACCAGAAGTCCGCGCATCGCGACGCGCTCGCCGAGATCGGCCGGGTCCTGGACGGCCTCGCCATCGGCTGATTCGGGGTCCTAAGCGCGACGTGCGAAAATGGGACGCGTGTTGCGATGGACTACAGCTGGTGAATCCCACGGCCGCGCCCTGGTGGCCGTTGTCGAAGGCATGATCGCCGGCGTCCACGTCACCTCCGACGACATCGCGGGCCAGTTGGCCCGGCGCCGATTGGGCTACGGCCGCGGCGCCCGGATGAAGTTCGAAAAGGACCAGGTCACCGTGCTCGCGGGAGTCCGTCACGGCTTGACGCTCGGCGGCCCGATCGCCATCGAGATCGGCAACACCGAATGGCCCAAGTGGGAGACGGTCATGGCCGCCGACCCGGTCGAGGAGTCCGTGCTCGGCGAGGAGAGCGCCCGCAATGCGCCGCTGACCCGGCCGCGGCCCGGTCACGCCGACTATGCGGGCATGCTCAAATACGGCTTCGACGACGCACGACCCGTCCTGGAGCGGGCCAGCGCCCGCGAGACGGCCGCCCGGGTTGCCGCAGGCACGATCGCCCGTGCGCTGCTGCGGGAGGCACTCGGCGTCGAGGTGCTGTCGCACGTCATCTCGATCGGCGCCTCGAAACCCTATGACGGGCCACCGCCGCAGTTCAGTGATCTGACGGCCATCGACGACAGTCCGGTGCGCGCATTCGACGAAGCGGCGCAGGACCTCGATGATCGCCGAGATCGAGGCGGCCAAGAAGGACGGCGACACGCTCGGCGGAATCGTCGAGGTGGTGGTCCACGGGCTGCCCGTCGGGCTCGGCTCGTTCACAAGCGGTGACAACCGCCTCGACAGCCAACTGGCCGGCGCGGTCATGGGCATCCAGGCGATCAAGGGCGTGGAGATCGGCGACGGCTTCGAGACGGCCCGCCGCCGCGGCACCGTCGCCCACGACGAGATGTATCCCGGCGCCGACGGCGTGATGCGCTCGACCAATCGGGCGGGCGGTCTGGAAGGCGGGATGACCAACGGTCAGCCGCTGCGGGTGCGGGCGGCGATGAAGCCGATCTCGACCGTGCCGCGGGCACTGGCCACCGTCGACATGGCCACCGGTGACGAAGCCGTCGCGATCCATCAGCGCTCCGACGTGTGCGCGGTGCCTGCCGCGGGTGTCGTCGTCGAAACCATGGTGGCGCTGGTCCTGGCGCGGGCGGCCCTGGAGAAGTTCGGTGGCGACTCGCTGACGGAGACGCGGGCCAACGTCGACAACTACTTGCGTGCGGTCGCCAGCGGAATGCTGCGGCGGAGCAGGGGAGCGAAGGACCGTCCAGCGCAGCCGGTTCAGGCGTCGGGCTGATGGCACCGAAAGCAGTGCTGATCGGGTTGCCCGGATCGGGCAAGTCGACGATCGGCCGCCGGCTGGCCAAGGCGCTGAACCTCACGCTGCTGGACACCGATGCCGCGATCGAGGAGACGACCGGCCGCACCATCGCCGACATCTTCGCCGCCGACGGCGAAGCGGAGTTCCGTCGCATCGAGGAGACCGTCATCCGGTCCGCGCTGGACACCCACGACGGCGTGCTGTCCCTTGGCGGCGGAGCCGTCACCACCGAGGGCGTCCGCGATGCCCTGGCCGGTCACACCGTCATCTATCTGGAGATCAACGCCGCGGAGGGAGTGCGCCGCACCAGCGGTCCCACGGTGCGCCCACTGCTGGTCGGTCGAGACCGCGGCGAGAAGTTCAAAGCACTGATGAACCAACGTGTCCCGCTGTACCGGAAGGTCGCCACAGTGCGGGTCAACACCAACCGTCGCAACCCCGGTGCGGTGGTGCGCTACATCGTGGACCGGCTCGAGAACTCTGAATCGTCGCGTCAACACCGGCGGCGCCGCCGTCCACCGTGGCGTCGAACTCCGACGAACCTGACACCGGCGCCGACGACCGAGGCGCCCCCGTCGCCCGCGGAACTGGCGGCCAAGAAAGCGGGGGGTTCCCATGGCTGAACCCGTAACCGTTGAGGTACGCGTCGATCCGCCGTACCCGGTGATCATCGGAACCGGCCTGCTCGGCGAACTGGAACGTACTCTGGCCGATCGGCACAAGGTTGCCATCCTGCACCAGCCGACGCTCGCGCAGACAGCGGAGGCCATCCGGAACGCCCTGGCGGACAAGGGGATCGACGCGCATCGAGTCGAGATCCCCGATGCCGAGAAGGGTAAGGATCTGCCGGTTCTCGGGTTCATCTGGGAAGTGTTGGGCCGCATCGGTGTCGGCCGCAAGGACGCGATCGTCAGTCTCGGCGGTGGTGCGGCCACCGACGTCGCCGGTTTCGCCGCCGCGACCTGGTTGCGCGGAATCGACATCGTGCACGTGCCCACCACGCTGCTCGGCATGGTCGACGCCGCGGTCGGCGGCAAGACGGGGATCAACACCGATGCGGGCAAGAACCTCGTCGGCGCCTTCCATCAGCCCGCGGCCGTGCTCGTCGACATCGCGACGCTGGAAACGTTGCCGCGCAACGAACTCGTCGCGGGCATGGCCGAAATCGTGAAGGCGGGTTTCATCGCCGACCCTGTCATTCTCGACCTGATCGAGGCCGATCCCGAGGCCGCAGTGGACCCGACGGGAACGGTGCTGCCCGAGTTGATCAGGCGTTCGATCGCCGTCAAGGCCGAGGTCGTCGCGGCCGACGAGAAGGAATCGCAGCTGCGCGAGATCCTCAACTACGGCCACACACTTGCCCATGCGATCGAGCGGCGGGAGCGCTACGAATGGCGGCATGGCGCAGCGGTGTCGGTCGGCCTGGTGTTCGCCGCCGAACTGGGACGGCTGGCCGGACGTCTTGATGACGACACCGCAGATCGGCATCGGGCCGTCCTCGAGGCGCTGGGGCTTCCGGTCGAATACGACGCCGACGCCCTGCCGCAGCTGCTGGAGTACATGGCGGGCGACAAGAAGACCCGCGCCGGGGTACTGCGTTTCGTCGTGCTCGACGGACTGGGCAAGCCCGGACGCCTGGAAGGGCCGGATCCGTCGCTGCTGGCGGCGGCGTACTCGGTAATCGGAAAGGTGACCTAGAGATGAGCGACGTGGCAGAAGAGGCTCAGCGCCCTTCAACTGTTCTTGTGCTCAACGGGCCCAACCTCGGCAGGCTCGGCCGCCGTGAGCCCGAGAAGTACGGCAGCACGACCCACGACGAGTTGGTCGCCCTGATCGAACGCGAAGCCGAGGGCCTTGGCCTGAAAGCCATTGTGCGGCAGAGTGACAGTGAAGCAGACCTACTGGGCTGGGTTCATGCCGCTGCCGACGCGGGTGATGCGGTGATTCTCAACGCCGGGGCGCTCACGCACACATCGGTGGCTCTCCGCGACGCGTGCGCCGAGCTGAGGGCGCCGTTGATCGAAGTTCACATCACCAATGTGCACACCCGAGAGGAGTTCCGGCACCATTCCTACATCAGCGCAGTCGCGACGGGCGTGATCGCGGGACTGGGTGTGCAGGGTTACGTGCTGGCACTGCGGTATATCGCCGCGGTCCAGTAGATCGCACGCCCGATCATCGCCGTGAGCTGACGCGGCCTGCCCGTTGGGCGGCCAGCCGGACCGGGGCGTTATCGCTGCCGTAACCGTCGTAGTTGCCGCGGCGCTCGACGAATTCGAAGAAGACCGAGCCGACCGTGCGGGTGTAGAAGTGTATGAATTCGCCGTCGGGGCTTCGGTCGTAGAGCAGGTCGAGCTCGCGCAGCGCCGCGACCGTATCGGTGTCCACGCCGAAACGTCCTGCGACATAGTCGTAGTAGTTGTCGGGGACCGACAGGAACGGCAAGCCACGCGTACGTGCCCGGCGCGCCACCTCGAAGACATCGGTGCATGCGAACGCGATGTGTTGGCGGCATCCCGGAGTCGTCGAGCACATGCGGGGCGACGTTGAGGGGTAACCGGACCGCGCCGTCGACGGTTCGCATCACCTGACTGCGCACCAGCCCTTGGGTGCGGCCACCTCGGTTGGAGCATCAGCGGAAAGTCCGAAGATGCTCGTCAGAAAGAGGACCGCCTCATCGGCGGTCTGCCATGGTTGCGCAAGGTTGACGTGGTCGATGGCGCGCACCGCGGTGTTCGAGTCGACGGGCATCCCGTTCTCGAACTCGTCAACCCACGCCGGCGGCAGCCCCGTCGGAGGCGCGGTGACCCAGAAGATCTCGGACCCGTCGGGTGCGACGGCGCCGCCCATCGGCTGCTCGGAGGCATAGGTGCGTCGGTAGGCGGGCGGAGCCATCAGATCCTCGGCCCGCTCGGGTGGTGGCGGCGGCGTCGGGAACCTGAAGGCCTATCGCGGCGACATGTGGATCCAGATCGCGAGCCTGCTGTTCATTGAGGACGACGCGGGCGTCGCCGGCGACCCACAGTGACACCGGTTTGGTTCGGTGCCGTCCACGCGGAGTGAAGCCGAGCTGCTCGAGGAGCACCTCGACCTCGGTGGTGTCCTCGGCCTTCAGCTCAACGAAGTCAAAGCCGTTGGGCGGCTTGGCATCTGTCACCGGATGCAACCGTGTGCGGTCAGCCGGAGTCTGCTGTGCGGCCACCTTGTCCTGCAGCCATACCAGTGAGCGAAGCGCGTGCACCGCGGTCCGGTCCGGGTCGGTCTGGCGGAACGTGTCATTGAATACCTCCAATGACAGCGGTCCGTCGTAGCCGGTTGCGAGG
>CAVRFN010000016.1:0-197422 GCA_963720345.1 uncultured Actinomycetota bacterium
TTCTCTCGTCGACGTAGGCGCCGTCGGAGCCGTAGAAGCCGGCCAGGTAAAAAAATGGGGGCGCGTGGCCGACGCGGGCTGGCCGTTTCCTCTGCTTTCCGCCATCTTCGTGCTGTAAGGGACTCACGCAACGCGAAGTGTCCAGGCGCAACGTGCCCTCGTCGATGAGGCGCCAGATCGCCGTGGCGGTGTAGGTCTTCGAGAGGGAGCCCAGCTGGGAACAAGCTGTCCCGGCCGACCGTCACGTGGGCTGTTCAGCGACTCGAATTGTCTCTAAGTCCTGCATATTCCTCGCGCCTGTTGTGCGGCATACCGAGGGTAAAGAGACGCCCGGGGACGGGCACCCTCTTGTTATCATCGCATCAAAAGTTTCCGCTCTCTTCTACGTTGCTAACTCCGGGGTGATCTGTGTGTGCTGGAATCTGAACTCGGCAGCGGCGTCCCGGTGCTCGAGTCCGTCGTAGGCGGAGCACGGGGAACGCTCTCCACTCGTCGGAGCCGATGTCGACCCGATTCCGTTAGGCAGGGCTTCCGGCTTCACTCGGCCGCCGGCCACCTCGGGGCTGCCGCTTAGACCAGAAATTGCCTAACTAACGCCCGCCGGCGCGGCGCATCGCAGTTGTACGTTGCTGCGGCGGCTCGATGCCTGGGTCGACCTTGAGGATGTTGAAAAAAAACGCGGGCGGGCGACGATCACTCGGCGTCGCCCCGCCTCTGCATGCTCGAGTCCAGTGGCCAAATCAGCCGGTCTGCCATAGGCCTAGCTAATGCCCCACCGCCTTCCGGCTACGGATCCGTCGGTCTCATCTCTTCACCTTCGGACGGGGAGAGTGGGGCTGCAAACAGCGATGGGCGATCGGGGCGGCAGATCCTGCTCACAAATCGCGTTTATATAAACATATCGATTAAGACGTCCCCGTGGTCGCGACCTACCATCGTCAGAGGAAAGTACCTTCGACGTCCTACTCGGGGCGGGTCCTCTGGCCGTCGCTCTGGCACGTGCACGCCGCCTATTCAAAGCCTCCATTTTACGTCCATACACCTGAGCTCGTCGCCGTGGGGACCACGAGGCTGGCCGAGCCCCAGGGCCCGGCGTCCCCCGAGCCCGATACCTGCCCTGCTTGCCGGCGATGCGTCGATGCCGTCACCGTGACCACGGTATACCATTTACTGCGAGGGCGACGAGGGCGGCTGCGGTCGGCAAAGAGAAACTTCAACGAGAAGCTGCTCCCATTTACCGTGGCGGAGGCCGAGGAGATCGATCGCCGCTGACGCGAATATCGTCGGGCTCACCGCCCCCCGGCGCTCTCGACGGCCACACCCGGGTGGCCTGCCATGGTCAAAATTCTGCCACGGCACCTCACCTCCAGCCGGGTCCGGCTCAGCCACGACGGCGAACACGGGCGCCGCCACGGTTCTACAAAAAAAAGGGGTGCGCTCACCGACCTCTGAGGCGACCCGGTCAATCTGAATAGCCGTTCCGCATCTGCGAATCCTGACAAAATGCGGGTGAATAAAAAAAAAATCATATACTCGAGATTTCTAGCTCTACGCCTCGGTTTGTTTGGGCACGCCGACGCGAAAGCGGCGTAACTTGAATTATTATTGGCAAGATCGAGAGGTTTCTAGCATCGAGATCTGAAGCTTCTCATATCCCTAAAGTACGACGACCAAGGACGTCATCGACGTCACCGGGGTACGGCGATCCCGGAGGCCCTCCCCGTCCCGAGCACCTGCCCGACGCTCTTCTCGCAGTGGGTCGGTCTCATGGCCCACGGGAACTGTGCTGATGCCCAAGCCTAAAAAACAAGACCACCCGGCGCGTGGTCGCAGCGAACGATGCGGCCGCCACGGGAACGTTATTGTCCGATTTTTTTTCGCCTCTCCACCAACCCCGGCACAAAAGGACACGAAGCGAAGATGCCCACTCCGGCTACGGCTGTGGTTAACCCCCTCTCCTCGACGATGGCGGCATGGCCAACGCCCACGCAGGGGCTACCAGCGGTTTTTCGATCTTGATCACGATCACCGCGGTCGCCGACGCGGTCGAAGTAAAATCGCCGCGGCGCCGGGCGGTCTCTTCGACCGCGTCGGCGACCGCGGTGATCGTGATCAGATCGGAGAACCGCTGGTAGCCCTTGATGTGGGCGTTGGCGATGCCGCCGCCGCCGATGAGTCCGACCTTGACCGGAGCCGGTACGAGTGTGGGCATCTTCGCTGAGTGTCCTTTGCTGCAGGGGTTGGTCGAGCGGGAATCAGGCGTAGCGGACGGTCGTGCCCGTGGCGGCCGCCTCGTTGGCGGCGACCACCAGCCGGGTGAGTTCGACGGCGCGGCCAGGTTGTCGTCGGCCCGGGTGTCGCCGATGTGATCGACCCACTGCCCGTACGCGTCCTGGCCGTGCTCGGGGACTCGTGGCAGGTCCAGTCGCGGTCGGCGCCGGAGACCCGGACGACGTTCTCGGCGTCGTTGTAGATCAGGGCGCCCTCGGTGCCGAACAGACTCGATGCTGAACGGGGTCCGGCTGGCGAACCCGGCCTCGATCACGCCGATCCGCTGGTTGGGGTAGCCGATGGTGACCACGGCATGATCATCCACCGGCCGCTTGGTGACCGACCGGTAGGTGGAGCTGACCGTGTCCGGATCGTCGCCGAGGAACAGCTGGGTCAGAGTAGACCGGGTGGCAGCCGAGGTCGGTCAGCGCACCGCCGATCGCGGTCTTCGGATCGTAGAACCGCTCCGGCAGCCAGTTGGCCACCGCGCCGTCATGGGACAGCCGGACCCGGCCGTAGGTCAGTTCACCCAGCGCACCGGTGGCGAGGATCTCGCTGATCTTCGCCGTGTAGCCGTGGTAGAGCCGGGGCAGCGAGACGATCAACTTCACGTTGTTCTCGTCGGCGGCCGCGATGATCTCCTCGGCCTCGGCGACGGTCGGCGCCAGCAGCTTCTCGGTGAAGATGTGCTTGCCCGCCCGGGCCGCCGCGACCATCACGTCACGATGCCGGCTGGTCTCGGTGGTGATGGTGACGGCGTCGATGTCGTCCCTGGCCAGCAGGGCATCCAGGTCATCGGTGTATTCGGCGCCGAAATCCTTCGCCCCGGCCGCGCCGCGCTCGGCGTCGTCGTCGTAGACGGCGACGAGTTCGGTGTCGGGATGGTTCTGGGTGGAACGGGAGTAGTCGCCGGCGTGCACGTGCCAGAAGCTGAGCACGGCAACCCGCAGCGGGTGGGACACGAAGGTCATTTCCTCTGACGATGAGTCGGGTGGGCCATCACCATCCGATCACGACCGCGGAGAACGTTTCAAGGCGATCTTGGTTCGCTGGACGCTTTCTGTGAACAGGGTCGGCCCACCCCGATCGCCGGTGGATGCTCCGGCACCTCCGCTCTGCCGAGTCCGAAGATCAAGATGAGACCGACGGATCCGTGCCCGGAAGGCGGGCGGCGTCGCTAGGCCTCGCGTCACCGGCCGGTCCCATCCAGCCGACTCGGGTTGTGCGGAGACGGGGCGACGCAGTGTGATCGTTGCCCGCCCGCGCTGAGAGGACCCGACGTTGTCGACGTCTACCGAAGATCAAGAAGAGTCGTCCCCGGCATCGACCAGCGGCGCGAGTGCCGGCTCGCCGCCACCGGCGGGCATCAGTCGGCGGACACTGTTGGTCGCAGCCGGCGGCGCTGCGGTGGCGGGCGGCGCCGTGGTCGCCGGAGGGGCGGCCCTGCTGACCCGCGAACCGGCCGCTTCGGCATCGGCTCCGACGGTGGAGAGCGTTCCGGGTACTCGCCTACGACGGACCCGGCACCGGGACGCCGCTGCCGAGTTCGATTCCGGCCGACGCGTCGCCGGAGTTCCGGACGGTGGCCGAGGCGCTGTTGGCGATGATGACGAGGGGTGCCCATCCCGGGCGCTGCCCTCGGGGTGCTCCACGACGGGCGCGAGGAATATGCGTACTTCGGCGTCGAGTCGCTGAACAGCCACGTGACGGTCGGCCCGGACACCTTGTTCCAGCTCGGCTCCCTCTCGAAGACCTACACCGCCACGGCGATCTGGCGCCTCATCGACGAGGGCAAGTTGCGCTTGGACGCGCCGGTGCGTGAGTACCTTCCCGCGCTGAAGATGGCGGACGAGGAAACGGCCGCCCGCGTCACCATCGCGAACCTGCTGGATCACACGGCCGGCTTCTACGGCTCCGACGGCGCCTACGTCGGCGAGAACGACCAGGCCATCGCCCGCTACGTCGACCAGATCCTGCCGACTCTGCCGCAGATCTTTCCGCTCGGCGCCTTCCCGTCCTACAACAACGACGGCTTCACATTGCTCGGTCGGTTGATCGAGGTGGTGCACGGCTCGACCTATCTCGCCGGCGTCAACGATCTGGTCATCGGTCCACTCGGCCTGACCAGCACGCTGCTCGATCGACCGGCCGTCATGGGGCGACGACACGTGGACGGGCACTACCAGGGCCCGATCGGCTCCGGCGAGGTCCGACTCGCCGTCCAGACACCGCTGTTCCTGCCGCGCGCTGTCGAGCCGGCGGGCGGTCTCTGGGCGACCCCGACCGACGTTCTCGCGTACGGCCGTTTCCACCTCTCGCTGGGCCGTCAGGGTCCCGGTAGCGGGATCGTCTCCGCCGACAGCCTGCAGCAGATGCAGGATCCGGCCCAGACGTGGCCCGGCCTCGACATCAGGATCGGCCGCAACTGGTTCGTGCAGGAGGAAGGTGGCGTCACGGCGTTGAGCCACAACGGCGACACGGCGGGCTGTCACGCGGTCTTCGTGGCCTTCCCGGAGCAGCAGCTGGCCGTGGTGCTGCTCGTCAACGTCTCCGGCGGCATCGCCGCCGAACGGGCGGTGCTGAACGCGGTGGCGACCACCTACCCAGGGCTGCAGTCGTACGTCGACAAGCTCGGCCTGACCCAGTCGTTCATCGCGCTGGGCAGCAAGCCGGTGACGCTGCCCGCAGCCGAGCTCGCCCGCTACGCCGGCACCTACAGCGACCCGGGTCAGACCATGACCATCGCCACGGGCGGCCCGCAAGGTGCACCGATGAGCCTGGCCCAGACCGAGACGACGCGGCCCAACGCCTTCACCACGGCGATCACCCCGCCACCCGCCCCCACAGCGCCGCTGACCTTCGCCGACGAGGACGTTGCGTTGGTCAACGGAATCGAGAAGGTCTCGTTCGTACGGAACTCCGCCGGAGAGATCGGCTGGCTGGCCCGCGGGCTGAGGATCACCCCTCGTACCGGGAACCGTTAGCGGGTCCGCTCGGATCGGCTCCTTGAGGGCCGGCGAACCGGCTGAGGCGCCGGGGCGGTCGCCGAGGCACGGCTGACCGTCGGTACCGGCGCGTTCCGGGTGTCTCCACCCGGGTGGTCTCGGAGCAGGGTGGTGCGACGCCACCCTGGTGCCGGCCACCGTGTGTGGTGTGACCCGCCACCACCTGATCTCGAGCCCTCAACTGGGATCGCGTCTTGCCCTGCTCACGCCGATCCGAGACGCCGGCGGCCAGGTCACGTCACTCGAGAGCCAGGCCACTGACGGCATCCACCCTTTCGAAGGAGATCGACGATGATCACCGCAACCCAACGACCCGACACCGACGGCGCCGTACCACAGCACCCGTGGGCGGCACGGCGACGTCTGCTGCTCCTCATCGACAGCAGCTTCCTGATCGTCGCCGGCACGGCCCAGGTGGCCTTCGAGCTCTTGAGTCACTACGTCGGCGCAGGTCCGTACGGGTCGATCTTCCTCGATTCGCCCCACATCCTCGGTTGGGTGGAGGCTCATGGCCTCGCCGTCGTGATCGGAGTGCTGATCTTGGCCGTCGGGGCCTGGGAGGCCAGCCGGCTCTGGCAGGTCGTCGCGATCGCCGTGCACCTGCTGCTGGCCACAGCCAACATCGTCTTCTGGGCGAGCTTCAGCGCGTTCGAGCTGGTCGGCATGGGTCTGGTCGCTACCGTCGCCCACTTCCTGTTCATCGCTGCTCACGTCATCTCGATGGCCGGCCGG
Organism: uncultured Actinomycetota bacterium; assembly: GCA_963720345.1. GTDB lineage: Bacteria > Actinomycetota > Actinomycetes > Mycobacteriales > Mycobacteriaceae > Mycobacterium. The sequence goes on from CAVRFN010000016.1 coordinate 6,009, forward strand.
CAGCCGCAGGTGTCTCGATGAGCGCCCAGCGAACCACCGCCGGCTGGACCCTCGCGGACCCGTCGACCAGTCGCCGCGGTCCACTCACGACGAGAGTGGCTCCGCTTCCTCCTCGGCTTCGCCGTGCTGTACGGAGTCCTCGGCGGTATCAGTGCGGTGGACCCGACCGGGCGTTGGGGCCTGGTCATCCTCGCGGCGGTGCTGGGCACCGGTCTCGCCGTGGAACGACTGCTGTACCGGACCCCCTGGCGGGTGTCGCTACGACGGCTGGGACTCGGACGGCCGGGTGGGCGTGCCCTGGCGGTGGCCGCGGCCGTGTCCGGAATCGTCCTCCTCGTCTACCCACTGACCACTGCCATCAGCGGTGCAGCCTTGGACTGCGTGCCGACTGGGTGTGGTTGCTGATCGGCATCTTCGCCTTCCACGGCCTGGCGGAGGAGCTCGTGTGGCGGGGGTTCGCTTTCCGCCGGCTGCGCGAAGGCCGGTCGTTCCGGTCCGCTCTGGGCTGGACGATGCCACTCATCGCCATCACCCACCTGCCCATCGTCTTCACCCTCGGCCCCGTCATCGGCCTCACGGCGATGCTGATCGCCGCGGTCACCTCGATCCCCTTCGGCTACCTGTACGAGTCCGGTCGACACACCATCTGGGCACCGGCCCTGCTGCACACCGCGATCGACGCCTTCAAACTGGTCATCATCCCGGCCGGGGCACTGGCGGCCTTCTCGCCGTTGATCTTGGTGACCGCGCTGCTGGTGCCGCTCCTCGTCATGGTCGTGCCGTGGCGGCTGCTGACCGGCCGTGACGCGGGGACGAGATGGAGCGGTCGCGTCCGCGCTGCCCTGACACCAGAAACCCGGCCCTGCAAGTCGCCAGAACGCACCCTGACCGCTCGTGCCGTCCTTTGCGAGCCTGGATTGATCAACACTTCGAGGAACAGGTAATCATCATGAAACGAAGCACCCTGACCGGCTTCGCAGCCCTTGCCCTGCTGCCGCTCGCCGCCTGCGTGAACCTGCCCACGACGACCACGGAGCTGGCCTACCAGATCGACCAGCCGGTCACCGCCCTGGTGATCGACGCCCGCGCCGCCAGCGTCGAGATCGTGACGGCCGACGGTCCGGTCACGGTCACCGAGGAGCACCGCTACTCCCGGGGCAAGCCCGTCACCGCCCACGAGGTGGCGGGCAAAACGGTCCGGCTCACCGAATCCGGCTGCGGGGACGACGAACTGCGTTGCGACGTGAGCTATCGGATCCGGATGCCGGCGGCCATGTCGGCGAAGATCACCGCGCAGGCCGGCACGGTCGACCTCAATGGCCTGACCGGTGACATCCAGGTCAGGACCCAAGCCGGAACCGTCAACGGTCGGGCACTTCGCAACGCGAACACGGTCATCGAAACCGCTGCAGGGGCGGCGTACCTCGAATTCGTCGAGGCGCCGACCTCGGTCCGGGCCAGCACCCACGCCGGTGCCGTCGAGCTCCGGGTGCCCGGGACGACGACCTATGCCGTCGAGGTCCACACGTCGGTCGGCGCCGCCGTCGTCGACGTCGACACCGATCCCTCCTCGAGCCATCGCCTCGAAGTGAGCACCGACGTCGGTGCGGTGAAGATCCAGAAACTGCCGTGACCATCGTCCTCGGCCCGCTCGCCGGCTGCCGACGTCGGGCGTCGAGTCGGCATCCCACCCGGCTCGACGATCGGCCCGTCACCAGACGGGTCCGCCGCCGACGACCGCGTAGCAGACATCGACCAGGCAGCCCTCCCCGAAGCCGGAGAAGGTGGATCCGACGATCCTCCACTGGCCTCCTTCCAGCGACTCGATCGAGATGCGGACGTGGTCGATCAGGTCATGGCTGACGTCGGCCCGGTCGACGGTCCAGCTGTGCAACGAGTTGTCCGAGGCGCAGACGGTGCCCCCGGTCACGGTGTCGAGCAGCTCCGGGTCGTCATCGGCATCGGCGTCGTCATCGAAGTAGTAGTCGATCCGCATCCGGGCGCAGGCTCCGGCCTCCCGGTTGACGTACAGCCGACCGGTGAGGTGCGGCTGAATGCGGCCGTCGTCGAAGTCCCAGTCGATCCGTCCGCTGTTCAGCGCGTTGGAGGAGACCGGATCCCAGCTCGTGCCGCCGAAGTCGAAGCCGGGTGTGCTGATCTTCACACCGGTGTCTGCGTAGTGACTGAGGGTCGACCACTGCTCCGAGCCCACCCGGACCCAGCTGCCGTTCGACAGCTCGTGCTGAAGGGTCACCTTGACCTTGCCGATGCGGCCGTTGTCGTACGGAGCCAGATCGACGGTCCAGTAATGGTGACCGTCGTCCGGCGCACACCTCGTGCCTCCGTAGGACGTCGACAGCAAGGTCGAGCCGAACGTGTAGTAGTCGATGCGCATCCGCGCGCACTCGCCACCGACGTCGTTGAGATGCAGCTCGCCGATCAGTTGCGGCAGGAGATCGTTCTCCTGCACTTCCCACTCGACCCGCCCCGAGCCGGAGAGGCTGCCAAGGACGAACGAGCCTCCGCCGAAGTCGAAGCCGGGCGACGCGATCGAGATCGGGTCCTCGTCGAGGGTCTTGTAGTTGGCGGCGGCGTTCGGGGCCAGAACGAACAGGGCCGTTCCGGCCAGGACGGCGACGGCGACAAGCCAGCGCCCCACTCGACGTACTGCTCTCATGGCACCTTCCTTCGGGATCGGGCAGCGGGCGGAGCGATCGATCCGCCAGCTGCAGGATCTCGGTCGAAAGCCGGCACGGCGTACGTGATCACTACCGAGGTTGACTGAGAGCTACTGATGCTGGTCACACGTCGCTGTCCGCCAGGACCTTCGGCAACCAGCTCTGGACCGAGTGATCGAAACGACCTTCGATGGCGTACCCCACGGGCGGGCGTCCACGAGGTGACCGACGGATGCGATGGTGGATCGGTGTTCGAGGGGTTCGACGAGTGGGACGTGCCGGTCGGCGGCGTGACGATCCACGGACGGAGCGGGGGATCGGGGCCCGCCGTGGTGTTGCTCCATGGCCACCCGCGGACCCACACGACCTGGCACCGAGTCGCCCCCCACCTGGTTGCCGCGGGATTCGCGGTGAGCAGAATTATGGACGACGCCACCAACGCGACAGGGATGGCGGCGGCCCCGTCGCGGAGGGCGGGCAGCATGAATACGACCAGCACCCCAAACGCGACGACGATGCCGATCAGCGCCCGCAATCCGCGCCACCGGGCGACCGCGACGACCACCACCGCGAAGGCGACAGCCAGTAGGGCCAACGGCCACGACCGCTCGTAGTCGTAGAACGAGTAGGTCGTGGTGCCGGTCGGATCGACCTGACGGGTTATCCGGATCTGGTCACCGACCGCGAGCTGGGGCTGGCCCGGCCCGCCGCTGAACTCGAGCAGCGTGTTGGCCCCCGCGTTCGGGCCGGAGTCGATCGCGATGAACGCCTGCACACAGTCGGTGCCGTCGCCCTCCGTGGGTACCGGTGGGGCCGTCAGCACCCCGCCCACCGCCTGGTAGCCGCAAGTCGCCGCGGCGCTGGACACCACGTGACCGGCCTCGGTGGTGACCGCACCGCCCGCGGAGTTCTGGTACGGCAGCGGGATGTCGACCTTCTGCTGGCTCGGCCAGAGCCATGCCGCCCCGGCCAGGGTTACCACGCCGATGGCGATCAGCAGTCCGACGACGATCTTGGCGGCCAGCGGTCCCAACGGCGACGGCCCGTGCAGGGAATGCGAGTGGGCGTGGGAGTGCGTCACCCGCAACAGGGTAGAGGGTTACCTGAACGACGGCGTAAGGGCTACTTGGTGACCGCGCGTTCGTTGCGATCTCACCTTTGCGGTCAGCCTGAATGAGCGCCAGCAGCTCCTTGTCCAGACCGGGGGCGAACGTGATGGTGGACGTGAACGTATTGATCACCAACGCCCAACCGTCGATGCTCGGCCAAAGCCAGAACGTCGGGACCCAAGCCAGAACCAGTACGGCGCAGATCCCGAAGAACCACGCCTTAGACACTCGCTCGCTGGTGTAGGTGGCGAAGCGGTCGAACAGCGAAAGACCCTTGCCGACGTGCGACGGCATCTTTGCAGAATCATCGGACTTCGCCATGTGCAACTCCAGGTGTCGACGCAAAGTCGTGTTGCACAGATGCCCAGCCGCTGGTGTCGGGACACTCGGGGTGGGGCGAGGCGCTACCTGGTGGTGTGCAGGCCTGCTCGTGACGCTGCACACCCCGGATAGGTCGGTTACTTGTTGTTCGCGCGGGCGGACTGACGTTTGCGCTTCTCGTCGTCCGCCAGATCCTCGATGCGATCCGCCTGTGCGCGCTTGGCGCCGGCTTCGGTGCGCTTCGCTTGAGCATCGTCGAGCTTGGACTTGGCAGCCGCGGCGGCCTTCTGTTCGTCCGCCCGGATTTTGGCATGCTCTTCGCGCTTGGCCGCCTCGGCCGACTTGGTGCGCTGCGCAGCCGCGTCGTCGGCTTGCTTCTTCGCCGCAGCGGTACGTTGGGCCGCAGCCTCTTCCGCTGCGCGCTTCCGCTCGTCTGCGGCTACCCGGGCTTCTTCGACCTTTCGCTCCTTGGCCGCGAGTGCGTCTTGCTGCTCCTCGCTGGCCTCGTCGCTCGTGGCTTTCAGGTCGGCACTGGAACGCTGTTGCGCCTGATCCGCCTCTGCATCCAACCGTGCCGCCCGACCGAGCACATCGCTGCGCCTGGCGAGCGCGCTGCCGCTTCTCTGAAGCCGCCTGTCGCCCAGTGCATTTCCCATCGCAGCGTCAAGCAAGCCCAATGACCGCTCGTAGAACAATCGTGCCGGTGCTTCTGAACCCATCCGAGCGACCACACGCTGCTCGATCAAGTGGAGGGGAAACCGAGCGATCCGGTACTGGACACGCAAGACGGCCAGCGGTGCGTCGATGATTCTCATTGATAACTCCTGTTTCTTGCCGGTGCTCAAGGCAGGTCGGCCTGGTTGGTCAGTTTGTCTGCTTGCCGTCTGATGCGGTCGGCCTCCGCCTTTGCGCTCGACGCCTCTTGAACGGTGGTCAGATGATCGTCGACCGCATCGACCACTTCTTCAGCGGCCGAACTCTCATTTCGGCGCGCTCCTGGTCTTTGGCCCGCTGAATCTCGGCCTGCGCGTCGAGCTCGGCACGAATCTTCTCCTGGGAGAGCTGCTGTTGCCCTGCCTGCTCGGCCCCGCGCTTCTGATCAGCTTGCTGTTCGCGCACTGATCTCTCCACCGCGGCCGTCTGTGCGTTCACCGCGACTCGGTCCTGTGCGCCTTCGGCCCGGGCTTCTGTTACCTGTGCGTGGGCCTGCGCGGCCTCAGCATCGGCGACGGCTTCGACGCTGTTGGCCTCTTTGCGTTCCTTGGCTTGGGTCTGCTCGAGCTGCCCCTCTGCGGTCAGCGAGTCGTTGCCGGTGACAGCACCGACGACTTCCTTTACCTTGCCCTTTACCGAATCGATCAGCCCCTTGCGGGCTTCGTCGGCCTTCTTGTGCTCAGTCATTTGGCTCTTTTCCTTGGCGGCAATCGACGACATGCGAGCCGTCGTGGCCGCTCGTAAATGGGGCTGTGCTCCAGATAGTTGAATCGGTCCATGGCGACCGGTGGCAGATCTGCGGACCAGCTGCTCTAGTCGTGAAGACGCTGCCCCATGACTCGCCGGCAGATTCAACTCGCAGAACAGCGGTTACCCTGCGCCGGTCGGGATAAACCTCAGTAATCCGCCAGTGCGGCGACGTTGCGCCAACTCGGCCAGGTGGTTTCCCAGACGCGGTGGATGCGACCGTCCAGGTACGTCGCGATCAAGACGACTTCGATGCGGGTGGGCTCCTCGTCGCGGCGAGATGTCGTGATCCACACACGAGCCGCCACCCGGTCGTCGGCCTCCACCCACGCCTCGTCGTCGTAGGCGATCGCATACGAGATGTCTGTGGCATACACGCCGCGGTGACTCTCGGTGAACTCGGCGAAGTTCTGGGACATGCCGTCGGAGTACATCACGAAATCGGGGTGGTAGTAGCGCTCGATCAGGTCCGCATTCTTGGCGATGACCATGTTCTCGAACATGTCCCGCAGACGCGCGGCGCTCACGACTACTGGCGGTAGCTGACGAGGAAGTTACCCAGCCGATCGATGGCGTTGGCCAGGTCGCGGGCCCAGGGCAGCGTCACGATGCGCAGGTGATCGGGTGTCGGCCAGTTGAAGCCGGTGCCCTGAGTGACCAGGATCTTCTCCTGCAACAGCAGGTCGAGGACCAGTTGTTCGTCGTCGACGATGTCGTAGACCTCGGGATCCAACCGCGGGAAAGCGTACAGCGCGCCTTGGGGTTTCACGCATGACACCCCGGGAATCTCATTGAGCTTCGTCCATGCGATGTCGCGCTGTTCGAGCAGTCGTCCGCCCGGCAGCACTAGATCGTCGATGCTCTGTTGACCGCCGAGGGCGACCTGAATGGCGTACTGCGCGGGCACATTCGGGCACAGGCGCATGTTCGCCAACAGGCTGATGCCCTCCAGGAAACTGCTCGCATGTTCCTTGGGCCCGGTGATGACCAGCCAGCCGGAGCGGTAACCGGCCACGCGGTAGGCCTTGGACAAGCCGTTGAATGTGAGCGTCAGCAGATCCGGCGCCAGCGTCGCCACGCGATGTGCTCGGCGTCGTCGTAGAGGATCTTGTCGTAGATCTCATCGGCGAGCAGCAGCAGTTGATGCTTGCGCGCCAATTCGACCATCTGCTCGAGGATTTCGGTGCCGTACACCGCACCGGTGGGGTTGTTCGGGTTGATCACAACGAGCGCCTTGGTGCGGTCGGTGATCTTCGCCTCGAGATCGGCGATATCTGGCTGCCAGCCCTGGGTCTCGTCGCACATGTAGTGCACGGGTGTGCCGCCGGCCAGCGAAGTCGACGCGGTCCACAGCGGGTAGTCCGGCGCGGGGATGAGCACCTGGTCGCCATTGTCGAGCAGCGCCTGCAGTGTCATCGTGATCAGTTCGGAGACCCCGTTGCCGAGGTAGACGTCGTCGACGTCGAATTGCGGGAATCCCTCGACCAGTTCGTAGCGGGTGAACACCGCGCGACGGGCCGCCTGGATGCCCTTCGAATCGGAGTACCCCTGCGCGTACGGCAGCGCCTGGATCATGTCGCGCATGATCACGTCGGGCGCCTCGAACCCGAACGGGGCCGGGTTGCCGATGTTCAATTTGAGGATGCGGTGACCCTCGGCCTCTAGTCGTGACGCGTGGTCGTGCACCGGACCGCGGATCTCGTACAGAACATCCTGCAACTTGGATGACTGCGTGAATGTGCGCTGCCGTGGATGCTGTCCGGCAGCATGAAACGGCACGTGGTGCGTGGTCACGTCCACTATCGTCTCATTGCCGTCCAGCGATTATGTGAAAACGCTGGTCAGCGCTTGCCGGGTGGGCGTGCACCTTTCGCGATACCCAGACCCTTCACCGGCGCTTCAGGTGCTTCGCCGTTACCTTCCGCGGAAGGTTCAGGCGCAGGGCTGGATTCGCCGTTGGCTTCTGGTTCCGGCTGTGGCGCAGCAGGTTTCGGATCCGGCGCCGCAGGAGTGGCCTTCTTGGCTCCCGGTCGGCGTGCACCGGGCGGCGATGCCGAGACCCTTGACCTCGGGCTCGGGTTTGGCGGGTTCAGGCTCCGCTTCGGCCTGTGGTTCGGGCGCCTGCGCCTCCGGTTCAGCCGCAGGCGCCGCCTTGGGTGCCGCGGCTTTCTTGGCTCCCGGTCGTCGCGCGCCTGCGGCGATGCCAAGGCCCTTGACCTCGGGCTCGGGTTTGGCGGGTTCAGGCTCGGGTTTGGCGTCTGCCGTCGCTGCCGTGGGTGCCGCGGCCTTCTTTGCTCCCGGTCGCCGTGCTCCCGAGGCGATGCCAAGGCCCTTGACCTCGGGCTCGGCGGCCGGCTCTGCCGCGGCAGTGGGAGCTTCGGCAGCGGGTGCCGCGGCCTTCTTGGCTCCCGGACGTTTGGCGCCACCTGCTATACCGAGGCCCTTAACGGGTGCTGCTGCCGCTGCGGGCTTTTCGTCGGCCGGGGCTGCGTCAGAGGTGGAAGCCTTTTTGGCGCCAGGACGCTTCGCGCCGCCAGCGATGCCGAGGCCCTTGACGGGTGCCGCTGCCGCAGGTGTTTCGGCCGCCGGCGCTGCCGCGGTCTCCGGCTCGGCCTCGACTTCCTCCTCTGCCTCGACTGCAGGTGCGGACGCTTCGACGCGGGCGGCGCGCTCCTCTGCTTCCCTGGCCGCGGTGCCCTTCTCGGGCAGTGTCACGCTGCTCGTGTCGAGCGAGTTCAGCAGTAGCTGAGCCACGTCGAGCACCTCGGCCTTGGGGACGTCCCTGGTCGCGGCGACGTCGTCCACGCCGTCAGTGATCATCACGCGGCAGAACGGGCAGCCGGTGGCGATCGTCGAGGCGGTGTCCATCGCCTCTTCGGTGCGCTCTACGTTGACGCGCTTGCCGATGTGCTCTTCCATCCACATCCGTGCGCCGCCGGCGCCGCAGCACAGGCCGCGGTCGGCGTGGCGCGGCATCTCGGTGAGCTTCGCCCCGGACGCGCCGATCAGCTCACGCGGCGCCTCGTAGACCTTGTTGTGCCGACCCAGGTAGCAGGGGTCGTGGTAGGTGATGTCGATGCCACCGTCGGCGGGCTTCACCGGCACCAGCTTCTTGTCGCGGATCAGCCGGTTCAGCAGCTGGGTGTGGTGCAGCACCGTGTAGTTGCCGCCCACCTGCGGATACTCGCGCCCCAGGGTGTTGAAGCAGTGCGGACACGTGACGACAACCTTGCGATCGACGCGTTCGACGCCCTCGAAGAGCTCGTCGAGGGTCGAGACGTTCTGGGCGGCCAGCTGCTGGAAGAGGAATTCGTTGCCCGAGCGGCGGGCCGAGTCGCCATTGCACGTCTCGCCCTCGCCGAGAACCAGAAACTTCACGCCCGCGGTGGCCAGCAGTTCGGCGACGGCCTTGGTGGTCTTCTTGGCCCGGTCCTCGTAGGCGCCTGCGCAACCCACCCAGAACAGGTACTCATATCCCTCGAAGGACTCGACGTCCTTGCCGTAGACCGGTACGTCGAATTCGACCTCGTCGATCCAGTTGGTGCGGTCCTTGGAATTCTGTCCCCACGGATTGCCCTTGTTTTCAAGGTTTTTGAAGAGCACACCGAGCTCGCCGGGGAACTCCGACTCCATCATCACCTGATAGCGGCGCATGTCGACGATGTGGTCGATGTGCTCGATGTCCACCGGGCACTGCTCGACGCATGCACCGCAGGTGGTGCACGACCACAGCACGTCGGGGTCGATCACGCCGCCCTCTTCGAGGGTGCCCACCAATGGACGTGTGGCCTGTTCCGGACCCGAACCCATGATGCGCTCGAAGCCCGATTCGGGAACGTGGTGCTCCTCGTCGTGCTTGGTCTCGATGAAGCCGCCCTCGGTCGACTCGAGCTCTTTGGAGACGGACTCGGTCGCACCACCTTCTGAGGTGTTCTCCAGCGGCGATTCCTGGTCACCGAGGATGTACGGCGCCTTGGCGAACAAGTGATCGCGAAGGTTCATGATCACGAGCTTGGGAGACAGCGGCTTACCTGTGTTCCACGCCGGGCATTGGGACTGGCAACGTCCACACTCGGTGCACGTGGTCATGTCGAGGTAGGCCTTCCACGTGAAGTCCTCGATCTTGCCCCGGCCCAGCACCGCATCCTCGGGGGGATCCTCGAAGTCGACGCGCTGCCCGTCGTACTCGACGGGCAGCAGCGGGCCCAGCCCGTCGGGCATCCGCTTGAACGTGACGTTGACCGGGGCCAGGCCGATGTGAAGGTGCTTGGAGTGCAGCACGATCAGCAGGAAGATCAGCATGACCGCGATGTGTCCGATCAGCGCCAGCGTCTCGATCCACTCGTTGGCGGATTCGCCGAGCGGATGCAGGATCCAGCCCATGAACTGTGAGAAGAAGGCCCCGTTGCCGTAGGGCAGGGCGTGGGTGTTCGCGCCGGCGCCGCGGACCAGCGCGTAGGTCCAGATGACGTTGAAGATCATGAACAGGATCAGCCAGGCGCCGCCGGTGTGCGAACCGTAGAAGCGCGAGTCGCGGCCGTGCTTCTTGGGCTCGCGAACGATTCGGATGATCGCGAACGTGATGATGCCGAGCAACACGGCAACGGCGAAGAAGTCCTGCAGGAAGCCGAGCGCGTCCCAGCGGCCGACGAACGGGATGTGGAAGTCGTGGTCGACGACCTGGCCGAAGGCCTCGACGTAGACGGAGCCGAGGATGAAGAAGCCCCACATCGTGAAGAAGTGGGCCATGCCGGGGATCGACCATTTCAGCAGCCGGGTTTGCCCGAAGACCTCCTCGAACTGCGTAGTGATGCGCTTTTTGAGGTTGTCCTTGCGGTTGTTCTCGACGCTGGTCTTGGCGCCCGACCGGATCAGGTTCGTCAGGAAGAGGACGCGTTTGAGCGCAAATACACCGACGAGGGCGAGCATCAGGACCACGGCGACGATCCTGATCAGCATCTGCGTTTCCACCGCGAGCCTCCCGTTCTAAGTTACTCAAGGGTAACTTAATCGAATGTTACCCGTCAGTAACTTTCGCTGCATGCCTGCTCATAGTTGCACCCCACCCGGAATCAGCGCTACGCAGGCTGACCTAACTAAGGTTCGCCACTTGGGAATCAGCCCTGCGGGGCGACCATCGCGCGCAACATCGACAACATCTCCGAACGCGATTCGGCGCCCAGTCGTCGCCGAATTCGCGCGACGTGATGCTCGACGGTTTTCGCCGAAATGAACAGCTGCGTGCCGATGTCGCGGTACGGCATGCCCAGCAGCAAGAGCTCGGCGACTTCGCGCTCGCGGTCCGACAGTTTCGTCGACGCCGGGCGGGTAGGACCCGGGCGCGAGGTGTCGACCGTGGTGGGAGTGTCCAGGTCCGCGGTCGTATCAATCGCCGTGCTCTGCTTGAGGTCGCGAGCCAGCTGCAGCATCGCGCCGGAGACGCGCCCGTCCGGAGTGTGCAATGCGGCCTGGCCGGCCAGCCGGGTGGCATCCCAGGTGAGGCCGAACTGCGACAGCGACCGGGCCGCGGCGCTGACTTCGTCGGTGTCGACGTGGTTGGCGAGCACCCGCAGCCAGGTGCGGCCGGCGGTGGAAAGCGCTTTGGCGAAGGTGCTTTGTGCGGCGGCGGCGGTCAGCGCTTGACCATGCGGCGCCACCGCTTCTGGGGAATTGGCCAGGATCCCGGCATGCACGCCCGCCCAATGCAACGGCACCGACCACAACAGCGGGTTGCCGAGCGAGTCCAGGAGCGCGAACGCCTCGTCGAGGGTGTGCTGCAGTCGGTCGACCTGCCGCATCCGGGCCGCCGCCACCCATAACTCACCCAGTGGCAGCAACGAATACAGGTCCATCGAATATTCGGCGAGCACCTCCATCGCTGCGTACCAGTGCTTCTGCACCGCGCCGCTGTCGCCGCTACGGCGTGCGATCGCCGTCTGCAGCGCCGCCGCCCACAGCGCATCGCGGCGATGCAGCGCTGACTCGGTGTCCGCGCTCACGGCGGTGATATCGGCGGCCGCGGCGCCCAGGTGGCCGTCCAGCATCCGCACCCACCCCAGCAGCAGCCGGTGCCTGCGCGCCACGAACGCCGTGTTCTCGGGGCTGTCCTGGGGCGATGCGCGCACCGCACGGCCGATCACGCTGCGGGCCCGCACCGGATCGCCGCCGTGCAGGGCGGCGAGCGTAACCAGTGCCGCGGGGGTGTCTGGTGTGACGCCTGCCGGCTGCTGTTCGGCAGTGATCGACTGCCCGAGCCGTGCGACCGCCGACGGGTAGGGCACCTCGAGGGATAGCAGCAGACCCTCGGCGAGGTTGCGCGCCGCACGCGAGGTCGACGTCGGCGGACCCGCACCATCGGCACTGAGCGACGTGCGCGCAGCGGGCAGATCGCCCACGGCGAGCGACACGATCGCCCCTGCGGCGCCGACTAACGCGTCCGGGTAGGGCCCGAGCCAGCGGAACAGGTCGGCCGCCTGGGCGGAACTGCCGTCATGCACGGCGACGCTGGCCGCGATGCGGACCGCGGCCGCGCGTTCGGCTGCGTCCTCGGAGCCAAGCAGCTCGTCGGCAATTCGGCCTGCGGTCGCGCAGTCACCGGTCAGGGCGAGCGCATCCGCCAACCGTGAGCTGAGCTGCGTCGCTCCCGCATCGGCGGCCGCACGGTAAAGCCTTGCTGCCCTTGCGGGTTGGCCGTGGTTCTCGGACGCGAGATCTGCGAGCGCAGTGGCCAGCCGGTCGTCGCGCAGTCCGTGCTCGGCCATTCGGAGAGCGAGATCGGCTGACAGCGTCGAAGATTCGATCTGGGCGACGAGCAGTGCGATCTCGGTGTCGTGATGTCGCCCCGTCCCGATGATCTGGGCGACGCAGCGATGCACGGAACGCAGGAACGTGTGGCTGTGCGAAGGTTCGATCAATCCGCTGGCGCGGGCGCGGTCCACCAGGAATTGGGCGTCCTGCGCGCCGACCCGCAGCGTCGCCGCGACGTCGTCTGGCCCGAGGTCGGGGCTCAGCGACGTCACCAGCAGTGTGTCGAGTACCGGCTCGTCCAACCGGCGCAGCCGCTCGATCAGCGTGAAACTGGCCGCCTGAGCGATCGCGGCCGCAAGCGATCCACCTTCACGTGAGGTTGCGGCGGTAATCGCGGGCTGCAGGAGAAACGGCAACCCGGCCGTCGACACCATAAGCGCGCGCACGAACTCGGGTGTCGGTGCGGCGCCGAGGATTTCGGTGGCAATACTCGTGACGTCGGGTGGGCTCAATGCGCCGATCGACACCACGGGGTTCTCGCGTTCGATTGCGGTGGCCAAGGCGCGTAAAGCCGGCCTGTGCGCGAGGGGTTCCGTCGCGACGACGACCGTGGAGGCGGGATCTGCAACCCGGTCGACGAGTTGTTCGAGTTCACCGTCGTCGAGCAGGTGCGCGTCGTCGATCACCACTGCAGCATCCGAATCGTCGCCGCTGCGCGGTGGTCGGGTGAGCACTGCGACCCCGGCTGTCCGCAATGCGGAGCGCACCGCGGCGAGTACGGAACTCTTACCGCTGCCGATCCCGCCGGACACCAGGATCTTGACCGGGTCACGCGGCGCAGCGGTCAGCGCCGCGACAGCGTCACGGGCGGGCGGTGGGATCTCGGTCGCTGGCTCCGGCGCCGGTTTCGGCATGGATCACGGGCCGTCGTCGGGAATCACCACGTCGGGAACCACCACTGTTGTCGTGATGATCGGTGCTTCGGTGGTGGTCGGAGGCTGGGTAGTTGTCGGTTGGGTGGTGGTCGGCTGCAGTGGTCGTTGTGGGTGGCGTTGTCGTGGTGGTGGTCGTGGTCGTCGTGGTTGTGGTTGTTGTCGTCGTTGTCGTTGAGGGTGTCGTCGTCGTGGTGGTCGACGACGGGGGAGGCGGCACCACCGTGGTGCTCGGACGGCCGTCGGACCCTGTGACGGTGATGGTTTCGGACGTGGCGGGCGGACCCGCGGGCGAAGGCCCGGTCTCGACGGTGGTCGCAGTCTCGGTCACCGGACCGTTGGTGCCCGTGCTGCTGGTCAATGTGACCGCGAGGCCGCCGATGGCCAACAGCACGGCGGCCGCCGCAGCCCCGAACAGGATCGTCGGGCGCTTGTACCAGGGCAGTGGTCCGGGTTCGGGGGTGAAGCCCTCCTCCTCGTGGCTGAACTCCATCGGTGGGCGGGCCGCGCCGGTGGCCGCCGGGTCGAAGGTGTAGTCCTCGCCGGTGTAGGGCACGGGCTCGCTGCTGCCTGCGGGTGCGTCGTCCTGGGACCACGCCAGTGCACGGAACGTCGACGACCCAGGAGCGTCGGCAGCCGCCGCCCGGCCGCGGCGGCTCCCGCTGCGCCTGCGACCCACCCTGCGGTCGGTGCCATCCCCGTCGGGGCGTCGGCAGCGGTGGCCATTCCGGTCGCCGCCTCTGCGCTGTCGGCCAGCACCGCGGCGCCCGCGGCGACGTTCAGTTGTGATTGCGGCGTCGTGACGACGGGAGCGCGCAGCCGCGTCGACAGCTGCTGCGTGACCAGCGGAATGTTCGCGCCGCCGCCGACGGTTGCCACCGCCGAGATGTCCGACAGCGCAATGTTGTTGCGTTGCAACGTTTCTTCAACGGTGTTGAGGAGACCGTTCAGCGGTTCGGCGATGAGTTGTTCCAACTCGGTGCGCGTCACGCGGATATCGGATGAGAAGCCGGGCAATTCGGCGTGGACGGCTGCGGCCGTCTCGGCGGACAACTGCTCCTTGGCGAGCCTGCAGTCGTTGCGCAACCGGGCCAGCGAACCGACGGCCGCCGTGCTCGCGGGATCGGAATCGTTGGCATCCGCGATGCCGGCCACCACATGGTTGAGCAGCGCCTGATCGATCTGGTCGCCGGAGAAGTCCGGATATCGGACCGTCTCGCCGATGGTGTCGAAGTTCGCGTCTGCGTTGGCCAGCGTCACGCTGGTTCCGCTGCCGCCGAAATCGCAGAGCACCACAACGCCGTTCGGTGGCAGTCCCGGTGCCGACTGCAATGCCGAGAGCGCGGCGATGGAATCGGGGACCAGCGCGGGGACCTGGCCGCTGGGCGCCAGGCTCGGGGTGGCGCGCAACGCGCCACGCAGCGCACCGACGGTCGCAGCGCTCCAATGTGCGGGCACCGCGATCGCGATGGGTGCACCTCCGCCAACGGTGCGGGCCATCGCGTCGAGAGCTTCGACAAGCACCTGCTCGCCGCGGTGCGGTGAGCCGTCGGCCGCGACCAGCGGCACCGGGTCCCCGACGCGCTCGACGAATCCCGCCAGCACCATTCCCGGCTGGCTCAGATTGGGGTTCTCGAGCAGGCACGCCGACTTCCGCCGCGCGGTCCTCGAAAAGGGTCAGCACCGAACGTCGCATGACTGGGGGACGGCCCATGCGAGCCGCCACTAGATTGGTCATTCCAATCGACAACCCGAGAGAGTCGCTCATCTTTTCCTCTGCGTTTGGCCGAACCTCACGATAGCGGCTCGTGGCCCTAATCCACGGCACATCCCCCTATGCCGCGAAAACCCCTAACGCCGAGCCCCCTAATGCCCGGGCGACAGAGGTGGGTTTCGCACCGATCTCTGCGGCACTAGCCGTCGATAGCATCGTGACAAGCCTTGTGGCTTGCATATCTAGACACATATATCTCGATAGGGAAGGAGGGTGTTTCATGGCCAACTCGCTGCTGGACTTTGTGATGTCCCTGGTGCGAGATCCCGATGCCGCCGCACGCTTTGCAGAAAATCCGGACCAAGCCATCTTCGACGCCAACCTAACCAACGTGACCAGTGCCGACGTAAGCAATCTGATTCCGGTGGTCACTGAGTCGCTGGGTGGGAATGTGCCCACGGTAGGCGGTGAGGGCGTCGTCGACATGGCAGACAATGTCTGGGCCAGTGGCGCCGCGACGGCCGCGTTCGATGCGTTCGGCGATCAAGTGCCAGTTCAGGCCGTTGACGACGTGCACACGGCGATCACCGACCTCGTCGATTCGCCGGACCAGGTGCTGCACACCGGGTTGGACACGCTCGGCGACGAGGACGTGCCTGGTGTGGTTGGCTCCGATGACGGCGCCGTTGCAGTTCGACCAGCCCGTGATCGACGATCTACCGGTGATCGACCTGCCGGCCGCACGGCGACCTGAGCGACACCATTATCGAGGTCGCCGACATGGATTCAGACCCGTCGGGGTACGACATTTTCTAGTTGAAGCACCATCACCACGACGACTGCGCGGCCGGAACCGGCCGCGCAGTTTCGTTTTCGCCCTGGTCACTGCTACCCCCTAACGACCCCCTAATCCCCTAACGGAGGCCATGGACTCACCCCGAGATGCCCCGACGCAGGGAGGGGTTTCGACCCCGTTTCACCGGCGTCGCGCGCTCCATAACGTGGTCATCAGTTCGCCGGACAGCCCGGTGACCCGCTCCCCGACAACATGACCAAAGGACAAAGAAAATGACGAACGTAATCGACTGGCTCCTCGACCTCTTCCGTGACCCGGTTCGGGCCCAGGAGTTCATCGCAGACCCGGGCCGCTCCATGGCCGCAGCCAACGTCTCCAACGTGACGGCTGCTCAGGTGCAGGCGGTCGCCGCCACGGTGGCGCCTGCCGCACTCGTCCACGGCGGCGGCGATCCGGTCTTCGGACTGCAGCAGGCCGTTGCCCAGACCCACGGCATCGCCTTCGCCCCGCAGCGCCAGACCGACCTGCTGTCGAACAACGACACCCGCTTCCTGAGCCCCGAGACCAACGTGGCCAACACCGCGGGCGAGGATCAGCAGCAGGGCATCGGCAACTTCGACCTGGACTTCGGTGACATCACCTTCGGTGACAAGACCAGCAACACCGCCACCAACGGTGGTGTGGTCAACACCGGCACCGCAGGCGATATCGACGCGACCCACGTTGACGGCGACGGCAACGTGGTCGGTGACGACAACGAGAACGTCAGCACCGGCGACATCGACGACTCCAACGTCAACATCGGCGAGGACAACGACATCGACGACAGCGGCGATCAGACCGCGGGCGGCGACATCATCTCCGACAACGACGGACCCGTCATCAACGACGTCGACATGAGCGGCGGCAACGGTGGCGGCGCGGCCGGCGGACACGGTGGCGGCGGCCTCATCGGTGTCGGCAACGACGGCGGCGACGCGACCGGTGGTGCCGGCGGCTCCGGCGGCGGCATCGTCATCGTCGACAACGACACAACCGCCGTCGGTGGAAACCAGACCACGGTCGACGGCGATGCGGCCGGCGGCGTCTCCGGCGGCGTGTCCACCGAGGACAACTCCGTGGACAACTCCGTCGACAACTCGGTGGACAACTCCGGCCAGGACAACTCGGTGGACAACTCCGTCGACAACTCAGGTCAGGTCAACACCACCGTCGACGTCGACACCACGGTCGACGCAGGTCTGTTCTGACACCACGCAACAACGCCACTGGCGGGGATCGAAAACCGATCCCCGCCAGTTCGCGCATCTACCGTTAGTGCCAAGCCGTTCCACGGCGCTGCCACCAGAAGGACTCCATGACGCAACCCAACGAGCCGGCCAAACAGGTCGCGGCCGGCGAGCCGGCCAAACAGGTAAAGGTCATCGTCGAACTGATCGACCACACCAGCAAGATCGCGGATGTGAACGAGCGCGGCGACCTGGTCGAGCGTCTGGCCAGGGCCAAGGATCGGATCACCGATCCGCAGATCCGGGTGGTGGTGGCCGGGCAGCTCAAGCAGGGCAAGAGCCAGCTGCTCAACTCACTGCTGAACGTCCCGGTGGCGCGCGTCGGCGACGACGAGAGCACCGTGCTGCCGACGGTGGTGTCCTACAGCGAGAACACTTCGGCCAAGCTCATCGTCGCGCGGCCCGATGGTGCGGAACCCGAAGCGATCGAGATCCCGATGGCCGACATCAAGACCGATCTGCGCCGCGCCCCGCAGGCCGGTGGGCGTGAGGTGTTGCGGGTCGAGGTCACCGCCGCGGGCCCGCTTCTCAAGAGCGGATTGGCCTTCGTGGACACACCGGGAGTCGGTGGTCACAGTCAGCCACACCTGTCAGCCACGCTGGGTCTGCTACCCGACGCCCACGCGGTATTGATGTGCAGTGACACCAGCCAGGAGTTCACCGAACCCGAAATGACCTTCATGCGGCAGGCATTCGAAATCTGTCCGGTCGCAACGATCATCGCCACCAAGACCGACCTGTATCCGCACTGGCGCAAGATCGTCGAAGCCAACAAAGCGCACCTGGATCGCGCGGGCCTGTCGACGCCGATGATCCCGTCGTCGTCCCTGCTGCGCAGTCACGCGATCCAGCTCAACGACAAGGAACTCAACGAGGAGTCGAACTTCCCGGCCATCGTCAGGTTCCTCACCGAGCAGGTGCTGTCACGGCAGAATGATCACATCCGCGATCAGGTCGTTGCCGAAATTCGTTCGTCCGCCGAGCATCTGACGCTCACCGTCAAGACGGAACTGGCGGCGCTGAACGACCCCGACGTCCGCGACAGGCTCACCGAGGATCTGGAACGGCGCAAGGAGGAAGCGCAGGAGGCTCTGCAGCAGACCGCGCTATGGCAACAGGTCCTCAACGACGGAATCGCCGACCTCACCGCCGATATCGACCACGACCTGCGTGGCCGCTTCCGGGTCATCGGCCAGCACATCGAGAAGGAGATCGACTCCTGCGATCCGACGCAGCACTGGGCCGAGATCGGCACCGAGCTGGAGAACGCGATCGCCACGGCGGTCGGCGACAACTTCGTCTGGGCATACCAACGCGCCAGGGCCCTCGCCGAAGAGGTGGCCCGTACCTTTATGGAGGCCGGCCTCGACGCGATCAAGATGCCGCAGATCGACGCCCGCGAGATGGGCGCCAGCCTCGGTGAGATCAAGTCGATGGCCAACCTGGAGGCCAAGCCGATAGGCAAGGCGCGCAAGGTCGGGATAGGTATGCAGGGGTCCTACGGTGGCGTGCTCATGTTCGGCATGATGACCTCGCTCGCCGGCCTCGGCATGTTCAATCCGCTGTCCCTCGGTGCGGGTCTGCTGATGGGGCGAAGCGCCTACCGAGAGAACATGGACAACCGCATGATGCGGGTGCGCAACGAGGCAAAGCTGAATACGCGCAGGTTCATCGACGACGTCTCATTCGTCGTGAACAAGGAATCGCGCGACCGGCTCAAGGGCATCCAGCGCCAATTGCGTGACCATTACCGGGGTATCGCCAACCAGACCACACGGTCGCTGAACGAATCGCTGCAGGCGACGATCGCCTCGGCGAAACTGGAGGAGAACGAACGCAATACACGCGTCAAAGAACTGGAGCGTCAGCTCAACATCCTCAAACAGGTGACCGACCATGCTGACAAGCTGGCGGAGGGCACGCCAGGCGGTCACCTGCAATGCTCTAAGCTGGTCTCTCGATGAGCACGAGTGATCAGGTGCGCGCGATCCTGGGCGGAACCATCCAGGCCTACCGCTCCGATCCCGCCTACGCGCAGCGCCCCGACGTGCACAACGAGCTGGACCGGATCGGCCGCCGACTCAATCAGCCGATCCGCATCGCGCTGGCGGGCACCCTCAAGGCGGGCAAGTCGACTCTGGTGAATGCCCTTGTGGGCGAGGACATTGCGCCCACCGACGCCACCGAGGCCACCCGCATCGTCACCTGGTTCCGGCACGGTCCCACGCCGAAGGTGACCGCCAATCATCGGGGCGGTAGGCGGTCCAATGTGCCGATCGGCCGCGACGCCGCCGAGGGTGGTCTCACTTTCGACTTCGCCACCCTGGATCCAGAGGACGTCGTCGACCTGGACGTGGAGTGGCCCGCCTCGGAACTGATCGACACCACGATCATCGACACCCCTGGGACGTCGTCGCTGTCCCGGGACGTCTCCCAGCGCACACTGCGGCTGCTGGTGCCCGACGACGGTGTTCCGCGCATCGACGCCGTGGTGTTCTTGCTGCGCACCCTCAACGCCGCCGACATCGCGCTGCTGATGCAGATCGGAGAGCTGGTCGGGGGGTCTGCCGGGGCGCTCGGGGTGATCGGCGTCGCGTCGCGCGCCGACGAGATCGGTGCGGGCCGGATCGACGCGATGCTGTCGGCCAAGGATGTGGCCGCCCGGTTCACCAGCGAGATGGACAAGACGGGTATCTGCCAGGCGGTGGTGCCGGTATCGGGGCTGCTCGCGCTCACCGCACGCACGCTGAGGCAGAGCGAGTTCGTCGCGTTGGAGAAGCTGGCCGGGGTCGACGCGATCGAGCTGACCAAGGCGATGCTGTCGGTGGACAGATTCGTCCGCGCGGACAGTTCGTTGCCGGTCGACGCCGCCACCCGGGCCGCTTTGCTCGACCGGTTCGGCATGTTCGGGATCAGGATCTCGATCGCCGTGCTGCGCGCGGGAGTCAGCGATTCGGTGGCACTGGCCGACGAACTGTTGGAACGCAGCGGCTTGATCGCGTTGCGCGATGTGATCGATCAGCAGTTCGCGCAGCGTTCGGATCTGCTCAAGGCGCACACCGCATTGCTCTCGCTGCGGCGCTTCGTGGAGAGCAACCCCATCTACGCGAGCCGTCACATCATTGCCGATATCGACCCGCTGCTGGCCGACACCCACGCATTCGAGGAACTGCGGCTTCTCAGCCAATTACGTTCTCGGCCAACCACATTGAACGATGACGAGATGGCGTCGCTGCGGCGCATCATCGGCGGCTCCGGCACCGACGCGGCGAGCAGGCTCGGACTGCAACCCGAGGCCCCGTATGACGGTCCCCGCGCTGCGTTCGCGGCCGCCCAGCGCTGGCGCCGACGCGCCGAACACCCGCTCAATGATCCGTTCACGACGCGCGCCTGCCGAGCAGCGGTGCGCAGCGCCGAGGCGCTGGTCGCCGAATACGCGGCCCGCGGCCGCTGAGCGGCCAATCAGACTGCGGCCGCTGAGCGGCCAATCAGACCGCGGCCGCTGAGCTCAGGGAGCGTCCGGTGTCACCGTTTCGGTGACCGTGCTGGTCTCCGTGCTCGTACTGATGCTGGTGCTGACACTCGTCGTCGGCGGGGTGGTCGTCGTGGTGGTTGTCGTCGGCGGAGTGGTGGTGTGTCGTGGTGGTCGTCGACTCGGTGGTCGTCGTCGGCGTGTAGGTCTCCGTGACCGTCTCGGGCGCCGATGTCGTCGTGGGCGCCACCGATCGGGACGTCGTGGTGAGCGGAGTCAACGTGGTCTGCTCCGACGGTTCGTCACCACCGGTGATGAGCTTGGCCAGTCCGAACACGATCAGCGCGATGATCACCGCGCCAAGGGCGCCGAAGACGACAAGCGCGGCAGGTTTGCGAAACCACGGGACCTCGTCACCAGGAGGCGGGCCGGGAGGTTCGTCGTATCCACCGCCGCCGTAGTTCGAGTAGACGGTCGGGTCGTCATCCGGATGGTTCTGGTCGTCAGGAGGTCCGTATCGCGCCACGGAAACCGATAGTAGGCGCTCAGGGATAGGGATTGAGCGTACGCGTCACATTGGTGCGTGGTCGTTGCCGTGTCGTTCTGGTGGTGGGTTCGTCGTCCTCGTCCTCGTCTTGGGTGCGGGTCGTCGTTCGTTTAGTCGTAGACGTCTCGCTGCTACTCGAAGTAGTCGATGACGTCGATGACGAGGAAGGCCCGTCGATGTCGGTCGTCTCCGGCGGGCTCGTGCTCGTGATCGTTTGAGTGGTGGTGGAGGCGGCCGCCGATTCTGAGTTTGTGGCGGAATACGTGGGTGCGACGAAGTCGAGCGGGGCTTGTTCCGGTTCGCCGAACTGGCGGGCCAGGGCTGTCGCCGCGACGATCAGGATGGTCGATCACCAGGATCGCGAGAACGCTCGCTCCGAGCACGGTCGATGTGCGGTTATGCCAGGGCTGCCCGTCGTCATCGTCGTAATCCCGCCGGGCCACGGGCACTGATGGTAGTTGCGACGTGCTGGTCGGCGCCTGTTCAACTGAGCTGGGGGATCACCTCTGCGGCGAAGAAGTCCACGTGGTCGAGATCGGAAAGGTCTAGTACCTGCAGGTAAGCCCGCTGCACGCCGATCTGTCGGTAGGCGTCGAGCTTGTCGGCGATCTCCGCGGGCGTCCCGACGAGCGGAGAGTTGCTGCGCAGCTCATCGACCTCGCGACCGATCGCGGCGGCACGACGCGCGATCTCGCGCTCGTCGCGACCCGCGCACACCACGAAGGCCGCGGAATACGTCAGCGACTCGGGGGATCGGCCCGCGTCGGCCAGCGCCGTGGCGACTCGTTCGAACTGGGTCTCAGCCACATCCACCGGCGCGAATGGAATGTTGAACTCAGTGGCGAACGCGGCGGCCAGCGCCGGCGTGCGCTTGGCGCCCGCGCCTCCGATGATGATCGGCGGATGAGGTGACTGGACCGGTTTGGGCAGGGCGGGCGAGTCCGCGACGGTGTAGTGGCTGCCCGAATAGTCGAACGTCTCGCCGGGTGGTGTCGTCCAGAGCCCTCTGATGACGCTCAGCTGTTCGGTCAGCCGATCGAACCGTTCACCCAGCGGCGGGAACGGGATGGCATAAGCCTTGTGCTCGGCTTCGAACCAGCCCGCACCAAGGCCCAATTCCACCCGCCCGCCGCTCATCTCGTCGACTTGTGCGACGGCGATCGCGAGTGGTCCTGGATAGCGGAAGGTCGCCGAGGTGACCATCGTGCCGAGCCGGATCGAGGTCGTCTCGCGGGCGAGGGCGCCCAGCGTGACCCAGGAGTCGGTGGGCCCGGGCAGGCCGTCGCCGCTCATGGCGGTGTAGTGGTCGGAGCGGAAGAACGCCGAGTACCCGGCGGACTCCGCGGTCCGGGCGACCGCCAATTGGTCGGCGTAGGTGGCGCCCTGCTGGGGTTCGACGAAGACCCGAAAATCCATGAACGCCAGCGTAGGCGTCTGGGTCAGAAGACCTCGACGCCGGAGGTGTTGATGAACATGCCGTGGCCGGTGCCGTCGTTGGTGAACCGAGTGCCGTCGCTTCCTGCCGCGATCGTCCAGCCGACCGCACGATAGGTCTGGTAGTCCAGCGTGACGGCCGGGATGTTGCCGAGGTTGCCGACGACCCAGCGCATGCTGCCCTCGGCAGTGATGTTCACGCCGTTGGCTGGCATGCCGTTCTGCTTCGGGCGCATTGGCGAACTCCGATTCGCAGCCGACCTCGGCGCGAGATATCTGGCAGCGCGTCTTGCCCGACTTGGTTTCGATGAACACATAGCCGGATTCGTCGGGCGCGAGCGTCGTCGCCGGGCTGTTCGCCGGTCGGCGGCGGTGTGGACGGCGTCGTGCTGGTGGGCGGCGGTGGTCGTGTCGGCCTCGTCGTGGGAAAGCTGGGCTCGGTTGGTGACGCGCTGGACGCGACGGGATCGCCCTCAATGGTCGTGGAGCAGCCTGCAGCCAGCAAGGCCGCGGACAATAGAAGCCCAACGGCGAGGCCGACTTTCATGCCGCCAGGCTACGCGTCACAATCCCCGACGTGCGGCACGGATGGCCTGGGCCGCCTGCGCGTCGGAGAAGGTGAGTCGGGCCTCGTCGCGGCCGGCGACGAACATCGTGAGCTCCCCGATGTCGCCGGTAACGATCAACTCGGGGCCGTGGCCGACCGTGGCTACCGTGTCGCCTTCGGGCGTCATGAGCGTTACCCGGGCCGGCACCTTGCCCATTGTCAGCCGCGCCATCATGCCGACCGGCCGCCGCAACGCGGCGATCGTGTCGGCATCGAGTGCGCGCGGTTCCCAACCAGTCTGGGCCCTACGGACGTCTTCGTGGTGGATGAACATCTCATCCATATTGGCCACCGCATCGAAGAGCTTGAACGGTGACAGCAGGGGCGGCCCGGACGAGATCTTGTCCACCAGCTCATCCCAGTCGGTGGACGAGGCCGTCTGCCGCTGAACCTTGTCGGTGTAGCCGGCGAGGAACGGGATCGCGATGCCGGGTGCGGCGTCGAGCCTGCGTTCCCGGACCACGAGGTGCGCCGCGAGGTCACGGGTGGTCCATCCGTCGCACAATGTCGGGGAGTCGGGCCCGATCTCGCTCATCGTCGCCACCAGGGCGGCGCGCTCACGCTGGGCTGCAGTCATGCCTAACCTAGGACGCATCGGGAACCGGCGACGACGGGCGGGCGAGCGATTCCGCGAACGGACCGCTGACCGGTGCAACACCAAGACGGCGTTCGGGCTGAGGGCCTGCGCTCGGCGTTCAAGCCCAGGATCACCCTCGATTAGCCAGCTAGGGAATCGGTGAGCGCCTATCCTTAATGATCGGTTGATCAGCCTACGAGGGCGAGGACCGGTATGACGACAGCACAGTCGACCTGCCGCAGATGTGGCGCCGCACCTCGCGAAGGCGCCCGGTTCTGCGACGCGTGTGGGGCGTCGATGTCGCCGCGCGAGGAGGCCGAATATAAGCAAGTGACCGTTCTATTCGCCGACGTGGTGCGGTCGATGGATATCGTCGCCGTCCTTGGCCCGGAGCGGATGCGTGAGTTGATGACCGAACTGGTGAATCGGTCAGAGGCTGTCGTTCGCCGCTACGGTGGCACATTGAATCAGTTCACCGGCGATGGGATCATGGCCCTATTCGGCGCTCCAAAAAGCCTTGAGGACCACGCTTTTCGGGCCTGCCTTGCGGCGCTTGGACATTCAATCTGAAATTCAGCGGCTCGGCTGCTGAGGTGTTGCGACGTGACGGAGTCGAGTTGCAACTGCGAATCGGGCTGAATTCTGGACAGGTGATCGCTGGCGACGTTGGTTCTAGTTCGGTGGGTTATACCGCGATCGGTCAGCAGGTCGGTATGGCGCAGCGTATGGAGTCTGTCGCGCCGCCGGGCGGGGTGATGCTCAGTGAGTCTTCATCTCGGCTTGTCGAGGGCTCAGTCGTTCTGGGCGAGCTCCAATCGGTCCGAATCAAGGGCTCCGAAGAGTTGGTGCCGGCGCACAGTTGCTATCGGTCGTGGCAGAGCGCCGGTTGGGCCGACTCGACTCTCGCCTTGTGGGCCGCGAGTCGCAGACGGCGGCGATAGCGAGATTGATGGACCAGTCGCGCGGCGGCGATGGCGCCATAATCACAGTTTCGGGACCGCCCGGCATCGGCAAGACGCGACTCGTTCGCGAGGCCATTGCGACAGCGGCGACCTGCGGTTTCGAGGTTTTCACCACTTACTGTGAGTCTCATACCCGGGATATCCCCTTCCACGTCGTGTCACGGCTGCTCCGCGGGGTCTTCGGGATAGGTGGCCTGGACTCCGACGCGGCCCGATCCCAAGTGCGCAGCAAGATCCCCAGTGCAACGACGGAGGATCTCGCTTTTCTGGACGAATTGCTCGGCATTCGCGATACCGACGTCCCGTTGCCGGAGATCAGCCCGGATGCTCGGCGGCGCCGCCTCATCGACCTGTTAACGCGGTTGTCGCTGGCGCGGAGACACCCCGCGATCTATGTCATCGAGGACGTGCACTGGATCGACAGCGTCAGCGAGTCGATGCTCGTCGACATCCTGGTGGCCGTCTCCAAGGTCCGGGCCACGATGCTGATCACCTACAGGCCGGAATACATTGGGCCGCTTTCACGCATCGCCGGTACCGAGCCAATCGTACTTGCGCCGCTTCATAATTCACATATCAGCGAAATGCTGTCCGAGCTTCTGGGTGAGGATTCTTCGGTTGTCCGGCTCGCCGGCGTGGTTGCTGCCCGTGCGGCAGGCGTACCGTTTTGTGTCGAGGAGATCGTTCGCGACCTGGCCGAGCGCGGCGAGATCGAGGGTGATCGTGGCGGCTATATCTGCCTCCGGGAGGTGCAGCGACGTTCGAGTCCCGGCCACTTTGCAGGCCGCGATTGGTGCCCGCATCGATCGGCTCACATCCAGCGCTAAGCGGACGTTGAACGCAGCGGCGGTCATCGGTGCGCGCTTTCGCCCCGAGTTGCTTTTGCGACTGCTAGATAGTCCGGACCTCGCGTCGCTGGTCCAGGCCGAACTCATCGACCAGGTTGGCTTTGACGAAGACGCCGAATACGCCTTTCACCATCCGCTCACTCAAAAAGTCGCGTACGAATCGCAGCTCAAGACCGCCCGCTCGGACTTACACATGCGCGTGGCGGCATTGTTGCAGCAGACGGACGACGCGGCCACGGGCGAAGGCGCCGCGATGATCGCAAAGCATTTCGAGTCCGCGAATGAGCTGTCCGAGGCGTACCACTGGTACATGAGTGCCGCGACAGGTTTTGGGCCGCGCGACATCCGAGCCGCTCGCTCGAGCTGGGAACAGGCGGCACGTATCGCTGATCAGTTGCCCAGCGACCACCCGGACTCATTGACCATGCGGATCTCACCGCGAGCTCTGCTGTGCGGCAGTGCCTTTCAAGTAGGTGGTGTACCCGAAACCACGGGGTTCGAAGAGCTACGTGTGCTCACGGCCGCGGCGGGCGACAAGAGATCCTTGGCTATGGGAATGGCGGGGCATATCAGCACATTGGCGTTCAACTCGCGTCATCGCGAGGCCGCGGACATGGCCTCCGAGTTCGCTTCTTTGATCGAATCGATCGGCGATGAGAACGTGACGGTGGGCCTCATGTACGGTGCGGCACAGGCCAAATGGGAGGCCGGTGAGGCGATCGAAAGCTTGCGCATGGCCCAGCGAATCATCGAGCTCGCTCAGGACAACCCAACGATGGGTGACTTTTTTATCGGATCTCCGTTGGCGTGGGCGACCACGCTGCGTGGTGCTGCGAAGATGTTCTTAGGCCGGCCGGGGTGGCGCGACGATATCGAGCAAGGCATCGCCGTTGCGAAATCGTTCGATCCGACCACACGTATCCTGGCGCAGGTTTACAAGTTTTGCGGGGCGACGAACGTCGGTGCCGTGCTGCCGACCAAGGCTGACATCGCGCTTACCGCAGAGTCGGTCGAGATCGCAGAACGCATGGGCGACAACACCGCCGTCACATACTCACTCATGGTTCGGGCCAACGCGCTGTTGCAAAGTCCGGTCGGAGATCGGCCGCGAGGCCTTGAGGTGCTGGCCCGCGCCCGCGAAATGATCGTTCGTGAAAAACTCACTGTGACGTTGCGACGCCTCGCGGATCTAGTCTTCGCCCAGGAGGAACTGCGGTTCGGTGAACTCGACACTGCCGTCGAATTGGCAAGGGCGGTACTCGACGAGCAGTTCACAACGGGCGAGATGATTTTCCGGGGTACGGCGACCGCGGTTCTGGTCGAGGCCTCCCTCCGACGCGGGACAGACGTCGACGTCGAGGGAGCCTGGAGCGCGGTGGACCGCCTAGCCGCTGTGCCGACGGATCCAGGATTCGTACTGCACGAGATTCCAATTCTGCGGCTACGCGCGCTACTGGCCAGGGCGAGCGGAGACGACGTCGAATACCAGCGATTCCGTGCTCGCTTCGTGGCCAGGGCCCAGGAGGTTGCATTCGAGGGCCTCCTGGCCCAGGCGAACGCCATGAAGTGAGCCGGGCGGGAACAAACCCCGGCAACCTGCCGTTGACCAATTCGACAGTTGAGTGCATTAGACTCAAGTCGGGTTGACAGTATAAGGTTGACCGAGCACTCTTGAGTGCGGTGCACTCAGATCAATAGAAGGACTAATTCAGGAGGAACAACCATGGCTCGTGCGGTCGGAATCGACCTCGGGACCACCAACTCGGTCGTCTCGGTACTGGAGGGTGGCGACCCCGTCGTCGTCGCGAACTCCGAGGGTTCCCGCACCACGCCGTCCGTCGTCGCGTTCGCGCGCAACGGAGAGGTGCTGGTCGGCCAGCCCGCCAAGAACCAGGCAGTGACCAACGTCGACCGGACCATCCGTTCGGTCAAGCGTGAGATGGGCACCGACTGGTCCGTCGAGATCGACGGCAAGAAATACACGCCGCAGGAGATCAGTGCGCGCGTGTTGATGAAGCTCAAGCGCGACGCCGAGTCCTACCTCGGTGAGGACATCACCGACGCGGTGATCACCGTGCCCGCGTACTTCAACGATGCCCAGCGTCAGGCCACCAAGGAAGCCGGCCAGATCGCCGGCCTCAACGTCCTGCGCATCGTCAACGAGCCGACCGCCGCGGCCCTGGCCTACGGCCTGGACAAGGGCGAGAAGGAGCAGACGATCCTGGTCTTCGACCTCGGTGGCGGCACGTTCGACGTATCGCTGCTGGAGATCGGCGAAGGCGTTGTCGAGGTCCGCGCCACCTCGGGTGACAACCACCTGGGCGGCGACGACTGGGACGACCGCATCGTCGAGTGGCTCGTCGACAAGTTCAAGGGCACGTCGGGCATCGACCTGACCAAGGACAAGATGGCCATGCAGCGGCTGCGTGAAGCCGCCGAGAAGGCCAAGATCGAGCTCTCGAGTTCGCAGAGCACGTCGATCAACCTGCCCTACATCACCGTCGACGCGGACAAGAACCCCTTGTTCCTCGACGAGCAGCTGACCCGCGCCGAATTCCAGCGCATCACACAGGATCTGCTGGATCGCACCCGCCAGCCGTTCCAGTCGGTGATCAAGGACGCCGGTATCTCGGTCGGCGACATCGACCACGTTGTGCTCGTCGGCGGCTCGACCCGTATGCCCGCGGTGACCGAACTGGTCAAGGAGATGACCGGCGGCCAGGACCCGAACAAGGGCGTGAACCCGGATGAGGTCGTCGCTGTGGGCGCCGCGCTGCAGGCGGGTGTGCTCAAGGGTGAGGTGAAAGACGTTCTGCTGCTTGATGTCACCCCGCTGTCCCTCGGTATCGAGACCAAGGGCGGCGTGATGACCAAGCTGATCGAGCGCAACACCACGATCCCGACCAAGCGGCAGCGAGACCTTCACCACGGCCGACGACAATCAGCCGTCGGTGCAGATCCAGGTCTATCAGGGTGAGCGCGAAATCGCCGCGCACAACAAGCTGCTCGGCAGCTTCGAGCTGACCGGCCTGCCGCCGGCTCCGCGCGGAGTGCCCCAGGTCGAGGTCACCTTCGACATCGACGCCAACGGCATCGTGCACGTCACCGCCAAGGACAAGGGCACCGGCAAGGAGAACACGATCAAGATCCAGGAGGGCTCCGGCCTTTCCAAGGAAGAGATCGACCAGATGATCAAGGACGCCGAGGCGCACGCCGACGAAGACCGTCAGCGCCGCGAGGAGGCCGATGTCCGCAATCAGGCGGAGTCGCTGGTCTACCAGACGGAGAAGATCGTCTAGGAACAGCGCGAAGCCGAAGGCGGATCGAAGATCCCCGCGGACACGCTGGACAAGGTCGACTCTGCAGTCGCCGAAGCCAAGTCGGCGCTCGAGGGCACCGATATCGCGGCCATCAAGGCGGCGATGGAGAAGCTCGGCGTCGAGGCCCAGGGCCTGGGTCAGGCGCTCTACGAGGCCACCCAGGCTGAGCAGGCCGCGGGTGGTGGCGACGAGTCGGCCGCCGGCGCTGCGGCGGACGACAACGTGGTGGACGCCGAGGTCGTCGACGATGATGACCAGGAGCGCAAGTGAGCCAGAACGATTCGCACGAGCCGGTGACCGTCACCGACAAGCGGCGCATCGATCCTGACACCGGCGAGATCCGTGAACCCGCGACCGGGCCGGCCCCCAGTGGGTCGGCGCCGGCCGCGGGCCCGGTGGCGGACAACGCCGAGGTCGATGAGCTGAGGTCGACCCTGCAGCGCGTGAAGGCGGAGTACGACAACTACCGCAAGCGGGCACTGCGCGACCAGCAACTCATCGCCGAGCGCTCGAAGGCCGCCATCGTCACCCAGCTGCTGCCGGTTCTCGACGATCTCGACCGGGCGCGCAGCCACGGCGATCTGGACGCCGGTCCGCTGAAGTCGGTCGCCGACAAGCTGGCGACCGCCCTTGAGGGACTCGGCCTTTCGGGCTTCGGCGACGAAGGCGACGATTTCGACCCGGCGCTGCACGAGGCCGTGCAGCACGAGGGCGACGGCACCCACCCTGTGGTGGGGACCGTCATGCGCCGCGGATACAAGGTCGGCGATCTGGTGGTGCGTCACGCCATGGTCGGCGTGGTCGACACCGTGCCCGACGCTGGCGATAACACCGGCGCCGCCTCGCAACAGGCCGCAGAATCAGACAACGACTAGACATCAGTAAGGAGGTGACGCGTTATGGCCCAGCGTGAATGGGTCGAAAAGGACTTCTACAAGGAACTCGGCGTCGCCTCTGATGCCAGCGAGCAGGACATCAAGCGGGCAGCCCGCAAGCTGCTCGCGGAGAACCATCCCGACCGCAACCCGGGCAACCAGGCGGCCGAAGACCGGTACAAGGCCGTGTCGGAGGCCAAGGAAGTGCTCTCGGATGCCGCCAAGCGCAAGGAATACGACGAAACGCGAAGGCTTTTCGCCAACGGCGGGTTCGGTCGCGGTCGGTTCGGCGGTGGCGGCGGAGGCGCCGGTAACTTCGGCGGATTCAATTCGGACGGCGGAGAGTTCAATCTGAACGATCTGTTCGACGCGGCCGGTCAGACCGGCGGCGCGAACATCGGCGACCTGTTCGGTGGGCTGTTCGGGCGCGGAGCCCAACAGCCGCGGCCCACTCGGCCGCGGCGCGGCAACGACCTCGAGACCGAGACCGAGTTGTCGTTCCTCGAGGCCACCAAGGGCGTGATGATGCCGTTGCGGCTCACCAGCCCCGCTCCGTGCACGAACTGCCACGGCAGCGGCGCACGGCCGGGCACCAGCCCGAAGGTGTGCCCGAACTGCAACGGGTCCGGCGTGGTCAACCGCAACCAGGGCGCGTTCGGGTTCTCCGAACCATGCACCGAATGCCGTGGCAGCGGTTCGATCATCGAGCACCCGTGCGACGAATGTAAGGGCACCGGCGTGACCACCAGGACGCGCACGATCAACGTGCGGATCCCGCCGGGCGTCGAGGACGGTCAGCGCATCAGGCTGGCCGGCCAGGGCGAGGCCGGGCTGCGTGGTGCACCCTCGGGTGACCTGTATGTGACCGTACATGTCAAGCCGGACAAGGTGTTCGGTCGCAACGGCGATGACCTCACGGTCAGCGTTCCGGTCAGCTTCCATGAATTGGCGCTTGGAACAACGCTTTCGGTGCCCACGCTGGAAGGCAAGGTCGGTGTGCGAGTGCCCAAGGGCACGTCCGACGGCCGGATTCTGCGCGTGCGTGGCCGTGGCGTGCCGAAGCGTTCGGGTGGCCATGGCGACCTGCTCGTCACCGTCAAGGTGGCGGTGCCGCCGGACGTCGAGGGTGAGGCCGCGGAAGCGTTGGAGGCCTACGCGAAAGCCGAACGGGCCAGCGGTTTCGACCCGAGGGCGAACTGGGCTGGTGCGTGATGCCCAAGCGATCCAGCAACGATGCGCGCACCTTCCTGATCTCGGTCGCCGCGGAGCTGGCCGGTATGCACGCGCAGACGCTGCGCACGTACGACCGGCTCGGGCTCGTCAGCCCGGAGCGCACGTCCGGCGGCGGCCGGCGCTATTCGCAGCACGACGTCGACCTGCTGCGTGAGGTCCAGCGGCTGTCGCAGGACGAGGGCGTCAACCTCGCGGGCATCAAGCGGATCATCGAGCTGACCAATCAGGTCGAGGCGCTGAAGAGTCGTCTGCAGGAGATGGCGCGCGAGATCGACGAGTTGCGTTCCCAGCCCAGGTCCAAGAGCACGGCCCTGGTGGTCTGGCAGCCGCGCAACAAGCGCTAGGTCACGGTGATCGAGAACCGCGCGGTTGCGGGTTGTACGGGCGCCGCGCTGCGGTAGCCGCCGCGGCGCAGCGCGTCGGTGGGTGCGGTCATCGGTTCGATCGCGACGAGGTCGTCAGTGCCAGGCGCGAAGAGTTGCGCTGCCGGGTAACCCGTCTCGAACTCGACGTCGATGCGACGCTCGCCGCCGGCCAGTGTGAACACCGCGCCGTCGGGCACGTCGTCGAAGCCGTCGTCATACGTCACGGACTACCAATGGTTCGGTGGCGCCGTTCCACTGCTCGTGCTCTCCGGTCGGGATTCCCCGGCTGTCCACAAAGAGATGACGCATCGTCGGGGTGGTGAGCCGCCATTGGTCGCGCGGCGCCCCGGGAATCGTGAAGTACGGGTGATAGCCGAAACACAGCGGCACCGGAGCCGACGCCGTCGGCGTCACGGTGGTCTCGATGGTGAGCCTGCGATCCGCCAGCGTGACGGCTTGCGTGAGCACATGGGGGAACGGGAATGACGCGAGCAGCTCGGGCTTCTTCCCGAAATCGAGGGTGGCGGTCAGCGAGTTCTCCGACTGTGCCGTGACCTCCCAGCCCGAATAGGCGGCGAGCACTCCGTGGATGGGCAGACCATGTTCGTCGGCGCGTACTCCGCCTTCGCCGGGAGTCAGGGTGACGGCGGTGCCGTTGCTCTCATACTCGTTGGCGCTCAACCGGTTTGCCCACGGGTAGAGGATCGGTATACCCATGGTCTTGCCTGCGGTCACGTAGGCATCCAGTCCGCGGCGCTGGCCGAGGAACTCCTCATCACCATCGGCGAGCGAAGTGCCGATCATGCCTGCGGTCGGGACGAAGGTGGCCGTCATCGAGGACGAGGGATCGCGAAGCGTTACGCGGTCGAATTCCGGCACGGATGTCGATCCTGCCACGCATCGCGCGCCGGTCCTGTTTCAATCCACAAATGACACATGACGACCTCGAGACGCGGAATGTCGCGACGGTGCGCGCGGGGTTTGAAGCGTGGGCCAACGGTACGGGGAGCCCGCTCGAGACGGTGGCCGACGACGTCATCTGGGAGGTAGTCGGCAATTCGGTGGCATCGCGCGTGTACAACGGCAAGGCAGGATTTCTTGAGCAATGTCATCCGGCAGTTCAACGCACGGTTGGCTGTCCCTTTGAAGCCGACGGTCCGCGAAATCTATGCCGACGGGGATACGGTCATCGTGTTCTTCGACGGCGAGGCCACCGCCCGCGACGGCGTGCCCTACCGCAACACCTATACGTGGTTTCTGACGTTCGCCGACAACCGAATCGTCAAGGGCACGGCGTTCTTCGACAGCATCGCGTTCGACGACCTCTGGCGGCGCGTACCCGTTCAGTCGTAGACGATGACCGCGCGCCCGACGAAGTCGCCGCGGCCCAGGGCATCCAGGTGATCGTTGACGTCGGTGAAGTTGACCCGCGTGACGGAATGCTTGATCTTCCCGGCCTCGGCCCGCGGCTCCTCGCAGATCTGCTGATTGATCTTGATGAGTGTATGGCGGGATAGCTTCCGGCACTGGCGACTTTGCGATTGCTATATGTGAACGACCGGGGTCAGAGACGATGTTCGGATGGCAGAACCCGAGTCCGGCAAGACGGCCTGGTGGCGTGAGACGCTTTCGTCGACCGAGTGGTGGCTGCACAACATCGTCGTAGCCGTCGTCGTTGGCATGGTGGTGTCCGTGGGCGCCATCGTAGGGCAGTACTGGATCGACAATCGCCGCGAAGCGCGGTATCACGCGATGGAGGAGAGGCAGGCCCGGCAGGCCGAACAACTTCAGAACCTGCAGTTTGTCCGTAGCGGTTCATCGTCCGATCCAGAGCAGGACCGGCCCTATGCCGCTCTCGACCTCGAGGGACAGGAACTCGGTGCGCTCAAGCTGGCGGGCGCCGACTTCGCGTACGCGAATCTCGCCTACAGCAACCTGTCTCATGCAAATCTTGCAGGCGCGAAGTTCAACCGGGCCGACCTCAGAGGATCCGACCTCACCCTGGCGAACATGACCGGCGCCGATCTCGGTATCGACGACTACCTGGACGATCCGGATCAGCCGGGCGCCACGCTGGACGGCGCGAACCTCAGGGGAACGGACCTGACCGGAGCCGACCTGACTCGTGCCTCGCTGAACAACGTCTACTACGACGCCTCGACGAAATGGCCAGCGGAATTCCGGCCTCCGCCGAGCCGCGCGGCGAAGTGACTCAGCCGCTCAGCCGGTCAGTGGATCGTGCTGGATCCGTTCGGCGGGAGCACCTTTGGCGAGCAATGCCGCCTTGGTGGCCTCGACCATCTCCGGGCCCCCGCAGATCAGGATTTGCCGGTCACCCCAACTGCCGTACTGCGTGACGACCTCCGGCAGTGTCCCGGTCTGGCGGACGTGCAGGCCGCGTGGCGGCGCCACGTCGGGGAAGTCGGTCGCCCACGGGGGGTCCGTGTTGTACTCCGATACCGGTGTCACCGACAGCCACGGGTTCTGCGACGGCGACCTGCCACAGGGTGCGCAGATCGTAGAGCTCGCAGGGATAGCGCGCGCCGAAGAACAGATGCACCCTCGGGTTGACGGCTTTGCGGGTGAGATCCATGATCAGCGTTCGCAGCGGGGCCAGGCCGGTGCCGCCCGCGACCATCAGGATGTCGCCGCCGTCGCGGTCGATGTGCATTCCGCCGTGTGGGTTGGACACCCGCCAACGGTCACCCGGCCGTCGTCTCGCCGACGATTGCCGGGCTGACCATGCCGCCGGGCACCGAGCGGACATGGAACTCGATGCCTCCGCCGCGGTCGGCGGGGATGGACGGACTCAGGTAGCGCCAGCGCCTCGGCCACTGCGGCACCTGAACGGTGACGTACTGACCGGGGTGGTAGTACAGCGGACGGTCCAGTTGCAGCCGGATCACTGACACGTCTCGGCTGGCGCGGATGTGTTCGATCACCGTGCCGTCGCAGTACGGCGGGCCCTTCTCGGCGTCAGCGGCACCTCGCATCACTCCGACGAGCAACGCGACCGCGTCGTGGGCCGCCTCCGCGAGCCTGTCATCCCACTCTTCGATCAGCTGAGTGCGAAGCGTGGTGAGCAGCGCATCCTGCATGCTGTCGTAATGCCGTTGCGTCACACCGTATTTGCGATGGTCCCGACCGAGCTGCGCGAGAAAGGCCACCGGCTCCTGGGCCCGTTGGTCGACGAGTTCACCGAACAGCCACGTCACCGCCGTGGCGAAGGCGTTTCGCTGAGCCGTCATGTCCGGGGGAAACAGGTCGCGAACCGACATGTCGATGGCGAACCAGCGGGTGTAGAAGCGCCGGATCAGTTCGTCGGAGCCGAGCGCGGGGTCGACCGTGTCGCGCAGTACGCGCAGCGCGTCACGATCGTCGAGTCCCACGCCGTTCGATAGTAAGTTACGCGGCTGAGGGGCTCCGCTGTCGCAGCGCGGCGACGACGACCAGCGCCACGCCGAGCAGCGACCAGCAGGTCAGCACCACGATCGGCAGCGTGCCGCCGGCCCCTTCGAAGAATGCCGTCGACCGCAGCAGCGTGGCGTTCGCGCCCTGCGGCAGCCATTGCCCCAGCTGTCCCCAGCCGGTGGGCAGCATCTCGGGCGCGCTGTTCAGCCCCGACAGCGGGTTGCCCAGCAGCAGCGCCGCCAACGCTCCCAGCGCCAGGCCGACCCGGCCGAACAGCGATCCGAGACCGAGCATCGTCAGTCCGGCGGCCAGCACGCCCAGCGTCAAACCGCCTGCGACGCCCCAGAAGTTCGCGTCGATCGAGCCGAGCACAAAGCGCAGCAGCGCGGCGATCGACACGCCCGCGACGCCGGCGAACACCACCACTGCCGCGAATCGGGTCCAGACCTCACGCTTGAGCGCGAATACCAGGACGATGGCAGGCAGCAGTCCGGCCAGGGTGATCGGCAGCGCGGATGCGGCCAGCCCGGCGCCGCGCGGATCGTCGGCGGTCGGCGGGGCCAGATCCTCGATGTCCAGCGGAACCCCGGCGTGCTGGGCGATGCCGTTGCCGATCTGGGTCAGCATCTGCGCGACCATGGGGCTTGCCCCGGTCGCGATCAGCAGGCGCCGCCCGTCGGGGCCGAATGAGATGCCGCCGTAGACGTCACGGTTTCCGATCGCGTCCCGCAGTGCGGCCTCGCCGGGGTAGTAGGTGATCGCGAAGGCGCCGGGTGCCTGCTTCTCCAGGGTGGCGGCGACTTGTCCGCTGGCCGACTGCGGGCCCGCCGCGCCGATCGGCACGGCGTGTGGTGCGGTGCGTGCGGCAGGCAGCGCGAACGCGATCGCGACGAGGGCGAGCGCGACCGTGAGCACCGCGACGATGCCGGTCGCCCGGATCGCTGCGGGAGGTTCGTGCACGGGTGTTGCTGCGGGTGTGCCGGGGCACGGTGTCCGTGACCATCAGCGTCGCTCTTTTCATTCGTCGTTGAATTAATCGCAAGGTGAGCGTAGCGCGGTGCGGGAAAGATTTCAACAGTCAATGAAATGATACTGTCGATAGATGCCGTCACCAGCAAAAACGACGAAGCGCCGGGGGCGACGCCAGGGCGATCCGGTATCGCGCGAGGCCGTACTGGCCGCGGCAAAGGCACGGTTCGCCGCGGAGGGTTACGAGAAGACGACGCTGCGGTCGATCGCCGACGACGCACACGTGGACCCGTCGATGGTGCTGTACCTGTTCGGCTCCAAGGCCGACCTGTTCCGCGAGTCGCTGCGGCTCATCGTCGATCCCGCCGTGCTCGTTGCCGCGCTCACCGGCGACTCCGACGACGATCCCGATATCGGCACCCGCATGGTGCGGACGTATCTGCGGATCTGGGGGGCGCCCGACACCGGCCCGAGCATGGTGGCGATGCTGCAGTCGGCCACGTCCAACTCAGATGCCCACGAGGCCTTCCGCGCCTTCATGCAGAACTATGTGCTGACCGCGGTGTCCGGTGTGCTCGGCGGTGGCGAGCAGGCCAGGTTGCGCTCGATGCTGGCCGCGAGCCAGCTCGTCGGAGCCGCGGTGCTGCGCTACGTCATGAAAGTGCCGCCGCTGGCGACGTTGTCCGACGACGAGGTGGTGCGGCTCATTGCGCCCACGGTGACGCGCTATCTGACCGCGGATGCCGAAGAGCTGGGGCTGTCCTGACCTGGCCTGATTTCTAAAGGCCGTGAATTCCCTTGTACAGCACCAGAAGACCGATCACGACCAGGATTGCCGCGACGAGGACGGCGTGCTGACGCTCCATCCAGTCCTTGAGCCGCGCCAGCGGTTCGTCGAGGCGGTCGCCCGACACGGCGTAGGCCAGGATCGGCAGCGCGACCGTCGAACCGGCGACCGCGACGTACCAGATGACGGCGAGCCAGACCCGGGTGACCTCCGAGTCCCGTCGTGCCGATCGCCAAACCCGCTGCGGCACAGATGAACAGCACCTTGGGGTTGACAACGGTGAGCGCGAGCCCGGTCGCACCCGCGCGAGCGGGTGTGAGTTTCGACAGGCTCTGCATCCATTTCGGGGTGTGGGCCGACTTCTTGCGGGTGAGCCATCGGTAGACGCCGAACACGATCAGCGCGACACCGACGACGATGCGCAGCCAGGACGCCCAGCCCGGCGGCTTGCCCCCGAGGCCGCCGACGAGGCCGGACACTTCGAGGAAGATGCTCGTCAACGCCGCCAGGCCAACCAGCCAGCCGGCCAGGAATGCCAGCCCCGTCGGCCGTGGGCGGGGAGTGTGCAACACCAGCACCGCCGGGATGATCGACAACGGCGAGAGTGCGACGACCAGTGCGAGCGGTATCAGCTCGATCAGCACCGATCCCCAATTGCCCGACAATGCTCGCCCTTTCGTCGCATCATTCGACTAGCAACCTAGCAATCATTGACCGAGGGAACGGATCTTATGAACCGATGGACACGCGACAGAGCCCGAACGTTCACGACGGCGCTGGTTGTCTCGGCCGCCGTCTCGGCTCTCGCGATCTACGCCCCGGCGCCAGCGGTTGCCGCCGACACCTGCGTCGATGCGGCGACGAGTGCTCCGCTGCCGCTCGACGTGGGACCGTGCGCCGACGTTCTCGCCCAGGAAATGCGTTGGCTGGCGGCGATCACCGCCGGTGATGTCCCGACCGTCGAAGCGATCTTGAGCCCGGCCTTCAAACACGTCAACTCCGATGGCCAGCTGCTCAACCGTGACGAGGAGATCGCGACCATGGCGCCGCTGCCGTTCACGATGAACCCGTCGGACCAGATCGTCGACATCGCGGGCAACACCGCGGTGGTCCACGGAATCAACACGTTGATCCAGGACGACCAGGTGATGGGCGTCGAGCGATTCACCGACGTCTTCGAGCTCCAGAACGGTCAGTGGATGGCCCTGTCGGCGCAGGAGACCGCCACCTGACCCGCCGGGTCAGACCCATTGCAGCAATTTGCCGGTAGCATCACTTCATCGGTATAAGCTGCGGAATGTTGATCGCCCCGGTGTAGCTAGTTTCGTCGAGGAATGGAGAGGCCATGCGGCTTCGTCCCGATTGCCGGCTCAGCCGGCGGGGTCCCGATTGCCGGCTCAGCCGGCGGCGTCCCGGTTCACGGCTCTTCGTCGCCCTGCTGTTGGTCGTCACGATGATCGCCGCAATGACGGCATGTTCGCGCGACAAGGAGGCGCCCGCTCCGCAGGCCGGAGTGAATGCGGGTCCCGACGGCAAGCCGGCTCCTTTCAAGGAACCAGTGCGACTCTCCAGTAAGGACGGGGTGCTCGAGGTTCGACTCTCGGCGCACCAGGGCACCGTCAGCCTGGACACCGTCAAAGAGCCGGTGACCAACTTCCTCGTTTTCTGCCTACGACCTCATCAAGGGAACTGCTTCGGACGGATCGACGAAGGGCGACAACCTCTACCCCGCGCCCACGCTGCGCGTTGACCCCGGCGAGAAGCTGATCATCCACTACGACAACGACCTTCAGAATCTCACCATTCCGGATTTCTACGACCCCGCGATGACCCCCAAGGGGGGTGAGGTGCCGATCTATCCGCCCGCTCTCACAGAGTCGCCGCTGAATCTGCACACCCACGGCTTACACGTCAGTCCATCGGGCAACGCCGACAACGTGTTGCTCTCGATTCCTGCCGGGATGGGCAACACCTACACCTATGACGTGCCCAAGAACATGCCCAATGGGTTGTACTGGTACCACAGTCACCGTCACACGATGACGTCCCAACAGACCTACGCCGGCTTGGCCGGTTTGCTGGAGATCGGCCGTCCCGACGGCAACTTGCCGCTGGTGACGCAGAACGATATTCCCATACGCAACATGGCGATTCAGTACAACTACGTGTTCGACCGCAATGGTAAGGGGCACCAGCTCAACAACTACAGCTGGCCACAGTGGGTGAGCACGCTCAAACCCCCAGAGGGATCCCAACTCGCCGACGGCACGTACCAGCCGAGCCTGGCTCCGGTGAACATCGCCGACACCGCCATGGGGTCCCAGTATCTGACGCCATGGTGGCAAGGCCCGCTATCGCCCAAGAACAATCGCGGTCAGACCCAGTTCATCCCCTCGAACCTGATGAACTTCGACAGCCCGACGACAAAGGTCGCCGAAAAGCCTGATCTCCCAGAGAATCAGCGCGATGTGCAGTTCACCGTGAACGGCCAGTTCCAGCCGGAGCTGAAGATCAAGCCCGGCCAGACGGAGATCTGGGCGGTCGCCAACATCAGCGACATTGCCTATATGACAGTCAGATTGACCGAGACCGCCACCGGTAACCATCCGAAGTTCGCGATCGTCGGACAGGACGGCAACCCTTACACGCAGGTCGGCCGGCCGGTCTACGGTGATGGAACGACGCTCAGCGTCCCACCCGGGTCTCGCTATGCGATCGCGGTGACGATGCCCTCCGAAGGCGATCTGGTACTGGAGTTCCCGCCTGACCCTAATGCCAAGCCGATCGTGAATCCCGGTGTGCTGTATACGAACAACGGCACCAAGAACACGCCCGCGGTGCTCGGCACGCTCACCGTGGATCCGAAGTTCCTCAGCTTCGCCGACGGCTTCTTCGTGTTCCCCACCCAGACGTTGATCCGCGCCACGCAGGACACCAGCGGAGAGGGTAAGACCACGGCCTTCGAGCCGGGCCAGAACCTCGACGCGTACACGTCCTTCGTAGACACGGCGGTGATGACCCCGGCCGTCACACGGGAGATGACGATCACCGACACCATCGGCGGCGACCTAGCCAGCAATAGTGATCCCAAAGCCGTCATCTACATGTTCGAACCCAGCGGGTTCCCAAATGTCTCGCTGATCCAGCCGCGGCTCAACTCCGTTGAGGAGTGGAAGATCATCAACATGAACAACGATGCGCATCCGATGCACATCCACGTCAACGACTTTCAGGTGATGGCCATCGACGACCCGAACCGCGGCAAGACCGGCGTGCAACCGTGGGGCCTCGACAACGTCAACGTTCCCGCACCGATATTCAACGACATGCACGTCGTGAGTACCCCGGCGACACTGACCCTGCGCCAGGAGTTCCTGGAGTACGCGGGCACCTACGTGATCCACTGCCACCGCCTCAACCACGAGGACAACGGGCTGATGGCCACCATCAACGTCATCCCCGAAGTGTCGACGTACGCCGTGGCGATACCCGGATCCAACGGAAAGCCGGCTTCGGTTCAGGTCCGGGATGCCAACGGCGACAAGGTCGTTGCAAACGGTATTCCCGTTCCCGGACTTCGAGGGCACTCCATCGGTGGCGATGGCCGACGTGAACGGTGACATGATTCTCGATCTGGTCGCGGGCACCGGCAAGGGCGCATCTCCCGAGGTGGTCGCATACGACGGGAACGACACGAACTGAAGGACTGTTCAAGACGGAGATCACTCGGTTCGCCCCGTTCGACTCCGATTTCACTGGCGGCGTGACGGTCGCAGGTGCCGACATCGATG
Source organism: uncultured Actinomycetota bacterium (assembly GCA_963720345.1). Taxonomy (GTDB): domain Bacteria; phylum Actinomycetota; class Actinomycetes; order Mycobacteriales; family Mycobacteriaceae; genus Mycobacterium. The sequence goes on from CAVRFN010000016.1 coordinate 46,254, forward strand.
GAAATGCACTGGCCGACAACATCGTCGTCGGTACAGGCCCGGGAACCGAGTCGCAGGTGAAGGTGTACTCATCGACCTGCCGTCCGAGTCGGGCAAGGAGCCCGACGTGTTCTCCACGTTCACGCCCTATCCCGGATCCCAGTCCGGAGTCTCCTTGGCCACCGGAATGGTCGAATTCGGATCGGGTCGCGAGACGATCGTGACTGCGCCGGGTCCCGGTGATGCGCCACTGATCAAGTCTTTCCGGTGGGACCTCTACACGCCGACCGCGCGAGCGCAGGCCAACGGTACGGCGCACGGAGCATGCCACCAAGCCCAATGAGCCGAGGATGACGTCGAACTTCCTGGCCTACGACGAGAACTACAAGGACGGGGTCGCGCTGTCCACGGGATGGGTCGCGGGTGGCGAGGGTGGAGCGAAGAGCATCATCACCAGCCAACTTGCCGGGGCAGGCACGGTGCGGGTGTGGTCTACCGGATCGAAGCTCGACGGGCAGCCGAGTATGTACCTGGAAAGTCCGAACCACCACGAGGAAAACATCGAGTACGCCGAGATCGCTTCGTTCGCACCGTTCGCCGGGGCACCCGGGCGCGACCGTTGCGACGTCCAGCACCGTCTACGGAGCCGATCTACTCGTGGCGGGGACGACCCCTGCCGGCCAGGAGCTCCGCAAGTACACCCTCGAGCGCCCGGCGCCGGACGCTACGACGTTGGTGCCGAAGCTGATCGCCACCCTGCCGAAGATGCCGACGGGCCCGACACCGCTCGGCGGCCGCTAGGGCAGGTGCCAGAACACCTTGGTCACGAGGTAGAAGACCAGACTCAAGAACAGCCATCACGCCGATGACGAGGGCGAAGCCACGCCAATTCGTCTTGGCTTCGGACTCCTCCTGGGGCGGCCGCAGCCAGTTCTTCAGCAGCGGATTGACGAAGAAGGGCATCGTGAAGTAGCTAAGTGCGAAGCTGGACAGCAGGTTTCCGATCAGCAGGCCTAGCCACAGCGGCATCTTCAACGGCGACAGCGCAAGCGTGATCATCACGACGGTGGGATAGACGCCGACCCAGACGGCGACGGAAGTCTTGAAGTTGGAGGGGGGCGGCGCCTCGGCTCCGTGCTGATCGAAGGCGAACCAGTTGCCGAACGAGTTGTCGATGGTGCGGAGGTGGTAGTCAGCGAACTTCTCTCCCTCGGCGAGAAGCGCCTTGTCGCTCCTCCGAAATCATCCACCTGTTGAGATCCTCGGCGGTCTTGTAGCGGTACAGGGCGGTCCACTCCTCCTGGATGCCCTCGACAGGGCGAAACAGCTCGGTGCCGCGGAAGCCTTGAAACTTGCTCTCCGCCAAACGAAGTCGATCCTGCCAGGCCAGGAACTCATCCACGTTCTCCGACGGGACTCGATGCGTGACCACGACGGTGACCAGCGGAATCGTTCTGCCGCGCGCCGCCGCCGACGACCTGCTGGGTGCCGGGCCCTTCGAAGAACTGCCGACCGGCGTCGAGGCGCTTCTGACGTGTCGCACTGTTGATCCACGCCTGAACATGTGCGATCGAGTCGAAGCGAAAGATGACCACCCACTCGCGTTGAACCGCGGTCGGTGGGTTGATCTCCGCGGCGATGAAACCCGGATACTTGGCTGCGTCACGGTTCATTTCCCTCTGCCACGCCTCGAATGCCCTCTCGCTGCCGGCGCGCACGCGCTGGCCGATGATGACCGTCGCTGTGGTGTCGGTGGCCCCTGTCGTGTCCATGTCTGCCAATCAGGTTGCGGGAGTGAGACTGTGCTCGTTCAGACGGCGGTAGATGCGCTCGGGCGTGAACGGTAGCTCCCGGTACCGGATTCCCGTTGCGTCGTGCAGCGCGTTGGCGAGGGCCGGTGCCACCGGATTGACGTTCGACTCGGCGATACCCTTCGACTTCATCGGCCCGACCGAGTCATGGGTTTCGACGAGAAGGACTTCGGTGCGCGGGATATCGGCATAGGTGGGGATCCGGTAGTTCCGCAGGTTGGCGTTGACCATCACCCCGTTCTCGTCGACATGGAAATTCTCGGTGAGGGCGAATCCGATCGCCTGCGCCACTCCGCCTTCGATCTGGCCGCGGACCTGCTGCGGGTTGATCACGACGCCGGGATCGGCGGCATGCACGCTGTACAGAATGCGGATCTCGCCGGTGATCCGGTGCACGGCGATGCGGAAGCCGTGGGCGTTGGAGGTCACGCTGCGCGGCGAACCATAGGCCTTGCGCGACACGGTGAACCGCCTGCCGCGTTCACGGGCGGCCTCCAACACCTGCGTCCAGCGTCAACCGGACATCGGCACACTTCACGCCGTCGTCGTCCATCGAACAGGCGCCGACGTCGACGCCGACGTGGCCCGCGGCGAAGTGCAGAATGCTGTCGCGCAGCGCGGTCGAGGCCTTCTGCACGGCGTTGCCCGAGACGAACAGGCCGGCACTGGCGAACGCACCGGTGTCGAAACCCGTCTTGTCGGTGTCGGATTGCACGAGGTGGACCCGAGACGGCGTGGTGCCGAGCACGCTCGCCGCGATCTGCACATGTGCCGTCGAGGTGCCCTCGCCGAATTCGACCGTCCCCACGGCGATCTCGTAGATGCCGTCATCCCGCAGGGTGGCCCATGCTTCGGAAACGTGGTCGGTGGGCGGGGCGGTCTCGTGGATGGAGCTCGCGGTGCCGGTGCCGACGAGCCAGTCCGGTCCCAGGTCCTGCTCGTCGGGCCTGCCGCGCAACGCCTCGTCGACCAGGTCGATGCAGCCGGTCAGTCCGTCCTCGGTGAACGACACATCTTCGGGGTGCTCGCCCATCGCCACCAGTGCGTCACCCGGCTTAATGACGTTGCGGCGACGCAACTCCAGCGGATCGATGTCCAGCGCGAGTGCCAGCTCGGTCATCGCGGACTCCACCGCGAACGAGGGCTGGGTCATGCCGTAGCCGCGCAGCGCACCGCTGGGCACGGTGTTCGTGTACACCGAGTAGCCGTCGAACTTCTTGTTGGGGCAACGGTATTGCATGACGGCGGCACCGCCGGCGAACAACGTCTCGCCGCCGTGGTTGCCGTACGCGCCGGTGTTGGAGACGTTGCGAAACTGAAACGCGGTCAGCGTGCCGTCGGCCTTGCGCGCCGAGCTTCACCGTGACCTTCATCGGGTGGCGCGGTGAGGCCGTGGTGAACTCCTCTTCCCGGGTGTACTCCCAGCAGACGGGCCGACCGGTGTCCAGCGCCGCCAGCGCCACCAGGTCTTCGGAGATGACCTCCTGCTTGCCGCCGAACCCACCGCCGACCCTCTTGCAGAACACCCGAAGCTGATCGGGCCGAAGGTTGAACAGATGGGAGAGTTTGAGTTTCGCGACAGACGGCGACTGCGAACTGGTCCGCACGTGCAACCGGCCGTCCTCCATCCACGCGATCGAACCGTGTGTCTCGAGGTGGGCGTGCTGGACGCGGGGCGAGAAGTAGGTGCCCTCGTGGATCACGTCGGCTTCGGCGAAACCGGCTGCGACGTCGCCGACCTCGCCGTGCAGTTCGAGCAGGATGTTGCGCACCTTGTCGTAGCGCGAACGGGTCGTCATAGCTGTGCAACTGGGGTGCGCCGTCGGCCATCGCCTCCTCGGGGTCGAAGACCGCTGGCAGCACCTCGTATTCCACGGCGACCTTGCGGCAACCCTCTTCGGCGGCGCCGACCGAGTCGGCGACCACGGCCACCACCCGCTGGCCCACGAACCGCATGACGTTGTCGAGCATGTAGGTGTCGTCGGGATCCACCAGATGGTCGGTGTGGATCGCTGTGCTGTAGCGCTTCCGCGGGACGTCCTCCCACGTGTAGACGCGGTGCACGCCTGGAACCTCGAGCGCGGCGGACTTGTCGATGGAGACGATGCGTGCGTGGGCGTGCGGCGAATGCAGCACCTTGAGGTGCAGCATCCCCGCCATCTCGGTGTCCATGGTGAACTCGACCGTCCCGGTCACGACCCCGGTGGCTGCGGGCGCCACGACGCTGGCGCCGACGGTCTGCCCCGGTGCTGCGTCCTCGACGCCGCTGACACGCCGTTGACCGCGTCCTCGATGGCGCGATATCCGGTGCAGCGGCAGAGGTTTCCCTTCAGCGCGCGCGGCAGGTCCTGCTTCTGGTCGTCGGTGAAGGTCGCCGACGTCATGATCATCCCCGCGGTGCAGAATCCACACTGGAACCCCGGAGCGTCCAGGAACTGCTGTTGCATCGGATGCAGGTTCTCCGGTGTGCCGAGCCCCTCGATGGTGGTGACTTCGCGGCCCTCGGCGCGGAACGCGGGGGTGATGCAGCTGTGTACCGGATCGCCGTCGAGCCACACCGTGCAGGCACCGCAATCGCCTGCGTCGCAACCCTTTTTGACGCCGTGCCAACCCAGCGAGCGGACGAACGTGCGCAGGCACTGGCCCGGCCTCGGCTCGCTCGTCGAAGGCCTTGCCGTTGACGGTGTAGGTCATGACCGAGCCACCCGAGGTGAACTCGGCGCGGATCTCCTCGGCGTAGTGCCTGGCGAGGTGGCGCCGGTGGTCGGGACTGCCGTTGGGGTCGTCGAACCAGAGTTCGTCGGGCAGTTCGTCGATGCGGCGTGCCAGCGCATCGGCGTCCGGCATCGAATCGAATGCGCAGGCGGACCGGGCGGGTGGTGCCCGCGGTGATCGTCAGCAGCAGGTCGTCGGCGTCCTGGTCGTTGCGTCGCGATCATGAAGATCGTCGACCGGCCGAGGTGGGTCAGGGTGAACCGCCGGTGCGTATGCCTCTTGCGCAGTGCGCTCGCGGGGATGTCGACCTTCCTCAGCACCTCACCCGGCGCCAGGATGTTGGCGTTGTTTCCGGTGACGAAATCGGCGGCGTCGACGATGCGCTCGGATCCGTCGGGCGAGCGCAAGGTGTAGGTGGCCTCGAGCGCCACCGTCATGGTGATCATCGGACCGGCGGGCAGCGACATGCAGATGTTTCCGCCGACCGTCGCGCGTGTTCCAGACCTTGAACGAGGCCAGGAACGCTTCGCAGCTCGTGGTGAACAGCGGGGCGGCCAGCCAGTCGCCGGGCGCACGGAATGCGTACAGGTCGCGGATCGTGCACATCGCGCCGATCTCGAGCCCGGAATCACTGGCCGTAAGGGTGTCCCAGCCCAGCGGCATCAGGTCGATCAGCCGTCGCAGCGCGGTTGCTGGTCGGAGAACAGCCAGGTGCCACCCGCGAGGAAGGCGTCGCCGGCGCGCCATTGCGCCCCGGGCGGATCGAGCGGTTGCCGGACCACTTCGGTGACGGTGTTGAGGTCCAAACTTTCCCCCATAGGGCTTTGCCCGAGTTGGCTTCTGGCATCGTAAATGACATCAGGGATAGTTGCTGGAACGGTGCCTACGCAGTCAGGCCCGCGCCGTCGCGGCAGGCCTTCCATTCGGATCGGTGTGGATGGCCGCGCCGAGCCGGACATTGGCGATCGCTCGTGAAGGGGACTGCCTGGGAAATCCACCGCTATGACGAGGACCAACCGGGCAGACGCGATGGCGAGGACCAGATGCCGCATCGGTCCAGCGTGGCCATGTCGAGCGCGCTGATCGGTACGCGTGGGCGGTGTTGCCGAAAATTAGTTAAAGTTGAGCGGAACAGACTCAACCTTGACGGCGTTGAACAACACGACAAGCATTTCAAGGGCCCTTTGTGCGGCCCTCTGTACAGGAAAGGGAGGTGTCGTGGACTCGTTCAATCCGACGACCAAAACCCAGGCGGCCCTGACTTCGGCGCTGCAGGCGGCTACCGCCGCGGGCAACCCGCAGATCACGCCCGCCCATTTGTTGATGGCACTGCTCACTCAGAACGATGGCATTGCCGCGCCTCTTGCTGGAGGCCGTCGGCGTCGAACCTGCGACAATCCGCGCCGAGACGCAACGACTTCTCGACCGGTTGCCCAGTGCATCCGGCTCGAGCTCGCAGCCGCAGCTGGCACCCGAGTCGATCGCCGCGATCACCACGGCCACCAACCTGGCCACCGAGATGGACGACGAGTACGTCTCCACCGAGCACCTGCTCGTCGGCCTGGCCACCGGCGATTCGGACACGGCCAAGCTGCTCACCGGTCACGGCGCCTCACCGCAGGCGCTGCGCGAGGCGTTCGCCAAGGTGCGCGGAAGCGCGCGGGTCACCAGCCCCGACCCCGAGGCCACGTACCAGGCGCTGGAGAAGTACTCCACCGACCTGACCGCCCGCGCCACGCGAAGGCAAGCTCGACCCGGTCATCGGGCGCGACAACGAGATTCGTCGCGTCGTCCAGGTGCTGAGCCGTCGCACCAAGAACAACCCGGTGCTGATCGGCGAGCCCGGCGTCGGTAAGACCGCGATCGTCGAGGGCCTGGCCCAGCGCATCATCGCCGGCGACGTTCCGGAGAGCCTGCGCGACAAGACCGTCGTCTCGCTCGACCTCGGCTCGATGGTCGCGGGTGCGAAGTACCGCGGCGAGTTCGAGGAGCGGCTCAAGGCCGTGCTCGACGACATCAAGAATTCGGCCGGCCAGATCATCACGTTCATCGACGAGCTGCACACCATCGTCGGCGCAGGCGCGACCGGCGAATCGCGCGATGGACGCGGGCAACATGATCAAGCCGATGCTGGCCCGCGGCGAGCTGCGGCTGGTCGGCGCCACCACGCTCGACGAGTACCGCAAGTACATCGAGAAGGACGCCGCACTCGAGCGCCGCTTCCAGCAGGTGCTCGTCGGCGAGCCGTCGGTGGAGGACACCGTCGGCATCCTGCGCGGCCTCAAGGACCGCTACGAGGTGCACCACGGCGTGCGGATCACCGACTCCGCGCTGGTCGCCGCGGCCACGCTGTCCGACCGCTACATCACCGCCCGCTTCCTGCCGGACAAGGCCATCGACCTGGTCGACGAGGCCGCGTCGCGGCTGCGGATGGAGATCGACTCGCGGCCCGTCGAGATCGACGAGGTCGAGCGCTTGGTGCGCCGCCTCGAGATCGAGGAGATGGCGCTGGCCAAGGAGGAGGACGACGCCTGCAAGGACCGGCTGGAGAAGCTGCGCGCCGAACTCGCCGACCACAAGGAGAAGCTGGCGGAGCTGACCACCCGCTGGCAGAACGAGAAGAACGCCATCGACATCGTCCGCGAGCTCAAGGAGCAGCTCGAGACGCTGCGCGGCGAGGCCGACCGGGCCGAGCGCGACGGTGACCTGGCCAAGGCCTCCGAGCTGCGCTACGGCCGCATCCCGGAGATCGAGAAGAAGCTCGACGCGGCCGTGCCGCAGCGCCGAGGCGCGCGAAGACGTCATGCTCAAGGAGGAGGTCGGACCCGACGACATCGCCGACGTGGTGTCGGCGTGGACCGGCATTCCGGCCGGCCGGATGCTCGAGGGCGAGACGGCCAAGCTGCTGCGCATGGAGGACGAGCTCGGCAAGCGCGTCGTCGGCCAGACGAAGGCCGTGCAGGCCGTCTCCGATGCGGTGCGCCGCAGCCGTGCCGGTGTCGCCGACCCGAACCGGCCGACGGGCTCGTTCATGTTCCTCGGCCCGACCGGTGTCGGTAAGACGGAGCTGGCAAAGGCGTTGGCGGAGTTCCTGTTCGACGACGAGCGGGCGATGGTCCGCATCGACATGAGCGAGTACGGCGAGAAGCACTCGGTGGCCCGCCTCGTCGGTGCGCCTCCCGGCTACATCGGCTACGACCAGGGCGGTCAGCTGACCGAGGCGGTGCGGCGGCGTCCGTACACGGTGATCCTGTTCGACGAGATCGAGAAGGCGCACCCGGACGTCTTCGACGTGCTGCTCGCCGTGCTCGACGAGGGCAGGCTGACCGACGGCCAGGGCCGCACGGTCGACTTCCGCAACACGATCCTGATCCTGACGTCCAACCTCGGCGCCGGTGGCACCGAGGAGCAGGTGATGGCCGCGGTGCGCTCGGCGTTCAAGCCCGAGTTCATCAACCGCCTCGACGACGTGATCGTCTTCGATCCGCTGGACCCCGAGCGAGCTGGTCGAGATCGTCGACATCCAGCTGCAGCAGCTGGCCAAGCGACTGCAGCAGCGCCGGCTCACCCTCGAGGTGTCGCTGCCCGCCAAGCAGTGGCTGGCCGAGCGCGGGTTCGACCCGCTCTACGGCGCGCGTCCGCTGCGGCGGCTGATCCAGCAGGCCATCGGCGACCAGCTCGCCAAGATGCTGCTGGCCGGCGAGGTGCACGACGGCGACGTCGTGCCGGTCAACGTCAGCGCGGACGGCGACTCGCTGGTGCTGGGCTGACGCCTGATATCGATGAGGTGATGAGCACTCGCGTCTACGTCCCGTTCCCGGTAGACCCAATCTGCTCCTCGGCGCCTACGACCTGGCCACGCTGGGTTACGGCGCCGAGGAGTTCTTCGTCTCGGGCACGGCCAGGTCCTATGCCGCCGAGGAGACGCGGACTACACCACCCGCATCGTGGTGTGCCGACCGACCGACGACGCCGAGTTCAACGGCACCGTCATCGTCGAATGGCTCAATGTCAGCGGCGGCATCGACGCTCCCGCCGTCTGGTTCATGGCGCATCGCGAGATCGCGCGAGCGGGTTACGCCTACGTCGCGGTGTCGGCGCAACACGTCGGCGTCGAGGGCGGAGACAACCTGATCGGCGCCGACATGTCGCTGAAAGCGCAAGATCCCGAACGCTATTCGCGGCTGCACCATCCGGGCGACCAGTTCTCCTATCGACATCTACTCTCAGGTCGGTCGCCTGATCCGCGACGGTGCGGTCGACGGTCTGGCAGCCGAAATCGCATTCTCGCGGTGGGGGAGTCGCAGTCGGCGATGTTTCTGACCACCTACGTCAACGAGGTGGATTCCGCCGCGGCGGTCTTCGACGGCTTCCTCGTGCACTCGCGGTTCGGTCCCGCGCGCGCCGCTCGCGGGCGGCAGCGCACTCGAAGCAGTCTCGTCCGGCGCCGTTTCGGGACGACCTGCGGGTCCCGGTGCTGTCGGTCATCACCGAAACCGATCTGGTCGACGGTCACCTGCTCGGCTATCACCACGCGCGCCGGCCCGACAACGAACGGCTGCGGGTGTGGGAGATTCCCGGCACCGCCCACGCCGACAACTACACGATCCGTGTCGGCTTCATCGACAACGGATGCGCACCGCTGGACGACATCGTCGCGGCGTACGCGCCGACGAACGAGCTGATGGGGACGAGCCTGTCGTACTGCATCAATTTCGCCCCCCAGCACCACTACGTGCTGCAGGCCGCCATCGCGAGCCTGAACCACTGGGTCCGCACCGGCGAGCCCGCACCCACCGCGAACCCCATCTCCCTGACCGACGGGGACACCCTGCGCTGGTGCTCGACGAGCACGGGCTCGCGCGCGGTGGGGTCCGCACACCCTGGGTCGACGTTCCGATCGCGCGGACATCGGGCCTGGCGCCCGACGAGAGTCCCATGTCGTTCCTGTTCGGCTCGGGGGAGATGTTCGACGACGACACCGTGCGCAGGCTCTATCCCGGGCGGTCGTGGCGGACTACCTCGAACGCTTCACCGAAGCGCTGGACCGGGCGATCGAGGCGGGCTTCATCGTGGCCGCGGACCGCGCAGAGATCCTCGAGCTCGCCGCGGCGAGTTTCCCGCGCGCTTAACGGGTTGATTACCCGCGCCAGGTGCGTGCGATCAACCCGTTAGGTACGCGCTCAGAGCGGGAGGTCGCCGAGTTCGACCTCGCGGGTCTGGCCACCGTTGTCCATGAACGTCTGCATTCTTTGGGCGCCGGGGCCCGCGAGGGTTCCGCGGAACAGCTGGTCTTCGACCCGCAGGCCGGAACTCGGATCGCCGACGGCGGTGTCCACTGCGCGCTTGGCCGCGGCGACGACGTCCGACGGATACGAGGCGATCCGCTCGGCCAGCGCGTCGACGAAGGGACGCAGTTCGTCTTGCGGTAGCGCACGGTTGACGTATCCCCACGCCTCGGCGGTGGCCGCGTCGATATCTTGGCAGCCGAGAATGATCTCGAGTGCACGTCCGCGACCGACGAGTCGCGGCAGTCGTTGTGTTGCTCCTCCGCCCGGGGTGATGCCGATCGCCGACCTCCGGCTGGCGACAGCCGGGCTTTTCCGAGGGCGGCGAATCGCATGTCGAAGCCGAGGACGAGCTCGCTGCCACCACCGCGGGCGATCCCCTCGATCAGCGCGATCGTCGCCTTCGGCATGGTGCGGAAGGCTTCGACCATGGCGCGAGAACGGTGACAGATTCCTCGTGCAGTGAGGTGTCATCGGTCGGGCAGCTGCTGGATCAGCGTGACGTCGGCGTGGGCGACGAAGAACTCCGGGTCGGCCGAATCGACGATGACCACGGTGACGTCGTCGTCTGCGGCGACCTTCGGCCGCGAATCGACCGAGCTCGAGGATCAGCGCCAGATCGAGCAGGTTGATCGGCGGGTTGTCGATGGTGGCGCGGCAGATGCCGTCCGCGACCGCAATCCGAAGTCGCTGGTAATCGTCGTACGACATGGATAGACGCTATGTGACGAGCCTGTGATCTGCTCGAGTTCGGAAATGAGGACCTACCTGCAAGTAGGCTAGGCGTAATGGTCCCGCTTTGGTTCACGCTGTCCGCGCTCTGTTTCGTGGGTGCGGCGGTGCTTCTATATGTCGACATCGACCGTCGACGTGGGCTGGGTCGTCGCCGCAAGTCGTGGGCGAAATCGCACGGTTTCGACTACGAGCACGAGTCGAGCGACATCCTGAAACGCTGGAAGCGCGGCGTGATGTCGACCGTCGGCGACATCAACGCCAAGAATGTCGTGCTCGGGCAGATCCGCGGCGAGGCGGTGTTCATCTTCGACCTCGAGGACGTGGCGACCGTCATCGCGCTGCACCGCAAGGTCGGCACCAACGTCGTCGTCGACCTGCGGCTCAAGGGAATCAAAGAGCCGCGGGAGAACGACATCTGGCTGCTCGGCGCGATCGGTCCGCGCATGGTGTACTCCACCAATCTCGACGCCGCGCGGCGCGCCTGCGACCGGCGGATGGTGACGTTCGCCCACACCGCGCCGGACTGCGCGGAGATCATGTGGAACGAGCAGCACTGGACGCTGGTGTCGATGCCGGTCACCAGCACGCGGGCGCAATGGGATGAAGGCCTGCGCACCGTGCGTCAGTTCAACGACCTGCTGCGGGTGCTGCCACCGACATCGCAGGCCGCAGTCGGCCAGTCGGTCGCCCGTCGCAGCGGATCGCCGAGCCGTCCGATCAAGCCCGGCCCTCAACCGTCCGAGCGTTCCGAGGTGCCGGCAGGCAGGGCCGAGGCGCCGTCGGCCCCGGTATGCCCAGGCTCCCGCTCGCCCCGAGCAGCGTCGCCCCGCGGCGCCACCGCCGCCACCGCAGTCGCGCAACGGACGGCAGTCTCCGCACTATCAGCGGTAAGTAGTCTCTAGGGCATGTCACGCCCTGTCGCACTGATCACCGGACCGACCTCAGGGCTCGGCGCGGGATTCGCCCGCAGGTATGCCATCGACGGCTACGACCTCGTGCTCGTGGCGCGCGACGCCCCGCGGCTCGAGGCGCTGGCCGCCGAACTGCACGACGAGGCGGGCGCCAACGTCGAGGTGCTTGTCGCCGATCTCGCGCAGGCCTCCGACCGCGCGAAGGTGGCCGACCGGCTCGCCGCCGGGGTGCGGGTTCTGGTGAACAACGCCGGTTTCGGAACCTCCGGTGAGTTCTGGACGGCCGATCTCGCGATGCTGCAGTCCCAACTGGATGTCAACGTCACGGCGGTCATGCAGCTGACGCATGCGGCGATGCCGCCGATGCTCGCGGCGGGTGAAGGCACCGTGATCAACGTCGCCAGCGTCGCCGGGCTGCTGCCGGGGCGTGGTTCGACGTACTCGGCCTCCAAGGCGTGGGTGGTCGCGTTCTCCGAGGGACTGGCCAACGGTCTGGGCGGCACCGGTGTCGGCGTGCACGCGCTGTGCCCCGGCTTCGTGCACACCGAATTCCATGAAAGAGCGGGCATCGACATGGCGAACACGCCATCGTTCCTGTGGCTGGAGGTGGACGACGTGGTTCGCGAAACGATGGCCGACGTCGCCAAGGGCAAGGTGGTGATCGTGCCCGGCCTGCAGTACAAGGCACTCACCACCGGTGGCCGCATGGTGCCGCGAAACCTGGTGCGGGCCATGACGAAAGTCGTTGGCCGGGGCCGAGATAGAACGTAAGTCGCGCGCAGTGTCCGTACGTTCAGTTCTCGCGGCCGTCACCGCGGTCGTCCTGGTGGCCTCAGCGTGCTCCGGCGACGACGCCACCGTCGACCCCTACGCCGCGCAGACCGCCGCGGTCGGCGAATCTCTGGCGTTTCTGGGCTGGAACATGTCGGTGTCGAATCTGCGCTTCGACGGCGACAACGTGCTGATCGATGTCGACGCGTCGCCGTCGGGCGACGGTGCCCACGCCGACCCGAAGGACCTGCGGTTCGGGCTCTACGGTGCGTTGGCGCATCCGCTCGAGGCCCCGGCGCTCGGCGGCTGTCGCGATGTGACCGACCTTGGCGTGCAACCGTTGTCGGCGCCGACACCCGACAGGCTCACGGGCACGGTGTGTCTTGGGCCGCAGCGCGACCAGTCCCAGGTGCGCGGGGTTTACGTGTATTCGACCCGTGATCGGATGCCGGGTACCACGATCGCCTATGCCGCGGCGTTCCCCGTCGGGCTGCCTGCCACCAAAGACGAGCGACACCGGGCTTTCGCTCAAGACCACCAGCGTGGACGCGTTCCGCGCGGACGGCGCCATGCTCGACCCGTCCGCCCTCGGCGACCCCGACGCGTTCACCGGCGGCGGCTACATGCTGCTCGGACTCGAGATCGACGGTCTGGCAGCGCAATACCGTGACGTAGTCGAAGCGCCGCGGCGGACCCACGATGGTGGTGATGGCCCCGACGTTGCCTGCGCCCGGGCTGAGCCACGCATGCGACGTCTACGGCGCGTCGGTGCTCGTGCTGCCCGACAGCACCCGCGACGGCGTCGTCATGCGCGTGACGCTGTGCACACAGGGCGATATCAACGACGCGCTGCTGTATCCGACGCTGTCGGTGATCGGCACGCACGCCGGACTGTGGACTACCGAGGGTGAGTGACGCGGGTCCGACCGAATGGGGCGAGAGTCCCGGTGTGGGCCCGTGGCAGGGCCCGATCCCTGACGACCCCCGCTACGACCCCGCGCTGCTGCGCGACGGTGATACCCGCAATGTCGTTGACGCATACCGGTATTGGACGCGCGACGCGATCATCGCCGATATCGACACCCGCAGACATCCGCTGCACGTCGCGATCGAGAACTTCGGCAACGACGCCAACATCGGTGCGGTGGTGCGCACGGCCAACGCGTTCGCGGTGGACACCGTGCACATCGTCGGCCGTCGCCGGTGGAACCGGCGCGGGGCGATGGTGACCGATCGGTACCAACGGCTGTGTCACCACGACACCACCGACGAACTGCTGGCATTCGCCGCCGACGCAAAGCTGACCGTCGTCGCCGTCGACAACGTGCCGGGCGCCGCGCGCCTGGAGGAGACCAGCCTGCCGAGGGAGTGTCTGTTGATCTTCGGTCAGGAGGGACCGGGCATCACCGACGGCGCCAGGGCGGGTGCCGCCGTCACGGTGTCGATCGCCCAGTTCGGCTCGACCCGCAGCATCAATGCCGGAGTCGCCGCCGGCATCGCGATGCACGCCTGGATCACTCGACATGGGGACATTTCGGCGGCCTGGTAGGGCAGGATCGAAGCCATGGATCAGCTATGGGCCAACCGCGCCGCCAGCGCCGAGGCCGCGATCGCCAAGCGACATCTGAAAAAGCTGTGGGGGCTGCCGGGAACACAACTGGGCGTCGTCGCCTGGCCGGCGGCGCGGAAGTACCGGATGTTCGGCACCTGGCACTACTGGTGGCAGGCCCACCTGCTGGACTGCCTGGTCGACGCCCAGCTGCGCGACCCGCAGCCCGAACGGGTGCAGAAGATCGCCCGGCAGATCCGCGGCCACCGGCTGCGCAACAACCTGCGGTGGACCAACGACTACTACGACGACATGGCGTGGCTGGCGCATCGCCCTCGAACGGGCCGGGCGGCTCGCCGGCGTCGAGCGGCCGAAGGCGCTGGACAAGCTGTCCGAGCAGTTCCTCAACGCATGGGTGCCCGAGGACGGCGGCGGCATCCCGTGGCGCAAGCAGGACCAGTTCTTCAATGCCCCGGCGAACGGCCCGGCGGCGATCTTCCTGGCGCGCCACGACCGGCTGCGCCGGGCCCAGCAGATGTCGGACTGGCTCGACGAAACGCTGATCGACCCCGAGACCCATCTGGTGTTCGACGGGATCAAGGGCGGCTCGATGGTGCGGGCGCAGTACACCTACTGTCAGGGCGTGGTGCTCGGCCTGGAAACCGAACTCGCGGTGCGCACCGAGGACGCCGACCACGCCAAGCGGGTGCATCGCCTCGTCGCCGCGGTGCGCGACAACATGGCACCCGAGGGCATCATCAAGGGCGCGGGCGGCGGCGACGGCGGTCTGTTCAACGGGATCCTTGCGCGCTACCTGGCGCTGGTGGCCACCTCGTCTGCCGCAGAACGACGCCGACGACGCCGAGGCCCGCGACACCGCCAGCAAGCTGGTGCTGACCTCCGCGGAGGCGGCATGGGACAACCGGCAGACCGTCGAGGACCTGCCGCTGTTCGCCGCGTTCTGGGAGCGCACCGCCGAGATTCCCACTGCCGCAGGCAAGGAGGCCGAGTTCGTCGAGGGCGCGGTCAACGCCTCGGAAATTCCCGAACGCGACCTGTCCGTGCAGCTGTCGGGCTGGATGCTGATGGAAGCGGCCCACGCGGTATCCGACACGTGACGTCCGAGTCGGCACCGCGCATCGTTCGCCCGTCACCCACGCGGTTCACCGCGACCTCAAGGCGATGAAGCCTGGAGAAAACGCCGCGGCGGGGCTGCTGCTGCTGTCCACCCTCATCGCCATCCTCTGGGCGAATTCGCCGTGGGCGGAGAGCTATTGGAGCCTGCTGGACACCCACGTCGGTGTCGCGTTCGGCGAACATCACTTCGACATGTCCGTCAAGCATCTGATCAACGACGGCTTGATGACGTTCTTCTTCTTCATCGTCGGGCTCGAAGTCACGCGCGAGTTCAAGATCGGCGAGCTCACCGACCGGTCGAGGGCGGCGGTGCCCGTCGTCGCGGCGATCGCCGGACTGGTGGTGCCCGCGGTCATCTTCCTGTTGCTGAACCCGTCCGGTGAGAATGCCCAGGCCTGGGGTGTGGTGATCTCCACCGATACCGCTTTCCTGGTCGGTGCGCTGGCCATCATCAAGCCGAAATTCCCTGGGCGCCTGCGGATCTTCCTGCTGACACTGGCTGTCGTCGACGACGTCGGCGCGCTGATCGTGATCGCGGCGTTCTACTCCGACGCGATCCGGGTGGGGCCGCTGGTGGTGTCGGCGCTGCTGCTGATCGCGATCGCACTGGTGCGGTTTCTGCCCGCCGCCCGCGGGCCGGCGTATGCGGTGCTGGGCTTCGCGCTGTGGGTCGCGCTGTATCTGGCGGGTATCCATCCGACGCTCGCCGGTGTAGCGCTCGCACTGCTCATCCCGGTGTTCGCCCCCGAGCGCAGGCAGGTCGAAGATGCGGTCGAGGTGATCCGGGCATTTCGGCAGTCGCCGAACTCGCAATATGCCCGCGCAGCCACCCGCCGTCTGCGCCAATCGATTTCCATCAACGAACGTCTGCAGACCGATATCGGGCCCTACGTCTCGTTCTTGGTGTTGCCGGTGTTCGCGTTGGTCAACGCCGGGGTTCGACTGGACGCGGCGAGCCTGAGCGCCGCGGCGCGCTCACCGCTGACGTGGGGCATCGTCGCCGGCCTCGTCCTCGGCAAGTTCATCGGGATCACCGGTGCGACGTGGTTCATGAGCCGCACCGGACTCGGGGAGCTGGCACCGGGGCTTCGGCTGCGCCGGGTCGCAGGTGGCGCGGCGCTGTCCGGAATCGGTTTCACCATTTCACTTTTCATCGTCGACATCGCGATCAGCGAACCCGCCCGGCAGGACCAGGCGCGCATCGGCGTCATCGCCGCGTCGATCATCGCGCTCGTCCTCGGCTGGGCGATCTTCCACATCACCGATCTGGTCAGCCCGCCAGAACCCATCGGTCTCAAGCTCATTCGGTCCATCGATCCCGAACGCGACCACCTGCGCGGCAACCCCGATGCTCCGCTCACGCTGGTCGAGTACGGGGATTACGAATGTCCCTTCTGTAGCCGCGCCACTGGTGGAATCGACGAGGTGCGGGCGCATTTCGGCGACGACCTTTGCTATGTGTGGCGCCATCTGCCGTTGGAGCGGGTGCACCCCCGCGCCTTCGACGCGGCACGCGCCGCCGAGGCGGCGGGTTTGCAGGGCAAGTACTTCGAGATGGGTGCGGAGTTGTTCGCGCACCAGGACGATCTGGAGTGGTCGGATATCTACCGCTACGCCAATGCAATCGGGCTGGATCTCGAGAAGTTCGATCTGGACATCCGTGTGCATCCATCGAAGGCGCTGCACCGCGTCCAGGACGACGCCCAGGACGCCGAGGCGATGGATCTGAACTCGACGCCGACGTTCTTCGTCAATGGCAAGCGGCACAAGGGCCCGTGGGATTCGGCCAGCCTGATCCGCGCGCTGGAGGAAGGACGTTGACGTCCGCGCAGGTGGGGTGACTCAGCCAATCCGCGATCTGGAATCCGGCAGCGGACTAGATGAGGTCGTGTCTGCTGATTGAATCCCGTGCGGTGGGCGCGCGCTTAACGGGTTGATTACTTGCACCAGGTGGGTGGGATCAACCCGTTAGGGTCGCAGCGGCGGCAGCGTGGTTCGCGCGACCAGACGATGCGAGCAAGCGGCAACACGATCCGCTTCCTACGGTCGAGGAATGCATCGAGGGTCGTTCAGATAGTCACAACCCTGGATTCAGTCTCGCCGATAGGACCACCGACGGGGCTTCCGTCGCGGTATCAACCTTTGTCGGACACGACCGAGCGTCCGCCGGTGAGCGGTCAGGCGGTTTCGCCCGCCGCCCGCTTGGCCGCCTTCCGCCGCCGGTACCACTCGATGAACATCGGCAGCGACGGACACCAGCACGATCGCGATCGACGATCGGCTCGAGGAGATCCTGGATGATCTGGAACTGGCCCAGCCAATACCCCAGCAGTGTCAGCCCGACGCCCCACACGACGGCGCCGAGGACGTTGAAGAACGTGAACACCGGGTAGCTCATCCGCGCGGCGCCCGCGGTGAGCGGTGCCAGTGTCCGCACGATCGGCACGAACCGCGCGATGACGATCGCGAACGGGCCGCGCTGCTCGAAGAACGCGTGCGCCTCGTCGAGGTAGCTTCTGCTTGAGGATTTTGGCGTCCGGCTTGAACATCGCTGTCCCGAGGTTTCGGCCGATCCAGTAGCCGACCTGCCCGCCGAGTACCGCGGCGATCGGGATGAACACCAGCAGCTGCCAGAGCTGGAAGTTGACCGGCTCGCCGCCCTTCTCGGCCAGGTCGGCTGTGCCCGCGGCGAGCATGCCCGCCACGAACAGCAGCGAGTCGCCGGGCAGGATCGGGAACAGCACTCCCGACTCGACGAAGATCACCACCAGCAGGCCCACCAGCGCCCAGGTGCCGAAATATCCGAGCAACTTCATCGGATCGAGGAAGTCCGGCATGAGTGCCAGCTGATTGGCAGCCGCCAGGGCCGAGGTCGTCACAAGGCCCCAAGATACCGGTCTGACCGGCCTGCTTGGAGAACCGCCGCTACCGTGCGGCTTTCCCGAGCGGCGGAGTCGTGACCTCGCTAGGGTCGGGTATGCCCACCCACAAGGCCATTCAGGTCGCTTCCGTCGGTGCAGCGTTGACCCTTGAGGACGTCGAGACCACGTCTCCGCCGCCTGACCACGTGCGAATTGCGGTCGCTGCCTGCGGGGTGTGCGGCACCGACCAGGGGATCCTCAACGGTGGCTTCCCCGACGCACCGTGGCCGCATGACCCCGGGCCACGAGCTAGCTGGGACGATCGCCGAACTCGGCGACGACGTGGAGGACTTCGCCACAGGCGAGCGGGTCGTCGTCGGCTGGTTCGGCGGCAACTGCAACGAGTGCGTGCCGTGCCGCAAGGGCAAGTTCATGCAGTGCGAACCGCGGACAGGTGCCGAGCCTGTCCTATCCCGGCGGTTATGCCGAGTCGGTGATCGCGCCGGCCACCGCGCTGGCCCGCATCCCCGATGGACTGTAGCTTCGCCGAAGCCGCTCCGATGGGCTGTGCGGGTGTCACGACCTACAACGCGCTGCGGCGTACCGACGCCGTGGCGGGCGACCTCGTAGCCGTCCTCGGAATCGGTGGGCTCGGCCATCTCGGTGTCCAGTGGGCCAGGGCGATGGGCTTCGAGACCGTCGCGATCGCGCGTGGTGCGGCCAAGGCCGAGCGATGCCAAGGAGCTTGGCGCGCACCACTACATCGACTCGACGGCCGAGGACGTCGGCAGACGCGCTGCAGGCGCTGGGCGGTGCGACCGTCGTGCTCGCGACGGCCGCCAACTCCGCCGCGATAGGTCAGACGGTCGGCGGACTCGGTCCCGAGGGCGAACTCGTGGTCGTCGGCGTCACAGCCGACCCGCTGCCGATCAGCCCGGCCGATCTCATCCTCGTCCGGCCGCCGCGTGACCGGGCATCCGTCCGGCACGTCGCGCGATGTCGAGGAGACGATGCACTTCGCGGTGCCAGTCCGGTGTGCGCGCCTGGATCGAGGAACGGCCGCTGGACGAGGCCGCCGAGGCGTATGCCGCCATGCAACAGGGCCGGGCGCGCTACCGGATGCGTCTTGACCGTGTGAGGTCGCGGCGTTCCTGACGAGAATCGCAGTACGCACGAATCGCCGAGAGGAACACTCATGCCCGTCGCAACGCCCGAGGTCTACGCGGAGATGCTGAGCCGGGCCAAGGAACACTCGTTCGCGTTTCCGGCCATCAACTGCGTGGGCTCGGAATCCGTCAACGCCGCCATCAAGGGATTCGCCGACGCGGGCAGCGACGGCATCATCCAGTTCTCCACCGGCGGGGCCGAGTTCGCGTCCGGTCTCGGTGTCAAGGACATGGTGACCGGCGCGGTCGCGCTCGCCGAGTTCACCCACATCATCGCCGAGAAGTATCCGATCACCGTGGCCCTGCACACCGACCACTGTCCCAAGGACAAGCTGGACACCTACGTCAGGCCGCTGCTCGCGATCTCGCAGAAGCGGGTCGCCGACGGGGGTAACCCGCTGTTCCAGTCGCACATGTGGGACGGCTCGGCGGTGCCGATCGACGAGAACCTCGACATCGCGCGCGAGCTCCTCAAGGAGGCGGCGGCCGCCAAGATCATCCTCGAGATCGAGATCGGTGTGGTCGGCGGTGAGGAAGACGGCGTCGAGGCACGAGATCAACGACAAGCTCTACACGACCCCCGAGGATTTCGAGAAGACCATCGAGGCGCTCGGGGCGGGCGAGCACGGCAAGTACCTGTTGGCCGCGACGTTCGGCAATGTGCACGGTGTCTACAAGCCGGGCAACGTCAAGCTGCGCCCCGACATCCTCGACGAGGGTCAGAAGGTGGCTGCCGCCAAGCTCGGGTTATCCAGCGAGGCAAAGCCTTTCGACTTCGTCTTCCACGGCGGGTCCGGCTCGCTGAAGTCGGAGATCGAGGACTCGCTGAAGTACGGCGTGGTGAAGATGAACGTCGACACCGACACGCAGTACGCGTTCACCCGCCCGCTCGCCGGGCACATGTTCGCCAACTACGACGGCGTGCTCAAGGTCGACGGCGAGGTGGGCAACAAGAAGGCTTACGACCCGCGCAGCTATCTGAAGAAGGCCGAAGCGTCGATGACCGAACGCGTCATCGAGGCGTGCCGGGACCTGCACAGCGCGGGCCGGTCGGTGACCGCCGCCGGCTGAGCCGGCAATCACGTCAGCCGGCTGAGCCGGCAATCCAGCTGGGCTAGCTGTGGGCGCTTGACAGATCTTCCACTGGTCGTCGCGGAACTCCAGGTCCAGGCTCCGCGTCGACCGGGTCTGCGGCGCGTAGGCCATGAAGGTCGTGACGTTGGCCTCGGCGTGGTCGCCGTTGACGACCACCTGGTCGATGCTGGCGATCACCGGATACCGCTTGGCGGCGGCTATCCGTGAGTGGGTTTCGGTCCACACGCGGTCGTTGTAGGTGACGTAGTCGTCCCGGGCCTTGCCGCAGGTGATGGTGCGCAGCGTGGCCAGGTCGCCGTTCGCGATCGCGGCGTCGTAGTTCTCGATCGTCGTCGCGGACCCGGTCCTCCTGAGAAACCTTCGGCTCCGAGTCGCGGGTCAGCAGCAGCGTGCCCAGCACCGCGACGGCCACCAGCGCCGCGATCACCAGCATCAGCGCGATCACCCAGCCCCAGCTGCGGCGTTTCGTCGCCGGCGGTTTGGGTGCATCACCGCGCGGCGGAATGACTTGTGGTGAACGGGTTTCGACTACCGGTGCGGCGTGCTGTAGCCATGACCTCGGTCGCCGGTTCGGACGGGGTGTCGATCCTTGTCGTCGCCCCCGCGTCGAAGCCGGACGGTGCCGTGAACCGGCGCTCGGGCTCTTCGGGTGCCTCGTTCGACCATGCGGCCTCGGCCGAGATGACCTCGGTCGCCGGTTCGTGCTCGGGCTCCGAAGACGCCATCACTTCGGTGGCCGGCTCGGGCTCCCGTCTGCCGCCTCGTCGTCTCCGGCTTCGGTCACCTCATCGGTGACCTCATCCGGCTGCTCAGGCCCCTGTGGATTCGACATCGCTGCTGCAGTCCTCCGTTACAACGCTTCGGCCGCAAAGCTTAACCATCCGGCGGGACGGCCGCCGAGAGCCGCACGGCACAATGGGGCCATGACTCGGATGGGCGACCTTCTCGGACCGGATCCGGTCCTGCTTCCCGGCGACCCGGCGGCCGAGGCCGAACTGGCCGCCGCCGAAAACCCGGCCATCGTCGCCGCCGCGCATCCGTCGGCATCGATCGCATGGGCCACGCTCGCCGAGGATGCGCTCGCCGACGACAAGGCCGTCACGGCCTATGCGTACGCACGGACGGGCTACCACCGCGGACTGGACCAGCTGCGCCGCAACGGCTGGAAGGGCTTCGGTCCGGTCCCGTACGGTCACGAACCCAACCGCGGGTTCCTGCGCTGCGTGGCCGCGCTGGCGCGGGCCGCAGGTCAGATCGGCGAAACCGACGAGTATCAGCGCTGCGTGGATCTGCTCGACGACTGCGATCCCGCGGCTCGATCGGCGCTCGGGCTGGCTTGAGCTCGACGTCACGTCTCGGCTTCGCATTTGCAGTCGGCGGCGCCTTCGGGCGGCTCCACCTGAACTGTGGCGTGGTCGAGCCCGCGGGCGGTGAGCACCGCGCGCGCATCGTCGAGCACCAGCGCCGCGTCCCGCGTGCTGGTCAGGTGCGCGGTCACCATGTCCTTGCCCGGCACCAGCGTCCATACGTGCAGGTCGTGGACTTCGGTCACGCCGTCAACGGCGCACAGCGCATTGCGCAGTTCGTCGACGTCGATGTGGGCGGGCGACGTTTCGGACAGGATCCGCAACGCCGCGCGGGCCAGCGCGAAGGCCCGCGGCAGCACCCACAGCGCGACGAACACGGCGACCACCACGTCGGCATAGGGCCAGCGCGTCGTCACCGTCACGATGCCCGCGATCAACACGCCGATGCTGCCGACGGTGTCGGCGACGACCTCCATGTAGGCGCCCTTGACGGCGAGGCTGCTCTCGGAGTGCGACCGCAGCAGCAGCACCACGACGGCGTTGGCGAGCAGCCCGGCCAGCGCGACGACGATCATCGGCACGCCGGGGACCTCGGGTGCGTCACCGAGCCGTTCGAAGGCCTCGTAGAGGATGAACGCCGCCACCCCGAGCAGCAGCACCGCGTTGGCGACGGCGGTGAACACCTCGGCGCGGTGCCAGCCGTAGGTGCGCGCCGGCGACGCGCTGCCGTGGCGGGCGAGCAGCACCGCGGTCAGGCCCATGAACATCGCGACCAGGTCGGTCAGCATGTGGCCGGCGTCGGCCAGCAGCGCGATCGAGTTGATCCACAGCGCGGTGGTCAGCTCGATGACGAAGAACGCCGTCAGGATCGCCGCGGCGATGACCATCCGGCTGACACGGGTGTCCTGCGAGCCGTGATCGTGGCCGGCACCCATACCGGCAATCTATGCGTAAACACGCATATGTCGCAAGAGGCCCGCTCAGAACCAGGCGGACCAGAAGCGGGTCAGGCTGAACCGGCACCGATCAAGCCGCTGTTCACCCCGGACAGATCGAAGAACCAGCCCACGCATCGCAAAGAAGTACTGGTTGAGCGGCGTCGCGATCAACAGCAGCAGGAAGACGAAGAAGGCCCACTGCTTGGCGGGCTCCAGTGCGCGCTGCGTCTCCGGGCTCAGGTGCGGCTCCAGCGCGCCGTAGCCGTCCAGCCCCGGAATCGGCAGCAGGTTGAGCACCGCGCCGGTGACCTGCAGGAATCCCAGGAACGCCACGCCGGCCCAGAACACCAGGTGCTCCGGGTCGTAGAACAGCCGCGGTCGCCACCAGCAGCAGCACCGCGAGCAGCACGTTGGTCACCGGCCCGGCGAGGCTGACGATCGACTTCTGCCGCACGGTCATGAACGACGTGCGCACCCACACCGCGCCGCCGGGCAGCCCGATGCCGCCGAACGCGATGATCAGCACCGGCAAGCCCGAGCGACAGCAGCGGGTTGGAGTACTTGAACGGGTTGAGCGTGAGATAGCCGCGCACCGCGACGTCGTGGTCGCCGAACCGCCACGCGGTGAACGCGTGGCCGAACTCGTGCAGGCACAGCGACACCATCCAGCCGGCGATGACGAAGATGAACACGCCGGCGTAGGCCAGCGGCGCGCGGTACTCGGCGGCCGATATCCAGGCCAGCACGCCGCCGACGGCGGTCAGCGCGACGATCGCCAGGAAGACCGGGCTGGGCCGCACCGAGGCCTGCGGTGCAGCGGACGGACGTTCACGGTTTGACGCTACCGAACCGACAGCCAGCCCTCGGTGTGCCGATAGAACGTCGACCGGCGAACCGGCCGCGGTCCCGGCACCCCGTCGCGGACCACGAGCGCGGCGTCGGTGCCCAGCTGCGCGGCGCGGCCCGCGACCCAGCGCTTCGGCCGCATGCGCGACGACAACGCGGCGGCCCGCAGCCCCGGCATGGTCGCGGTCGGCTCGATCCGCACACCGGTCACCTCGCCGTCGAACAGCACGGTGTCGTCGACGGTGGCCTCGCCGTGGACCGTGGCGGCGTTTTCGTCGGGCGGCAGCCAGTACGCGGCGCTGGTGATCACGGTGCCGGTCTCGTCGCGGATCAGCGGCATCCGGGTGGCGACGCCGGTGCGGGCCCGCCGCGCGTGCCACGGCCGCCGCACGTGGCGACCTCGACGTCGAGCCGGTCGGCCCGCAGCAGCCGCGGTCAGCACGGCGGCCAGGTCGGCGTGCGAACCCACCACGACGACGCGGCGGCATTCGGTGACGTCGTCTGCGGTGACCGTGGCCAGCCCCCGCAGCGATCGCGGCATCCGCCGCCGCCGAACAGCAACACCACGACGTCAGCTGCGGTCAAAGCGGCTCCTCGGGGTCGGCTGGGATAGGGTGGGTCACCGGCTGGACTGAGACTTTGGGCAGATCAAGCGGGAGAGTACGCCATGCCGGCAATCGTGCTCATCGGCGCTCAATGGGGCGACGAGGGCAAAGGAAAGGCCACCGATCTACTCGGTGGCCGCGTGCAGTGGGTCGTGCGCTACCAGGGCGGCAACAACGCCGGCCACACCGTGGTGCTCCCATCGGGCGAGAACTTCGCCCTTCACCTGATCCCGTCGGGCATCCTCACGCCCGGCGTCACCAACGTCATCGGCAACGGCGTCGTCGTCGATCCCGGTGTGTTGCTCACCGAGCTCAAGGGTCTCGAGGACCGCGGGGTGGACACCGAGCGGCTGCTGATCTCCGCCGACGCGCACCTGCTGATGCCGTATCACGTCGCGATGGACAAGGTCGTCGAGCGATACGCGGGCAGCAAGAAGATCGGCACCACCGGCCGCGGCATCGGTCCGTGCTACCAGGACAAGATCGCCCGCATCGGGATCCGGGTCGCCGACGTGCTCGACGAGGGTCTGCTGGCCGAAAAGATCGAGGCCGCACTGGAATTCAAGAACCAGGTGCTGGTCAAGATCTACAACCGCAAGGCGCTCGACGCCGGCCGAGGTGCGTCGAGAACCTGCTGGCGCAGGCCGAGGGATTCAAGCACCGCATCGCCGACGCCCGTTACCTGCTCAACACGGCGCTCGAGCGGGGCGAGACGGTGCTGCTGGAAGGCTCGCAGGGCACGCTGCTCGACGTCGACCACGGCACGTATCCCTTTGTCACGTCGTCGAATCCGACGGCGGGCGGTGCGGCGGTCGGATCCGGCATCGGTCCGACCCGCATCACCACGGTGCTGGGGATCCTCAAGGCCTACACCACCCGCGTCGGTTCGGGCCCGTTCCCCACCGAGCTGTTCGACGAGTTCGGCGAGTACCTGTCCAAGACCGGCGGCGAGGTCGGCGTCACGACGGGCCGGCGCCGCCGCTGCGGCTGGTTCGACGCCGTCATCGCCCGCTACGCCACCCGCGTCAACGGCATCACCGACTACTTCCTGACCAAGCTCGACGTGCTGTCCAGCCTGGAGACCGTGCCGGTGTGCGTCGGCTACACCGTCGACGGCAAGCGCATCGACGACATGCCGATGACCCAGTCCGACATCGCACCGCGCCGAGCCGATCTACGAGGAACTGCCCGGCTGGTGGGAGGACATCTCCGAGGCGCGCGAGTTCGACGACCTGCCCGCCAAGGCCCGCGACTATGTGTTGCGGCTGGAAGAGCTTGCCGGCGCCCATGTTTCGTGCATCGGCGTCGGCCCCGGCCGGGAGCAGACGATCGTGCGCCGCGACATCCTGGCGGCGCGCCCGTGACCGACGACCCGCAGCTGGTCGACCCCGACTACGACAAGCACGGCGGATTCCCGAACTTCGAGGCCGCCGAGCCCGGGTCCGGGATTCGGCCGGTTCCTCGCCGCGATGCGGCGCGCGCAGGACCTGGCGGTGTCGGCCGACCCGGACAGCGACACCTGGGAACAGGCCGCCGACCGTGCCGAGGAACTGGTCAAGCTGCTCGACCCGTTCGAGGCGCCCGAGGGCGTCGGCCCGGCCAACCGCGTGCCGTCGCTGCCCGGCTCGGGCAGCCTGCTGATGCCGCCGTACCGGGTGAGCAGGTTCGAACCCGACGGCGTCGAACTCGACGTGCAGTTCAGCCGGTTCTACGTCGGCGGCAACTACGCGGTGCACGGCGGGGTGCTGCCGCTGCTGTTCGACTCGGTGTTCGGCATGGTCATCCACGCCGCCGGCCGGCCGATCAGCCGCACCGCGTTCCTGCACGTCGACTACCGCAAGGTGACGCCGATCGACACGCCGCTGACCGCGCGCGGCTGGGTGCGGGAGGCCGAGGGCCGCAAGGCGTTCGTCAACGCCGAGTTGCGCGACCCCGACGAGAATCTGCTCGCCGAGGCGCAACGGGCTGATGATCCGATTGCTCCCCGGCCAGCCGTAGACGTGTCACGATGACGGCGTGACCTCCCAACCGATCGACCGTCAGCTGCACAGGTTGTCGACGCCGCGGGCGGCCGCGGTGGCGGGCGTGCTGTTCGCGCTGCTGTTCGGCACCGCGCTCGTGATGATCCGCATCGCGCTGCCCGAGGGCGCCGAACCCGGCTCGCAGTGGGCGGACGGCGGCCACGGCATCAGGGTCGTCGTCGATTCTGATGCCCTTCGCCGGCATCGCCTTCCTGTGGTTCATCGGCGTGGTGCGCGACGGCTTCGGCGGCTTCGAGGACAAGTTCTTCTCGTCGGTGTTCATCGGCAGCGGACTGCTGTTCCTGGCGATGATTTTCGTCTCGTCGGCGGTCGGCGTGGCGCTGACCCACAGCGCGGCTCGAGGACGCCGTGTTCGGGCAGATGCTGCTGCTGGCACTGAGCAAGACCTACGCGCTGCGGATGGCGGCGGTCTTCATGATCTCGCTGGCCACCATCTGGCTGAAGACGGGCCTGATGCCGAGCTGGCTGGTCGGCGTGACTTACCTTGTCGCCGTTGGGCTCATCGTGTCCGCCGACGTCAGCATGTGGCTCACGCTGGCCTTCCCGATCTGGGTGCTGGTGGTCAGCGTGCTGCTGCTGATGAAGGCCGGCGTCATCGACCTGGACCGCGACGACTAGTCGGCACAGCTGCAAAGCCTGTGAGGGGCAGAGCTTTACGGCCTCGCGGGCGTGGTCCACTTCGTCGTCGGGCACCTCGTCGACGAGCACCACCACGATGCCGTCGTCGTCCTGATCGAAGACCGCGTCGGCGACCATCACGCAGTTGCCCGCCTGAATGCAGACGTCGCGATCGGCTTGGACTCTTCACCAGGTCACCTCCAATGACTTCAGACCGTAGATGAAGTGGAACGACCGGAACTGCACATCGTCGAAGTCCTCGGCGAGCGCCAAGCGTGGGGAAGCGGCGCAGCAGCGCGGGGAACGCGATCCGCATCTCCATCCGCGCCAGCGGGGCGCCGAGGCAGTGGTGCACGCCGTGGCCGAACGCCAGATGCCCCGGTGCGCCGCGGCGGATGTCGAGCATCTCCGGCGAGTCGATGAAGCCCGGATCCCGATTGCCCGACGGCAGCGACACGAACACGAGCTCACCCGCCGGAATCGGCACGCCGGCGACCTCGACGTCGGTGGTGGTGATCCGCGGGATCGCGCTGTGCACGATCGACAGCCAGCGCAGCAGTTCCTCGACGGCGGG
This sequence comes from uncultured Actinomycetota bacterium, assembly GCA_963720345.1. Taxonomy (GTDB): domain Bacteria; phylum Actinomycetota; class Actinomycetes; order Mycobacteriales; family Mycobacteriaceae; genus Mycobacterium. The sequence goes on from CAVRFN010000016.1 coordinate 73,202, forward strand.
CCCGACGGCGTCGGGATCGTCGCGGACCGCCGCCAGCTGCTCGGGGTGCCGCAGCAGGGCCAGGGTGCCGAGCCCCAGCATGTTCGACGTGGTCTCGTGCCCGGCGAGCAGCAGCAGGCCGGCGATGCCGATGAGTTCGTCGTCGGTGAGCTCGGTGCCGTGCTCGCGGACCAGCATGCCGAGGATGTCGTCGCCCGGGTGCGTGCGCGCACGCTCGACCAGCGACTGCATGTAGGCGCGGCCCTGCCGCTGCAGGTCGATGCGCTCGGCGATCGGAATGGACAGATCCAGCTGGCGTGCGCTGCGCCGCTGGAAGTCGTCGCGGTCGTCGTAGGGCACGCCGAGCAGCTCGCAGATCACCAGCGACGGGATCGGCAGCGCGAAGTTCTCCACCAAATCGACCGGCGGCCCGGCGCTTTCCATCGCATCGAGGTGCTGATCGACGATCTCGACGATGCGCGGCTCCAGCCGCTTCATCCGGCGGATCGTGAACTCGGGGGTGAGCATGCGGCGCAGCCGCTGATGCTCCGGCGGGTCGAGGCCGAGCAGATTGCCCGCCCGCGCGCTGGCCAGCTCCTCGTCGGAAACGGTCGGAGCCCCGGGCATGACGAACCCCGGCGGGCGGCCGTTGGAGAACCGCTCGTGGTCGGACAGCACCGCCTTGACGTCCTCGTATCGGGTGACGAGGTAGACCCGTCATACCGAACGAGTTGGTGGCGGTGCGCACGCCGGCGGTCTCACGGATCTCGCGCAGCTCCGGAGTCGGGTCGAACGCGTTGCGCCGCATGTGCAGCGGCAGCTGCGGGGCTTGGGTGCCGGAGGTGCCGGTCATCTTTCGACGCTACCCGCGGAAGACGAACTCCTCGATCAGCTTGTTGACCAGAGGCGGGTTCTCCAGCCCGGCGAGGTGTGCGACCCCGTCCAGCACGGCCAACTGCGCATCCGGGATGGCCTCGGCCATCGCGGCCGTCTCCTGCAGCGGGAACGTCGCATCCTCGGCGCCGGCCACCACCAGCACCGGTGTCGAGATTTTCGCGAACAGCGAACGCTGGTCCGGCCGGATGGGCACCACGCTGCGCACCGCCCAGGAGCCGGACCCGATGTCGACCGCTTGCACGGTGTCCCGCACGAAGGCGACGACGTCGGGGCGGGTCGCGAAACGTCGTCGGCCCGAGGAACGCCTTGAGCACCGACCGGGTCAGCGGGGGCCGGACTCCGCCGAGGAGCTTGGCCAGGCGCAGCAGGAACCCGTACTCGAGCTTCTGACGGGCGCCCGCGGCCGACGCGGTGCAGTTCATCAGCACGGCGTGGCCGATGCGGTCGGGGTACGTCGCGGCGAACGTGCCGCCGATCATCCCGCCCCACGAGTTGCCGACGAAGTGTGTGCGCTGCAGCCCCAGGCTGTCGAGGATGTCGACGATCACGCGTGCGCAGTCGTCGAACGTAAAGGGCGCCGTGAGCTTTTCGCTGCCGCCGTGGCCGGGTGGGTCGACGAGGATGACCCGGTGCGTCGCGCTGAAGTGATCGGCCGCGGCGGCCCACATGTCGCCGGTCATCAGCAGGCTCGGCCAGAACATGATGGCCGCGCCCGGTTCCGCTAGTGCGGATCCGCACCTTCCCGAGCACGGTGTCGACCGCCTGTTCCTCCACCCGGTGAACGGTAGTCGCCGGTTCTGAGAGCGGGCCACCAGATTGCTGGGCCGATGAGCGTGAACAGCGCCGGGATGATCACCGTCCGCACGACGAAGGTGTCCAGCAGGATGCCGAGGCCGACGATGATGCCGACCTGGGTGAGGACGATCAGCGGAAGCACGCCGAGTACGCAGAACACCGCGGCCAGCACGATGCCCGCACTGGTGATGACGGCGCCCGTCGCCGAGACGGCGCGGACGATGCCGTCGCGGGTGCCGTGGTCCGGGGTCTCCTCGCGGGCGCGGGTGACCAGGAAGATCGTGTAGTCGACCCCGAGCGCCACCAGGAACAGGAATGCGAACAGCGGGGCGGTGTTGTCCAACGCCGGGAATCCGAACAGGTGCACGCTGGCCCAGCCGCCAAGCCCCAGCGCCGCCAGCGCGCTGAGCACCGTCACCGCGACCAGGATCAGCGGCGCCAGCGCCGAGCGCAGCAGCACGTAGAGGACCGCGAGCACCACGACCAGAATCGCGGGGATCACGACGAGCCGGTCACGTTCGGCGGCCGCGCCGGCGTCGCGCGCCGATGCGTCGGATCCGCCGACCAGAGCGCTCGGATCGACCGAATGAACCGAATCACGCAGGGCGTCAATGGTTTCAAAGGCCTGTTCGGACGCGGGCTCGGCGTCGAGCACGACCGACCACTGCGACAGGCCGGCGGGGCTCTGCCCGGCGGACGTGGCGGATAGGACGCCGGGGGTGTCGGTGATCGCCTTCTGGATGTCGGCGGCCCGGTTGGTCGGCGCGATGACGCGCGTCGGATCGGTGAGCCCGCTCGGGAAATGCGCCGCCAAAGTCTCATAGCCGCTGACGGATTCGGCCTGCACCCGGAACTGTTCGGTCTGCGATAGGCCGATCGGGTGTGGTCAGCAGGCCCGTGCACAACAGCGCCAGGCCCGCGATGGACACGATCGCGACCCGGCCCGGCCGCCGTGCCACCGATTCGGCGATGCGGTGCCAGATTCCGCTGTCGGTAAGGGGTTTCGCACCCGTCTGCGGGATGAACGGCCAGAACAATCGCTTACCGAACAAGGCGAGCAGCGGCGGCAGTACCAGCAGGACGAACACCGCGGCAACGACCAGGCCCGCGGCGGCCTGCACGCCCAGGCTGCGCACGCTCGGCGACGATGCGAAGAGCAGCGTCAGCAGCGCCAGCACCACCGTCGCGTTGCTCGCGAGGATCGCGGGCCCGGCCCGTCGCACCGCGATGTCCAGCGCGTCACGAGGATTCTCTCCAACGTCACTGCGGCCCAACTCCTCCCGATATCGGGAGATGAGCAGCAATGCGTAGTTGGTACCGGCGCCGAATACCAGCACGCTGGTGATACCGGATGTCGAGCCGTCGGGATTCATCCCGAGCCCGCCGGCGACCGCGGTACCCACCACCGCGGCCACCCGGTCGGCGAAGCCGATGACCGCCAGCGGCACCAGCCACAGCACCGGGGACCGGTAGGTGGCGATCAGCAGCAGCGCCACGACCGCCGCGGTGACCGCGAGCAGCGTGATGTTGGCTCCGGAGAACGAGTTCGCGATGTCGGCGCCGAATGCGGGCCCACCGGTGACCTCGGTCCGCAGATCGTCGGGCAGTCCCTCGGCGGCCGTCTTCCGAAGCGCCTTGACCGCGTCGTTGAGCGCGAACCCGGTGAGGTCGGCGTTCAACGGCACCACCGTCAGTGCGGCTTCACCGTCGTCGGACACCTGGGCGCGCCACTTCTTTTCGATGGCGGCGAGATCGGCGGGGTTCAGGCGCGCGCCGTCGTCGCGAGTGATGACGATGATCGCCGGGACCTCGTCACCGCCGGGGAATTGGGCACGCACTGTCGTCGGCGCGCGCGGATTCGGCGGTGTCGGGCACGGGAACCGGAGATCGCTGGCTCGAGTCGTCCCCGCCGATAAGCCCCATAAGGGCGCCGGACACGGCGACGACAACCAATGCCAGGACCCATGACCAGCGGCGCGACATGCTCCCAATATTTCAGATACTTAACTATTAATCAAATGAATGTTCGCGGCTTATGCTTCCCCTGTGACCGACGACCGCGCCGCGCTGGAGTCGATGATCGCGGCCGACGTGCGGGCGATGAACGCCGAGTCCGACCAGATCGGTAGGCACTTCGCGGGCCGACACGATGTCGCGGCCAACGACTTTCGTGCCCTACTGCACATCATGGTCGCCGAAACCGCCGGAACTCCGTTGACCGCGGGCGAACTCCGCAAACGGATGGGCATGTCCGGCGCGGCGATCACCTACCTCGTCGAGCGGATGATCGCGTCCGAGCACCTGCTGCGGGAATCCGATCCCACCGACCGGCGCAAGGTGATCCTGCGCGTCGCCGATCACGGAATGCGACGTCGCGCGAGGCTTTTTCACGCCGCTGGCCGAGCAGACCCGAATCGCTCTCGCGGGGTTGTCCGACGCTGAGCTGCGCGCCGCGCACCGCACCTTCACCGCACTCATCGACGCGATGGACGCATTCCGCGCCCAACTCGACGCTACGTCCGGTTGAGCGTCGCCTCTTCGAGATCGAGCCCGTGCAGCATCGAGCGCAATACCTCGTCGTTGATGCGCCCCGCGTCGCGCTCCTCGATGAACGTCTTACGCTCGGCGGCAAGCATTTCCAGTCGCAATCGACGAAACGCGGCTGCCGGACTCTCGCCGATCTCCTCGTCCGTGCGCCCGAGCCGCTCCCATGCGCTGTTGAGGCGCCGCGTGTTCCAGTGCCGCAGCACCTCGGCCGCGCGCTCGGGTGTGTCGCTGGGGTCCTGGGCGTCGGCCAGCAGCTCGTCGAGTCGGTCGGCCGCGGCGCGCGCCGCCCGGTCCTGTGCCTGAACCGCCGCGAGCCGGTCCTGTTGGGGGTCGTCGCCCTGCACGCGCAGCAGCCGGATGACCCACGGCAGGGTCAGCCCGTGGAGCAGGAGTGTGCCGACCACGACGACGAACGTGAGGAACACGAGGTGCGGCCGGCCCGGGAACGGATCGCCCGACAGGGTCACCAGCGGGACGCCTGCCGCGGCGGCCAGCGAGACCACCCCGCGCATGCCTGCCCATGCCACGACGAACACCTGGGCCGGCGGCGGTGTGGGTTCGCGTTCCCGGATGCGTCGGAACAACAGGGGAGGCAGGTAGGCGAACATGAAAACCCACCCGATCCGGACTCCGATCACGGTGGCGAACACCGCGACCGACGACCAGATCAGCACCGATGCCCGGATCCCCTCCAGCTCACTGATGACCTCGGGAAGTTGCAGCCCGATCAACAGGAACGCGAACGACTCCAGGATCAGCACAACCGATTGCCACAGCGCGAAATCCTGCAACCGCGTGGCGTAGCCGGCGTGCGCCGAGCGCTGGCCCAGGATCAGGGCGGCCACGACCACCGCGATCACCCCGGACCCGTGGATCAGCTCCGCGACGAGGTAGATGACGAACGGGGCGATCAATGCCGATCGCACTCTCCACCACCGGATCATCGAGCCGGGACCGGACGTGTGAGATCACGGCACCGAACGCGATGCCGACGGCCACGCCGCCGACCGCTGCCAGTGCGAAGGTGCCGATCGCAGAGCCCCACGTCGCCGCGGTACCTATCGCGGCGGCCAGTGCCACCTTGTAGGCGGTCAGCGCCGTCGCATCGTTGAGCAGGCTCTCACCGCCGAGCAGGACCATCGTCCGGCGCGGCAGGCCCAGCCGCCTCCCGATCGCCGTCGCCGATACCGCATCGGGCGGCGCCACGATCGCACCGAGGGTCAGCGCCGCCGCGATGGTGAGCTCGGGAACCGTCTTGTACGCGACGAACCCGACCGCGAACGTCGTGGCCAGCGGAAGTCCGACTGCCAGAAGGCTGATGGGACGAAGGTTCTTCCTCAGCGCGACGTAGCTGCTCTCGGTCCCCGCCGACCACAGCAGCGGCGGCAGAATCACGTACAGGACCAGCTCGGGTTCGAGCACGACTTCGTGCAGACCGGGGAGGTTGCTGGCCAGCAGTCCCGCGATGACAAGGGCCAGCGGGGCGGAGACATCGAAGCGGCGGGCCACGGCGGCCAACAGGATCGACAGCATCAGAACCGCCAGCAGTGATGCACCCACGTCGCCAAGCCTCCTGTGTCGTGATCCGTATCGTGATCAGCATGCTGAGGAGATCACGCGAGCGTTTGGCGAAAACCTCGGAGGTCCCCAAAACGAAGGCCACCGAATCATGCGAACACCTCGAAGCCGCGGTTGATGCCGCGGAGCCGAATCCGCGCACGCCGGCGCATTGCGAGGACTGCAAAGACGACGGTAAGGACGCGTGGGCGCACCTGCGCATGTGCCTGACATGTGGGCACGTCGGATGTTGCGATTCCAGCCCACACCAGCACGCCAGCGAACACTTCAAGCAGACCGGTCATCCAGTGATGCGCTCCGTCGAACCCGGCGAGAACTGGCGGTGGTGCTACATCGACGCCCGCGTGGGCTGATATCTGGCAGGCTGGACCCTCGATGAGTGAAACGACCGACAGTGACGAGCTGAAAGCCCAAATCGACTCCGACGAGCCAGAGACGGGGCCAGAACCCAGCCCCGAACCCACTGTTGCCGCAGAACCTCCCACCTCCGCGGAGACCACGGTGATGCTGCTCGGTGCCGGTGAGCTGAGCCGCGAGCTGACGCTGGCGTTCCAGCGCCTGGGAGCCTCGGTCATCGCGGTGGACCGCTACGCCGATGCACCTGCTCACGGCGTGGCCGATCGCTCCGCCGTCGTCAAGCTGAACGACGCCGAGGCGCTGACCGCCGTGATCGAGAAGGAGCGCCCGCGTTACGTGGTGGCCGAGGCGAACCTGATCGCCGCGGACGCGCTGATCGCGGTTGCCGAGCGCCGCGACATCGAGGTGTTCCCGACCCCGCGCAGCACCCGGCTGTCAGTGGACCGCGAAGGGCTGCGGCGGCTCGCCGCCGACGAGCTCGGCCTACCCACCGCGCCATTCTGGTTCGCGGGTTCCGCCGAGGAGCTGACGGCCGTCGCCCAGCACGCCGGTTTCCCACTGGTCGTCAAGCCGATCGCGGCGACTCCCGGTGAGGGTGAGTCGGTGCTGGTGCGCCCTGAAGACGTGCAGCCGGCCTGGCAACGTGCGATCGCCGCGGGCCGGATTCCGCACAGCAAGGTGATGGTCGAGGCGGTCGTCGAAGTCGACTTCGAAGTGACGCTGCTGACCATCCGCTCCATCGGACCGACCGGCCCGGTGGTTCAGTTCTGCGAGCCGATCGGCCACCGGCAGCTCGGCGGCGACTTGCTCGAGTCGTGGCAGCCCCAGCAGTTGTCGCCCGCCGCGCTGGACGCCGCGAAGTCGATCGGGGCGAGGATCGTCAACTCGCTGGGTGGGCGAGGCGTGTTCGGCGTCGAGGTGCGGGTGCGTGGCGATGAGGTCTACTTCGACAACGTACGGCCGCGGCCCTATGACAGCGGTCTGGTGACGCTGCGCTCGCAACGACTTTCGCAGTTCGAACTGCACGCGCGCGCGATCCTCGGATTGTCGGTAGACACCATCATGGTCTCGCCGGCTGCCGCGGAGGTCAGCTACGCCGGGGCCGACGCCACCGAACGCGGCGACGCCGACCGCAGCGTCGTGCTCGCCGAGGCGCTCGCCGTCGCGGAAAGCGACGTCCGCCTGTTCGGCCGGCCAGACGAGTCCGAGGGGCGCCGCCGGCTCGGGGTAGCGCTCGCGACGGCCCCCGACCCGATCATCGCCCGGGACCGCGCCCGCCGCGTTTCCGCGACACTGCGCAAACTCTGGTAGCCAGTGACTAAACCTGAGCCCGAGCCGACGCCCGCCGACCGGCGCACCGCGACGCCGTTTCTGGCCGCGTTGGCAATCATTGGGATTGTCGTGATCGCAATTGGACTGGTGAATTACTTCGGGAACGACGAGCTGACGTCCGAGCAGCAGGTCGTGCGGGCCGCGGTGGCGCAGAACGATGCGCTGCAGAAGGAGAACTACGCCGACTTCCGGAGCAACACCTGCCGGCCGGAGCAAGGGACCGAGGCTGAAGTTATTGCCGGTCAACGTGATTCGAAAGATAAGCAGGGACGGCGACTCATCGATGACGTCACCGACGTGGTGGTCAACGGTGATCATGCAACCGCCAAGGTGACCTACCAATTCGACAAGACGCCGGACACCAAAACGGATGTCGAAACGACGTTCGTGCGCGAGGACGGGGCATGGAAGGTCTGTACACCGGTCTCCAGCTAGCTGTGGGACACTCACGACCGTGAGTTATGCCGGAGACATCACGCCTGAGGAGGCCTGGAAACTGCTGACCGATGACCCCGAGGCTGTGCTGGTCGACTGTCGTACCGACGCCGAATGGCGGTTCGTCGGGGTGGCCGATCTGTCGAGCCTCGATCGCGAGGTTGTCTACGTCGAGTGGAACAGTTCGGACGGCAAACACAACGACGATTTCGTCGAGGATCTCAAGGCAGCTGGCGTCACGCCCGCTGACCGGCCGGTGGTGTTCCTGTGCCGCTCCGGCAACCGCTCGATCGGCGCCGCCGAGGCCGCAACCGAGGCGGGGATCGCACCGTCTTACAACGTGCTGGACGGGTTCGAAGGCCACCTCGATGAGCACCGGCACCGTGGCGGCACGGGCTGGAAGGCCGTCGGCTTGCCGTGGAGGCAGTCATGAGCCCTGACGTTCCATCGGTACGGCGACCCGCAGAACTGCCCGAGGGCGTGAGCCAGGCGACCATTGGTGTGCGCGGGGGCCTGCTGCGGTCCGGTTTCGACGAGACCGCGGAGGCGATGTACCTCACGTCGGGGTATGTGTATTCCACGGCGGCCAAGGCGGAGAAGGCGTTCACGGGTGACATCGACCGTTACGTCTACTCCCGTTACGGCAACCCGACCATCTCGATGTTCGAGGAGCGGCTCCGGCTGATCGAGGGTGCGCCCGCATGCTTTGCCACGGCGACGGGCATGGCGGCGGTGTTCACGTCGCTGGGCGCGTTACTCGCCGCGGGTGACCGATTGGTCGCCGCGCGTAGCCTTTTCGGGTCGTGCTTCGTGGTGTGCAGCGAGATCCTTCCACGCTGGGGTGTGGAGACGGTATTCGTCGACGGCGATGACCTCTCGCAGTGGGAAGAGGCGTTGTCGGTGCCGACCCAGGCGGTGTTCTTCGAGACGCCATCGAATCCGATGCAGCAGTTGGTGGACATCGCCGCGGTGTGCGAGATGTCCCATGCTGTCGGGGCAAAAGTGGTTCTGGACAACGTGTTTGCCACACCTATCCTGCAGCAGGGCATGCCGCTTGGTGCCGATGTCGTGGTGTATTCGGGTACCAAGCACATCGACGGGCAGGGCAGAGTGCTCGGTGGTGCGATCCTCGGTGACAAGCAGTACATCGACGAGCCCGTGCAGAAGCTGATGCGGCACACCGGTCCCGCCCTGAGTCCGTTCAACGCGTGGACGTTGCTCAAGGGTCTGGAGACGCTCGCGGTGCGCGTGGAGTACCAGAACGCGGCGGCACACCGCGTCGCAGAGTTCCTCGAGAACCATCCCGCGGTGAGCTGGGTGCGCTATCCGTTCCTGGAATCGCATCCGCAGTACGACCTGGCGAAGCGCCAGATGACCGGGGGCGGAACGGTTGTCACGTTCGAACTCAAGGGCGGCAGCAAGGAGCGAGCGTTCGAGGTGCTCGACAAGCTGCGGATCGTCGACATCTCCAACAACCTCGGCGACTCCAAGTCGTTGATCACGCATCCGGCCACCACCACGCACCGGGCCATGGGTCCGGAGGGTCGCGCCGCGATCGGTCTCGGTGACGGAGTCGTGCGAATCTCGGTGGGGCTGGAGGGAACCGAGGATCTCATCGGCGATCTCGACCAGGCGCTGGCCTAGGTGTCTTAGTGTCGCGCAAGTCCCAGGCGAAGCAGGCTCGCCGCCAGAAGCGGCGGTCTGTCCAGAATTCGCGATGGCTCCCCGACACTGTTCTCGGACGGACTCTCCGGTGACATCGAACTCGCTGCGGTCCTGGAACGGCTCGACGAGCGAATCACCGAGCGCGGTTGGGTTTTCGATGAAGAGCTCTCCGATGACGAGTCAGCGCTTTGGTACTTCATTCCGTCGACGGCCGAGGTTCCCGATGACGGGGAGGTGGTACCGGTCACCACGATCGCGATGACCTCTGACGATGCCGAGGTCGTCCACGTCGTGTTCGTGGGTACCGCCGATGACTACCAGTTCGGGCTCGAGGAGTTGTTCTCGAATCTCGAAGTGATCGAGGGATACCGGATGGGGAGCCGGATCCCCGAGTTCGGCTAGATTTTCTCGGGGCCCTCGATGACGCCCTGTGCGGATTGCGCGCGCTGCTCGTAGGTCTGCCGCGCGGTGGTGTCGAAGTCGAGGAATACCCGGTCCAGTCCGAGCTTGCGGTTCAGCCAGCGACGGCCGCGAGGACCGAGCATCTGGGCGGCCTGCGCGGTGAACCGCAACGGCGGCGGCACGGCCACATGGGTTTTCGGCTTGTCCAGTGTCTTGATGACGGCCTTGGCGATGTCCTCGGGCTCGACGGGCTTGATGGCTCCGCTGCCCGCGGTGCCGGAGATGAGTTCGGTATTGGTGAACGGCGGCATGATCACCGAGACGTCGACGCCGTGCGGCGCCATCTCGTCGGCCAGCGCTGCGGACAGCCCGACCACGCCGAACTTGGCGCCGACGTACACGACCTGGCCGGGCACGGGGATCAACCCGGACAACGAGGCGATGTTGATGATGTGGCCGCTGCGGCGAGCGATCATGTCGGGCAACACCAACTGACACCCGGCGATGACGCCGTACAGGTTCACTTCGATCGAGGAGCGGATGGACTGTTCGGACTGGTCGAGGAACGGGCCGATCGGCATCACACCGGCATTGTTGATCAGCACGTCGACATGGCCGCCGCCTTCGGTGCGCGCCTTGTCCAGGAACGTCGCGAACGACTCGCGGTCGGTGACGTCGAGCGGATAGCCCGAGACCTGGCCGAGCTTGGTGAGCTGTACGACGGCCGACTCCTGCAGGGCGACGTCGCGGTCACCGATGACCACTCGCGCACCCCGCTCCAGCAGCGCCTTGGCGGTGGCGTAGCCGATGCCGCGGGCGGCGCCGGTGATCGCGATGGTCTTACCCCGGATGTTGTCCATGCGGCCGAACTTTACACCTGTCAATTTTGGCTGTGAAGGTCGCTGGGGCGCTCCTGGACACGACGAAATCCGACTTTTGCAGACGGTTACTCGCACTTTCGCTGCAGAAGTGCGATTTCGTCAGGACGCCGACTCCATTTTACGGAGTTCCTTGAGCAACATCTTCGACGCTCGCAGTGCCAACGCGGGCGAAAGTCGCTCCAGGTACCACCAGCCCTTCCACCACCCGGGCACGATGATCATGGCGTCGTTGCGGAGTACCGCACGCAGAACGCGCTCGGCGAACTTGTCGGCGTCCATGGGGCGCAACCGTTCCCAGGATTTCTGGAACTCCTCGCTGGTGAGGCCCGGCGCATTGATTCGCCCGTATTCGCCCCCGGTGAGGATCGGGGTCCGGATCACGCCCGGACACAGCGCCGAGACTCGTACGCCGTGGCGCTCGGCCTCGACCCGCATCGATCTCGAGATCGCGACGACGGCATGCTTGGTGGCGGTGTAGCTTGCCTGGCCCACCGTGGTGGTCAGCCCGGCCATGGATGCCGTGTTCACGATGTGGCCGCAGCCCTGACGGATCATGATCGGGTAGACCGCCTGAATTCCATGCACCACTCCGCGCAGGTTCACGTCGAAGACATCGTCCCAATCGTCGAGCGTGTAGGAGTCGATCTCACCGGAGACTCCGATGCCGGCATTGTTGAACAAGAAGTCGAGTCGCCCCGATTCGTGCACAGCGTTCGCAACGGCACCTTCGAACGCGGAGGAGTCGCGCACATCGAGTTCGATCGCATGCACCTTGGCACCGCCATCGCGAAGGCGTTGCGCCAATTCCTGTGCCCGGCCGATCTGACGATCGGCGATCCAGACCTCCGCGCCGCCAGTCGACAGCTCGGTACAGAGCGCGGCTCCGATGCCCGACGCACCTCCGGTGACGAAAGCTACCTTTCCTGACACGCTCGATGGCATGGCGAAAGGATAGGCGTTCGTCGCATCGACAAGCGCACAGTTCAGATCAGCGTGAGCGAATCCCCGGCTCCGGAATGCATGCACGCGTCGTGCGTTAGACAGTTAAGTGATGAGCATGACGGCACTTGATGAGCTCCGTTTCGTGGCGGTGAGCCAGCATGACCCGCTGGCCTCCCCGCTGCTGGCCGAGTTGGCCGTCGAGTACGCCGGCCGGTACGGCGGCACCGAGCAGCGGGTCATGAAATGGCTGCTCGAGGAGTATCCCGCCGAAGACTTCACCCCACCGGACGGCGCTCTGCTGATTGGCCTTCTCGACGGTCTTCCCGTCACCGGCGGTGCGTTCAGGCGATTCGACGACACCAGGGCAGAACTCAAACGGGTATGGACCGACAGCAGGCATCGGCAGCGGGGCTATGCGAAGGCCGTGGTGGCCGAACTCGAGCGCGAGATCGCTGCGCGGGGTTATCGCCGCGTCTACCTGACGACCGGTGACCGCCAGCCCGAGGCCGAGGCGCTCTACCTGTCGTCGGGGTACACGCGGCTCGCCGGGCCGCTCCCCACAACGGGTGAGGCCTATCCGGTTGCCTTCGAGAAGACGCTGCGATGACTGGTCATCTGCACCTCGGGGTGGCGCTGGACGGCTACGGCTGGCACCCGGAGGCCTGGCGCCACACACCCGACGGCGAGCCCGTCACCAGCGGCCGATACTGGTCCAACCTGGCCGCCACCGCCGAGCGCGGGCTGCTGGACTTCGTGACCTTCGACGACGCCCTCACCGCGCAGCGGCGACGCCGCGCCGAGATCGATCCGCGTTGGCTGGCAGGACGACCCGACGCCGTCCTCATCGCATCCAGGGTGGCGCCGGTGACCAACCACATCGGACTGATACCGGTCGCGACCGTGACCCACACCGAACCGTTCCATGTATCCAAAGCGATTGCCACGCTTGACTTCGTCTCCCACGGACGGGCTGGATGGCAGGTAAGGGTCAGCGGCACCCGGCATGAGGCAGAGCTGTTCGGTCGCCGCGACGTCAGCGCTGTCGACCTGTTCGACGAAGCCTCCGACGCGGTCGAAGTCGCCCGCCGGCTGTGGGACAGCTGGGAGGACGACGCCGTCATCCGCGATGTCGCCAGTCGGGCGATTCATCGACCGCGACAAACTGCACTACATCGACTTCGAAGGCAAGTACTTCTCGGTCAAGGGCCCGTCGATCACCCCACGCTCACCACAGGGCCAGCCGGTGGTAGCCGCCTTGGCGCACGCGCAACCCGTCTACGAATTCGCCGCGCGCAGCACGGATCTGGTCTTCATCACACCTAAGGGCGACGGCTCGCTTCGGTCGATCGTCGAGTGCGATCACGCAGGCGGGCGGCAGCGAACTCAAAATCTATGCCGACGTGTTCGTATCCTTCTCGGGAATCACCGACCCGCGGTCGGATGCACTGGTCTTCGACGGCACACCCGAAGAGCTGGTTGAGTTGATCGGCCGATGGCAGCGGTCCGGCATCGACGGTATCCGGCTGCGGCCCTCCGTCAACGCCATCGATCTGCCCATCATCGTCGACGAGGTGGTGCCGATTCTGCAGCGGGCGGGTCAGTTCCGTAGGGCGTACGACGATGGCGAGACGTTGCGAGAACGTCTTGGCCTGTCGGTCGCCGAGAACCGCTATGTCAAGGCGGAGCAGTCATGACTGTCCCGCTGTCGATACTGGACCTCTCGCCGATCAGCGAAGGTACCGATGCCGCCACGGCATTGCGTAACTCGGTGGATCTCGCCCAGCACGCCGAGCAGTGGGGTTACAAGCGCTACTGGGTCGCCGAACACCACTTCGTCGCGGTCGCATCCTCGCAGCCCGCAGTTCTCATCGGTCAGATCGCCGCCGCCACCAACACAATCCGGGTTGGCGCCGCCGCGGTGCAACTCGGCCAGACGACCGCCATCGCGGTCGTCGAGAGCTTCGGCATCCTCGACGCGTTTCATCCCGGCCGCATCGATCTCGGCGTCGGGCGGTCGGGACAGCGGCGCAGGGAGGCGATCGAACGACGCCACGTCGAAGCCGAAGCCCGAGCCGCCAACTGAATGGCGCAATATCGGTGGTGTCGTCGTACCGCCGCCTTTCGATATCAGCGCGCTGATGCGCAACCCGCGGTTGCGCGCGAAGATGTCGGTCCTGCAGCAGCCCGAGGCGGTTGCGCCGGATTTCGCCGATCAGGTCGACGACATCCTGGCGATGATCGACGGCAGCTACCGGATTGCGCACCAGGTCGGCACAGTCGACGCGCACGCCACGCCCGGGTGAGGGGGCGGCCACGTTGACGCCGTGGGTGTTCGGCAGCAGCAAGGGGCAGAGCGCGCAGGTCGCGGGTGCCCGCGGACTTCCGTTCGTGGCGAGTTACCACATCACACCCGCGACGGCCCTGGACGCGATCGACGTCTACCGCGCAGCCTTCCGACCTTCGGCGGCGTTGTCCGAGCCCTACGTGGTGGTGTCGGCGGACGTCGTGGTCGCCGACGACACCGAGGCCGCACGTCACCTGGCGTCGAGCTACGGCCACTGGGTGTACTCGATCCGAGCAGGCGAAGGGGCTATCCCATACCCGGATCCCGGCGCCGTCGAACCGCTGTCCGACGAACAGCTGGAGGTCGTGAAGGACCGCACCGCAACTCAATTCGTCGGCGATCCTGATGAGGTCGCGAGCAAGCTCGAGACCCTGCAGCGCGTCACCGCCGCCGACGAGCTCGTCGTCACCTCCGTCACGCACTCCCATTCCGACCGGCTTCACGGCCACGAACTGCTTGCGAAGAGGTGGGGACTATGAGTCGACGGGAAGGTAAGGACCGCAAGCAGATCCATCTGGCCGCACATTTTCCCGGCGTCAACAACACCACGGTCTGGTCGAGCCCCGAATCGGGTAGCCAGATCGAGTTCGACTCGTTCATCCACCTGGCCCAGACCGCCGAGCGGGGCCTGTTCGACTTCTTCTTCCTCGCCGAAGGCCTGCGGCTGCGCGAACACCGCGGACGCATCCACGACCTCGATGTCGTCGGCCGGCCCGACACGTTCACCGTGCTCGCCGCACTTGCCGCGGTCACCGACCGTCTCGGCCTGACCGGGACCATCAACACGACCTTCAACGAACCATTCGAAGTCGCAAGGCAATTCGCCACCCTCGACCATCTGTCCGATGGCCGCGCCGGCTGGAACATGGTCACCTCGTCGGACGCGTTCACCGGCGAGAATTTCCGCCGCGGAGGGTTTCTCGACCACTCCGATCGCTACAAGCGGGCCGAGGAGTTCGTCACCGTTGCCCGCGAGTTCTGGGACAGCTGGGCACCCGACGCCGTCGTCGCCGATCGCGAGAACGGAATCTACGTCGACCCCAGCCGCATTCGTGTCGTCGAACATCGGGGACCACAGTTCGACGTGCGAGGTGTCGCCACCCTGCCTCCCGCACCGCAAGGCCATCCCGTACTGCTGCAGGCGGGTGACTCCGCCGACGGCCGAGCCTTCCTGGCCAAGTACGCCGATGCGGCATTCACGATGCACTCCTCCTTGGAGTCCGGCCAGGCCTACTACACCGACGTCAAGAACCGCGCCGAGTCGTACGGGCGAGACCCCGACCGGCTCAAGGTGTTTCCGGCGGCTACGTTCGTGCTCGGCGACACCGCCGAGGAGGCCGCGGACAAGGCGCGCCACATCAGGCGCCAGCAAGTGACGCCGCAGACCGCGATCGCGATGCTCGAACAGGTATGGCAGCGCGACCTGTCCGGCTACGACCCCGACGGCCCGCTACCCGATGTCGAACCGGCCGACGATCCCACCGTCACCCAGGGGCGGGTGCGCCACGGCGATCCCAAGGCCGTGGCCGCCGCATGGCGTGAACGCGCCGACGCAGGCAACCTGTCCATTCGCGAGCTGGTCATCGCCGTCACCAGCCGCGAGCAATTCGTCGGCACCGCCGCGCAGATCGCCGAGCAGATCGACCTGTACGTCCAGTCGGATGCCTGCGACGGGTTCATCCTGGTGCCCCACCTCACGCCGCGCGGACTCGACGAATTCGTCGACAACGTGGTGCCGTTGCTTCAGGAGCGCGGCACGTTCCGCACCGGATATTCCGGGCACACGCTGCGCGAGCATCTCGGCATATAGGCTGGCCCGCAGGTGTCGTGGCGACACCGGGGGTGGAAATGTCCTTGTCACAGACGGCGGTCGGGTGGCTGCTCCTCGCCGCCGCCGCGCTGACGGTGGTCTTCGGCTTGGCGTCGCGGGTGTTCATCGGTCGCAGGCGTGGCACCAAGCCGGTGCGGGCCATGGTGCGAACCTTCCGCAGGACCGGCATCGCGCGCGTGCTGTTCGGCCGCTTCGAGAGTGAAGTGCTCGACGACGACGAACTCGACAGCATGATCCTGATGCCCACCGTCGTGGTGGCGTGCGGCCTGTGTCTTACGGCGTTGTTCCTGCTCGGCTACAACACTTTGGCCTGATTGCCGGCTCAGCCGGCGGAAGCCTGAGCCTGCTTGGCCGAGGCCTCCCGGATCGAACCCCGCCACACCGGGCCGTGACCAGGAAGCAGTATCTCGGTGTCCAGCAGCCCGAGCGCGGCCAGGCTGCGCAGGCAGCCGTCCTGGTCGTGGTTGAACAGCTTCGGCAGAAGCTGCGGCCCGGTATGCGATGCCAGTGGGTGGCCGGTGACCAGGGCGTCGCCGGCGATCAGTACGCCGTCCACCAGGAACGAGCAGTGCCCGCCCGTATGTCCCGGGGTGGGGATCGCCACCGGCGCGCCGGGGAGGCGAGCGGCGACGTCCTCGGTCAGCGCCTGCGTGCTCGGGATGCCGTCGTGGGTCATCCCGCCCTTTCGGGTGATCGCCACGGACCACTTGAGATAGCGCGGCTGCCAGATGTGTTTGGCGATGTCGACCGGCGAGACCTGCTCCAGGTACTCCCGCTTGGAGTGGCCGACCTCCGCGGCGTGGCAATACACCGGTGTGCCATGGGTTTTCGCGAACCAGATGGCAGAACCGAAGTGATCGATGTGGGCGTGTGTCAACAGGATCGCGCGGAGGTCGTCGACGCCGAAGCCGAGCCGGCGCAGCGAGTCCAGCACGTCGTCACGATTGCCGGGGAACCCCGTGTCGATCAGGATCACGCCGTCACCGTCGGTGACCAGGGTCCAGTTGACGAGGTCGGTGTAGGCGAAGTGGACGCGGTCTGTGATGGCGTCCAGCGCTGCTGCCATGACGCGAGTTTAGGCAGGAGGGTAGAAATGAGGCGTGCCTGAACTGAAACTCGGATACAAGGCGTCGGCGGAGCAATTCGCCCCGCGGGAACTCGTCGAGCTCGGCGTCGCCGCCGAAGCGCACGGCATGGACAGCGCGACCGTCAGCGACCACTTCCAGCCGTGGCGCCACGAGGGTGGCCATGCGCCGTTCTCGCTCGCCTGGATGACCGCGGTGGGCGAGCGCACCGAGCGGCTGGTCCTCGGCACGTCGGTGCTGACGCCGACGTTCCGCTACAACCCGGCCGTCATCGCGCAGGCCTTCGCGACCATGGGCTGCCTGTACCCGGACCGGATCTTCCTCGGGGTGGGCACCGGTGAGGCGCTCAACGAGATCGCGACCGGGTACGAGGGTGAGTGGCCCGAGTTCAAGGAGCGCTACGCCCGCCTGCGCGAGTCGATCAAACTGATGCGCGAGCTGTGGCTCGGCGACCGCGTCGACTTCGAGGGCGAGTACTACAACACCAAGGGCGCATCGATCTACGACGTTCCCGAGGGTGGCATCCCGATCTACATCGCCGCGGGCGGACCGCAGGTGGCCAAGTACGCGGGCCGCGCGGGCGACGGGTTCATCTGCACGTCCGGCAAGGGCGAGGAGCTCTACAAGGACAAGCTGATCCCCGCGGTCAAGGAGGGCGCGGAGGCCGCCGACCGCGACCCCGACAGCATCGACCGGATGATCGAGATCAAGATCTCCTACGACCCCGATCCCGAAGCTGGCGCTGGAGAACACCCGGTTCTGGGCGCCGCTGTCGCTGACCGCCGAGCAGAAGCACAGCATCAACGACCCCATCGAGATGGAGAAGGCCGCCGACGCGCTGCCCATCGAGCAGGTCGCCAAGCGCTGGATCGTCGCATCGGATCCCGACGAGGCGGTCGAGATGGTCGGCCAGTACGTCGAAGTGGGGGCTGAATCACCTGGTGTTCCACGACCCTCGGCACGATCAGCGCCGGTTCCTCGAGCTGTTCCAGCAAGGACCTGGAGCCGCGGCTGCGCAAGCTCGGCTGAGACTGCGCGCCGAAACATAACGAGCACAGCATGATTCGAGTGTTCGCGACCGTGCAGCTATGTCGCCGGCCCCTGAGGCCGGCCACCCCGGTCACCCGGCCACCCCGGCCGCACCAGCCACGCAGGCCGAGCGAACGGTCTGACCCTTGCCCTAGGCTGGTCCCGTGCCCGCTGAGCCGACTTCGGGGATCTACGTCGCTTCACCAGAAGGCGACACCGGCAAGTCGACGATCGCGCTGGGCATCCTGCACCGGCTGGCCGCGACCGTCGCCAAGGTCGGCGTGTTCCGCCCCATCACCCGCCTCGGCGAGGACCGCGACTACATCCTGGAGCTGCTGCTTTCGCAGGCCACCGCGGGCCTGCCCTACGAGGACTGCGTCGGCGTCAGCTACCAGCAGCTGCACGAGGATCCCGACGCCGCCATCGGCGACATCGTCGACCGGTATCACCGGGTGGCCGACCAGTGCGACGCGGTGCTGATCGTCGGCAGCGACTACACCGACGTCGCCGCGCCGAGCGAGTTGTCGACGAACGCGCGCATCGCGGCCAACCTCGGCGCGCCCGTCGTGCTCGCGGTGAAGGCCAAGGACCGCAGCCCCGAGCAGGTCGCCCAGATCGTCGACGTGTGCCTGGCCGAGATGCGCAGCCCAGCACGCACACACCGCGGCGGTGGTGGCCAACCGCTGCGACCCCGGCGAGCATGGACGCCATGGCCGCGGCGCTCGAGCCGTTCGGCCCGAAGTGCTACGTGCTGCCCGAGGAGCCGCTGCTGGTCGCGCCTTCGGTCGCCGAATTGCAGGCAGCTGTCGAGGGCACCGTGATCGCGGGCGATCCCGCGCTGCTGTCACGCGAGGCGATGCATGTGCTGGTGGCCGGCATGACCGCCGAGCACGTGCTGGAGCGGCTGAAGGAGGGCGTCGCCGTCATCACGCCGGGCGACCGATCCGATGTCGTGCTGGCGGTGGTGAGTGCCCATGCCGCGGAGGGCTTTCCGTCGCTGTCGTGCCTCATCCTCAACGGCGGTCTCGAGCTGCATCCGTCGATCGCGTCGCTGGTGTCGGGGCTGGGACTGCGGCTGCCGATCATCACCACGAGGTTCGGCACGTTCGAGACCGCCAGCCGGGTGGCCTCGGCGCGGGGCCGGGTCACCGCAACCTCACTGCGCAAGATCGACACCGCGCTTGCGCTGATGGACGAGCACGTCGATACCGCGGATCTGCTGGCGCAGTTGACGATTGCCATCCCGTCGGTCGTCACTCCGCAGATGTTCACCTACCAGCTGCTGGACTGGGCGCGCTCGGACCGCAAGCACATCGTGCTGCCCGAGGGTGACGACGATCGCATCCTCACCGCGGCGGGGCGGCTGCTGCAGCGCGGCGTCGCCGATCTGACGATCCTCGGCGAGGAAGCCCAGATCCGGGCGCGTGCAGCCGAACTGGGCCTCGATCTGTCGGCGGCTGCGGTGATCAACCCGCAGACCAGCGAGCTGTGCGACAAGTTCGCCGAACAGTACGCCGAGTTGCGCAAGCACAAGGGCGTCACCGTCGAGCAGGCCCGCGAGATCATCCACGACGTCTCGTACTTCGGCACCATGCTGGTGCACAACGACATGGTGGACGGCATGGTGTCGGGCGCTCGCCACACCACCGCCCACACCGTGCGGCCCTCGTTCGAGATCATCAAGACGCTGCCCGGACGTCTCGACGGTGTCGAGCATCTTCCTGATGTGTCTCGCGGACCGGGTGCTCGCCTACGGTGACTGTGCGATCGTGCCGGATCCGACATCGGAACAACTCGCCGACATCGCCGTCTCGTCGGCGCGCACCGCCGCGCAGGTTCGGCATCGATCCGCGGGTGGCCATGCTGTCGTATTCGACCGGAACCAGCGGCTCCGGCGTCGACGTCGACAAGGTCAGGGCCGCAACGGAACTCGTCCGCGAGCGGGAGCCGGAGCTGCTGGTCGACGGACCGATCCAGTACGACGCGGCGGTCGAGCCGTCGGTGGCCAAGACGAAGATGCCCGACTCGAAAGTCGCCGGCCGCGCCACCGTGCTGATCTTCCCCGACCTCAACACCGGCAACAACACCTACAAGGCCGTGCAGCGAAGCGCCGGCGCGATCGCGATCGGCCCGGTGCTGCAGGGCCTGAAGAAGCCGGTGAACGATCTGTCGCGGGGTGCGCTGGTCGAGGACATCGTCAACACCGTCGCGATCACGGCGATCCAGGCGCAGTCGCTGTGAGTCGCGTTCTGGTGGTGAATTCGGGTTCGTCGTCGCTGAAATATGCGGTGGTGGATGCGGATTCGGGTGACATGGTGGCCGACGGCATCGTCGAGCGGATCGGGGACGGATCGAGGAAGGCGGAGTTCCCGACCACGCCGCGGCGCTGCAGGTGGTGTTCGACGAGTTGGCCGACGACATGGCCGGACTGGTCGCCGTCGGGCACCGAGTGGTGCACGGCGGGCCGGACCTGTATGAGCCCACGCTCGTCGACGACGCGCTGATCGCCAAGCTCGATGAGCTGTCTTCGCTTGCGCCGCTGCACAATCCGCCTGCGCTGCTGGGTATCGAGGTGGCCCGCAAGGCGCTTCCCGATCTTCCGCACATCGCCGTGTTCGACACCGCCTTCTTCCACGACCTGCCTCCCGCTGCGGCGACCTACGCCATCGATCGCGACATCGCCGCGCAGTGGAATATCCGGCGCTACGGATTCCACGGCACGTCGCACCAGTACATCAGCGAGCAGGCGGCCGTATTCCTCGATGCACCCCTGGATTCGCTGCGTCAGATCGTGCTGCATCTCGGCAACGGGGCGTCGGCGTCGGCGATCGTCGGTGGGCGGCCGGTGGACACGTCGATGGGTCTGACGCCGATGGAGGGCCTGGTGATGGGCACCCGATCCGGCGACATCGACCCGGGGGTCATCACCTACCTCTGGCGCACCGCCAAGATGAGCGTCGAGGACATCGAGTCGATGCTCAACCGTCGCGCCGGAATGCTCGGCCTCGGCGGCGAGATCGACTTCCGGGTGGTCCGCCAGCGCATCGAATCCGGTGACGCAGCAGCGCAATTGGCCTACGACGTCTACATCCACCGGCTACGCAAGTACATCGGCGCGTACCTCGCCGTGCTCGGGTCCGCCGACGTCATCACCTTCACCGCGGGCGTCGGTGAGAACGACGCCGCGGTCCGCCGCGACGCGCTGAGCGGGATGTCGGCGCTGGGCATCGAACTCGACGAGCAGCTCAACGCAAAGCCGCAGCAAGGCGGCGCGGCGAATCTCGGCGGACAGCTCGGCGACGACCGTGCTGGTGATTCCCACCGACGAGGAGCTGGCGATCGCCAGGGCCTGCGTTTCGGTGATTACTCGAACTGCGGTGAGCAGCGGCGCCTTCTCGAGCGGCAGGGCACCGTCCGGATCGCAGATCGCCAGGAGGCGACGCACCTGTCTGCCCGCCTGCAGCACCCACGTGGCATCGCTTCCGCAGCAGATCACGTTGATGTTGTGCAGTGCGGCGAAGCCGGCGGTGGCCAGAAGAAGTCCACCAGGCGCAGGTCGAGGACGACGTGCTCCGCCCCTGCGATATGGCGCTGGACGTAGCCGGCGAGTTCACGGCTGTTGGTCGCGTCGATCTCGCCCTCGACGGTGATAGTGACCGTCGACGGAGTGTCGCGATGCGCCTCGAAGGCCGCACGGTGGTGCACCTCGCGCTTGCCGACGGATTCGGGGTCGGGTCTGAATACCCGGGAGGTACTTATCGTCACGATGGGCCTCCTGAGGCGAAAGGATCTCGCCGTGGATTCCGTCAGGGGGTGGGGCCCTTTGTCTTAAAGCCGCCGCATTGGGCTGGAAACTCAACCTGAGGTAAACGCTACTACGGAATTCGTGGAATGACTATGGCATCTTGATAAGGGAATTGTTGCTGACCAGGCATCTTGTCGCCGTAAGACGCAACGGATTTCGTAGTTCGGCTAGTTAGAAGGTCGAGCGTGGGGCGCACGCTGTTGGCCAGATCGACCAGCGCATAGCGGTGCGCCTGGGTGGGTGCGACGCGCGCGAGGCTGCGTAGCGACGATTCGACGCCGAGTTGCAGCCCGTGTTCGGTGAACGGGAAGCCGAGGATGTGGTTGGTGCTCGCGGTGTTGTCGGCCAGCCAATCCATCGCGGTGCCGAGCACCAGCGCCCGGATCTGCAGCACTCGCGGCTCGGTGTCCGGTAGCGCTTCAACGCGTCGCGCCGCGTCACGGATGTGTTGTTCGGTGACCTCGTTCGTCGACCGCCCGGACAGCAATGTCACCGCGCTCGTCAGCCTCGCAGTGGTGAAGTGCCTCGACATGACGGGCACCTGGTCCAGCGTCCGCACGGCGGCGTCCCGGTCTCCTGCCGCCGACTCCGAACGCGCCAATCCGAAGCCCGCCGAGATGACGCCGTTGTCGGTGGACCACACCGTGTCGTAGAACTTGCGCTGCGGGGCTTCGTCGATCTGAGCGCCGGCCAGCTCAGCCGTGGCGGCCAGGGCAAGCTTGGGCGCCAACTCACCCGGCAGGGTGTCGAGCACCTCGGTGAAATACTTTGTGGCGGAGTCGTAGTCGGAGGTCAGCATCGCTGACACGGCGCGGAACCACACCAGCCGCCACCGCCAGCCGACCCGCTCGGCGAGATCGTCGAGCTTGCGGGTGGCCTTGGCGACATCACCGAGGTCGAGCAATGCGCGCACCTCCATCAGCGGCAGTTCGACCGACTCCGACAGGTCGATGCCCTCAGAATCGAGCGCACCGTGGCGGGCGGCGCGCAACGAGTCCAACGTCTGCACGGGTTGTGTGAGCACGCTCGCCGACAACACCGTCGCGCCGACGTCGGCCGGATCGACCAGCGGCACCTGCAGCGCCTTGACGATGTCCTGCGCGGTCAGCCGCTCGGAATGCACCTGTCCGTCGAGGTACACGTCGGTGTGGGCGACCAGCAGGTCCACCCCGAACGTCGAACGCGAGGCGGAGAACACCGTCGACAGGCCGGGGCGCGGCACACCGGTGTCGCGGGCCACCACTTCGCGCAGCACGCCGAGCAGCTGACTCGTCATCTCCTCCGAGCTGGCGAATCGCCGCCGCGGATCCGGATCGATGGCGCGGCGCAACAGCCGGGCGAACGAGTCGTATTCCGCGAGCACCGGATCGTCCTCGGGCAGTCCGTCGGTGTATCGGCCCTTGCGGGTGCGCATGTTCAGTGTCAGCGCCGCCAGGGTGCGGCCGACGGTGTAGATGTCGGTGGCGACCGTCGGCCCGGTGCGCACGATCTCCGGCGCCTGGTAACCCGGTGTGCCGTAGAGGTATCCGAACGAGTTGATGGTCGACACCGCCCCGAGGTCGATCAGCTTGAGCTGTTCCTCGGTGATCATGATGTTCTCGGGTTTCAGGTCGTTGTAGGCCAGGCCGATCGAGTGCAGATAGCCGAGGGCGGGCAGGATCTCCAGCATGTAGCCGATGGCCTGGGCGACCGGCACCTTCTCGCCGCCCTTGGCCTGCTTGAGCGAGGTGCCGCCGACGTACTCCATCACGATGTAGCCGACGGGGTTGCCGTGCTTGTCGTCGTGCTCGACGAAGTTGTAGATCTTCACGATCCCCGGATGGGTGACCTCGGCGAGGAACTGGCGCTCGAGCATCGCGATCTTCTGCGCTTCGGCGTCACCGGAATGCACCAGACCCTTCAGCACGACCGGGCGTTCGTTGACGTTGTGGTCGAAGGCCAGGTACACCCAGCCGAGTCCACCGTGCGCGATGCAGCCCTTGATCTCGTACTGGTCGTTGACCATGTCGCCCGGGCTCAGCTGCGGCAGAAAGGAATACGCACTTCCGCAGTGGGGGCACCAGCCCTCGGACAGCGCGTCGCCGTCATCCGGTTGACCGGCCGACCGGGCGGCCGCAGTTCCAGCAGAACCGCTTGGACTCCGCGACCACCGGATTGGTCATCAACGCTTCGAGCGGATCCTTCGCGCGCACCCGGGGGATCTCGACGAGGCCGCCGCCGAGGCGGCGCGTCGGCGACAACGCCCGCGTCGCCGTCGTGTGATCTTGTGGTTCGGTCTCGCCGGTGCCGACGGACGTCCCCTCTGAGTCGTCGTCGAAGTGCGGGCGGAAGACCGCCTGGGTGGCCATCGGCCGCATCGTGGCGGCGCTGTCGAAATCCAGGTCCAGGTCGTCGAGGCTGGCCGGCGGTGTCCGGGTCGCCCGGTCCGTGCTTCGTCGAATTCTTCTGAATGCGCCTCGGCCATCAGCCCGAATACCTTGCCACTGGTGGTGCGGGGGCGGGGCCGAGCACCGTCAACCACTTGCGGTACAACGTGTTCCACGTACCGTCGCGGCGGATGCGCTCCAGCGTGCCGTTGACGAAGCGCACCAGCCCGGTGTTCTGCAGGTTGATTCCGATTCCGTAGGGCTCCTCGTTGAGGCTCGGCCCGACGATGTGCAGGTAGGGGTCCTGCGCCACCAGCCCGGCCAGGATGGAGTCGTCGGTGCTCACCGCGTCGGCCTGCCGCTGCTGCAACGCCACCAGGCAGTCTGCCCACGCGACGACGCCGACGATGATCGGCGGCGGGGTGATCTCCTGGATCCGCTGCAGCGACGTCGTGCCCTTCGCGACGCACACCCGCTTACCGGACAGGTCCGACGGCTCCGAGATCGTCGAATCGCGCGCTGCCAGGATCCGCTGGTTGGCATTGAAGTAGACCGTGGAGAAGTTGACGAGCTTCTTGCGCTCGCAGGTGATGGTCATCGTCTTGACGACGACGTCCACCTGGTTGTTCTGCAACCCGGCGATCCGGTCGGCCGACGACAGGATGCGGTACTCGACCTGTGACGGGGTGCCGAAGATGTCGCGTGCGATCTCGCCGGCGATGTCGACGTCGAACCCCGTGATCTCGCCGGTGATCGGATCGCGGAAGGAGAACAGGTTGCTGCCGATGTCGAGTCCGACGATCAGCCGCCCGCGGTTCCGGATGTTCTCGACCGCGGCGTCGGCGTCGGCCCGGTTGTTGAACGGCCGCAGGCTCGCGGTGCGGTCACACTCGTCTTCGGGTTCCGCTGGGACGCGCACCGATTTCGGGTGGCACTTCCTGCATGCCCGCGGGCGTCGGCGGAGGGAGGGTGACACCGGGAGTCTGAATCACCGATGACGCCTGCGCGCAGCCGGCCAGCACCGCCGTCGTGGCGAGGATGGCCGCGAGTCTTCTTCACTCATCCTGGTACTCACTTAACCTTGGCCACAACCCCAGCGCCACCGCCAACGCCGCCACGACCGACAGCACCGCGGCGCCGACGGTAGCGCCGGACAGCACGCGGTGGGCGTTGACGATGTCGCTGCGGAGCTGACTGCGGCTTTCCTCGATGCCCTTGCCGAGCGCGTCGTCGAGCTTGTTGAACGCGGGGGTGGAGTCGTCTTCGCCGGTGCCAAGTGCCACCTGCGTGGCGGCCTGGTAGTTGCCGACCGCGATGTAGGCGTTGATCCGGTCGTCGGCCGCACGCCACCGCTTGAGCAGCGCCTCGGCATCGGCCAAATCGGTCTTGTCGATCACGTCGTCGCGGGCGAGGTAGTCCGAGAGCTGCTGCTGCATGACATCGATGCGCTGGTAGTAGGACTGCTTGCGGACGTCTTCGTCGCCGCGGCGAATCAGCGAAAGGGTCTCGTCGGCCCGGGCCTGCTGCGCGGTGATCGCGAGATTGGTGACGGTCTTGAGCGATTCGGCCGCAGTGTCTTTGGCGCTGCGGCTGTCGGCGGTCGAGATGATCAGCGCCGTTCCTACCCACACCAGCATGATCAGCACCGCCATCCCGCCTGCGATGAAGCCGATGTTGATTCGCCGACGGGTCCGGCGGGCCAGCCACCGATTGGCGAAGACACCGAACAACAGCGTCGCGAGTACGACGAGGATCACCGGACCGGGAATCCTCGTCGATGCTGTCGTCTCGGCGTCCACCCGGAGCGAGGTCTCCTCGTAGAGCCGCTGCGCGTCGGGCAGGATCCGGGTCTGCATCAACGCCGAGGCCTCGGACAGGTACGAGGAACCGACGGGATTTCCGGCCCGGTTGTTGGTGCGCGCCGTCTCGACCAGCCCGGTGTACACCGAGAGTTCGGCGTTGACCCGGCCGAGCAGTTGCACCATCGGCTCGTCGGTGAGTCCGCTCGACGCCCGGGTGACCGCCACCGAGGCATCGGTGATCGCCTGCTCGTAGCGCTGCCGGACGTCACGCGGTTCGGCGCCGGCGATGAACGCCGTGGCCGCCGCGGCGTCGGCAACCGACAGCGTGGTGTAGAGCTGCCCGGCGGCGAACGCCAATGGTTCGGTGTGGTTGAGAACGGTCGTCAGTGCGGCTTGCCGGTCGTTGATGGTCGTCGAGGTGGCAAAGGCGCTGCCGATCACCAACGCGGACAGCACGACGCCGATGCTCAGAATCCGGCCCGGGGTGGTCCAGAGGAACCACCAGCGTGGGTGCGCTGGTGTTGTGGGCGACCGCGACGCGAGAGGCTCCGTCGACGGGTGCGCCAACTCCACAGTCACGTGTGCGCGGACTCCATCACTTTTGTCCGACTGGTGCTTTCCCGGCTATCGTTCCCGACCGCTTCCACTCTATAAAAAAATACTAAGAGCTTCATCGAAGACGCGCGTCCGTATTCTGAACGCGTGCGCGGCGATGGTGACGGCTGGGTGGTGTCCGACTCCGGCTCGTGGTTCTGGGGTAGGCACGGCGCGGCCGGTCTGATGCTGCGGGCGCCGCACCATGACGGTTCCGCGGCGGTGCTGTTGCAACACCGCGCGGCATGGAGTCACCAGGGCGGAACGTGGGGTCTACCGGGCGGTGCGCGGGACAGCCACGAAACCGTGGAGCAGGCCGCCATCCGGGAAGCGCACGAGGAGGCCGGGCTGTCCGAAGACCAGCTCACCGTGCGTACGAAGGTCATCACCAAAGAGGTGTTCGGCGACGAACGACTCCTACTGGAGCTACACGACCGTCATCGCCGACGCCTCCGAACAGCTGGCAACCACACCCAATCGGGAGAGTGCGGAGCTTCGCTGGGTCGCCGAGGACGATGTCGGCGACTTGCCGCTGCACCCCGGCTTCGCCGCCAGCTGGGCGCGGTTGCGCACCGAATCCGCGGCCATCCCGCTGCTGGTCAACAAGCAGCTCTGAGCTCGTCTTTCAGTAGTCGCGCCGCCGCGCGTGGATCGTCGGCCGCGGTGATCGCGCGCACCACGACGACCCGGCGCGCCCCGGCGGCGATGACCTCGCCCAGCCGCGCCGAATCGATCCCGCCGATGGCGAACCACGGCTTGCCGAGTTCCCGACTGCGCCGCCGCGCGCACCAGGTCAAGGCCCGGTGCCGCGCGGCCCGGTTTTGTCGGCGTAGGCCAGCACGGCCCGACGCAGAAGTAGTCGACATCTTCTGACGTCGCCGCGGCCACCTGGGCGTCGTCGTGGGTGGATCGGCCGATCAGCGGGCCGGTACCGATGATGCGCGTGCGATCGGACAGCGGCAGGTCGTCCTGGCCGAGGTGCAGTACGTCCGCACCAGCGGCCACCGCGATGTCGGCCCGGTCGTTGACGGCCAGCAGTGCGTCGTGGCGGCGCGCGGCGTCGGCGAGGATGGCCAGCGCCTCGAGTTCCTCGCGCGCCTCCAGCGGCCCGAACCGCTGCTCACCCGGCGAGCCCTTGTCCCGCAACTGGATGATGTCGACCCCGCCTGCCAGCGCCGCGTCGGCGAATTCGGCGAGGTCGCCGCGCTCGCGCCGGGCGTCGGTGCACAGGTACAGCTGCGCTCGGTCAGACGCGAGCGCAGGCGGTCTGAAGGTTTGTGCACACCGCGACGCTAGCGACCGGGTTCGGGACTGACGTAGCCGACTACGCTATGCCCGCGCCGGCCGGCCGCGGAATGGTCGAGGCATGGCGAAAATCGGTGAACACGCGGTGGTGCTGGGGGCGAGCATGGGCGGGCTGTCGGCCGCGCGTGTGCTCGCGGACTATTACGAAACGGTGACTGTGGTCGAACGCGATGTGCTCCCGCCGGGGTCGGCCAACCGGCGGGGCGTCCCGCAGGGTCAGGCACGGTCACGCGATTCTCGGGAGAGGGTTGGCGGTGCTCGCCGAGTTCTTCCCGGGATTCACCGATGACCTCGTCGGCGCGGGCGTGCCCGATGCTCGACTACCGCGACCTGTCGGAGATGCACATGTCGGCCGGGGGTCACGTGACATACCGCGCAGCGGAGGCTTCGTCAATGTTCCACCGCTGCTCATTCGCCGAGTCGTCCATTGCTGGAAAGTCTTGTCCGGCAGCGGCTTCGCGCGATCGGCAATGTGAGTCATGCTGGATGGGTACGACGTGGTCGAGCTGATGTCGTAATGCGGACGGGGACCGGGTCACGGGTGCGCGGATCAGAGCCGCACAGCGAGCACGAGAACACGTGCTGGACGCCGACCTGGTGGTCGACGCGACGGGGCGCGCCGCGCGGACACCGGCATTCCTGGAGGCGCTGGGATACGGCCGGCCGCCCGAGGAACAGGTCAAGGTCCGCGTGACGTACTCGAGTCAGCTGCTGCGACTGCCGCCGGGCACCCTGCGGGAGAAGATCGTCCTTGTCAGCCCGGTTCCCGGCAGGCCGACCGGAATGGCACTGCTGGCCCACGAGGACGACACGTGGATGTTGACGGTATTCGGCGTGGCCGGGCGTCGGCCGCCCGACGAATTCGCCGAGATGGTTGCGTTCGCCGCCGTCGTTCGCGCCCGAGCATCTGGTCGACGCGGTCCGCGCCGGCGAACCGCTTGCCGAGGTGAGTCGGTTCGGCTACCCCGAGAGCCGGTGGCGCAGGTACGACAAGCTGCGCCGGTTCCCCGACGGGCTGCTGGTCCTCGGCGATGCGATGTGCAGTTTCAATCCCATCTACGGGCAGGGCATGACCGTGGCGTTGCTCCAGGCGGAAGCGCTGGACCGGTGTCTGCAGGACGGTCCCAACGATCTGGCGCGCCGGTACTTCCGTGCCGCGGCCAAACCCATCGCTGTCGCATGGAAGTTCGCGGCCGGCGCCGACCTCAACCTGCCGGAGATCGAGGGCAACAGGCCGCTGTCGGTTCGCCTGACCAACGGGTACGCCGACCGGCTCGGGGCCGTCGCGGAGTACGACGTCGAGGTCGCCGAACAGTTCCTGCGGGTCGTCGGTCTGCTGGATCCCCCCGCGAACCTGCTGCGACCCAAGATGCTGATGCGCGCGGCGCGGCACCGTCGGCGGTCGGCGGCGGCGAAGGCGCCCATGACACTGGCGCGGTCCTAGTACTCTGGGGAGTCGACACGGGAGTCCCGAGACCGGGGGCTGAGAGTGGGCACGCCCTGCCCTTACCGTCACACCTGATCCGGGTCATGCCGGCGAAGGGAGGGACTGGACTGTGCAACAGGGATCAGCTCGCCGTCATCGGTGGCGGCGTCATCGGGCTGTCCGTCGCGCGCCGTGCCGCACTCGACGGCTGGGCCGTGCGCGTTCACCGCAGCGACGAGTACGGCGCGTCATGGGTCGCCGGCGGCATGCTCGCCCCGCACAGTGAGGGCTGGCCCGGCGAGGAACGTCTGCTGCGGCTTGGGCTGGCATCGCTGGCCATGTGGAACCAGGTGGGCGCGAGGTTTCCTCGACGGTCTGCCCGAGCGCGTCGTCACCGCGCGCGAATCGCTCGTGGTCGCCGTCGACCGGGCCGACGCCGCGGACCTGAAGACCGTCGGCGAGTGGTTGGCCGCCCAGGGGCATCCGGTGACACTCACCACGCGGCTGCGCGCGAGATCGAACCGCTGCTCGCCCAGGGCATTCGTCACGGCTTTCGCGCGGAAACCGAACTGGCCGTGGACAATCGGGCGGTCGTCGATGCCCTCGCCGCGCATTGCGAACGTCTCGGGGTGCAGTGGGCGCCACCGGTCGGCGCGTTGACCGAAGCTCGGGCGGACACCGTGGTGATCGCGAACGGCATCGACGCGCCGTCGCTGTGGCCCGGCCTGCCGATCCGCCCGGTGAAGGGCGAGGTGCTTCGGCTGCGCTGGCGGCGGGGATGTATGCCGGTGCCGCAGCGCGTGATCCGCGCCCGCGTGCACGGCCGCCAGGTGTACCTCGTGCCGCGCCACGATGGCGTGGTCGTCGGCGCCACCCAGTACGAGCACGGTCGGGACACCGCGCCCGCCGTCACCGGGGTGCGGGAACTGCTCGACGACGCATGCGCGGTGATGCCTGCGCTCGGGGAGTACGAACTCGCCGAATGCGCAGCCGGTCTGCGACCGATGACGCCCGACGGGCTGCCCGTCGTCGGCCGGCTCGACGAGCGCACGTTGGTCGCAGGTGGACACGGCCGCAACGGATTTCTGCTGGCGCCGTGGACGGCCGAGGCGATACTGGGCGAGCTGAACGGTGTTCCGCTGCCCGAAGCCGATTTGGTGGGAAGCGCGATGAGGATCCAATGAAAATCACGGTCAACGACGAAACCGTGGAGGTCGACGATGCGACGACCGTCGCCGCGTTGTTGGAGCGGCTCGGGTTTCGCGGCGAAGGGCATCGCGGTGGCGGTGGACTGGTCGGTGCTTCCCCGGTCGGAATGGCAGACGACGCTCGCCGACGGCGCGCGGGTGGAGGTGGTGACGGCGGTGCAGGGTGGTTGATACGAAGCTGACGATCGCCGGTCGCGAGTTCGGTTCGCGCCTGATTCTCGGCACGGGCGGCGCGGCGAACCTCACCGTTCTGGAAGAGGCGCTGGTGGCGTCGGGCACCGAACTGACGACCGTCGCGATGCGCCGCGTCGACAGCGAGGGCGGCACCGGTGTGCTGGATCTGCTGAACCGGCTCGGCATCACGCCGTTGCCGAACACCGCCGGCTGCCGGGGCGCTGCCGAGGCGGTGCTGACCGCCCAGCTCGCCCGTGAAGCGCTGCAGACCGATTGGGTCAAGCTCGAGGTCATCGCCGACGAACGCACGCTGCTGCCGGATGCCGTCGAATTGATCAGGGCCGCAGAGCAGTTGGTCGACGACGGGTTCGTCGTGCTGCCCTACACCAACGACGATCCGGTGCTCGCACGCCGGCTCGAGGACATCGGCTGCGCGGCCGTCATGCCGCTGGGCTCGCCGATCGGAACCGGGCTGGGCATCGCCAACCCACACAATATCGAGATGATCGTCGAACACGCTTCGGTGCCGGTGGTGCTCGACGCAGGCATCGGCACCGCGAGCGACGCCGCGCTGGCGATGGAGCTGGGTTGCGACGCAGTGCTTCTCGCGACCGCCGTCACCCGCGCCGCCGATCCGCCCACGATGGCCGCTGCGATGGCCTCCGCCGTCACCGCCGGATACCTGGCCCGCCAGGCGGGCCGGATCCCGAAGCGGTTCTGGGCGCAGGCTTCCAGCCCCTCCCTATGAGTCGGTATGTGGCGCTGGGCAGTTCGATGGCCGCCGGGCCTGGCATCCGGCCAGGGGCCGACGGTGCACCGCTGCTCGGCGGGCCGCTCGGCGCGCAACTATCCACATCTGGTCGCCGACAGGCTGGGCCTGGACCTCGTCGACGTGACGTACTCCGGTGCGACGACCGCCAATGTGCTCGCCGAGACGGCAGTTCGGCGCACCGCCGCAGATCGACGCCCTCGACGGGATCTGAGGATCTGGTCACCGTGACGATAGGCGGCAACGACGTCGGCTATGTGCCGCTGTTGTTCGCGGCCGGGCGTGCCGCGGCTGATTCGTAAGCTGCCGCTGCTGGGTGCGTCGGCTGACGCGAGCAACTCGACCCCGCGGCCCGCGATCGCGCGCTGGTCGACGGTCGCAGAGTCGCTGAAGGAGGTCGGTCGAACGCTGCGCGAGCGCGCACCCGAAGCGAGGGTGTTGTTCGTCGACTACCTGACGCTGCTGCCCCCGCCCGGTACTGCCGCGCCGCCGCTGTCCGACGCCGATGTCGCGACGGGGCGTCACGTGGCGGCCGAATTGGCGCGGGCCACCGCCGAGGCCGCCGCCGACACCGGCTGTGAATTGGTGCGCGTCGCCGAGCACAGCACCGCCCACCATGCGTGGTCCGCCGATCCGTGGACAACCGGATTCGGTGTGCCTGTGCCCGGTCGTCCCGCACCCCTGCACCCCAACGCGGCAGGCATGCGGGCGGTCGCCGATCTGGTTGTCGCGCAGGTGTCCGGTCGCGGTGACGCCGGGTCGGGATAACGTGGTGGGCGATGGGGCACAAAACGTTCTCGAGAATGGCCGCGCTGTCGATGGTCGCCGTCATGGTGCTGGCCGGATGTGGACGCGAAATGCGTCCGCAGCCGTCCGAGCCGCCGGCCGACTCCCGCCGGTCCCACCACGGCCGCCACGGCCTTCGCGCAGAAGGTGTCAGAGGCAGTGACGAAAGACGCGATGATGGCGCACATCACCAAACTCCAGGAGATCGCCGACGAGCACGGGGGTAACCGGGCGCTCGGTAGTCCGGGCTACGACGCCAGTGTCGACTACGTCGCGAACACACTGCGCGACAAGGGTTTCGACGTGCAGACCCCCGAGTTCGAAGTACGCCTGCCCTACGCCGATGAGCCGGCCGTGACCGTTTCAGGGCGCCGAAGTCGAGGCCTTTCCGCTGGAGTACACCATCGGCACCGGGCCCGACGGTGTGGCGGGTGAGCTGGTGCCCGCCCGCGTCGAGGACTCGCCGGGCTGCACCGCGTCTGATTACGACGGTCTGCCGGTCAAGGGCGCGGTCGTGCTCGTCGACCGCGGCAAGTGCCCGTTCGGCGACAAGCAGGCCGTGGCCGCCGAACGCGGTGCGGTCGCGCTGATCGTCGCCAACAATGTCGACGGCGACGAGATGGGAGCCACGCTCGGCCCCGACACCGACGTGAAGATTCCGGTCATCGGAGTCACGAAGGCGACCGGCGAGAAGCTACGCACCGGCCCGGGCCAGACCACCCTCAAACTCAACGCAGGCGTGCGCGTCGAGCGCACCCGCAACGTGATCGCCCAGACGAAGACAGGGTCCACCTCGGACGTCGTGATGACGGGTGCGCACCTCGACAGCGTCGCGGAGGGGCCGGGGATCAACGACAACGGCTCCGGGGTGGCCGCGGTACTGGAAACGGCGCTGCAGCTGGGCAGCTCGCCGGACGTGAAATTCGCGGTGCGCTTCGGGTTCTGGGGGGCCGAGGAATACGGCCTGCTCGGGTCCAACGATTACGTGGCATCCCTTGACCACGACGCGCTCATGGACCTCTCGCTCTATCTGAACTTCGACATGATCGCCTCGCCCAACCCCGGCTACTTCACCATCGACGGGGATCAGTCCGCGCCGCCGGACCCCCAACAGCAGGCGCCACGCATCCCGGAAGGGTCGGCGGGTATCGAGCGCACGCTCGTGGCGTATCTCAAGAGTGCCGGAAAGAACCCTGAAGACATTCAATTCGAGGGCCGTTCAGACTTCAGCAGCTTCACACTTGCCGGTGTCGCCGCGGGTGGTCTGTTCACCGGCGCCGAGGAGAAGATGACCCCCGAGCAGGCCGAGCGGTGGGGCGGTGAGGCGGGCCAGCCGTTCGATCCGAACTATCACAAGGACACCGACACGATCAAGAACGTCGACCCCACCGCGCTTGAGATCAACGGTCGCGGTGCGGCATACGCCGTCGCGCTCTACGCACAGGACCAAGGTGGGCGCAACGGCGTGCCGATCCGCGACGACCGCACACGCCACGTGCTCGAATCATGATGCGCTGGGCGGCAGTCGTTGCGGCGATCGCCGTGCTGACATCGTGCTCTTCGCCGGACACCGCGGGCCCGTCGCCGGATCTGGCGGCCGAACTGGCTGGCAAGGTCGGTGCGGACGGAATGTACGCGCACCTGAACGAACTGCAGAAGATCGCCGACGCGAACGGCGGAAGCAGGGCCAACGGGACGCCCGGATACGACGCCAGCGTGGACTATGTCGCAAAGTTCCTTCAGGACAAAGGGTTTGATGTCCAGACTCCTGAGTTCGAGATCCTCGACCGCTCGGAGGGCGGGAACCCGCAGCTGACGATCGGCGGTCGCAACCACAGCGTGGACCAAGCGTCACTTCTGATCACCACTCCGCGGGGCGGACTGAGCGCAGTGACCCTGCGGCCACAGAAGGCGGCTGCGGGCTGCCGCGCCGCCGACTACGGCACGGCGTCGATGAAGGGAGCGATCGCCGTCGTCGACGATACGGGCTGCTCGATCGTCGACAAGCAGAACGCGGCCGTCGACAGGGGAGCCGTAGGCTTGCTCGTCGTCAGTGCCCCCGCCCCCGGTACTGGCAGCCCGGCCGGCCTTTTCACGCCGGGCTACTACCAGCAACTCACCGTCCCCGTCGGCGTCATCGGCAACGACGCAAATGCGGCGCTGCGCCGCACCGCGGCGCCGGTGAAGCTGGTACTGGACAACAAGCCGGTCATGAA
The DNA here is from genome assembly GCA_963720345.1 of uncultured Actinomycetota bacterium. Taxonomy (GTDB): domain Bacteria; phylum Actinomycetota; class Actinomycetes; order Mycobacteriales; family Mycobacteriaceae; genus Mycobacterium. The sequence continues at coordinate 107,752 of CAVRFN010000016.1, forward strand.
GAAGGCACGAAACGTGCTGGCACAAACCAAGTCCGGCGACACCAACAACGTGGTGATGGTCGGCGCGCACCTCGACAGCTCTGCTGTCAGCCCCGGCATCAACGACGACGGCTCCGGAGTCGCGGCGTTACTCGAGACCGCGGCGGCGCTCGGCGCTTCGCCGCAGATCAAGCAATGCCGTTCGGTTCGCACTGTGGGGTTCGGAGGAGAACTCGCTTCAGGGTGCGACGAAGTACATCCGTGGACTGGAGGCTGGAGCGCTCGACGAGATCGCGCTGTATCTCAATCTTGAGATGATCGGCTCACCGAACGCCGGGTATTTCACCTACGACGGCGACCAGTCGGGCCAGCCGAACCCCGAAATCCCCTTGGACACAATCCCCGAGGGTTCGGCCGGTATCGAACGAACGCTGGCGGCATATCTCAACAGTGCAGGCGCGCGGCCCGCCGACATGCCGCTGACTCGCTATACCGACTACAGCGCGTTCCTCACCGCCGGCGTCCCCGTAGGAGGCGTGACAGCGGGCGCATCACAGCGAAAAACCGAAGTGCAGGCGAGACTCTGGGGTGGCCGGGCCGGCGTGCCGTATGACCCGAACTACCGCACTCCGCGCGATACGGTCGACAACATCGACCGCAACGCGCTGTCGGTGATGGGAGCCGCGGCGGCGTTTGCGGTGGGCACCTACGCGCAGTCGGTCGAGGGCGTCAATGGAGTTCCGCCGCGGGATCAGCGGCATCGGAGCGCTCCGTAGTCCGCCGAAAGCCCAGCAGCCGCATACCGTGATATACGACCAGGGCGGCAATCGATCCCAGTGCGATCCCGGTGAACGTCAAACTGCCTGCCTGCCAAGTGAAGTCGGCGATACCGATGATCAGCGGAATGGCGGCGGTCATCTGATTGAGCGGTTTGGAGAAGTCGACTCGATTGGTCAGCCAGATCCGCACGCCGAGTACACCGACCAATCCGTAGAGCACGACCGTCGCCCCGCCGAGCACGCCGGGGGGTATGGCTGAGATCGCGGCGCCCACCTTCGGGCACAGCGAAAGCAGGATGGCGACCGCCGCGGCAACCCAGTAGGCCGCTGTCGAATAGACGCGGGTGGCGGCCATCACCCCGATGTTCTCGGCGTACGTGGTCGTCGCCGAACCCCCGCCGAAGCCGGCCAGCGTCGTGGCCACCCCGTCGGCGGCCAGCGCGCGGCCCGTCACCGGGTCGACGTCGGTGCCGGTCATCTGGCCGACGGACTTGACGTGCCCGATGTTCTCGGCGACCAGGGCGATCACGGCGGGCAGGAACATGGGCAGCACCGCCAACGTGAATGTCGGGGTCTGGAACTCCGGCAGGCCGAGCCACGGTGCCGCCTTGATGCCAGAGGTGTCGACGTCGCCGAGGACTAGCGCAAGCACGTACCCGGCGAAAACCGCGATGAAGATCGCAAGCCGTCCGACGATGCCGCGGAAGAACGCCAGCGTCGCCACCAACAGCACAAGGGTGACGATGGCGATCAGCGGGCCTTTCTCGAAGTTCGACTTCGCGGCGGGTGCGAGGTTGAAACCGATCAGGGCGACGATCGCGCCGGTGACCACCGGCGGCAAAGTCACATCGATCCAGTGCGTGCCGACCAGATGCACGACCGCCCCGATGACGATCAGGGCGAGACCGACCGCGACCAGGCCACCCAGGGCGCTGCCGGTGCCGTTCGACGCGACCGCCGCGGTCACCGGAGCGATCACCGAGAAGCTCGATCCGAGATAGCTCGGCAGGCGGTTGCCCGTGATCAGCAGGAACAGCACCGTGCCGATGCCGGAGAACAGCAGGGTGGTTGCCGGCGGGAATCCGGTGAGCACCGGCACCAGGAAGGTGGCGCCGAACATCGCGACGACGTGTTGTGCGCCGAGGCCGATAGTGCGGAACCAGTCGAGCCGTTCGTCAGGCGCGACGACGAAGTCGTCGTCGGCGACGCGCGTCGACCTTGGTCCATGTCAGGAACGCCATGCTCTAAGACCGTAGGCAACCGCGCCGACGACGACCACACCAGAGCCCACGATCACCGACGGCAGGGGCAGCGTGAAAGCGAGCAGCAGGCAGCCCGCCAGACCTAGGCCCGGGATGACTCTTGCCCCGAGTGTCCACGCCGATGCGTTGGCGATCGCGTAGTACAGCAGCACGGCGAACGACGAGAAGCCGATCGCGTCACGGACGTCGACCACCGCCGCCGCGACGGCCACCACGACGCCGACCGCGATCTCGGCGCGGTGTGGGCTGCCGAACCGCGGGTGCACCGCAGCCAGCGCGTACGGGAGATGGCGGTCGCGTGCCATCGCCAGCGTCGTTCGCGAAACCCCGAGAACCAGAGCCAGCAGTGACCCGAGCGCGGCCACGGCAGCCCCCGCGCGGACCCCCGGCTCGAGGACGGAGAACCCCGCAGCGGCTACCGCATCGGCGAGCGGAGCTGTCGCGGAAGCCAAGGTGTCACTGCCTAATTCGGCTAACACTGCGACGGCGACCACGCCGTAGACCACCAGTGCGATGGTCAGCGCGATCGGGATGGCGCGGGGGATCGTCCTGGCTGGATCGCGCACCTCCTCGCCGAGGGTGGCGATCCGTGCGTAACCGGCGAAAGCGAAGAACAGCAGGCCCGCCGCCTGCAGCACGCCAAGGGCGGAGTTGTCGGTACCGATGCGGATCCGTGCGACGTCCGCATCGCCGAAGCCGAGGATGACGACCACCACCGTGGTGAGCAAGGCAAGGACCACGGCGACGATGGCGCGGGTGAGCAGCGCGGACTTCTGAATGCCGGTGTAGTTCAGTGTCGTCAGCGCCACCACTGCCGCGACCGCGACTGCGTGGGCCTGGGACGGCCACACGTAGTAGCCGACGGTGAGCGCCATCGCCGCGCAGGACGCGGTCTTGCCGACGACGAAGCTCCACCCCGCCGTGTAGCCCCAGAATTCGCCGAGGCGCTCCCTGCCGTACACGTAGGTGCCGCCGGACTGCGGGTATCTGGCGGCCAACCGGGCAGAGGACGTGGCGTTGCAATACGCGACGACGGCGGCGACACCGAGACCGATGAGCAGGCCGGCCCCGGCGGCCGCCGCTGCAGGGGCCAGTGCGACGAATATGCCCGCCCCGAGCATCGAGCCAAGACCGATCGTCACGGCGTCGAACGTGCCGAGCCGCCGGGGCAGCGCAGGGCCTTCCGGCGTGCTCACACGGGCGATGCTATTTCACGCGACCGGGTCTCTTCCGAATGCCGACTCGCGGCCCCAGAGGAGCGCCGCCACCGCAATCACCGCGGCGAGCACTATCGATCCGATGACCACGAGCGGAATGGCCCACAACCGGCGCACGAGAATCGCTGTCTCGCACTGGTCGATGTAGGTGTGCTCACCGGCGGCTGCCGCCGCCTGGCTCAGATCAGTGAGCGAATCCCGTCCCACATTTGATCTGGAACCCGTATTGGTCAAAGGCGTCGAGAAAGACCGGGAAATTGAGCGACAGGAGTCCGGCGACGATCAGGACGAAGCATCCGACGCCGATGTAGAACGCGCGATGGTGATAGTGATGCAAGGTGTTCCCCCGTTCATGTCATGCAGACGTCCGTGAAGAGCAGCACCGGCCACGACACGATCGACCCGAGGTAGGAGACCACCAGGTCCAGGCCGGCCATTTTCTGTAGGTGGGCGGTATGCGTGCTCGACCAGATGACGCCGACGATCAGATACGGCGTGCCGAGGACCAGGCCCGCCGTGATCAGCTCGCCGACCGTCACCTTGAAGCTCAAGAGCTTACGAAGCGCGCCGAGCATGTCCCTATGTTAATGATCATTCTCCGCTCCGCGGAGGCTTTGGCAAGGATTGTTCAGCTTAACTCGGTGAGTATGTGTGCGTCGCGTCCGTTATGGTGGTCGCCATGGCGCGCCCCCGGCCAGCACGCGGCGATACGATTCGGCGCCGCCCCAAGGATCGCAAAGCGCAGATCGCTCGGGCTTCCGCCGAGGCGTTCAGCACGCTGGGCTTTCACGGTGTGAGCATGGAGGCGATTGCGTCCCGTGTGGGAATCTCGGCGCCGGCGCTGTACCGGCATTACACGGGGAAGTACGAACTCTTCCGCGATGCGGTGCTCAGCCTCGGCCAGCAGCTGGTGGACTGCACGGACTTCGCCGAGGACGCCGCAATCGAGGATCCGCAACTCGTTCTGCACCGGCTGATCACCTCGCTCATCGACACTGCGATGGTCAATCGGGAGTCCGGCGGCCTCTATCGATGGGAGGGCCGGTACCTGCGCGGCGACGACCAAGCCACCCTGATAGCGCAGATGCGCACCGTTCATCACCGAATCCAGCGACCGATGCGCGTGATTCGTCCGGAGCTCACCCCGAGGCAGCGCTGGACGCTTTCCACGGCGGTCCTTTCGGTGGTGGGCAGCATCGTCGATCACCGGGCCAAGCTGCCGGCCATCCAGGTGCGGGCGCTGCTGGCCGACCTCGCTGACGCCGTTCTCGCCGCGCGAACTTCCCGACCCGCGCGACGACGACGGCACCGTCGAGGCCGACGTTTCGACGGCGACGGAATCATCGAGATACGAAGCGCTGCTGGATGAGTCGATGCGGCTGTTCAACCTCAACGGGTATCGGGACACCGGCATGGAAGACATCGCGACGGCGGTCGGGATGCCGGCGTCCGGGATCTACCGGTACTTCTCCGGCAAGAGCGACATTCTTGCGGCGGCGTTCCGGAGGGCGGCCGACCGGCTGTCGGCAGACACGGCGACGATCACGGCCACGATCGACGAGCCCGGAGGATGCGCTGACCGCGATCATCGACGCATACGTGGCACGGTCCTTCGACCAGCCGGAACTGGAGTACGTCTACTACACCGAGCGGCTCAACATGTCCGCGTCCGACCAGAAGATTCTGCGCAACATGCAGCGCTCCACAGTCGAGGCATGGGTGGAACTGGTGGTGGCGGTGCGGCCGGAGTGGACACCGGGACAGGCGCGGTTCGCCGTCCACGCCTCGATGTCACTGGTGATCGATCTGGGCCGCCTGATGCGCTATGAGCGATCGACGCACAGTTTGTCCACGGTGGAGCGCTTACTCGACCTGACGCTGTTGGGCCACTACCGATTACGCGCGACGTTGCCCGCCAAGTAGGCGACGTATCCGATCGTGCCGACGGCCGCTAACCGGCGGGTCTTCGGTGCGGCGAGGGCAAGTCCCAGTCGCCGTCTCGATGCCACCGTTGATGTAGATATTCTGGCGGGTGTTGCGCGGAAATGCAGCCACGGTGATCGACTCGAAGAGCTCTGCGGCGGCACAAAATGGGCCAGTCCCGACGGCGGCCAGGGCCAGACCGGCGACCTGTGCACCACGCGATGATTCTGCCTTTCAGGCACAGCTTATGTTCCTCTCGTGATCACGCAATCTGATAGTCGCTCAACGGGTACTCGGAGGCTTCCTTGATCGCCGTGCGCGTCGCCATGGGGCGCAGCAGGTTGGCCTCGCCCTTGGGGATCGAAGTAGTAGGACCTCGATGTAGCGCAATTCCCGCGGATGAACACCGAATCGCCGATCAGCTCGGTCATCCGGTCGAGATAGCGGGTGTTGGCGTCCTCGGTGACTTCGAACGTCGTGGCGCCGCGGCGCTTCACCTCGCCGAACAGCCGGTCCATATGCCGCATCTGGTATTCCACGCTGTTGAAGAAGTTCAGCCCGAGGAACGCGTACGGGCTGGCCATGCTCAGATAGTTGGGGAAGTACGGAACCGAAACACCCTGGTACGCCTGGAACCTGTTGTCGCGCCACCACTTTCCGAGGTTGCGGCCCTCTCGGCCGACGATCTCGATGGCGGGGAAGTTCGCCTCCCACAGGTCGAATCCGGTGGCCAGCACTAGTGTGTCGATCGGCGTCCTGGTGCCGTCGTTGGAGACGATTGCGTCCGGCTCGATGCGTTCGATCCCGTTGGACTGCAGGTGGACATGGCGACTTGTTGAACATCCGGTAGTAGTCGTTCGAGAACGTCGGGCGCTTGCAGCCGAAGTCATAGTCGGGTGTCAACTGCTTACGCACTTCGGGATCCCGAACGGAGATAATGCGGTGTGTCTTGGACAGGTCGCCCGCCGCGACATTGAGCCGACGGAAGAAGACGTTGTCCTGGTGGAGCTCGACGAAAATGAAGAACTCGTAGAGCGCGTCGGTGATCGCACGGATGGCTCGCTGCGCCAACGGCACTCGTGCGAAGAGTCGCTTCGCGCGACTCGGAGAAGCCGAAGTCGAGCTTGGGCACTACCCAGATCGGCGTGCGTTGGTACACGGTCAGGTCTGCGGCCTTCTTCGCGAGCTCGGGAATGAGCTGCACCGCGGTGGCGCCGGTGCCGATGATGGCGACCCGCTTGCCCTCGAGGTCGTAGCTGTCGTCCCAGTCCGTGGTGTGGATGACCTTGCCCGCGAAGCCGGTGATGCCAGGGATGTCCGGTGTCTTCGGCTGGGAGAGAAAGCCGGTGGCCGTGATCAGGTAGCGCGCGGTCAGGGTCTCGCCGCCGGCCAGCGCGATGCACCAGGCCTTGGTCTCCGTCGTCCCAGCGGGCGCTGTCGACGCTGGTGTTGAATCGCATGTGCTCGCGCACGTCGTACTTGTCGGCCACATCGTGGGCGTACTGCTTGATCTCCGCGCCGGTGGAGAAGAGTCGCGACCAGTTGGGGTTCGGCTCGAAGAAGTAGGAGTAGGTGGTCGTCGGGACGTCGACGGCCAGGCCTGGGTAGCGGTTGATATGCCACGTTCCGCCGAGATCGTCCTCGCGGTCCAGGATGACGAAGTTCTCATAGCCCATCCGCTTGAGCTGGATGGCAGCACCGATCCCCCCGAAACCGGCGCCCACGATGACGGCGTCGAAATCGCTCCGAAGTCATCACTAAACGGTACCTCAGGTACCACTCAACTTCGGCTAAGGGCTCAGCCCTTGATGCGTGCCGGACCGCGGCGGGTCGAGCGTCGCGATGCAGGTCACCGCCCTGTCGCCCTGTTCCCACGTTTCGGCAGTGGGGTACAGCACGTACAGCTGGACGGAGTCGTCGGTCATGGCCGAGGGTGCGTAGTCTGCCAGCTCGGGGCTGCACTTGTCGGCGTAGGTGTCGATGGCGGATTGGCCGGGGAAGTCGCCTCCTGGCATCTGTATGACCGCGAAGACCTCACCTGCGTGCGGTTCGGCGCACTCGATCGTCTTCACCGTTCGCACCTGGGTGTCGCCCGGGATCTCCGAAAGACAGTCGCCCATCTTGACGTCCGTCGCCGTGACGGTGCCCTGGCCGAATGCGAGATACAGCACGACGGCACCGATGACGAGCACGATCACCGTCGCGAAGACTCCGAGGACGATGAAGACGATCTTCTTGGAGTTCGACTTCGGCGGCGGGAAGTAGCCGGGCGGCTGCTGAGAGTAAGGCTGCGGCGGCGGTGGTGGATAGGCGCCCGGCGGCGGTGGCGGATAGGCGAGCCGCGGGCGGTGGCGGGGGATAGGGGTTCGACGGCTGGCCGCCGTACGGAGGCTGCTCACCGTAGGGAGACGGTGGCTGGCCATATGGCGGGGGATTGCCCGGCGGCGTGGTCACCCCGTGAGATTAGCCTCAAGCGCGGACGATGACCAGCGTTCACCTAGTCTAGGACGCACTCAGCAATCGCAGTGCGGCGTCGATCGCCAGCGCCGGAACATCGAGGGACTTCGAGCCGAGATCATGTCGGGCGCCGGTGATCTCGACGATCTCGGTGGCGGCGGAGATGAGCGCTGCGGCGGCGACGTAGTTCCTCGATGACTGCCGAACGGGTCGGCGGTGCCGTGGGTGAACACCGTCGGCACGGAGATCCGGGGCAGGTGCTCGGTGCGCGCCCGCTCCGGCTTGCCGGGCGGATGCAGCGGGTACGAGAACAGTGTCAGCGCATCGACTTTCGCCGCTTCGTCGGCGACCACCATCGAGGTCATCCGGCCGCCGTACGAATGTCCGCCCGCGACGACCGGGCCCTTGGTCAGGGTCCGTGCCAGCTCGATGACCTCCACGATGCCGGCTTGGTCGGACGCGGCGGAATTCGGACGGCGGCCCCTTCGGCCGTCGCCGCCGATACGGCAAGTTGTACCGCACCGCGAGCCAGCCGCGCGCGGCCCACTCGTCGCAGATCTTCTGCAGTAGTGGAGATTCCCGGCTGCCGCCGGCACCGTGGGTCAGAACGACAATGCCAATAGGGGCGCCTTGGCCCTGATCCGCCGGCTCGTGGGCGATGCCCGCGATCTGCTCGAGATTCATCCGTCGAGCCTGAACAGCGCCGAGACCGGGCCGTGGCCATGGCCCAGCGGATATGCGGCGCGCAGACATTCGGTCACCCAACGCTTTCCGAACGCGACGGCGTCGGGCACGGTGTAGCCGTTGGCGAGCGCGCTCGCGATCGCAGCGGCCAGCGTGTCGCCGGCGCCGTGGTCGTGTCCGGTGTCGATGCGGGCGGTGTCGAACTCGAAGAAGTCGGTGCCGTCGAACAGCAGATCGGGGCTCTGTGACGACGCCCGCAGGTGCCCGCCCTTCACCAGCACCCACTGCGGTCCGAGCGCATGTAGTGCGCGTGCCGCCGCACGCTGGGACGCATCGTCGACGACATCGATGTCGACCAGAAGACGCACCTCGTCAAGGTTCGGCGTGACCAGAGTGGCCAGCGGGAACAGTTGACCCCTGAGGGCATCCAGCGCGCTGGGGTGCAGCAGTGGATCGCCGTGCATCGACGCGCACACCGGGTCGACGACGAACGGCACGGTGCCGGCCAGACCCTGCTTTCGCCAGGTGTCCGCAACCACATCGATGATCGCGGAGGACGCCAGCATGCCGGTCTTCGCGGCCTGGACGCCGATGTCGGACGCCACGGCCTCGATCTGGCCGGCGATGACGTCCAGCGGTATCTCGTGAAACCCCTTGACTCCCATGGAGTTCTGCACTGTCACCGCCGTGACGGCGACCAGGCCGTGCACGCCGAGCATGGCGAACGTCCGCATGTCGGCCTGGATACCGGCACCGCCGCCGGAGTCGGAGCCGGCGATCGTCATGACCCGAAGTGGGGTCTGGCCCGGTGGTGTCAGCGGAAGGAACGTCATGCCAGTGGAAGATAGACCCGGTTGCCGTGCTCGGTGAACTCCTTGGACTTTTCGGCCATCGCGTCGCGGATGTCCTGTGTGATGCGCATGGAGCAGAACTTCGGACCGCACATCGAGCAGAAATGCGCGGTCTTCGCGGGTTCGGCCGGAAGTGTCTCATCGTGGAACTCGCGTGCGGTGTCGGGGTCGAGCGACAGGGCGAACTGGTCGTGCCACCGGAACTCGAATCGGGCACGGGACAGGGCGTCGTCACGTTCCTGTGCGCGGGGGTGCCCTTTGGCCAGATCGGCGGCGTGGGCGGCGATCTTGTAGGCGATCACGCCGTCCTTGACGTCCTTGCGATCGGGCAGCCCGAGATGTTCCTTAGGCGTGACGTAGCACAGCATCGCGGTGCCGGCCGCCGCGATGATCGCCGCGCCAATCGCCGACGTGATGTGGTCGTAGGCCGGCGCGATGTCGGTGGTCAGCGGGCCCAGCGTGTAGAAGGGAGCGTCGTCGCAGAGCTCCTCCTCCAGGCGTACGTTCTCGACGATCTTGTGCATGGGCACGTGACCGGGGCCTTCGACCATCACCTGCACGCCATGCGATTTGGCGATCTTGGTGAGCTCACCAAGCGTGCGCAGTTCGGCGAACTGGGCGGCGTCATTGGCATCTGCGATCGAACCCGGTCGTAGTCCGTCGCCCAGCGAGAATGTGACGTCGTAGCGCTGCAGGATCTCGCAGAGGTCCTCGAAACGGGTGTACAGGAACGACTCTTGATGGTGCGCCAGGCACCACGCCGCCATGATCGAACCGCCCCGGCTCACGATCCCCGTCACCCTTTTGGCCGTAAGCGGCACGTAGCGCAACAGCACCCCGGCGTGCACCGTCATGTAGTCCACACCTTGCTCACACTGCTCGATCACGGTGTCCCGGTAGCACTCCCACGTCAATGCTGTCGGATCGCCGTTGACCTTCTCCAAGGCCTGGTAGATGGGCACGGTGCCGACGGGCACCGGCGAGTTCCGCAGGATCCACTCTCGAGTGAGGTGGATGTCGCGGCCGGTGGACAGGTCCATGATCGTGTCGGCGCCCCAACGGGTGGCCCAGACCATTTTGTCGACCTCATCGGCGATCGAGCTGCTGACCGCCGAATTGCCGATGTTCGCATTGACTTTCACCGCGAAGGCCTTGCCGATGATCATCGGCTCGGTCTCGGGATGGTTGTGGTTCGCCGGAATCACGGCGCGGCCGCGAGCCACCTCATCGCGAACGACTTGCGGTGCAACCCCTTCGCGCGCGGCGATGAACGCCATCTCGGCGGTGATCTCGCCATTGCGGGCGCGTTGAAGTTGGGTGCCGCGATCACGCACGATGCCGGAGCGCGGGGGAAGTCCCTTGTTGAGATCGAGTACCGCGTCGGCGTCGGTGTACGGGCCCGAGGTGTCGTATAAGTCGAAGTGCTCGCCGTTGGACAGGTTCACCCGGCGGAACGGCACTCGCATCCCTTCGAGGTCCCGGTAGATCTTGGTGCTGCCTGCGATGGGGCCGTTGGTCACTGATGGGACAGAATGCAGCATTTTCATCATCTCCCTACGCCGGCATTACCCGGTCAGGTTCGTACGGTCGACGGGCCTACCCGTCCTCTCAGCGCACTGGTGTGCGCTCCCGTGTGTGGACGCTTGCCACGCTAGCGCAGGTGACGGCCGGGCGGGAATATGAATTGCCTCGCGATGCTTTGTATAGCTAATATATGTGTTTTGTGCCTGACGGTGCCTTCGATGCGTAAGCGAATAGATGACGACTGAGACAGAGAAGACCGATACCGCGAGGACGGCCGACGCGGCGCTGGACAACACCGCCAGCCCGGCGGGTGCGCATGGACCACGACCACCCGTTCTACAAGTGGATCGTGCTGTCCAACACCACGCTGGGCATCCTGCTGGCCGCAATCAACGCCTCGATCGTGTTGATCTCGCTGCCAGCGATCTTTCGCGGCATCGGGCTCAACCCGCTCGAGCCGCACAATGTCAGTTATCTGCTCTGGATGATCATGGGCTACCTGGTGGTGACGGCGGTCCTGGTCGTGCCGTTCGGTCGTCTGGGTGACATGTTCGGCCGGGTCCGGATCTACAACCTCGGGTTCGTCGTCTTCACGGTGGCCGCGATCGCGCTGTCCTTCGACCCCTTCCATCTCGGTGGCGGCGCCGTCTGGCTGATCGCATGGCGTGTCGTCCAGGGCGTCGGCGGGCGCGATGCTGATGGCGTCGTCGTCGGCAATTCTGACCGACGCGTTTCCCGCCAACCAGCGCGGTATGGCGCTGGGAGTCAACATGGTCGCCGCGGTCGCGGGGTCGTTCCTCGGCCTGCTGATCGGTGGCTTCCTCTCGGAGATGCACTGGCAGGCGGTGTTCTGGGTTGGCGTGCCGATCGGCGTCCCGGCACGATCTGGAGCTACCGGTCGCTGCGAGAGCTGGGTTCTCGAACCCCGGGCGGTTGGATTGGGCAGGCCTCGTTTCGTTCGGGCTGGGCCTGACCGTGCTGCTCGTCGGAATCACCTACGGCATTCAGCCCTATGGTGATTCGACCACCGGCTGGACCAGCCCCTGGGTGCTGGGCTCGATCGGCATCGGTGTGCTTCTGCTGGTGGCGTTCTGCTTCATCGAGCTGCGCGTCGAGTCGCCGATGGTCGACATCCGGCTGTTCAAGTCGGCGTCATTCGGCATGGGCAACCTCGCCGGACTGATGTCTTCTGTCGGTCGCGGCGGCCTGCAATTCATGCTGATCATCTGGCTGCAGGGTATCTGGCTTCCCTTGCACGGCTACAGTTTCGAGACCACGCCATTGTGGGCGGGTATCTATCTGCTTCCCGCCACTTTCGGCTTCCTGGTCGGGGCGCCCGCCGCGGGCTGGCTGTCCGACCGCTTCGGGGCGCGTCCGCTGACTGTCGGCGGGATGCTGCTGATGGCGGTCACTTTCGTTGCGCTGCTGATGATCCCGGTGAATTTCGACTACTGGATCTTCGCGTTGCTGGTGTTCGGCAATGGACTGGGTGGCGGCATCTTCACCGCGCCGAATACCGCCGCCATCATGTCGAGCGTTCCCGCCGATCAGCGTGGTGCTGCGTCCGGTGTGCGTTCGACGTTCTTCAACGCGGGAAACTCGTTGTCGATCGGCATCTTCTTCTCGCTGATGATCGTCGGGCTCGCCAACACGCTACCGACCGCGATGAACGACGGCCTTCAGGCGCAGGGAGTTTCGGCCGATGTTGCTCATCAGGTCGCCAACCTCCCGCCGGTGGGCAGTCTTATTTGCCGCGTTTCTCGGCTATAACCCGATCGCCGAACTGCTCGGCCCGTCGGGCGCGCTCGACGCACCGGGCGTGAATGCCGATGTGCTGACCGGGCAGACGTTCTTTCCGCAGTTGATCACCGAGCCGTTCCACTCCGGGCTCACCGTCGTGTTCATCGCGGCGGCGGCGATGATGGTGATCGGTGCGGTCGCATCGCTGTTCAACCCCGGCCGCTACGCCGACGCGGAGGACGCCGACAACGCTGCCTAGCCGCTCACGTCAGCTCGACGAGCACCGGAGCATGATCGCTCGGCGCCTTTCCCTTGCGTTCCTCGCGGACGATCTCTGCGTGGGTCACGCGCTGCGCCAAGGCCGGTGAGCCGAGAATGAAGTCGATACGCATTCCGCGGTTCTTCGGGAACCGCAGCTGGGTGTAGTCCCAGTAGGTGTAGACAGCCGGGCCGGGCGTGAAAGGCCTTACCAAATCGCTGTATTGGGCATCCGGCATGGCGTTGAACGCCGCCCGCTCCGGCTCGGTGACGTGGGTGCTGCCCTCGTAGGCCTCGACACTCCAGACGTCCTCGTCGGTCGGTGCGATGTTCCAGTCGCCGACCATCGCGATCTGTGCCGCCGGGTCGCCGTGAGCCATTTCTGCGCCGTATCATGCAGCGCAGCAAGCCATTTGAGCTTGTATACGTAATGTGGTGAGCCGACGAAGCGTCCGTTGGGCACATACAGGCTCCACACCCGCACCCCGTTGCACGTCGCTCCCAGGGCACGCGCCTCCGCCGCGGCTTCCACCTCCGGCTTATCGCTCCACGTCGGTTGGCCGTCGAAGCCGACCTGTACGTCGTCGATACCGACGCGGGATGCGATGGCGACGCCGTTCCACTGGTTGAACCCGCAGTGCACCACGTCGTATCCGGCGGCCAGGAACGGCATGGTGGGGAACTGCTCGTCGGAGCACTTGGTCTCCTGCATGGCCAGCACATCGACATCGGCGCGCTCCAGCCAGTCGGCGACTCGGTCGACTCGTGCCCGGATCGAGTTGACGTTCCATGTGGCCACCCGCATGTGCCGAGCCTACGGAGGCGAGCGTTTGTCGGCTGCGTGGGTTGTAGTGTCGAACGTATGTTCGAGTGTGATCGGGATTGGGATCTCATCGAGTTGATGGGTGAGGCCACGCGCTACGAGTCGATGTCCACCGCGCAGCGGTTGTTGGCGGTGGCGGAGTTGTATGAGCGGCGTCAGGGGGCGTTGGCCGATCTGGATTGGTATGTGGTCGATTACTGCGCCGCGGTGGCTGCTGAGGTGTCGGCGGTGCAGAACATCAGCCATTCCCGCGCGGTGGGGCAGGTGCAGTTCGCGTGCGCGTTGGCGCATCGGCTGCCCACGGTGGCCAAGGTGTTTTTGCGGGGCACCATCGACTATGCGGATGGTGTCGACGATCATCGCGCGCACCGACAATGTCGAGGACGCGCTGATGCCCGAGGTGGATGAGGCGATCGCGCGGCATTGCGAGAAGTGGATGAAGCTGTCCAAGCCGAAGTTGCGTGATCGGGTGGATCAGTGGGTGGCCAAGTTCGATCCGGCCGGGGTGCGGGTTCCGCCGAAGGTGGAGGAGAACCGGTATTTCGATGTGGAGGCGGCCGGTCCGGGGATGGCGTGGGTCTCGGGTCATCTACATGCCACTGATGGGGCGGCGCTGACTGCGCGGTTGGATGCGTTGGCGGCCACGGTGTGTGAGCACGACCCGCGCTCTCGGTCTGCAGCGCCGCGCTGATGCCGTGCGGGGCGCTTGGCCGTGGGGAGGCGACGCTGGCGTGTGAGTGCGGGCGCGAGGACTGCACGGCCAGCGGCAGGGCTGGCCGCGCGTCTGCCGTCGGCGGTGATCCATGTGCTCGCCGAACAGGGCACCCTTGACGGCACGAGCGATGCGCCGGGGTATCTGCGCGGGTTCGGGGTTCTGCCCGCCGAGTCGGTGCGGAAGCTGGCCACCACCGCCACCCTCAAACCGCTCACCGTGCCGACGGGTGCGGCCCGGATCCGGGGTATCGCCCGACGGCCAAGACACAAGGAGTTCGTGCAGTGGCGGGATCTGACGTGTCGCTGGCCGGGCTGCGACAAGCCGGTCGAGAAGTCCGATGTCGACCACACGGTGCCCTACCCGGTGGGGCCGACGCATCCGTCGAACACCAAGCATTACTGCCGGATTCATCATCTGATCAAGACGTTCCACACCGGTGCCGGCGGCTGGGCCGACCGACAACTGCCCGACGGCACCATTGTGTTGACCTCCCCGAGCGGGCACATCTACACCACCGAACCCCACGGCGCGGCGATGTTTCCCGTACTCGGGCAGCCCACCGGTGAGCTCGACCTCCCGGCGCATGTGGCCGACCCCGACACGGACCGCAGTGCGATGATGCCGCGGCGCAAACAAACCCGCGCCCAGGACCGCCGCGACCGGATCAACGCCGAACGCCGCGAACGCACCGAACTCATCGCCGAAGAAGAACGCCAACGCCAAGCCTGGCTCGCCGCCAACTACCAACCACCACCATTCTGAACGGTGTCGGCTCGTACATAGCGCGAGCGGTGATGGAGTGTAAAGCCCATCGACTCGAAAAGCGCTGTGGCGGAATAATTGTCGTCAAGCACCTGGGTGTAGGCGCGTTGCGCGCCGTGATCGGCACCCCACGACAGAACAGTGCGGTGCACAGGGATCGTGCGTGGCCGCGGCGGCGCTGATCCGTCGGCGACCTGCAAAGCCGACAAGCCCACCCAACGGGTGCCATCGGGTCCCTTGGTGACGGCCGCCCGTGCCACAGCCGCTCCCGCCACGGTCGCGAAAACCACCTCGCCGTCGACTACCGCGCTCAAGACCTCGACGGGTACGTCTCGGTCATAGATGCGCAGCCACTCGTCATCCGGTCGCGACGCCAGCGTCACCTCGTCTTGCGGACTCGCCCGGCTCGATATCGCATGCCATGACAAGGTTCTCGGCATCGGTCGTCGAACTGCGGTGGAACGCGAAACAGCCGGTCCGGTGCGCTGACCAGCGGCGGCACCGACCGCGCCGCATACCATTCGGCGATCGCACTCATGTCGGTGTCCACTGAAAAGTCGAGCGGCACAGCCGAATTGGCACGTCTCGTACTGCCATGTCCGAAGCGGCAGAACCAACCGTCCACCCACTGCTGCTCAACCCCGGGCCAGGCGAGCGCCGCCGCGTGTTCGAGGTTGCGAATGTCGGCCTTGCGCACCGGCGCGTCGGCGAGCGCTTTGATCACGACGACATCGCTCGACCGCGACGCTCGACCACATCCCCGCGCTTCGTGCGCACCTGCAACGTCGGCGCCGTCTGCACCAGATGACCGATCACGTCCGTCAGCGGTGGTGACGACCCGGCGGGCAAGCGGTGACGAATCATCACCCGCGTTCCCACCGGCGGGATCTGCATCAGTGACCGAAGGGGTCGGGATCCTTGCCGGGCTCCCACGACAGCCCCGGCACGCCCCATCCGCGCGATTTCACCGTGCGCTTGGCGCTTCGGGCATGCCTGCCGACCAGCCGATCCAGATACAGGAAGCCGTCCAGGTGTCCGGTCTCATGCTGCAGCATCCGCGCAAACAAGCCAGTGCCCTCCAGCGTGATCGGCGTGCCGTCGGCGTCCAGGCCCTTCACTCGCGCCCAGTCGGCCCGGCCCGTCGGAAACGATTCCCCGGCACCGACAGGCAGCCTTCGTCATCGTCATCGTCCGGGTCGGCATCGTCTCCGGAACCTCGGACGTCTCCAGCACCGGATTGACGATGACGCCCTTGCGCCGCGTGGTCCTGCCGCGCTCGTCGGCGCAGTCGTAGACGAACACCCGCTTGGACACACCGATCTGATTCGCGGCGAGCCCGACGCCGTTGGCTGCCGCCATCGTGTCGTAAAGGTCAGCGATCAAATCCGCGAGATCTGCGGGCAGCGAACCGTCGTCGCCGACGGGCACAGGCTCGGTCGCGGTGTGCAGGACGGGATCTCCTACGATGCGTATAGGTACTACGGCCACGCGCAACAGCTTAAGTCGGCAATCCTGATCGCCCGACTCGCGGGCATGTCGGACGTCCCAGCTTGCAAACCCGTGGTTGAATGATCGCCGAACCACAGCGATGTCATTTCGAGTGTTTGGAAGGGTCCAGGAGCGAGATGGACGGCGCAATCGCGCGGACTGAGCAATCCGGGGACGACCCTGCCCTGGCCGATGGGCTGACCCGGCGCGAGCACGACATCCTGGCGTTCGAGCGTCAGTGGTGGAAGTACGCGGGTTCCAAGGAAGACGCGATCAAGGAACTGTTCTCCATGTCGGCCACCCGCTACTACCAGGTGCTGAACGCGCTGGTAGACCGTCCCGAGGCGCTCGCAGCGGATCCGATGCTGGTCAAGCGGTTGCGACGGTTGCGGGCGAGCAGGCAGAAGGCGCGAGCGGCGCGCCGATTGGGCTTCGACCTCACCTGAGCCCCGTCGGGGGATTCGGGACCCGCGTGTTCGGCTGGATACAGTGAACGCAATGAATCAGCAGAACTCCTCTGGCTTACCCCTGCGCGCCATGGTGATGGTGCTGCTGTTCCTCGGCGTCGTGTTTCTGCTGGTGGGATTCCAAGCGATGGGCGGCGGAGACGACGAGGGCGAACAATCGCCCATCGCGACCACCACCGCCGACCACCACCACCTCGAGTCCGACGGAGTCCCCGAAGCCGGCACGGCCCGAGGTGCGGGTGTTCAACATCTCGTCGGTGGACGGCGCCGCGGAGGGCACGGCCAATCGGCTCCGTGAGGGTGGCTGGAACGTCGCCGAGACCGGGAACCTCGAGCTGCCCGACGTGACAGTCAACACCGTGTACTTCACCGAAGCGCCCGGGGAGCGGGAGGCTGCCGAGGAAGTCGGCAGGTTGTTGGACGCGCCGGTCGAACCGCGACTGCCCGAACTGGCAGAGCAGCCGCCGGGCGTGCTCGTTTTGGTCACCGGTTAGGCTCTTGCACATGCTCAAGACCGTCGCTGTCGCAGCTTGCTTCGCTGTTCCCGCTCTTGTGTTGAGCGCTTGCAGCGCCCCCGAACAACCCGCCACCACGCCGGGCACCACGCCGTCGGTCTGGACCGGCTCGCCTGCACCGTCGGCGACCGCCCGGTGAGCACGGGGGTGGCCACGGCGGTGCGCACGAGGGTCAGGCCAGCGGCGAGAACGCTGACCGCCGACCTGAAACTCCCGAACGGAACCACGGTCGCGACGGCCGAGATCGCGTTCACCGGGAACTACGCCACCGTCACTGTGCAGACCACCGAGCCCGGCGAACTGGCACCCGGCTTCCACGGCTTGCACATCCACTCGGTCGGCAAGTGCGAGGCCAACTCGGTCGCGCCCGACCGGCGGTGCGCCCGGCGACTTCAATTCGGCCGGTGGACATTTGCAGGTGGCCGGACACAGCAGCCATCCCGCCAGCGGTGACCTGTCGTCGCTGCAGGTTCGCGAGGACGGCTCGGCGTTGTTGGTGACGACGACCGACGCGTTCACCGAGGAGGATCTGACGGGCGAGGCCAAGACCGCCATCATCATTCACGAGAAGGCGGACAACTTCGCCAACATCCCGCCGGAGCGCTACCAGCAGGTCAACGGCGACCCGCCGCCAGACGAGACCACCCTGGCAACCGGCGATGCCGGAAAGCGCGTGGCGTGCGGTGTCATCGGCGCAAGCTAAGCAGCCACATAGACTTCGTCGGCTCACCACGGCCGACGCTTGGCGTGGAATGGGAGTTTGCCCTCGTCGACGCCGAGACCCGCGATGTGAGCAACGTCGCCACCGAGGTGATCGAGGAGCTCGGCGCGAACAACCCGCGGGTGCACAAGGAACTGCTGCGCAACACCGTCGAGATCGTCACCGGCATCTGCGATTCCGTCCCTGAAGCGATGGACGACCTGCGGTCGACGCTGGGGACCGCGCGCAAGATCGTCCGCGACCGCAACATGGAGTTGTTCTGCGCGGGTACACATCCGTTCGCGAAATGGTCCCCGGAGAGCCTGACCGATGCGCCCCGATACGCCGAGCTGATCAAGCGCACGCAGTGGTGGGGGCGTCAGATGCTGATCTGGGGTGTCCATGTGCACGTGGGTATCTCGTCCGCGCACAAGGTGATGGCGATCAACACGTCGCTGCTCAACCACTATCCACATCTGTTGGCGCTTTCCGCGTCGTCGCCGTTCTGGGACGGTGAGGACACCGGTTATGCGTCCAACCGCGCGATGATGTTTCAGCAGCTGCCCACGGCCGGGTTGCCGTTCCACTTCCAGACGCTGGCGGGAGTGGGAAGGCTTCGTTCACGATCAGAAGAAGACCGGCATCATCGACCACATGAACGAAATCCGTTGGGATATCAGGCCCTCGCCGCACATAGGGCACGGTGGAGGTGCGGATCTTCGACGGGGTCTCCAATATCCGCGAGTTGAGCGCGTTGGTGGCGTTGACTCACTGTCTGATCGTCGACCTCGACCATCGCCTGGACGCCGGCGAGCGGCTGCCCACCATGCCGCCATGGCATGTACAGGAAAACAAGTGGCGCGCAGCCCGTTACGGCCTGGACGCGGTGATCATCCTGGACGAGGACAGCAACGAGCGACTGGTGACCGACGATCTCGACGACCTGCTGAACCGGCTCGAGCCGGTGGCCGCCTCGCTGAATTGTGCCGACGAACTGCGGCTGGTCTCCGATATCGCCCACTCGGGTGGGTCCTACCAACGTCAACGGCGGGTCGCCGAGGAGCACGACGGCGATCTGCGTGCGGTGGTCGACGCACTGGTCGCCGAGCTGGACATCTGAGTGCCCGTCACGCCGATGTTCCCGCTGCAGGTGGCGATGCTGCCCGGTGAGGAGCTGCCGCTTCGGATCTTCGAACCTCGTTACACCGCAATGGTTTCGGACTGCCTGGCCACAGAGGATCCGGCGTTCGGGGTGGTGCTGATCGCCGCGGGGCGCGAGGTCGGCGGCGGAGATATCCGCAGCGACGTCGGCGCGATGGCCCACATCACCGAGAGTGCCGACCTCGGGGGCGGCCGCTATCGACTGCGGTGTGTGATGGCCGAGCGGATCCGGGTGGTGGAGTGGCAGCCCGACGATCCGTATCCGCGGGCGGCGGTCGAGCACTGGCCCGATGAACCGGGTGAGAGCGTCGACGTGGACGCGATCAAAGACATCGAGGATCGCATGATCGCGCTGTTCGAGCGGATCGCCACACGCGCGCGGTGCACAGGTGGTCGCGCGGGACATCGTCGCGGGCGCCGACGCGTCGGGCGATGCCGCGATGTGGTTGTACACCTTGGCTTCCCGACTCCCGATGGGGCAGGCGGACCGGTACGCCGTGCTCGCCGCACCCACTGTCGCCGCGCGAGTGGGGGCACTCAGTGAAGCGGTCGACACGGTCACGGCGATGGTCGAGTTCCAGCTGTCTGAATAGATCAGGACTAGCCGCGCAATGCCCTCGACGAAGGCGGTGCGCGGGGTGGTGCCCTCCGTCGTCGCGATGGGCGGGCGGCCGTAGCGTTCCATGAGTGTGCCCGGCATCCTCGGACGACACCCGCCAGCCGTGATCCATCAGCCAATCGGCGACGTCGGTGCGGTCCTCGATGAACCAGAGGTCGGCGACGTCGGGGGCTTCGGTGTCGTCGGCGCCCGCGGCTTCTCCGCATCTGGCGCAGCTGTTCGCGTCGGCTCGCCAGGTACTCGGGATCGAAGAACCCGGCGCCGAATGATTCGACGCCGACCCGGCTGCCCGGCGCGCTGAGTTCGTCGATGCGCTCGAACAGCAGGTCCTGGCCCTCGGCGGGGAGGTACGGCAGCAGGCCCTCGGCGGCCCACGCGGTCGGCTCCTGCGGGATCGAAACCCGCGTCGCGCAGGGCCTTCGGCCAGTCCTGGCGAAGGTCGATCGGCACGGCGACGTAGCGGGCAGCGGGTTGGTCGTCGGCCAACGTCTCGGCCTTGAACGCAAGCACCTTCGGCTGGTCGATCTCGTAGACGACGCTGTCGTCCGCCCCACGGCAGTCGCCATGCCCGGGCATCGAGCCCGGCGGCGAGGATGACCGCCTGCGCGATGCCGTGGGCGCTCGCGGCGACGAAGAAGTCGTCGAACCACTTAGTTCGTGATGCGGCGTAGTTCGAGATTGCCCGAATGCGTTCGACCATGTGTGCCGGCGGCAGCTGCCAACCGCGGGCGATGGCCGCGTCGATGAATCGCTGGGCGTAGGTGTCGGTGAATAGTGCGCATTCCGATGACGCCTCCTGCGACCGGGCCCACGCCACGCCGAGTGCGGTGGCACCGACACCCTCGGTGATGTCCCAGCTGTCGTCGTCAGTCCTGGCCATTGCCACCCTCGGGTTCGGCGAACTCGTACATTTCGTCCTTCGTCAGCAAGTCATCACGAACGTTCTGTTCCCGGTATGCCAGCTGGCCAACCCGGTTGGCCACCACCGGCGCGGTGATCACGGTGAACAACCCGGTGAGGATGACCATGCCGACATCGGCGTGCCCGCTCAACCGGATCGCCGCGCCGGCCAGCACCAGTAGCAGGCCCAGCACCTGGGGCTTGGATGCCGCGTGCATCCGCGTCAACGTGTCCGGGAAACGAACCACACCGATGGCTGCGGTCAGCGCGAGCGCGGAGCCGCCGAGGACGAGCACGGCGGTCACGATGTCGAGCACGTTCATCGCTGTCTCCTGCTGTTGCCCGACGTATCGATGTCGGGAACACGGAACCTGGCGACGCTGACGGAGCCGACGAAGCTGATCAACGCCAGCGCGGCCATGCCGTAGGTCACTGTCGTGTCGAGGCTGAAGGCAGCCCAGGCGCCGATGCCGCACATGGTCACGGCGACGAGGGTGTCCAACGCCACCAGTCGATCCAGTGTGCTCGGGACCCGCGAGCAACCGGATCATCGTGACGCCGGCCGCGGCCGTCAGCATCACCGCCGCAGCGATCCACACATAACGTCATGCGCGATCCGCCTTGTCTGTCGAAGGACGCCAATACTTTTCGCGTTCGAACGTCGACACCAGCAGCCGCTCCACCTCGGTGACCTGGCGGTAGAACCGGGCCACGGCAGCGTTCGTTGCCGACGTCGATCACATGCATGTAGAGCATCCGCCGGCTCTGATCGATCTCCAGCACGATCGAACCGGGGATCAGGTTGAAGATGGTGACGGCCAACGCGAGCACGAGATCGGATTTGACCGCCAGATGGGCACGCAGCACCGCCGACAGCGGTGGCGGGCCGGGCTTGACGGCCAGGAACGCAACCTGCACCGACGACAGCACCAGGTAGTAGCGCGACGGTGATGATCAGTCGCAGCAGTGACAGCGGATGCACTCGGCCTTCGACGGGCACCGCGGGCAGCGGCAGCAGCAGGATGATGACCAGCGCGACGAGCAGGCCGGAGAGGATGTTCGCCGCAGAGAACGTGCCCCACAACAGAATCCACACCAGCACCAGCCAGCACACCACCCAGATGCGAAGAAGGTTGCGTCTCATCACTTGCCCATCACCGCCGAGATGTACTGGCCACGGATCGAGCACCTCGTCGGCGGCGCGCTCGCAGTAGGCGAAGAACGGTCCTGCGAGCACCGTCATGGAGAGCCCCACTGCGATCAGCGCACCCGTCGGCGCCAGCATGCCCACGGGCATCCTGCCCACATCGTCGCGGTCGATGAACTCGACATCCTCGGAATCATCGAGTAGCGCCGCAGGCGCGGCCGCCGAAAGATGTCCTTCCGGTGCGTCCTCGCGGGAGCGCCAGAAAGCCTTGGTCCACACCCGCACGATGACGTACAGCGTCAGCAGGCTGGTGACCACGCTCCCGCCTACCAGAATCCACGCCAGGCCGAGCCGTTCTGTGCCCCGCCTCCAGCAGCGCGACCTTGCCGATGAACCCGGAAAACGGTGGAATGCCACCGAGGTTGAGGGCAGGAACCACGAACACGAACGCCAGGATCGGACTGGCGGCGGCCAGCCCGCCGAGGCGCTGCAGCGTGGACGCGCCGGCCTGGCGTTCGATCAGCCCGACGACGAGGAACAGCGTCGTCTGCACCACGATGTGGTGGGCCACGTAGTAGATCGCTCCGGACATGCCGAGCTCGCTGGACAGTGCGATGCCGAACACCATGTAGCCGATATGGCTGACCAAGGTGAACGACAACAGCCTCTTGATGTCGCTCTGCGCGATCGCGCCAAGGATGCCGACGAGCATGGTCAGCAGCGCCGCCACGAGCAGCAACGGATCCAGACCACCGCCGGGGAACAGCAGCGAATGCGCCCGGATGATCGCGTACACACCGACTTTCGTGAGCAGGCCGGCGAAGACCGCCGTGATTGGTGCGGGCGCGGTGGGGTAGGAGTCGGGTAGCCACGCCGAGAGCGGAAACACGGCCGCCTTGATGCCGAACGCCACGAGGAGCACCGCGAACAACGCGCGTGCGGGTGCCGGACGAGACGTCGTCGAGTCGCACCGCCAACTCGGCCAAGTTCAACGTGCCGGTCGCCGCGTAGACGAGCGCGATGCCGAACAGGAACACCAGCGACGACACCATCGACACCATGACGTAGGAGATGCCCGCGCGGACGCGGTCCTTGCTGCCACCGATCGTCAACAGCACGAAGCTCGCCGACAGCAGCACTTCGAATCCGACGAACAGGTTGAACAGGTCACCGGCCAGGAACGCGGTGCAGACGCCGGCCGACAGCACGAGATAGGTGGGCAGGAAGATCGACACCGGTTGGCGGTCGTCTCCGTCACGGATGCCCTGCCCGATGGCGTAGAAGACCACGGCCAGAAGCACTATCGACGACACCAGCAGCATCAGCGCCGACAGTCGGTCCACCACGAGGGTGATGCCGAGCGGTCCCATTCCCGGCTCCGTGGGCCCCCAACCGCCGACCTGCAGGGCCAGTGTGCCGTCGCGGTCGGCGAGGTACAGCAGCACCGCGCATACGGCGACGACCACCGACAGGGCGCCAAGCGCGATGACTCTCTGCAGTCGCGGCCTGCGGCCTGCGAACAGCGTCACGGCGGCGCCGAGGGTCGGGATCAGCACGGGCAGCGGCGTCAACACCGCGGACAGCAGTCATCGCGAGCCCTCGTGTCCGGGTAGTGCGTCCAACTCGTCGGGCTCGTCGGTATCGCGGGCCGATATCGGGGTGCGGACGGTCCTCGTCGATCGGCCACGGCATCCTTGGCGGCGATCTCCGAGACGCTGCGCGTCCTCGGGATCGTCACCGACTTCCTCTTCGGTGGTCAATCGGTACGACCGATACGCCATCGCCAGCACGAACGCGGCGATACCCATGCTGATGACGATGGCCGTCAGAATCATGCCCTGCGCCAACGGATCTGCGGTGTTGGTCTGCCCGTCGCTGGTGCGCCCACGGATCGGTGGGTTGCCCGATGGGCCGCCGACGGTGAGTATCAGCAGGTTGATGGCATTGCCGATCAGCAGGAGCCCCAACAGCATTCGAGTCAGGTTGCGCTCAAGGAGCAGGTAGACACCCGCGCTGATGAGGCCGCCGATCATGATGAGCGGGACGAGGTAGGTGGTCACGCGGTGTTCACCGCCCCGCGCTGCCGGCCCATTTCCACGTCGATGCGGGCGCCCAGGCTGCGCAGCACGTCAAGCACGAGACCGACGACGATCAGGTACACACCGAGATCGAAGAACAGCGCCGTGACGAACTTGACCGTGCCGAGCACCGGCACGTCGATTTCGATCAGCGCCGACGACAGCACCGGCGCACCCACCAGCAGTGAGGCTGCTCCGGTGCCCGCGGACAGCAGGAGCCCGGCGCCCAGGATCTTGCCCGCGTCCAGCGGAAGGGTCTCACCCAGTTCGTAGCGACCGCCCGCGAGATAACGCAGCACCAGCGCGAGACCCGCCGTGAGTCCACCCGCGAAACCGCCGCCGGGGGTGTTGTGGCCGGCGAAGAAGAAGTAGGCCGACAACACCATGATGAGCGGGAAGATGATGCGCGTGGCGACTTCGAGGACCAGCGACCGGTGCCTCGGGTCGCGCAACTCGCTGCCGCGCAGCCACGTGACGTCGCCGACCGCCGGGCTGTGCGTCGTCACCGGCAGCCGCCCGATGTCGGGCTGGCCGGCGTCGGAGACCCTGGGTGCGGCGCCGAAGCGCCGGTGCCGGAACACCATCGACGCCACACCGGTCGCGGCGACCAGCAGAACCATGATCTCGCCCATGGTGTCCCATGCGCGGATATCGACGAG
Source organism: uncultured Actinomycetota bacterium (assembly GCA_963720345.1). Taxonomy (GTDB): domain Bacteria; phylum Actinomycetota; class Actinomycetes; order Mycobacteriales; family Mycobacteriaceae; genus Mycobacterium. Next base: position 132,460 of record CAVRFN010000016.1, read on the forward strand.
CAGCACGTTGACGGTGTTGGCGCCGTGCCCACGGAAATACGCTGCGTCGGGCAGCAATTCAGCGATCGGCGTGCCGGTGCGGGCGGCCATCGCGTAAGCGGCCAGCGTGGTGACCGTCGCGCCGACCGCGATTGCGAGTGCCGCTCGCGCCAACCGATACCGATTGATGTGGATGCGGTCGGCCTCGGCGGGCAGCGTGCGCAACACCAGCACGAAGATGACCAGCATCAGCGTCTCGACCAGGAACTGGGTCAGAGCCAGATCGGGTGCGCCGTGGAACGCGAAGATCGCGCCGCAGCCGTAGCCGGTCACCCCGACCAGCAGTACGGCCGCCAGGCGGTTGCGCATCACGGTCGCGCCGAGCGCGGCCGCCAGCACGATCAGCCCGACCACGACCTGAACCGGTGAGCCCCACAACATGAAGTCCGGTCGATCGCGGGCGCCCATCGCCAGCACGACGGTGGGTACCAGCACGAGGGTGGACAGGATCACCGACTGCGTCGCGGGAATCGAACCGCGCTGGGTGACCGCGGTGAGCCGGACCGACAATATGTCCAGTCCGCGTACGGCCGCGTCGTAGATCCGGTCGGCGTTGCCAAGCGGCTCGCGCACGGTGCGCACGCGGCGCAGTCGGGACCGGCCGAAGAACGCCGCGGTGCCGACGGCGAGGACGAGAACCGACAACAGCAGCGGCAGCCCGAGTCCGTGCCATAGCGCGAGGTCGTAGTCCTGCGCCGCCGGGCACCGTGTCCGCATAGGTGTCCAGCACGGTGTCGAGCTGAGTCGGCCATAGCCCGAACAGCAGGCCTGCCGCGGCCAGAAGCGCGGGCGGCAACATGAAAGCGACTTCGGGGCGGTGCATTTCGGCTACCCGGGTGCTGGGCTCCGGCCGTCCCTTGCGGCCGAACGCGCCGACACAGGAAGCGCAGGCTGTAGATGGTGGTGAACACCGAACCGAGCACGATGCCCGCGAGTACGAACGGTGCGGCCGAGCCAAGCACCGGGCTGTGCAGCACGGTTTCGAGATCGGCCTCCTTGGCGACGAAGCCGAGGAACGGCGGCAGCGCCGCCATGCTCGCCGTGGCGCCGACGGCGATGATCAGCAGGCTCCTGCTGCGCGCACCGAGCCACGCCAGCCTGCGGATGTCGCGGGTGCCGGTGGCGTGGTCGATGATCCCGACGACCATGAACAGCGACGCCTTGAACATCGCGTGCGCGCAGAGCATCGCCAGCCCGGCGAGCATCATGTCGCTGCCACCCGAGCCGACCATGACGGTGATCAGCCCGAGTTGGCTGACCGTGCCGAACGCGAGGATCAACTTGAGGTCGTACTCGCGCACCGCCCGCCAGCCGGCTATCAGCATCGTCAGGATGCCGAGCGTGATGACGATGGGGCGCCACGGCGGGGAATCCGCGAACCCGGGCGTCATGCGCGCCAAGAGATAGACGCCGGCCTTGACCATCGCCGCGGCGTGCAGATATGCGCTGACCGGTGTCGGGGCGGCCATCGCGCCCGGCAGCCAGAAGTGCATGGGCACGATCGCCGATTTGGACAACGCCCCGACGAGGATGAGCACCACACCGACGGAGGCGGCGATACCCGTCGGCGGCGACGCGATCAGCTCGGAGAGCAGATAGGTGCCGGCCAAGTTCCCGAGCACGATGATGCCGACGAGCATCGCCAACCCGCCGAACGTCGTCACCAGCAGCGCCTGGGTCGCGGCGCGGCGGCTGGTGGCGCGCTCGGCATAGTGGCCGACGAGCAGGAACGACAACACGGTGGTCAGCTCCCAGAACACATAGAGCAGAAGCATGTTGTCACTGGTCACGAGGCCGAACATCGCGCCGGAGAACGCGACCAACTCGGCGGCGAAGCTGGGCAGCCGCTTCTCGGTGTGCCCGTCGTGGTGCTGGAAGTAGTCGGCGCAGTAGAAGAGGACCAGCGCGCCGATGGCGAGCACCAGCACGCTCATGATCGCCGCGAGCGAATCGAACCGCAGCGTGAAGTTCATCGACAACTCGGGCACCCACGGCACGTCGACCGTCGTCGCCCCGCCGGGCGCGGGCCAGTTGGCCGCGACCCAGACCAGCGATCCCAGTGGCACCAGCGCCAGCGGGTAGAACGCCATCCGTCCCCAGCGGTACACGAGCAGGGGAGCCAGCGCGGTCGCGACCGCATGGGCGATGAGGATGGCGAGCAAGGGCACTCCGTTTCTGTCTAGGTCGGCGGTGAGCCGTCGGCGAAGGGCAGATAGCGGGGTGTCAGCCGGGTGAGGGCTCTGGGCTTAACGCCAGTCTACGTGGGCCGATGCAGCTACTATCCGGCCTCGTGGACACAGCGGATGTGGTAGTGGTCGGCGCTGGGCCAACCGGCCTGATGCTGGCCTGTGAACTCGCACTCGGCGGGGCGGCCGTGCGAGTGTTCGAGGAACGCGCCTCGACGCCCAACATCACCAGGGCTTTCGCGGTGCACGCCCGCACCCTGGAACTGCTCGATGCGCGCGGGCTGGCCGAGGATCTGATTCCGCGCGGAGTGGCGGTGTACGAGATCGCTCCGCCCGGCGGTACGACCCTGGACCTGCGGGAGCTGCCCGGCAGGTACGCGATGTTGTTGATCGTCCCGCAGAGTGGCACCGAGCAGGTGCTCGAGAGCGCATGCCGGCGAACTCGGCGTGCCGATCGTCCGCGGCGCCGAAGTGGTCGCGTTGAGCCAGGACGGCGACGGCGTCACGGTGGAATGCGCCGGCGGCGAGAAAGTTCGCGCGAAGTACGTCGTCGGATGCGACGGCGCGCACAGCACGATCCGGGACCTGGTCGGTATCGACTTCGTCGGCAAGCAGTACGAGACGCACATCCTGCTGGCCGACGTCGCGCTGTCGCGCGCGCCGGGCGACACGCTGACCGGCGTGACCAACGAGCGGGGCGTCGTGCTGATGATCCCGTTCGGCGACGGCTGGTTCCGCGCCATCGCATGGGACCGGTTGCGCGAACAGGCGCCGATGACCGAACCCGTGACACTGGACGAGATCCGCGATTCGTTCGTGCGCATCGCCGGTGAGGACTTCGGCATGACCGACATGAGGTGGAGTTCGCGGTTCCTGTCGGAACGCAGGCAGGCGCGCCACTACCGATCGGGTCGGGTGTTCATCGCGGGCGACGCCGCGCACGTGCATTCCCCGCTCGGTGGCCAGGGCATGAACACCGGTATCGGGGACGCGATGAACCTGGGCTGGAAACTGGTCGCCGCGGTCAACGGAACAGCGCCGCCGGCGTTGTTGGACAGCTATGAGAGCGAGCGGCATCCGGTCGGTGCCGCGGTGCTGCGAACGACCGACGCGTTCAACCAGGTGGTGCTGGGGAGCTCGAGGATTCAGCGGATCGCGCGGAACATCGTCATCGGAACGCTGACCCGGCGTCCCGAAAACCAGGCGACTGATGCGGCGAATTCCTCAGCGGTATCGGTATCGCCTACGCGCACAAGCGTGGCGACAATCGCTTGGTGGGCCGCCGGATGCCGGACATCGACTGCAACGGCACGCGCGTGTACGAACTTCTGCGTGACGGCAAGTTTGTTTTGGTCACGGCTACGCCGGTGGAGATCGGCCGGTCCGACATCGTGCACGTGGTCGGCAGGCATCCGGAGCTTCCCGACGCCGTTCTTGGTCCGGCCCGGACAGCTACGTGGCATGGGCCGACGAGCCGGATGCCGAGTGCCGCCGAACTGGTTGCGGCGATGGACAATTGGAGCCGTCAGAAGTAGCGACCGAAGCTACGCGATCCGCGCCGGTCTGATCGAACCGTGAATCGGCACCGCATGGCCGAGACTCCGATGCCCGCGCCGAGGATCGGCCAGATCGGCCAGAAGTACCAGGCGCCCGCGGTGAGGCCGACGACCAGCCATACGGTCAGCACGATGACGACCATCGCCAGGTAGGCCGCGAGATGGATCTGCACTCCGCGCCGCGCCGCCTTTCGGCGAGCCTGCCGACGCGCTGGATCGTTGCGCCGAATCCGGTCCAGGGGCAGGTCGGCGACGAGCTCGCGCAGTTCGGCGGTGGTGTGAGCGGCGAACGTGGCTTGCAGCCGGGACTCGTACTCGTCCAGCGCGAAGTAGCCCTGTGCAAGTGCTTGGCCCAGCTGATTGGCGGTCTGCTCCCGTTCGCGATCGCCGGCCAGGACGGGCGGTGCGACTGGGGCGCTCATGGTGCCTCCCGAAAAACTCGATCTTGACAGTGTCTAGTTCTCGCCTCGACTATGCGCTCTTAACTAGTCACTGTCAAGATCTATTTCCCTGGGCACAGACGTGCCGATGGGAGCGGTCAATGTCCAACGGGGGCCTCGGAGCGCGCCCACTATGGATGCCTCACTTCCAACCAGTGAAAAGAGGCGGCCATGGCTGTCGACGAAGCGAAATTGAACGAATTCCTCGGCAAGGCGGTGGGTGATCTCGGGGCCGCGATGAGTGCGACGCTGATCCTCGTCGGCGATCGGCTCGGGTTGTATCGCGAACTGGCGAAAGGCGCCGTGACATCGTCCCAGCTGGCGCAACGCACAGGAACCGACGAGCGCTACATCCGCGAATGGCTCGGGAATCAAGGCGCAGGCGGATATGTGGAGTACGACCCCGCATCCGACGAGTGGTCGCTGAGTCCAGAGCAGGCGCTGTGCCTGACCGATCCGAACGGACCGGTCGACATGCCCGGCGCGTACAACATCGTCGAGGCCACCTTTCATGCGCTCGAGCACACGCTCGAGAACTTCACGTCCGGCCACGGCATGGAGTGGGGCGATCATCACCCCTGCCTGTTCGAGGGAACGGAGCGCTTCTTTCGCGCGGGTTATAACTCGAACCTGATCGGCTCGTGGCTGCCTGCGCTCGACGGCGTCGTCGAGAAACTCGAGAGCGGGGCCAAGGTCGCCGATGTCGGATGCGGACACGGTGCCAGCACCATCCTGATGGCGAAGTCCTTCCCCGAATCGGAGTTCGTCGGCTACGACTATCACGACGAATCGATCACGGTCGCCACCGAGAAGGCTGCGGCCGCAGGCGCTGCGAACGCGCGATTCGAAGTCGCCGATGCCGTCGGCTACCAGGACAAGGGGTTCGACCTCATCGCGTTCTTCGACTGCCTGCACGACATGGCCGATCCGGTCAGCGTGTCGCGGCACGCGCGCGAGGCGATCAGCGACGACGGCACCGTGATGCTCGTGGAGCCGTTCGCCAACGACCGGGTGGCCGACAATCTGAATCCGGTGGGTCGCGTGATGTACGGCGCGTCCACGCAGATCTGCGTCCCGGTGTCCCTGGCGCGCAAGGGCCCCGCGCTCGGCGCCCAGGCCGGTGAAGCGCGGCTACGCGAAGTCGTGGTCGACGGTGGCGGGTTCACTCGTTTCCGGCGGGCCACCGAGACCCCGTTCAACCTCGTGCTCGAGGCTCGGCCGTAGTCGGCGAATCGTCAGCGGGCCGCGGAGAACGCCCGCAGCGACTCGACCTGAACGGGATCCAGCGACGGCCGCACGGTTTCGCGGGCCTTGGCGACATCGTCGGCGGTGACGGCGGCGGCGTCGATGGAGCGCCGCATCGCCGTCAGCGCGGACTCGCGCAGCAGTGCCACGCAGTCGGCGGCGCTGTAGCCATCCAGCTGCCCAGCCAGTGCATCGAGGTCGACGTCGTCGGCGAGCGGGACGGATTTACCTGCGGTGCGCAGGATTTCGCGGCGTGCCTCGGTGTCCGGCGGCTCGACGAACACCAGCTTCTCGAGCCGGCCGGGCCGCAGCAGGGCCGGGTCGATCAGGTCGGGCCGGTTCGTCGCGCCGAGTACCACCACATTGCGCAGCGGCTCGATGCCGTCGAGTTCGGTGAGCAGGGACGCGACCACCCGGTCGGTGACGCCGGAGTCGAAGCTCTGTCCGCGCCGCGGTGCCAAGGCGTCGAGTTCGTCGAGGAATATCAGCGACGGTGCCGAATCGCGTGCGCGGCGGAACAGATCGCGCACCGCCTTCTCCGACGCGCCGACCCATTTGTCCATCAGCTCGGCACCTTTGACGGCATGCACGCTGAGACGACCCGAGCTGGCCAACGCCCGCACCACGAAGGTTTTGCCGCAGCCGGGCGGACCGTAGAGCAGCACGCCGCGCGGCGGCTCGACACCGAGCCGCTCGAAGGTCTCCGGATGCTGCAGTGGCCACAGCACCGCCTCGGTGAGCGCCTGCTTGGTCTCGGCCATGTCGCCGACATCCTCGAGCGTCACCGAACCGACCGACACCTCTTCGGTGGCCGACCGCGAAAGGGGGCGGATGACGCTGAGCGCACCGGTCAGGTCGTCTTGCGTCAGTGCGGGCGGCTCGCCGTCGGCGCTGGCCCTTGCCGCCGCCCGGAGTGCGGCCTCGCGCACCAGGGCGGCCAGGTCAGCGACGACGAAACCCGGTGTGCGTTCGGCAATTTCGCCGAGCTCAAGAGTTCCCGGCCGGGACGTCGCGCAACAGCACCTCCAGCAGCTGCTTGCGGATGGCCCCGTCGGGCAGGCTCAGGCCCAGCTCACGGTCGCAGAGGTCAGGTGCCCGCAGCCGCGGGTCGAGGTTGTCGGGCATCGCCGAGGTGGCGACGAACGCCACGCCGCGGGTGGCGACGGCGGTGCGCAACTCGGTGAGGATCAGCGTCGCAACGGGTTCCGCGGGCGAGGGGAGCAGCGCGTCGATATCGGTGATGAGCAGCACGCCGCCGCCGTCACGGACGGTGGACACCGCGGATGAGACGCTGGTGAGCCGGTCCTCGGCGCGCAGCGCACCCACCTCGGGGCCGTCCAGCTCCACGAGCCGTCGATCGGCGCAGACAGTCCGCACCATGGTGGCCTTACCGACGCCGGCGGGCCCGGAGACCAGCACGCCGAGATTGGCTGTGGCGCCCAGTGTCTCGAGTAGCTGCGGCTGGTCGAGTGCGAGCTTGAGCCATTCGGTCAGTCGGGAGGCCTGGGCGTGCGCGCCCTTGAGATCGTCGAATCCGACGGTGCTTGCCGTCGACTCCGCGGGGGCGGTGATGGTCGGTTGGCCGGATGTGGTGGTCCGCGTGGGAGTCACTCCGTCACCCCAGCTCACGAGTGAATTGGGTTGTACGCTAACGGGTCCCGACGGATCGACACCTGTCACGGTGAGCAGTTCGGAGGTCCACGTGATGCCGACCGACGAGGCGAGTGCGGAGGTGGCCGCCGAGGTGGGGATGTCCGGGCCGAGCTCACGCGGGAGCAGCGACACGGTGTCGCCCACCGTCATCACCTTGCCCAACAGGGCCTGACGCAGCGTTGCCGGTGAGATCGACTGGGTGGCGAGGTTGGAGCCGGACAGCGTCACCGAACGTGCGCCGTACACGGTCGCCGGCGCGACGAGCACCGTGGTGTCCTCGCGAACGCCGGCATTGGACAGCGTGACGTCGTCGAGCAGTGCGGTGCCGGCGGGCGTTCCCGGCGACGCCACCCCCGCCACCGCGGCCGTGGTCCGAGAGCCCGTCAGTGTCACCGCATCCCATTCCCGAATGCCGAGCGCCGCAATGACTTCGGGATGGAGTCTGACCACGCCACGTCGAGTGTCCAACGCCGAGGTGTTCAGGCGCGCGGTCAGCGTGAGCTGCTGTTTGAGGGCGGGGCGGTCGGTTGCAGAGCGCCCCGAGTCGAAACCGGTCACGTCAGGAGCCCGGCCTGCGCAATCCGAGTCGCGTCACGGATCGCCGGTGCGGCTGCGCGCGCCGAATCGCCCGTCGCGCCTGGCGCTGTTGGCGAGGTTTGTCGCCCCACACCTCGGGATGCGCGGCCAGGAAGCGCCGGGTCCGGATCGCGAACGGGATATGGATGACGTAACCGAGGATGATCGCCAGGATCACGAGGTAGGGGAAGAGGATCGACGCTGCGACGCCGATGGCCAACAGCGCCAGCAGCGGCGCGATCATGTTCGGCGACACCGAGAACGTATGGATCTTGCGCATCGGGAGTGAGCTGACCGCCAGCAGCGAAACGCCGATCATCCAAATCACCACCGCGGGTTCGGATGTCCACCATCCCTCACCGAACTGCATCTTGGCCGCCAGCGGACCGATCGCGCCGATCGCACCCGCGGGAGCGGGCATGCCGACGAAGTACTTATTCTCGTAGTCGGGCTTGGCTACGTCGAGCATCGCGTTGAATCGGGCCAGCCTCAACACGATGCACACCGCGTACAGCAGCACGACGATCCAGCCGATACGCGAATGGGAGAGCAGCGTCCCGTAGACGATGAACGCCGGTGCCACACCGAAGTTCACGGCGTCGGCGAGCGAGTCGATCTCCTCGCCCATGCGGGATGTCGCCTTGAGGATCCTGGCCATCCGGCCGTCGAGCCCGTCGAGAATCGCGGCGATGGCAAGGAAGGCCATCGCCTCGGTCGCACGATCGTCGAGCGCGAACTTGACCGCACTCAACCCGAAGCAGATGGCGGCCACAGTCATGGCGCTGGGCAGGATGCGCAGGCTGACCACCGGCGCCTTGACGCGGGGTCTGATCATGCCGGAGCGCCCGGCCGGCGACCGGGGGCAGCTCGGCCAATACCGTTTCGCCGCCGAGCGCGCGCTGACCGACGGTGACCAGGAGGTTCGAGCCGGCAGGCAAGTAGGTGTCCAGCCGTGAACCGAACCGGATCAGGCCATACGTGTCGCCGATCGTCAGTTTGTCGCCCACCTTCGCGTCACAAATGATGCGGCGGGCCACCAGTCCGGCGATCTGCACGGCGATCACCTGCACACCTTCTGGGGTGCGGAGGACCACGCTGTTGCGTTCGTTGAGCTCGCTGGCGGCCTCGAGTTCGGCCGAATGAAACTTTCCGGGTCGGTGGGAGGCCGCGACCACCTCACCGCTGATCGGGGCGCGTTGTACGTGGGTGTCCAAAATCGACAAGAAGATGCTGACCCGCAGCAATGGCGTTGCGGGCAGGCCGAGTTCGGCAGGAGGCACCGCTTCCTGGATGAGGCAGATCAGTCCGTCTGCGGGCGCCACGACGAGACCGGGACGGGTCGGCGGCACCCGCGGCGGGTGCCGGAAGAACGCGGCGTTGGCGGCGGCGGCGGTGAGCCCCGTGTTCCGCAACCAGCGTCTCCGGTAGCCCGAGCGCGGCGACCGCCAGGCTCGCGCCGACGAACGGCAGGCCTGCGGGGTGCATCGGCGGTACAGAGGAACGCACCAGCGCGGCGAAGCCGCGCCGGGCCGGATTGAATGTCGGGGCGTCTGGCCATCGTGGGGCGATTCTACGGGCGGAGCGCGCCGCCAATAGGGCTTAGGTCAAGTCCCAGACGTGAACATCGGATCCGCCGGCCAGTTCGGCGACGTCCTCGTCGATCTCCAGGAGACAGTTTGCCGACGCCAACCAGCGCAGGTGATGGGACGCGGGCGGCCCGTAACTGGTGACCGTGCCCGCCGCTGGGTCGAGCACCCCGCGGCGGAACTGGCGCTTTCCGCGCGGTGAGGTGAGATCCTCGGTCAGCACGGCCGTGCGCCGCGGCCGGCCGGGATGAGGCAGCCCCATCGCGCTTCGCAGCGGTGAGCGCAGGAACACCTCGAACGACACCAACGCGCTGACCGGGTTGCCGGGCAGCGTGATGATCGGCGGTGCCGTCCACCACCCCCGAGCCCTGCGGCATCCCGGGCTGCATGGCGACCTTGACGAATTCCACCTGCTCCGTCGCCGAGCGCGTCTTTGACTACCTCATACGCACCTGCGCTCACGCCGCCGGTGGTGATGATCAGATCGGCGTCACTGCGATGACGGGCCAGGGCGTCACGAAACACGGCGACGTCGTCTCCGGTCGTCGGTGCGGCCACCACTTCGGCGCCGGCGTCACGGAGGGCGGCGGCGAGCATCACCGCGTTGGATTCGTAGATCTGGCCGGGCTGAAGGGGTGTGCCCGGTGGTACGAGTTCCGAGCCGGTGGACATCACCAACACTCGCTGCCGGGGAATCACGGTCAGCTCGCCCAATCCGAGGGCGGCGGCCAACCCGAGTGCTGCGGGGGTGATGACCTGCCCTGCGCGCAGCACCGTGGTGCCCGCGGTGACGTCCTCGCCCGCGCGGCGGATGTGCTGGCCTGGTCTGGCGCTCGCGCGTATCTCGACTGTGTCGGTGGCGGCGTTGGTGGACTCGACGGGGATCACGGCGGTTGCGCCCGTCGGCAACGGCGCGCCGGTCATGATCCGGTGTGCGGTACCGGGTTTGAGTGTCAGCGGGTCGGTCCGGCCGGCCGGGATGTCCTCGGCGACGGGCAGGTGAACGGGCTGCTCCGCCGTCGCACCTGAAATATCTTCGGCGACAACGGCATATCCGTCCATCGCGGAATTGTCGAAGCCGGGCAGCGACAGCGGGGCCACCACGTCTTCGGCAAGCACCAGCCCCAAGCGTGTCGTCGAGTGGCACGGTGATCGGCGGTCGGCGACTGATGAGGTCGGCGACGATGCGCTGATGCTCTTCGACCGAGCGCATCAGACGGGGTAGGTCACGCCGGTCAGTTCCTCGGACACCGTCCACAGCCGGCGCTGGATGGCCTCGTCGTGTGACTGTGCGCTCGAGGCAACGACTTTCGGATGGCCCTTTTGTTCCTGAATCCGCCGGGACCGAAATACTGCCCGTTCTGCACGCCCGGATCGGCTGCGGCCCGCAACGTCGGCTCTGCTCCCATGTCCGCGTTCTGCGCGATGAAGTTCGACCAGAAGAACTGGGTGACCTGCCGGATGCCGCCTGGCATGTTGCGGAGCAGTTCGGTGTCCGAGGCGCCCGGGTGCGCGGCGGTGGCGATCGTCGGGGCGCCCTTGGCTCTCAGCCGTCGCGCCAATTCGTAGGTGAACAGCAGGTTGGCCAGTTTGGACTGGCCGTATGCGACGACCCGGTTGTAGTTGTGATCCAGGTTGAGGTCGTCGAAATGAATCTTGGCGCGGATCCGGTGGCCAACGCTGCTGACCGTCACCACCCGCGAGCCATCGACGCCCAGCATGTTGTCGAGCAGCAGGCCGGTGAGCGCGAAATGGCCGAGGTGGTTGGTGCCGAACTGCAGTTCGTAACCGTCCTTTGTGCTCGCCTTGTCGGTGTACATCACGCCGGCGTTGTTGATCAGCAGATCGATACGAGGGAACGTCGGTGCGCAGGTTGTCCGCCGCCTTGCGGATGTTCTCCAGCGAGGTCAGGTCCAGCTGCTGCAGGGTGACGGTGGCGTTCGGGCTCGCCGCCTTGATGCGTGCGACGGCGTCGTTGCCCTTGTCGAGGTTGCGTACCGCCAGCACCGTGTGTGCACCCTTGGCGGCGAGAACGGCGGCGGCTCCGTAGCCGATGCCTGTGTTGGATCCGGTGATTATCGCGACCCGGCCGGTTTGATCAGGCACGTCGGCCGCGGTCCATTTGGCGCTCATGCGATCAACATACTCAGGCCCTGCTGCCTTGCGTCGCCGGTTAGTTTCGTTCTATGCGAGTGGTTGCGGTGATCATCGGAACGCTGGTCGGTGTCGGCGTGGTGTTGTTGGGGCTCCTGATGGCAGGCATGCGATGGCAGGTCGGTCCGGTGGTGAACACCTTGCGGCGGATGAACCGCTCGGTGACCAACCCGCGGGTGATGCGCACGGCGGGCACCGCGGGAACGCAGACGTCGGTCATCGAGCACGTCGGACGCAACTCCGGCCGCACCTATGAAACGCCCGTCGACGTGATCGAAACCCCGACGAGACTGCTGATCGCGCTGCCCTATGGCGCGCGCACCGACTGGTTGCGCAATGTGCTGGCGGCCGGTTCCGCCGCTGTGATCACCGGTGGGGAGCGAATCGAGGTGGGCCGTCCCGCCATCGTCGCGACGGCCGATGTGGCGGACCTGATTCCGGGGCGCACGATGCGGACACTGCGACTGTTCGGGGTGAGTCAGTGCCTGAGTCTCGAGAAGTCGTGAACCTCGTGAACCTGACCTTCAGGACCCCGCGAATCCGCCGAGCCGCAAGGCGCCGCTGGTATGGGCGCTTTCAGCGTTGATTCCGTGGGCCGTGCTGGCGCTGGCCCAGCTGGTGTGGTTCGTCATCGACCACCGCACCTGGTGGCTGCATGCGGTTGCGGCGGCAGCCACGGCGGTCGGCGCCCTGGTGTTCGTCGTGGTGGTTCCGTTGTGGCGGTTCCGTGTCCACCGGTGGGACGTCAGTCCCGACGCGGTGTACACGCGCTCGGGATGGCTTGTGCAGGAACGCCGCATCGCCCCGATATCCCGGGTGCAGACCGTCGACACCGAACGCGGACCTCTTGATCGCCTGTTCGGCCTCGCCAACGTCACGGTGACGACGGCGTCGTCGGCGGGTGCCGTGCGCATCGTCGCACTGGACTCCGACGTCGCCGACCGTGTCGTCGCCCAACTCACCGACATCGCGGCGATCGGGGGCGAGGACGCGACGTGAGTACCGGCACCGGTGCGGAGTGGAGCCGACTGAGCGCCCGCATGTTGTTGGTGCACCCCGTGCACGAGGTGCTCAGGCAGATCCCGGTTCTCGTCGGGACGGTCGTGCTGGGGTCGGCGACCGGTAATCCGATGTACGCCGTCGCCGTCCTCGTGGTCACGGTGGGTATCGGTCTCGCGCGCTGGTTCACCACCAGCTACCGAATCGGCGCCGGCGAGGTGCAGCTGCGGAAGGGGATTCTGCAGCGCAAGGTTCTTTCGCTGCCGCGCAATAGAATTCGTTCGGTGTCGACAGATGCGCGACTGCTGCATCGGCTACTCGGCTTGACGGTGGTGCGGGTGAGCACCGGTCAGGAAGCCAGGGGGGACGCACGCGTTCGCACTCGATGCGGTCGAGGCCGCCGAAGCGCCGCGGCTGCGCGCCGTTCTGCTGGCAGAGTCATTGGCGCCCGATGTCGAGCAGGCCGCAGACGACGGGGCGGCTGCTCGCCCGTTGGCAGCCGTCCTGGCTGCGATACAGCCCGCTGAGCTTTACCGGCCTCGCGATGATCGCCGCAGCCGTCGGGCTGGCGTATCAGGTGGGCGCCGGTGCGGCCCTGCGGGATTCGCGGATCGAGCAGTCCGGCGCGGCCGTCGCCGACCGCTTGGGCGTGGCGGCGACCGTTGCCGCCGCCACGGCCGTGGTGCTCCTCGCGTCGGTGATCCTGTCGGTACTGCAGTCTCTGCTGAGCTACGCGAATCTCGATTTGCGGCGCGATGCCGACGTCCTGCACCTGAAGCACGGTCTGCTGCGGGTGCGCGAGCACACGTTCGACATGCGCAGGCTGCGCGGCGGAACACTGCGGGAGCCGTTGCTGGTCAGGCTGTTTGGTGGTGCGCGGTTGGACGCGGTGATGACGGGTGTCGACGGCGCAGGCGAGGCGTCGATGTTGTTGCCGCCGTGCCCGAAGTCGACCGCGGAGACGGTGCTGGCTGATTTGATCGCGCGACCCGATGCGGTGAGCGGAGAGCTGCGCCGTCACGGGCCGGCCGCGACGCGCAGGCGCTGGACACGTGCGCTTGCGCTTCCCGCGGTCGCAGCGGTCGTGCTGCTGATCGCGCCGGTGCCGACCTGGGCGTGGGTGGCGTGGGCGCTGCTCACCGTCTGCTGTGCGCTGCTTGCCCTCGACCGGTCGCGATCACTGGGGCACCGGGTGGGCGACGGGTGGCTGGTCGCGCGGACAGGGAGCCTGCAGCGCAGACGTGACTGCATCGCGGCGCCCGGCATCATCGGATGGACAGTGCGCCAGACGCTGATGCAACGCCGGGCCGGGGTGGCCACGCTGATCGCCGCCACCGCGGCAGGCGTCAAGCACTATCAGGTGATCGACGTACCCGCCGACATCGCGTGGACGATCGCCGCAGAGGCGTCGCCCTGGGTCGCAGGCAGCAAATGGGCCGCTGATTTCGGGTAGCCCCGAGTTGCACTGATTCATCTGCCGTTTACTGTCGTCGCCATGGCGATCGGTGGTGTGTTGTTCGACATCGATGGCGTCTTGGTGACCTCATGGAAGCCGATTGCGGGGGCCGCCGAAACGTTGCGGACCTTGGCCGACCATCAGATCGCGTGTTCGTACCTGACCAACACCACCACCAAGACCCGCGTGCAGATCGCCGAGTTGCTCACCGACGCGGGGATGGTCGTGCGTGCCGACGAGGTGATCACGGCGGCCGTGCTGACCGCCGACTACGTCCGTCACAACTACCCCGACGCGCGGTGCTTCCTGGTCAACAGCGGCCAGATCGCCGAGGACATGCCCGGCATCGACATCGTCTACTCCAGCGAGTTCAGCGGACCCGAGGCGCCGGAAACCCCCGACGTAGTGCTGCTCGGCGGGGCGGGACCGGAGTACAGCCATCTGACGCTGTCGTGGGTCTACGACTGGATGGCTCAGGGGGTCCCGGTGGTGGCGATGCACCGCAGCACGGCGTGGACCACGACCGACGGTTTGCGCGTGGATTCCGGCATGTACTTGATCGGTATGGAGCAGACTTCCGGACGTAAAGCCACCGCCGTCGGCAAGCCCGCGCCCGAGGGATTCCTCGCCGCCGCAAGCCGCCTCGGCGTCGACCCGGACGAGATGTACATGATCGGTGACGACCTCAACAACGACGTGCTGCCCGCACAGGTGGTGGGCATGACCGGAGTGCTGGTGCGCACCGGCAAGTTTCGCCAGGACACGCTGGACCGGTGGGCGGCCGATGAGTTCGCGATGCAGCCCAACCACGTCATCGAATCGGTCGCTGACCTGCCGCAGTTGCTGGGGTTGTAGCGATGTCTGAGCCGGGGATGTGGGTTCGGGTCGAGCGGATGCTGTTGGAGCGCGGTATCAACACGTTCCTTGAGCTCGCGTTGTGGATCACGTTGGTATACATCGTGATCGGTGTCGGTTACACAATTTTTCACGTCGAGCTGATGAGTCAGCTTCAGCGGGCGCTCACCGGTGCCTTCCCGATTTTCTCCGACATTGCGGCGCTGCTGGTGATGGTGGTGGGCTGGCCGTATCTGTGGGCCACGTCCTTCGTGTGCGGTGTCGCAGGATGTGGCTTGTTCTGACGATGAGTTCGGCCGCCGGTGACGGTCTGTACCGACATGACCGATGAACAAGTGAACGTCACCGCGACCGTCAACGCGCCCGTCGAGGTCGTCTTCGACGTGCTGGCCGACCCGTCGACGCACCAGGCGATCGACGGCACCGGATGGGTGCGCGAACCCCTCGACCGCGAGCCGCTGACCGAGGTCGGTCAGATTTTCCGGATGGCGATGTACCACGACAACCATCCCGAAAAGGACTACGAGATGGCGAACCGGGTCGAGGTGATCGACCCGCCGCGTGCCATCGCGTGGCTGCCCGGTCAGGGACCCGACCAGCGGGGCTACCTGCTCCAGGGCACCGAACTCGAATTCGGCGGGTGGATCTGGCGCTACGACCTGGAATCGGCGGGGCCGGGCCACACGCTGGTGACGCTGACCTACGACTGGTCGGGGGTGCCGCCGCACATGCGCGACATCGAGTTTCCGCCGTTCGACGTGGCGCACCTGGACAACTCGCTGAAGAACCTGGCTGGACGTGGCCGAGCGCCGTATCGTGAGCTGACGTCACTTCTCGCTGAGGGGTAGGGCAGCCGATGCCGCAGAGGGGCCCTGTCTTTGGTCTTCTCGGGCCGTTGCTGTTGTCGGTCGACGGCACCGCGGTGCCCATCGGCACGCCCAAGCAGCGGGCCGTGATGGCGTCGCTGGTGATGAACCGCAACAGGCCGGTGGCGGCCGACTCCCTGATCAACGCCGTATGGGGTGAGGATGCGCCGTCGGAAGCCCGCGCGAGTCTTCACGCCTACGTGTCCAATCTGCGCCGGCTACTCGGATCGGTCGGTTTCGACGGCAAGAGCATGCTCGAGAAGGTGTCGCCGGGGTACCGGCTGAACATCGGCGAGTTGGACGTCGACCTCGGGCGCTTCATCCGCGCGCGGAATGAGGGGGTCAAGGCCGCGACGGCGGGCCGATTCGACGAGGCCAGCAGGCACTACTCGGCCGCTCTGGCGCAGTGGCGTGGTGACGTGCTCGACGACCTTCGCGGTTTCGACTTCGTCTCGGTCTTCGCCACGGCGATGGCCGACGAAAAAATCGCCACCCACATCGCCCTCGCCGAATCCGAGATCGCGTGCGGGCGCGCCAAGAGAATCACCGGGGAGCTGGAAGCGCTCGTCGCCGACCACCCGTTCCGGGAGCCGGCCTGGGAGCAGCTGATGATCGCGTACTACGTGTCGGCGCGGCAGTCGGATGCCCTCGCTGCGTATCAGCGGCTGAAGACCATTCTGGCCGACGAACTCGGTATCGACCCGAGCCCGCCGCTGCGGGACCTTCACGAACGGATCCTGCGGCAGGAGCCGATGGATGCCAAGCCCCCGTCCGAAACCACGCTCGCACGTACCTTCATCAGCCTCGCGAACCGCACCGCGATCAACACCGGCGAGGCGCGCGCACAGCTGCGGGCGGTCTCCGGTGAGTGCTATCCGGTGAAGGGTGTGGCCACCAGGATCGGGCGACGATCTGACAACGACATCGTCTTGGCCGATCAGAGGGTCAGCCGCCATCACGCGGTGATCATCGACACCGGTACCAGTTTCGTACTCATCGACGCGCGGTCGGCCAACGGAGTCGAGCTGGACCACAATCGAATTCGAGGAAGCGCCCCGCTCGTCCGACGGGTCCCATGTGCGCATCGGCGATAGCGAGTTCCGCTTCGAGCTTCAGGCTAAGTAGGTCGTCGACCGCAGTTACAGACCGCGCACCGCTTCGATGCGAGCGAGCAGGTGGTCCGTCGTCGCCGCGGCGATCGGCGGGCCGCCGCAGATCCTGCGCAGCTCGTTGTGGATCCACCCGTGCGGCTTTCCGGTGCGGTGATGGGCGATCGACACCAGCGCATTGAGTTCGCGGCGGAGTTCGCGCAACTGTCCGTGTTTCGACGGGCGGGGCACCTCGCCGGATGCTGTGCGCTTTGTGAGCTGCTCTTCCTGCCTGCGCCGCAACAGGTCGCGCATCTGCGTCGGCGTCCAGCAGGCCGGGGATACCGAGATAGTCGGCCTCTTCCTCGCTGCCCGCCGGCGTCGCCGTGCCGAATGAGGAGCCGTCGAAGATCACCTGATCCAGCTCTGCGTCGGCGCCCAGCATCTCGAAGCCGTTGTCCATGTCGGTGGGCTCGACTCTTCTGCTTCGCGGCGTCCGCGATCAGATCGTCGTCGAGCCCTCGGAGTCCCGGTGCGGCTTGCCGAGCACGTGATTGCGCTGGGCCTCCATCTCGCTGGCGAGGAGCAGCAGGTTGGGTACCGAGGGAAGGAAGATGCTTGCGGTCTCGCCGGGCCGACGCGACCGGACGAAGCGGCCGATCACCTGGGCGAAGAACAGCGGCGTCGACGCACTCGTGGCGTATACCCCGACCGCCAGCCGCGGGCACGTCGACGCCCTCGGAGACCATGCGCACCGCGACCAGCCAGCGGCTGGTGCCTGCCGAGAACTGACTGATCCGATCCGACGAGCCGTGGTCATCGGACAGCACGATCGTCGGCGCCTCGCCGGTGAGCTTGGTCAGCAGGTCGGCGTAAGCACGGGCGGCGGTCTGGTCGGAGGCGATGATCATGCCGCCTGCATCGGGCACGTGCTGACGCTTCTGCTGCAGCCGTTTGTCGGCCGCCGCGATCACCGCGGGCATCCATTCACCGGCCGGGTTCAGCGCGGTGCGCCAGGCCCGTGCGGTCTGCTCGGCGTTCAGCGGCTCGCCGAGCCGCGCGGCAGTGTTCTTCGCCCGCGCTGTCGCGCCACCGTGACTCACCCGAGTAGGCGAGGAACACCACGGGCCGGACCACGCCGTCGGCCAATGCGTCGCTGTAGCCGTAGGTGTGGTCGGCCTGCGAGCGCATCAGGCCGTCGGCGCCGCGCTCGTAGTTGACGAAGGGGATCGGACTGTCGTCGCTGCGGAACGGCGTGCCGGTCAGCGACGAGGCGGCGCGTGGCGTCGCCGAACGCCTCGCGGATCGCCTCGCCCCAACTCTTCGCGTCGCCGCCGTGGTGGATCTCGTCGAACACGACGAGCGTGCGGTGGTTCTCGGTACGCACCCGATGGCGCGCCGGGTGGCTGGCAACTTGGGCGTAGGTGACGACGACGCCGTGGTACTCCGACGATGTCTGCGCCGACGAATTGGAGAACTTCGGATCGAGCGCGATGCCGACGCCGCTGGCCGCCAGGGCCCACTGGATCTTGAGATGTTCGGTCGGCACGACGACGGTGATCCGGTCGACGATGCCCTCGGACAGCAGCTCTCCGGCGACCCGCAGGGCAAACGCCGTCTTGCCCGATCCTGGCGTCGCGACCGCCAAGAAATCACGCGGCGCAGCGGTCAGATACCGCACCAATGCCCGACGCTGCCAGCCCCGCAAAGCCTGGGTGTCGGGCGCTGCATAAGCCCGCACCCAAAGCTCCTCACTGATCGGACAGCAGCCTAGCGCAACGGATTACGACTACGCACGTTTCGGCGTGTCGGCGATCGCGTGTCACTCCACCCAGAAGTTGTCGTTCTTGATGAACCACTCGGCGCGTTCCTCGTCGGACAGGTCGCCCAGTTGGGCGAAGCCCTCGAAGTAGGCCTCCCGGGGCGCGCCGGGAGCAAACAGCATCAAGATCGATGTCGGCGCGTCGGACTCGTTGCGGAAGCCGTGGATGCCGCCGGGCGGCACAAAGAGGAAGTCGTTCGGGTGCCCGTCGATCCAGTCGGTGCCGTCGTAGAGCTTGACCGTTCCCGACAGCACGAAGAACGCTTCGGATATGGCGCGGTGGAAGTGTGGTCCCGGCCCGCCGCCGTTGGGTGAGATCTCGACGCGATACAGCCCGTAGTCGCCGTCGGTTTCCTCTTGGTTGGCCAGATAGTGGTAGTGGACGAGCCCGTACGTGTCGTAGTCCGAAGGTTCAGTGCCTCGCCGCAGCCGGGCGCTGACCTCCGGTTCGTCTTTGGTGTAGCGCGCCGGCGGGTACGGGGGCACGTTTCGGGGATCCCAGAGTGACATCGCTTGCCAGCCTGCCACATTCGGCTAGATCGGATACACGACCTTCGTCAGTTCCTCCGACACGGTCCAGAGCCGTTTCTGGGCGTCGACGTCGTGCGAGGCGCGATTGGACGACACGAGCGTGGCGTACCCCCGCTGTTCGGCGAAACCGTCGGGGCCGAAGTACTGCCCGCCGACGACGTTCGGGATCGGTCGCCGCCCGCAGTGTCGGCAGCGCACCCATATCGGCGCCCTGGAAGAACGGCCGGACCAGTGCAGTCAGCGGCTGGAGCGGACGCGGCAGGTTGCGCATCAGCTCGGTGTTCGACCCGCCGGGATGCGCCGCCGCGGCGATTGTGTCGGTTCCTTGCAACCGGCGCTGCAGTTCGTAGGTGAACAACAGATTGGCAAGCTTGGACTGCCCGTATGCGCGGAACCGGTTGTAGCTGCGCTCCCATTGAAGATCGTCGAAGCGGATGGCGTCGATGATGCGATGACCAGTGCTGCTGACGGTCACCACGCGTGAGCCCGGCGCTGCCAGCACCCGGTCCAGCAGCAGGCCCGTGAACGCGAAATGGCCCAGATGGTTTGTGCCGAACTGCAATTCGAACCCGTCCTTGGTCTTGGACCTCGGGGTGAACATCACGCCTGCGTTGTTGATCAGCAGGTCGATGGTTTCGTGGTTGGACTTCAGATCTTCGGCGGCGGCGCGAACGGAGTCCAGCGACGTCAGGTCGAGTTCCTGCAGGTCGACGTGCGCGCCCGGGCTGGCCTGCTCGATGCACGAGCCGCCTCCTTGCCCTTGTCGAGGTTGCGTACAGCGAGTACGACGTGCGCACCTTTGGCGGCGAGCGCGGCGGCGGTCTCGTATCCGAGGCCGGTGTTGGCGCCGGTGATCACCGCGGTGCGGCCGGTCTGGTCGGGAATGTCAGCGGTTGTCCACTTGCTCATGATGACTCTCCTCGAGTTGGTCTTGTAGGGCGTGCGGTCGAGCCGACAGGGGAAGACGACCTTGGTCAGCTCCTCGGACACCGTCCAGAGCCGCTGTTGGACGGCGATGTCGTAGGAGCTGCTCGGCTCGAGGCGACGACTTTCGGGTAGCCCGCGCTGTTCCAGAATGCCCCGAGGGCCGAAGTACTGCCCACCGAGCACGCCTGGATCGGTGGCCGCCCGCAGCGACGGCAGTGCGCCCATCGCCGCGCTCCTGCGTCAGCGGCGCGAAGTGCGGCCATCACGCCGCTGCACGGGCCGGGTGTTGCGCGCCAGTTCGGTGTTGGAGCCGCCGGGGTGTGCGGCGACCGCGATGGTGTGGTGCCCTGCAGTCGTCGCTGCAAGTTCGTAGGTGAACAGCAGATTCGCCAGCTTCGACTGCCCGTAGGCGGCGACCCGGTTGTAGTTGCGGTCGGACTGCAGATCGTCGAAACGGATGGCGGCACGAAGCGGTGGCCGGTGCTGCTGACGGTCACCACGCGTGAGCCGGGCGCGTGCCAGCACCCGATCGAGCAGCAGGCCGGTGAAGGCGAAGTGGCCGAGGTGGTTGGTGCCGAACTGCGGTCTCGAAGCCGTCCTTGGTGGTGGCCTTGTCGGTGTCATCATCACGCCCGCGTTGTTGATCAGCAGGTCGATGGCGGTCGTAGCGGGACTTTCAGTTGCGTCGGCGGCGTCGCGTACCGACTCCAGCGAGCTGAGGTCGAGTTCCTGCACCGAGACGCTCGGCACCGGGTGGGGCCGCGGTGATGCGGTCGGCGGCGTTGCGTTGCCCTTGTCGAGGTTGCGCACGGCGAGCACGACGTGGGCGCCTTTGGCGGCGAGTGCCGCTGCGGTCTCGTAGCCGATGCCGGTGTTGGCGCCGGTGATGACGGCGGTGCGGCCGGTCTGGTCGGGGATATCGGCGGTGTGTCCAGTTGGACATCGGATTCTCCTGTAAGGTGAAGCGGGGCGAAGCGCCCCGGTTGTGGTTCACTATACGGAACGCGCGCCCCGCTTTGTCAATTCCCCGAGAGGTGTGACGTGGCTCAACCCGACCGGCCGTTGCGCGCGGACGCTGCGCGCAACCGCGCCCGCGTGCTGGAGGTGGCCTACGAAACCTTCGCGGCCGAGGGGTTGGCGGTGCCGATCGACGAGATCGCCCGGCGCGCAGGCGTCGGCGCCGGGACGGTCTATCGGCACTTCCCCACCAAGGAGGACTTGTTCCGGGCGGTCATCGACGAGCGGATTCGGCGCATCGTCGACGAGGGACGTGCGCTGGTCGGCGGACGAGGAGCCGGGCGAGGCGCTGTTCGTGTTTCTCCGCTCGATGGTGTTGCAGTCGGCGCGACCGATCGTGGGCTGGCCGATGCGCTGGCCGGTTCGGGATCGACGTCGAGGCTGCGATGCCCGACGCGGAGGAGGCCTTCCTCGATCTGCTCGGTGAGCTGCTGCGAGGCCGGCGCAGCAGGCGGGCACTGTGCGACGGTGATCGTCGATGTGCGCGGACGTCAAGGCGATCCTGGTCGGATGCCTGGCGATGCAAGACGCCGTCAGCCCGAAGCTGCGGACCGGCTGACCGAGGTGGTTCTGGACGGGCTTCGCGCGCGCGTGAGCGACCTTGCACTCGCCATGGTCGAGTGCTAAAAATGCAGTTGGCACTCGCGATCGGTGAGTGCTAGGTCGGGCCGGTGAGGCTGGGGCCGCACCTGCGGGAGCACACCCACAGCCGTCCGTCGCGGGCACTGAACCCGACCAACGAAATCGTGCCACCCCCAATCCGGAGGAATCACTTCGCAATGGCCAAGACAATTGCGTATGACGAAGAGGCCCGCCGCGGCCTCGAGCGGGGCCTGAACGCCCTCGCCGACGCGGTAAAGGTGACGTTGGGCCCCAAGGGTCGCAACGTCGTCCTGGAGAAGAAGTGGGGCGCCCCCACGATCACCAACGATGGTGTTTCCATCGCCAAGGAGATCGAGCTGGAGGACCCCTACGAGAAGATCGGCGCTGAGCTGGTCAAAGAGGTCGCCAAGAAGACCGACGACGTCGCGGGCGACGGCACCACCACCGCCACCGTCCTGGCTCAGGCACTCGTTCGCGAGGGTCTGCGCAACGTCGCGGCCGGCGCCAACCCGCTCGGCCTGAAGCGCGGCATCGAGAAGGCCGTCGAGAAGATCACCGAGACGCTGCTGAAGTCGGCCAAGGAGGTCGAGACCAAGGAGCAGATCGCTGCCACCGCCGCGATCTCCGCCGGCGACGTCCAGATCGGCGAGCTGATCGCCGAGGCCATGGACAAGGTCGGCAACGAGGGTGTCATCACCGTCGAGGAGTCCAACACCTTCGGCCTGCAGCTGGAGCTCACCGAGGGCATGCGCTTCGACAAGGGCTACATCTCGGGTTACTTCGTCACCGACGCCGAGCGTCAGGAAGCGGTCCTCGAGGATCCGTACATCCTGCTCGTGTCGTCGAAGGTGTCGACGGTCAAGGATCTGCTGCCGCTGCTGGAGAAGGTCATCCAGTCCGGCAAGCCGCTGCTGATCATCGCCGAGGATGTCGAGGGCGAAGCCCTTTCCACCCTGGTGGTCAACAAGATCCGCGGCACCTTCAAGTCCGTCGCCGTCAAGGCGCCGGGCTTCGGCGACCGCCGCAAGGCCATGCTGCAGGACATCGCGATCCTGACCGGTGGCCAGGTCATCAGCGAAGAGGTCGGCCTCTCGCTGGAGACCGCTGACGTCGCGCTGCTTGGTCAGGCCCGCAAGGTCGTCGTGACCAAGGACGAGACCACGGTCATCGAGGGTGCCGGCGATTCCGACGCCATCGCGGGCCGGGTGGCCCAGATCCGCGCCGAGATCGAGAACAGCGACTCCGACTACGACCGCGAGAAGCTGCAGGAGCGCCTGGCCAAGCTGGCCGGCGGTGTTGCGGTGATCAAGGCCGGAGCTGCCACCGAGGTGGAGCTCAAGGAGCGCAAGCACCGCATCGAGGACGCCGTTCGCAACGCGAAGGCTGCCGTCGAGGAGGGCATCGTCGCCGGTGGCGGCGTGGCGCTGCTGCAGTCGGCTCCGGCGCTGGACGAGCTGAAGCTGACGGGCGACGAGGCCACTGGTGCCAACATCGTCCGCGTGGCGCTGTCGGCTCCGCTGAAGCAGATCGCCTTCAACGGTGGGCTCGAGCCCGGCGTTGTCGCCGAGAAGGTCACCAACTCCAAGCCGGGTGTGGGGCTCAACGCCGCCACCGGTGAGTACGAGGACCTGCTCAAGGCTGGCGTGGCCGACCCGGTCAAGGTGACGCGTTCGGCGCTGCAGAACGCGGCGTCCATCGCGGCGCTGTTCCTGACCACTGAGGCCGTCGTCGCCGACAAGCCGGAGAAGGCGGCCGCACCTGCGGGCGACCCGACCGGTGGCATGGGCGGCATGGACTTCTAAGTCTGTCTCACGAGAAAGCCCGGGTGCGCTTCGGCGGCCACGGGCTGGGCTTTTCGTTGCGTCTAGGGCGGTACTTGCGTGAAGCGGAAGGTACGTCCTACAGTGCAGGACCCGGTCTGCTTGCGCCAGTTTTATTTTCGTGTCTATTTCTTGAGCGGCAGGCAGTCGTGCAGGCCGTCGGGGCTCGTCGCTGCGGAGTCGGAGGTGGCTCTGCGGTGCAGCACCGCGCGGGTGGGGACGACCGTGAGACCGCTATCGGTCACTTCAGCGCGGCCGTCGACGATCAACGTGTATCCGCCGGGCTCAGCCGGCGGCCAGATGACGGTCACGTCGGGATGTTCGCCTGCGTTGCGGCGGGTGCCCGATCCCATTTGGCCGACATCGAAGACGCCCTCGGTCGAGCACGGGTTCGACAGCCACGGTGTGTGCACGGTAATCGTCGCCGACGGTGATCAGATAGCCGAACGAGAAGTTCGCCAGCGCGTCGGCGAGTTTGTCCAGATCCACCTTGACGCTCATACGCCGAGGATACGACGGCCGCGTAGGTTCGAGCCATGGCTCTTCCCTCGCCGTCACCGGCCACCACCGCCGTCGTCACCGGAGCATCGTCGGGCATCGGCGCCGATATCGCTCGCGAGCTGGCGGCGCGCGGCCACGGCGTCACACTGGTCGCTCGCCGCGAGGAACGAGCTGCGCGACCTGGCCGCCGAGCTGTCGGGCGCCGTACGCGTCGAGGTGATCGCCTGTGACGTCGCCGACCCCGATGCGCGCGCCGAACTGTTCGACGAGATCGCCGACCGCGGTCTGACCATCGACATCCTGGTGAACAACGCCGGCATCGGCACAATCGGCGCGATCGAACAGTCAACCGTCGCCGAGGAAATCGCGCAGGTGCGCGTCAACGTCGAGGCCGTCATCGACCTGACCACCCGCGCGGTCCAGCAGATGGTGCCCGCGCGGTCGCGGCGCGATCCTCAACGTCGGCTCCACCGCGGGCTTTCACCCGTTTCCCGGCCAGTCCGGCTACGCCGGCACAAAGGCTTTCGTCCACAGCTACAGCGAAGGTGTGCGCGGTGAGCTGGCGGGAACGGGCGTCACCGTCGCGACCCTGTGTCCCGGGCCCGGTGCGCACCGAGTTCCTGCAATCGGCGGGCATGGACGAGAAGAAGTTCGCCGCCGCATTTCCGAAGTTTCTGTGGATGCCGTCGCGCGAGGTCGCGAAGGCCGGCGTCGACGCGCTCGAGCACGATCGCGGAACGGTGATCGCGGGCGTCCAGAACAAGCGTGAGTACCCGTCTGATGCAAGCGCTTCCGCGGCCGGTGCTGCTCAAAGCTGCTTGCCGGTCAGCACCCGGCGTTGCGCCGCGACCGCAGATCAGTGGGCTGACTCCGGCCACTCGCCGCATCCAGCCCTCGACCGGTAGCGCCATCCCGTTGCACAGTGTGCAGATCGTGCGGTACCAGCCGACGGCGATCAGCAGCTCCAGCCGCTGCTCGTCATCGAGGCTGTCTCCCAAGCGATTCCACGTGTGCTCCGACCACGAGCCGGTGCGCTCCAGTTCGTCGACGGCGCCGATCAGCGTCCGTTCGGATTCGCTCCACCCCGGATCGGCGCCGGTGGCCAGCGCGTCGCATTCGTCATCGCTGACGCCGGCGATCGGACCCCAGAACGCGGCCTGCCCGCCCCACTCGTACTCGCAGCGCACCAGTGCGCAGATCCGCAGGATCGCGATCGTGCGCACCCGCGGCGGCAAAAGCGCTTCGATGTAGAGGGATTCGCCGAGCTTGCGCAACCGCGAGGCCAGATTGGGATGCCGCTGCAGGCAGCGCACCAGCAGCAGGGGTTCGTAGGTCCGGTCGGGATGGCCCCAACTGTTGATGCCCGCGGCATCCTCGTCGCTCCACGGCGGAGCGACCGGTGCGACTCTGCTCATGCGTTCGCGGGTGCGGGCTGGCGGCCGCGGATCAACTTGCCGGGGCGGGCGGCGGTGGGCTCGCCGTTCTCGCGATGACCTCGCCGGACACCATCGTCAGCACGTAGCCGTCGGCGGTCTGGTCCAGGCGGCGGCCGCCTGCGGGCAGGTCGGATGTGACGGTCGGCTGGTGCAGACTGCAGTCGCGGCGTGCGTCGATGACGTTGACGTCGGCCTTGTACCCGACGGCGATTCGGCCGCGGTCGTTCAGCCCGCCGACGCGTGCGGGCACTGACGTGAGCTCCTTGATCACCTGCGGCGAGCGGCAGCCGGCCCGGACTCGCGGTCGCGGACCCAGTGCGTCAGCAGGTACGTGGGAAAGCTTGCGTCGCAGATCATTCCGTAGTGCGCACCGCCGTCGCCGAGGCCGAGCACGACGTCGTCGCGCTGGATCAGTTCGGCGACGGTGTCCAGCGAGTTGTCGCGGAAGTTGGCCAGGGTGACCAGCAGCATGGCGTGTCCGTCGTCGTCGAGGAGACGGTCGTAGGCCTCCTCCAGCGGAGTCACCCCGCGCGCCGGCGCCCGTGCGCCGATCGAATCCGACGCGGCCGGTTCGTAGTTCGGCGGATCGCCGAGCGGGAACATGCAGTCCCACGCCTGCGCGGCGAACATCAGCGGATGCCCGTCGCTGCTCGGCTTGTCGGCCAGGATGCGTTCGCGCACTTCGGGTTTGCGCATCTCGGCGACCCGCTCGGCCAGCGGCAGGTCGCGCGATCTCCTGATAGCTCGGGTACATCACGAACGGGTTGCCCGGACAGCTCCAGGCCGATGATCAGACCGATGGGCCGCGGGAAGATCTGCGCCGGTGACGTCGCCGCCGTTCGCGTTGGCCTTCTCCACCATGGTCGAGCGCGTCGAGGCAGATCGGTGGTCCCGCGTTGCCGATCGCCAGCGTGAACGTCACCGGCAGCCCGACTTCGCCTGCGACGTCGAACACCGCTGCCAGGCAGGCCTCATAGCCGCCCGCCAGCAGGTCGGGCACGAACTGCAGCAGTCCACCGCCGGCGTCGTCGACGCCGCGCGCAATCGCGTCGATCTCCGCGTAGTCCGCGTCGATAGCTCGGGATCGGGTTGTCCGCTGCTGGTCTTGTGCAGTGTCAAGCCGCGACGACGCGAAGCCCAGCGCGCCGGCCCGCACCGCTTCGGCCGCGAGTTTGCGCATCAGCGAAAGATCTTCGGCGGTGGCGGGTTCGCGGTCGACACCGCGTTGCCCCATCACGTACACCCGCAGCGGGGAGTGCGGAAGGAACGCGGCGACATCGATGTCCCGGCGGCGCGAGTCCAGCGCGTCGAGGAATTCCGGGAAGGTCTCCCATGTCCACGGCAACCCGTCGACCATCACGACGCCGGGGATGTCCTCGACGCCGGCCATCACGTCGACGAGCACGTCGTGGTCCTCGGCGCGGCACGGCGCGAAGCCCACGCCGCAGTTGCCCATCACCGCGGTCGTCACACCGTGCGCCGACGACGGAGTCATGCGGTCGCTCCAGATGGCCTGCCCGTCGTAGTGGGTGTGCAGATCGACGAAGCCGGGGGTGACGAGCAGGCCCGTGGCATCGATCTCCCGCGCGCCGGAGCCGTCGACGGTGCCGACCGCCGCGATCACGCCGTCGGAGACCGCGACGTCGCCGATGAAGGGCTCGCCGCCGAGGCCGTCGACGATGGTGCCGTTGCGGATGACCAGTTCGTATGTCATACGTCGAATCTACGATGGCCGGATGATTGACCACTTCGGAATCAACTGTGCGAACTGGGAAGAATCCAAAGCGTTCTACGACAAGGTCCTCGGCGTGCTCGGATACACCCGCCAAATGGACTTTCAGGTGGCCATCGGTTACGGCAAAGAGGGCAAGCCCGATTTCTGGATCGCCGACATGAGCGCGGGCGAGGCGGCAGGGCCCAACCGGGAGGTGCACTTCGCATTCCAGGCCGCCGACACCGATGCCGTCCAGGCGTTCTACGACGCTGCACTCGAGGCGGGCGCCGAATCTCTGCACGCGCCGCGGATATGGCCGGAGTATCACCCCGGCTACTTCGGCGCATTCGTGCGTGACCCCGACGGCAACAACATCGAGGCCGTGTTCCACGGCGCGCGTCCGTAGGGCTGAACCTGGGTACGGTCAGGGGATGGCTAGCTCTGATGCGACGGCGATTCGCGCACTGCTCCGGGACTCCTTCACGAGGCTGATCGAGCACGTCGAGGGTCTGACCGACGGGCTCACCGACGAGATCGCGTTCTTCCGGCCGACCGCGAATGCCAACAGCATTTCGTGGCTGATCTGGCACAGCGCGCGACAGCACGACCTCCAGCTGGCCGATATCGCGGGCACCGAACAGGTCTGGTTCCGCGACGGCTGGGTCGACCGTTTCGGCCTCGATCTGCCGCGTGATGCGATGGGTTACGGTGACGGCCCCGACGAGGTCGGCCGGGTGCGCGCATCTGCGGATCTGCTGGCCGGCTACTACCACGGCGTGCACAAGGCGACCCTCGAATACATCTCCTCGGTCACGCCCGAGGAGTTGAGCCGCGTCGTGGACGAGCGATGGGACCCGCCGGTGACCGCCGGTGTGCGGCTGGTGAGCATCGTCGATGACAGTGCGCAGCACCTGGGCCAGGCGGCCTACGTGCGCGGCATTGCATGATTCGGATCCGGTGGTGGTGGCCGCTGGTAGGGGTGGCGGCGATGATCCTGGTCGGACTGGTCGTCGGCAAGGGATCCACCCCGCTCGACGGCTGGTTCCAGACCCACGACCTGGGCCCGGTACGTGTCCTGCACGATCTCGCGAACCCGCTGCTGGTCGCCATTCTCGGGTTCACGGTGGTGGGCGTGGCCCTGTATCGACGTTGGTGGCGGTTTGCGGCGGTTGCGGTCGTGTTTCCCCCGACCGCCTATCTACTGGTGCAGCTCATCAAGCCGTTGTTCGGACGCACGAAGGATGACGCTCTCGCGTACCCGAGTGGGCACATCACGTTGACGACGGTCGTCGTGGGACTCTTCGTCCTGGTGGCAGGCGGTGCGTTGTGGGCGGTCCTGACCGCGGTGTCGTACGTGGCGCTGGCCATGGTCGGGGTGGGGTCCACGTTCCACTACTTCACCGACACCATCGGCGGGATGCTGCTCGGGACGTCCGTCGTGTGCGTCGCCGCGCTGGTGACCCGGCACGACTTGACACGTGTCAACCCCGGTGCGATTTACGTCACACGAAGTGGTTAACTTAAGGCTATGACCGCAACACCCGATGTAGAGCTGCCCCCGGAATCGCAAGCCAGCACCATCCGCAACCCCGCGACCGGTGCCGTAGCCGGGACCGTGCGCTGGACCGACCCCGCCGACGTGCCGCGCATCGCGACAGGTCTGCGTCGGGCGCAACGCGAATGGGAGGCCCGCGGCGCCAAAGGCCGCGCCAAGGTGCTGGCCCGTTTCGCTGTGTGGATGGGCGAGCACCGCGACGAGATCGAACAGCTGCTGATCAAGGAGACCGGCAAGTCGGCGACCGACGCCGCCCAAGAGGTGCCGCTGCTGATCATGATCGCGTCGTACTACATCAAGACGATGGAGAAGGCGCTGGCACCCGAGGCCCGGCCCGCGTCGCTGCCCTTCCTGAACATCAAGAAGGTGACGGTGCACTACCGGCCGCGACCCATCGTCGCCATCATCGCGCCGTGGAACTACCCCGTTGCCAATCTTCTGATGGACGGCATCGCCGCGCTGGCCGCGGGATGCGCGGTCCTGCTCAAGCCCTCTGAGCGCACCCCGCTGACCGCAGAACTGCTGTTGCGCGGCTGGGCCGACTCGGGTGCCCCCGAGGTCATGGCGGTTGTTCAGGGGGCCAGGGCGGCTGTCGAGGCCGTCGTCGACAACGCGGACTACGTCCAGTTCACCGGGTCGTCCGCGACCGGTGCGAAGGTGGCCGAGCGCGCGGCCCGCAGGCTGACCCCGATCAGCCTCGAACTCGGCGGCAAGGATCCGCTGATCGTGCTCGAGGACGCCGACGTCGACCTGGCCGCCCACGCCGCGGTCTGGGGCGCGTTCTTCAATGCCGGCCAGACGTGTGTGTCCGTCGAGCGGGTGTACGCGCTCGAATCGGTCTACGACGAGTTCGTCGACGCCGTCGTGCGTGACGTCAAGAACCTGAAGATGGGCGCGGGCGACGGGCACGACTTCGGCGCCCTGATCGACGACAACCAGCTCGCCGTGACGGAGCGCCATGTCGCCGACGCCATTGCCAAGGGCGCAAAGGTGCTCAACGGCGGCAAGCGCGCGGCCGGGCCGGGCAGCTTCTACGAGCCGACGGTGCTCGTCGATGTCGACCACTCGATGGACTGCATGACGGAGGAGACGTTCGGCCCCACGCTTCCCATCATGAAGGTCTCCAGTGTTGCCGAAGCGGTGCGGTTGGCGAACGACAGCCCGTACGGCCTCAGCGCGTCGGTGTTCTCGAAGGACATCGAACGTGCGAAAGACGTTGCAGTGGAACTAGATTGCGGCGCGGTCAACATCAACGACGTGATCTCGAATCTGATGTGCACCACCGCGCCGATGGGTGGCTGGAAGACATCGGGCATCGGAGCCCGCTTCGGCGGTGCCGACGGGGTGCGCAAGTTCTGCCGGCAGGAGGTCGTGGTCGCGCCCCGCACCAACGTCGGCGCGGGCGGCAACTACTACAACAACTCGCTGCGGGCGCTCAAGCGGATGAACACGATGATGACCAAGTTGGCGCTGATCCGGCCCAAGCGCACCGCCAAGTAACGCCTCCGCGCGCCACCTGTTGTTCACTTTGTCGTCACGCTCGCTTACGGGCGGGTCGATACTTTCTGCCGGTGACTCTGGATTCACACGGCTATACCGTGCGCGACGACGATGACGACGATCCCGAGCTGATCATTCAGCCCAGCGGCGAAGTAGTGGACACCTGGCGGGAGAACTACCCGTACGACGAGCGCATGTCGCGCGGTGAATACGAGGAGCAGAAGCGGCTGCTGCAGATTGAACTGCTCAAGTTCCAGAAGTGGAGCCAGGCCAACGACCACCGACACGTCTTCGTTTTCGAGGGCCGAGACGCGGCGGGCAAGGGTGGCACCATCAAGCGGTTCATGGAGCATCTCAACCCGCGCGGCGCCCGCGTGGTCGCACTGGAGAAGCCGACCGAGAAGGAACGCACCCAGTGGTACTTCCAGCGGTATGTGCAGCACCTGCCGAATGCCGGCGAGATCGTGATGTTCGACCGGTCCTGGTACAACCGGGCCGGCGTCGAGCGGGTCATGGGCTTCTGCTCGCCCAAGCAGCACGCCGAGTTCATTCGCCAGGCGCCGTTGTTCGAGCAGATGCTGGTCAACGACGGCATCAGCCTGACCAAGCTGTGGTTTTCGGTGTCGTCGTCCGAACAGCGAACCCGGTTCACGATTCGTCAGGTAGACCCGGTCCGGCAGTGGAAGCTGTCCCCGACCGACCTTGCGTCGCTGGACAAGTGGGATGACTACACCGCGGCCAAGGAAGACATGTTCGCGTGGACGGACACCGAGACCGCGCCGTGGACCGTCGTCAAGAGCAATGACAAGAAGCGGGCACGCGTCAATGCCATGCGCTACGTGTTGAGTAAGTTCGATTACGACAACAAGGACCATGAGGTGGTCGGCAGACCGGACCCCCTCATCGTGGGACGTGCATTGGCCGATTGATTGCGGCGCGTCCGGGTAAGGAGGACGCGTGCGGTTCGTCACGACCATGTTCCTGTGGCTCGTCACGACCGTCCTGCTTGCGATCGCGGTCCCGACCATGTGGGCGCAGCGGAATGTGGTCAGCGAGGACGGTTACGCCGCGCTGGCGGCGACCGCGGCGCACGATCCGACACTGCAACGCGCGATGGCCTCGGAGTTGTCGACGCAGATCACCGACTTCGCAGCCAACAACGGGTACGGCACCCTCAACACCGAACTCGTACACAGCGTCGTCACGGCCTACACCGGCAACGACGGATTCCCCGGTCAGTTCGCGCAGGCCAACCGAATCGCACATCGCTGGATGTTCACCGACTCGATCCGGTCCGAGGGCGGCTCGGGTGACCGCTGGCTCGTCGACATCGCGCCAATGCTCAACGATGCGTCGATCACGCAAACCCTCGGCGACCTCGACCTGGACGTGCCGCAGACGCTGACGGTGCCGATCACGGTGCCAGAGTCCTCGGCGTTGCGGCCCGGCCAGCTGCGCGCGTTGTCGACATGGGGTCCGTGGGTGAGTGTCGGGTCGACGATACTGGCGGGCCTATCCGCGTTGCTTGTGCTGGCAGCGGCCCGATCGCGGGGCAAAGCGCTTGCTGCGCTCGGTGTTTCGGCACTGCTGGTGGGTGCCGCGGGTTGGGCGGCGCTGGAGGTGTCACGTCGTTACGTCGACGACGCGCTGAATCAGACGGCGGGCGATATCCGGCAGATTGCCGACGTCATGGTCGCCCAGGCCGAAATGAGTGCACACCACTGGCTGAACCTCACCCTGGCCGCCGGCGGCGTGCTCGTGATCTTCGGGGTTGCCGTGTCGATGCTCGGTGGCCTGCGCCGACGGGAATAGCCGTCCGCGATACATTTCTGCCATGCCATTCGTCTCGGACATCAAGGGCCCGCAGCAGCCCGTCCAGACACCGGCGACGCTGGCTACCGGTGCACTTCGCCGGACCAGCACCATCGACACGCATCCGGCGCAGACCGGCGATTCCGATGTCGACCTGCGGGCGCGCGATGTGGTCGCGGGGCAGGACGGCGTCGAGATTCTCGGTGAGACCCGGGTTCGCGCACACCTCTCCCAGCGCGTCATCGACGACATCAGCTCCACCCCGCGCGACGGGCGCCTGGCACGGCTGCTCGGAAGCCGGGTCGGGCCCGGGTTCCGTTCGTCGGTGGGCAAGCTGCTTCCCGGAGAGGCGCAGCGCGCCAGCCAGACTGAACCTTCTGCTCGACGACTGGGTCGGCGCGGCCCTGGTGTCGGGTTACTCGGTGCAGCACGCGGCGATCATCCTGGGTATCGAGGAGAAGTTGCCTGCCGGTACCGCCGACAGGATGGCGGGTATCTGCGCGGGGTTCGCCCCAGAGGCCTCGCTCATCGGTTACGCACGGCGGAACGACACCATCCCCTCGGTGCACGGTCCGGTGGCGCCGCCGCTGGACGGCCTTCACCCGGTGGACGCGCTGCGAGCGCACGGTATGCGACGGTTCCGGCGGCTCGACCTCGTTCCCGTAGAGGCGGAGTCCGCGAATTTCTATGCACACTTTCGGGATTCACACCTCGACGGCGATGGCGTGGAGACGATCGTGCACGAATACACCGTCGCGGGTTCGGTCGACTACGTCGACGCGCACCATCACCTCGGTCACCGCGGACGTCCGGGTGCTGCCGTGGCGGGAGTGCCCCGGCGCCATCGGCAGTGCAGAGCGGATACGCGGAATGACACTGTCCGAACTGCGTGAGCGCATCCGCGGTGAGTTCGTCGGGACCAGCACGTGCACGCATCTCAACGACACGCTGCGCTGCGGTCGCCGACCTCGATGCGCTGCTGGATCAGCGCGCCGGTCTCTAGGGTTCGATGATGTGCGACGGGTCGGGCCTGCGGTCCGGCGGCGCCTGGCTGTAGTCACCCCATGGGCCGTCGCGCTCCTCGACAGCCGTCCGAACACCCTGTGAACCAGCGGTTTCGATGAACGCGAGCGCGTCGGGGGTGTTACGCATCAACCCGTCGAGGATGGCGCCTAGTGTCTGGGTGGACGCCAGCCCCATGTTCTCGTAGGCCTGGTTGACGATCAGCTTCTGGGCCTGCAGTTGAGACAGCGGGATTCGGGCGAGTTTGTCCGCGATCTCCTTGACGCGCGCTTCGAGGATTCTCGAACGGCACCGATTCGTTGATGAGTTCGATTGCGGCGGCTTCCTTTCCGGTCAGCGGCTCACCTGTCAGCGAGTGCCATTTCACCTTCGCCAGGCTCATGCGATAGATCCACATGCCGGTGAGATAGGCGCCCCACATGCGGGCATACGGGGTGCCGATGACGGCGTCGTCGCTGGCGATGATGATGTCGGCGCACAAGGCGTAGTCGCTGGCGCCACCGACACACCAGCCGTGCACCTGGGCGATCACGGGTTTGGACGCCCGCCAGATCGCCATGAACTTCTGGTTGGGGCTGGTCTCGCGCGCCGTCGTCATCACGAAGTCCTTGCCGGGATCCCAGCGGCCGTCGGTGTTCATGGCGTCGCCCCAGTGCGCAAAACCGCCTCCGAAGTCGTAGCCGCCGGAGAACGCGCGGCCGGCGCCGCGCAGCACGATCACCTTGATGGTGGGGTCGCGTTCGGCCAGTCCGATGGCCTTCTCGATCTCGTCGGGCATCGGGGGAACGATGGTGTTGAGATGCTCGGGCCGGTTCAGCGTGATGGTCGCGACAGGCGGCTCGGTCTTGTAGAGCAGAGTTTCGAATGTCGGCGTCGGCATACATCGAAGTCTGGCAGAGGCGACCAAAAATTTAGGTGTGCCTACCCTGCGTCCTGGGGGAATGCTATGTTTTGCCTCTCCTAACTTTGAGGTGCAAATGAATCGATTTTTCGCCTTGTCAGTGCCGGTCGCCGTCGTGGGCCTGATCCTCGCGGGCTGCTCCAGTGACAAGTCCGGTGGTTCCGAAGAGACGTCCTCCGCCAGTGCGACGACCACCTCTTCGAGTGCAGCCGCTGCGGCTCCCGATCCGCTGGCCGAGCAGGCAGCTGCGGACTACAAGACTTACGCGATCGGTCAGATCGACGAACTCGTCGGGCGTCGTCAAGGTATTCACCGACGCGGTGCGGGCAGGCGATCTGAAGGCCGCGCAGGACGCGTACGCACCGTCGCGCGCGCCGTGGGAGCGCATCGAGCCGCTCGCCGGGTTGGTCGAGGAGATCGACGGCCTGACCGACTCCCGCGTCGACGACTTCGAGAATGTTGACGATCCGAAGTTCACCGGCTGGCACCGCCTCGAGTACCTGCTGTTCGAGAAGAACACCACCGAAGGCGGCGCTCCGTTCGCCGACCAGCTCGACAAGGACATCGCCACGCTCAAGGAGCAGTTCCCGACGGTCGAGGTGAAGCCGGTTGACGTGTCGAACGGCGCGGCCGAGCTCATCGAGGAGGTCTCGCAAGGCAAGATCACCGGCGAGGAAGATCGCTACTCGAAGACCGACCTGTGGGACTTCGACGCCAACCTGCAGGGCTCGCAGGCTGCCGTCGACAAGCTGAAGCCAGCTCTGGAGAAGGCTGATCCGGAGCTGCTGGGCAAGATCGACACCGGCTTCGCGGACATCTTCGCCACCCTGGCTCCGCTGCGCCAAGGCGATGGCTGGGTGCTCTACTGCACCGAGAACGACCCGTACCCGTCGCCCCGGTGCACCGGTGTGACTGTTGACCCGCCGACCATCGACAAGCTCAAGTCGCAGCTCGCAGGACTGTCCGAGAACCTCGCCGAGGTTTCGGGAGTGCTGAAACTGTCGTGACCGAGCGGCGGTCGCGCCAGGGCATCTCGAGACGAGGGTTCGTCACGGGTGCCCTGGGCGCAGGCGCAGGAGCTGCCGTCGGTGTCGGCGCCACGATGGCGTTGTCGGACTCCGGGCAGCGGGAGCATCCCGCTCCCACCACCCAGCCCGCCCTCGTCCCGTTCGAGGGCGCGCACCAGGCGGGGATCACCTCGCTGCCGATACCCGAGCAGGGGCTGGTCGCGTCCTTCAACGTGCATTCGCGGGATCGCGCCGGTCTGAAGGCGACCCTTCAGGAGCTCACCGACGAAATCCGCGGCCTGATGGCGGGTAGGCCGCCGGAGGTGCGGAACCCGGAGTTTCCGCCTGTCGACTCGGGGATCCTCGGCGACAAGCCGCCCGCGGACAATCTGTCGATCGTGGTTGGCGTCGGGGCATCGCTGTTCGACGACCGGTTCGGTCTTGCCGATCGCAAGCCCAAGGAACTGGTAACGATGCCGTTCCTGGCCAACGACAAACTCGATCCGAAGCTGTCGCACGGGGACATCTCGATCATCTTCGAGGCCGGTCACAACGACACCGTCCAGTTCGCACTGCGACAGATCATGCGCCGTACGCGACGCGACCTGGTGTTGCGGTGGATGATTGACGGCTACGCCCGCGGCATCGGTGCGGGTCAAGCTTCGGAAGCGGCAACTCCACGAAACCTGTTGGGATTCAAGGACGGAACGGCCAACCTCGACGTCGACGATGGCGCCGTAATGGATCGGCACGTCTGGGTGAGTTCCGACGACGGCGAACCCGCCTGGGCAGTCGGCGGATCCTATCAAGCCATCCGCATCATCCGGATGTTCGTCGAGTTCTGGGACCGGACGCAGCTCGTCGAACAGGAAGCGCTCTTCGGGCGCGCCAAGCTCAGCGGCGCACCACTTGGGCTGACGGGTGAGTTCACCGATCCCGACTATCCCTCGGACCCCGACGGCAAGCGGATCAAGCTCGACGCCCACATTCGGCTGGCGAACCCGCGCACCCCCGAGACCGACGAAAACCTGATTCTGCGGCGCGGATTCAACTACTCACGAGGATTCGACGGCGCGGGCAGACTCGACCAGGGGCTGGCATTCATCGCCTACCAACGAAGCTTGGAGAAGGGCTTCCTCACAGTGCAGCGTCGGCTCAAGGGCGAGCCACTGGAGGAATACATCCTGCCGGTGGGCGGCGGTTTCTTCTTCACCCTGCCGGGCGTAATCGGTGAGGACCGGTTCCTCGGCGATCAGTTGGTCAACTGAGCACCGACCACAGATAGGTGTAGATCAGCGCAGATTTGAACGCCGTCTGGGCATTGTCGGCAGCACCGGCGTGGCCGCCCTCGATGTTCTCGTAGTACTGCACCGAATGTCCGAGTTCCTCCAGAGCCGCGGTCATCTTCCGGGCATGGCCCGGGTGTACCCGGTCGTCGCGGGTGGACGTCGTGATCAGCACCGGCGGATAGCGCCGGTCCGCTGAGATGTTCTGGTACGGCGAGTATTCGGAGATGAAGGCCCAATCGTCGGGGTCGTCCGGATCGCCGTACTCGGCCATCCACGAGGCGCCTGCGAGCAGCAGATGGAAACGGCGCATGTCCAGCAGCGGCACACTGCACACCAGCGCGCCGAACAGTTCGGGGTATTGCGTCAGCATGACGCCCATCAGCAGGCCGCCATTGCTGCCGCCCTGGGCGCCGAGCGGCTCGACCGTGGTGATCCCGCGGTCCACGAGATCGGATGCCACCGCGGCGAAGTCTTCGTACACCAGATGTCGGTTCTCGCGCATCGCCTGGGTGTGCCACGTCGGTCCGTACTCGCCACCGCCGCGGATGTTGGCCAGCACGTAGGTGCCGCCGCGGGCCAGCCACAGCCGGCCGAGCACACCGGCGTAACCCGGCGTGTTGGCAACCTCGAACCCGCCGTACCCGCTGAGCAGCGTCGGTCCAGGACCGGTCGAACTGCGATGGCCCACGACGAAGTACGGGATCTTGGTGCCGTCGGCAGAGGCCACGAAGTGCTGGGTCACCTCGATGTCGGAAGCATCGAAGAATGCGGGTGCGCTCTTGATCGTGGTCACCGTCGGTCCCCGCACGCCCCCACAGCAACTGCGACGGCGTGTCGAAACCGCTTGAGTCCAGGAACATCTCGTCGCCATACTCGTCGATGTCCACCAGCACGGTGTTGGTATTCGGCGGGATGCCGGAGATCGCCGACCGCTCCCACGTTCCGGGTGTCACGAGTTCCACGTGGCTGGCCACGTCGACGAGCGTGACGAGCACCAGGTGGTCGCGCGTCCACGCGTAGTTCTCCAGGCTGGAGTGCTCGTCGGGTTCGAAGACGACGGTCAGTTCGCGTGCGCCGGAGAGGAATTCGTCGTAGCGGACCGCCAGCAGTGAACCCGGCCGGTACGTGGCCGCGCCGACGGTCCACTCGGTCCGTGGCCGGATCAGCAGCCACTCGCGGTGCACGGACATCCCGGCGTCGGTGGGTATCTCGATGTCGATCAACTCGTCGCCGCGAAGCTCGTAGCGGTCGCGGTTGAAGAAGTCGAAAGACCTTGTGATGAAGAGTCGCTCGAAGCCCGGTGTCGGATCGTAGCCGCCGCCGACGCTGACATCTGACGACTCGCCTTCGAACAGGGTCTGGGCGTCGCTCGAGTGGTTGGCCCCGCCGCCACCGTTTGACGATCCGCGGATAGCCGGAGTCCGTCATCGAATCAGGGCCGAATTCGGTGCCCACCAATACGGTGTCGCGGTCCTGCCACGTCACACCCGACTTCGCTTCCGGCAGCTCGAATCCGTCGGTGACGAATTGCCTTTTGTCCATGTCGAATTCGCGCACCACGGTGGCGTCGGCGCCGCCGCGTGACAGTTCGATCAGGGCCAGGGAATGGTCGGGCTCGAGGACCTCGGCGCCGGCCCACACCCATTTCTCATCCTCGGCGTCGGCGAGCGCGTCGACGTCGAAGAGCACGTCCCAGTCGGGCTCGTCGGTGCGGTAGCTCTCCAGCGTGGTGCGCCGCCACAGTCCGCGCGGATTGCCCGCATCGCGCCAGAAGTTGTAGAGGTAGTCACCGCGCCGCCGCACGTACGGGATCCGCGCTTCGGTGTCGAGGACCTCCAGCGCCTCGGCGCGCATCTGCTCGAAGCGGGTCCCGCCGAACTCGGCGAGCGTCGGCTCGTTGTGCTTGCGCACCCAGTCCAGCGCGTCGTCGCCGGTGATGTCCTCGAGCCACAGATAAGGGTCTTGCGCCACGAGCACCATTGTGGCCGTTCGGCGTAGTGTGAGCCCCGTTACACCCGTTCGTCGCCGCTGTGAGAGAGGGAGTCGTTGATGACTGTCTATGCCCGTCCTGGTTCCGCAGACGCTTTGATGTCGTACGAGTCGCGGTACGGCAACTTCATCGGCGGGGAATGGGTGCCGCCGGCATCAGGCGAATACTTCGAGAACCCGACACCGGTGACCGGCCAGCCGTTCTGCGAGATCCCGCGGTCGAACGAGGCGGACATCGAGAAGGCGCTCGACGCCGCGCACGGCGCGGCCACGGCGTGGGGCAAGACCGCCGCGGGCGAACGTGCGGTCATCCTCAACAAGATCGCCGACCGCATCGAGGCGAATCTCGAATCGCTCGCGCTGGCCGAGGCGTGGGACAACGGCAAGCCGATCCGCGAGACCCTGAACGCCGACCTGCCGCTGGCCGTCGATCATTTCCGGTACTTCGCGGGCGCCATCCGGGCGCAGGAGGGCTCGCTGAGCCAGATCGACGACGACACCGTCGCGTATCACTTCCACGAACCACTCGGCGTGGTCGGCCAGATCATCCCGTGGAACTTCCCGATCCTGATGGCGACGTGGAAGCTCGCGCCCGCGCTGGCGGCGGGCAACGCCGTCGTCCTCAAACCCGCCGAGCAGACGCCGGCGTCGATCCTGTACCTGATGTCGTTGATCGGCGACCTGCTGCCCGCCGGTGTCTTGAACGTCGTCAACGGATTCGGGTTCGAAGCGGGCAAGCCGCTGGCGTCGTCGCAATCGCATCGCGAAGATCGCGTTCACCGGCGAGACCACCACCGGCCGGCTGATCATGCAGTACGCGTCGCAGAACCTGATCCCCGTCACACTCGAACTCGGCGGCAAGAGCCCGAACATCTTCTTCTCCGACGTGATGGCCGCGGGTGACGACTTCCAGGACAAGGCGCTGGAAGGGTTCACGATGTTCGCCCTCAACCAGGGCGAGGTGTGCACGTGCCCGTCGCGCAGCCTGATCCAGGCCGACATCTACGACGAGTTCCTCGAACTCGCCGCGATTCGCACCAAGGCCGTGCGCCAGGGCGACCCGTTGGACACCGAGACGATGATCGGTTCGCAGGCATCCAACGATCAGCTGGAAAAGGTGTTGTCCTACATCGAGGTTGGCAAAGATGAAGGGCGCGAGGGTCATTACGGGCGGGGAGCGCGCGCAACTCGGCGGCGACCTCAACGGCGGCTACTACGTGCAGCCGACGATCTTCGAGGGCAACAACAAGATGCGCATCTTCCAGGAAGAGATCTTCGGACCCGTCGTCGCGGTGACGTCGTTCAAGGACTACGACGACGCGATCGGTATCGCCAACGACACGCTCTACGGACTCGGTGCGGGCGTGTGGAGCCGTGACGGCAACGTCGCCTACCGGGCCGGGCGCGACATCAAGGCGGGCCGGGTGTGGACCAACTGCTACCACGCCTATCCCGCGCACGCGGCGTTCGGCGGCTACAAGCAGTCCGGCATCGGCCGGGAGAACCACAAGATGATGCTCGACCACTACCAGCAGACCAAGAACCTGTTGGTGTCCTACTCCAACAAGGCGCAGGGGTTCTTCTGATGGACGCCGAAACTGAGCTTGCGCAGACGAACTCGGCGAAACGTCTGCACAAGCTCGACTCGGCCCGCCCGTGCGCTGATCACCGAGGCCGCCGCCGATCTGTTCGGCGGCTGCAGGATCGGCACGGAGCGCTGATGTTTCATCAGTCGGGCGGATGCTGCGACGGGTCGTCGCCGATGTGTTACCCCGACGGTGAATTCCTCGTCGGTGACCGGGACATTCTGCTTGCCGTGCTCGATGTCGGCTCTCAAGTGACGGCGTGCCCGTATGGATCTCGGGACCGCAGTTCGAGGCGTGGAAGCACACGCAGTTGGTCATCGACGTGGTCCCCGGCAGGGGTGGCGGCTTCAGTGTCGAAGCTCCGGAAGGGATGCGGTTCCTGTCGCGAGGTCGCGCGTTCAGCGACGACGAGAATCAGCGGTTGGGGGAGCAGGCGCCGGTGACAGGGGCGGATTACGAGCGCGCGGCAGTCCGACCACCGACGACTGGTACGCACATCGTCGCCGAAGGTGTCGACGCGTGCCCGATTCCTGGGCGTGCCTCAAGGGCCTAGCGTTTTCTCGGCGTTAACCTCGAAGAGTGATACCGCTGCCGCGCCCGCGGTTGCTGACCAGTGCACTACTGATCGGCACGGCGGTCGGGCTGCTCCTCGGGATCGGGTTAGCCCTGCTGGTCAGCGCCAAGATTCGGCCCGATGTGGTGATCGCACTCGTCGTCGGCGTACCCAGTGCGATCGGGATGTTGACGATCCTGCTGTCGCGCCGACGCTGGTTGACCGCGGTCGGCGCCTTCGTCATCGCGATCGCCCCCGGCTGGTTCGGCGTGCTGGTCGCGATCCAGTCGGTGAACGGAGCCTGACGTGGACCGCGACCTGCTCGTCGATACCCAGGAGTTCACACCGAGCTGGGATACGGGTGAATTCGAAGCGCAACCCGAACCGGTCGACGAGAACCCGTCGGGGCCGTTGCCCTTGCCTGCCCGGTCGGTGGTCGTGCCGAGCGATTACCAGTACATCAAGCGCTGGCACTTCGTCCTGGTCGTGGCGTGCGTCTGGGCCATCGCGGCCGCGGCGGGATGGGGGCTTTACCACTGGTGGTATCACTCGATCGACAAGACCGCGCCGGTGTTCGTGGTGCTCGTCTTCCTGATCCTGTGCACCGTCGTGGGCCTGCTCGTCGCGATGGTGCCGAACAGGCCCATCGCGTCCGCTGTGGCCATCGCGTTCACGTCGGCGCCGCTGGCCGCGACGGCGGGCGCCGCAGTGCTGCACGGTCTCTACTTCTGCGAATGGGCCACTCGCTGCTTCGTGGGGTTGATTCCTTACTAGAGGTTGGGGTGTGACCCACTATGACGTCGTCGTTCTCGGAGCAGGCCCCGGTGGATACGTCGCGGCCATTCGCGCCGCCCAGCTCGGACTGAACACCGCAGTCGTCGAACCCAAGTACTGGGGCGGGGTGTGCCTCAACGTCGGCTGTATCCCCTCCAAGTCGCTGCTGCGCAACGCCGAGCTGTCCCACATCATCACCAAGGAAGCCAAGACCTTCGGCATCAGCGGTGAGCCGACCATGGACTACGGGGTGGCTTTCGACCGCAGCCGTAAGGTCGCCGACGGTCGCGTCGCCGGTGTGCACTTCCTGATGAAGAAGAACAAGATCACCGAGATCCACGGCTACGGGAAGTTCAAGGACGCCAACACCACTGGAGGTCGACCTCAACGAGGGCGGCACCGAGACGGTCACGTTCGACAACTGCATCATCGCGACCGGTAGCAGCACCCGGTTGGTGCCCGGCACGTCGCTGTCGGAGAACGTCGTCACCTACGAAAAGCAGATCCTGTCCCGGGAGTTGCCCGGTTCGATCGTCATCGCCGGCGCGGGGGCGATCGGCATGGAATTCGGTTACGTACTGCGCAACTTCGGCGTCGACGTCACCATCGTCGAGTTCCTGCCGCGGGCGCTGCCCAACGAGGACGCCGAGGTGTCCAAGGAGATCGAGAAGCAGTTCAAGAAGCTCGGCGTGAAGATCCTGACCGGCACCAAGGTGGAGTCCATCAACGACGACGGCAGCCAGGTTCCGACCGTCACCGTCAGCAAGGACGGCAAGACCGAAGAGCTCAAGGCGGACAAGGTACTTCAGGCCATCGGCTTCGCACCCAACGTCGAGGGATACGGCTTGGACGCGGCCGGGGTGAAGCTCACCGAGCGCAAGGCCATCGGCATCGACGACTACATGCGCACCAACGTGCCGCACATCTACGCGATCGGCGACGTCACCGGGCTGCTGCAGCTGGCCCACGTCGCCGAGGCGCAGGGCGTGGTGGCGGCCGAAACCATCGCGGGCGCAGAGACTTTGGCGCTCGGCGACTACCGGATGATGCCGCGCGCCACGTTCTGCCAGCCGCAGGTCGCGAGCTTCGGGCTGACCGAGGAGCAGGCCCGCGACGAGGGCTACGACGTCAAGGTCGCCAAGTTCCCGCTGACCGCGAACGCGAAGGCACACGGGCTCGGCGATCCGAGTGGATTCGTCAAGCTGATCGCCGACGCGAAATACGGCGAGTTGCTCGGCGGGCACCTGATCGGGCATGACGTCTCCGAACTGCTGCCTGAGCTGACTCTGGCCCAGAAGTGGGATCTGACCGTCAACGAGTTGACCCGCAACGTGCACACCCACCCGACGCTGTCGGAAGCCCTACAGGAGTGCTTCCACGGCTTGGCCGGCCACATGATCAACTTTTGAGAGCCGCGATCTGGGTCGCCGGTATCGGCGGGTTGGTGCTCGGCCACATCTTGTGGCTGGCCGGGATCACGGCTGCGACATCCACCGCGACGGTCAGCTCGTGGGTGCTGGTGGTGGCGGCAACCTCCTTTGTGGTTGGTGGCATCGTCGGCGCGCTCGGCTGGCGTGCGTACCGGCGGAAGTCCGACGTGTGGGCGGCGTTCTTGTGTGGGTTGCCGGTAGCACCGGTGCTGTTCTCGCTGGTGGTTCTCGGCGTGACGTACCTATAGTCGCGTGACGCGTGCCAGCGCGCGTTAAGGAGAGCTATCAACAGTTCGCTCGCTATACGTTGCCAGCGAACCTCTGGGTCTGCGAACAATGCGGACCCGAGTGGACGGCGGAGTCCATCCGTGCGACGCCATTGCGGTCGTTGTCGCTGCCGCAACTGACCGCGGTGCACGTCATGTCGCTCGACGACGACTCGCTGCGGCATTTCTTTCCACGGCTCATGGAACTCATGCTCAACACGCCCGCACCGGTTTTCGACTTCCGGCTTGCCGACCTGAAGTCACGGTTGCCGATGTGGCAGCCGAACGAGCAGGAGGCCGTCAGGAGACTGGCCGAGGCCATCTGGTCGGAGCGGCTGGACTCCTACCCGTGCCGGCTCGGCTACTTCAGCGACTGCCCGTCGGCGCTTGACCTGCTCGTGTGGTGCGATCTCGACCTCGTGGCACACCTGGATTCGCTTGATGACCATCGAGACGACCTCTGCTGCAAGGCATCTCGCTGATCTCATCGATGCGGTGTTCACGATGAGGGATCCATTCGACATCAGCTTCGAAGACAACGGTGCTCGACTGGTTGGGTGGCCCGGCGATCGGAGAACGCCTACAGGCCGCCTTTTTCGCCGCCGACTCCGATCAGGTGGCCGCGCACCTTTCGAACGCACACGAAATATGGACGGTGTGCGCTCCGCTTAGTCCGGGAAAGTCCAGCGGCACGTTGAGCGTGGTGATGGTCGCCGCCAACCCGTCGTACTGGGCGGCCAGCATGCAGAACTCGATGAGCTGTGGCTTGGTGAGGTGTCTGGCCAGCACCGCCCACGTTTCGGGCGAGACACCGCGGGTGACGACGAACTCGTCGGTGGCGGTGATGAGTGCGCGCTGGCGGTCGGTCAAACCGTCGGCGTCGGGACCCTCGAAGATCTTGGCCTGGACGTCGGCGCCGATACCACGACTGCGGGCCAGCCGACGGTGCTGCTGCAGTTCGTATTCGCAATTGCGGAGGTGGCCGACCCGCAGGATGACGGTCTCGGCGTCCTTCACCGGCAGCTTGGACAGCGTTCCCAGCAGCATTGCGCTATACGGCGACCAGGCCAGGAACAGAAGCCGGTGCTGGCCAAGCACATTGAAGAGGCTGAACCTCGGTGCCCGGATCGCCCTGGCGCCGAGCTTGGCAATGGCCCAATTGACCGGCCCGAGTTCCTTGAATCCGCCTGGCGCAATGCGCGCGGGCTCGATTGCGCTCACCGTAGCGAGTCTACTAGGACTGCTTGACCAGATAGGGCGACACCGTGCTGCGGTGCTCGTCGATGTCCAGCGCGCGGCCGAGCGCGGGGAAGGCCCGCTGCGGGCAGTTGTCGCGCTCGCAGACGCGACAGCCCGCGCCGATCGG
This sequence comes from uncultured Actinomycetota bacterium, assembly GCA_963720345.1. Taxonomy (GTDB): domain Bacteria; phylum Actinomycetota; class Actinomycetes; order Mycobacteriales; family Mycobacteriaceae; genus Mycobacterium. The sequence goes on from CAVRFN010000016.1 coordinate 176,581, forward strand.
CGTCGAATTGTCGCCCGACAGATCCAGCCCCTCCGAATAGACCAGCCGGTGCGCATGCCGTAGTTCGCAGCCGAGGCCGATCGCGAACGTCTTACCCGGCTGGCCGTATCGGTGGGCGCGGCGCTCGACCGTGCGGGCCACCCACATGTAGTTGCGTCCGTCGGGCATCTGCGCGACCTGCACACCGATCTTGCCCGGGTTCGCGAACGTCTCGTAGACGTTCCACAGCGGGCAGGTGCCACCGCTGGACGAGAAGTGAAAGCCTGTGGCGGACTGTCGCTTTGACATGTTTCCCGCGCGGTCCACTCGGACGAACGACAGCGGCACACCCCGCATGGAGGGGCGCTGCAGAGTCGACAGCCGGTGCGCGATCGTCTCGAAGGAGACCGCGTAGAACGCCGAAAGCCGTTCGACGTCATAGCGGAACTTCTCCGCGACATCGTGAAATTGTCGGTACGGCAACACCGTTGCGGCCGCGAAGTAGTTCGCCAGCCCCAGCCGGGCCAGCACGGTGGACTCCTCGCTGGTGAAGTTGCCCTCGTCCACCAGCTTGTCGATCAGCTCGCCGAACTCGAGATAGGCCAGCTCTGCGGCCATCTTGAAAACCGTCTGCCCCGAAGACAGGTGGCCACTGATCTCCAGCGTCTTGGAGGTCAGGGTCGTAGCGGTGTAACACCGTGCCGCCCAGGTCGATTCGTCGCTTGATGTGCACACCGTGCACCCTGGTCAGCCGGTCGGCCAGCTCGCGGGTGAGCTCGGCGCGGTGCATCCGCATCCGGATGGTGAGGTCCTCGGCGGCGGTGTCGAGCTCGTGAAGGTAGTTCTGCCGCTGATAGAAGTAGTCGCGCACTTCCTCGTGCGGCATCGTGATCGCGCCGCTGCCGCTGCTGTCGGAGTGCCTGTCCTCGGTCGCCGCCGCCAACTGCGCGGTGGTCAGCCGGTAGCGCCGGTGCAGATTGACCATCGCGCGCGCGAGCGCGGGATGCGAGCTGACCATGTCGGCGACTTCGGCGAGGTCGACGTCGATGGCGACGTCGCGATCCAAGGTCACCTCGCGCAGCTCGGCCACCAGCCGGGTGTCGTCCTCGGAGGCGAAGAACGTCGCGTCCACTCCGAACACCTCGGTGATGCGCAGCAGCACCGCCACCGTCAACGGCCGCACGTCGTGCTCGATCTGGTTCAGGTAGCTCGGCGAAATTTCCAGCGTCTGCGCCAGCGCAGCCTGGCTGAAGCCCCGTTCGCTGCGTAGTTGTCGAACGCGCGAACCGACGAACGTTTTTGCCACGGTCAACGCAGCCTAACAACGCTGCGAAGTGCACCTTCGCATTGTTGGCAGATCGCGGGCTGTGGCAGGATCGTGCGTCATGGGAGGCAGCAGTACCGGTCTGGCGAAGGCGATGATGCCCGTGCCCGATCCGCACCCCGATGTGTTCGACATCGAGTGGCCGCTGCGGGTCGCCGACGTCGATCGCGACAGGCAGGCTCAAGTTCGACGCCGCCACCCGGCACATCCAGGACATCGGCTCGGACCAACTGCGCGAAATGGGCTACGAGGAAACCCATCCGCTGTGGATCGTCCGCCGCACGATGGTCGACCTGATCAGGCCCATCGAGTTCAAGGACATGCTGCGGCTGCGCCGCTGGTGCTCGGGAACCTCCAACCGGTGGTGCGAGATGCGCGTCCGCGTCGACGGCCGCAAGGGCGGCCTGATCGAGTCCGAGGCGTTCTGGATCAACATCAACCAGGAGACGCAGGGCCCGGCGCGCATCTCCGACGACTTCCTCGAAGGTCTGCAGCGCACCACCGATGTCGACCGGCTGCGCTGGAAGGCCTACCTGAAGGCGGGCAGCCGCGAGGATGCCGACGAGATTCGCGACTATCCGGTCCGCGTCAGCGACATCGACATCTTCGACCACATGAACAACTCGGTGTACTGGTCGGTGGTCGAGGACTACCTCTTCAAGGCACCCGAGCTTCTGCGAGCACCGTTGCGGGTGACCATCGAGCACGACGCCCCGGTGGCTCTCGGCGACAAGCTCGAGATCATCACCCACGTCCACCGGCCCGGTTCGACGGACAAGTTCGGTCCCGAATTGGCGGATCGCACTGTTACAACGCTCACATATGCCGTCGGCGACGAGACCAAAGCCATCGCATCCATCTTCGCGCTCTGACTCCGCTTCGCCTAACAGTACGGCCGTACTGACGTGCGCAAATCGGCTACTGGCGAGTAGCTACTGAACCGTTTCAGGTAATAGCTACCTTCGCAAACTTCGCAACTTGCCGCGCGCGCGTTGGCGAAAATTGGCAACCGAAACGAGTGGACCTGCGCATATGTCGTGATGCATCCTCGTAATAGCGCAACAGCGAAGTTGCTGGAGTATTAGCAAGCCGAGCACCGCCGGCTATGCACAGCGATTCGAAGGAGCAGCCCACATGTCGACCGTCGGCACAGCCGAAGTCACCCGAAGAGATCCAGCAGGACTGGGACACCAACCCCCGGTGGAAGGGCATCGAGCGCACCTACACCCCGGCCGACGTCGTGGCCCTGCAGGGTTCCGTCGTCGAGGAGGCCACGCTGGCCCGCCGCGGCGCCGAGGTGCTGTGGAGCCAGCTGCACGACCTGGAGTTCGTCAACGCGCTCGGCGCGCTGACCGGCAACATGGCGGTCCAGCAGGTCCGCGCCGGCCTGAAGGCCATCTACCTGTCGGGTTGGCAGGTCGCCGGTGACGCGAACCTGTCCGGCCACACCTACCCCGACCAGAGCCTGTACCCGGCCAACTCGGTGCCGCAGGTGGTGCGCCGCATCAACAACGCGCTGATGCGCGCCGACCAGATCGCCAAGGTCGAGGGCGACACCTCGATCGAGAACTGGCTGGCCCCGATCGTCGCCGACGGTGAGGCCGGCTTCGGCGGCGCGCTCAACGTCTACGAGCTGCAGAAGGCGATGATCGCCGCAGGCGTCGCGGGGTCGCACTGGGAAGATCAGCTGGCGTCGGAGAAGAAGTGCGGCCACCTCGGTGGCAAGGTGCTCATCCCCACCCAGCAGCACATCCGCACCCTGACCTCGGCTCGCCTGGCGGCCGACGTCGCCGACGTGCCGACCGTCGTCATCGCCCGCACCGACGCCGAGGCGGCCACGCTGATCACCTCCGACGTCGACGAGCGCGACCAGCCGTTCATCACCGGCGAGCGCACCACGGAAGGCTTCTACCGGGTGCAAGAACGGCCTCGAGCCCTGCATCGCCCGCGCCAAGGCCTACGCGCCGTACTCCGACCTGATCTGGATGGAGACCGGCACCCCGGACCTCGAGCTGGCCGCGAAGTTCGCCGAGGGCGTCAAGAGCGAGTTCCCCGACCAGATGCTGGCCTACAACTGCTCGCCGTCGTTCAACTGGCGCAAGCACCTCGACGACGCGACGATCGCGAAGTTCCAGAAGGAGCTCGGCGCGATGGGCTTCAAGTTCCAGTTCATCACGCTGGCCGGCTTCCACGCCCTGAACTACTCGATGTTCGATCTGGCCTACGGCTACGCCCGCAACCAGATGAGCGCCTACGTCGAGCTGCAGGAGCGCGAGTTCGACGCCGAGGAGCGCGGTTACACCGCCACCAAGCACCAGCGCGAGGTCGGCGCCGGCTACTTCGACCGGATCGCCACCACGGTGGACCCGACCGTCTCGACCACCGCGCTCGCGGGCTCGACCGAAGAGGGTCAGTTCCACTAGAGTCCAAGCCCAGTCGGCTCACGAAGCCAGTCGGCTTGACAGTCTCAGGCCCCGCCCCGAAACCCTGGGCGGGGCCTGACGCTGTGGTGAGGAGAATGAAGTGAGCACAGTGAGCATTGAACGGGTCGGCGTGATCGGCGCCGGGCAGATGGGTTCGGGTATCGCCGAGGTGTCGGCCAAGGCCGGCGCGGACGTGGTCGTCTACGAGCCGACCGACGAGCTGGTGACCGCGGGCCACAAGCGGCATCACCCAGTCGCTGGAGCGTGCGGCGGCCAAAGGCAAGCTGAGCGAAGACGATCGCGATGCGGCGCTCGCGCGGCTGACGTTCACCACCGACCTGGCCGACCTGGCCGACCGCCAGCTGGTCATCGAGGCCGTCGTCGAGGACGAAACCGTCAAGGCGCAAGATCTTCGCCGAGCTCGACAAGGTGATCACCGATCCCGATGCGGTGCTGGCGTCGAACACGTCGAGCATCCCGATCATGAAAATCGCTGCGGCGACGCAGAATCCGAGCCGCGTGCTGGGCCTGCACTTCTTCAACCCGGTGCCGGTGCTGCCGCTCGTCGAACTCGTCAGCACGCTGGTCACCTCGCCTGAAGCTGCGGCGCGCACCGAGCAGTTCGCCAGCGAGGTGCTGGGCAAGAAGGTGGTGCGCTGCGGGGACCGCTCGGGCTTCGTCGTCAACGCGCTGCTGGTGCCGTATCTGTTGTCGGCGATCCGGATGGCGGAAGCGGGTGTCGCCACCGTCGAGGACATCGACACCGCCGATCGTGGCCGGGCTGTCGCATCCGATGGGCCCGCTGCGGCTGTCGGATCTGATCGGGCTCGACACGATGAAGCTCATCGCCGACTCGATGTACGACGAGTACAAGGACGCGCGCTTACGCTCCGCCGCCGCTGCTGTTGCGAATGGTCGAAGCCGGTCAGCTGGGCAAGAAGTCGGGCCAGGGCTTCTACACGTACTGAGCCTGACGCCGAGCGCACGCTTGTTGTACGCATACGGCGAGTGACCCGTGAACAAGCGTGCGCTCGGCGGCTCAGCGCAATGGCGTGGCGCTGCCACCGCGCACGATCGCGGTCGGTCGTAGCGCAGTTGTCGGCGCTGACCCGCACGATCGTCCAGCCCGGTTGGCAAGGAATTCCAGCGCTCGATGTCGTCGGCGTAGTCGTCGGGTTCGTCGAAGTGTTGCTCGCCGTCGTATTCGACGCCGACCATCCAATCGGGCCACCCCATGTCGATGCGACGCGCGACTCGGCCCCACTGATTGGCCGACGGGGATCTGGGTGACCGGGTCGTGGCAAGCCCGATCGCGACGAGCAGCAGTCGCAGCCGCGTCTCCTGCGGCGATTCGGCGCCCGCCGTCGGCGAGGTCCGAGTGCGGCGCGCAGCCGTCGGATGCCGCGCGCGCCCGGGTATCGCGTCGGCGATCGACTCGACCTCGCGCGACAGTGCAGCCGCGTCGCGTTGAGCAGCGCGTCGATGCGGATGACCGCATGTCTCGCGGGCAGTCGCCGGCCGATGTCATACGCCGTTCGCGCCGGCGGTCGTGCAGTCGATGCTCGTCGACGCATGCAGATTTCGTCATCGCGAATGCACTTGCTGCGCATGACGATTCCGTCGGGGGCTGCCCGGCGCGAGTGCGCGAGTTCGGCCGGGAGCGTCGGCAGGAATCCACTTGCGTGCCGAGCAAAGCCGCCGCCGAGTGGCCGACGAGCGTCGCCTTGCCGCCCGACCACAGCCACGCGGCGTGTGCTCGGTCGCTGCGCGTCAGCTCGCACGCCGGTCCGCGCGTAGACGTTGCGATGCAACTTTGACGTAGCTGCGCGCAAGGTCTCGTCGGGTGAGAGTCGCCGGCGGCGAGCGCCTCGGTGCGCCACGATGAGTCGGGCTGCATCGCATCATCGTCGGCCGTGTCGCGCACCGGCGCAGCAGGCAGTGGTGCTGTGGATAAGTCGGTGCGAGCGCACGCTTGTTGTACGCGATCGTCGAGTGAGGCCCGTAAACAAGCGTGCGCTCGGCGCAGAAACTAGGCCTCTGCTAGCCGCTTCTTCTCGGCCTCGACATCGAAATCGGCTGGGGGCCAAGACAAGTCGAGTCCGCTCGAGCGCCTCGATCAGCAGTTCGGTGATGGCCAGGCGGCTGTACCACTTGCGGTCGCACGGGATCACATGCCACGGCGCGTAGTCGGTCGACGTCTGGTCCAGCAGCGCCTGGTACGCCTCCTGGTACAGCGGCCACTTCAGCCGCTCGTCGACGTCGGCCGGGTTGTACTTCCAGTACTTGTCGGGCCGCTCCAGCCGCTCGGCGAGTCGCTCCTTCTGCTCGTCGAGCGAGACGAACATCGCCACCTTGATCAGCGTCATACCGCCGTCGACGAGCGCCTTCTCGAAGGCGTTGATCTCGTCGTAGCGCGCGCCCCACACATCGGGCGGCACCAGGTTGTGCACCCGGACGATCAGCACGTCCTCGTAGTGGCTGCGGTCGAAGACCCCGATGTGGCCCGCGGTCGGCAGCGCGTTGCGGATGCGCCACAGGTAGTGGTGCGCCAGCTCTTCGTCGGTCGGCTTGCCGAAGCTCGTGTATCGGATGCCCTGCGGATTTCCTGCTCCGACAACGTGTTTGACGATTCCGCCCTTGCCTGCGGTGTCCATGCCCTGGAGCACCAGCAGTATGGACCGGGTGTCGCCGGAGCGGCTGTTGGCGTACAGCATCTCCTGCAGGTCGGCGAAGCGCTCGTTGCGCTCGGCCTGCAGACTCGGGTGCGTCGGCCTTCTTGCCCTTGAAGCCCGGGGTCGCACTGGTGTCGATGTCGGCGACCTTGTCGCCGTGACGGAACTCGAGATGGATATGCGGCTCGTGGGTCCACAGGGACGGGAGGTCGGTCTCGCTCATCCGCTCAGTCAAGCAGGCGCCGCGGCAAAACCGGCGACGGATGCGGGCCTTGCCGGAACTTCTCCAGCGATCCGCCGACCTCGACGATGCCGCACAGCGCGCTCCACGACAGCATCGTCAGGTAGTCGATCAGCTCGTCGGCGCTCATGCGCGGGTTCGACATCCACGAGTGCGTGGCCAACTGCACGCCGCCGACGGTGTGGAACGCCCACGCCTCCGCGCCGCCGGTGTCCATACCCACCTCGGCCATGCGGCGGCGCAGCATCACAGCCGAGCATGCGGGCGATGATCTGCTCGGAGTTCGCGACGGCCTTGCTCTTGCTCGCCGAGTTGTTCGCCATCACGAACATGTAGGGCTCCGGCTCGGAGGCCACCGTTTCGACGTAGACGCGGATGATCTCGCGCGTCAGCTCGTAGCCGTCCAGATTCGACGACAGCGCCGCGGCCATGTTCGGGATCAGGGTGGTCTGCGCGAACCGCATCATCACCGCGGTCGTCAGGTCGTTCTTGTCGACGAAGTAGCGGTACAGCACCGTCTTGGACACGCCGATCTCGGCCGCGATCTCGTCCATGCTGACGTTGCTGCCGCGCCGCCGGATCGCTTCCAGCGTGCCGTCCACCAGCTCATTGCGGCGCTCCACCTTGTGCTGGTGCCAGCGCCGCTTGCGTCCATCGGTCTTGAGCGCGACGGGCGGGGTCTGTTGTGCCACGATCGCCGTATTCCGTTCCCTAGTTCTCCTTGATAGTACGGGCGATCGTGTATTCGAGTGCTGTTGGCCGGGCCCCGCACTCCGCGCGTAGCGGATGATGGGGATGTGGCACACAGACCGAACGTCGGCGCACCCGCCATGACGGAGCCGCCGGCCGCTCCACGCCGGCGTGATGTCGCCGAGCAATCCGGCTCCGCGGAGTTTCGCCGAGTCGCTGGCGGGCGCCGACAGTGCCGCCGACGCGGAGCGTAGGCGCGGGCTGCGGCGGATGAAGGTCGTCGCGCTGTCGTTCCTGCTCGGCGCCACGGTGATCTTCCTGGTCTGCACCTGGGCCCAGTCCCACGGAGCAGCCCCCTGGGTCGGCTACGTCCGGGCCGCGGCGGAAGCGGGCATGGTCGGCGCGCTGGCCGACTGGTTCGCGGTCACCGCGCTGTTCAAGCACCCGCTCGGTATCCCGATCCCGCACACCGCGATCATCAAGCGCAAGAAGGACCAACTCGGCGAGGGCCTCGGGGCCTTCGTCCGCGAGAACTTCATGTCACCCGAGGTCGTCGAGACCAAACTGCGCGATGCGGAGGTCGCGGGCCGGCTCGGCAAATGGCTGTCGGATGCCGGCACACGCCGAGCGGGTCGCAGCCGAAACATCAACGGCGCTGCGGGTTTTGGTCGAGATGCTGCGCGACGAGGACGTGCAGCACGTGCTGGACCGGATGATCGTCAAGCGCATCGCCGAGCCGCAGTGGGGTCCGCCGATCGGGCGGGTGCTCGCCTCGCTGCTGGCCGAGGGGCGTCAGGAGGCGCTCATTCAACTGCTGGCCGACCGTGCCTTCCAGTGGTCGCTCAACGGAGGCGAGATCATCGAGCGGGTCGTCGAGCGCGACTCGCCCACCTGGTCGCCCCGGTGGGTCGACCACCTCGTCGGCGATCGCATTCATCGCGAGCTGATGGACTTCACCGACAAGGTGCGGCGCAACCCCGACCACGAGTTGCGACGGTCGGCCACCCGGTTCCTGTTCGAATTCGCCGACGACCTGCAGCACGACGACGCCACGATCCAGCGCGCCGAGAACGTCAAGGAACAGATCATGGCCCGCGACGAGGTCGCCAAGGCCGCCGAGACCGCCTGGACCACGGCCAAGCGGATCTTCCTGGAGTCGGTCGACGACCCGTCGTCGGCCCTGAGGACGCGGATCGCGGACTCCGTCGTGCACATCGGCGAGTCGCTGCGCGACGACGCCGATCTGCGCGACAAGGTCGACAACTGGATCATTCGGGCGGCCCAACATCTCGTCGCTCAATATGGGGCGGAGATCACAGCGATCATCACCGAAACGATCGAGCGGTGGGATGCCGACGAGGCCAGTCGACCGCATCGAATTGCACGTGGGGCGTGACCTGCAGTTCATCCGCATCAACGGCACCGTGGTGGGTGCGCTGGCGGGCCTGGTCATCTATTCGATAGCCCAACTACTCTTCTGACCTGCGCTAACTAGTGCTTGCAAAAGTTAGCACCCCGTCGTACGGTGGGGCGTGTCGATATCGGTTACCCAATGTACGAGGGGGTCACGCATGCCGCAGGATGAAAAAATTGCCGCTGTGGTGTCCAACGCTGCACAGGACATCGGCACTTTCATTCGCACGCAACGCGAGGCCGCCCAGGTATCGGTGCGGCAGCTGGCCGAGAAGGCCGGCGTCAGCAATCCCTATCTCAGTCAGATCGAGCGGGGATTGCGGAAACCCTCCGCCGACGTGCTGAACCAGATCGCCAAGGCGCTGCGAGTGTCTGCGGAAGTTCTCTACATAAGGGCCGGAATTCTGGAACCTAGCGAGAGCAACGAAGTCCGCGACGTCATCATCACCGACTCGGCGATCACCGAGCGGCAGAAGCAGGTGCTGCTCGAGATCTACACGTCGTTCGTTCAGCAGAACGAGGGCCAGCAGAACGAGGACCTGCAGCTCGAAGCCGCAGGCGTCAAGACCGACGAGGAGCCGACTACTGAATAGAACATCTCGAACTCCGAGTTAGTCCAAGCCAAATCTCAATACCTAAGCACCACAACCGAAGTGAAAGGAAACACCGACATGGCTAAGAAGACCGCTGCCAAGAACCAGCCGACCGCTGACGACCTGAAGGCCCCGCTGCTTGCCGCAGTCGGCGCCGCTGATCTGGCCCTCGAGCGCGTCAACGAGATCGTCGCGGCTCTGCGTGAGCGTGCCGACGATGCGCGCAGCGATGCCGAGACCCGCGTGGAAGAGACCCGCGCCCGTGTGACGAAGCTGCAGGAGGAGCTGCCGACGCAGTTCGGTGACCTTCGCGAGAAGCTGAGCTCCGACGAGCTGCGCAAGTTCGCCGAGACCTACGCCGAGGCCGCGCAGACCTCCTACAACAAGCTGGTCGAGCGCGGCGAGGCCGCCCTCGAGCGGCTGCGCAGCCAGCCGGCCCTCGAAGGGGCCGCCGGTCGCGTCGAGCGCTATTCGGACCAGGCCGTCGAGCTGACCCAGGAAGCGCTGGGCAACGTGGCCACCCAGACCCGCGCGGTCGGCGAGCGCGCCGCCAAGCTGGTCGGCGTCGAGCTGCCGAAGAAGGCCCAGAAGGCCGCGGCGCCTGCAAAGAGCGCCGCCAAGAAGGTGCCCGCCAAGGCTCCGGCCAAGAAGGCTCCCGCGAAGAAGGCCCCGGCCAAGAAGGCTCCGGCCAAGAAGGTCACGCAGAAGTAGCATTTCGGCCCTGAGTCGCCCAGCTGGGCGACTCAGAGTCGACCAGGGGACGTAGCCCGCATACGCTTGGAGCGTGCAGCTCCAAAACTTGGCGGGTTACGTCCTCTTACTTTTGGCCCTGGTAGTACTGGCCGCAACTCTCTATGCGTTTGTGCACGCCGCCATGCAGCGGCCCGATGCCTACACCGCCGCGGGCAAGCTCACCAAGCCCGTCTGGTTACTGATCATCGGCGGTGCGGGTGCCTTCGGCCTGCTCACCAGCCTTGCCGGCGTTTCCGTTTTCGCCATCGCGATCGCTGCGGTCGCGACGGGTATCTATCTCGTGGACGTGCGGCCGAAGATCCTGGAGATCCAGGGGAAGTCCCGTTAACCGGCGATGAGCAATCTGCGTTTCGTCGCGGCCGTGGCGGCGACTCTCGTGCCCCTCGCTCTCGCTCCGGCCGCCGGCGCTGATTCGGATCCCGCGCCGCCGTACGTCGACCACGTCGAATGGGCGAAGTGGGGAGACCTGTCGAGTTTGCGGGTGTATCCGACGGCTGCGGGGCGGGAGGCGTCTCTCGTCGCGACCGTCAACACCGAGGCGGCCGCCTGGCAAGAAGTGCTGGCGCTCTCACCTGACGCCGATATGCCCGGCATGTACGCACAGTTCATCTGCCACTGGGAGCTGGCCGAACTCGGCCATCCCGGCAAGATCAGCTGGAATTTGGAGCCATGGCGGCCTGAGGTCGACGACAGCACATTGGTGGCGACGCGCTGTAACCCGGGTGGCACCGAGGAACCGTTTTAGTGGGCCAGACTACCGGCCGCGCGACCGTGGCCGCGCTCGTCGACCACACCCTGCTCAAACCCGAAGCCACCGAAGACGACATCGCGCGCCTCGTCGATGAGGCCACCGAACTCAGGGCGTACGCGATCTGCGTGTCCCCGTCGATGGTCGCCGTCGCGAAGCGATCGGGCGCGCAAGACAAGCCCATCGCGGCGGTCGTGGGATTCCCTTCAGGCAAGCATCTTTCGGCGATCAAGGCCGAGGAGGCGCGCCTCGCGGTGGCGGCGGGAGCCGCCGAGATCGACATGGTGATCGACGTTGGCTCCGCGGTGTCCGGTGACTTCACCGCCGTGGCGGCGGACATCGCCACGGTCCGGGCGGCCATCGACCAGGAGATCGTCCTGAAGGTGATCGTGGAGTCGGCGGCGTTGCTCAGCATCGTGGGGGAGCAGGCGCTCGTCTCTGCATGCCGGGCCGCCGAGGATGCCGGGGCGGACTTCGTGAAGACCTCCACAGGGTTCCATCCAGCAGGCGGTGCCTCGGTGCGGGCAGTAGAGCTGATGCGCGCGACCGTCGGCCCTCGTGTCGAGGTCAAGGCCAGCGGCGGCATCCGCACGACCGCCGACGCGGTGTCCATGCTCGATGCCGGTGCGACGCGGCTGGGACTGTCTGGGACTCGGTCGGTGCTCGACGGCTTCGATGGTCTCGCGAGATAATTGACGCAAACTGGAATAGTTTGCTGTATCTGTTCGGCAAGTGTGCCGTAAGAGTGCGGGTCCCAAGATCAGTCCGGCCTATTCCGCAGGTGGATATCCGATATGATGTGCGGCATAACACTCGGAGACGTTTGCCTAGTTGGATCTAGACGATTGCGGAAATCACCGCCATCGTCGCACGGTCGACGGCTCTCGACGCTCGCGGCAGTGGCGCTGATCGTCACAGCTGGCGTCAGTGCCGGCTGCGCGCGCCAAACTCCCGGTGTGATCACGGGTCCCTACGCGTCGCTGTTGGCGAGTTCCAGCGATCTCGGGCCCTCGCATGCCGGCGACGCGCAACTGACCGTCACGCTCGCGGACCCGGCGCGGGCCCAGGCGCTGACCCGATGGGCCGCCGATGCAGGCCTGTGGGTACGCGGGCGTCCCGACGATGGCTGGGCGGTCGTCGAGGGCGCCGCCGAGGATGTGGCGCGGGCGTTCGACGTACCGATACACGATTACCTCGGCCGCAAAGGCCAGGTGTTCTACGCGTCCACGCAGCAGCCGTCGATACCGTCATCGCTGCGCGGAGTCGTGTCAGGGGTGGGCCGGATCAACGGCTACACGCCGCACCGCATGGCGAGTCCCGGATTCCTGCCGCTCGACGTGCGATGGGGCGGATTGACGCCCGAGGGCTTGTTGCAGGCCTACAACGCCACCCCGCTGGCCGAACAGGGCTTCACCGGCAAGGGCTCGACGATCGTGTTCTTCGCCTTCGACAGCGCCGACCAGGCGGACCTGGACCTCTTCGCCGACACCTCCGGCCTGCCGCGCTTCACCCCGGAGATCGTCGACGGAAAGCCGGAGGAGCAGCACGGCGAAACGGCGATGGATCTTCAAGTGGCACACGCGATTGCGCCGGATGCACGCCTCGTCGTCGTCAACGCCCGGCCTACCGTGCAGGGGGACGGCGGCTTCGAGAAGATCGGCAAGATGTTCGAGGAAGCCGATCGTCAGTTCCCCGGGGCGGTGTGGAGCCTGTCGATCGGGTGGGGTTGCGAGAAGCTGGTCACCGCGGCAGATCTGGCGCCCGTGCAGTCTGCCTTGGCCGCGGCACAAAGGCGTGGCACCTCGGCGTTCGATGCGAGCGGAGACACCGCGGGCCTCGAATGCAAGGGCGGCGAGGACTGGTCGGCGCCACCCGGCCCGGATGACATTGGCCTGGATGCGATTTCGTCGATACCGGCTATGACCACAGTCGGCGGTACCACCCTGTCGACGAGCCCCCGTGGACAGTGGGTTGGCGAATACGCGTGGGTGGATTCGCCGCTGTCGCAAGGTACAAGCGGCGGGGTGTCGACGTTGTTTGATCGTCCGCGATGGCAGAACCGTCTGAGCGCTGAACGGGATACCGAGCGTCGCCGCCTGTCGCCCGATGTGTCCGCCGTAGCGGATCCGTTCACCGGGGTCAGGTTCATCTACAAGCAGACCGAAGTGCTCGGCGGTGGTACCTCGCAGGCGGCGCCGATCTGGGCCGCGCTGACCGTGCTGATGAATCAGTACCTCGTCGCCAACGGCGGTCGTCCGCTCGGGAACGCGAACGCGATGCTGTATGGCGTCGCCGCAGGGTGCGAGTCTTCCCGGATTCCGCGATATCGTTCGCGGTGGCAACGCGGTCGACTTCGCGGGGCCCGGCTATGACCTGGTGTCCGGCCTCGGCACCCCGAACGTCTACAACCTCGCCCAGAATTTCCTCGAACTCCAGGAAGGGGTTTCGCCTCGGTGACCAGCCTCGGTGGCACGTCCACCATGGTCTGTCGGGCGTGCGCCACCGAAGTTCCCGACGCGGCGTTCTGCGGGCACTGTGGTGCGGCGCAGCAGGGCAGGCGGGGGCGCCGAAGGATCCGGACGTACGCCGCGACACCGAATGAGCACACCCTGCTGCCGTCGGTGACGACGTCGCTGTTCCCGCACTTGCCGAAGCGTTCGCTTCTACCGTTCCGGCTGGGACTGGGACTGCTGTTGGTCGCTCTGACCGCCTTCGCTCTGCTCGGATGGCAGGCACCGTTGATCACGGTCGGCACGCTCGGCCTTCCGCTCCTCTTCATGCTCTATCTGCACGAGTCGGGTTCCGATCGCGACCTGCCGAACAGTGTCCTGGTACTGACTGCTGCAATGGGGATAGTCCTCGGCGTCGCGTGGGCGTATGTGACCGGCGCGCTGCTCGCCGATCCTTCCGCCGTGGCATTCGTCAACCCCGACTATCAGCTGACAATTTTCGACACGTTCTCCGTGGTGGCCGTCCCTGTCGGTTTTGCTGCACTCATGCTGATCCCGGCGGTGGTGATTCGGCTGGTGCGACGAGGCACTCGGGAATCGTTGGACGGCTTCGTGATCGGCGCGCTGGGTGCGATCATGTTCACCGCGGCGTGGACTCTGACCCGGTTGGCCCCCTTGTTGGGAACGGGGATCACGGCCGGCGCCCGCCCGGTGGACAATTTTGTCCTCCAGGCCGGAATTCAGGTCGTTGCCGTGCCGTTGGCGTCGGCATCGCTTGGCGGATTGGTCGGTGTGGCGCTGTGGTACGGCCGTCGAGCGGTAATCGCGGCCAGTGTGGTTGTGACACTTGGTCTGTACGCCGCGATCGCCCTGATGGACTTCAACCAGATCCCGCTGAGCTTGCAGTTCGGGCTGTACTCCCTGGTCGCTGCGTTCGCACTGATCGCATTGAGGATCGGTGTGCAGACCGCCTTGGTGAACGAACAGCAGGAGCCGGACGACCCGAGTGGTCGGGTGCTCTGTCCGCAATGCGACACCGTCGTACCCGATATGCCGTTCTGCCCGAACTGCGGTGTCGCCACTCATGCGGCGTCGCGGTCGTCGCGTACCGCACGACGAATGACACCGGACGACGATGCGGTGGCGGTACACGAGACCTCCAACGCCCGCCTCTTGGCAACAATGGGTATCGGCGTGGCTGTCGTTGCCGCGGCGGGGGTTACGGCCGCGGTGATGGCGACTCCCGTCGCACCCAAGTACGTGTGTCCGCCGGATTGTGGACGCCCCCCGGTCGCCGAACCGATCGAATCCAATCCGCGCTTCGTCTCCCCGGACGGCGCGTTCTCGGTCCAGTATCCCGGCCCGGGATCGGCGTACGAGGCGTCACTCGCCCCCGACGGTGTCGATTTGAAATTCACCGCTGGCGACACCGGAACGATGGCGCTGTTCGGGATGCCCGCCGAAGGTCGCACGCCGAAGCAGATCGCCCACCAGCTGATGGCCCTGAAGTATTCGAACGCGACCATCGATTACGAGATCCCCAATGCCATGGTCGGATACGAGCCCGGCTTCGGCATAGTGGCCGACGAGTATCCGCAAGACGTGGGTAACACGTTCACCCATCTGCGGATCGTCGTCATGGTCGCGATCAGGAACGACTACGCATTGGTTGCCTTCGCGGTCGGGCCGTACCACGAGTTCACCCGGGACTTCGGGACGGGCCATCCGTCCGGCGTGAATCTTCAACTTGCCATAGATATGGGCAAGTACGTCAACAGCTTTCGATGGAATGAATCGACGGGCTGACCTCAGATGCTAGAGAAGCAGGAGTCGTCCTCGCTCTTGGGGATCGTCGCGTTCTGGGTCGAGAACTGGGTCTGCACGCCGGTGTCGGTCACCTCCACCGAGTCGGCCTTGATGTTCATCGGCAACTCCTCGGTCAGCTGGGAGGTGAGGGTGTCGAGCGCAGGCTGGATCGTCTCGCGCGGCAAGGTGAAGCCGAGTCCGGTCAACTCCGTCACCTCTAGCGTGAGGGCGCCGTTCTTGACCGCAGGCTTGGTCACGATGTTGCCGAGCGCTGCCTCCAACTCGACCGTGCCGTCGGACGGGTTTGTCGTGACGCCGGTAATCAACGAGCCGACGAGCGGAATGGCGTTTTGGATGGACTGAGTCATCCCAGCGGCCGTCCAGTCGATCTTCGCGACGAGCGACCCGATCGAGCCACCGGAGTCAGCGGTGTCCTCCAACCGCACGTCCTTGACGGTCACATCGGCTTTCATGCCGCTCAAATCCCGGATCTGATTGCCCGCGGTTTCGATGTGGATGTTCGTGTAGTGGCCGGACATGTGCTGCATCAGAAACGGCGGCGTGAAGCCGAATGACACGTCGGCCTTGTCTTCTACGAGACATTCGACGGCGGCGGCAACTTTGGTCTCGCCCTCGTTGCGTGCGTACAACTCGATGCCGATCAGCGCGGATGCGACCACCGCCACGACGATGACCAACGTCAGGACGATGGACAGCGGGTCGCGAAGGAACCCCTTCGACCGCTTCTTGGGTGTGGGCTCTTCCTGTTGCGGCGCCGACGCGGAAAGCGGCCCGGAAGGCGGCGGTGGCCCCTGGGACGGCGGCGGCGCGGAGTAACCCTGCGGGGGTCCTTGGGGTACTGCGGCGCTGGGTACTGCGGGGTCTGCGGTGGGCCCTGCGGTGGCGGCGGGCCTTGCGGCTGGTTCCGGCGGTCCCAGGGGTCTGTCATCTCCGCGATTCTGCCTTACGCCATGGCTGATCTGTGCGGTTGTGCATGACCGCGATGGTTTCGCGCGCTTTCCGGCCTGCTTCGAGGTCGATATCGGTGACGATCAGTGCTGGATCGTCACCTGCCGATTCGACGACTTCTCCCAACGGCGACGCGACGACGCTGCCGCCCACCCCGGTCGGTCCGAGCGCGGCGATTTCGTCACCTGGATAGGCCTGATCGACCGCGGCGATGAAGCCGGTGGTGTCGATGGCGCGGGCCCTGGCTAGCAGCGTCCACTGCTCGAGCTTGCCGGGCCCGGTGCCCCATGAGGCGTGGACGGTGATGAGTTGCGCTCCGCGGCGCGCCAATTCGACGTAGAGCTCGGGGAAGCGGACGTCGTAGCACAGGGTGAGGCCGACGTTCACGGGTTCGGAGTCACCGTCGACCGTGATGATCACGGGCTCGCGGCCGGGCGCCACGGTGTTCGACTCGGTGAATCCGAAGGCGTCGTAGAGGTGGATCTTGTCGTAGTGCGCGTCGACGCCGGGCCCCGTCGCGATCAGCGTGTTTGTCACCCGGCCGCCCCTCGTCGATCGGCAGGGACGAACATGCCGGCGACGACGACGATGCCCGCGCGCTCGGCGATCTGTCGCACGCCCGTCGCCCACGGGCCGTCCAGCGGCTCGGCGATCGAGGCCAACGGCACGCCCAACCGGCACATCGTCGCCTCGGGAAACAGCACCAGCCGTGCCCCGGCGTCAGCAGCGCGTCGCGTGTAGTCCTCGACCAGGTCGAGGTTGGCCGCCGGGTTCGGTACCGCTGCGGATCTGTGCCAGGGCCACGCGCATGAGGACCAGCCTAAGGCGTGTCGGGCAAGACGCTCAGTGCGGAATCGGCGCCACGGTCGACCCCGGAGCTCCGTCGGGTGCGACATCAGACCATGGCACGGTGAGCACGCCGTCGCGCATCCGGCGCCGCGGCGGTTCGACGGGGAAGCCTCCACGCGTCGCGCAGGAGATCCAGCATCGCCCGCCAGCGCACCCGCGGCCCGAACACGCCGTGTCCGGCGACACTGGCCCAGGCCCGGTCGGCGGCCGACAGCAGCGCGTGGATCGGCTGGCCGGCGACGTTGTGGTGGATCAGTACCTTGGGCAGCCGCTCGGCGAGATCGGACGGGCGCTCGATGGCGAACGGGTCGCAGGCCAGCGTGAGGCTGAGCGGCCGCTCGGCGTCGAGCAGTCACCCAGCAGCACCGCCGGCCGAGCTCGTCGCACGTGCCGTCGATGATCAGGCCGCCGGGCGCCAGCTGGTGTCTGCATCGTCGACCATGCATCGGCCACCGCTCGACCGGATACTGGCGCAGCACGTTGAACGCTCGCACCAGAACCGGGCGCCGCCCGGCCAATTCGAAACCGCCGAGCGCGAATTCGACCGCCGTCGCCGGCGCTGCGCACGCGACCCGGTCCGGATGGATCTCCAGGCCGATGACCCGAACGTCGGCGCGCACCACCCGCAGCCGCGCGGCGAGTTCCAGGGTCGTGACCGGCAGCGCGCCGTAGCCGAGGTCGACCACCAACGGGTCGGCGGCGGACTGCAGCGCGGCGCGCACCCGCCGCGAATGCACCAGCCAACGGTCGCTGCGTCGCAGCCGGTTGTGGCCGGTGGTACCCCGCGTGAGCTGTCCAATGGGGGCGGCCATGAATGCAATTTTAGGCCTGGTGGCGCCCCAAACTCCGCACCACGCCGCAGGGCAGGGGCGGAGGGCGAGACAGTCGTGGCGTTTTCATCGTCGCCGATCGCGCGGTATGTTTTGGTAAGTGGCAGTTGACTGCCACTAATGACATGCGAGGAGCGGCTATGGCGATCAGTCAGGCGGGCGGCAACGCTAGCGATCTGCCGGTCATACCCTTGTCGCGCGACGCGAGGTGCCCGCTGCATCCGCCCGCGGAGTTCGATGTCTGGCGGAAGTCAGAGGGACTAAAGCGGGTAATATGGCACGGCCAAGAATTCTGGATGATCAGCCGGCACAGCGACATCAGGGAGGCGCTGACCGATCCCCGCGTCAGCGCTGACTTCAGCACCTTCGAGGGGGAGTACCTCGAAGAGACGACGATGTTCCCCTGGTCTTCCCGCGCATGGACGACCCCGAGCACAATCGGCTACGCCGCATGATGACGTCCGACTTCACGGCCCGGCGCGTCACCGAAATGCGCCCGCACATCCAGGAACTCGTCGACAGCTTTCTGCAGACGATGATCGAGAAGGGCGCACCCGCCGATCTGGTGCGCGATTACGCCTTGCCCATCCCGTCCATGGTGATCTGCCGACTCCTGGGCGTGCCATACGCCGATCACGAGTTCTTCGAAGTCAACAGCGCGAAATCGCTCGACATGTCGCTGGCCGAAGTGGAAAGAATGACGGCCAGCGGCGCGGTGTACAACTACATCTCCGAGCTACTGCAGCGCAAGCTGAGCGAACCGGGAGACGACCTGATCACCCGCCTGGCCGCCCGCGTCGAGCAGAGCGAAATGAGCCACGCGACAGCGGCGATGACCGGCTTCATCATGTTGCAAGCCGGTCATGAAACGACGGCGAGCATGATTGCGCTCGGAGCCTTGGCTCTGCTTCAACATCGGGAAGCCTTCGAGCGCCTCAGCACGACCGAGGACCCTGCGGTGATCGCCAACGCGGTGGACGAACTGATGCGATACCTCAGCATCGTGCACAGTCTGATCGAGCGGACCGCGCTGGAAGACATGACGATCGGGGGGCAGCAGATTGCCGCAGGCGATCTGTTACTGATGAATATTCCTGCGGGTAACTGGGATCCGGAATATACGGAGAACCCGGAGGTCTTCGACATCATCGCAATACGCGCGGACACGTTGCGTTCGGTTACGGAGTGCACCAATGCATCGGGCTCAATCTCGCCCGTGCCGAGCTACAAATTGCGCTGTCCTCGGTGGCGCGGCGGATACCGGACCTGCGGCTGGTGGTCTCCCCGGCGCAGCTCGAATTCAAGAGCGACCACGCTATCTACGGCATCCACGCGCTGCCGGTCACCTGGTGAAATGGGAAGGGTCTCGGCGTTCTCGGCGATCCACACCGTGGTGAAGCGCTGTTCCTGGATCAGCAGGTCGACGAGCTGGCTGCCGATGAAGTTCTCGATGTTGCCGCCCACGAGCGGAATGTTGACCTCGACGGTGGCCTTGAACTCGAGCCGCGAACCGATCGCCCGGATTCCGGCGCAAGCGTCGCGCTGCCGTTCAGAGTCGACGGGTGCACCGTGGATGTGAGTTGATGGTCCCGGCGGCCCGGCCGTCGCGAATCGGGCGCCAGACCTCCTCGCGCGATATTCCAGGTCGCCCCGGTGGAACTTGGTGAACCACGCCAGGTAGCCGGTTGGCGGGGAATCATCCGGGTCGTCACGATGTCGATGCCGCCGTCCTCGCCGAGGACAGCCTGTCCAGCGGTGGCGTCTCGGCACCGGACTCCGTCAACCGGGCCAGCCAGTACCGCTCTTCGCGGAATGCGCGGTGGACCTGTTCGACAGTGCCCTCGTATTCGGTGGCCATGTCGAATGAACGCGGCATAGCTGGCACGCTACCGTTACCGCCCGTGGTCAGTCGCTCGTCGGCGGCGCGTCCAGTCTCCGAGGCGGTGCCGCTAGCGCCGCTGACCACATGCGCGTCGGACCCGTCGCGAGCCGGCTGATCACCTGCGACACCAGCCCGAAGAATCGTCGGCGTGCACCCGCGCCCTCGGCCGCCGGCAGCGGACGCCCTCGTGCTGGCCGGTGGATCCAACGTCGTGCTGGCCGAAGACATAACCGACCTCACCGTCGTCCTGCTCGCCAACACCGAGATCACCGTCGAAGGCAACATCGTGCGCGCGGAGGCCGGCGCGGCGTGGGATGACGTGGTCGTGACGTCGCTGGCGCACGGGCTAGGCGGGCTCGAGTGCCTTTCGGGCATCCCGGGTTCCGCCGGGGCGACACCGGTGCAGAATGTCGGCGCGTACGGCGCCGAGGTCGCCGACACCATCCGGCGGGTACGCCTTCTCGACCGCCGTACCGGCGAAGACCGGCGGGTGCCACCGTCTGACCTGCGGTTCGGCTACCGCACCAGCATCCTCAGACACTCGATCGCGCGTCGACCGTGCTCGAGGTGGAGTTCGGAATTGAACCCCGACGGGCTCAGCGCGCCGCTGCGCTACGGAGAACTGGCCAATGCGCTTGGCGCAGAAACCGGATTCGCGGGTGACGCGACCCGCGTTCGGGAAACGGTGTCGCGCTGCGGGCCGGTAAGGGCATGGTGCTCGCTCGACAACGAAGCCCGACCACGACCTGGAGCGTCGGGTCGTTCTTCACCAACCCCGTCGTCGCGCGCCGAAGTGTTCGAGCGGCTGCAGGGACCGTGTCGACCGCGACGTGCCCAACTATCCGGCGCCCGACGGCGTCAAATTGGCCGCGGGCTGGCTCGTGGAGCGCGCGGGTTTCGGGAAGGGCTATCCCGGTGACGGCGCACCGGCGCGGCTGTCGACCAAGCACGCCCTGGCTGTCACCAATCGGGGCGGCGCAACGACGGCCGACGTGATTGCGCTGGCCAGGGCGGGACGCGACGGTGTCCGAACGACATTGCGGATCGAACTGACGCCCGAGCCGATTCTGCTCGGGGGCGGTTTTCTGGGTACCCTGGATCCACGTGAGCCCAGCCGATCGGATGCCGTCGATAAGTCGTCGGCGCGCCTTGACCGCATTCGCGGTCGGAGTCATCGCGCCGGGCGCCTTGGCTGCCTGTTCGAATCGGTCGGCGCCCAG
>CAVRFN010000017.1:0-34164 GCA_963720345.1 uncultured Actinomycetota bacterium
GTTCCATCCGATATCTGGCGTTCGGCGGTTGGACGTCGATGAGGTTCAGCGCTTCCTTGGCCGCGCGGATGACCCGGGTGTCCTTGGCGGCGATGTCGCGCGCCACCCGCAGTGCGGCCTCGTCCAGCTCTGCGCGCGGCACCACCTCGTGCACCGATCCGAAGTGGTGCAGGGTCGCCGCGTCGACGGTGGCCGCGGTGAAGAACAGTCGTCGCATCATGTGCTGCGGCACCAGTCTCGACAGGTGCGTCGCCGCTCCCAGCGCGCCGCGTTCGACCTCGGGCAGGCCGAAGGTCGCGTCGTCGGAGGCGACGATGACGTCCGCGTTGCCGACGAGTCCGATGCCGCCGCCGACGCAGAAGCCGTTGACCGCGGCGACCACGGGTACCTCGCACTCGTACACCGCGCGGAAGGCGTGGAAGCAGCCGCGGTTGGCGTCGATGAGCGCGGTGAAGCCCTCGGTGTTCTGCATCTCCTTGATGTCGACGCCCGCGTTGAAGCCGCGGCCCTCGGCCCGCAGGATCACGACGTGGGTGCTGTGGTCCCGCCCGGCTGCGGTGATCGCGTCGCCGAGTTCGAACCAGCCGCGCGATGGAATCGCGTTGACCTTCGGATAATCGACGGTGACCGAGACGATGCCCGGTTCGACCGTTGTGGTGGTGATCGTCATGCGGATACCTCGGTTACTCTGGGGGTCTCTACCTAAGCAAGCACTTGCTTGGTACGCTAGCACAGTGACCGACCGCCCAGAGATAGTCCTCGGACTCCAAGACAGGGTCGTCCTGGTGACCGGAGGAGTGCGAGGCGTCGGCGCCGGCATCAGCTCCGTGTTCGCCGCCCAGGGCGCGACTGTGGTGACGTGTGCCCGCAGGCCGGTGGAGGGATCGCCCTACGAATTCCACAGCTGCGACGTGCGCGACGACGATTCGGTGGCTGCGTTGATCGAGTCGATCATCGCTGCGCCACGGCCGCCTGGACGTCGTCGTCAACAATGCGGGCGGATCGCCCTACGTCCTGGCCGCCGAATCGTCGGCGAAGTTCAACACGAAAATCGTCGAGCTCAACCTTCTCGGGCCGCTGTCGGTGTCGATACACGCGAACGCGGCGATGCAGTCACAGCCCCAGGGCGGCTCGATCATCAACATCGCCAGCGTCAGCGGACGCAGGCCGACGCCGGGCACCGCACCCTACGGTGCGGCCAAGGCGGGCATGGAGAGCATCACCAGCACGCTGGCAGTCGAGTGGGCGCCGAAGGTGCGGGTGAACTCGGTGGTCGTCGGGATGGTGGAGACCGAGCAGTCCGAGTTGTTCTACGGCGACGCCGATTCGATCGCGGCCATATCGCGCAACGTCCCGCTGGGTCGTCTCGCGAAGCCGGACGACGTGGGCTGGGCCGCGGCGTTCCTGGCGTCCGATGTCGCGTCATACATCAGCGGCGCCTCACTCGAGGTGCACGGCGGCGGGGAGCCCCCGCACTATCTGGCAACCACCACCGCTGACATCAAGTAGCGCTTGCTTCAAACAACCGTCAAACAACTAGGAGATAAGAGATATGGGACTGCTCGACGGCCGCGTGGTCATCGTGACGGGTGCTGGTGGCGGTATCGGGCGCGCACATGCGTTGGCCTTCGCCGCCGAGGGCGCGCGAGTGGTGGTCAATGACATCGGTGTCGGGCTGGATGGCTCGCCCGCGGGTGGCGGTAGCGCGGCACAGGGTGTGGTCGACGAGATCACCGCTGCCGGAGGCGAAGCCGTGACCAGCGGGGCCAACGTCGCCGACTGGGCGCAGGCCGAGGGGTCTGGTGCAGACGGCAGTCGATACGTTCGGCGGACTCGATGTGCTGGTCAACAACGCCGGCATCGTGCGCGATCGGATGTTCGCCAACACCAGCGAGGAGGAGTTCGACGCCGTCGTCGCCGTCCACCTGAAGGGGCACTTCGCGACCATGCGCCACGCGGCCGCCTACTGGCGCGGACAGATCCAAGGCGGCAATGTTCCCCGATAGCCTGAACGCCCGCATCATCAACACCAGCTCCGGGGCCGGTCTGCAAGGCAGTGTGGGACAGGCCAATTACAGCGCAGCCAAGGCGGGGATCGCCGCCATGACGCTGGTCGCCTCTGCCGAGATGGGTCGCTACGGAGTCACCGTCAACGCCATCGCACCGTCGGCCAGGACCCGGATGACCGAGACGGTGTTCGCCGACATGATGTCCACGCAGGACAAGGACTTCGACGCGATGGCGCCGGAAAACGTTTCTCCGCTGGTGGTTTGGCTCGGCAGCGTCGAATCCAAGGATGTCACCGGCAAGATGTTCGAGGTCGAGGGCGGCATCATCCGCGTCGCCGAGGGCTGGGCCCACGGCCCCCAGGTCGACAAGGGTGCTCGCTGGGATCCGGCCGAACTCGGACCCGTCGTCAGCGATCTGCTGGCCGAGGCGCGCCCGCCCGTGCCGGTCTACGGAGCCTGATCACTGCGGATTGCGCCGAAATGCCATGCGATGGCGCGCAGCATTCCATGATGGAGCGGTGAGACGGTATGGAGCGGCCGCCTGTGTTCTCGGCGCAATTCTGTTGGTGGTGGCCGGTTGTGGCGGTCAGCGTGGCGGCGAAAACGGGGCGGCGGCCACCGAGCCGACGTCATGCGAAGTCACGACCGACGCCAGGCTGAGTATCGCGACGGGCAACACGACCGGGGTTTACTACGCCCTCGGCGGCGCCTACGCCGAGGCGATAAATCAGCAGACCGACGGCACGCTGAAAGCCACCGCGGCCGAGACGTCGGCGTCGCTGCAGAACATCCAGCAGCTCGTGGCGGGCACCCATCAGGTGGCGTTCTCCCTTGCCGACACCGCGGCCGACGCGGTAAACGGGATGGCGGCGTTCGACGGAAATCAGCCCATCGCCGCGCTGACCCGGCTGTATCCCAACTACACCCAGGTGATCGTCCGCAGCGACGCCGGCATCAACTCGATCCTCGATATGCGCGGCAAGCGGGTGTCCACCGGGTCGCCGAACTCCGGCACCGAGGTCATCGCCAACCGCATGCTGGAGGCCGCCGGTCTCGACCCGAACACTGACGTTGCAGCGCAGCGAACCGAGCTCGGCAAGACGGTCGAAGGCATGAAGGACGGTTCGATCGATGCGATGTTCTGGTCGGGCGGCCTGCCGACCGGTGGGATCACCGACCTGTTCGTCAGCCAGCGCGACAACGTCAAGTTCATCGACGTGACCGACACCCTGCCGAAGCTGCAGAACATCAACCCGATCTACGAGGAAGGTGTCATCCCGGCGAGCACGTATCAGACTCCCGCGGACGTGCCGACCGTCGTGGTGCCCAATGTGCTTCTGGTCAAAAACGATATGGACGGCAACACCGCCTGCGTGCTGACCAAGGCGCTGTTCGACCACAAGCCCGAACTGGTCAAGGTCAACAAGGCGGCCGACGGCATCTCACTGGACACCGCTCGCGAGACCATGCCCGTCCCGCTGCATCCGGGTGCCAAGCGGGCCCTCGACGACCTCGGCGCGGCGAACTGACCTCGCACCGGGGCCACGGCGAGCGAGCGCGCGACGGCCGCCTACGAGGACGAGAAGCCGGCCAGGCAGCTGACCGGCTGGGTCCACCACCTGGTGACCGTCGGTTGTGTCCTGATCGGACTGTTCGCGCTGTATCAGGTCTTCTTCCCACTCGCGCAAGGCAACCAGGTCTCGCTGATCCTGTTCCTGGCGGCGGTGCTTCCGCTGACGCTGCTGTGCTACCGATCCGGTGTGCGGCTTCGCCGCCGGAAGACGGAACCACCGAGCGAGGCGCCGCGGCAGAGTCCGACGCTGTTCGACTGGCTGCTGGCCGCAGCGGCACTGGTGGCCTGCCTGTACCCCGTGCTGCCGTTCCAAATCGGTGATGGCGGTGGGGGATTCAACGAATTCCTCAGCAGGCAGAGCACACCCGCGGTGGTGGACGTCGTCGTCGGCACGATCGTCGTGCTGCTCGTGTTGGAGGCCTGCCGGCGCACCACGGGTGCGGCGTTGCCGATCGTGTGTCTGCTCGCGCTCGGCTACGCCTACTACGGCGGATACCTGCCCCAGGGTGCGGCGATCGCGCACGCCGGAGTCGACTGGGTGCAGATCGTCAGCGCGTCGTTCATGCAGTCGACGGGCCTGTACGGGGTGCCGCTGGACGTCGCGGCGACCTACATCGTGTTGTTCACCATTTACGGGGCGGTGCTCGAGGCGTCCGGTGCCAGCAAGTTCTTCATCGATCTTTCGTTCTCCGCATTCCGCTCCTCACGTGCTGCACCCGGGCGGACGGTGACGCTGGCCGGATTCCTGATGGGCAGCGTGTCCGGGTCGGGGACGGCGACGACGGTCAGTCTGGGGTCGGTGACGTGGCCGGTGTTGCGTCGCGCCGGCTACCCGAGTGAGAACGCCGGCGGAATGCTGGCCGCGGCGGGGATCGGTGCGATCCTGTCGCCGCCGACACTCGGGGCCGCGGCGTTCATCATCGCCGAGTATCTCGGGGTGCCGTACCTGACCGTCCTGGTGTGGGCGGTGGTCCCGACCATCCTGTACTACCTCGGCATCCTGCTGGCCGTCGAGATCGACGCGCGGCGGTACGGCACGCGCGAGGTCGACGTCGACGCGCAGTCCTTCTGGCGGTTACTCGGCAGATTCGGATACCACCTCATCTCGCTGGTGATGATCGTCGTGTTCCTCGCGATGGATGTGTCGGCGATGCGCGCGGTCGTCTACGCCATCGCCGTTCAGATCGTGCTGTCGTACCTGGATCGCGAACACCGCCTCACCCCGGTGCGGCTCTACCGTGCGTTGGCCACCGGGGTGCGCGGTGTGCTTTCGGTGGCGGCGGTGTGTGCGGCCGCGGGCGTCGTCGCGGCGATGATCACCCGCACCGGACTCGGCCTGCAATTGAACTCGATCCTCGTCAACACCGCCCGGTTCATCTCTGAAAACCCAACGGTCGTATTGATTTTCACGGCAATATTCGCGGCCTTGGCGGTCTCGGTGCTCGGGCTTGCGGTGCCGGTCACCGCGTCGTTCGTGATCAGCTGGGTGATCGTGGGTCCTGCGCTGCAGGACCTCGGCGTCGCCGCGCCCGCGGTGGCGATGTTCGTCTTCTATTTCGCAGTGCTCTCCGAAGTCACGCCGCCGACGGCGCTGGCGTCGGTCGCGGCCTCGGCGATCACCGGTGGACGGGTGATTCCCACGATGATGCAGACGTGGAAGTACACCCTGCCGGCATTCCTCGTGCCGTTCGCGTTCGTACTGACCGACAACGGGCAAGGTCTGCTCGGGTTGCGGTCTTTCCTCGACATGGTGTGGACCGGTGCGGTCGGTGCGCTGGCGGTCGCCGCGCTGGCGGTCGTCACCGGCGGTTGGATGATCCGCCGGGCGGGCTGGCCCGAGCGGGTGCTGTGCATACCGGCGTCGGCGTTGCTGCTCTATCTGAGCCCGGTGACGATCGCCATCGGAGCCGGCCTGCTCGCGGTGGCGGCGGCGGTGAACGTCGTCATGGCTCGCAGACGACCATCGGAATCACCCGATCCGCCGCCTGCGATATCCCCGATACGGCGGGTACATCCTGATCAGCCTGGGCCAGTAGCGCTTTCGTTCGTCCTCGGTAGCATCCCTGGCCTTCAGATCGAGATGCCGGGAGCGAATCTGCACGTGCACTTCGGGATTCGACTCGAGGTTGAGATACCACGCCGGATCGGCGTCACGTCCGCCGAAGGACGCGGGCAGGATCACCCGATCGCCGTCGTCCAGATACAGCGTCGGAGTGGTGCGCGGACGGCCGGATTCTGCGTCCCGTCGTGGTGATCAACGCCGCCGGGAACCAGAGCAGTTTGGCGCCGATGCGTCCGTTGGTGCGCCGGTAGATCCAGATGTGTGCGCGGGCGAAGTACTTCATCGCCAGCCGAAGGGGCCGCGAGTTGCGGATAGCGCCTGCCATACGGCGTGTCTAGCCATCTGGAAGTGTTGGCAAACACGGACGTTCGCGGTCGCGACCGTGGTGAACCTGATGCGGCGGCGCAGCTCGGGCTCCGTCGCTCGAACAGGTCTTAGGACCGACTCTGTCCGGTATCAGCGACAGACTTGAGGCATGAACTCCACAGATACCATCACCGCATTTCGCATCGCGATTCCAGACGCGCAGCTCGACGATCTGCACGACCGGCTGCGCCGCACCCGTTTCCCCGCGCCGTTGCCAGCCGACGGGTGGGATACCGGCGTTCCGGTGTCGTACTTGAAAGAACTCGTCACTTACTGGTACCGCGATTATGACTGGCGGGCGGCCGAAGCCGAACTGAACCAGCTGCCCCAATTCACCACCGAGATTGACGGTACGACCATCCACTTCCTGCACTTGCGTTCACCCGAGCCGGATGCACTGCCACTCATCCTCACCCATGGGTGGCCGGGCTCCTTTGTTGAGTTCATCGACGTGCTTGGGCCACTGACTGACCCGCGAAGCCACGGTGGCGACCCGGCCGACGCGTTTGAGCTCGTCATTCCCAGCCTGCCCGGCTTTGGGTTCTCCGGCCCGGTACCTGACACGGGTTGGGACGTCGACCGGATTGCGCGAGCCTGGCTCGAGCTGATGACCCGGCTGGGCCATCACCGGTTCGGCCTGCAAGGAGGAGATATCGGCGCAAGCGTGTCGCCCGCAGTTGGGCGCGCCGCACCGGAGCGGGTCATCGGGGTGCACGTCAACGGCAGCATCGGAATGCCGACCGGCGAGCTCGGCGAGGACGAACTCGCATCGATGACCGAGCTTGAACGCGACCGGGCGGAACGTGTTCAGAAGTTCATGCAGGACGAGTTCGGTTACATCGCGATTCAGGCCACGCGACCGCAAACCATCGGCGCAGCGTTGATTGATTCCCCTGTCGGCCAGCTCGCCTGGATCGTGGACAAATTCCGCGCCTGGACGCACCCGCTGGACAGCCTGCCGGATGTGATCGTTGGTCGCGACCGGCTGTTGACCAACGCCATGATCTATTGGCTAACCGGTACCGCCGGATCGGCGGCGTATGTCGGCTATGCCCAAGCTTCCTGGGGGCCACCGCCTCGGTCCTCGGGCGTGCCGACCGGCGCCATCATGTTCGCTCATGACGTCGGTATCCGTTGCCTCGCCGAAAAGACCAACAACATCACTGCCTGGACCGACATCCAGGATCGGGGAGGACACTTCGCCGCGCTCGAGGAACCGCAGCTGCTCACTGAACACATCCGCACATTCTTCCGCGAATTGCGATAACCCAGTGCACTCGGAGACACTCACTACTACGTGAGTCGCCGGCTCCCGCCGTGCCAATCCTCTTGCTTGCTAACCGATTCGGTTTCAACACCGAAACTGGCCAGCTGAGGACGTTCCCGCAGGCTGCGCTTGATCTCGGCGAAGCCGGGAAACTCGGCCAGCGCGATGACGTGGTCCCACAATGTGACCGAGTCCTCGGCCGACGGCAGCCTGCTGATGACCGGCCCGAAGAATGCGGTCCCGGTCGGCGGGCGGAAATGCAGGATCGGCGTCCCGACGTCCTGCCCGGTGAGGGTGAGAGCCTCCTCGGTCTCGCCGCGGATCTCGTCGTCGAGCGTGGCGTCGTCAAGCGCATCGGCCAGTTCGGCAGGCAGTCCGGCGTTTGCCAGCGCGGCCTCGACAAGGTCGCGCGCGGCTTGTCCGGCAGCCGAGATGCGTTCTTCGCGAGGGGTGTCGAACAGGCGGTTGCCGAACGCCGCATAGAGCGGCCCGACGGCGTCTCGTCCGTGCTCGGCACGCACCTTCGCCGCGACCCGCAGCAGCTTCAATCCCGCGGTGTGGCCCTCCTCGTAATGGGTGGGAAAGTGCGTTGCATAGTCGACGTCGGCATTGAGGATCCGCAACGAGATGAACCTCCAGTCCACGCGATAGTCACGCGCAGCCGCCACGACGCGCACCCACTTGCTCGTCATCCACGCGAACGGACAGACGGGGTCGAAATAGAAGTGCAGATCGTAAGTCGTTGTCACGGTTCGCAGATCACGAGGGGGATCACCCGGTCGGTCCATGACTTGTAGTCCTCATAGGTCGGATACATCTCGACGAGCCTGGGCCAGTACTTCGCGCGCTCCTCCTCGGTGGCGTCCCGAGCGGTGAGGTCGAGGATCTCTTTCTTGATCTGAACCTGGACCTTCGGATTCGCCTTGAGGTTCAGGTACCACATCGGGTGCTTGTCGCTGCCGCCCTTGGACGCGGCGACGACGACGGCGTCGCCGTCGCGGTGGAAGTACAGCGGGCTGATCCGCGGATCACCGGTCTTGCGGCCGATCGTGGTCAGCAGCGCCACCGGAATGCCCTGGAAGTCGCTGCCGAAGCCTTCGCCACCGCTGCGGCGGTACATGAAGGTGTTGAGCTTAGACATCCACTTGATGAGGAGGTCCGATGCCTTGGTGTCCATGAAACGGGGACGCGAATTGGCCATGGGAGTGATCCTAAGACTTCTAGGACGCGCTGACGAAGGGGCGAATCCCTGCTCGGATGTGATGGATCAGGCCGTCGGCGGGGATCTGAAACGTCTCGTCGATGTGGGCGCCGACCTTGCGACCCAGCAGCGACGGTTTCGTCACGAGGTCGAACTTCGCGCGGATGGTTTCGCCGTCGACGACGGTGAACTCCGGCACCGTCGTCGCCTGGATGACCCGGTACTGCAAGCCGCGATTCAGGCTGCGGCGCAGATGATCTCCCGAGAACCCGGTCTTCAGTCCGACCTCGATGCGGGTGCATCCAGGGGCGAACGGAACCTTGTCCGCGTTGTGCGAGACCAGCGCGTCGATGTAGGCCTGCGCGGCCGCGATGCGCTCGGCTTCAGTGACTGCGGGGGCCGCGGACATCAGATCCGCTCGATGATCGTTCCGGTGGACAACGCACCGCCGGCGCACATGGTGATGAGCGCGGTGCTCTGATCCGTGCGCTCCAGCTCGTGCAGCGCCGTGGTGATAAGGCGGCTGCCGGTGCTCCCGACCGGGTGCCCGAGCGCGATCGCACCGCCGTTGACGTTCACCTTGTCCATGTCCGGGTTGTGCACCCGCGCCCACGACAACACGACCGACGCGAAGGCCTCGTTGATTTCGGTGATGTCGATGTCGCCCATCTTCATACCGGCCTTTTCGAGCACCTTCGCCGTCGACTGCACCGGGCCGTCGAGGTGGTAGTACGGCTCGGACCCGACGAGCGCCTGGCTGACGATCCGCGCCCGCGGCTTCAGGCCGAGCGCCTTGGCCTTCTCCTCGTCCATCCACAGCACGGCGGCTGCGCCGTCCGAGATCTGTGACGACGTACCGGCGGTGTGGATACCGCCATCGATCACGGGCTTCAGCGAGGACAGGCCCTCGAGCGTGGTGTCGCGCAGGCCCTGGTCGCGGGTGACGACGTGACGGTCGCTGGTCGGCTGCTTGTTCTCGTCGAGCACCGGTGCCTCGATACCGCTGATCTCGCGGTCGAAGCGCCCCTCGGCCCACGCCTGCGCGGCCTTGCGCTGCGAGTCGAAGCCGAACTGGTCGATGTCCTCGCGGGTGATACCGCGGCGCTGCGCGATGCGCTCGGCAGCGGTGAACTGATCGGGCAGGTCGATGTCCCACGACGCGGGCCGCAGGATCCCGCGATCGGGGCCGGCGTTGGCGCCAAGCCCGACGCGGCTCATGGCCTCGATGCCGCAGGCGATGCCGACGTCGATGGCCCCGGCTGCGATCAGGCCGGCGATCAACCCGTTGGCCTGCTGCCCGCTGCCGCATTGGCAGTCCACGGTCATCGCGCCGACGTGCTCGGGCAGCCCGGCGACCAGCCAGCTGACCCGGGTGATGTTGTTGGACTGCTCGCCGAACTGCGTGACACAGCCGCCGACGATCTGCTCTACGTCACCGGCGTCGATGCCGGCTTTCTCGACCAGAGCCTTCTGCGTGGCGCCCAGCAACTCGGTGGCGTGGAGGCCGGATAGCCATCCCGTTTCGCTTACCGATGGGGCTGCGGGTGGCTTCAACGATGACAGGGTTACCCATTCCGTCAGGCTAGAACACGTTTCATTACTCTGACAAGCGAGGATGGTGACCTGCCTTTTATCT
This sequence comes from uncultured Actinomycetota bacterium, assembly GCA_963720345.1. Classification (GTDB taxonomy): domain Bacteria; phylum Actinomycetota; class Actinomycetes; order Mycobacteriales; family Mycobacteriaceae; genus Mycobacterium. The sequence continues at coordinate 10,115 of CAVRFN010000017.1, forward strand.
GCGCAGAAGGCATGTTTTACTGGCACTAGAACACGTTGCAATTTGTGTTGTGAAGGAGCCCACCACATGCCATCCACCAACATTCCAGCCGACTTCGACTTCCTCGACCCCGACGTCAACCTCGCCGGGCTGCCCGTCGAAGAGCTAGCCGAGCTGCGCGAGGCCGAGCCCATCCACTGGGTCGACATCCCCGGCGGTAGCGGCGGCTTCGAGGACAAGGGCTATTGGCTGGTGACCAAGCACGCCGACGTCAAAGAGGTCTCGCGGCGCAGCGACGTCTTCTCCAGCTGGCTGAACGGGGCGATCCCGTACCTGGCCCAAGGAGATGACACGCGAGAACGTCGAGTTGCAGCGCAGCGTCATGCTCAACATGGACGCGCCGCACCACACCCGGTTGCGCAAGATCATCTCCCGCGGTTTCACGCCGCGCGCCATCGGCCGGCTCGAGGAGGAGCTCGCTCAGCGCGCGCAGAACATCGCCAAGACGGCGGCGGCTGAGGGCTCCGGCGACTTCGTCGAGCAGGTGAGCTGTGAGCTTCCGCTGCAGGCCATCGCCGGACTTCTCGGTGTACCGCAGGACGACCGCGACAAGCTGTTCCGCTGGTCGAACGAGATGACCGGCGGCGAGGACCCCGAGTTCTCCGACGTCGATCCGGCGCAGTCGTCGATGGAACTCATCATGTACGCGATGGCCATGGCCGACGAGCGGAGCAAGCACCCGACCGAGGACATCGTCACGGCGCTCATCGAGGCCGACATCGACGGCGAGAAGCTCTCCGACGACGAGTTCGGCTTTTTCGTGATCATGCTCGCCGTGGCAGGCAACGAGACCACCCGTAACTCGATCACCCACGGAATGATTGCGTTCTCGCAGAATCCGGATCAGTGGGAGCTCTACAAGAAGGAACGTCCGTCGACCGACGGCCGACGAGATCATTCGTTGGGCCACCCCGGTTTCGGCGTTCCAGCGCACCGCCCACGAGGACGTCGAGCTCGGCGGCGTGACGATCAAGAAGGGTCAGCGCGCCGTGATGTCCTACCGGTCGGCCAATTTCGACTCTGAGGTCTTTGATGACCCGCACAAATTCAATATCCTGCGCGATCCGAATCCGCACGTCGGGTTCGGTGGATCCGGCGCCCACTACTGCATCGGCGCGAACCTGGCCCGGATGACGATCAACCTGATCTTCAACGCCGTCGCGGACCACATGCCTGACATCAAGCCGATCAGTGAGCCCGTGCGGCTACGGTCGGGTTGGCTCAACGGCATCAAGCACTGGCAGGTCGACTACTCGGGCAAGAGCGCAGCCGCAGCCCAGTAATCATCATTGGGATCAAGGAGGATTCGGTGGACTTCAGTCCAGACGAAGGGCAGCAGGCTGTCGCCGATGTGGTGACATCCGCGCTCGGCCGGGACAACAGCTGGGACGCAATCGTGTCCGGCGGCGTCACGGCTTTCGGGGTCCCTGACCGCCTTGGCGGCGACGGGCTCGGCCTCGCCGAAGTGGGCACGGCGCTGATCGAGATCGGCAGGCACGGCACCATCAGCCCGGCGCTGGCGACTCTCGGTCTCGGGCTGATCCCACTGCTGGATCTGGCGTCCGACGAACAGCAGGACCGCTATCTCGCCGGAGTGCCGAAAGGCTCGGTGCTCACCGCGGCGCTCAACGAGCCCGGTGCACCGCTTCCCGATCGGCCCGCAACTTCCCTTTCCGGCGTCTCGGGCGCTTTCAAGCTCAACGGCGTCAAGGTCGCGGTTCCCTATGCGGAGCAAGCGGATTGGCTGATCGTGACGGCCGGCGATGCGGTCGCGGTGATCTCGCCGAAGGCCGACGGAGTGCAGGTGGTCAAGACGCCGACCGCCAATCACGGCGACGAGTACTCGGTGACGTTCACCGATGCCGAGGTCGACGGCGTGCTCGAAGGCGCGCAGCCGCGGCGGGTGAATCAGCTCGCGCTGGCGGCCATCGGTGCGTTCGCATCGGGTCTGGTCGCCGGGCGCCTTGCGGCTGACCGCGGACTACGTCGCCAACCGCGAGCAGTTCGGCAAGCCGCTGTCCACCTTCCAGACCGTTGCCGCGCAGCTCGCCGAGGTCTACATCGCCTCTCGCACACTGACATTGGCCGCGACGTCGGTGTTGTGGCGGTTGGCTGAAGGGCCTGGACGCGGACGAGGACATCGACATCCTCGGTTACTGGCTGGCCTCGCAGGCGCCGCCGGTGATGCAGCTCTGCCACCATCTGCACGGTGGGATGGGCATGGACATCGACTACCCGATGGACCGCTACTACTCGAGCATCAAGGATCTGACCCGACTGGTGGGCGGGCCGTCGCACCGACTCGATCTGGTGGGAGCGCAATGTACATAGAACTGACCCCGGAGCAGCGGCAGCTTCAAGCCGAACTGCGGCAATACTTTTCGAACCTCATCTCCTCCGAGGAATACAAGGAGATGGAGGCCGACCGGCACGGCAAGGCCTACCGCGCGATGATCAAGCGCATGGGCTCCGACGGCAAACTCGGCGTCGGCTGGCCCAAGGAGTTCGGCGGGCACGGGCTTCGGCCCCATCGAGCAGTCGATCTTCGTCAACGAGGCACATCGTGCCGACGTGCCATTGCCCGCCGTCACCCTGCAGACCGTCGGGCCGACGCTGCAGCAGTACGGCACCGACCTTCAGAAGAAGAAGTTCCTGCCGGGAATCCTCGCCGGCGAGGTGCATTTCGCCATCGGCTACACCGAGCCGGAGGCCGGCACTGACCTCGCATCGCTGCGCACGACCGCGGTCAAGCAGGGCGACGAGTACATCGTCAACGGCCAGAAGGTGTTCACCACCGGTGGCCACGACGCCGACTACGTCTGGCTGGCGTGCCGCACCGATCCGGAAGCCGCCAAGCACAAAGGCATTTCGATGCTGATCGTCGACACCAAGGATCCCGGGCTACTCGTGGACGCCGATGATCCTGTCCGACGGCGCGCACCACACGAACGCCACGTACTACAACGACGTCCGGGTTCCCGCCGAGATGCTGGTCGGCGAGGAGAACGGCGGCTGGCGCCTGATCACCACCCAGCTGAACAACGAGCGCGTGATGCTCGGGTCCGGCAGGGCGATTCGCCTCGCTGTACGACCGCGTTCATACCTGGGCCGCCAAGCCCGGGTCCAATGGCGACACCCCGCTCGACCACGATGACGTGAAGCGGTCGCTCGGCGAGCTCAAGGCGATGTGGCGGATCAACGAACTGCTGAACTGGCAGGTCGCCGCCTCCGGCGAGACCATCGACGTCGCCGACGCCGCCGCCACCAAGGTGTTCGGCACCGAGCGCATCCAGTACGCCGGCCGCCTCGCCGAGGAGATCGTCGGCAGGTACGGCAACCCGGCGGATGCGGACACCGCCGAACTGCTCGAGTGGCTCGACTCACAGACCAAGCGCAATCTGGTGATCACGTTCGGCGGAGGTGTCAACGAGGTGATGCGGGAGATGATCGCGGCGGCAGGACTGAAGGTTCCGAGGGTTCCGCGGTGAGTGCGGTCGAGGACATCAAGGCGGCGGCCGAACGCGTCAAGGCCGAGGGCAAGAGCAAGCCGCGGGTCGCCCGTCACCCGGTCAACCAGCCGATGATCGACCACTGGCTGGATGCGATGGGGGACAACAACCCCATCTACGTCGACGAGGCGGCCGCCACCGCGGCGGGGCATCCCGGCACCGTCGCTCCGCCCGCGATGATCCAGGTCTGGACCATGATGGGCCTGGGCGGCAACCGGCCCGACGACGATCCCCTGGGCAAGATCCTCGGATTGTTCGACGACGCCGGCTACATCGGCGTCGTCGCGACCAACTGCGAGCAGACCTATCACCGCTATTTGCGTCCCGGCGAGGAGGTCAGCGTCGCGGCGGAGCTGACCGACGTCGTCGGGCCCAAGCGGACCGCACTCGGCGAGGGTTTCTTCATCACCCAGAAAATCTCCTGGCAGGTCGGCGACGAAGACGTCGCCGAAATGATGTGGCGCATCATGAAATTCAGGCCCGCTGAGGCCGACGCCGCGTCGGCAGGTTCCGTCCCCGACGACCTCGACGCCGACAGCATGATGCGGCCCGCGTCGTCGCGTGACACGAAGTTCTTCTGGGACGGCGTCAACGCGCACGAACTGCGCATCCAGAAGCGCGGCGACGGCACCCTGCAGCATCCGCCGGTGCCCGCGCTCTGGCAGGACAAAGAGGTACCGACCGACTATGTCGTCGCCTCGGGCAAGGGCACGGTGTTCAGCTTCGTCGTGCACCACGCCCCGAAGGTGCCCGGTCGCACCCTGCCTTTCGTCATCGCGCTGGTCGAACTCGAAGAAGGGTGTGCGGATGCTCGGCGAGCTCCGCAATGTCGACCCCGCGAGCGTCGAGATCGGATTGCCGGTCCGCGCAATGTATATCGATTTCCCCGAAGGCGATTCAGGGCCGGCCTGGACCAACTACGCATGGGAGCCCGCGAAATGAGCGCACCCACGATCGAGGTGGGCACCAAGCTGCCCGAGCTCGCGCTGTACGGCGACCCGACGTTCATCGTGTCGACGGCGATCGCCACGCGGGACTATCAGGATGTCCATCACGACCGCGACAAGGCGCAGGCCAAGGGTTCCAAGGACATCTTCGTCAACATCCTGACCGACACCGGTCTCGTCCAGCGCTACATCACCGACTGGGCCGGACCGAACGCGATCATCAAGACGATCGGGCTGCGGCTCGGTGTGCCGTGGTACGCCTACGACACGGTGACGTTCAGGGGAGAGGTGACCGCGGTCACCGACGGCCTGATTTCGCTGAAAGTGACTGGCAGCAACAGCCTTGGCGACCACGTGATCGCCACCGCGACACTGACGATCGAGGGTGCCTGATGCCAGGTGAGCTTTCCGGAAAGGCGGCGATCGTCGGGATCGGCGCCACCGACTTCTCCAAGAACTCCGGCCGCAGCGAGTTGCGGCTGGCGTCGGAAGCCGTGCTGGACGCGCTAGAGGACGCCGGACTCACACCTGCCGATGTCGACGGCATGGTCACGTTCACGATGGACTCCAACACCGAGGTGTCGATCGCGCGCGCCACCGGCATCGGCGAGCTGAAGTTCTTCTCCAAGATCCACCACGGCGGCGGCGCAGCCTGCGCCACGGTCCAGCAGGCGGCGATCGCTGTGGCGACGGGTGTCGCGGATTGCGTTGTGGCATACCGGGCTTTCAACGAGCGGTCGGGTATGCGGTTCGGCCAGGTGCAGATGCGGTTGGTGGAGAACGCGGACTCCACAGGGGTGGACAATTCGTTCTCGTACCCGCATGGCTTGTCCACACCGGCCGCTCAGGTGGCGATGATCGCCCAGCGCTACATGCACTACTCCGGCGCGACGAGCAGGGACTTCGGCGCGGTCTCGGTTGCCGACCGCAAGCACGCCGCCAAGAACCCGAAGGCGTACTTCTACGAGAAGCCGATCACCATCGAGGATCACCAGAATTCGCGATGGATCGCCGAGCCGCTGCGGTTGCTCGACTGCTGCCAGGAAACCGATGGCGGTGTGGCGCTGGTGATCACGTCCGCCGAGCGGGCCAAGGACCTCAAGCACCGACCCGCCGTCATCGAGGCGGCGAGCCAGGGTGCCAGCCCCGACCAGTACTCGATGACGAGCTACTACCGATCGGAGCTGGGCCTGCCGGAGATGGGTCTGGTGGGTAGGCAGCTCTGGGAGCAATCCGGTCTGACGCCGGCCGATATCCAGACCGCGATCCTGTACGACCACTTCACGCCGTTCACACTCATCCAGCTGGAGGAGCTGGGGTTCTGCGCTCCGGGTGAGGCGAAGGACTACATCGAGGACGGTGCGATCGAGGTCGGCGGCAGGTTGCCGATCAACACCCACGGTGGTCAGCTCGGCGAGGCGTATATCCACGGCATGAACGGCATCGCCGAAGGTGTCCGGCAGCTTCGCGGGACGTCGGTTAATCCGGTGGACGACGTGGAGCACGTGCTGGTTACGGCAGGCACCGGCGTGCCGACATCCGGCCTGATTCTGGGTTGACGGCGCTGCGCCGCTCGGACAGGCGGGACGAGCTCCACTCCTGCGAGCGCCACGGCGTCGTCGCGCTCGGGCGCGGTGACGATGGCGGTGAAGCCCTCACCCTCTTTCCAGATGCTGGCCCGCAGTGTCTCGCCGGGGAACACCACGCCCGCGAACCGGGCGCCGTAGCTGCCGACGCGGGCCGTATCGCCGTCGAGCAGGGTGTCGACCATCGCCTTGCATGTCATGCCATAGGTGCACAGTCCATGCAGGATCGGGCGCGGAAAGCCTGCGGCGGCGGCGAATTCGGGATCCGAATGCAGCGGGTTGCGGTCACCGCACATGCGGTACAGCAACGCCTGCTGCGGAGACACCGGGATGGCCAGCTCGAAATCCGGCGCGCGCTGCGGTGGCTCCGATGACGTCGACGGGCCGCGTTCGCCGCCGAAGCCGCCCTCGCCGCGCGCGAAGATCGACCGCTTCTGCTTCCACAGGACTGTGCCGTCGGGCGCAGAAACCGTGGTCTCCGACCAGATCACCGCGGCCTTGCCCTTGTCCCAGATGTCGGTGAAACGCGTGACGGCGATGCCGGTGCCCGACGGTGGGATCGGGCCGGTGCCGAGACCGCCTCGCTGGCGTGCAGCACCTTCGACAGCTCGATGTCGATGCCGGGGAACTGAACGCTCGGCGGTTCGGTCATGTGGAAGCTCTGCGCCACGTTGCCGAACGTCGGCAGCACCTGCGGGGTGCCGTCGGTCAGATAGCGCAGCTCGCGCTTGTCCATCGGGTCGCCGCCCGCGCCGAGGCCGAGGTGGTAGAGCTGGATATCGCTACTGGTCCACGAGAATTCGGCGGGCGGAAGCTCGGCGCCCAGCGCCTCGTCGAGATTGATGGGCATCAGTTCTTCCCCGCGATGTGCAGTGCTGCAAGGTATCCGAATGTCATGGCGGGGCCGATCGTCCCACCCGGTCCCGGATAGGTGTGTCCCATCACCGGTGAGCTGACGTTGCCCGCGGCGTACAGGCCCTCGATGATCGAACCGTCGTCGCGCAGCGCGCGTCCGTGGACGTCGGTGCGCACGCCACCCTTGGTGCCGAGATCGCCCGGCACCATCTTGGCGGCGTAGTACGGCGCGTTGTTGATCTCACCGAGGTTGGGGTTCGGCTTGTTCGTCGGATCGCCGTAGTAGCGGTCGTAGGCGCTTTCGCCGCGCTTGAAGTCCTCGTCGACACCGGAACGGGCGAACCCGTTGAAGCGGTCGACGGTCGCGGTCAGCGCATCGACGGACAGGCCCGTCTTCTCGGCCAGTTCGGCGATGGTGTCGGCCTTCACGATGACGCCGGACTCCATCCACTTCTTCGGAATCCGTTGTCCGGGCTGCAGACCCGCGAAGATGTAGCGATCGCGGTAGGTCTGGTCGAACACCAGCCACGCCGGGATGTTCTCGCCGGGACCTGGGCCCTGGCCGTACTCGCCGCCGTACATGTGGTGGCACGCCTCGACGTACGGCATCGACTCGTTCATGAACCGCTTGCCGGCCATGTTCACGATGATCGACCCGGGGGAGTTGCGTTCGGACAGCGCGAACCACGGCGCATCCACCAACGGAACCGTCGGTCCCCACCAGGCGTCTTCCATGATCTCCAGTGCGGCGCCCAGCTTCTCGGCGGCCAGGATCCCGTCGCCGGTGTTGGCCTTCGCGCCGACGGTCCACTCGGTGGTGATCGGGGCGCGCTGGTACTTCACCCGCATCTGCTCGTTGTGCTCGAAACCGCCCGACCCGAGGATCACGGCGCGGCGCGCCCGGATGAGCTGCGGCTCAGCGTCAGCGGAGTCGCGGGCATCAACGAACATAGATGCCACGAACGACGCCGTCCTCGACGTAGAGATCGGTCAGTGCGGTGTTCAGCTGGACCGGCACCCCCACCTTCTGCAGCCCGATGCGCAGCGGCGCGATCAGCGCGCGGCCCATGCCGACGAGGTTCTTGCGCCTGAGGTTGGCCCAGACCGAGCGCACGCCGACCTTCACGCTGCGCAGCAGGCCGCGCGGGTGGCGTTTCATCTGGTTCAGCCGAACGTAGTCCTGCTGCATCACCACCATGTTCAGCGGCACCTTGCCGTACGGCGGCTCGAGGCCCTTCTCGTCGGGCCCGAGCTTGCGGGCGTCGAACGGCTTCGGCTCGATCGAGCGTCCCGCGGGCCGTCCGCCGGGTGTCTCGGGGTAGTAGTCGGAGTAACCGGGCACCCAGCACATCTTCAGTGGCGAGTTCTTCAGCACGAACGACAGCATCTCGGGTCCGCGCTCAAGATAGGTGTCGATCTTCTCCGCGGGCACGACATCGCCGATGATCGTGTGCAGGTAGGTGCGCGCCGCCTCGGCGGTGTCAGACACCCCGTCTCGCTTGAGAATCTCGTTGTTCGGGATCCACACTCCGCCACCTGACCGCGCAGTGGAACCGCCATAGTGCGCAGCCTTCTCGACGACTACAGTGGAAAGTCCCTGGTGGGCGGCGGTGAGGGCGGCGACCAAGCCGGCGGCGCCGCTTCCCACCACGACGACGTCATACTCCTGACCAGTCATGTAGAACACGTTATAGAATTGCCCGGCCGAACAACAACAGGGCCGGTCGAACAAACGAGGGGACTTCACGAATATGTTGCCCGCGCAGGTGCGTGAACAGCTTGCAGCCGACTTGGCCCAGGCGGAGCGCAGCCGCGTCCCCATCAGTCCGTTGACCGATGCCCACGCCGATATCGACGTCGTCGACTCCTACGAGATCCAGCTGATCAACATCCGGCAGCGGGTCGCCGAAGGCGCCCGGGTGATCGGGCACAAGGTCGGTCTCTCGTCGGAGGCCATGCAGAAGATGATGAACGTCGACGAACCCGACTACGGGCACCTGCTCGACGAGATGCAGGTCTTCGAAGACCGGAAGGTGCCGTCGGCGAACTACCTGTATCCGCGGGTGGAGGTCGAGGTCGGCTTCATCCTGGCCGACGATCTGCCGGGCGCCGGCTGCACCGAGGACGACGTGCTGGCGGCGACGGCGGCGTTCGCCCCCGCGATCGAGCTGATCGACACCCGCATCACCGACTGGAAGATCAAGCTCTGCGACACCATCGCCGACAACGCCTCGTCGGCGGGCTGGGTGCTCGGCGAGGCCCGGGTGTCGCCCAAGGACATCGACATCCGGAACATCGACGCCGTGCTGACCAACAACGGCGAGGTCGTCGCGGAGGGCCGCAGCGATGCGGTGCTCGGGAACCCCGTCACCGCGGTGGCCTGGCTGGCGCGGAAGGTCGAGAGCTTCGGGGTGCGTCTGAAGGCCGGTGACATCGTGTTGCCGGGGTCGTGCACGCGTGCGATAGATGCACCGCCGGGCAGCAATTTCGTCGCCGACTTCGCCGGATTAGGTTCAGTTCATCTGAGTTTCGAATAGCCAGTTGAGTTTCGAATAGCTAGGAGCAGACATGCCGGAGAAGGCATCGGTCGCGATCGTCGGGTCGGGAAACATCAGCACCGACCTGCTGTACAAACTGCTGCGCTCGGAGTGGCTCGAGCCGCGATGGATGATCGGCATCGATCCCGAGAGCGAGGGCCTCGCGCGCGCCCGCAAGCTGGGTCTTGAGACGTCTCATGAAGGCGTGGACTGGCTGCTGGCCCAGAGCGAGAAGCCGGACCTGGTCTTCGAAGCCACCAGCGCATACGTGCACCGCGACGCCGCGCCGCGCTACGCCGAGGCCGGCATCCGCGCAATCGACCTGACTCCGGCCGCCGTCGGCCCCGGCGTGATTCCGCCCGCCAACCTGCGCGAGCACCTGGATGCTCCCAACGTCAACATGGTCACCTGCGGTGGTCAGGCCACCATTCCGATGGTGTACGCCGTCAGTCGTGTCGTCGACGTGCCCTATGCCGAGATCGTCGCGTCGGTGTCGTCGGCGTCGGCCGGCCCGGGAACGCGGGCCAACATCGACGAGTTCACCAAGACGACAAGCGCCGGCGTCGAGGTCATCGGCGGCGCGAAGCGGGGCAAGGCGATCATCATCCTGAACCCGGCCGATCCGCCGATGATCATGCGCGACACCATCTTCTGCGCAATCCCCGAGGATGCCGACCACGATGCGATCACGCAGTCGATCAAGGACGTCGTCGCCGAGGTGCAGACCTACGTGCCGGGGTACCGGCTGCTCAACGAGCCCCAGTTCGACGAGCCGACGGTGTTCAACGGCGGCAACCACCTCGTCACCACATTCGTCGAAGTGGAGGGTGCGGGCGACTACCTGCCGCCTTACGCTGGAAACCTGGACATCATGACCGCCGCGGCCACCAAGGTCGGCGAAGAGATCGCGAAGGATCGCGCCTCCGCGGGAACAGGAGCTCAAGCATGAGCACCGACGAGATCTACTTCAACCCCATGTGGGACGTCCGGATGACGGACACGTCACTGCGGGACGGGAGTCACCACAAACGCCATCAGTTCACCAAGGACGAGGTCGGAGCCATCGTCGCGGCGCTGGACGCCGCGGGTGTGCCGGTCATCGAGGTGACCCACGGCGACGGGCTCGGCGGGTCCAGCTTCAACTACGGGTTCTCCAAGACCCCCGAGCAGGAGCTGATCAAGCTGGCCGCCGAGACGGCCAAGGAATCCAAGATCGCCTTCCTCATGCTGCCCGGTGTCGGCACCAAAGAGGACATCAAGGAGGCGCAGAACAACGGCGGGGTCGATCTGCCGGATCGCCACCCACTGCACCGAGGCCGACGTGTCGATCCAGCACTTCGGCCTGGCCCGCGAGCTGGGCCTCGAGACGGTCGGCTTCCTGATGATGAGCCACACCATCTCCCCGGAGAAGCTCGCCGCGCAGGCGCGGATCATGGCCGACGCGGGCTGCCAATGCGTCTACGTGGTCGACTCCGCCGGTGCGCTGGTGCTCGAGGGAGTCGCCGACCGTGTCGCGGCGCTGGTGGCCGAACTCGGCGATGACGCCCAGGTCGGCTTTCACGGCCACGAGAACCTGGGGCTCGGCGTCGCCAACTCCATCGAGGCCGTGCGCGCGGGCGCCAAGCAGATCGACGGCTCCTGCCGCCGCTTCGGCGCCGGTGCGGGCAACGCGCCGGTCGAAGCGCTGATCGGGGTGTTCGACAAGATCGGCGTCAAGACCGGCATCGACTTCTTCGACATCGCCGATGCTGCAGAAGAGGTCGTGGCGCCCGCGATGCCGGCCGAGTGCCTGCTCGACCGCAACGCGCTGATCATGGGCTACTCCGGCGTGTACTCCAGCTTCCTCAAGCACGCCATCCGCCAGTCCGAGCGCTACGGCGTACCCGCGCATCAACTGCTGCACCGCGCCGGCCAGCGCAAGCTGATCGGCGGCCAGGAGGACCAGCTCATCGACATCGCGCTGGAGATCAAGCGCGAACAAGAAGCGGCGCCAGCCTCCTGACCCGCGAGAGTGAATCTGACGACGTTTTCGGCGAGTTTCCGTCGCCAGATTCACAGCCGGCGGCCATGTCGACCCGCGAGCAGGCACAGGCGATCCTCGAGCAGCTGGCCGGTCCGACCGCCCGACTGCGCGACGACCAGTGGACGGCCATCGAGGCGCTGGTGGTTGCGTCGGCGACGGGCGCTGGTCGTCCAGCGCACCGGTTGGGGTAAGTCGGCGGTGTACTTCATCGCCGCCAAGCTGCTTCGTGAAGCGGGGCGCGGTCCGACGGTGATCGTGTCGCCGCTGCTGGCGCTGATGCGCAACCAGGTGGCTGCCGCCGAACGCGCCGGGGTCCACGCCGCCACCATCAACTCGAGCAATGTCGCCGACTGGGACGAGATCAACGATCGCGTGCACCGCGGCGAACTCGACGTCCTGCTGGTCAGCCCGGAACGGTTGAACAATCCCGACTTTCGTGATCAGGTGCTGCCCGCGCTGGCCCACGACGCCGGCCTTGTCGTGGTCGACGAGGCGCACTGCGTGTCGGACTGGGGCCACGATTTCCGGCCCGACTACCGGCGCATCCGCACCCTGATCGGTGAACTCGGCACCGACGTGCCGGTGCTGGCGACGACGGCCACCGCCAACGACAGGGTCGTCGACGACGTCGCCGCCCAATTGGGCGTCGGTGGACAGGACACGCTGGTGCTGCGCGGCGGCCTTGATCGCGAGTCGCTGCGGCTTTCGGTGGTCAAGGCGGGCAACCCGGCGCAGCGCGCGGCTTGGCTTGCAGCACATATTGATTCGCTGCCAGGTTCGGGAATCGTCTACACCCTCACCGTTGCTCAGGCGCACGACGTCGCGGCGCTGCTGCGCGAGCAGGGCCATGAGGTCGCCGCCTACACCGGTTCCACCGAAGCGGCCGAACGCGAACAACTCGAGTCGGATCTGCTGGCCAACAAGGTCAAGGCACTGGTGGCCACGTCGGCGCTCGGAATGGGATTCGACAAACCCGACCTCGGCTTCGTCGTCCATCTCGGCGCCCCGTCGTCACCGATCGCCTACTACCAGCAGGTCGGCCGCGCCGGCCGGTCCACGGAGAGCGCGGAGGTGATCCTGCTGCCCGGCCACGAGGACCAGGATGTCTGGCGGTATTTCGCCTCGGTGGCGTTCCCGTCGGAGGCCATGGTGCGCAACGTGATTGGCGCACTCGAACCCGAGCGGCCGCAGTCCACGCCCGCGCTGGAACCCCTCGTCGACCTGGGGCGGTCGCGGTTGGAGATGGTGCTGAAGGTGCTCGACGTCGACGGCGCGGTGCGGCGCGTCAAGGGAGGCTGGGTCGGCACCGGAGCGGCGTGGGAGTACGACGAGCCGCGCTACCGAAAGCTCGACGAGGCTCGCAAGCGCGAACAGCAGGCGATGCTCGACTACCAGGCCACCGACGGTTGCCGGATGGCGTTCCTGCGCGGTCAACTCGACGATCCCGCACTGGAACCGGGCGAGCGGTGCGGTCGCTGCGACAACTGCACCGGCGAACACGTCAGCGCCGACGTCGATCCGGGCGCCACAGAAGACACCAGACAACGGCTAATGCGGCCCGGGGTGGAGCTCACACCGCGCAAGCAATGGCCGTCCGGGTTGGCCAAGCTCGGCGTCGACCTGAGCGGGAAGATCGGCGATGGCCCGGCACCGGGCCGCGCGATCGGGAGGCTGACCGACCTGGGCTGGGGTGCGCGGTTGCGGCGCGTCCTCGACGAACCCGATGGCGAGGTGTCGCGAGATTTGGTTACTGCCGCGGTGAAGGTGCTGGCCTCGTGGGACTGGGCCGATCGGCCGACGGCGGTGATGGCGCTGGACTCGGACCGCCACCCGCTGCTGATCTCGTCGCTGAGCCGCGAGCTGGCTCGACTCGGCAGGCTGACCGACCTCGGCACCCTGCGGTACTCGCCGACGCGGCGGGCGGTCACCGCGGCGAACTCGGCTTACCGCGTCGCTGCGCTCGACGGGGCGTGGACGATGCCGGATCCGGACGCGATCGCATCCGCCGGTGGACCGGTGCTCGCTCGTCGACGACCTGTCCGACACCGGGTGGACGCTGACGATGGCGGCCAGGGTCATGCGTGCCGCCGGCGCGGTGGACGTCCTTCCCTTCGCGCTGGCCAGCACCAGCTGAGAGGCGTGACACGCCGCGGTAGCCAGGGATTTGTTTAAGCCCGCCCCCACATCGGTTACGCCTTTGGGAGCGGCCACCAGGTCGCAGACTGAAGGAGTGATTCGATGAAGATGTCCGAAAAGACCGTGCGACGCGGCCTGTACGGCATGTTCGCCGGGGGTCTACTTGCTTTTGGTTCCGCCGCGATCGTCATACCGGTCGTGAATGCCCAGCCCGCACCGGGTCCGGGTATGGAACCCCAGAATTGCAGCGTCAGCGCAATCGCCGACACCTCACGCACGGTGTCGGAGTCCACAAGCATGTACCTGACCTCGAATCCCGAAACCAATAACGCACTTTCGGAAATCGTGTCGACATCGCCCGCCGATGTGACGCAGGCGTTCCGTACGTACTTCGCGGAGAATCCGAAGGTCGAAACCGAGCTGATGGCCATCAACCAGCCGGCCATCGATCTGGCGAGCCAATGTGGCGTCCAGGTGGCACCCACCCCGATCACCGAGGCGCTGACCGACCTCTAATCGGTAACCGGTCTCCACCGCTCAATCGCGTCGGCCCTCCCGTCGGCGCGATTGAGTGCCTCCCAACTGTGCGCTGACCGCATCGGCGGTGGCCACCAGTGCTCGGGCGCGCTCGACGATCTCGTTGTCCGTCAACGATTTTCCGATGTGCATCGACGCCACCATGACCTGCCGCTGGTAATGGTCATACACCGGCGCCGAGATCACGCTGATGTCATGCCGCTTGCGTCCGGCGGGGCCGTTCTCGTCACGCAGATACACGCGCTCGCCGATATCGGAGACCAATTCGCCGAGCAGCGCCCGCAATTCGTCGGGCAGGTTGCTCGACATCCCCGCCATCAACGAGTAGAGGCGTCGGCCGCCGGGAGTGAGCCGTTCGACCAGATAGCCGTCGTCGCGGCACCTCGCGATCACCCGATTGAGCCGGTCTGAATGTGTGCGCAGCGGGATCGTCGGCTCCTTGGCGAGCCAGTTGCGTTCGGCCTCCTCATCCCACAGCACGAACATCAGCCCAACGGGTGGGGCGAAGGGATAGCTCTGTCCGACCTCGACGCCGGGCCTCGCACCGGCGGGCGCCACCAGATCCAGCAGCGTGATCCGGTCGTCGATGACACCGGACAGGGCAGCGGTAACCCCGAACCGCGCTGACAGCCGACGTAGTTCCTCGCGCGCCGCCGGGCTGACGCGCATGGACTCCTGCGCCTTGTGGCCCAGCGTGATCAGCGACGGACCGAGGCGGTACGTCTTGTCGGCGGTGTCGCGCACCAGGTATCCCGCATCGGCTAGCGAGGTGACGATGCCCAGGCACGTCGGCTTGCTCAGCCCGATCCGGCGGGCCAGTTCGGACACCCCGAAGCGCTCTGTGGGGCGGCCCGCGAGGTAATCGAGGATCCGCACGACCCGATCAGTCGGCGGCGATGCGCGGCCGGAAGACTCGGGGGCGGACACTTGTGCAGCCTACCCCGTGTTCCATATATGTACCGCAGCGGTCGATATATTGACTCTTGTTAGAACGCGTTCTAGTTTCAAGAGGTGTTCTCGCAGCCACTGATCGACGCGATCGCCGAGGCGGAGAGTCTGGTCGCCGCCGCTCCGTTCATCGAATCCGAAGCCGACCTGCTCGAGGGTTTGCAGTACCTCGCGGGTTGCATTTCGGGATGTACGCATCTGGCGTTCGACTACGACCGCGACCATCCATTCATGCAGTCCGGCACCGGACCGTTCACCAAGATGGGTCTGGACAATCCCGATGCGATGTACTTCGGCACCCGGGTGCAGCCGGGCCACGAGTACGTCGTGACCGGCCGCCGCGGCACCACCACCGATCTCTGCTTCCAGATGCTCGGCGGTGAGTACACCGACGACAACGTGCCGCCCAGCCAGGCCGCGTTCGACGACCGTGAGCTCGACATCGACGCCGACGGGAACTACGAGTGGCGGGTGACGCCGACGAGCCCGTCGCAGCTGGTGGTTCGTGAGGTCTACAACGACTGGTCGGCGCAGCGCGGATACATCAGCATCGCCCGAACCGACACCGCGGGCACCGCACCGCCGCCGTTGACCCGCGAGCTGATCGAAAAGCGCTATGCCGTTGCCGGTAAACAGTTGGTTCAGCGCGTGAAGACCTGGCTGCAGTTCCCGCAGTGGTTCTACAACACCCTGCCGGTCAACACCATGATCGCGCCGCGCCTGACACCGGGCGGACTGGCGACGCAGTATTCGTCGGTCGGCCACTTCGACCTTGCGCCGGATCAGGCGATGATCATCACGCTGCCGGTCACCGACGCGCCGTACCTCGGCTTCCAGCTGGGCAGCCTGTGGTACATCTCGCTGGACTACATCAACCACCAGACGTCGCTGAACGGCACTCAGGCGCAGGCGGATCCGGACGGCAAGATCCGGTATCGTCGTATCCGACGCGAACCCGGGCGTGACGAACTGGGTGGAAACGCTTGGGCATCGCAAGGGGTATCTGCAGTTCCGCTGGCAGCGGCTGTCGCGTGAACTGACCGAGGCCGACGGACCGACGGTCGAGGTGGTCGACGTCGACAAGGTCGCCTCCGCGCTGCCGTACTACGACTCCAATAAGATTTCAGAAGAGGACTGGCGGGCGCGGATTGCGCTGCGCCAGAAGCAGATCGGCGACAGGATGGTGGGCTAAAGTGGCGTCGGAACTCTTGAAGGACCAAGGTTGTCGTCATCAGTGGCGTCGGCCCTGCGCTGGGCACCACGCTCGCCAAGCGATGCGCCGAAGGCGGGCGCCGATCTCGTGCTGGCCGCCCGCACGGTGGAACGACTGGAGGATGTGGCCAAGGAGATCACGGACATCGGCAGGCGCGCGGTGACGGTGGGCACCGACATCACCGACGAGGCACAGGTGAAGAACCTCGTCGAGCAGACGCTCGAGGCGTACGGCCGGGTCGACGTGCTGATCAACAACGCGTTCCGGGTGCCATCCATGAAGCCCTTTGCCAACACCACGTTCGAGCACATGAAGGATGCCATCGAACTGACGGTGTTCGGCGCTCTGCGGATGATCCAGGGCTTCACCCCCGCATTGGCCGAATCGAAGGGTTCCGTGGTCAACGTGAACTCGATGGTCGTTCGCCACTCGCAGGCCAAGTACGGCGCCTACAAGATGGCCAAGTCGGCGCTACTGGCAATGTCGCAAACACTGGCGACCGAGCTGGGCGAGCAGGGCATCCGGGTGAACTCCGTTCTGCCGGGCTATATCTGGGGCGGAACACTGAAAAGCTACTTCGAGCACCAGGCCGGCAAGTACGGCACCAGTGTCGAGGACATCTACAACGCAGCCGCGGCGGGATCTGATCTGAAGCGGCTGCCGACCGAGGAGGAGGTCGCCTCGGCGATCCTGTTCATGGCGAGCGACTTGTCCAGCGGTATCACCGGGCAAGCGCTGGACGTCAACTGCGGGGAGTACAAGGCCTGATGACTGCACGCACCGATGTCGGCACCGTCGACGACCTGCACGCTTCGGCGATAAAGGCGTGCGGACTCGACGATTTCGGTGTCGACAACGACAACTACCGCGAGGCACTGGCCGTCCTGCTTGAGTCGTTCCGGCGGGATGCCGACCTGACCGAACTCGGTAGCAAGATGAACCGGTTCTTCGTGCGCAACGCACTGGTGGCGCGGCTGGTGTCGGAGGCGGCGTGGAAGCAGTACCCGCAGCATGCCGACGTGGCCGTCGAGCGACCGATCTTCGTCACCGGGCTGCCGCGCACGGGCACCACCGTCATCCACCGCCTGCTCACCGCCGACCCGAGGCATCAGGGTCTGGAACTCTGGCTGGCCGAGTTTCCCCAACCCCGCCCACCGCGCGAGACCTGGTCGGAGAACCCGGTTTTCACGCAGATCGATGCGCAGTTCGCCAAGGCGCACGCGGAGAATCCCGACTACACCGGGCCTGCACTACATGACCGCCGACGAGGTGGAGGAGTGCTGGCAGCTGCTGCGCCAGTCGCTGCATTCGGTGTCCTACGAGACGCTGGCCCATCTGCCCACGTACTCGCAGTGGCTGGCCAAGCAGGACTGGACCAAGGCGTATCAGCGGCATCGCAAGAACCTTCAGCTGATCGGTCTCAACGATGCCGAGAAGCGGTGGGTGCTCAAGAATCCGAGCCATTTGTTCGCGCTCGACGCAATTTTCGAGACCTACCCCGATGCGCTCGTCGTGCAGTGCCACCGGCCCGCGGAGACCATCATGGCCTCGATGTGCTCGTTGGCGCAGCACACGACCGAGGGCTGGTCGAACTCGTTCGTTGGCGCACAGATCGGCGAGGACGCCATGGAGACGTGGACGCGAGGTCTCAAGCGGTTCAACGACGTTCGGGCCGACCATGACCCCGCACAGTTCTGTGACGTCGATTACTTCGAGTTCGTCAAGGATCCGGTCTCGGCCGTCGAGGGCATCTACGCCCACTTCGACATCGACTTCACCGACGAGGCGCGCACTGCGATCGCCGACAGCCACGCCGACAGTCAGAAGGGTCCGCGCGCGCCGAAGCACACCTACTCGCTGGCCGACTACGGGCTGACCGACGAGCAGGTCAAGGAGCGCTTCAAAGGCTTGTGACGGTCACGCCGTCGTATTGGCCAGTTTTTCAATGCGATTCAACGCATCGTTGGCCAGGGTGCCCACCGGATAGCCGCCGACCGGCCCGCACGTCGAAATCTCGATCGCCGCATTATGGGCGGCGACGAACGTACTGTCGCAGGCCCAGTCCTTGGCGCTGAAGGACCACAGCAGGATGTTGGGTGAATCGGAAGTCACCGGGGGCAGCAATGTGAAGTCATACGAGCGGCCCTTCATGTCGGTGACGGTGAACGGAACATCCTGGCAGGACTGCAGCGTGCGCTTCGCCTGCGCCAGTGCGTTCTTCGCGTCGTAGTCCGCGCGATAAACGCCGACCATCTCCTCGATGTACACCTGGCGGCCGAGGTCGTCGACCATCCAGTGCCCGCCGTCGGTTGCCGCCGGATCGAACTCGAAGATGAAGGGTGGATCCACTTCCTTGGCGACGCCGCTGCAGTCCTCGGGTTCGACGGTGGAAAACAGGTTGCCGTCGTACTTCTCGACACTCGGGCTCAACAGGTCGCCGACCTGTCCGGCGGTAATCGGCGCCACCGGCGGAGTGGCGTTCGGTGGGGTGTCCACCACCTGGGTGCAGCCGGTCAAAGCGATGGCGAGCAAGCAGCTCTGACCACCGTGCCACCATGGCTGTCAGTGTAAAGTCAGCCGTCGCCGGGCGGTGGCGCCGAGGACTTCTCTTCCAGGCAGCCTTCGGCAACAGCGTGTTTGATGCTGCCCGCGAGCTTCGGGCAGGACTTCTCACGCGCGGGATCGCCGCCGGAAGCCCGGATGTCGGCGAAGTAGGCGCAGCGCTGCGTCGCCTCGGTGTTCCATTGCACCGATGTGTGCGCGGGACCGAGTTTCTTCACGTCGACCGCCACGTGACAGAACCTGCAGTCGACCGACACCAGTCCCGACGTCAGGTAGCGCTCGCGGTCGCGCGCGGTGGCCTCCCGTATCGCCTCGGCACGGTCGATCGCCGAAAGTCGGTGCCTTTGACCAACTTCCACGGCCCGCTAGTGGTCTCGCCGTGGGTGTGGTCATCGTCGTCGTGAACGCCGTGCAGGAGCAGCATCGACCTCGCTAGCTGGTCGACGTCGGGAGCGTCCTTACGCCGGGGTCATGAGCTCGCGTGCTCTGCCTTTGTCTTTCTCGTCCTGCTCTTCGGCCTGCGTCTTGAGGTTTTCCTCGACCTCGACGTGCCACTTCTCGTTGGCCGCCGTGGTGTCGACCTCGACCTCGAAGCGGTCGGTCATATCCGGCGTCACATCGGCGACGTCGACGTAGAACTGCTGGTACCACCGGCGCATCTGGTAGACCGCGCCGTCTTCCTCGACGAGCAGCGGGTTGTCGATGCGCGTCTTGTGCTTCCAGATCTCGACGTCCTGCAGGAAGCCCTTGCTGACGCCCTCGGTGAACACCCGCGCCAGCTTGTCGGTCGTCTTCTCGTCCAGGCCCTTGGGCTTCTCGACGATGACGCCCCACTGCAGCACGAAGGAGTCCTGGCTGACGGGGTAGTGGCAGTTGATCAGGATCGACTCGGCCTTGAACCCGCCGTAGTTGTTGTGCAGCCAGTTGATCATGAAGGACGGCCCGAAGTACGACGCCTCCGAATCCAGGTGCGCCTCGCCGTAGGAGGTGCCCAGATCGTTCACGTCAGGCCTGCCCACGTTGTGCAGGTACTGCGACGCGATGTGGCCCTCGAACACGTTCTTGAAGTACGTCGGCAGGCCGAAGTGGATGTAGAAGAAGTGCGCCATGTCGGTGACGTTGTCGATGATCTCGCGGCAGTTGGCTGCCCTCGATGAGCATCGAGTTCCACCGCCAGTCGGTCCACTCGTCGCTGGCGGACTCCGGGATGTCGGGGATGCGGACCTCTTCTTGCGGTGCGTTGCCCTCATGGTCATGCCAGACGAACAGCAGACCGCCGCGGACGTCGGTGTGCCATGCCTTGGTGCGGGCCAGCCGCGGGGTGCGCTTGGCGTAGGGCACCAGCTTGCACTTGCCGTCGCCGCCCCAGCGCCAGTCGTGGAACGGGCAGGCGATCTCGTCACCCTTGATCGTGCCCTGCGACAGGTTGCCGCCCATGTGGCGGCAGTAGCCGTCCAGCACCTTGAGGTCGCCGTTGGAGTCGGCGAAGACGACCAGCATGGTGCCGAAGATCTCCACGCCGTGCGGCTTACCGTCCAGGTAATCCTTCGCCGGGCCGAGGCAGTGCCAGCCGCGCGCAAACCTGTCCGGAAGCGCTCCGGTGTCGATTTCGCGGACGCTTGCAGTTTCGGTAGTCACGGTGGGCCTCCCGTTTTTGTGGCTCTAACTAGAACACGTTACAGTTTTTCCCTCTCTGCGCGCAATCTAAACTCATCTACCTGCCTCTTCGCGCGAGCGCTCATCGCAAGCCAACTGCGGTATATCTAGACAATGCCGTTGTACTCGTTCGAGGGGCGGTCACCGACCGTCGATCCCAGTGCCTTTATCGCCCCAACCGCGACTTTGGTCGGTGATGTGCACGTCGAGGCGGGTGCGTCGGTCTGGTTCAACGCGGTGCTCAGAGGTGATTTCGCCCCGATCGTCGTCCGCGAGGGCGCCAATGTGCAGGACTGCTGTGTCCTGCACGCCCCGCCGGGCATCCCGGTCGACGTCGGACCGGGCGCCACGATCGCGCACGGATGCGTGGTGCATGGCGCGCATATCGGAGCTCAGGCCGTGCTGGCCAACCACTGCACCGTCCTGGACGGTGCGGTCATCGGCGCGCGCAGCCTGATCGCCGCGCATTCGCTGGTCATCGGCGGCACGAAGATCCCCGACGAGGTGGTGGTGACCGGTGCACCCGCCAAAGTCCGAGGTCCGGTCGCAGGTACGGGCGCCCAGATGTGGGTGAACACCAACCCCGGGGCCTATCAGGATCTGGCCCGTCGCTACATCGCGGGCCTACGTCCCATTCCCGAGTAGCGCGTCGAGGCGAACGTGAGCTTGTGTGCGAGATTTTCGCGATTCTTCGAACATATCTTCACGTTCGTCGGAGAACTGCGCATTCCCGAGTAGCGCGTACCGTATCGGCATGTCATTCGGTCAGGTCACCGCGTTGTGGCGCTACCCGGTCAAGTCGCTCGGAGGCGAGCAAGTCGAGCAGATCGATATCGGCTCACGCGGTCTGCACGGCGACCGGCTGTGGGCGGTACGCGACCTCGAACGTGACGTGACCGCGACGGCCAGGCGCATCCCCGCCCTGTTGGGGGCGACGGCGCGATACGCGCAGCCAGTCGGCCCCGACGCCGGCCCCGGTAACGCGCCCGAGGTCGAGATCACCTTTCCCGACGGCAGCGTGGTGTCGAGCAGCGATCCCGATGTGCACGAGAAGCTTTCCGACCTTGCCGACCGCGATGTCCGTCTGACCGCTCTGCCGCCCGTCGACGACACCAGCCTGCACAAATTGAGCCGTGACGAGCGCGAGAACATGTCGATCGCCGCATTGCGCAAGGATTTAGGGATCACCGACGGCGAGAAGTTCCCGGACGTCTCGATGTTCCGGGTCACCGATCTCGCCACACTGGGTAGATACTCGACCCCGCCCGGCATGTTCGTCGACCTGGCGCCCGTCCACGTCATGACGCAGACGAGCCTGGAGACCATCGGCGCCGAAATCGGCGGTGACCCCCTTTCCCCGGTCGATGTGCGCCGGTTCCGCCCCAATATCCTGTTGTCGCTGACCAATCCGGAAGACGGGCTGCCCGAATCGCAGTGGACCGGCGGACGCCTCTCGCTCGGCGGTGTCCTGCTCGACGTGACGATGCCGACCATCCGGTGTGTCGTGCCGAGTCGCGCGCAACCCGGTTTCGAGGTCGACCGTCGCATCACGAAGGCGGTCGCGAATCGGGCGAGCCGATGCCTGGGCAGCTACTGCTGGGTGGCCACCGGCGGCGCGGTGAGAATCGGCGACGAGGCGACGTTGAAGGAGAGCAACAACCGTGCACTCGCCGATGCCGCCCGCCGCACAAAGCGATTCGCGTTTTCCATCGCGACCAGGGCCATGGAGCGGCTCGGGCGCTAACTCAATCCGGTTCTCAACGCAATCTGCTGCATCTTGCCGATGTCTATGACGAAATCGTCGGTGGTGACGTCGCCGGGCGCACTCTGGAACTCCAGGCGCACCAACGCGGGGCCCTCGGTGAACAGCAGCAGCGTGGCTGCCTTGCTGCCGTCCTTCGACATGCCGATGGCCATGGTGCCGTCGGTGCCGACCGGAGCCGGCCGTGAGGTGGCGTCGGTGAGCGTCGAGCCGAGCGTGGGCAGCGCCGCACGCAAGGTGGTCGCCGCCGTCTCGGCATCTGGGTAGATGACGATGGTGTCGGCGATGGCCCGGGTGTCGTCCTGGTTGACGTACAGGGCACTTGCGCCCGGCAGTCCGTCGGGGCCCGACGGGGTGGTCGACTGCTCGGTGAACGTGTCTTCGCTGTCGCTGAGGTCGGCCGGCCTAAGCAGCAGACGGCTGTAGTCGACCTTCTTGTCGTCGTCCTCGGCGGCCGGGCTGGTGGTCGGAGAAGTCGGCACCGATGGCAGCGCGGCAGGTGGGCTTGCAGTACCTCCGGTTGGACCAATGGATGAGTCGCAGCCGATCGCTGCCGCGCACACCATCGCAGCGACAGCGGTGGCCGAGCTGGACTTGAAACCTTTGAATAATCTGATCTGACTTGATCCTCTTGGGTATTGGCGGTCGCCACCCAAGGTACCTGCGCTAGATCTTGCGGGCGCTCGCCGTGGCCCGGTCGAGTTCCCAGAACGCCCGCAATGCAACGATCTTGCCCTCGTCGTTCTACGCGGTAGGTGAAGATGCCCTCGGCTTTCACCTCGTAGCCGGCGGCCTTGATCACGATATGGCCGATGTTGGCTTCCTCGTTACCGCACTGATACGTCTCGACTGAGTCGAAGTCGAAGCTCGCTGGGCGCGATCGCCATGTCGTAGAACTTGTAGATCGCCTCCTTGCCGCGGTGTCCCTTGCCCTCGGGGTCGAAGTGCGACGGTCCGATCGGATCCTCGACGACAGCGTCGTCGGCGAAGTTCGCCAGCCACGCCTCTTTGTCGTGGGCGATCGCCGCCTCACGCGAACGCTTGCCCGCCAGGTGAACCGGTGCGTCGGGGTTGGTGACGCTCACGGTCAGTCCTGCCAGCCCGAGTGGATGTAAGTCTCGGCGTAGCGCTTCAGCGACTCCTGCTTTTTGTCCAGCGGCGCATCGAAGCCGAGTCCATCGAATACCCACGGCATGACGATGTTGTCCGTGACACCCGCCGCGACGAGGTCACGGTGCCCGTCGACGTCGAACTTGTCGATGCAGACGGCCTGGTACTCGAACGGCTCATCGCCGCGACCGTATTCGGCCAGCAGCTTCTTGATCTTGCCGATGATCTCGCCCAGCTGGTCACACGTCAGCATCGCGCTCGTCCAGCCATCACCGACCCTGGCGGCCCGCTTCAGCGCGACATCGGTGTGGCCGCCGACGTAGAACGGCACCGGCTTGGTCGGCGCGGGACTCATCTGCAGTCGCTCGAAGTCGTAGAACTCGCCGTGGAATTCGACCATGCCACCCGCGAGCAGGAGCTTGATCACCTCGATCATCTCGTCGACGCGCTTGCCCCGCTTGGCGTACGGCTGACCGCACCACTCGAATTCCTCGGGTGCCCAGCCGATTCCGATGCCGAAACCGAAGCGGTTGTTGGTCAGGTTCGCCACCGAACCCACCTGCCGCGCCATCAGCACCGGGTTGCGCGAGCCCAGCTTCATCACGTTGGTGTAGAACCGTAGCGTCGACG
>CAVRFN010000018.1:0-26113 GCA_963720345.1 uncultured Actinomycetota bacterium
GCCTTTTAACTTTCGGCCCCCAAAGTGGCACACTGAACAGGTCAGACGAACCCGGGGACCCGGATGGGCCACGAGGATCGACCGGACCAACCCATGAGGGACAACGATGTCTGAGCAGACTGTCTACGGTGCTGCGGACGGAAGAAAAACCCCGCGACCAAGGTTCGCACTCTCCATCTGCAGAAATGGAAGGCCGAGGGCCACAAGTGGGCCATGCTGACGGCCTACGACTACTCCAGCGCCCGCGTTTTCGACGATGCGGGCATTCCCGTGCTGCTGGTCGGTGATTCGGCGGCCAATGTGGTCTACGGCTACGACACCACGGTGCCGGTGACCGCCGACGAACTCATCCCGCTGGTGCGCGGTGTCGTCCGCGGTGCGCCGCACGCCCTGGTTGTCGCCGACTTGCCGTTCGGCAGTTACGAGGCAGGTCCCCAGCAGGCACTGGCCACCGCGACCCGGTTCATGAAGGAGACCGGCGCGCATGCGGTCAAGCTGGAGGGTGGTGAGCGCGTCGCCGATCAGATCGCGACGTTGACCCAGGCCGGCATCCCGGTGGTGGCCCATATCGGGTTCACTCCGCAGAGCGTCAACGGACTGGGCGGCTTCCGGGTCCAGGGCCGCGGCGACGCCGCCGAGCAGACCGTCCACGACGCGATCGCGGTGCAGGAAGCCGGCGCGATCGCTGTGGTGCTCGAGATGGTGCCCGCCGAACTCGCTACTCAAATCACCGGCAAACTGACCATCCCCACCGTCGGCATCGGTGCAGGCCCCAACTGCGATGCGCAGGTGTTGGTGTGGCAGGACATGGCCGGTATGACGAGCGGCAAGACCGCCAAATTCGTCAAGCGGTTCGGTGATGTCGGTGCCGAATTGAGCCGCGCTGCAACGCAGTACGCAAATGAGGTGGCCAGCGGGACATTCCCCGCCGAAGAGCACTCGTTCTGATCGGGGTCTAGGAGAACTCGGGTTTCCGCTTGGCCATGAAGGCATCGACGCCTTCGCGGCCGTCGGCGGAATTCGCACGGTCGGCGATCAACCTGCTCTCGAATTCCATCTGCTCTTCGAGTCCACTGCTGAACGTCGACAGCATCAGCGCCTTGACACCGGCGTTGGATCCGGCGCAGGTGGCCGCCATCTTCTCGGCCAACGCATCTGCGCGTGTGGCCAGTTGGTCGTCTGCCACGACCTCCGTAACAAGGCCCCACTGCGAGGCCTCCTGCGCCGAGAGGGTCCGGTTGGTCAGCATCAGCTCCTTCGTCTTGGTGATGCCGATGAGCCGCGGCAGGAAGTAGGACGAACTGCCGTCCGGGGACAGCCCCACTTTGGTGTAGGCCATCGTGAACGACGCCGACTCCGCGGCGAGCACCAGATCGCCTGTCACCGCGATCGAGAAACCCGCTCCGGCTGCGGTGCCGTTGACCGCGGTGATGAGCACGGCGTCCATCCGCGCAAAGCTCGAGATCGCGCGATGCAGGTCGTTCGCGACGCCCTTGATGTGCAGTCCGCGGTCGGGTGCAGACGCGAATGACTTCAGATCGCCTCCGGCGCAGAAGAAGCGGCCCGACCCGGTGAGTACGACGACCTTCGTCGCCGCGGTGTCGCAGCGCCGCGCGGCGTCCGCGAGCTCGCGAGTCATGGTGTCGTTCATCCCGTTTGCGGCGTCGGGCCGGTTCAGGGTAATCCGGGTGATGGCACCGGACGGCTCGAACTTGATCGTCTCGTAGTCGGTCACCCCTGGACTTTATCGCCGCTGTCCAGCGGCTTGAGCGCTCCCCCGGCTTCCTCGTTCACCTGCATGTGGCAGTCTTGCCCGCACCATGGGCAAATCCACTTCGCAGTACTTGGAGGTCGAGCGGAAGTTCGACATCGTCGAATCGACGGTTTCACCGTCGTTCGACGGCTTGTCGGCGGTTTCCCGGGTGGAGCGCTCCCCTTCGCAACGGCTCGATGCCGTCTACTTCGACACCCCCGGCCGTGATCTGGCCGCCCGCAAGGTGACGTTGCGCAGGCGCACCGGCGGGTCCGACGCCGGGTGGCATTTGAAACTGCCCGCGGGACCTGATGCCCGCACCGAAGTACGCGAGCCTCTTGGCTCCTCTGCCGACGACGAAGTACCGGAGGCGCTGCGCGACATCGTGTTGGCCATCGTCCGGGACCGCCCACTGTCGCCGGTTGCGCGGATTTCGACCAGCCGCACCGTCGACGTATTGCGCTCGGCGGACGGCACCCCCCTCGCCGAATTCTGCGATGACCAGGTCACCGCCCAGGCAGGACCGGACGGCGCAGAACAACAGTGGCGCGAATGGGAACTCGAGCTAGCGCAGGGCGGCGATCGCGACCTGCTGGAGCGGCTCGCCAACAGGCTTCTCGACGCCGGCGCGGTGCCCGCCGGGCACGGTTCCAAGCTGGCCAGGGTGCTCGACGAGGACTCGGCGCCGGAAGCACCTGAGCCACCTGACGACCCCATCCACCGGGCGGTCGCCGAGCAGGTCGAGGAATTACTCGTGTGGGACCGCGCCGTCCGCGTCGACGCGTATGACTCGGTGCACCAGATGCGGGTGACCACCCGCAAGATCCGCAGCCTGCTGCAGTCGTCGGAAGAGGCGTTCGGAATCTCCGACGATGCGTGGATCCTCGACGAGTTGCGGCAGCTGGCCGCCGTGCTGGGGGTCGCCCGCGACGCCGAGGTGCTCGCCGAACAGTACGAGAAGGCGCTCGAGGAACTGCCCGTCGAATTGGTCCGTGGGCCCGTGTGGGAACGGCTGGTCGACGGAGCCAAGCGCCGTTATGCGTCAGGCCTGCGACGCTCGCTTATCGCCATGCGTTCGCAGCGCTACTTCCGGTTGTTGGACGCGCTGGATGGACTCGTCGCCACCGAACCGCCGCCGGCCCTGCCCGGAGAGGAGGAGCGCGGTCCGGTGACCATCGAGTCGGCATACAAGAAGATCCGCAAGGCGGCCAAGGCTGCCGCCGGGGCCGAAGAAGCCGGCAAGGACGAGGCACTGCATCGAATCCGCAAGGGCGCCAAGAGGCTTCGCTACACCGCCGCCGCGACAGGGGCCGACGATGTGTCGTCTCGCGCCAAGAACATCCAGTCGTTGTTGGGCGATCACCAGGACAGCGTGGTGAGCCGAACTCACCTGAGCCGGCAGGCCGAGGAGGCACACGCCGTCGGTGAGGACACCTTCACCTACGGAGTGCTCTATCAGCAAGAGGACGACCTGGCGCAGCGATCACGCGATCAACTCGACTCCGCGCTCAAGAAGCTGGACAAGTCAGTGCGCAAGGAACTTTGATCGCCCCGACGGCCCCGTCGACGCAACGATGCGCTGCAACGCTTTCATTGCGTCGTGCAGTTCGGCGCGCACTGCGCTCTCGGTGATCCGGTATTCGGCAGCGATCTGCGCCGTACTGCGCTCGAGGTAATACGCCCGGTAGATGACCGCGCGGTGCGGATTCGACAGCATCGCCATGGCCTGTCGAATTGGCGTGCGGCCGGTCATGGCGAGAACACCACGCATGGGTCGAGCACTGATGGATGGTCGACGAGGTCATCAAGGATGTGGTCATGCGCCTTGGCGAGGTGCTCGCTGGTGAGGCGCGCGGTCATGGCCGCATCGCCCGATTCGACGGCCGCCAGTATGTCGCCGTGCTCGGATCCGATGTGCCCTGTCTCGCCGATCACCTCGAGATGCAGATACACGTAACGGTCGGTCAACCGGCGCAACTGCTCGATCAATTCGATCGTGCGCGGGCGGTTGGCCCGGCGGTAGACCGCTGCGTGGAACTCGGTGTTGGCCGCCAACCACGTTCGCGCATCGATGGGCTCTGACATGATCGCCAGCTGCTTTCGCATGTAGAGGATGTCGGCGCGACCGACGTTGGGTACGCCGATCTCGGTGGTCCTCGGCTCGATCGACAACCGGAGCTCGTAGAGCTCCTGCAGTTCTTCGACCGACATGCGAGTGACGATCGCGGTGGCATTGGACAGCGGCTGTACCAGACCTTCGCCAGCCAGGATCGCCAGCGCGTCGCGCACCGGGATCCGGCTGACGCCGAACCGCTCGGCGAGACCGATCTGGGCAAGCTTCGAGCCGGGCGCGACGTCCCCGTGCAGAATCTCGGTCCTCAACTGCGACGAAATGCGTGCAGCCGAACTTTCGAATGCCATGGCGACGTCCTGTCTACGATCTTGAATTCTTGTATACAGGCGCTGGCTGTGAGGAACCGTAGAGAACGGATGAGTTGGCCTGTAAGCCGGATTCTGTTCCGCACCGCCGCGAGTCATCGCGGCGGTGAGGCGGCGACCATCCATCTGGACACACCGTTGCCGGGTGCCTCAAGCGGCCTACCCGCTGGCTCGGGCGAGCAGCCCTCAAACGCCCGCGCGGCCGCACCAGGTGCGGCCTTCTTGGCCTTGCTTCGGGTGGGGTTTGCCTAGCCACTCCGGTCGCCCGGAATGCTGGTGCGCTCTTACCGCACCGTTTCACCCTTACCACCCCATGCCCGAAAGCACGGTGGTGGCGGTCTGTTTTCTGTGGCACTGTCCCGCGAGTCACCTCGGATTGCTGTTAGCAATCACCCTGCTCTGCGAAGTCCGGACTTTCCTCGAATCATCTGGTGATGATCCGCGGCCGCCCAGCCAACTCATCCGCGCAATAAACTTAGCTCATGTCCCAGGTGCCGCCCGCCCGTTATCTTCTGCGGGCCAAGGATCTGGTCGACGCGCGCTATGCGGACCCCATCACCGTCGACGACCTCGCCGCCGCGGCCGGACTGTCGCGGGCGCATTTCAGCCGGATGTTCACACGGACGTTCGGCGAATCGCCACGGGCATATCTGCAGACGAGGCGTTTGGAGCGCGCGGCCTCGCTGCTGCGCCACACCGACCGCTCGGTGGCCGACATCTGCGTGATGGTCGGCCTGCAGAGCGTGGGTTCGTTCACCACCAGCTTCTCGCGTGTGTACGGCATGCCGCCCGCGACCTACCGGGCGAGTATGCCGCCTGCCGCGATCTACGCACGCGTGCCGAGTTGCATCCTGGCGCGCGACACCCGACCGCCTGCCGACAGTCGCGTTCGCAAGACAGCACACGGGGAGAAGACGAGCGGCCGCAGCCGACCGTAGCGTCGTGCCCATGATGAAAATCGGTAGCGCCCACCTGTGGGTCCATGATCAAGAAGCTGCGCTCAAGTTCTGGACCGAGCTCGTCGGTATGGAGGTGCGGCAAGATGTGTCGTTTCCGGAGGAGATGGGCGACTTCCGTTGGCTCACAGTCGGTCCGCCCGGTCAAGATGACGTCAGCCTGGTTCTGATGGCCGTTCCGGGTGAACCGGTTATGGATGCACTGACCCGCAACCAGGTGCTCGACCTCACGGCCAAGGGCTTCGCGGGAACCGTATTCCTCACCACGAATGACGTCCAGTCCGACTACGACGACATGACTTCTCGCGGCGTCGAATTCACCGAACCACCGCATCAGATGCCGTATGGCATCGACTCCGGATTCCGCGACCCATCGGGGAACAGCGTGCGCCTCACCCAATTAGCGCCGCCTCCGGCCGATACTGTCTAGGTGCGAACCACCTCTGCGGCGCTCGGCTCTGCGGCCTTCTTCGTCGTGGCACCCGGCACGTTCGCCGGGCTGGGCCCGTGGCTGATCACCCGATGGGAGATCCCCGAGTCCAGCCCGCCGCTACGTTTGGCGCTGGGAGCGGTGTTCGTCGTCGCGGGCCTGATCCCACCGGTGCACGCGTTCATCCAGTTCGCCAAGGCGGGCGGAACGCCGATGCCCGCCGCGCCGACCGAGCGGCTCGTCGTCACGGGATTCAACCGATTCGTCCGCAACCCGATGTACGTCGGGCTGTTGACCGCGATCCTCGGCCAGGCGCTGCTCTTCGACAGCCTGGCGCTCGTGATCTATGCGCTGATCGGATGGATCGCCACCGCCTCGTTCGTGCACTGGTACGAAGAGCCCACGCTGGTGCGCACCTACGGCGAGCAGTACGAGGAGTACCGCCGCAATGTGCCCGGATGGACTCCGCGCCTCACGCCATGGAAACCTCAGTCGACGGCTGATACGTCAACTTAGAAGGGCGGTGGGTTAGCCGCATAGCGGGCCCGGTTGACGCCGCGTTCCCACTCGATTCGGTCAGCGCGGTCCTGGGCGCGGGTGCGTTTTCGTCTCGGCATGGCCAAACCGCGGTCCGGACCGGGCAACGGCTCGTCGGCCGGCTCAAGGTTCCCGGTGGGCACGGCGAGTTGCGGAAAGAGCATCGCTCCCAACGGTTCTGTGGTGTGCACCCGACCGCTCGGTGTGGTGAAGACCATCGTGCCTTCAGGCAGCTGCGTCACCTGCCATCCACTCGGACCACAGTGAAATGTCTTGAGCAGGTGATGAAACCGGCAGAAGCAGCTGTTGTTGGACGGATGCGTCTGTCCCGCCGGATACGGCACGGTGTGGTCGATATCGGCCTGCCACGCCGGTTTGTCGCAGCCCATCCAGCGACACGTCAAGTCCCGATTGCGCACGAACTGCGCGAGCGCGGCTGATGGCCGGTACTGCGGTTCAGCCTCCACATCCTTGGGGACGTGCACAGGCTTCAGACGTGCGGCCTTGGCCACTTCGCGCACCATAGCGGGCGGCAGCGGACCATAACCCGGCACGAACCCCGCCCTCGTACCGCGGCCTTCGACAGTCGCGGTCTCGGCGAGCACATGAACGACCACAGCCGATGAGGTGGAGCCGTTTCCGGCGGCGGGGCATTGCTCGGATTCGCATAGGCACCGCATCGCGTCGGCGCCGCCCACCAGCGCCATCAACGCATCGGCACGGCGTTGCCGTTTTGTGCGCGGATCATCGCGGCACACGGTGGCCGCCAGCTCGTCGAGCTTCAAGTTGAACGCTGCGCCGTCCGTCGCGCGCACCCTGCCCCAGATCTCGACCATCCCGGAATGGTCGGCGGTCACCTCGACATGGCGGTCGGCGTCGCGCTGCTTGGCCACCCGCAGCGCGTCGGGATCCAGATCGAGCACCATCCAGTCCACCGACTGGGCCACCCGCTTGTCGGAGAACGTGTTCCAGTCCGGCGTCGTGTGAGCCAGCATCTCGTCGATCGCCGCGATCGCCTGCTCATCGGTCAGCAGCGCGGTGCGAAACGCGACGATCCTGATAACGCGGAAGTCGATGCACCCGGCCGCGAACACCTCGGCCAGCAGCGGCAGCCGCTCGACGAGGACTTGTCCGTAATCCATCCACGACGACGCCCGCCCGCGGCTGACCCCGAGTTCCGCGGCGACCTCGGCTGCAATGACGTCCCAGTCATCGACACACCAGTTGTCGTGGCTGCCACCCAGAGCAGCTCGTCGCTGCAGGAAGAACCGGCCCGCCGCGATCACCCTGCGCGCGGCTGAAGCCCGCTCATCGCGCTGCGCATCGCGCATCGCGTCAAGCAAGACTCCATCTGATTCGAACATATTTTCGACACTACTCGCGACGTTGACGGTAAAACACCAGCTCAACCGCAACATGTGGATGAATCCCCGATTGTGGATAACCCCCGCGTTTATCTCACGTCTCGCCACCTGTCGTCGTCTACTAGGTATGAACATCCGACACTGCGTCATCGACAGCCGACTGGGCGAGCTCACCGTGGTCGCCGACGACAACACGCTGACCGGCGTCTACTTTCGGCATCACTGGCATCGGCCGGAGCAAGCCACGTTCGGCCCCCTGGTCGATGCGCAATCCGACGCCGTGCTCGCCGATGCGAGCGCCCAACTGACGGACTACCTCGCCCGCGAGCGCGATGACTTCGACCTCCCGGTCAGCCCACACGGCGACCAGCGGCAGCTGCGGGTCTGGAAAATGCTGTCCGCCATCCCCTACGGCGGCACCGTCACCTACGGAGAACTCGCCGCCGCACTCGCCGACGGAACGACAGCGCAGGAGGTCGGCCAGGCCGTCGGCCGCAATCCGCTGTGCATCGTCGTTCCATGCCACCGTGTGGTCGGGAGCAACGGTCAACTGACCGGCTACGCGGGTGGCTTGAAGCGCAAGCAGTTCCTGCTCGAACTCGAAGAGCCCGCCGACGTCAAGGCGGCGAGGTTGTTCTGATGCCTGAGACCAAGTGGCAGAAGCGTGTCGACGCCGGCGACTGGGATGCAATCACCGCTGAGCTCAACGACTTCGGAGGGGCGATGTCGCCCCGACTGCTCACCGATGCCGAGGCTGATGCGATTCAGCGGCTATACCCCGATGACCGCATGTTCCGCGCGACCATCGATATGAGTCGATACCGCTTCGGCGAGGGCGAGTACCGATACTTCCATCAGCCCTATCCCGAGCCGATCGAGGCGCTCAAGCAGTCGCTGTACCCCCGGCTGCTACCCATCGCGCGCGACTGGTGGGCCAAGCTCGGCAGGCAGTCGCCGTGGCCGGACACCCTCGACGAATGGCTCGGCATGTGTCACGCGGCGGGCCAGGAGAGGTCGACCGCGATACTGCTCAAGTACGGCGCAGGTGATTGGAATGCGCTACATCGAGATCTATACGGCGAGTTGGTGTTTCCGCTGCAGGTCGTCATCAACCTGAGCGAGCCGGGCGTCGACCATACCGGCGGTGAATTCCTGCTCGTCGAACAACGGCCCCGGGCCCAGTCGCGTGGCACGTCCACATTGCTGCCGCGCGGGCACGGCTTCGTGTTCACCACCCGGGAGCGGCCGGTGCGATCGGCGCGCGGGTGGTCGGCGTCGCCGGTCCGCCACGGCGTCTCCACGGTCCGCTCCGGCCGGCGGTTCACGCTCGGCCTGGTCTTCCACGACGCGGCGTGAGAGATGGAGCGCTACACGCTGATTGATCCGAACGGCGAGCCGTATGCGTCCTCGCGGCCGGGCATCCTCGGCGGCCACCGCGTCGCTCGGATTTACGGCCGCCTCGACTGCCCCTCTGCGCGGCGGGCGATCGACAACGGCGGCTACGTCAGGCATCGAGTGTTCTTCGCCGACGAACCGACCGCCGTCGCGGCGGGTTACCGGCCCTGCGCGCGGTGCCTGCCGGACCGCTACCGCGAATGGAAAGCCAGCGCCTAGAATGACCGATTGCCCTTCCTACGGTCGAGATTGAACACAGGGTTGTTCGGCGATCACAGCCATGGCTTCAATCTCGACCGTAGGAGTGCCGACAGGACTTAGCCCGAAGTGCGGCGCCGCAGCACGATCACGTTGTCGCCAGGGCTCCCTGTCGGGCCAGGTCACCTCTCGCTTCACCACTTTCGTCTGTGCGCGGCTCCCATTCCGCGTCCGGCAGACTCAGCGCCGCCACCACTTCCTCCGGACTCAGGAACATCGTGGTGGTGGTGGTCAGCTTCGAGTCCCCCGGCGGCGCCCCGCCGTGGTCGACGATCAGCAGCGTGCCGCCCGGGTTCGGATGGCCTCCGCGGCGCGCTTGAGGATACGCGGGTGCGGTCCAGCGGCAGCAGTGGAATGCAGGAAGTGGGCACACACCAGGTCGAATTCGCCGTCCGGAAAGGTCTCCGACAGGTCGTGTTGCCGGAAGTCGATCCGGTCAGCCACGCCGCGCGCCTCGGCCGCCGCACGCGCGCGCTGCAGACGCGGTATCCGAGATGTCCACTGCGACGACCTGCCAGCCACGGTCCGCCAGCCACACCGAGTCCGCCTCCCTCGCCGCAACCGAGGTCGAGGCCGCGACCGGCGGCAGTCCGGCGCGACGATCTCGGCGAGCCGGCGTTGACCCGTCCGCTCCACACCCGGTCACGTTCGCCGTAGTGCTGCTCCCAGTGCTCTTTGGCGTCAGGCGTTGACACGATGTCTCCCTTCAGGAACGGCCAGACCATACTCGTCGGCCATCAGACTCTGCACCACCGCGGCGGCCGCGTGTGAGCCGCTCGCGATCGCCGTGGCCACCTGTGGCATTTGCACGCTCAGGTCGCCTGCGGCGAAAACTCCCGCTGCCGTCGTCCGGTAAAAGCCGTCCACCGCGATCGGGTTCTCGGCGACCGGCGTCGGTTCGGCGGCCTCGGCTCCCAGCTGATCTGCCAGCGTTGACCGCTGGTGAAGTGTGGTGGCCACGAGTACACCCGTCCGCGCCAGCCGGGTTCCGTCGGTGAACACCACAGCGGTCAGTTGGCCGTTGTCGGAGGCGAGTTCGGCCACGCTCCGCTCGTCGACGGCGATACCCGCCGCGGCCAGCCGGGCGCGATCGTCGTCCGCCATGTCGTCGGGTCCGTCGGTCAGCACGACGATGTCATCGCTCCAGCCGCGCAGCAGCAGCGCCGAGTGCACCGCGCGCTGACCCCGCGCCAAAACGGCCAGCGGCTGGTCCCGCATCTCCCAGCCGTGACAGAACGGGCAATGGAACGCCGACCCACCCCACAGTCGGTCAAGTCCGGGAAGCGACGGTGGGCGGTAGTCCATGCCGGTGGCCAGCAGCACTCGTCGCGTGCGCTCGCGGCTGCCGTCGGCGAGCTCGAGGACGAAACCATCATCCGACCGTTCACCGGACACGACCTCGCCGCTGCGTACCTCAACGCTCGGATACACCGACAGCTCCCTGCGCCCAATGTCGTAGAGCTCGGAAGGGCTACGGCCGTCGTGCCCGAGTAGGCCACCGATGCCGTGAGCAGCTAGATTGCTCTGCGCTCCGGCGTCGACCAGCAGAGTTCGCCGTCGCGCCCGCCCGAGCACCAGTCCCGCGCTCAGGCCGGTCGCACCGCCTCCGACGATGATGCAATCCCACGTGTTGTCCATGCCTCCACCTTGCAGGCGCATACCAATAGTGCCAAGCTTTCTTGCCATGCAGGCAAATGACGAAGACAGCGTCGATGTGCGGGTGCGGCGTCGCCTGCGCGACTTGCGTATGCAGCGCGGCCTTACGCTCGAAGAGGTTGCGGGCCGATCGAGCATCGACGTGTCGACACTGAGTCGCCTCGAGTCCGGCAAGCGGCGGCTTGCGCTCGACCATCTCCCCCGCCTCGCCGCCGCACTATCGGTGAGCACCGATGAACTGCTTCGCGCACCCGAGGCGGAGGACCCGCGCGTCCGGGCAAGCTCGCACACCAGCCATGGAATCACCTACTGGCCGCTGACCCGGCAGGCCGCGGGCGGGCTGCATGCGTACAAGATCCGGATCAGCGCCCGACGCCGCACACCGCCTGCCGAACTACCGGTACATGAGGGCCAGGAGTGGATGTACATCCTGTCGGGTCAGGTGCGGCTGATCCTCGGAGACCGGGACTTCACCGTCAAACCCGGTGAGGCCGTTGAGTTCTCGACGTGGACTCCGCACTGGTTCGGAGCCGTTGACGGGCCCGCCGAGGCGATCACGATATTCGGTGTGCATGGCGAGCGATTACATCTGCACGGCTAGCTCTGATAGTCCTTGAGGGTCACCCTGTCGTGTAACCGCACGGTCCGCGGGGTCACCTTGGTAAGCGCCCGCGTCACGGCGACCGGGAGGTGGCCGACCAACAGTCCGGTTCCGATGAATCCCCATACGCCCCATCGGCTGCTCGGCAGCAGCCGCTTCGCTGCACCGATCGCAAACTCGCGGCTCCGAATCACGTAGTCGGCCATCGCCTTTTCGTATGCGGCGAACGCGCGCGTGTGATCGCCATCAGCAATGGCCAATTCGCCGGCAAGCACGTAGGCGCCGACCACCGCGAGGCTGGTGCTCCCGCCGACCGCAGGACCGGGGCAATAGCCGGCGTCACCGACGAGGCACACCCGGCCGCGCGACCAACTGTCCATCCGCAACTGGGTGATCGAGTCCAGATAGAAGGCGTCGGCGCGCTCCGCCGCGTCGAGCAGCGGGGTGACGTGTGGACCGAAGCCATCGAACACCTTGCGCAGCAACAGCTTCTGCGCGGCCACGTCTCGGTAATCGTAGTCGAGTTCATGGCGGGGCCGGAACATGAAGATCGCGCGCGCGTCGCCCATCTGGGCGTCGCTGTACAGGCCTGCCATCCGGTCGACGCCACAGGTCATCACCGTGCGATCGTGCAACGCGAGGTAGTTCGGGACGCTGGCAACAGCCAGGTACGCCCCGATCCAGGTGGCGAATTCGGACTCCGGACCGAACACCAGTCGCCGGACATTGGAATGCAACCCGTCCGCGCCGATCACCAGATCGAACCGCTCCGACAAGCCGCTCTCGAACACGACATCGACTCCGTCCGTATCTTCGGCGATCTGCGTGATCGACTCACCGAAGCGAAAGTCGACGTGATCGCGACAGACGTCGTACAGGATCTGCGAGAGGTCGTCGCGCATGATCTCGACGTGGCGATCGGAGACGGCACTCATCAGCCGGCCGATTTCGATCACGTAGCGGCGGTCTCGTCCCTCACGGTAGGCCTCGATGACCTCGGTGCCGGTGGCCTTCGCCTCGACCTCGGCCAGCACACCCATCTTTTCGGCGATATCCATCGCCGGCTTGAACAGGTCGACCGCATGCCCGCCGGCCTTGCGCAACGCAGGCGATCGCTCCACGACGGTGACGTTGAAGCCGTTGCGGCTCAACCAGTACGCCAGTGTCGGGCCCGCAATGCTCGCCCCGCAGACAAGCACCTTCATCGGGCCGTCACCTACCCCAGATAGGCCGTTTGATTGAAAAGCCTTACCGAGGCCGCACCGTCGGGATAGAACTCTGCTATCGACAGCGACGCCAGGTCCAAATGCATTCGGTAGAGGATGCTCGGGCCTGCATCGAGCGCCATGCGGAGCAGCGTCTTGATGGGCGTCACATGCGACACCAACAGCACCGTCTCACCCGGGTGCTCGGAGATGATCCGTGCCCGGGCCCTACCGACACGCTCGGCCGCGGTGTCGAAGCTCTCACCGTCGGGCGGCGCCACGCTGGTGTCGCGAAGCCAGCGCTTGTGCAGTTCCGGATCGCGTTCGGCCGCTTCGCCGAACGTCAGCCCCTCCCAGCACCCGAAGTCCGTCTCTATCAGATCGGCGTCTACGGAGACATCGAGGCCGAGTGCTTTGGCTGCCGCCTCGGCGGTGTCGTACGCGCGCTGCAGCGGCGAGGTGATGACGGCCGCGATGCCGCCCTTGTCGGCCACGAACTGCGCGGCCGCTTCGGCCTGGCGACGGCCGAGGTCGGTGAGCGCCGGGTTACCGCGGCCCGAATACCTACGCTCCACAGACAGTTCGGTCTGCCCATGCCGCAGCAGCTGGAACTGGGTGGGCGCACCCCGCGCACCGGTCCAGCTGGCGGGGTTCGGGCGCTGTTCGGTCTTGGCTTCCTCCGGTGCCTCCAGTTCGGCGGCCGCATCCATCGCCTCGTTGGCCAACCGGTCAGCGTGGCCGTTCTTCGCCCGCGGAACCCATTTGTAGGTAACGCGATCGAATTGCGTCGACAACGCGGTCGCCTGTTGATGCAGCGGCGCCATGTCCGGATGCTTGACCTTCCAGCGACCCGACATCTGCTCCACCACCAGCTTGGAGTCCATGTTCACGTCGACCTCGGAGGCACCCAGTTTCGCGGCCTCCTCCAGGCCGGCGATCAGCCCGCTGTATTCGGCGACGTTGTTGGTGGCGCGGCCGATCGCCTGCTTGCGCTCAGCGAGAACGGTGTTGCGGTCCGCGGTCCACACCACCGCTCCGTAACCTGCGGGGCCGGGGTTGCCGCGCGATCCCCCATCGGCCTCGACGATAACTTTCACGCGCCGGTTCCCTTGACCCGTAACAGAATTGCACCGCACTCGGGGCAGCGAAGCACGTCGTCCTCGGCGGCAGCGGAGATCCTGGCCAGTTCGCCACGGTCGATCTCGATCCGGCAGGCGCCACAGCGGCCGCCCTGCAGCAGGCCGGCGCCCGCCCCGCCGCGGGTCCGCTGGCGCTCGTACAGCGCAACAAGATCGGCGTCCAGGCCGGCCACGAGTTCGTCGCGCCGCGACAGAGATTGTTGACGTAGGTCGTCGAGTTCACTGCGCGCCTCATCGCACGCGCGCTGAGCCTCCCCCAGCTCCTTTTGCAGCTCGTCGATCTTCGTGAGCTCGGCGGCCTGCTCGTTCTGCAGTTCCTCGCGACGCTCCATCACCTCGAGCAGCGAGTCCTCCAATGAGGCCTGCCTGCGCTCCAGCGTCTCGAGCTCGTGCTGTAACTCCGTGAGCTGCTTGGCGTCCGTGGCTCCCGAGTCGAGCAGCCCGCGGTCGCGGTCCTCGCGCTGGCGGACGCCGTCGATCTCGGCTTCGAACTTGCTCACCTGCTCGTCCAGGTCTTCCAGCGCGATCCGCAGTGCAGCCAGCCGATCGTTGGCCTCGCGATGCGTCGCCTGAATGGCTTCGAGCCGCTCCAACTCGACGAGGTGGCCCGCCCGGTGGTCGATCCGGCCCCGCTCAGCATCGAGTTGAGCCAGTTCGAGCAACGAACGTTGGTGTGTTACTTCAGCTTTCATGCCTCGTTCTCTCGACATTCCAGGGGTCAGTACGAACCGCTGACACCCGCACGGGTAAAGCGTCACCGAAATGACCACGTAAGACATCGGCCGCCTGCGTGCACCACGGGTATTCGCTTGCCCAGTGTGCAACGTCGACGAGCGCCACCTCGGATGCACGCCGGTGCTCGTCAGCGGGATGGTGCCGTAGGTCGGCGGTCACGTAGGCCTGCACCCCGGCGCCCCCGACCGCGTCGAGCAGCGAATCACCCGCGCCGCCGCATACCGCCACCCGGGACACCGTGGCCTCGGGATCGCCGGACGCACGAATACCCCACGACGTGCCGGGCAGCGCATCATGCACCCGCGATACGAAGGCCGACAACGTCTCCGGTCTCGCCAGGGCGCCGACGCGGCCCAGTCCGACGTCACCGGGCAGCGGCGCGAGCTCGAAGACATCGAAGGCGGGTTCCTCGTAAGGATGCGCGGTGCGCATCGAAGCCAGCACATGACCGCGCACCCGGGACGGCGCGATCATCTCGACCCGCTCCTCAGGCACCTGTTCGACGTTTCCGACGGTGCCGATGGCCGGCGTCGCACCGTCGTGCGGCAGGAACTGGCCGATGCCGGTGGCGCTCCAGCTGCAGTGCGAGTAATCACCGATGCGTCCGGCGCCCGCGCCGAACATCGCTTCCCTTACCGCATCGGCGTTTTCGGCGGGCACGAAGACCACCCACTTGTCCAGACCCGTTCCGGTCGGGATCGGAGCGAGGACCTCCTCGACGGTGAGACCCAGTGCGTCGGCCAGGGCGTCGGACACTCCCGGCGACGCGGCGTCGGCGTTGGTGTGCGCGGTGAACAGTGCCCTTCCGGTGCGGATCATCTGGTGCAGCAGCGCACCTTTCGCGGTATCGGCGGCGACGGTGTCGACCCCACGCA
Source organism: uncultured Actinomycetota bacterium (assembly GCA_963720345.1). GTDB lineage: Bacteria > Actinomycetota > Actinomycetes > Mycobacteriales > Mycobacteriaceae > Mycobacterium. The sequence continues at coordinate 15,344 of CAVRFN010000018.1, forward strand.
ACAGCAGCGGATGATGCGCGAGCAGCAGTCCACCGTGCGGCACCTCGGCGACGACGGCAGCGGTGGCGTCGACGGCGACCGTCACCGTCTCGACGATCTCCGAAGGGTCACCACAGACCAGGCCCACCGAATCCCAGTCCAGCGCCAGGCTCGGCGGATAGGCCGCCTCGAGAACATCGATGACGTCCGACAGCCGCACGCTCATCCCGGTCACCTCGGCCATCGCCTCGACCAGCACCGGCCACTCGCGCCGCACCGCCGCACGCAGGAACTGGCCGTCCAGTCCGACGAAGGTGTCACAACGTCTCAGTGCTACGCCCTTGCCGTCGAGGTGTTTTCGCATCAGTTCGGCGTCCTCGACGGCGAAGAGGACAAAGGGCGCGCATCCGTCGACGACATCTATGCCGATGCTAGTCAGCCCGTCGACCATCTCGGCGCGCAGGCGGCGCAGACGTTGCGCGCCGCGCTCGGCCTCGGCAACGGCTTCCGGTGCGCTGCAGGCGGCGATCGCCTCGAGCTGCAATGTGCCCAGCGGCCAATGCGGGCGCCGCGCGGTCATCCGGTCGAGCAGTTCGGCGGGGCCGAGCGCATAGCCGACGCGCAGGCCGGCCAGCGCCCATGTCTTCGTGAGGCTGCGCAGCACCACGACGTCCGGCAGTGCTTCGGCCGCCAGTGACTCCGCCTCGCCGGGCACCGCGTCCGCGAACGCCTCGTCGACGACGACGATGCGGCCCGGCCTACGCAGAGCGGCGATCTGCTCGCGGGGGTGCAGCACCGACGTCGGGTTGGTCGGATTCCCGACGATGACGAGGTCGACATCGTCGGGCACGGCGCCATCGCTCAAGTGATAGGGCGGGGCGAGCACGACGTGCTGGAACGCCACGCCGGCGGCGGCCAGCGCGGCCTCGGGCTCGGTGAAGGACGGCGCGATCAGTGCCGCAGAACGCGGCCGCAGGCCGGCCAGCAGTGCGAACCCCTCGGCTCCCGCCGGCGAGCAGGGCGACCTCATCAGTGCCGCGCGAATGTCTGGCGGCGACGGCCGCCCGCGCTCGCTTCTCGTCGGCCTCGCTGGGGTACCTGCCGAGGTCGGACATCCGCGCGGTGAGCCGATCGACCAGCCAGGACGGCGGCTGGTCCGCGCGGACGTTGACGGCGAAGTCCAGCATGCCCGGACCTGCGGCCTGGTCGCCGTGATAGCGCGCTCCCGGACGGGATTGGCTTGCCACATCACGACACTAGTGGGCCGTCGGGGACAATGAGTTCGTGACGGCCTGCCCGCAATTGGTGATCTTCGACCTCGACGGCACCCTGACCGACTCGGCTCGAGGGCATCGTGGCCAGTTTCCGCCATGCACTGGGCTCGATCGGCGCCGTCGTTCCCGACGGTGACCTGGTCGGCATGATCGTGGGCCCGCCGATGCATCACACGCTGCGAGACATGGGTCTGGGCGAGCAGGCCGACGCCGCGATTGCCGCGTATCGGGAGGATTACCTGGCCCGAGGCTGGGCGATGAACCGTCCGTTCGACGGGATTCCCGCGTTGCTCGCCGATCTGCGGTCCGCGGGGGTTCGGCTGGCGGTGGCCACCTCGAAGGCCGAACCGACGGCACATCGGATCCTCGCTCACTTCGGCCTCGACGAGCACTTCGAGGTCATCGCGGGTGCGAGCGTCGACGGCTCACGCGCGACGAAGTCCGACGTCGTCGCGCATGCGCTGGGCCAGCTGGAGCCATTGCCGGACCGGATGCTGATGATCGGCGACCGGTCACACGACGTCGAGGGCGCCGCAGAGCACGGCATCGAGACCGTGGTGGTCGGGTGGGGTTACGGCCAGGCGGACTTCGAGGGCCCCGACGCGGTCGCCGCCCACGCCCACGTCGCAACCGTGGACGACCTGCGGGAGGTGCTCGGTGTCTATCCCCCGCAAGCGGGTGGGCCCACCGCTTGCGAGGGGAGTGCCCCCAGTCGCCGGGCAGGAGGCTCCGGTGTCTGAGTCTCAGCTGCACATCACCTTCATCTGCTCGGGCAACATCTGTCGCTCACCGATGGCAGAGAAGATGTTCGCGCACCAGATCAGCGAGCGCGGCCTGGCGCACGCGGTACGGGTGACGAGCGCCGGAACCGGCGGGTGGCACGCGGGCGAACCCGCGGACCGAAGGGCCAGTCACGTGCTCCGCGAACACGGCTACCCCACCTCGCACTCTGCAGCGCAGATCGACGACGACCATCTGTCCGCCGACCTCGTCATCGCGCTGGGCCGAAATCACGTCAGGATCCTGTCGGAGATGGGTGTCGAGGCAAGCCGGCTCCGGATGCTGCGGTCCTTCGACCCACGGCAAGGGACACATGCCCACGACGTCGAGGATCCCTACTACGGCGACCACGACGACTTCGAGGACGTCTACTCGGTGATCGAGGCGTCCCTGCCGGGCCTGCACCAGTGGGTCGACGAGCAGCTCACCGGCCGGGGAATCGCAAGCTGATGCGGCGCTGGGCGTTCCTGCTGCGGCCGTCCTGGCTGGTCCTGTTCGTCGTGGTGCTCGCGTTCGCCTACCTGTGTTTCACCGTGTTGGCGCCCTGGCAGCTCGGAAAGAACACCAAGACGTCACGGGAGAACAACCAGATCTCGCACTCCGTGACCGCTGACCCGGTGCCGGTGACAACGCTTTTGCCGCAACAGGATTCGTCGGCGCCGAATGAGCAGTGGCGCCGGGTCACCGCCACCGGAAGGTACCTGCCCGAAGCCCAGGTGCTGGCCCGATTGAGGTCGGTAGAGGGCGAACCCGCCTTCGAGGTGCTGGTGCCCTTCGCCGTCGAGGGCGGCCCGACCGTGCTCGTCAACCGCGGCTACGTACGCCCCGAGGGCGGCTCGAAGGTGCCCGCGATTGCTGCGCCGCCGACGGGATCGGTGACCATCACTGCCCGGCTGCGGGATTCCGAAGGCCTGATGCAGGGCAAGGAACCGTTTCGCCAGGACGGCGCGCAGCAGGTGTACTCGATCAACCTCGAGCAGATCTCCGCGGTCACCGGGGTGCCACTGGCTGGCTCGTACCTGCAGTTGGTCGAGGATCAGCCCGGCGGACTCGGCGCTATCGGACTGCCCAACCTCGAGGCCGGTCCGTTCCTGTCGTACGGCATCCAGTGGATCGCGTTCGGCATCATCGCGCCGATCGGCCTGGGCTATTTCGTGCGCGCCGAGGTGCTGCAGCGCCGACGGGAGAAGGCCGCCAAGGACGCCGCCGACGCCAAGCCGGATGCGCCCGTCACGACGGAGGCGAAGCTGGCCGACCGTTACGGCCGGCGGCGCTGAGGACCAGCGCCGCGATCGCCGCCGCTACCTGTACCGCACGCGACAGGCGCACGGCCCGCGCAAGGTCGGAAACCTGCGGCGCCCTGCCGTCACCGAGCGTCGGCCGGATCTCGAGTTGATGGGCGTACTGGGTCGGACCACCCAGCCGAACTCCCAGCGCGCCGGCGAAGGCGGCCTCCACGACACCGGCATTAGGGCTGGGATGACGCGCCGCGTCACGTCGCCACGCCCGCCACGCTCCGAGAGGTGACCCACCGACAACCGGTGCGCACACGATGACCAGGACCGCCGTCGCGCGGGCGGCGAAAAAGTTGGCGGCGTCATCGAAACGCGCTGCAGCCCAGCCGAATCGGGCGTACCGCGGCGAGCGGTGACCGATCATCGCGTCCAGAGTGTTGGCGCCGCGGTAGACCAGGATCGCGGGAACCCCGCCGACGGCGCCCCAGAGCAGCGGGGCGACCTGCGCATCAGAGGTGTTCTCCGCGACCGATTCCAGTGCTGCCCGGGCGAGGTCCGCGGCGTCGAGGACGGACGGATCGCGTCCGCACAACGACGGCAGCAGGCGCCGGGCCGCCTCGATGTCGCCCGCCGCGAGATGAGTCGCCATCTGGTCCCCGGTACGGGTGAGCGACGTCCCACCCAGTGCCACGAAGGTCGCCGCGGCGGTGGTGGCCGCGCTCGCCTGTCCCCTGCGTCCGGCCACCCGCTCGATGAGCATGCCCGCCGCGCCGAGTGCCCCGAGCAGAGCGACGGTGTGCACCACACCGGCACGGCGGGTGTCGGCGTAGCTCAGCCGCTCGAAAGCCGCTGCGCCGCGGCCGAACAGCGCGACCGGATGACCCCGGCGGGGGTCGCCGAAAATCAGATCGGCCAGCCACCCGGTCGCAATCCCGGCGACGCGACCGCGACGACATGGCGCTAACACCCCGGCAGCGTCTCACAGAGTGATGTACTCGCGATCACCGGTTATGCCGCCTACGGCAGTCAAGCGGTCCATGATCACGGCAGACACAACAGCGAGGAGTCCACGATGACCTTCCCAGCCCTGAACCATGTCGCGCTCACCGTGCGTGACCTCGATGTGAGCGTGCCGTGGTACCGGGCAGCTGATCGACGCGGACCCGGCGATCGACGAGGACACCGCCGCCGGATACCGGCATGTGGTGTGGGTCTTCGACAACGGCACCCTCTTCGGCATCCACCAACACGAGCGCGACGTCCCCGACGAACGCTTCACCGAGTTCCGCGTCGGGGCTGGACCATGTCGGCTTCGGATGCGCGGATCGCTCCGCGCTCGAACGCTGGGTCGAACGACTCGACACCCTCGGGATCGAGCACGGCGGAATCGTCGACGAGAGCTACGGGTCCGGGCTCAGTTTCCGCGATCCCGACGGCATCGCGCTGGAGTTCTTCGCGCCGCCGAGCTGAGTGGACGCGACGGGTATCGAACCTCCTGCCGCTGGTGTGCAAATGTCGACCGCCGTGTCCTGCTGTGCCGGCTTGTCTTGATACCCGCAGCGCGCCACGGCTTTTGGGGCGGGAACCACCAGCGACCCATACCGAGAACGCCATCGTGACCCACATGCTCAGATCGCTTGCAGAAGTAGCGCGACTGCAGTGAGAGAACAACTCTCATGAGCACTGGACCAGTTAACGGGATCTCGCCAGGTCTCTATTCGCTGCCCGTGGTCGTCTTGGATCGTGACGGTTGGCTTGTAGCGGCGCCCCGATACTCGGGCTTCGATGACCGGCGCTTTACCGCATTTGTCGGAACCATAATTCGATGGGTTACTCCCCGAGGGGTAAATCCCGGCCACCGCAGCGGTCTAGGAAGTCGACTGCCGGTTGCTTGATGCCTTGGAGTTCGGTCCGAACCTGCGGGTTGGCGTCCAAATAAGCCTGTACCTGAGGTTGCATTTCGTCCCTGGATTGGCCTTTGAGGGTCGCGAAGAAGTCGTTCACCGGGGGATGGGTGAACAGATAGGTCGACAGCGCCGCAGCAACGCCCGCCCTGACGCCAGCCCAATCCGCGGGCGAGCAATGCGGCGGAGCAGGTGGGGGCGGCGTTGGCGGCTGGGCACTTGCCGCCGCGGCGCTCCCAAGAAACATGGCACCAGCCAATGCGACGGCGCCGACGGCTTCCACTACTGCCCGGCGCCTTGGACGTTGTGGTGGCAACATCATTGCTGCTTCTCCTTATCGAATGCGGCTACTCCCGCGCCAAGCGTTAAGGGCGCCCTGCACCGTATGAGGCATACGATAAGTCCACTGACGACAGCGCGTAAGCATATTCGCTAACGAAGTGTTGGCCCGACCTTCTCGCAGTTCACCACCAGAATTTCGAATGCCTAGAATGCTGGTCAGGCCATTCATTTGCACTCAAAGCAACTACGCCCCCGGCGTCAGCGTCATCGTGCTCGGTTTCGGGGAACCCAATGCAATCCGCGTCAGTTCAGCCGACCCGGCAACCAGGCCGGTCCCGCGATCGCGCTGCCTGACGTAATCTGCACGCTCCGCAGATAGCAGCAAACCGGTGAAATCCCGATCCGGCGTGAAGGTCCTGCACACCGTAATGACACGGTCGCCGCCGTGTGCGCTGATTCGAGCCCCCCGGACAGCGCACGAATCGTAGGATCTCCACGCAGAGGGCAACCGAAAGAAGATGTCCAATGAAGCCTTGGCTACAACGCAGCGCCGTCTCTGCCGTGGTGTTGGCTATTCTGCCGCTGATCGAATTGTCCTCACCAGCGGTCAGCCGCGCGCAACCACCACCACCACCTTGCCCGCCGGGCATGTACTGGAACTTCGCGACGGTTGTATGCGAATTCCCGCCACCCCCGCCCGTGTACATCGATCCGTGGTTGCCGGTTTATGTCCCGGATATCATCGATGCCGACATCGACCTCGATGTTGATATCCCAATTCCTGGCCCTCCGGGTATCGGGGCTCCAGGGCGTCCAGGTGGGATCGGGCCGGGGGGACCGAATGTCGGGCGTCCTGGACCACCAGCACCCCGACCTCGCGGTGGGGGTGGTGGTCGGCGTGGCGGTGGGCGACGCTAGGTCGAACCACTGAAGCAAGCCCTAACTGGGAATCGGCCCATCCAAGCGTCCGCACAGATGAGATACCACCGCGATCACGGCTCGACCCGCGGTCCGAGGTGTTGCGGCCTAAATTGATGGTTCCGAAAATGTGGCGCTGCGTGGTGCTGAGCCCGAAAGCGCCGACGGTGTCATGGCCGCCGACAGGCTCGCGGAGAGCGTCAAGCTCAACGAGAGCGAGTATCTGTTCGACTGGGCCGCTTTACCCGCATGGCGACTGGCCCGAACAAGGGCGAGAGGTCTAGTTGATGCACCGCCCACTGCGCGACGCCGCCATACCTCAGCGCCGGACGCTGCCGCGCGTCTTCGAAACCTGAGATTCTTCACTCGGAACTCTGGAAGTGTGGGTGTCGCCGGTGCTCGATGGAAGGAGAACTGGTGGATTTGGCGAGCTGGACCTTGGGCTTGTCGCTCATCGTGTTGACGATTGCGATCCACACGACGGGGGTGGTGCTGATGGCGTTCGGCCTCGAATCGAGAGTTCGGGTCCGAGTCGACACGCACGAGCTCAATCGGCTGCGCGCGATTCCGATCGTGATCGGCCACATCGGAGCCGTCGCACTGATATTGGCCGCTCTTCACGGTGTGGAGGGCATTTTGTGGGCGTCGGCCTACCGGTGGCTCGGAGCATTCGACTCGTTCACCGATGCGTCGGTCTATTCCCTGGGAACAATGACGACGTTCGAGCTACCGGGGTTAGCGTTGCCACCCCGGGGGCAGATGGTGGGCGCACTCGAGGCGGTGAACGGGGTGCTGCTGTTCGGTATCAGCACGGCGTTCATTTTCGCGGTGATGCAGGTTTATTGGTCAATGCTGTTCCGCCGCGATGCAAGCGAACCGCACGGTATGCGCCGCTAGCGACCAAACGGCCACTAACCCAGGTTCACGACGGTGCCCGACGCCGGGTCGACCTTTCCGTCGAGCAGATCGAGGTAGGCCCGCCGGATGTCTTCTTCGGTCGAAATTCGTTCGATACGAAGCCAGCCGGCGGCCCACTGTGCGAACGGCGCCCACGACTCGGCGACCTTGCGGTCGAGCTCCGCGGTCCCCCAGTCGTTGCCACGCTTGGTGATCCGGTCGGGCGCGAAGAAGAACGTCGGCCTGGGCCCCGCGAGTTCGCCTGCCCCCTGCGCAATTTGGGTCCAGTGGGTCGCGCCGACCGTGGAGCTGTGGGCCAGCCGGTCGCCATAGTGGGCGTGTACATCGGTGCGCACCGCGCCGTCCCCTGAGATGTCGATGTACACCGCCCGCTCCCCGGGGAGCTCAGACACCGAGTCGTACAGGCAGACCGCGTCGTAGATGTTCAACGCCTCGACGAAGTCGCGATTGCCTGCGGATGTCAGACCCACCACGTCGATGCCGTCGCGCTTGGCCAGCAGATAGGCCGCGATGATCGCTGTCTTGGACGACGCGCTGGAGATGACAATCGTGTCGGCGCCGAAGAAGCCTTCGTCGGCGACGAAATCATCGATGAGGAACGACGTGAAGAAAAGCGGGAAGAACAGAATGTGTTCGGCCTCGCGGTCGGCCGAGTAAACGGGGTCGGTCTCGATGTCGCGATAACCCTGGTACGCCGACGGCAGCTTGGCACGGTGCGGCGCGGCGTCGACGAAGCCTCTCTCATCGATGCGGGCCGGAACGACCACCAGGTGGCTGGCGCACGGCAGGTAGCCGTAGACCCGCATACCCTCCGGCACACCGGCATTCCGGGACTCCTCGACGTGGGCATAACCCCAGACATTCAGCTTCCCCCAGCCCGGATCCGACGCCGGGAAGAAGTCCCAGTAGTTCATCGCGTCACCGAACACGGCGTAGGTGATGTTGTTCGCGGTCAGCCCGAACGACTCGATGCGGAGCACCGCCTCGCCGTCGGCCAGCGGCGGTGGGTCGCCATTGACGATGCGGCTGTCGTGTAGATCCTTGCGGTTCAGCTCGAAGTCCACGCAACCAGCCTTACATGAACGCGCGGTTGCCATACCGGTCGAGTGAAACCAGCTCTCCGACAGGCCGACGCGTCGTGGGCCCGTACTTGCCGATGGGCCAGCCCATCGGGATGACCGCGCACGGGGTGACATTCCACGGCAGTCCCAGCGCGCGCCTCGCCAGCAGCTTGCTCCACAGCGGGATGGTGATCAGTGCCGCGCCCAACCCCGCGGCGCGTGCGGCCAGTAAGAGGTTCTGCACGGCGGGATAAATGGAGCCGTACGCACCGCTCACGGCTATGGGCGGCCACGGCGGGACAACACCTTTGAGGCACGCCACGATGACGACGGGAATCTCGTCGAAGTGTTCGGCCTGCCACCGCACGGCCTTTTCGTTCCGGAGCATCTTGTCGTCCATCCGGCTGCCGAGCGCGCGCTTGTAGAGAGCGCCGCCGAGATTGATGGCCGTGCTATTCAGCCGGCCGAGTTTCGCAACGACCTCGCGGTCCTTGACGACGATGAACTCCCAGTTCTGCGCATTCGAGCCCGTCGGGGCCTTCATGGCCAGTTCGAGCAGGTGGAGCACCAGGGCGTCGTCCACCGGGTCGCTCTTGAGCCGACGGATCGCCCGCTGCGTGCGCATCGCTTCTTCGAGCGACATGGTCAGAGATTCTGGCTTCGTCATGGCATTGATCCCAGCACGGCTAGCGCCTGGGTCAAAGGGAAGTGGGCGCGGACGGTATCGAACCGCCGACCGCTGGTGTGTAAGGACGTTTCGAGGCGCTGGTTGATACCAGGTAAACCAGCCGGCTTTCAGGACGCGGTGCCGCACTAAAGCTGGCCTCGGCAAACAACGCCGGTGCCCGGTGGGTCGGCCGTGTTGGTTGCAGCCGCGGGACTAGGAGCCGCCGATGATGGTGCCGTCGTTGGTGAAGATGACGGGGGGATTCCCGGTCCCATTACCCGCCAGGGAAAGATCGACGAAGCCGTTGGTGGTGCCGTTGTTTGTGATGATGAGGGTGTTGTTGGTGTCGTTAGTGCTGCCATTGAGGTTGCCATTGACGGTGCCGTTGTTGGTGATGGTGGTGCTGTTGCCGGTGTTGTTGTTGCCCGCGCCGGCGACGGCCTGGATGTTGCCGTTGATGGTGCCGTTGTTTGTGGCCGTGGCGGTGTTGCCGGTGTTGTTGTCGCCGAGGCCCGCGGCGGCCGTGACACTGTTGGGTGCGACGGCGGTGCCGTTATTGGTGGCGGTGGCGGTGTTGTTGCTGTTGTTGTTGCCGAAGCCCGCGTAGGCGTTGCTGTTGTCGCCGGTCACAGTGGCGGTGTTGTTGGTGCTGCCGACTCCGCCGACGGACGCCGAACTGTTGTCGCCGACCACAGCGGCGCTGCTGTTGTCGCCAGTCACCGTCGCGGTGCTGTTGTCGCCCTCGACGGTGACGGTGTTGTCGGTGCCGTTCGCCGTCGCGTTGCTGTTGTCGCCCTTGACCTTTACCTTGTTACCCTCGCCACCTGTCGCGGTGGCAGAACTGTTGGCGCCCTTGGCTTTCGCCTTTGAACCCTCCACGGAGGTCGCGGTCGCGGTGCCCCTCTGCTTCACCACCACACCGTTCTTCGAGACGGCCACGTTCCGTTCCGGCTTCGTCGCTGCACTCGCTGCACTCGCTGCACTCGCTGCAGAATCCGTAGACGAGGAATCATCTGGCTTTGATGGCTTGGCTGACGCCACCCACGGCGTCGTAACCAGCCCGACCCCGATGCCCAAAGCTACGGCCAGCGCCCCGACTCGGCTGACATTCGTGGCGTGACCCATCGCGGTCTCCTTTGGTTAATGCCCGTGCAATCCCTTATTTAACGCGCGGGCAAATATTGGCGACGGCGACCAAATTACTCCCAGCGTCCTCACAGTGGCGCGTAATCGATGAAGCTACGACACGATTTCCTGTGACCGAGTCATTCCAAAGAAGACTCGTGAAAAAGCCAAACACCCTATTCGCCGAATCGCTGCTGCTGAGACGTCTCCGCAAACAATGCCCAAGAAGCGGTGCCACCATTACAGCAATGATGAGCTGCCTTTATCACGCCCACAACTAGTGTCTTTTGATGATCGTCAAAATCACAGCGAATTTTTTCTGAAGTCAGACATCATCAATAGCAAATGTCGAAGTGATCTAATGCCCTAGCTTTCGCTAGAGTCCCGGCAAGGTGAGAGTCGGGTGGGAGCTCGCTGCGGACCAAACTCCGTGAATCGACCGGCTAAGAATTGCGGGCATACGGCGGCAAGCCTTGGCGATGACCGCTACGGGCACCTTGATGACTCCGATGTGCACGCTGTAGGTCACGCGATTGATGCGGGGATATCTATGACTTGTGGGCACGCGGCCTGTCGGCGGTCGTCACATGCACGCGTTCGACACCGCTGACCTGCACTAACACTGGT
>CAVRFN010000019.1:0-49422 GCA_963720345.1 uncultured Actinomycetota bacterium
GCGTAGGCGGCCGTTTGGCTGTTGGGGCGGCGCCACGGCTCGGCTGAGCAATATGTGGTGGTGCCAACCTATGAGCGACTTTGTCGCTCTTGGGGGTCGTCAAACTGACGCCAAGCGGTTGCGATCGACCCACCTCTGACTCGATGCAAGCTACTGTCGCTCAACCGAACTCATGGGGACTTCCGATCGGGATGATGATCACCGTGATGTTGTCGTGGCCGCCGGCATGCAATGCATAGTCGACCAGCGTACGGGCCGCCTCGTCCGGGGTTCGTCCTTGGCAGAACCTGGCGATGTCGGCCGCCTCGGACACGTAGTTGTGGAGGCCGTCGGAGCACAGCACCAAGACGCCTCGGTCGGCGGTGGTCATCGTGCTGACGTTCGATTCGTCGAACAATGGTGTTTCGGCATCGGCGCCGAACCACCGGGTCAGGGTGTGCGCACCTCTCAGTACCGCGGGCGAGTCAGCCGGTATGCCCGCGGAGATCAGTTGCTGCGCAAGGGTGTCGTCGACCGTCAGACATTGCGGCTGCGCGGGCGGATCGGGCAGCCAGTACACCCTGCTGTCGCCGACATTGGCGACAGCGATTTGCACCTCGTCAGCGTCCGACGACACGACGACCGCGGCCGTATAGGTGCATGACGACGGGGGAATTATTTCGTCGGGCGACTCGGCTTCCGCGGCTGCCTGCGCCGCGTCGGAGAGTCCGGCCAGCATCACCGATGTCAGGTCACGGGACGCGGCGAGTGCCTCCAACATGGCGTCGACGCCTGCGACCGACGCGGCCCGCGAGGCATTTTGGCCCTCGGCCGAAGTGGAGACGCCGTCGCACACGACTGCCGCAATAACGGGTGGCTGCTCCCCCACCTCGCCTGCCACGGTTCCCGCTGCGGCGGCGTCCTCGTTTCGGGTGTGCTCGATTCCGCGGTCAGTGATCAGCACGATCGCGTCGAGGTGGTTCTCGTCGCGATCCGGTGCCTGGCCATCGGCACTCGGAGCCGGCCTGGGCACCGCGACCTGTCGGATCGCCGTCGCGCCGCAGTTCTCGCAGAGCCCGTTCGCGGGAGCTGTATGCGTCCCGCATTGCCTGCATGTCGACACTGCGCTCCTCATACTCTCGCCGTTGGACGGGTCGGTCGTTTCGCGCGCCAGGGCGCCGTAACAGACTTGCATCTCGGTGCCAGTCCCCGCTTCGGAAAAGCAGCATCGAACTGCTTTGGGCTGTCCGCCAAGGGCAAGGGCTGACGTCGGCGACACTCGGCTCATCAATCGAACCGAGACAGGTGCGCGGCCCCTACCGTCCCGGTGGGAGTTCCCGGGGACCGCCGTGCCCACGGAGTTCACGCGTGCTTCTCCCGGCGAGTTCGGCCCGGCCCCGACTACTCGTCATTTCGCGCGGTGCGTGCTCGGCGGCACCGAGCCGGTCGTAGTCGTGTTCGCGGTCGTCGCGTTCGACGGTCGCATTCCGCGAGCCGGCGTCATCAGTCGCATCCGCAGCGTGCTCTCGCGAGACCTCCTCGGTCTCTTCCATGTGAGTACTCACCCTGTGAGTGCGTCGCATGGAGAAGTGAATTTCCTCGGTCTCCTCGAAGATCTGCCGCACACCCCGTAGTGGCTTGGTGGTGGTGTCGATCGCGTTGATGATGATCGGCGGCACCAGCGGCCGAATCCAGCGCGCGGCGGCCCGGGTGACATCCGGAATGGCCGGGATCAGCGGACGTCCGGCTCCACTGGACCGCTCTTCGTCGACGCGTGAAGGCAAGGTTTCCGAGACGTTGTCCTCACTGTCGGGCACGTCGACCACCGCGGGCGCGACCGGCAACTCGGTCGCAAAGAGGCTGGCCGCTTCGGCCTCGGCGGCGATCGGCAGGTACACATCCTCTATCGCGGCCTGGGGTATGCGCTCCGACCGTGCGGTCACCGCCGGCCGGGTCGCCTCGATCACCCGGCGGCGCTGCTGCTCGCGATCGATCTGGAGTTGGGCCTCGACGGCCACGCGGGTACTGGCCAGCTGCTGTTCGGCCCACATGTTGTCGATGGCTGCGCGCACCTCGGCCCGCTTCACCGCGATCGCGGTGTCGGCGTTCAGTTCGGCTCGATCCTGCTCGACATCGGCGGATATGCCGCGATCCTGGGACGTCTCGCCCCGCCAAAGCTTGAGGATCAGCGGCAGGAGGCTCAGCAGGACGAAGAATCCATCGACGAGCAGTCGCAGAACAAAAGCACCCGAATTGGCCAGCGTGTGTTCGTTCATCGCGACCCACCGGGCGCCCAGCCCCCGATCAGCATCGGCCATCGCCGCTTGCCGGGCCTGCGCGAGCGCCCGATCGCCATCGGCTATCTGGGCATCGAGCACGGGTGCCTGACGGTCTCGCTCCGCCAACGCACCGTCGAGCGCCCGCTGAGCGTCAGCGAGAAAGTCGTTCGCCGTCCGGGTTTCCGGGCCGGCACCGGGCACGCCGGTGATCGTGGTCTGCGGGCAGTCGGGCCCGGGATTGAACTCGCAACGCGCCACCACCAGGGCCTCCTGGCGGCGTTGCACGGCCTGCTCCACAGCGTCGTCGAGCCCGTCGCGCGCTGTGCGACTCCGGTCCAGCTCGGCCGCGGCTTGCGATGCCGCCGGGGTGGACGCGACGGTGCGCGCCGCCTGCTCGTCGAGCAGCCGATCGATCGATCCGGAGAACACGACGACGGCGGCGAGTTCGCCGACCACGAGCCCGATGGCGATCATGACGGCAGCACGGCCCGCTACATCGAGGCCACCACGAATCGTGCCGAAGGTGATCGCGCGGCCCATCGCACCGACCAGCAGCCCGAACCCTGACGTCACCGCGACCACGGCCGCTATCGGCCAGGTTGTCGACTCGGTCAGGGCGACGGCCGCCACCAGCCACGCCAGCATCGCCGCGAGCAGCACCACCACCCCGGCGCTGACAAGGGTGGACCGCTCGTGGCGAGCACCGACCTCGCGTCCCTCGCCACCACCGAGCCAGACGAGCGCTGTCGCTATCGGTGAGGCGGCGGGATCGTGCTCAGAAACCCTGTGGGCGGACATGGAAACTCCAAACATCTTCCGGGCATTTCCAGGCGTGACCGATGCGCCCACCGACAACCCTGTCAGTGGTTTAACCAGGCGGAACCCCCCGCGCTCGCATCGTCACGCCCACGCGAATGTCTTGAATCTTTCCACAGGCTAACGGCGCATGCGCCTTCTAGGCACTCCCGTGCCGCGCGAGGCGCTGGCCGCCGCCCGGATACACGTGGCTCGGCTCAGGGTCGCACGACGGGCCAGAAGAGATCGAACAGTCGCGTTTCCCACCCCTTCGCGACTCGTCCTGTGCGGGCGCGCTCGGCGATATGTGCACCGACGATGGCGTCGACGAGTGTCGCCCCGTCGACATCGTCGCGGAACGATCCATCCGCCTTCGCAGCGTCGATCACTGACTCCAGTTCGGCTCGCTGGCGGGCGAGGATGCGGCGAAAGAGCTTGGTGAAGTCGGGGTCGTCGTCGGTGAGCATGGCGGCCAGGCCACCGAAGCCGATGCCGACTTCGATGGTCTTGACGGCTTCGTGGATGAGCCACCGCAACAGATCGGGTGGCTGAGCGTCGACTGCGAGCGGTTCGGGAGTGGTCACTCGCGACAGCGCGGCGGCCAACATGTCGCGACGGTCGCTGTGCCGGCGGTAGATGGTGGTCTTGGCGATGCCCGAGCGTGCCGCCACCGCCTCGACCGTCACTGATCTTGGGCCTTTGGTGCGCAGCAGCGCCAAGGTGGCGTCGGCGATGCCGTCATCGACGTCCGGGCGCTTCGCCATCGACTCCTCCTTTGTCGCCGGGAATAGCGGAGGCGGACAAAACGCTACACTAAGCGTAGCGCTACGATACGCGTAGCGTTTCTGAAGTGTTTGGAGCTGATCAACGTGATGAGGGCAATGCGCGAGATTTCTGCGACCGATGTGGCGTATGTGTGTTTTCTGTTGACGTTCGTTGCGCTCGGGACGTTCGTCTACGCACTGGCCGCCGGGAGCGCGGCGGCGGGGATCATCGGCGCCGGCCTGCTCGGGTTGATGGTCGCGACGGTCGCGGGGTTCCGCATCGGTGCCCGTAAGCGCGCGGCGTCCAACGACAGTGGCATCGAAATCGACGGTGCGAACATCTGGGCGCGGCCGCTGCGGCGTGAGCAGATCGACCGGTACCTGCAGAGCTACCGCGGTGTCCGTGAAAACCATGAGCAACTGCTGCAGGCAGTCGCAGTCCCCGGAGGTGAACCAGCGGAGCTGGTGTATCGACACGCGGCCTGATCGTGGCTGCGTCGATCGACCCCATCACGTCGCCGAAGCGGCGGCGCACGTGCCGGTGAGCATGAAGGTGAAGGGAATTCGGGAGAAGCATGTGCTGCGTGAGGCGACGAAGGATGTGTTGATCCCGGAGGTGTACGACCGGCAGAAGCATCCGTTCACGACGCCACCGACGCGCAACCCGAACGACCCGATGCTGACGTTCTATCGGGACACGTTCGCCTCGCAGGCCGCGAAGGATCAGCCGATCTACGACATGAAGAAGGTCGGCGCGGCGCTCGATCAGCTGCTGGAAGTCCCAGACGATCAGCGGATCGCGGTGGAGGGCGGCCTGCAGCGCGTCGCGAGCGTCGTCGTGATGCAGAAGCTGTTTTCGATGACGTAGTGGCCAAACGCCGCTCCGAAGGTTCCGCAACGATTAAGTGGGTAATGGGGCGAGGTGGCTGAGCTAACCCTATTGCTGGTGTTGTTCGTCGCCACTGTCGTGCTCGCACCGCTCGCCGACCGAATCAACGTGCCATATCCGGCGGTGATGCTGGTGTTCGGCATGGCGTTGGCGCTGTTGCCTGCAGTGCGGGTGCCGGCGATCGACGCGAGCCTGCTGCTGCCGCTGATCTTGCCGCCACTCCTTTTCGCCGCCGCACGGCGGACCTCATGGCGGGAGTTTCTGGACAACCGGCGGGCGATCGGCCTTCTGGCGGTGGCGTTGGTCGCTGTGACGGCGTTCGTCGTCGGTGGGGTGCTGCAGGCGTTGGTGCCGGGGTTGCCCTTGATCGCGGCGGTGGCGATCGGCGCAGCGGTGGCACCGCCGGATCCGGTGGCGGCGACGGCGATCGCGCAGAAACTGCGTCTGCCGCGTCGGCTGCGCACAATCCTCGAGGGTGAGGGCTTGTCGAACGACGCGACGGCCCTGGTCCTCTACGAGGTGGCGGTCGCGGCCGCGATGACGGGGGCGTTCTCTCCGGCGAAAGCCGGCATCCAATTGGCGTTGGCGACCGTCGTCGGTGTGCTGGTGGGACTCGCGGTCGCATTCGCGGCGCGGTGGCTGCTGAACAGGCTGCCTGCCCATCCGTCGGGCAGCGCGTTCGTGTTGGTGACGCCGTTCGTCGCCTATGCCGCAGCCGATGCCGCGCACGGCAGCGGTGTGGTGGCGGTCGTGACGCTGGCGCTGTCGCTGAGTCGGTACGGTGACCAGGAGTCGGCGCAAACGCGGATTGTCTCGATGACGATGTGGGAAATCGTCGAATTGTTGGTGACGGGTGCGGCTTTCGCATTCGTCGGTTTGGAGTTGCGCACGATCGCGTTGGAAGTCGACGAGCCCGTCGGCACCATGCTCACGCAGGCGGCGATCGTCACCGCGGTGGTGATCGCGATCAGGTTCGTCTGGATCTTTCCGGTGGCGACGATCGACGAACGAGTCCGCAGGCGGCGAAATCAGACCGCAGAGCCGGTGGGTTGGCGCGAGATGACGGTGTCGTCGTGGGCGGGAATGCGCGGAGTGGTCACGCTGATCGCGGCGATGGCGTTGCCACCGAACTTCCCCGAGCGCGAACGGCTGATCTTCATTGCATTCGTCGTGGTGGCGGCAACGCTTCTGCTGCAAGGGCTTACGTTGCCAGTATTAGTGCGAAGGTTGAATGTGACCGCGTCCGGTGACGACCAGGATGACCTGGCGCGGGACCTCATGCGGCGGGCGCAGGAGGCGGGTCAGCGACGGCTGGACGAGTTGCGGGGCGACGACAGCATCGACTCCGAAGTGATCGATCACGTCGAGGACGGTGCGGCGCGGATGTGGCACGCGATGGGTCGTCGTTCGGATCCCGACGGTGACGCCGGCCGAGCGGACGAGATCCGCGCCGTCAAGGACGCGATGCTGACGGCGGCGCGAGAGGAGATTCTCAGCGCGCGTTCACGTTCGGGAACGGATCCGACGGTGGTCGACGATGTGCTGCGCCGACTGGATGTGCGCGGCATACAAGTCGAGTAGACGGCGGCTCACATACGTGAGTAGCGCGCCAAAGCGATGCTGTACAAGCCATAGGCCGCGAAACCCATTGCCGCAGCGATCAATATCGCCGTTCCATACGGAGCATGCCCCAACGATTTGACTGCCGCGTCCAAACCCGTTGCTTTGGACGGATCGCTCACGTAGGTCGCCACGATCACCGACAGCCCGACCGCGAACAGCACCAGTCCCTCGGCGACATGACCGCAGACACCCAGCACTGTGATCAGCCGGCCGCCCGGAACCGTCAGGTCGTTGAGGAACTTCCTGGTTGCGCCTTTGTGTACGTAGTAGGCGCCGATCGTCGCGATCACGAACCCGACGATCACCAGCACGGTCTTCCCGCCGCCGGACTGCATCAGCCGCGCGCTGAGCCCTGCAGTCGTGCTCTTGCCCCACCGCGAAACGTCCAGCGCGAATTGGATGGCCGTGAATGCGACGGCACAGTAGATGAGGCCCAGACCGAAAGCTTTGAGCCTGTCGCTGATCGGCGAATTGCGAGCAATGCGCGTGGGTGCTCTCGGCCGGATGCAGACCCAGCACCGCTTCGGCGAATCTCCACATCGCCAGTGCGAGGAGTCCGCCGGCCACGATCCACAGCGGCAGAGCGCCACCGCCGCTGCCGGCTAGCGTCGCCAGTGCGCCCGTCTGGTCGGCATCGCCGCCGAAGCCCAGCGCGATCCGTACGATCAGGTAGGCGATGAGCAGATGCAGTAGTCCGCTGACGGGATAGCCGGCACGCGCGATCCATTCGACGACGCGAGTCTGGGTGGCTTCGTTGACCGCACCCTTGACACTCGTCATGCAGGCACTTCATACCCTCAGCGTGGATCGCCGAAACGGACGTGGTTCGACGACCGCGCGCGGGGTAATCAAGACGGCATGCCGCGGAAGCTGTGGGGGCCTGTCCACCACCATCTTTCCGCGGCCGACGAGCGATTCGGGTTGCGGCTCGGCGCGGGTCTGGTCGGCACATTCGTGGCGGCAATGACTTTCACCCTCCTCCTGGTGCTTGTCCGTGCGGGCTGGATGCCGTTGCGCAGCCTCGACACCGGCACCGCACAGGCATTCAGGCGGATCGACACCGCGCATCCCGAACTCGTCGGAACGGCCGAGGTCCTCAGCCGCGTCTTCGACCCAAACGTGTTCCGTGTCGTGCTGACGCTGATCGCGTTCACGTACCTGGTTCGCGGCGAACGCCGTCATGCAGCATGGCTTCTCACCACCGTGTTCGGGGGCGCCGCGCTAGGAGTCGTGCTGAAGGTTCTCGTCGGCCGAGCCCGTCCGGCGCTGCCCGATCCTGTCTCGACGGCGCCGGGATTGTCGTTCCCGTCCGGCCACGCGCTCGGCGCGTCGATCGGCTGCTGCCTGTTGCTTCTGCTCACGCTTCGCTTCCTGTCGCGCCGCGGCCGCATCGCGGCGGTCATCGCGGCCGCTCTGATCGTCGTCGCCGTCGCACTTGCCCGAGTGGTTCTCGGCGTCCATTTCGTCAGCGACGTGTTGGCCGGAATCATGCTCGGCATCGCGTGGGTCGCCGTGACGACCTGGGCCTACGTGGCATGGCGGCGCGAGACCGGGCAGCCGGTCTTGCGGCCCAGCTGAAGTCGGTAGCGCCGAGCAGCCGTCGCCGCGGTGAGCTGCGAGTTCGCTTCACGGATATTGACCCGAGAGTAAACGAGCACGTGAACGGGTACTTCGCTGGAATGCGTTCGCACGGTGTGGGAGGCGTCCTACGGGATGTGCGGTGGCTTGTCGTCCCGGCACTCTGCCTTGCCGCGCTGATGATTCTGCTGGGGTATGTCGTCACCGACGTATTTCCGTCGAGCGGCCATCGGCCGGTGGGACGCGGACGTGCCGCGGCGGCTCGTGGAGTACCGCCAGCAAGACGGGATATCGGAAAGCAAAATCATCACGACGCTGTCGGCCACACCGACGATCATCGTTCTCACAGTGCTGGCCGCGGCGGGGTTCCGCTTGGCGTTCGGCCGCTGGCGCGAGTCACTGGTGGTCATCTACGCGGTGGTGGGCGAGACGGCCATCTTCATGACGACGACACTGTTCATCGACCGCCCGCGGCCGCTGTGTCACGCATTTGGACGTCGCGCCGCCGACGTCGTCGTTCCCGTCGGGCCACACCGCTGCGGCCGTGTGCTTCTACGGTTCGATCGCCGCGATCGTCGCCTGGCACAGCCGGAGGCGGTGGGTCGTGGTGTTCGCCGTAATCGTCTGCGCGGCAGTCCCATTGACGATCGCGATCAGTCGCGTGTACCGCGGCATGCACTACCCGACCGACGTCCTCGCAGGCGCGCTCCTCGGGGCGATCTGGTTGAGCGTCGTGATCTTCTATGTGCGTAGCCATGATGCTGGCCGCCGCCGAGACGGCGCCGTCGACGCCGCAGAGCAGGCTGGTGAACGGGTGATGCGTGCAGCGATCATCGTCAATCCGGCGAAGTCGGACGTGACGGAAACGCGCGAGCAGATCGACAAGACGCTGGCGGCCGCCGGTTGGTCGCCGTCCGTGTGGCTGGAAACTACGCCGGAGGATCCGGGCCGTGGCATGGCGGAGGCCGCGGTCGGGGCGGGTGTCCAGCTCGTGGTGATATGCGGCGGCGACGGCACCGTGATGGCGTGCCTCGGCGCACTGTCGGGCACTGACCTGCCCGTTGCGATCATTCCGCTGGGCAGCGGCAATCTGCTCGCCCGCAATCTCGGGATTCCGCTTGAGCTCGACGACGCGTTGGCAGCCGCCGTCAACGGGGTGGACCGCCGCATCGACCTGGGACTGGTCGACGACCAGCCGTTCGCGGTGATGGCAGGAATGGGTTTCGACGCGGCGATGATGGCCGACACCACCGAAGGCATGAAGCGATTTGCGGGCTGGCCCGCCTACGTGGCCAGTGCCCTGCGGCACCTGCGGGACCCCATGATGCACGTGCGGCTGTGCATTGACGGCGGACCGCCGCTGCGCCGGTCTGCGCGCACGGTGCTGGTCGGCAACGTCGGTCAGCTGGAGGGCGGCCTCGAGTTACTGCCCGATGCCGCGGCCGACGACGGCATGCTCGACGTGGTCATCGTTGCGCCGCGGACACTTCGCGACTGGCTTCGGGTGGCCCTCCGGATCGTGCGCCGGCCGCACACGCAGGATCGTCATCTGGAACGCTTTCGGGGACAAGCGATCTCGATCGAGGCCGATCGTCCGGTGCCTCGCCAGATGGACGGCGAGGTCATCGCCGATGGTCATCGCATCGACGTACGCGTGGCGCCGGGAGCTCTCGTCGTGCGGGTGCCGCAGCCGACGGCGGCGGCCGCATGACCCAGTAGGGAGGATTCGATGGGAACCGCGAGTCGCGTGCCGGAGACGATCACCATCTCCGGCGATGAACTCTCCGCCGACGACGCCGTGACGGCCCTGCGGCGATATGGCCGGTGGAACCTGGTCAAGAATTCGTTCATTCGGTTCCGCTACGGCGACGGCTTCTCCCACTCGCGCGCGTTGGCGCTGCAGTTGTGCCTGTCCTTCATCCCGCTGATCATCGCGGCCGTCGGGCTGGCCAGCGCACTGCATCAGGAGAAGGTCGGGCAGGTCATCATCCAGACCGTGGCCGGCGTGCTGCCCGGCAAGGACCAGGGCGACATGGTGGAGCAGGCCGCGCAGCGGACTCAGGAGCAAGGCGTGACCGGCGGTCAACTCGCGTTGTGGCTGGGTTTGCTCGCCGCGATCGTCGCGTTGACGACGGCGATGGGCCAGATCGAGCGGGGCGCCAACCGCATCTACGGCATCGAACGCGACAGGCCGGCGCTGCGGAAGTACGGTCGGGCACTGCTGATGGCGTTGACCGCCGGCCTGCTGTTGCAGCTGGGTTTCCTCGTCATCATCGCCGGCGACGCGCTCGGCGAGTCGCTTGCTGAGACGTACGGCTTGGGCGGCACGTTCCAGACGCTGTGGACGATCGGCAGTTGGCCGGTCGGAATCGTGCTGGCGTGGGCGTCGTTCACCGTCATCCTCGAGCGCGCGCCGCGCCGGCAGCAGCCCGGGTATTCGTGGCTGGCGTTTGGCTCCGGAGTGTCGCTGGGCCTGTGGCTGCTGTTGACCGGGCTGTTCGCGCTCTATGTCGTCAAGAGCGCCGCGTTCGGCAGTACGTACGGACCCTTGACCGGAATCTTCGCCCTGCTGCTGTGGGCGAACCTGTCCTCAGTCGCGCTCTTCCTCGGTGTCGCGTTCGCCGCGCAGCTCGAGGCGGTGCGCGCCGGCGAGTCGGAGCCGACATCCGGGGATCCGCTGGACGCGGACGCGAACTCGGCGCCAACGGATTTCGTCCCGACCGCAGGGCACCCGGGCCACCTGGCGTCATCGTCGCCATAAAGTGCACAGGATCTCTGCCCCTCGCCGATGACTTTCGCGTGGCCCAGTGGTCTGCTTGGTGGCCCACTGAATTGACCCGAAGGAATTTGGCATGACGCGAACCAACCTCTCGATGTCGATCTCCGCAGATGGCTATGTCGCGGGACCCGACCAGAGCGAGGAGAATCCCCTCGGCGTGGGTGGCATCAATGTTCACCAATGGCATATCGGGCCTGCCAGCGATCACCCGGTCAACCGACAGGTGATGTCCGAAATGATGGACGGAATGGGCGCAACAATCATGGGCCGCAACATGTTCGGGCCCATCCGCGGCGAATGGGCCGATTCGGACTGGAAAGGCTGGTGGGGCGATACCCGCCCTATCACCGCCCGGTCTTCGTCCTCACCCATTACGCACACGAGCCGATTGAGATGAAGGGCGTTATCGGGATACGTTCGCATCGCTGGCCGCGAAGGACCAGCCGATCTACGACATGAAGAGAGTCGGCGCGGCGCCCGATCAGCTGCTGGAGGTCCCAGACGATCAACGCATCGCGGTGTGGAAGGCGGTCTGCAGCGCGCGGCGAGCGTCGTGGTGATGCAAGAGCTGTTTTCGATGGCGTAAGCACGGGGTCGCGGGTGGAACGGCGTGCGGCTCCGGCCGTCGCCGAGCCGTGAGGCTAGGCGCCGTCGATGTTCCCGCAGCCCGTTGACGCGTTCGCCCCAATCGTCAACCCCAATGCTTGATACTCGTTCCCACATGTTGACGTGGAGGTCCCCGTGATTCGGAGTTCCAACGGCGCCACGGAGTCCCCGTGGTCACCGCGGGAAGCTGAGCTGCTCGGGGTGACCCTGGAGCTGCTGCAGGAACACGGGTACGACCGGTTGAGCCTCGACGCGGTGGCCGCGACTGCACGCGCCAGCAAGGCCACGCTCTACCGGCGGTGGCCGACGAAAGCCGAGCTCGTGTTGGCCGCATTCGTCGAGGGCACCCGACACATCGCGGTCGACCCCGACACCGGCACGCTGCGCAGCGATCTGTTGGCACTCGCGGGGCAAATTAGCGCTCACGTCAGCAACCATGTCGGCACTATCCGGGCGGTGCTCGTCGAGACTTCTCGAAGCGCCGATCTCTACGCGACGATGCAGGAACAGTTCCTTGACCAGCGAAAAGCGCTGATGTCGCACATCCTGAAGCGGGCCGCCGCGCGAGGCGAGATCGAGGCCTCCGCCATCACCGAGGACCTGTGGGACGTGCTGCCCGGCTACCTCATCTACCGCTCGGTGCTCACCGGCCGGCCCCCGTCCCGCCGCGCCATCCGAGACCTCGTCGACAACGTGCTCATCCCCAGCCTCACTCGTCACAATGCCTAACTCCCATACACCCTGTACGGTCCGGTCCCGCACAGTACCGTCAACCTAATTGGTATACCTGCCGAGAAACGTCCTACTGTCCGTCAACGCGTCACCGCTCGTCGAAAGGGTCACGGATGCAGCGGGTTTCGATCGCAAGGCGATTGATGCGCCGGTGGATGCTACTGGTGGCGGTACTCGTCGTCGCGGTGGCGGCATTCGCGGTCTACCGACTCCAGGGCATCTTCGGCTCAGAAGACGTCGTGTCCACCCCCAGCGGGGCCGCGAATGAGATCCATCCGTTCAACCCCAAGCGCGTCGTCATGGAGGTCTTCGGGCCTCCGGGTACGACGGCATTGATCACCTATACCGACGTGCACGCCCAACCACAGCGGGCCGACGCCGTGACGCTGCCGTGGACCTATGACACGACCACCACTCAACCGGCCGTCTTCGTCAACGTCTCCGCCCAGGGCGACGGCGACTCCATCGGCTGCCGGATCAAGATCGACGACGTCGTCAAGGACGAGAGAACGGTCAACGCGTTGAACGCCTTCACCTACTGCTTGGACAAGTCCGGATGAGCCACCAACTCGCCCAACGCCCAACGGCGACGGACCGCTTCGCCAAGTGGGTTCGTCGGCTCTGCGCACCGATCGTGTTGTTCTGGCTGGCCGTCACCGTCCTGTCGAACGTGCTGGTGCCGCAACTCGAGGTGGTCGGCGAAGAACAGAATGTGGCGTTGGCCGCCCCCGATTCGCCCGCGCTGCAGGCATTTCAGCGTATCGGCAAGGTGTTCGACGAATTCGACTTCGACAGCGCCGCGATGGTGGTGCTCGAAGGCGACGAGCCGCTCGGCGCCGAAGCGCACGCCTACTACGACGAGTTGGTCAGGCGGTTCAACGAGGACACCAAACACGTGCAGCACGTGCAGGACTTCTGGGGCGACCCGCTGACCGCCGCGGGCTCGCAGAGTCCCGACGGCAAGGCCGCCTACGTTGCGGTGTTCCTCGCAGGCAATCAGGGCGAGGCGTTGTCGTTGGAGTCGGTCAACGCGCTGCGCGACATCGTCGCCGAAACGCCTGCGCCACCGGGCATTCACGCCTATGTCGCCGGTTCGGCTGCGCAGGTCACCGACAACTTCGAGGTGGGCAACGACAGCACCGCGTTTGTCACGGCGTTGACCGTCGGCGTTATCGCATTGATGTTGCTGATCGTCTACCGCTCGTTCGTCACCATGATCCTGGCGCTCATCACGGTGCTCATCGAGATGTCGGCGGCGCGCGGGATCGTCGCGTTCCTGGCGAACACCGGCGTCATCGGCCTGTCGACGTATGCGACCAATATGCTGACGCTTCTGGTCCTCGCCGCCGGAACCGACTACATGATCTTCCTGTTGGGTCGCTATCACGAGAGACGCAACGAAGGCATGGACCGTGAGGCCGCCTACTACGACATGTATCGCGGGACGTCGCACGTGATCTTGGGGTCGGGGCTGACCATCGTCGGCGCGGTGGCCTGCCTGTACTTCACCCGGTTGGCGTATTTCTCGAGCCTGGGCGATCCCGGCCGCCATCGGTGTGCTCGTCGCGCTGGCGGCCTCACTGACGCTGGCGCCCGCGGTGGTGGTGATCGGCGCCCGCTTCGGTCTGCTGGAGCCCAAGCGCAAGACGGCCAAACGGGGCTGGCGCCGGATTGGGACGGTGATCGTTCGATGGCCCGGGCCGATCCTGATCGCCACGCTGGCGCTCGCCTTCGTCGGACTTCTGTCGCTGTTCGGCTACAAGGTGAACTACGACATCAGCGTGTACTTGCCGGCCGATGCCCCGTCGAATGTGGGATACGCCGCAGCGGAGCGGCACTTCTCCAAGGCGCGGCTGAATCCCGAAATGCTGATGATCGAAACCGACCACGACCTCCGCAATCCCACCGACATGATCCTGTTGGAGCGCGTGGCCAAGGCTGTCTTCCACACCGACGGCGTCGCGCAGGTGCAATCGATCACCCGGCCGCTGGGCACTCCGCTCGACCACACGTCGATCCCGTTCCAGATCAGCGCGCAGAGCGGGGCGCAGATCAATAACCTGCCCTTCCAACAGGCTCGTGCCTCCGACATGCTCACGCAGGTGGGTGTCATCAACGACTCGATCGACCTCCTGCGGCAGCAATTCGCGGTGCAGCAGCAGGCCGGCGACATCACCCACGAGCAGAGCCAGGCATTCCAGGATACGGTCGCCACGACTCAGGACCTGCGCGACAAGATCGCCAATTTCGATGACTTCTTCCGGCCGCTGCGCAATTACTTCTATTGGGAGCCACACTGTTTCAACATCCCGATCTGCTGGGCGATTCGATCCCTGTTCGACGCACTCGATGGCATCAACCAATTGACAGACCAGTTGGCCAACGTGTCGGCCAGCATCGCGAAGTTGGATGAGCTACAACCGAAGTTGATCGCGCTGATTCCGCCGCAGATCGAAAATCAAGCAGACCAACCGCGACCTGACGATGACCAACCACGCCACCACGGCGGGGCTCTACGCTCAGGCCGCGGCGGCGCTGGAGAACGCGACCCAGCTGGGGGCTGCTTACGACGCGTCGAAGACCGACGACTCGTTCTATCTACCGCCTGAAGCGTTCAGCAACCCGGAGTTCCAGCGGGGGCTGAAGTTGTTCCTGTCGCCGGACGGCAAGGCCGCGCGGATGATCATCACGCACGACGTGGATCCGGCGACGCCCGAGGGCATTTCGCATATCGAGGCGATCAGGCATTCGGCGGTCGAGGCGGTGAAGGGAACGCCGTTGGCGGGCTCGAAGATCTACATCGGCGGGACGGCGGCGACCTACGCGGACATTGCCGAGATGGCTAAGTACGACCTGATCATTGCCGGCATCGCCGCGCTGAGCCTGATTCTGCTGATCATGATGTTCATCACGCGCAGCATCGTGGCGGCGCTGGTGATCGTGGGCACGGTGGCGTTGTCGTTGGGTGCGTCGTTCGGCTTGTCGGTGTTGGTGTGGCAGCACCTGTTGGGTATCGAGTTGTATTGGGTGATATTGCTTTTGGCCGTGGTCCTGCTGCTCGCGGTGGGGTCGGACTACAACCTGCTGCTGGTTTCCCGGTTCAAGGAGGAGATCCACGCCGGCATCAACACCGGCATCATCCGGTCGATGGCGGGCAGCGGTTCGGTGGTGACGGCCGCGGGCCTGGTGTTCGCCTTCACCATGGCGTCATTCGTCGTCGGTGACCTCCTCGTGCTCGGCCAGATCGGCACCACGATCGCGTTGGGTCTACTGTTCGACACGCTGATCGTGCGGTCGTTCATGACGCCGTCCATCGCCGCGCTGCTCGGGCGGTGGTTCTGGTGGCCGGTGCGGGTGCGCCAGCGGCCAGTGCCGGTCAAGTTCGGTGACGAGAACACGCGGCAGCTGTCGTTGTTCTAGTTGGAAGACCGGCATGTTGGCACCGGGGCACCCTCGCCGATGAGTTTCGGGCGGCCCAGTGGTCTTCTTAGAGGCCCACTGAATCGACCCGACCGAACGGAATTTTGGCATGACGCGAACCAACCTCTCGATGTCGATCTCGGCGGACGGCTATGTCGCGGGACCCGACCAGAGCGAGGAGAATCCCCTCGGCGTGGGTGGCATTAATGTTCACCATTGGCATATCGGGCCGGCCAGCGAGCACCCGGTCAACCAGCAGGTGATGTCCGAGATGCTGGACGGCATGGGCGCAACAATCATGGGCCGCAACATGTTCGGGCCCATCCGTGGCGAATGGGCCGATTCGGACTGGAAAGGCTGGTGGGGCGACACCCCGCCGTATCACTGCCCGGTGTTCGTCCTCACCCATTACGCACACGAGCCGATCGAGATGGAGGGCGGTACCACCTTCCATTTCGTGACCGACGGAATCGAAGCTGCCTACGCACAAGCCCAGGCGGCTGCCGGCGACCGGGACATCTCCATCGCCGGAGGCGCCTCCTGCGCCCGGCAGGCGATCAAGGCCGGCCTCGTCGACGAGATCGACCTGCAGGTGACGCCGGCGATCCTCGGCTCCGGCGAGCGCCTGTTCGACGGCTTCGAGGCCGGCTTCCCCGAGCTGGAACTGGTCCGCGTCCTGCACGCCCCCGGCGTGGCCCACCTCCGCTACGCCGTCACCCGGTGATCGAGATGTCCGCGCCTAGCTCCGCGTAAACCGCAGCCTCGAAGCGGAGGATCGTCTCGACCATCTTGCCGTCGAAGAACGGCAACAGTTGCGTCGCGATCACCGCGCCGATCCCCGCTGTTCGGTCGATCCAGAAGAAGCTGTTGAACAATCCCGACCAGTCGCCCGAGCCGGCGCTGCGCATGCCTGGCAGATCGATCAGGTACACGTGGAACCCGAGGCCCCACCCCTGCGGCACGTCGAGCAGATCGACCGGGTTGGACAGCTCGGGGACGGTCGGCTCCAGCCTCTTCGGCAGCGGCGCCCCGTCGAGGTGGTCCCGCAAGGCGAGCTCCACCGTCTCCTCTTTGAGGATGCGCGTGCCGTCGAGCTCGCCGCCGTTGACCCATGCGCGCACAAAACGCCCGTAGTCCGCGATCGTCCCGTAGGACCCGTGGCCGGCTGCGTCCCATTCCTGCTCGACATCTAGGTCGATTTCGGTCGGTGCCAGGCTGCCGTCCGGCGCTCTGGAGAGGACCGGCAACAAGCGCTCGCGCTGCTCGTCACTCGGGGCGAACGTCGAGTCCGTCATGCCGAGTGGGCCGTAGACGTTGTCGGCGAGGTAGTCGCCCAGCGTCTGGCCGCTCACGGCCTCGACGACCTGGCCGACCCAATCGGTGCTGACGCCGTACTCCCAGACCGTGCCGGGATCGTGGACCAGCGGCGCACTGATGCTCTGCTTCTTCCCCGAAAGCACGTCGGGGAAGCCGTAGTCGGTGCAGTACTTGAAGAGCTTCTCGTTGAGGAAGTGGTAGCCGCAGCCAGACGTGTGGTTCATCAGCTGGCGGACGGTCGCCTGCGTCCTGGGCGCGCGTAGGACCGGCTCACCGCCCTCGAACCCGTCGAGCACCTGGAGCTCGCCGAACTCGGGCACGATCGACGCCGCCGTTGCGTCGAGGTCGAGGCGGCCCTGCTCGACGAGCTGCAGCGCCGCGGTGGTCGCGACGGCCTTCGTCATCGATGCGTTGCGGAACATGGTGTCGGGCCCGGCGTCTCCGGCTGCGCCCTCGTAGAGGACGCCGTCGCGGCTGACGATCGTGGCGGCGATGCCATGCAGGGACCCGTCGGCCGTCACGCCGTTCAGCAGGTCGTCGATTCGCTCAAACCCCATGTCGAACTCCTTCGCTCTCCGGGATCATCGCACGTGCGGCGGGATGGGATAGTCCGCTTCTGCTCAGGTGTCAGACGTGGATTATCGCGAGACCCGCGACGCCTTCTAAGACATCGAAGTCCCCATCCTGCGTGACGACCGGCAGGTGCTTGGCGGCTGCGATTGCGGCGATCCAGAGGTCATTGACTCGGACCCGTCGCCCCGCCTCGGCCAGGTGCACGCGTAGCAGCGCCCAAAGTTGGGCCGCCTCTTCGTCGACCGGTAACGCGGTCATTTCAGCGACTGCATCCAACGTACGAAGGCGACGCGCCCGGATTTCGGTGGTCCGCGCCGCGAGCACACCCGCGTTCAGTTCGGCGAGGGTCACCACAGTCGTGGCGAGTTCCTCCGGAATCAACGACGTCTCGAGTTGACGCCCGCTCTCGTTGGCGATGAACACCGAGGTGTCGAGGATGCCGGCCGCGGCCCGATCGGTCGTCACAACTCGTCGAGTTCGTCGGTGGTTTCACCGGCGAGCTGAGCGAGGTCGTCACGCAACCCAGGGTCCGCCTGACTGGTCTGGAGCCGCTTGACGAGTTCTGCCCTCGATACCCACCGCCGCCGCCTGGGCTGCACCGCGGTGATCATTGCGACGGCTCGCCCATTCACCGTGATCGTCACCTCTTCGCCGGCTTGGACCCGACGCAGCACGCCCGCCGTGTCGTTTCGCAGTTCACGGGAGGCGACCATAGACATGCTACGACTGTAGCACTTCTGTAGCACACCGCGGCGGTCATGCGGCTGCTTCGCGGTCGTAATGGCCGTCGAGCAACGCCGACACGTTCCTCGACTGCCATGCCCGGCCGTCAGGGGTGCGTTGACCCGACGAGTTCAGCACCCGGGCGCCCGCCGCGCGGGTGACGCCGCAACTGTCAACCAGCCAGCGCACATAGCCCATGACGGCCTGGCTACGCTCGGCCCACGGCAAGCCCGCCTGGGGAAGCTTTGGCGGCCAATCGTTTTCGGGCGAGGACGCCGGCGCAGCATTCGCGGCCTCTTCGACCACGCTCGCGAGACTTTCCACCCCGGCAGCGGCCAGCGCTGCGCGATCGAGGGCGTCGACGTTCTTCACCTCGCACCGCAGCGCATGGTCGATTTCGTTAAGGCCGCCCGTGTCCGGGACCGGCCAGAGATCGTGGCCCACCAGCAGGTCGAGGCCATGGCGCTGCAGTACCAGACTCAGCCGACGGCAGTGCTGCTCACGCCTCAGGTCCGCCAGCGGATCGGGCATCCATATCGGCAGTCGCAGCGAGATCGCCCGGGCTACGGCTGAGACGACCGCGTCGACCTCGGTCAAGTCGTCGTGCGAGGTAAGCGCGCCTTCCGCGAACGCGAACATTGCGGCGATGGTCGGCGAGCGTGGCGCGGCGCGGGCCGTCAATTGTTCACAGCGGCGGACGGTTTCGTCGTCGCCGAGCACGACAACCGCTGTTGCCGTCGCGTTGTGAGGTCGAATCATGGCAAGCTCCCCTCGGCAGGCAAGACGCCGGGCCGGGCTGAGGCGGCGGCATCTGTGAAGTCGATTCGACGGTATCGGGAGCTACCGACAGCTCTGGCCGTCAGCGATCGGGTGGCTGGGACCAGCGAATGACTGTGCCGCTGATATCGAGTGAGGCATGCTCCATGTATGAAGAAGCGGCACCTTGTGATTGCGGTTGCGGTGGTCCTCGCCGCAGCAGCGTGCGACAGCTCCACCAAGCCGGCCTCGGAGTCCACGACGACGCCGCCGACAGCGTCGACGCCAGCGGCGGCCACCACGTCCGCCGCGCCGACCACCACGGCTGCCGCGTCCTCCACCTGCACCGAGCTCAAGGGAACGGTTGGCGACGCCAACCTCTGCACGGTCCACACCGAGACGCCGAACTACACGATCGACATGAGCTTCCCCGTCGACTACCCCGACCAACAGGCGGTGGCTGACGTCCTGACCAAACAACGCGACCAGTTCATCGAGCTCGTCGAGGAGCCGCCGGTCCGCGATGTGCCAAAGGCGCTTGACATCAAGTCGCAGACATTCCGGTCGGGAACTCCGACCTCAGGTACCGAAAGCCTGGTCTTCGAGGAGTACAGCAACTTCGGTGGCGCCCATCCGGTGACGAACTACGACGCCCTCAATTTCGACCTCGGCAAGAAGGCGCCGATCACGTTCGACACGTTGTTCAAACCGGGGGCCGACCCCGTCGCCGTGCTCGATCCCCTCGTGCAGGCCGAGTTGAAGAAGCAATTGCCGGGCGCGCCCATCGACGACAATCCCGTGGGCGCGGAGATGTACAAGAACTTCGCCCTCACCGATGACGCGGTGCTCTTCTTCATCAGCCAGGGCCAGTGGACCATCTCGGCCGCCGGCGCTCAGACGGTCTCGATACCCCGCACCGAACTCGCATCGATCCTGGCCTGACGCGACGACGCGGATCCCCTAGCCGGAGATCTAGCGCCGCTGTGCGCCTGGTAGTTGGTCGAGCCAGTCCGATTCCCCGTCGACGGGTGCGCCGTTGATCACGATGGTCGGGACACCGGGCTCGGGAAACTGGCGCAGGACTGCGAGGTTGTTGGCGGCGATGGCGTGGGCGTCGTAACCGATCGGCAGGCCGAGCCTGATGAGGTCTTGGGCCGGTTGGGGTGCCCCGACGCGGTTGGCCAGCTCGGCGAGTTGATTGTTGTCCAGATCCGTGGGTCCTTGCTCTTCCGGCTGCTGCTCGGCCGAAAAGATCTGCTGGACGAAGCGCCACGTGATGTCGCTCGATCGCGATTGGTCGGCCACGACGTAGGTCGCATAGATCGCGCGAATGTCGTATGTCTTGCTGGCCGAGTATTTGTCGAGGAAGTCCACGAATCGAAGGTTGACGCGAAGCGTGCCGTCCTCGATGCGTTGACCGATTTCGTCGCCCTGCGCCTGGACCATCTTCCCGCTGAACGGGCACATCGGATCCACGTACAGATCGACCACCCCGAGGGCGTGCGGGTCGCCGATGGCGATGGCATCCCCCGCCGGCGCCGCAACGGCCGCCTGGGCAACCCCTGTGGTCGGTCCGCACATCAGCAGTGCCACGATCACGCCCAGGACCGCCCCGAGGGCGCGCGTCGTCCGGTTCACCCGTGTTCCGTCCATGGCTCCCATCATGTCGTGCCATCGACGCGGCCCGC
The DNA here is from genome assembly GCA_963720345.1 of uncultured Actinomycetota bacterium. Lineage (GTDB taxonomy): Bacteria > Actinomycetota > Actinomycetes > Mycobacteriales > Mycobacteriaceae > Mycobacterium. Next base: position 20,502 of record CAVRFN010000019.1, read on the forward strand.
ACCCGACACCAATCCGTCGGGCCTGGTGAAGTCCCGCAAAACCGGCAGTGCGAGGATTTGGCTACTTACAGACAAGGGAGTCTTTGTAACATGCTGAATCCTTGGCGTCGCCCACCCGGCGTGCCAGCCATCGAGAACCCGCGCGCCGAGGGCCGATTCCACCTTCCCGACGGCCGCCGCATCGGCTATGCCGAGTACGGCGATCCCAACGGCCCCGTCGTCCTGTGGTTCCACGGCACCCCCGGCGGTCGACGCCAGTTCCCGCTCGTCGGTCGGCGCGCCGCAGAAGTGCTCGGTCTACGCGTCGTGCTGATCGAACGGCCCGGCTCCGGACTGTCCGACCCACACGTCTACGAGTCAGTGTCGGACTTCGCGGACGACATGGCGTGTGTGGCCGACGCACTCGGCGCCGCACGTCTCGGAGTCGTCGGCCTGTCCGGGGGCGGGCCCTATGCGCTGTCCTGCGCGGGCACCGGTGCGCTTGCCGGCCGCGTCGTCGCGGTCGCCGTCCTCGGCGGGGTAACCCCGTCCGTCGGACCCGACGCCACCGCCAGCGGTGCCATCGTCACCGCCCGCCGCTTCGGCGCCCTGCTCTCGGCACTGCGCGAACCGTTCGCGAGGATCACCGCCGGACTGCTGTTCCCGGTCATCCCGCTTGCCCACGTCGCGTACCTGGGTCTGACGAAGGTGATGCCCGAGGGCGATCAACGCGTCTTCAGCGATCCCGACATCGAAGCGATGTTCATCAACGACATCATCCACGTCCTCGACGGCAAGGTGCCGTTTCAGGCCATGCTCGATGATGCCCGACTCTTCGGGCGCGACTGGGGCTTTCGGCTCGCGGACGTCAAGGTGCCGGTGCGGTGGTGGCACGGCGACGCCGACTCCATCATCTCGTTCGACGACGCGAAAAAGGCCGCCGAACATCTGCCCGATGCGGAGCTCATCCTCATGCCCGACGAGAGTCATCTCGGTGGCTTCGCGGCGGCCGACGAGGTGCTCGGCTACGTCGCCTCCTATCTGTTGGCCGCAGGCGAAAAGGTCAGGACCGACGCGCTGTAGCGAGGCCGTAGCCATCAGGGGTTGGGAGCCGCCGCAGCGCGACTCTCAGAATCCGGGCGTGAGCAGTCGCACGATCCGCCCCATCAGGTAAGAACGTCCGCTCCCAGTGCGTGGCTCGATTACTGGTTTGCACTGCGGAGCCAATACCATCGCTGGTGCTATGACCGACAACGCCCTGGCCGCTGCGCCGACCGCCGACGCCTCGCGACCTGGGCGTATCTCCGCTGAGGCGGGCCGCCGGAGAACGTTCGCCGTCATCAGCCATCCCGACGCCGGCAAATCCACGTTGACCGAGGCGCTGGCGCTGCACGCCCGGGCGATCACCGAAGCCGGCGCGGTCCACGGCAAGGCGGGCCGTCGCGCGACGGTGTCGGACTGGATGGACATGGAGAAGGCCAGGGGCATCTCGATCACGTCGACGGCGTTGCAGTTCCCGTACCGCGATTGCGTCATCAACCTGCTCGACACCCCGGGCCACGCCGACTTCTCCGAGGACACCTACCGGGTGCTGACGGCCGTCGACTGCGCGGTGATGCTCATCGACGCCGCGAAAGGCCTTGAGCCGCAGACACTGAAGCTGTTCCAGGTGTGTAAGCACCGTCGGATCCCGATCATCACGGTGATCAACAAGTGGGACCGGCCCGGGCGCCATGCCCTGGAACTGGTGGACGAGATCCAGACGCGGATCGGGCTGCGGCCCACTCCCCTGACGTGGCCGGTCGGCATCGCCGGAGACTTCAAGGGGGTGCTCGACCGCCGGACCGGAAACTTCATCCGGTTCACCCGCACCGCGGGCGGCGCCACCGCGGCTCCCGAAGAGCACATCGCGGCGGCCGACGCGCACGATGCGGCCGGCGTCGACTGGGATACCGCGGTCGAGGAGTCCGAACTGCTGTCGGCGGACGGCTCCGATTACGACCGTGAGGCGTTCTTGGGCGGTGAGTCGACACCGACGCTGTTCACGTCGGCGGCGTTGAACTTCGGGGTGAATCAGCTGCTCGATGTGCTCGTCGGTTATGCGCCGGCGCCGAGCGGAGCCGTCGATGTCGACGGGGGTCTGCGCGCGATCGAATCACCGTTCAGCGCTTTCGTTTTCAAGGTGCAGGCCGGGATGGACTCCTCCCACCGCGATCGCATCGCGTACGCGCGGGTGGTGTCGGGGACGTTCGAGCGCGGGGATGTCCTCACCCATGCCGCGACGGGTAAGCCGTTCGTCACGAAGTACGCGCAGTCGGTGTTCGGGCAGCAGCGCGCGACGCTGGACAGGGCGTGGCCGGGTGATGTGATCGGGTTGGCCAACGCGGCTGCGTTGCGGCCGGGTGACACGTTGTATGTCGATGCGCCCGTGCAGTATCCGCCGATACCGAGCTTCTCGCCGGAGCATTTCGCGGTGGCGCGCGGCGCGGATCCGAGTAAGCACAAGCAGTTTCGGCGCGGGATCGAACAGCTGGAGCAGGAGGGCGTTGTTCAGGTGTTGCGCTCAGACCGTCGCGGGGAGCAGGCGCCGGTGCTGGCCGCGGTCGGGCCCGATGCAGTTCGAGGTGGCCACCCACCGGATGGCCACCGAGTACAGCGCCCCGATCTCGCTGGAGTCACTGCCGTATCAGGTCGCGCGGGTCGTGGACCCTGCGGACGCCGAGTTCATGAGCAGGCAGGTGTCATCGGAAGTCATGACCCGCAGCGACGGAGTCATGCTCGTGCTGTTCTCCACCCCGTGGCGGCTGGAGGGATTCCAACGCGACAACCCCGACGTGAAGCTGGGGTCGCTGGTGGCGGCGGAGGGATAGGACGGGCGCTCGCAATCGGCTGCCATACGAGATCAATGGTTGGCCTGACGAAGATGTTCTGATGAGTTCGCAGGATGCGACGACACAAAGCGTCTTCTTCGCCTACGCAGCACAACCAGCACTGAGAGCCGAAACAGTCCGGGATGCGTTAAGTGCATGTCAAGACGAGTCTAGATGGTTCTAGTAACAACCAGTAGTGCGCCCGAAATGTTCGCCTTCGCCTTGCGGGCATTGAGGATAACGCGTCCCGTTAACGGCTCCCAGTCACGCAACCGCGGCGGCGAACGACTGATACAGGTCGCCGGGCAGTGGCGTATGCCAGCTCCCACGTGATCGCCATCGGCTTCTCACCGACATGTCCGCGATAGGTCGCGGGCCCAAGAAACCAGAAGGCGCGGTCGTCGGCGCGCAGGCGGGTGAACAGCATGATCGACCGGCCGTCTGCTCGTGGTTTCGATAGCGCCGACCCGTGTCGCTGTCCGCCCGAGTCACCGCCTGGCTCTCCCAATGGATCAGGTCCGACTGATCGCGTAATCGCGGTAGCGGGTGGTTGGCGAGAAGGCGCCGGTGCTCTTGTCGAGAGTGAAGGCCAACAGCTCGGCATTGCTCCTTTCGCTTCGTACACACCCGTCTGCCAGGCGGCGACCTTCGCCTTCGCGCCAATCCCGAACGCGGCCAAGATCTCGATGCGCGAGTATCGGGCGTGCACCTGCAGCGGAACATCCGGATGTCGCTCGAGCGTCGCCGTGGAGGTGGTCGATCCTGCCGTCGAGCTCGACGAGGAGCTGAGCAAGCTCGGCGCGTACCTGCGGATGCGACCAAACGAGATCGACAGCATCTTGCAGAGACTCGTCTTTGGTCAGCACCTGGTCGCCTAGGCTCGCGACAAGCATGCGAATGAGGCGGCGCTCGCGTTCCGAAATTCCTTCGACGATCAACAGGGTCTGGGTGTGTCGAGGAGCCGCCGGTAGGTGGCGATGCGTTCATCATCGTCGACATGCAACAGTCGGCCGAGCGCCCGGCGCAGCGCCGTCTCGTGCGGCCCGCCGGCTGCGATCGGGACGCCAGCCGCCTCGCAGAGATCCGACCAGCCGCGCGAGCCGTCGTACACGTCGGGCAAGATCGAGTCCGGATTCCGTGAGGTACTTCGACAGCGTGACGTCGGGATACTCCGCGTGGACGACGCGCAGCTCCTCGACGCGGGCCGGCCACCGCGTTGGAATCGCCTCGCGCAAGCTGCGCTGCACGATTTCTGATGCCTTCTCGTCGAGGTGCATGTAGCAACCGGCAGGCAGGAATGGAAAGCCCTGCTGCACAGCCCGTTCGATGTCGCGGCGCGTGCCACCGAGGAGAGCGCGGTAGCGGCGATCGAAGCGGAACTCGCGGCGATGCGTGCCAACGAAGTCGAGAACGGTGCAGAAGGTCTTGCCTTTTGATCGACGCAGGCCACGCCCAAGTTGTTGGAGGAACAGCGTCGGGCTCTCCGTCGGACGCAGCATGAGCACGGTGTCGACCGCGGGCAGGTCCATACCTTCGTTGAAGAGATCGACTGAGAACACGGCGCGGATCTTGCCGGCGGCCAGGTCTTGCAGTGCCGCCTTGCGATCAGCCGGCGCGCTGTCACCCCACACCGCGACAGACGGGAACGCCTGCGTTATTGAAGTGCTTCGCCATGAACTGGGCGTGGTCTATGCTCGACGCAGAAGCCGAGGGTTCGCATGGTCGACGGGATCGTCAGCGAGACGGAGCACCTCTTGCAGAACGGTGCGAGCCCAGGCGTCGGTACTCGTGTAGAGGTTGCTGAGGGCCTCGACGTCGTAGCCCTGGCCGCGACGCCAAGGGATGTCGGTCAGGTCGAGTCCGTCGTGGATGCCGAAGTACATGAACGGCGCGAGGCGCTGCTGGTCGATGGCGTCCCACAGCCGGAGCTCGGCGGCAATGCGGTTGTCGAACCAGTGCAGGATCGAGAGGTCGTCGCTGCGTTCGGGCGTCGCAGTGAGGCCGAGCAGCTCCTTCGGCTCCACGTGATCGAGGAGCTTGCGGTACGAAGGTGCTGCCGCGTGGTGAAACTCATCGACGATGACGACATCGAAATGATCGGGCGCGAGGTCGTCGAGGTTAGCGGCATTGAGACTCTGGATCGAGGCAAAGACGTGATCGAAATGTCTCGGGCGGGCGCCGCCGATCCACTTCTCGCCAAATGATGCGTCCCGCAACGCATACCGAAAGGTGGCCAGGCTCTGATCGAGAATCTCGTTGCGGTGGGCGACAAACAACAGGCGAGAGCGCGGCAGGTCTTCTCGGAGGTGCTGCATAGTCGACCGCGGCCATGACGGTCTTGCCCGTGCCGGTGGCAGCGACAAGCAAGTTGCGATGGTGGCCACGGCCACGTGACACCGAGATCTGTTCGAGTAGGCGCTCCTGAAACGGTTCGAGCCGAAGCTCGATCGGACTTAGGACGACGACGGGTCCGCGAGTCAGTGCGGCCGGCTCGTTCGCTGCTCTACGTCGAATTGTTCGGGGTCGTAGGCAACGAAGTCGCTGCCCTGCCAATAGCTCTCGAATACCGCCTCGAACTTCGCCAGCACGTCTGGATTTCGGGCCGACGAGGCACGGACGTTCCACTCGAGGCCGGCGTGCTGGGCGGAGTGGGTCAGATTCGACGAGCCGACGTAGGCCGTCGAGAAGCCGGACCGACGATGAAAGGTCCATGCCTTAGCGTGGAGACGAGTGGTGCTGAGGTCGTAGGAGATGCGCACATCGGCACCGAGGCGGGTGAGTTCGTCGAGCGCAGCCCGCTCGGTCGAGCCGGTGTAGGTGGTGGTGAGAACGCGCAGCGGTCTTCCGCGCTCGCAGTGACGACGCAGGGATGCGAGAAGCGGGTTGATTCCGCTGCGTCGAATGAAGGCCATGACGACATCGATGGCGTCGGCCGAATCAATCTCGGCGTCGAGCTGGTTCATTAGTACTGGCTCGCCGGGCGCGTTTGTGAGGAGCGTGGTGTCGAGAAGTGGAATGAGCGGTTCACGCGATCGTCCGCGGCGTGCCGTCTGGTCGCCGTTCGAGGATCGCGTGCAGAACCTCCCCCGGTTCGGAGAGTGCCGCGGAAGGGTCGCCGTCGCCGAGCGCCGCGAGGCGGGCGATCAGATCACGCGCAACCTCGACGCCGACTCGGACTCGATCACTGTCGCCAACGGCGGCAAGCGATTGCTCAATCTGGCGACTGAGATGGAGGGCGATCCGGTCTGCAGCCTCAGCTGTATGAAGTGGACGCGTAGGTCGTAACTCACCCTCGAGGGGCTCAAGTTGAGCACGCAGCGCCTCAGTGACCGGCAATTCATAAATTCCTGGATCCATCTCCGACCACAGCCCGACCATACGACGCAACCATCACTCACCCCAGGAACCACCCCGGCATCGGCCCCGGCACTGCCTGAGGCCGCACTTCGCGTCGGTCAGCCGGCATCCGCATCCTGTGCGACGACGGACATCGACGGAGAACTTGGGACCGCTGCGGCGTTTGGGCAGCGCTTGGCGGGTGTACACCCGAAGTGCGTGATCAGCCCAAGAAAGGAAATCATCATGGCACTCGACGATGACGACATGACGACAGCAGGCGGCGGCGGAGAAGGTACGGCCGACGGCGGCTCCAACCCCGAAGGCCACGACGGCGGCGCCGACGGAACCGCGAGCGAGGACAAGAGCGGCGAGGGAACGGCCGACGGCGGCTCCAACCCCGAGGGTCACGACGGCGGTGCCGACGGAACCGCCTGAGGCCAGCATGCTGAGCCGGTGTGTGGCAACTGATACCGGTGTGTTCGCCACCGAATATTGGGGCCGCAAACCCCTGCTCAGTCGCCCCACCGCGCTGCCCCGCGACTTCAGCGATCTCCTCTCACCAACTGCGGTTGATGAGCTGATCGCTGAGCGCGGGGTACGCGCGCCCTTCATCCGGATGGCCAAGACCGGTGACGTGCTGGCCCGCAGCTGCTACACCGGACCGGCCGGCTTCGGCGCCGAGATGCCCGATCAGGTCGACTCGGCCAAGGTGCTGGCCGAATTCGCCGCCGGTGCGACGATCGTCCTTCAGGGGTTGCACCGGTTGTGGCCCCCGCTGATCGATTTCGTTCGAGGCCTCACCGACGACCTGGGTCATCCCGTGCAGGCCAACGCCTACATCACCCCGCCGGACGCCCAGGGATTCGAGCCCCATTACGACGTCCACGACGTGTTCGTCCTGCAAGCCGCCGGCGAGAAGCGCTGGACGGTGCACGAACCCGTGCACCAGCACCCGCTGGACTCGCAGCCGTGGACCGAGCACCGCGACGCCATCACCGCACGCATCCGCGATGCCCCGATCATCGACACCGTCCTCTCGGCGGGCGACGCGCTGTATCTGCCCCGCGGTTGGGTGCATTCCGCCCGATCCCTGGACACCGCGTCAATCCACATGACGATCGGAGTGTCGGCGTTGACGTACCTCGACGTGGTACGCGCGGTCGTCGACACGCTCGCCGCGGACGAAGAGTTCAGGAAATCTCTGCCCATGGGCATCGATGCCACCGATCGCAGCGAAATGGCCTCGACGACAAGCAAAGTGATGGCGCAGCTGGCCGACGCCGTACGGGATCGGGCCGCCGACCTCAGCGACAGCGCAGCCGCGCAGTTGTCGGATCGTCACGCCGAGCGGACCCGGCCCGTCGCGGTACGGCCCCTGGCCACTCTGGACGCCATGGACGCCGCCGGCGCGCTGCGAGTTCGATGGCGCCACGGGCTGATCGGCACGCTGGAGCACCTCGGCGAACAGGTGTGCCTGCGGCTGCCGGATCGGACCATCACGTTTCCCGACTCGTGCGCCACTGCGGTCGAGGCGCTGCAACACGGACTCGTCGCGGACGCAGAAACACTGCCGGGCCTCGACCACGCCGACGCCGACAGTGCTCATTCGCCGGCTGTTGCGCGAGGCCGTCGTGGTAGCGGTCGAGGACGGTACAGCTAAGGATGAGCCCCAAGCGCACGCCGTGCAGCGACCAATCGCTGGCGCGCAACGACCCCATGTACGGCACGGCCGGTGCAGGACGGTCCTGGGCGATGCTCGAACTGTGCGGCGGCTGGGGGCAATCGGCATTCCTCGACTCCCCCTCCCTCATCGACCGCGAACTCGGACGCAGCATCTGCCGCCGCATCGAAGCGCAGGGCCTGCGGGTCACCGCGATACGCCGGCCGGGACGCCGGGATGAGACACCGCGCTGGCGATGGTTCATCGCGCATTGCGAGGAGGGCAGCGAGGCGCTCTACGGCGGAGAGGTCGACGACGCCCGCGGGTACCTGGACATCGCCCTGGACGGCTCGGACGGCGAGCGGGTCGACGGCCCACTTGTCGCGGTCTGCGCGCACGGCAAGCACGACCAGTGTTGCGCCGTGCGCGGACGGAGCGCGGCGTCGGCCATCGCGGCCGAATACCCCGAATTCACCTGGGAATGTTCACACTTGGGCGGCGACCGGTTCGCCGCCACCATGCTGATCCTGCCCGAGGGCCTGTGCTACGGGCGTGTCGACTCGACCGACTCCGCCGGCCTGGTGGCCAAATACCTCGACGGTCGGCTGGACCACAGATATCTGCGCGGACGCACGTCCCTACCCCACCCGGTGCAAGCCGCGCAGTACTTCGCGCGCGAGTCCCTTGGCGAGGACCGCATCCACGCCCTGTCACCGCTGAAGGTCGAACACGCGGAGCACCAAATCCGCGTCGAGCTCCGCACGGACTCGGGCTCCGTGAACGTCGTTCTCGCGGAGAAGATGTCGGAGCCGCTGCTGTCCATGTGCCGCGCCTCGGTCCCGGGCGCGGTGCGCACGTTCGAATTAGTGTCAATCTCGTCGGACTGAGGAGGCTGTTTGCATGGCGGACATCATCGAGCTGGTATACGCCGACCACGACTGGTTTCGTCGTCAATTCTTCCTGCTGGACGACGCGAAGTCCGACGCCGAGCTCGCCGCGATCTGGGACGCCCTCGGCGCCCGCCTCGATGTCCACGCCGAAGCCGAGGAGGCCGTGTTCTACCCGGCGCTGCTCAAGCACGGCGGCAGCGAGGACCGCGGCAATCCCGAGGGTGACCCGGAAGACGAAACCGAGGACGCCATCACCGACCACAACGCGATCCGCGACGCGATTCGTCGCTCACGCCAACACAAGCCGGGCACCGAGGAGTGGTTCGACGCCGTGTTCGAGGCCCGCAAGCAGAACGGCGAACACCTCGACGAGGAAGAGCGCGAGGCGATGCCGGACTTCATCAAGAGCGCCTCGCTGGAGCTCCGGCACGAGTTGGCGATGAAGTGGCTGCGGTTCTATGCCGATCGCGAGACGACGATAAACGTCGACAACCGCGACAAGGACGCGGACGACTACATCGCCAAGCACTCCTGAGTGGATGATCAGCCGTCGTCGTCCATCGCGGTGCGCAGGAACGGCAGTACCCAGCCCGAAATCGGCCACACCGCCGCAAGCGCGAACGCGCACACCGCGCCCACGATCCCGGCGATCGCGCGGTGCTTGCGGCGACTCTCGTCGGCGAACGCGCCGCTGCGCAGCAGCAGGAACGTGGTGGTGAACCAGCCCGCCAGATATAGGGCACCGAGCGCATATCTCATATGTCACCGTTGTACCCCTGCGCGGCGCAGGCGTCACCGCCGTCGTTCCTACGACGAGCTGGCCCGCACCGTATCGGGTACCGGCTGGCATCAGACCGCGTATCAGCGGAGGTAGGTCTGACCATCCCGCGGATATCCGCCGCCGTCCGTGGCGATGTGAACATGGTCGTAATGGTTGGCCGTGTCTGAGCCGCGGTCCGACATCGTGCCTTTCGAGCCGTTGGGCCTGTAGATGGTCTGCCTCCAGATGGCGTGATTCACGCCGAAGCGCTCCGCGTTCTTCAGGACGTACGCGAGCACACTGTCCCCGAGCGCTTTCCCGGCAGCCGAGCGAGCGTTCGGGATCATCACGTCGATCGCCAATCCGTGCGGATGCCATTTCAAGGAATCCGACCGGACTCCGCCGATGTTGAGAATCTCCGGGAACTCTGCGCTGACCGAGCGTGCCGCCAAGATGGTTTTGACCTGGAGTCCGGTCTCCTGTGCAACGCTGTGGGGCAACGTGGGCGATACGGTCAAGCGGGCCGGTTCGGGACCGATCGGGTGCACCGCTACCGGCGCCGGTATCGAAGTCGCGACTTCTCTGCAGCACGAGGCATCGTTACTGATCTGCGGATAACTGTCTGCGCCGACAACCAACAATGTCGCGGCAGAGACGACGCCCGCAGCTACGGACACCAGCGACCGTTGCCGCGTTTTGGGTAATGCGTGTCTTCCCATCGGACGCGCACCCTACCGACACGCCCGAACGCGTTGAGCAACCACCCAAATAGCTCGTCGTCCCGATAACCGTGATCCGCCGCGATGCCCTCCGAACTGTGAAACCGCAGCTCACAAGGGCCAGATCGGCGAATTTTTCCGCACGCCCGACCCGGTGGCACCACCGTAGATAGTGGCCTGCGTCGAAGATCAGCTAATGATGTGACATTCGACAAGTTGGTGCCTGAGCCAGGAATCGGCCACATCCTCGGCGCAGCGGAGCGAGTGCTCGCAATGGCTCGCGCGAGGGCGACTACACCACCGCGGACTGGAAGAGGCGACGTCTCATCCGGACTGCACCCACCGCCTCGTATCGTGACCGAATGCAGAAGACCCGAGCCGCCCACATCGCCCGGCAGGTCGGGGCGTTGGCTGTCGCGGCACTGACCGCCGCTTCGACACTGAACGGATATCGCCCACTGGTGCGAAAGGGATACCCGTCGATCTTTTCGTGGGCGTTCGGTCTCGTGGTGACCGAGTTCCCGTTGCAGACACTCGTGAGCCAGCTCGCCGGACTGCTACTGACCGCGCGTCGCCTCACGCGTCCGGTGCGCAGGACGGCGTGGATCGTGGCCGGCCTGTCCGCATTGGGGCTGCTGAACTTCAACCGCGCCGGCCACCGGGCCTCCGCCCCACTGACCGCCGCCCTGGACAACGGCCTGGGGGCTCATCGCCGCACCGACTCGGCAGGTTTGTGGCGTTTCCCAGCCGGGGACGGCACCGCCAAGACGCCCGGCGCTCTGCGGATGCTGCGGATCTATCGCGACTACGCCCACGACGGCGACATCAGCTACGGCGAATACGGCGGCGCCAATCATCTCGATATCTGGCGACGACCCGATCTCGACCGAAACGGCAAGGCGCCGGTGCTGTTCCAGATCCCCGGCGGTGCGTGGACCACCGGCAACAAACGCGGACAGGCGCATCCGTTGATGAGCCACCTTGCCGAGCTCGGCTGGGTCTGCGTGGCGATCAACTACCGGCACAGCCCACGTAACACGTGGCCCGACCACATCGTCGACGTCAAGCGCGCCCTGGCATGGGTGAAGGCACACATCGCCGAGTACGGCGGCGACCCCGATTTCGTCGCCATCACCGGTGGCTCGGCCGGTGGCCATCTGTCCTCGCTGGCCGCGCTGACGCCCAACGACCCGCGGTTCCAGCCTGGGTTCGAAGACGCCGACACCCGTGTCCAGGCCGCGGTCCCGTTCTACGGCGTCTACGACTTCACCCGCTTCGAGGACGCGATGCATCCGTCGATGCCCGAACTGCTCGAGCAGATGGTCGTCAAACAACGGCTTTCGACGAACCGGCAGCCCTATGTCGACGCATCGCCGGTGAGCTATGTCTCCGCAGACGCTCCGCCGTTCTTCGTCTTGCACGGCCGCAACGACTCGCTTGTTCCGGTCGAGCAGGGGCGAGGCTTCGTCGAAAAGCTGCGTGAAGTCAGCACACAGCCGGTCGTGTACGCCGAATTGCCGTTCACCCAGCATGCTTTCGATATTTTCGGTTCGGCCCGCGCCGCGCACGCAGGTGTTGCCGTCGAGCAATTCCTCGCCGAGATCTACGCGCGCCGTGCGCTCGAAAACGTCGCGGTCTAGTCCTCTTTCGACCGTATGGCGGTGAACGAGACAATCACGGAGTCAACGACTTTCATAGAACCCATCAGCATCGAGTAGGGCTTGATGTCGAAGTCGGATTGAACAACGCCGGCTTCACACGACAGTCGCCATTTCTCGCCGAGATCATCGATGCGCAGGTTGGCCGCGTACTCGTTGCTCACACCGTGGATCTCCAGTGTGCCGGTAAGACGATAGCCGTCGTCCGACTTGGCGATACCGTTGGCTTGGAATCGGATCTGCGGGAACCGTTTGGCATCAAGCGAATTCAACGCGTTCGACCGCGCCAGCGTTTTCTCCGGTGCGGACAGCCCCTTCACACCGCCCTCGCCCTTGCGCACTTGAAGCGATCCCACCTCGACCGTCAGTTCTGCCTCGACGGGCTTGCCGCCGCTCCACCGCACCGTGGCCTGCCATTCGGCCATCGCGAGCGTCAACCGGTGGCCCATTTTGGCCGCCCTACCCGTGACGCCTGTGTTCACGAGCAGCTCGCCGTCCGAGGCGTCCAAGCTCCACTCGTTGGCGGTCATCGCGACCGAATGTACCTGTCGGGCGACTCCCTGTTTCGCCCCGCTACGGCGGCGGCGGAGGCGGCGGTGGCGGTGCGCCGGGCGGCGGTGGCGGCGGTGGCGGCGCACCCGGCGGCGGTGGTGGCGGCGGTGGAGGCGCGCCCGGCGGGGGCGGCGGCGGACCCAAAAAGATCGGCGGCATCCCGGGAATCTCGATGACCATCGGGTTCGCTGGCGGCGGCGGTGGTGGAGGCTCGCCGGGCGGAGGCGGGGGCGGCTCGTCCGGTCGTGGCGGCGGTGCCGGCGCTACCCCGTTGCTGATGTTGATGGTGATGATCGACCCCGGAATCGTCTGACCGCTCGGCGTCGTCCCGACGACCGCGCCGTAACTTGCCGAACTGTTTACCGACGACGGCTGATCGGCCACCTGGAAGCCCGCCTCCCGCAGCCGCTGACGCGCCGCATCCACTTTGAGGCCGGTGACGCTGGGCACCTTGCCACCCGGCGCGCCGTCGACATAGCGCGGATCCGTCGGCGGAAGGCGCACCTCGCCGAAGTCGGTGGCGATCGGCTTCATCGCCGTGAACCACGTGCGGGCGGGCTCGCTGCCGCCATACAAGTCCCCATTACCGCACTCGCGCAACGGAAATGAGCAGATGCCCGACGGTGTACTGGAATCGGCGAAGATGTAGTTCGCCGCCGCGTACTGATTGGTGAAACCGAGGAAACCTGCCGACCGGTGCGACTCCGTCGTCCCCGTCTTGCCCGACATCGGCAGCTCCCACCCCGTCGACGCGGCCGCACCCGCCGCGGTCCCCGGGCTCTGATCGTCCTTGCTGAGCGCATTCGCGAACGTGTTCGCGAGTCCCTCGGGCACCGCCTGATCGCACGGCTGACTGTCGACCGTCACTTCCTTGCCGTGGCGGTCGAAGATCTTGTCGATCGGGTTCGGCGGGCACCACACACCGCCAGACGCCAGCGTCGCCGCCACGTTCGCCAACTCGAGCGCATTCAGCTGGAACGGGCCCAACGTGAACGACCCGATGTTCTGCCTCTTGATGAAGTCGGCCAAGCTTTCGTTGCTCTCGGGGTCGTATGCCCGCGCCGTTCCGGGCAGCGCGTACGACCGCAGCCCCAGCCGCACCGCCATGTCGACGGCACGCGGAACACCCACCTGCTGAATCAATCTCGCGAAGGCGGTGTTCGGTGACGTCGCCAGCGCGTCGGTGACATTCATCGAACCGCGGTAGTTCCCAGCGTTTTTCACACACCACGTTTCCTTCGGACAGCCCGGCGTATCGCTGCTGCCGAGGCCCCTCGCCTGGACTGAGCCCGGCACCTGCAATTGATTGTTGATGCCCATGCCCATTTCGAGCGCCGCCGCGGTGGTGAACACCTTGAAGATCGAGCCCGCGCCGTCGCCCACGAGCGAGAACGGCTGCTGCTGCACCGTTTGGTGGGCGCCGCCGTTGAGTCCATAGGTTCGACTGCTGGCCATCGCCATGACGCGATGGGTGCTCTTGCCGGGCTTGATGACGCTCATCACGCTGGCCACCCCGTCGAGCGTCGGGCTGGCGAACTCGTCGATCGCCGACTTGACCGAATCCTGCACCTTCGGGTCGAGAGTCGTGCGGATAAGGTAGCCGCCGCGTGCCACCTCATCCTTGCTGATGCCTGCCCTGGCCAGGTAGTCGAGCACATAGTCACAGAAGAAGCCGCGGTCCCCGGCGGCGACGCATCCGCCCGGCAGCTGGTTCGGCCGGGCCAGCATCCCCAACGGCGCGGCCTTGGCGGCACGCAGTTCGTCGGCCTCCGCAGGCAGATTCTCGATCATGGTGTCCAACACCACGCTTCGCCGTTCCATCGCGGCCTGGGGATTGGTGTACGGGTCGAAGATGCTCGTGGACTTCACCAGTCCCGCCAACAGCGCGGCCTGCTGCCAGTTCAGGTCCGACGCATTGACGCCGAAGTAGGTCTGCGCCGCATCCTGCACGCCGAATGCGCCGTTGCCGAAATACACCAGGTTCAGGTACCGGGTGAGGATCTCTTCCTTGGACAGCGTTTTGTCGAGGCCGAGCGCCAAGCGCATCTCGCGCAGCTTGCGCGCGGGCGTCAACTCGACGGCGGCCCGCCGCTCGGCGTCGGTTTGGGCCGTCACCAGCAACCGGAAGTTCTTCACGTACTGCTGTTCGATGGTCGAACCGCCCCGGGTGTTGACGTTGCCGGCGAGGTAGCCGGACACACCGGTCAGCGTGCCTTGCCAGTCCACGCCGTTGTGCTCGGTGAAACGCTTGTCCTCGACCGAGACGATTGCCAGCTTCATCGTGTTGGCGATCCGACTGGAAGGCACTTCGAACCGGCGCTGGGAGTACAAGTGCGCGATCGGCTTCCCCGCCGCATCCACCATCGTCGTGACCAGTGGGACGTCGCCCTGCAGCAGCTGTGCCGAGCCGCTTGTGACGACGTCGGCAGCCCGGTTCGAAACCAGCCCCATACTGCCGACCAATGGGAACAGCAGTGCGGCCACCAGTGCACCGGCAGACAGACAACACAAGGTCAACTTCGCGACGGCGTCGGACACCGATCGGTGCTCCCCCATGCACACAGATTAATAAGCCGCCCGTCCCTAGGGGCTCAGATCGAAGACGAATCGTCACCACCGTCAACAAGTCGTTATGCAGCAGACATACCGACGTTCATTCGCAATGCAGCCTGTATCGAACAGTGACCAACGCCGCGAGAAATAGCCGTACCGTTTTCTGCTAATTGCCGAAGTGAGCTATGGGGGGCAAGTTGGCTTTTCCGTGGGAACTGAACATCGATCAGCGTGATACAAAGGGGCCCGCTGCCGGGCCGCGCGTCTCGACCGACTCGCCGGCCCCGCCGAGGGAGTCGTCGGGTGGCCCGTCGGGGGGTGGCCATCACTGTGCCGAGCTTCGAGCGACAAAGTCGCTGTAGTCGGAAGGGCCGGTAGTACTTCGGCGACAACGTCGCTCAAAGGTTGGCACACCGCACAGTGGGTAGCCGGCCTCCGGCGCAGTGGCCGAATTGACGGTTCATGCCTCTAGACGCGGGCGTCGCCACTCCCGACGAATGCCGCGGTGGATCGCGACGCGTGCAATCGGGGCGACTGCCGGTGCCGTTATTGTGCAATGCGGCTCGATCTTCGAGCAGCTGCTTCGACTGCGCTATCCGATCGAGAAGATGCGCACCGTGGACAACTATCCGGGCGCCGAGGATGAGTTGTCGATGCAAGACAACAACACCTCTGCGTTCAACTGTCGAGGCATTCCCGGGTCGGTCGCAACGTCCAACCCGTCGCGACAGCCGCCACCAGGACCATCTCCGAGTTCACCTCGCTGCGGCAGGAGATGCGCAAGACGGCCCCGAAGGTGCCTGCCGGGGTGTGACCCGCGTTGCAGGACTTCACAGTTGAATTCACCTGTCGGTCGGCTCGCGCTTCACAGGAAACTCGTACCGCCGGTACGCATAACTCGCTTCCCGGCCGGGTAGCCGACAGACACCGACACAGCCGCCACCTCTCGGGAGAATTCGATGCCAGAAGTCCAGCTGCATCACGACGGCCATCCGAAGTACCGCCGGATGGTTCGCTTCGACTGGTCGCAGACACCGCTGCACTGGGTGCCCGACGACCCGTTCGCCACGCACATGATCAACGTCCTGCACCTCTTGCTTCCCGAGGGTGAACGACATTTCATCAAGGCCGTTCTGGAGGCGTCGTCACTGGTCGACGACCCCGAGTTGGAAGCGGCCATCAAACCGTTCGTGCAGCAGGAGTCCTGGCACGCCTGGGCACACCAGGTCGTCCTGGACCATCTCGCCGAGCAAGGCATCGACACCAAGCCCTACACCGACCGCCTCGGACGCACCCTGTCGGTCACGCTCGGTGATCCGCCGAAGTTCCTCCCGACGCCGCTGCATCGGTGGTGGCTCTATCGCCGGCTGGCCGACGTGGCCGCGCCTCGAGCACTTCACCGCCATGCTGGGCCAGTGGGTGCTGCAGAACCGGGCGCTGGACGACGCCGGCACCGACCCGATGATGCTCGACCTGCTGCGCTGGCACGGCGCCGAAGAAGTCGAACACCGCTCGCTGGTCTACGACGTCTACCAACACGTCAGCGGCAATTACTTCATCAGAGCCTTCTCGATGCTGATGACCACGCCGCTGTTCATCGGCTGGTGGGTCGCCGGGGCGCGATACCTGATGAACGCCGACCCGACCATCGACCAGAAATGGCGCTGGCGCGACTGGGTGCGGGCCGCCCGCCAGGACCGGCTGCCCGGGCCGTGGACCCTGCTGCGTGACCGCGCCGGTGCGCTACCTGCGGCGCGGCCACCATCCCAGCCACGAAGCCTCGACCCAGATGGCAATCGAATACCTCGAGTACTCGCCGGCGGCGCGAAGGCCGCCCGTGAACGCGCCGGCGCTCGGCAGCGACCGCAGGGCGCCGAAATGACCAGCGGCCAGCAGATCGCCGACACGGAAAGGGTTGCAGCGCAATGAAGGTAGCGGTCGACCTCGACACCTGCGACGGCAACGGCGTGTGTATGAGCATCTGCCACGAGGTGTTCGACGTGCAGGAAGACGGCCTGCACCTGCTGAGGATCACCCAAGTGACGACCTGCGCCAACAGCTCAAGGGCGCCGAGGTGTCGTGTCCCACCCAGGCGATCACGGTGAAGGACTGACCGATGCCGCACCGACCTTCGCGAGATCGTCGTCGTGGGTGCCGGGCTCGCGGGAATGCGCGCCGCCGAGACGCTGCGACAGGAGGGCTACGACGGCGCCCTGACCGTCGTCGGCGACGAACGCCACGCGCCCTACCACCGTCCGCCGCTGTCGAAGAAACTCCTCAGCGGACAGATCCAACGCGCAGGCATCGACCTGGCGCTGCAGTTCGATTTCGACGCCCGCGTCCTGCGCGGCGCCTCGGCACGCGCGCTCGACCCGTCGAACGCGCACGCTGGACCTCGACGACGACGGGACGCCGCTGTCCCTGCATTACGACGGTCTCGTCATCGCGACCGGCGCCACCCCCGCGACTGGCCCGGCGGCGCGGTGCCCGACGGCGTCCTGCTGCTGCGCACCGTCGACGACTGCCTGGCCATCCGTGAACGACTCGCGGCGCGTCCCCGCGTCGTGGTGGTCGGTGGGCGGGTTCATCGGCGCCGAGGTCGCCGCGACGTGCCGGTCACTCGGGCTCGACGTCGCGCTCGTCGAGCGCAGCGATGGTCTGCTGCTGTCGGCGCTCGGCGCGGAGATGGCCGCATGCTGGGCGCAACTGCACAAGCGGCACGGCGTCGACGTGCGGGTCGGGGTGGACGTCGACGACATTCGTCGGCGACGGACGAGTGGAGGCGGTGCAAGCTCAGCGACGGCTCACAGCTGGCGGCCGACCTCGTCATCGTCGGCCTGGGCGTCACGCCTGCCACCGACTGGCTCGACGGGTCCGGGTTACGCGTCGACGACGGCTTGGTGTGCGATGCGACGGGCGCGGTCGAGGGCGGCAGCGACGTCGTCGCCGCCGGTGACATCGCGCGCTGGTGGCATCCGCGCTACGAACGTCACCTGCGCATCGAGCACTGGGACCACGCCGGACGCCAAGGCGAAGCCGCGGCCCGCACGCTGCTTGCCGGCCCAGGCCACGCCGATCCGTACGACGACGCTGCCGTACTTCTGGTCCGATCAGTACGACGTCAAGCTCCAGATGCTCGGGGTGCCAACCGATTACGACGCCTTCGCCATCGTCGACGGCCGTCCGGACGCCTGGGAGTTCACGGCGGCCTACGGGCGCGACGGCCGCACCATCGCGGTGCTGTCGACGATGCCTGGCCGAGTGCAGGGCTATCGCGACGCAATCGCGAAGGCGTCGGCGTTTCCTCCCAAGCCGGAGTAGCGCCGATGAGGATCGCCATCAGCGGTGCTGGCGTGCGCGGGCAGCGCGCTCGCGCATTGGCTGCACCGCAGCGGTCACACCCCGATATTGATCGAGCAGGCTCCGCAATTCCGCACCGGCGGCTACATGATCGACTTCTGGGGCGTCGGGTACCGCGTCGCACAGCGGATGGGCATCGAGGAACAGGTCTGCGAACCTCGGATACGACGTGAACTGCGTCCGCTCGGTTGGCCGGGACGGCGCGGTCAAGGCAGAGCTCGACGTCGAGGTGTTCCGCCGCATGCTCGGCGACGATTTCACCAGCCTGCCCCGCGGCGACCTCGCGGCGGCCATCTACCGCACTATCGACGGTAAGGTCGAGACCCGCTACGGCGACAGCATCACCGCCATCGACCAGCTCGGCGACGGCGTCCGCCTGACCTTCGAGCATGCCCCGCCCGAAACGTTCGACCTTGTCATCGGTGCGGACGGGTTGCACTCCAACGTCAGGCGGCTGCAATTCGGACCCGAAGCCGACTATCTGCACTACCTGGGCTGCAAGGTCGCCGCATGCGTGGTCGACGGCTACCGGCCCCGCGACGAGCCTCGCCTACGTCACCTACAACACCCCGACCACCAGATCGCCCGCTTCGCCCTGCGCGGCGACCGCACGATGTTCCTGTTCGTGTTCCGCTCCGAACACAGCGACGACGGAGAACCGGCAAAGGAGCAGTTGCGCAACGAGTTCGGCCACCTCGGCTGGGAATGTCCGCAGATTCTCGCCGCAGTCGACGACGTCGACGACCTGTACTTCGACGTCGTCAGCCAGGTCCGGATGGACCGCTGGTCACATGATCGTGTCCTGCTCATCGGCGACGCCGCAGGATGCATCTCGCTGCTCGGCGGCGAGGGAACCGGGCTGGCGATGACTGAGGCCTACGTCGCCGCCGGCGAACTCGCCCACGCGGGCGGGGACCACCGCCGCGCCTTCGACGAGTACGAGAGCCGACTGCGTCCGCTGATTTCAGTCCAAACAAGCCGGCGCCCGAGCGACTCATCGGCTTCTTCGCCACCCGCACTCGCTTCGGCTTGTGGTTCCGCGACGTCGTAATACGCACCATGAACTTCTCACCGTTGGCTGCGCTGTTCACCGGCAACGTGCGCGACGCTATCGACCTCCCCGATTACGCAATGTAGGTCGCGGTGTCGTCGGCTACGCCGGTTGCTCACCTCAGGCCGCACCTGGTCGTGTCAGAGCCGCCCTTTGAGGATCAAGTTCCAGTACATCTGCGGCAACGCGTAGCGGTCGAACGCCCAGGCCCATCGACGCGGCTTCAGCGGATCGAGAAACGACGGCAACGAACTACTCAGCGACCCCGTCCGGTCGAACTCGCCGAACATCAACCGGTGCGCGTCCGTCGCGACGGGCGCCACCGTGTACCCGTCGTACTCCGTGAGCCGACCACCGTTGGCGCGCCGCCAAGAGGTTGTCGACCAGGATCGCCGATTGCCGGCGTATCGCTCCGCCCGACGGGTCCGTGCCGACGTTCGCCGCGTCCCCCAGCGCCCACACGTTGGCGTGCACCCGATGCCGGAACGTCTTCGGGTCGATGTCGACCACTCCGTGCGCGGCACCGTCGGCCAGACCCGACGCCTCGATCCACCGAGGTCCGCGAAACGGCGGGACAAGATGCAACAGGTCATAGGGCAGGTTCTGCTCGACACTGTCCCCACACGGACCGCCAGCTTCCGCTCCGCGGGATGCACTCCGGTCACGGTGGCGTTGGTCAGCACCTGCACGCCGATCTCGTCGAGACAGCCCCGCAGCCGGTCGTCGATCCCCGCGACGCCCAGCAGGTCCGGCCGATCCACGACCAGCGTGATGTCGATGTCATCGATCCCCCCATTCGACGCCAATACGCCGCCGCCAAGAACAGCGGCTTCAGCGTGGTGCCAGTGCAGCTCACCGGCGGCCGCGGCACCGTGAACACCGCATGCCCCGCCGCCATGGATTCCACCAGCTGCCATGTCTTCTCGGCGTGGTCGAGGTAGTTGCTGGCCACTGCTTCGGTGTCGAGCACGGTGAACACGTCGGCTAGCTCGTCCTCGTCGGGGACCAGACCGGGCGCAAGGACCAGATTGTTGTACCGGTAGACGCGGCCGCTTCTGCATCGAACCGTCTGCGTCTCGACATCCACGCCGACGGCAGAGTCCTGCAGCCACGTGCATCCATCCGGGGTCACCGACGCTTGTGTGCGCTCGGCGCTGCTCCGCGACGCCTGGCCGCCCCCGACATAGGACAACAGCGGCCGATACGTGTGCACCGCAAGCGGTTCCACAACCCCGACACTGACGACTCCGCGCCGCAGCAGACGAGCCGCCACGCTTAGCCCCGCGTTGCCGCCACCGACAACCAGGACGTCGAAGGAATCCTCACTGTGCTCCGGTGTGACATCCATAGCGAGCACTTACCCGGTTCTACGCCCGCCAATCGGGGCGAAAGGGTTGAGTACTTTGACGCTATTTCCCGGCTACCAACGCGAGCAGTCGCTCCAGCGTCGCCAACTGCTGCTCGTAGTCGCCGTCCAACTTGGTCAACAGCGTTGTGATCCCGACCGCCCGGTATCTCTCCAAGCGCGCCGCGATTCCCACCTGCGTACCAACCAGATTCGTCAAGCGTCCGAGGTCGATCGGGACCGCAGCGCGGGCCTCGTCGCGCCTGCCGCTCTGCCAGAGTTCCGCGACTCTGCTGACGTCATCCCCATACCCGAGTCTGCTGAACGCATCGTTGTAGAAATTGCGGCCGCCCGCGCCCATCGCGCCGATCGTGAAGGCATACCCATCGGCATGGCGTCGCGCCGCAGCCTCGGCGGCCGTTTCGTCGTCGTGAAACTCCACCGCTACCGGTGCGACAAGATCGATGTCCTCCAGCGTGCGCCCCGCTCGCTCAGCGCCTTCCCGCAACGGACCCAGCACCACCTCCGCTGCCTCCGGAATGAACGCGTTACCTAGCCACCCGTCCGCCGCCTCACCCGTCAGCCGCAGATTCCGCGGACCCATCGCCGCCACATAGACCGGCACATGCTGCGGGCGCACCATCGGTCGAAGCGCGGCGCCGCTGCTGTCCGCCAGCGGCAGCGGATAGATCTCGCCCTCATGCTCGAGTCGATCTCCGCGACTGACGATCCGAATGATCTCGATGGTCTCCCGGGTCGTCTCCACCGGCTTGCGGAATCGGACCCCGTGCCAGCCCTCCATCACCCGCGGCCCCGAGGTCCCGATCCCTAGCAGGAACCTGCCGCCCGACAGCTCCTGCAGACTCAGCGCCGACGTCGCGAGCAGCGCCGGACTGCGCGAGCCCAGCTGCACCACGAACGTTCCCAGCTTGATCGTCGACGTCTTCGCCGCGATATACGCCAGCCCGGTCAACGCGTCGTAGCCCCACACTTCCGGCACCCACAACGAATCGACGCCGATCCGCTCGGCGGCCACGGCGAAGTCCACCGCACCCGGCAGCCGGGGCTCGATCATCGTCCCGATCTTCACCGGCCCCGCCCCCCTTGGCATGCTGCAACCGTGCGCTACCGCGATCAGCCCACCATAGAAGTCACCCAGCGAGTCCGTTGCGATGTGGCCACCGCGTGGGCTTACCTCACCGACATCACCCTGCCCGCCCGGTGCTCGGCAGAACTGCAAACCGTCGAATGGGTCGACGGCGCGGACGGGGTCAGCGTCGGCGCCCGGTTCCGTGGCCGTAGCCAGCACGACGCGTTCGGCACTTGGGAGACAGTGTGCGAAATCGTCGAAGTCGAAGATCAGCGGCGCTGGGTGTGGAATGTCTTGGCGTCGGACGGAATTGGCGCGACATGGGGTTTCGAGGTCGAACCCGCCAGCGACGGTGTGCTGATCCGCCAGTGGGCTCGCATGGGTCCGGGAATGTCCGGACTGAGCGTCGGCATCGCGGCCCAGCCGGACAAGGAGGCCCGCATTGTCGCGCGCCGACTGTCCGAATGGCAGCAGAACATGCAGGCCAATCTCGAGTGGATCCGGTCGCAAGTCGAGGCCTAGGTGCGGAATTCCAGGGGAACCCGACCGGATCAGAGTGCTGTTCCGCGATTACCGGTACCACCCTGGAGGCGCCGGCATCCTGCCAGTCGTACCAGGTCAGCTCGACAACGTAGCTCTTCACTAATTCCTATCCTGCATTAGTCGAGGCCAAAACAGTCTTGGACAGGCATGGATCGTGCTTCTAACGTAGGGGCCAGACCATGGACCATCGACGGCCTAGGAAGTCATGACTGCCACCATTCCCGAGACCACCGGCCTCACCGGACAGATGCTCATCGCCGGCGAACCCGTCCGCGGATCCGGCAAGCCCATCAACGCCTTCGATCCGACGGCCGGCGAGACCCTCGAACCCGCCTACCACTACGGCGACTCCTCCAACGTCGACGCCGCCTGCGCCGCCGCGGCCGAGGCCTTCCCCGTCTACCGTGCCACCACCTCAGAGCAGCGCGCTCAGTTCCTCGAAGCGATCGCCGCCAACATCGAGGCCGTCAAAGACGCCATCATCGCCCGCGCCACCGCCGAGTCCGGCCTGCCCACCGCCCGCATCACCGGCGAGGTCGGCCGCACCACCGGCCAGCTCCGCCTCTTCGCCTCCGTCCTGCGCGAAGGCTCCTGGAACGGCGCCCGCATCGACCCCGCCCAGCCCGACCGCCAGCCCGCACCCCGGCCCGACATCCGCCAGCGAATGGTGCCCCTCGGCCCCGTCGCCGTCTTCGGCGCCTCCAACTTCCCTCTCGCGTTCTCCGTCGCCGGCGGTGACACCGCGTCGGCCCTCGCCGCGGGCTGCCCCGTCGTCGTCAAGGGCCACGACGCCCACCCGGCACCTCCGAACTTGTCGGCCGCGCCATCACCGACGCCGTCGCCGAATCCGGCCTGCCGAAAGGCACCTTCTCGCTGCTCTTCGGCTCCGGCCCCGACCTCGGCATCGCGCTGGTCACCGACCCCCGCATCAAGGCCGTCGGCTTCACCGGATCCCGTTCCGGCGGAACCGCTCTCGTCGAAGCCGCCGCCGGCCGCCCCGAGCCCATCCCCGTCTACGCCGAGATGAGCTCCATCAACCCGGTCTTCCTGCTCGACGGCGCGCTCTCGACCCGCGGCGCTGAACTCGGCAAGGCCTTCGTCGGCTCCCTCACCATGGGCTCCGGCCAGTTCTGCACCAACCCCGGCCTCGTCATCGCCGCCGACAGCCCCGGCCTCGACGACTTCATCACCGCCGCCCGCGATGCCCTCGCCGGATCGCCGGCCACCCCGATGCTCACCCCGAACATCGCCAACAGCTACGCCGACGGCGTCACCGCGCTCAGCAAGGAAGCCGACCTCATCGGCCGCGGCGAGGCGAGCGACAACCAAAGCTCCTGCCGCGCCGCCCTGTTCGCCACCGACGCCTCCAGCCTTCTCAACTCCGAGGGTCTGCAGGCCGAGGTCTTCGGATCGTCCAGCCTCATCGTGCGCTGCAAGGACGTCGCCGAGATGCAGTCGGTCGCCGACAACATCGAAGGCCAGCTCACCGCGACCGTCCACGCTGACGAGTCCGACTACGACGACGCCGCACAGCTGCTGCCGATCCTCGAACTCAAGGCCGGCCGCATCCTGTTCGACGGCTGGCCCACCGGCGTCGAGGTCGGCCACGCCATGGTCCACGGCGGCCCCTACCCGGCCACCTCCGACTCGCGCAGCACCTCCGTCGGCTCGCTCGCCATCGAGCGCTTCCTGCGGCCCGTCGCCTACCAGGACGTGCCGAAGTCGTTGCTTCCCAGCGCAATCGCCGACGGCAACCCCGACCACCTGTGGCGCCGCATCGACGGCCAGCTCACCGCCGACTGACACACCCACCACTCACCAAGGAGCCTGCGCGATGCATCCCAAGTTCGACGGTGTTCTGTTCTTCCCCGTCACGCCCTTCACCGAGACCGGCACGGTCGACCTCGACCTGCTCGCCGAGCACATCGCCAAGGGCGTCGACGCCGGACCCGGCGGTGTCTTCATCGCCTGCGGCACAGGCGAATTCCATGCCCTCGAGCCGCAGGAGTTCGGTGACGTCGTCCGCACCGCCGTCGAGGTGGTCGCCGGCCGCGTCCCCGTCTACGCCGGCGCCGGCGGCTCGATCGCCCAGGCCAAGGTCTTCGCCCCAGTCCGCCAAGGCCAACGGCGCCGACGGTCTCCTGCTGCTCCCGCCGTACCTCGTCGAGGTGCCGCGAGGCCGGGCTGATCGCCTTCACCCGTGAGGTCGCCGCTGCCACCGACCTGCCGATCATCGTCTACAACCGCAACAACGCCCGCTACACCGAGGCGTCGGCGTCGAGGTCGCGAAGATCCCCACCGTCATCGGATTCAAGGACGGCACCGGCGATCTCGACCAGGTCGCGCCGCATCGTCCGCGCGGTCACCGAGGCGCTCCCGTCGGCAAGCCTTCCTGTTCTTCAACGGCCTGCCCACCGCGGAGATCACCCAGCAGGCCTACCGCGCCATCGGCGTGCACGCTGTACTCGTCGGCCACCTTCGCCTTCGCGCCCGAACTCGCGCTCGCCTTCTACAACGCGCTGGAATCCGGCAACGAGGAACTCGTCGACGCGCTGTCGGCGACGTTCTTCCATCCGCTCGTCCGCCTGCGCGACACCGTGCCCGGCTACGCGGTCTCACTCGTCAAGGCGGGCGTCGCGATGGAAGGCATCCACGCCGGGTCGGTTCGCCCGCCGCTGATCATGCCGAGCGCGGACGACCTCGCCGAACTGCGCGCGATCATCGCCGCCGGCCGGGAAGTGCTCGTCCGACGCGCTCGCCCAGGCGCGCTAGCCATGGCGCCCAGCCGGATCCGCATCACCGGCGCCCGGATCACCCCGGTCGCGTTCGTCGACCCGCCGCTGCTCAACACCGTCGGCGTGCACCAGCCCTACGCGCTGCGCGCCATCATCCAGCTCGACACCGACGCCGGGCTCGTCGGCCTCGGTGAGACGTACGCCGACACGAGCGCACCTCGTCCGGCTCGAAACTGCCGCCGACGCCATCACCGGCCTGGACGTGTTCGCACTCAACGCGATTCGCGCGGCGATCGCCGAACGGCTCGCGACGGCGACGACACGGGCGATCGGCACCGCCGGCATGATCACCACGGCCAGCGCCGTCGACCAGGTGTTCTCACCGTTCGAGGTGGCGTGCCTCGACATCCAGGGCCACGCCACCGGTCGTCCGGTCTCCGATCTGCTCGGCGGCAAGGTGCGCGACGCCGTGCCGTTCAGCGCCTACCTGTTCTACAAGTGGGCCGGCGCATCCCGGCCGGAGCCCGACACATGGGGCGAGGCGCTGGACCCCGACGGTCTCGTCAGCAGGCCAAAGCATCATCGACGAATACGGCTTCACCGCAATCAAACTCAAGGGCGGCGTGTTCGCTCCCGACGAGGAGATGGCGGCCATCAAGGCGCTGCACAAGGCGTTCCCCGACCAGCCGCTGCGGCTGGACCCCAACGCCGCGTGGACACCGAGACGTCGGTCAAGGTGGCGTCCGGACTCGCCGGCATCCTCGAGTACCTCGAAGACCCGACGCCGGGCCTCGACGGCATGGCCGAGGTCGCGCAACAGGCGCCGATGCCGCTGGCGACCAACATGTGCGTCGTCGCGTTCGATCAGCTCGAAGCCCGCGGTCGCGAAAGATTCGGTCCAGCGTGGTGCTTTCCGATCACCACTACTGGGGTGGTCTGCAGCGGTCGCGCCTGCTCGCCGGCATCTGCGACACCTTCGGCCTCGGGCCTGTCGATGCACTCCAACTCGCACCTCGGCATCAGCCTGGCCGCGATGGTGCACCTCGCCGGCGCCACCCCGAACCTCACGTACGCGTGCGACACGCACTGGCCGTGGAAGACCGAGGACTCGTCAAGCCCGGCGTGCTGGAGTTCAACGACGGCGCGGTCGCCGTGCCGACGACACCGGGCTGGGCATCGAGATCGACGACGACTCGCTGGCCGCCCTGCACGAGCAGTACGTCACATGCGGGATCCGCGACCGCGACGACACCGGCTACATGAAGTCCGTCGATCCCGACTACGAGTTCGTCAGCCCGCGCTGGTAGGGGGATGTACGACGGGCAGGCCGGGTGACATTCCTCGGTCTGCCCGCCTATCAGCGAAAGATTGTCCCGCCGCGCTCATTCGGCTGCCGCGAACTGAACCATCGGCTCGGTGAACACCTGACCGTCTGCCGTCGTGATCGACAGTTTGTCGGGTGTCACCTGATACCTGGTTCCGTCGGTCGGGTTGGTGACGTCGAACCCGCCCGACGACCGCACGGCATTCGCCAGCTCGATACCAGCACCGTCGCTCAGGCGGACACCGCGGTAGTAGTAGTTCGCAGGACCGACTTCACAGACCACAAAGACAGACTGGGTGGTACGCGCCATGACCGCCGGCGTGCTTCCAGAGCCGCATCGAGCGCCGGCGTAATCCACGAAGCCCTGCGCGTCGGTCCCGGGCAGGCTTGGCGGCCGCGATGAACTCGTCGCGGATGGCGCGGTCGTCCCCGATGATTGCGACGTCGTTTCAGCGTTGGTCGACGGCACAGGCGCGGGCAGGTCTTGCCGTGTGTCGTTATTGCGAGCGATCAGAAACCTCCGATCACTGCGGCGGCACCAAATGCCACTACCGCAGCTGCGGCGAGTAACAGACGCCCACGCCCTTGCCGTCGGACCGGTTCTGGGGCGGGAGCAGGTTCCACATACGCCGGGTCAGCGGGTAACGCCGGAGCCCGCCATGGGGTCGTCACCTGATGAGCCCCCGGCAGTTCGCGTGGAGCCGGGGTCGGATTGTTCGGGATCGGGCGCGATGCCGCCACAGCGCTTGCGGCCGTGGCGAGTTCGCCCGTTGAGGAGAAGCGCGCCGCCGGATCCTTGGCCATGCCTCGGGCAATAACCTCGTCGAATGCTTCGGGGATCGTCGTGTTCAGCCGGGAGGGTTTCGGCGGGTCTTGTGTGAGATGTCCGGAGATCTGTTGTTCGGCGCTGTCGCCCGGGTACGGCTGCATGCCGGTGAGGCATTCGTGCAATACACACGCCAGGGCGTAAACGTCGGCGCGGGCGTCAGAACTCCCGCGGTGAACCGCTCGGGCGCCATGTAAGCCAACGTCCCCACGAAATCCCGGTACTGGTCAGCGGTCGCCCGCGAAACGCGGGCGATGCCGAAGTCGATCAGATAGGCGAAGTCATCATGGGCGATCAAGATGTTGGATGGCTTGACGTCACGGTGGACCAAGCCACTGATGCGCGGCATCCAACGCGGGGCCACCTGCTCGATGATCGCGACCGCGCGAGCCGGCGTCAGCGGCCCCTCGGCCAGCAACGCGTGCAGGTCGCGGCCCTCGATGAGCCGCATGTCGACATAGAGCCGGCCGTCGATCTCGCCGAAACTGTGGATCGGAATCACATGGGGATCGTTCAGCCGCGCGGCCGCCTCGGCCTCCCGGCGAAACCGCTGCCGAAAGATCTCGTCCTGGGCCAACTGCGGAGGTAGCAGTTTGATCCGCGACATTCGTGCTCGGCCACGGTGTCGTGCGCGCGCCACACCTCGCCCATCCCGCCCCGGCCCAGCAGGTCCAGCAGGTGATAGTGCCCGAACGGTGTGCCCTGCACATGGGCCTCCCGACAGAACTCCGCTTAGGGACACGATATAGAAGTGCCGTGGTTCAGCATACAAGTATCGAGACGGCCTCCCGAGCGTGTGCCCGGAAAGCGACATTTTTAGTGCCAACCTATGAGCGACAACGTCGCTCATCTACTAGCGCATCGCGAGTTCGCCGACTATGTCGCTCATAGCTTGGCAGCTGCAATGGTCGTTGATCCCGACTACAACATTCGTCGGCCCGGCGGTGGCGCCCGGCGCGCGGACCACCATCGGCACGGCAGGGAAATGCCGCGCCATCTCTGAACGCGCTTTGCGCAGGGCCGCAGTGCCGTAACCGTGCTTGCGGTGGTCGGGGTCGTTGATCCGAACGTCACCTCACCGCCGAGGAGCTCTCCGAACACCATTCCGACTGTCTGCGTGCCGATTTCGGCGACCAACCACACCGCATCCTCGGCGTTGATCCGTTGACGCCGAACCGATCTCGTCGTCGAGAGGGCCTGCGGCACCGCCGGAGCCGTCACCGGCAGCACCGATGTGGTCGGTCCAGAACGAAAGAGGGCTCGGTCGACCTCGCCGGAGAAAACGCCCGCAGCTCGAGATGCTCTCCTGAACTCTCGGGCCGTTCCATCAGTGTGAAGGTCAGCCGACTGTTCAGGTCCTCGAGTTCCGCCGCGATCTTGCGCCGGGAGTCCTTGGTGAGCCGGTACATCGGCATCCCCACCACTGCTTCGGCGCCAAGATCATCAGTGTGCCGAGCAGTGTGGCAACCGCTTCGACGGCCGCGCCACGCGGTTGTGTCGGCATCGACGATCCACATCGAGCGCTTCGATTCGCATCGGGGATGGAGAGCGGTGATCAGGGCGTCAGTGATCTCACGGCGGAGCCGCGTGATCGTGGTCATTGTCGGCCATGTCGCCAGCGTAAACGCCAACGAGCAGATCCGCGGACTACAACCGACAGTCCACAC
>CAVRFN010000020.1:0-63222 GCA_963720345.1 uncultured Actinomycetota bacterium
GAGACGACGCGGAGACCATCGAGATCATTCGGATCGTCAGTCGGGGAGATCGACTCGAGCATGAGGGCGAGATCACCGTTGCCGCTGGCCGAGGGCAGCGGCGCGGCGCTTCGAACCAGCGGCGCGCCCGCACCACTGCTGTTGGTCTATGTGCCGGCGATGGGTCCGCGAAATCTGCGGCTGACGGGTGACGCCGGGGACGGGTGGCGGGGTAACGCGTTCATTCCGGAGGCAGCGGAGGTGGTGCTGGGTCCGTTGCGGGAAGAGGCTGCCCCCCTTGTGGTGCACGCTGGCGGACATCAGGCTCCCGACGCTCGTGGTGGAGTTCCACGAAGACGAGGCGGCGGCCGAGGCTGCGGCGCGACGCCATGCCGATGGGTAGGCCCTCCACCGATCGGCGCGATGGGAGCCGGCGGCCGCAACTTATACTCTGATGCGTTCAGCAGACTCGGGTACGGGGATGACGTCAGCAAGAGCTCCGCGGAACTCTGGCAGAGCGGTAGGCGCGACGGGCCCGCGCTGCGGTGCCGATCGACCTCGGACGGTCGACCAATCTCGTCGGTACGCAGGCGGGAATCGCGGCGCGCTTGGAGAAATACCAGGCGGTCGGGATCACAACGCTGTTGACCAAATTGGAAGGCGGCTACGAGCTGGGGTGGGTGATGCTGGAGCGACGATCGCGTTGGTAACCGAGAAATAGGGGTCGACACGACGGGCACCTTCACTCGAAACGTCGGGAATGGCGACGCCCGCGTCTGGAGGCGTGAGCCGTCAATCGGCCACTGCGCGGGAGGCCGCCTACCCACTGTGCGGTGTGCCAACCTTTGAGTGACGTTGTCGCCGAATTACAACCGGCGTTTCTAGGGAGAGCGACTTTGTCGCTCGAAGCTCGGCACAGCGACGGCCACCCCCCGACGGGCGACCGCACCACTAGCTCGGCGGGGCCGGCGAGTCGGGTCGAGACGCGCGGCCCGGCAGCCGGCCCCTTTGTATCACGCTCATTGATGTTCAGTTCCCCAGGAAAAGCCAACTTGCCCCCCATCATTCACTTCTGCAATTAGCAGAAAACGGTACGTCTATTTCTCGCGGCGTTCGTTCGATACAGGCTGCATTGCGAATGAACGTCGGTATGTCTGCTGCATAACGACTTGTTGACGGTGGTGACGATTCGTCTTCGATCTGCAGCCGCAGGTTACCCCCGGCGCGGTTTATTAATCTGTGCGCATAGGGGAGCACCGATCGGTGTCCGATGCTGCTCGCGGAAGCTTTGACCTTGTGTTGTCTGTCTGCCGGTGCACTGGCGGCCGCCCTGCTGTTCCCATTGGTCGGCAGTACGCCGGGCTGGTTTCGAATCGGACCCGCCGACGCGGTTAGGGACCGGCTCGGCACAGCTGCTGCAGGGCGACGTCCCACGGGTCACGACGATGGTGGAGCGGCGGGGAAGCCGATCGCGCACTCTGCACTCCCAGCGTCGGTTCCAAGCGCCTTCCAGTCGGATCGCCAACACGATGAAGCTGGCAATCGTCTCGGTTGAGGACAAGCGTTTCACCGAGCACAACGGCGTGGACTGGCAAGGCACTCTGACCGGTGTGTCCGGTCACCTCGTCGGCAACGTCAACACCCCTCTCATCCACCATCGAACAGCAGTACGTGAAGAACTTCCGGTTGTGGGTGACCAGTCTAAACCAAAAAACCACTGGCCGCCGTCGAGTTGACGGCCCCGCGCGCATGTTGCGCCAGATGCGCTTGGCGCTCGGCCTCGACAAAACGCTGTCCAAGGAAGAGATCCTCACCGGGGACCCTGAACCTGGTGTATTTCGGCAACGGCGCATCGGCGTGCAGGATGTGCGGCGAAGACCTACTTCGGTGTTACCCCCTCGGACCTGAACTGGCAGCAGGCAGCGCTGTTGGCGGGACTGGTGAAGTCCACGAGCATCTTCGACCCGTACACCAATCCCCAGGCCACGATGGAACGGCGAAGCGTGGTGTTGGACACCATGATCGAGAATCTGCCTGCGCAGGCCGACGAACTGCGTGCCGCCAAGGCCGCACCCTTGGGGGTCCTGGCCCGGCCTGCAACAGCTGCCGGGCGGAGTGCGTCGCCGCCGGGGACCGCGGCTTCTTCTGTGACTATGTGCTCGACTACCTGGCCACGGGCAGGCATCAGCAAGGATCAGGTGGCACGCGGCGGCTACCTCATCCGCACAAAAAGCAAGCATGGAAGGGCCAGGATTCGGTCAAGCTCGGCGATCGACGAGTTCGCCAGCCCGACGCTCGACGGGGTGGCCAGCGTGATGAGCGTCATCAAGCCCTGGTAGAGCCCCCATCGCGTCATGGCGATGGCCAGCAGTCGCACCTATCGATTCAACGGCGACGCCCACCAAACGGTGCAGCAGCAGCCGTTGTCGCGGGGCCGACGGCGCGGGCTCGATCTTCAAGGTGTTCACCACCGCGGCGGCGCTCGAAATGGGCATGGGCATCAACAATCAATTGCAGGTGCCGGGCTCAGTCCAGGCCGAGGGGCCTCGGCAGCAGCGATACGCCGGGCTGTCCGAAGGAAACGTGGTGTGTGAAAAATGCTGGGAACTACCGTGGTTCGATGAATGTCATCGACGCCTGTGGCCACGTCACCGAACACCGCCTTCGCGAGATCGATTCAGCAGGTGGGAGTTCCGCGTGCCGTCGACATGGCGGTCTTGCTGGGGCCGCGGGTCGTACAGCGTTACCGAGGCGGGCACCACACGCCGCCAGACGCCAGCGTCGCCGCCACGTTCGCCAACTCGAGCGCATTCAGCTGGAACGGACCCAACGTGAACGACCCGATGTTCTGCCTCTTGATGAACTCGGCCAAGCTTTCGTTGCTCTCAGGGTCGTATGCCCGCGCCGTTCCGGCAGCGCGTAGGACCGCAGCCCCAGCCGCACCGCCATGTCGACGGCACGCGGAACTCCCACCTGCTGAATCAATCTCGCGAAGGCGGTGTTCGGTGACGTCGCCAGCGCGTCGGTGACATTCATCGAACCGCGGTAGTTCCCAGCGTTTTTCACACACCACGTTTCCTTCGGACAGCCCGGCGTATCGCTGCTGCCGAGGCCCCTCGCCTGGACTGAGCCCGGCACCTGCAATTGATTGTTGATGCCCATGCCCATTTCGAGCGCCGCCGCGGTGGTGAACACCTTGAAGATTGAGCCCGCGCCGTCGCCCACGAGCGAGAACGGCCGCTGCTGCACCGTTTGGTGGGCGCTGCCGTTGAGTCCATAGGTTCGACTGCTGGCCATCGCCATGACGCGATGGGTGCTCTTGCCGGGCTTGATGACGCTCATCACGCTGGCCACCCCGTCGAGCGTCGGGCTGGCGAACTCGTCGATCGCCGACTTGACCGAATCCTGCACCTTCGGGTCGAGGTCGTGCGGATGAGGTAGCCGCCGCGTGCCACCTCATCCTTGCTGATGCCTGCCCTGGCCAGGTAGTCGAGCACATAGTCACAGAAGAAGCCGCGGTCCCCGGCGGCGACGCATCCGCCCGGCAGCTGGTTCGGCCGGGCCAGCATCCCCAACGGCGCGGCCTTGGCGGCACGCAGTTCGTCGGCCTCCGCAGGCAGATTCTCGATCATGGTGTCCAACACCACGCTTCGCCGTTCCATCGCGGCCTGGGGATTGGTGTACGGGTCGAAGATGCTCGTGGACTTCACCAGTCCCGCCAACAGCGCGGCCTGCTGCCAGTTCAGGTCCGACGCATTCACGCCGAAGTAGGTCTGCGCCGCATCCTGCACGCCGAATGCGCCGTTGCCGAAATACACCAGGTTCAGGTACCGGGTGAGGATCTCTTCCTTGGACAGCGTTTTGTCGAGGCCGAGCGCCAAGCGCATCTCGCGCAGCTTGCGCGCGGGCGTCAACTCGACGGCGGCCCGCCGCTCGGCGTCGGTTTGGGCCGTCACCAGCAACCGGAAGTTCTTCACGTACTGCTGTTCGATGGTCGAACCGCCCCGGGTGTTGACGTTGCCGGCGAGGTAGCCGGACACACCGGTCAGAGTGCCTTGCCAGTCCACTCCGTTGTGCTCGGTGAAACGCTTGTCCTCGACCGAGACGATTGCCAGCTTCATCGTGTTGGCGATCCGACTGGAAGGCACTTCGAACCGGCGCTGGGAGTACAAGTGCGCGATCGGCTTCCCCGCCGCATCCACCATCGTCGTGACCAGTGGGACGTCGCCCTGCAGCAGCTGTGCCGAGCCGCTTGTGACGACGTCGGCAGCCCGGTTCGAAACCAGCCCCATACTGCCGACCAATGGGAACAGCAGGGCGGCCACCAGTGCACCGGCAGACAGACAACACAAGGTCAACTTCGCGACGGCGTCGGACACCGATCGGTGCTCCCCCATGCACACAGATTAATAAGCCGCCCGTCCCTAGGGGCTCAGATCGAAGACGAATCGTCACCACCGTCAACAAGTCGTTATGCAGCAGACATACCGACGTTCATTCGCAATGCAGCCTGTATCGAACAGTGACCAACGCCGCGAGAAATAGCCGTACCGTTTTCTGCTAATTGCCGAAGTGAGCTATGGGGGGCAAGTTGGCTTTTCCGTGGGAACTGAACATCGATCAGCGTGATACAAAGGGGCCCGCTGCCGGGCCGCGCGTCTCGACCGACTCGCCGGCCCCGCCGAGGGAGTCGTCGGGTGGCCCGTCGGGGGTGGCCATCACTGTGCCGAGCTTCGAGCGACAAAGTCGCTGTAGTCGGAAGCGCCGGTAGTACTTCGGCGACAATGTCGCTCAAAGGTTGGCACACCGCACAGTGGGTAGCCGGCCGCCGGCGCAGGGGCCGAATTGACGGTCATGCCTCCAGACGCGTGCGTCGCCACTCCCGACGTTTCGAGTGAAGGTGCCCCTGGTGTCGACCCCTATTTCTCGGCTACCAACGCGATCAGTCGCTCCAGCGTCGCCAACTGCCGCTCGTAGTCGCCTTCCAACTTGGTCAACAGCGTCGTGATCCCGACCGCCCGGTACTTCTCAAGCCGCGCCGCGATTCCCGCCTGCGTACCAACGAGATTCGTCAACCGTCCGAGGTCGATCGGCACCGCCGCGCGGGCCTCGTCGCGCCTAGCGCTCTGCCAGAGTTCTGCGACTCTGCTGACGTCATCCCCATACCCGAGTCTGCTGAACGCATCGTTGTAGAAATTGCGGCCGCCCGCGCCCATCGCGCCGATCGTGAACGCATACCCATCCGCATGCCGTCGCGCGGCAGCCTCGGCGGCCGCCTCGTCGTCATGGAACTCCACCGCGACCGGCGCGACCAAATCCATGTCCGCCAGCGTGCGGCCCGCCCCTCCGCGCCCTCCCGCAACGGACCCAGCACCACCTCCGCTGCCTCCGGAATGAACGCGTTACCCAGCCACCCGTCCGCCGTCTCACCCGTCAGCCGCAGATTCCGCGGACCCATCGCCGCCACATAGACCGGCACATGCTGCGGGCGCACCATCGGTCGAAGCGCGGCGCCGCTGCTGTCCGCCAGCGGCAACGGATAGATCTCGCCGTCATGCTCGAGCCGATCTCCCCGACTGACGATCCGAATGATCTCGATGGTCTCCCGCGTCGTCTCTACCGGCTTGCGGAACCGGACCCCGTGCCAACCCTCCATCACCCGCGGCCCTGACGTCCCGATCCCTAGCAGGAACCTTCCGCCCGACAACTCCTGCAGACTCAGCGCCGACGTCGCGAGTAGCGCCGGACTACGCGAGCCCAGCTGCACCACGAACGTTCCCAGCTTGATCGTGGACGTCTTCGCCGCGACATACGCCAGCCCGGTCAGCGCGTCGTAGCCCCACACCTCCGGCACCCACAACGAATCGACGCCGATCCGCTCGGCGGCCACGGCGAAGTCCACCGCACCCGGCAGCCGGGGCTCGATCATCGTCCCGATCTTCACCGGCCCCGCCTTCCTTGGCATGCTGCAACTGTGCGCTACCGCGATCAGCCCACCATAGAAGTCACCCAGCGGGTCCGCTGCGATGTGGCCACCGCGTGGGCTTACGTCACCGACATCACCCTGCCCGCCCGGTGCTCCGCAGAACTGCAAGCCGTCGAATGGGTCGACGGTGCGGACGGCGTCAGCGTCGGCGCCCGTTTCCGTGGCCGCAACCAGCACGACGCGTTCGGCACTTGGGAGGCAGTGTGCGAAGTCGTCGAAGTCGAAGATCAGCGCCGCTGGGTGTGGAATGTCTTGGCGCCGGACGGAATTGGCGCGACGTGGGGTTTCGAGGTCGAACCCGCCAGCGACGGCGTGCTGATCCGCCAGTGGGCCCGCATGGGTCCGGGAACGTCCGGACTGAGCGTCGGCATCGCGGCCCAACCGGACAAGGAGGCCCGCATCGTCGCGCGCCGACTGTCCGAATGGCAGCAGAACATGCAGGCCAATCTCGAGTGGATCCGGTCGCAAGTCGAGGCCTAGGGGCGGAATTCCTGACCACGCGCCGATGCCACAATCCCGGACATACCTGGCATGGCAAGCGACACTGGTCAAGATCAATCGACGAAGGGCACCGGTGACATGACGAATAGTCCAAACCGCGGGGGCCACTTCTTCAACGTGTCGCGCGACTCGTATCAAGTCGGCTGATCCCATGGCCGACGTCGTGACCGTCGACGAGGACGGACGGGCTGCTCCTCATCGGTGTCAACCGCCCGGACGCGCACAACCTGTGGGATCTCGACGTGATCCAAGCCGTGTCGCGGGCGTACCGGCGCCTGGCCGACGCCGACCATCTGCGCGTCGGCGTGATCTTCGGCCACGGCCGACTCTTCACCGCCGGCCTCGATCTGGCGTCGGTCGCCCCTCTCGTCGCCACCGGAGACGTCGCCGCCGTGTTCCCCGACGACGGCCTCGACCCGTGGAACTTCTTCGGCGAACCCTGCCCCAAGCCGATCGTCGTCGCGGCCCACGGAACCTGCAACACCCTCGGCATCGAACTCGCGCTGGCGTCCCAAGTCACGGTCGCCGCCGAAGGCACACGCTTCGCACAACTCGAGGTCGCCCGCGGCATTTTTCCGTTGGGCGGTGCGACATTTCGCCTGCCCGCGCGCCTCGGCGCCGCCGGCATGCGGTATCTGCTCACCGCCGAGCGCTTCGACGCTGACACCGCACTGCGAGTGGGCCTCGTCAACGAAGTCGTACCCGCAGGGACCCATCTCGACCGGGCCGTCGAGATCGCACGGCTCATCGCGGCCAACGCTCCGCTCGCGGTACAGGCCGCGCTCGCCTCTGCCCGCGCGGCCGAACGCGGCGCCCGTGACGCGGCCGCGCAAGCGTTGTTCGACTGGAATCAGAAGGTGATGCAAAGCCGCGACGCCGGCGAAGGCATTGCTGCGTTCCTCGAGCGCCGTGACCCGAACTTCGAAGGACGCTGAACGCCGTGGGCGCATATCAATAGGGCGTGACTGTGACTCCATCAATGGAGACGTTCATGCCGTGGAGCTCTTGTCATTCGACAGCCGTGTTCCTTCGACCGTCAACAGGGGGCCCCAGCCGTGGAACCGATACGGCTGGCCATTGATCATCGTCACCTCTTGACCAGAGGTTGGGCCGATACCGCCTTCGGCCCAGCTGAACTTGCCGTGCGGCGTCCACCGACGCGAGCAGGCTGATCGAGGCCGGGGCATTGAAGAATCCCCCGACCCGCTCACACGCGGCCGCCTCCGCCGTGACCACGCAGCGCACATTGCCAGCCGTGCGCAGGTACTGGGCTTCGGGGTTGTATGTGCCTGGTTGCGCCAAAGCCGGCGGGGCGATCCCACCCCTAATGACCGCTGCGGCCACCCCGAACACTGCAGCCGATTGTCGTCTCATGGAATCGCCTTTACCGAGGCGGCGTCGTCGTCCCGGTGATTGTGCGCCTCCTGGCGGTCCCGCACATGCAGATCACTCGTCCGAGTAGTCGAAACTCAGCCACCGCTGTGGCCGCATCCGGATCACGATCGACGTCGACGTGAGGTTCGCGTCGGTGAACTGGTTGCCCGCCTCCTCGCCGAGGTAGCGGATGGCGATCTGGCGCACATCGGCGTCTGTTGCGGGGCTGATGTCGGCGACGTCGCCCTCGGCGGTGACGTACCGATACGGCGGCTGCTCGTCTTGGGCGGTGATGGCGAACCGGCCGGCGTCGCGAATCAGCCGGTGTTTGAGGGAGTCGGATTCGGTCCACAACAGCACGTCGCCGCCAGGCTCATAGCCGTACCAGATCGGGACGCTCAGCGGGGCGCGGTCTGGTCGTTCGACCGCAATGACGCCGACGTGGAGGTCGGACAGGAACTTCTCGCGGTCATCGCTGGTCATCTTGGCCATGTACCGCCCAACCGCGTCCAGCCGAGACGCATTCCCGAGCGCTTTACCGCGATCGGCCGGTCTGCTGCTGCAGTTCGTCGATGAGCTCGGACGCCTGGGCCTTGGTCAGATCGGCGGGGATCTCGCGTCCGGCCTCTTGGGCGAGGGTGTTGAGGTAGCTGCGCTGCGGCCCGGTCATCGGTTCGTCGCCCGTGACCCATTCGGACGTGTCCTTCTCGGCGTTCTCCAGCGGGGCTTGTTGAGTGTCGTTGGTCATGAACCCAGAATTACCATCGCACATGCGTTCGAAACCTGATGCGATGGCGACGTCGTAGCAAACTCTCGAAAAATGCATGCAAATGCCCGGATCGCGTACAAAGGCCGATTGCAGCGGCCCTCGGCGCAGAAAAATTGCGCTGTCGGCGGCCATGAGAACCGGCGTCACCAGCAGCGACGTCCTGGCCATCCGACGGCGAGCGAAAATTGGTGCACAGGGGGTACTCCGGGGACTGGTAATGTGACCAGCAAATAAGGACTGTCGCGAATGACGAGGGTGGGGTTGATCTGAATGGGCAAGGATCTGCGGGTCGATCCGGCTCGAGGTACGGATGGCCGCCGACCATGTCGATTCGGCCGCCGAAGGTCTGCGGACAGACCACGGCGTGGCACAAGAGCGCATCGGCACCGCCCAGACAGGCTGGATCGGGACGAGCGGGGACGCGCTTTCCAAGGTGGCAGCGAAGTGGGAGGAAGACTCCACCGCGCACTACAACGAGCTCATCGCGCACGTCGAAGGATTCAAAGCGGCGGCCGCACAGTACGTCGGCACCGACGATCAAGAGTCCAACCGACATCGACAACGCAGCATCGAATCTGGGCCCCATGGGGCTTTAACCCGTGGGGATAACACTGGCCGACGTTCAGGGTTGGCAACCCGAGCAGATCGACGAAGTGTCCCAGGCGGCAGCACAGCGTGCCCGCACCAGCGGTCAGGCCGCGGAAACGCTGCGCAACCTGTCGGTGTTCGGGACGTGGAAGGGCGAAGCCGGCGAGGCCGCGCAGCAGGCCATCAACCAATCAGCCACCACGCTGGCCCTGTCGCAGAAAGAGGCCTTCCTCGTCGCGCTGGGGGCCGGGCCAAGCCGCCGCCGATGTCCGCAAGGTCAAGAACGACCTGCAGAGCCTTATCGATTACGCCGCCGCCGCACCGGCCGTCCAGCTCGACCTGGCCTCCAATTCGGTGATCCCGCCCGACACGACAGGGATGACCGACGAAGAGATCGACGCGCTGAGCCAAGAAGACCGAAGAGGTCGAGAACAAGATGGTGGCCGTGCTGGCCGCCGCCGAGGAAGCCGACGCCGATCTCGCGCGGGTGCTGACCGCGGCGACCGGCGGCGACCCTGAGCTTCCCGGGGAGCAGGGCACCAACGACGGACAGTCACTTCAGGACGGCCAACTCACGCCGGAGGAAATGGCGCGTCTGGAGGAGAACACCAACCTCACGCCCGAGCAGCAGGAGGCGTTGGTGCGCGGCGATCTGGTGTTGCCCACCAGCCAGATGGAATACCTCAACAACCTGTCGCGGTCGCTGGATGGCAAGAGCCCCGCCGAGATTCGGTCGATGATCGACCAGATGAACGCCAACGGCCAGAACGGCGGTGCCGTCTCCGACGCGCTGCAGCTGCTGGGCAACGAGAACATCACCACCGCAGGCGAACGCCGGGGAAGGTGTGCCCACGCAAGGCGGCATGCAGAACCTGCCGTCGGGTATTCGCGAAACGTTCGAGCGTCCGACGCGCGGGCCCGCCGTGCCGACACAGGGCACCAACGAGCAGGGCAACCCGACAATCGAGATGCCCGACATGGAGAAGCCGTTCCCCGAGATCGACAACTACCGCGACGTCGCGGCGATCGTGTCGGCGGGCGACGCCTCGCTGCAGCAGGGCACGGCGATGGACGCGGCGCTGCTCGACAAGTCGGAGGAGATCCTGCACGGCCTCCACAGCCCTCCCCACATCCCGTGGGAAGACAAACGTCGACATGTCGCAGAGACTCATCGACCCGGCGTTGCAGGACATGCTGTCCGCAGCCGGACGCGACCAGATGGCCGTGCACGGCGCGCTGACAGGGCCCGAGAACGAGCGAGTTCATCGGCGATTTGTTCAAGCATCAATGGGCCGACGACGGCGCCGCGGCCGGCACCTTGCTCAACGGCACCGGCGCGGTGCCGACCGATCTGACCGACCCCACGCAGCTCGGCGCAGGCCATCCAGGCCGGGGAGACCATGCATGCGGTCGACCAGTGGGTCGAGCGGGCAACGCCCCGCAGCTCCTCAACATCGACGGCACCGGAGACCAGTCGCTGGGCCAGGTCAACCCCGAGCTCACTCAGGCCCTCGCGGAGGCCAACAAGCCGCTTCATCGACGACATGCTCGGCAACTCGCTCGATAACAGCCAGGGATTCGGACAGCTCGACGACCTGTCGAACCCGGAGATGCCGCTCGATGCGGGATCTGTTCGCGGTGATCGACACCAACGCGGACGCCGCCGCAATCCTCAACAGCCAGGCCTATCTCAACGGCCTTCAGTACCAAAGCCAATTTCGAGCAGTCCATCATCGACGGCGGCATCGATCAACACCGGCGATCTGCAGTCGGCGGGCACCCTGCGCGGCGTGATCGACTCCGGCGCCAACATCGCCGACAACGACGCGATCGCGTACGGCAACCTGCAGGACGTGAATGCCTACGAAAGCCGCGGGCGTGTGGTTCGAAGTCGCGACGACGCTCGGCCAGGAGATCCCCGGCGTCAAGTCGATCCTGGAGTGGAACGACAAGATGCCGATGGATCCGCTGCAGGAGATCTTCGTCGGGGACGCGCCGAAGGGTGCGGATCCACGTACATCGCGCAGCAGAGTTCGGAGACGATGCAGTATGCCGTCGCCGCAGCAGTTACTCAGTAACAACATCGGCAACGCGGCCTTCTTCGAGGAGGCCGGTCTATCGATACCGCCACCGGCCAGCTGATCCCACTCGAACGACAATTTCGACGACTTCCGCTCGGCGTTAACAACTACTTCATCGGCATCAACCCGACGGTGGGGTCCGGCATCGAGGACTATGAGGATGCCTACCGGGATGCGCTGCCCACGCCGACAGCCGCATACGGGAGGATGACCGTGATGTCGATCATGCGGTGGTGCGCGGCCTTGCTGCTCGCGGTGGTGGGGCTGACGGGGTGCCGCGGCGAAGAGTCCCCGCCGGAGCCGACATTCGCGAATTGGCCGGCAAAGTCTGAACGACTTCCGTTTTCGGTGGGCCGCCGAGCCGGGCGTGGATCTGGTGTCGGGCCCGGCGGTGCCGTTGCGGGCGTATCTGGAGTCCTACCGGATCGGGCAACTCACCGGTGACATCGGCGCCGCCTACCCGGGGTTCGATCGCGCGGTTCCCGCATCGCCCTCACCCGACTCGGATGCCCCGGTCCAACTGGGAGTCATCCGGCCGGACCCCGAAGCCGAGCCGTTCGGCCCCCCAGGGCCGTTCTACGGAAACGAGTTCTTCCACATCCTCGAGCTCACGCCAATCGAGGGTGGGTACCGCGCGTACGTGTGCGACGGCTTGTACAAGATCTTCCGCGAAGGCGAGGAGCCGGGATAAGTACGTGTCGGTCGTCGGTTATGACGCCCGCACCCTCCTCAACGACGTCAATGGCATGAAGGTGTGGCGGGTCGAATTCACCGACACCCCGCCGGCCGCCGATGCCCCCGCCATGGTCACCGATCCACAGCGCGGACCGAATCCCGCACCCGTCGGTGACGTGTTCGGTCCGTGGCGCATCACCGGCGCCAGCGACTACAGCTGGGGCACGGACATCAACCGTGAGTTCACCGCTGATGAGACGGTCGATGGGGCCCGCCGCATATCGCAATGCTCCGACCTGATGCCGCAATGGCGCACCGAGCGGGACGCGATCATCAAGAGCGTTCTCGACACGCCACCGTCGCCTGAGCCCGCGTCACCCGGCTGGCCCGAGGCGACGGCGTAGTTGCAGCAAATCGCCGAGCGGCGGCGCAACCCGATAAGAGCAGGTGATCAGCCACCGCCTGCGCATCTGTGCAACGAATTTCGTCGTACATAAGTGCATTTACTGACGCGCATGCAAGATCACAGTTAGCTCAGCTGACCAAAAGCATTGCAAGAAGCCATATCTGAGAGTCCTCTGAAAAGTGCAGACCTGCGACGGAATCCGTACTACCCTCAGGTTTGGTTGAGCTTCCAGCCCGCCGGTAGCACCTCGATGGTGCCGCGTCCTGGGCCTCACTCGGGAACGCTGTCTGGCGACATCGGTACAAGACATTTTGAGAGTTGTGCGATGGCCGCGGTTGGGACCGTGCGGATCGGTCGTCCGAATCCTGCGTCAGTGGACGAATACAGACAGTGCGGCAGAGCGACATTTGCCGTGCGACGGCTGTCGACTTCGCGACTCGCCGTCGCGGTCATCGGCGACCTGGACGCCGGCAACGGACGTGGCCTCGGCCGTTTCGTCGAGCAGCACACCGGAATCTCGCGTCAACTGGTGCTCGATCTGCGGGCCGTCGACTTCGCAGGCACTCAGGCGTTCACCGCGCTGTACTACATCAGCGTGCACTGCGCCCGCAGTGACGTCGACTGGATCATCGTCGCCAGCCACCCGGTGCGACGCCTGCTCTCGATCTGCGACCCCGACTGCGAACTGCCGCTCGTCGACGACCTCACGTCGGGACTGGATCACCTGACCCGCTCAGCACGGTGTCACCAGCACGTTCCCTCCGCGGGATAGAGTCCCGGGCCCCACCGAGCAGTGCCGCTCCATTAATCCATCCTCTGCATCAGTCATGCCCAAAACAGTCTTGGGCAGGCATGGATCAGACTCCCAACGTAAGAGCGTGTGGTCCGCCGGTGGACCCCCTCGAGCCACCGGCGGATGCCAGCAAGAATAGGAAATAAACGGCAATTCTGTCAACTATATGGAAACTGTTGCCATACTCGGACTCTTCAAGCCCGCTGAGGCACGGCGCAAGGGGACGCCTGCGACATCGTGCTAACGGTTTGTCGGACATGGCCGTCGGGGTGCTGTCAGACTGAAGCCCACCAGCGGAAACGGGGAGACGGCGATGGCGACGGTGTACGTGGTGACGGCGGGCAGCGGCGAGAGTTACCACATCGAGCGGGTCTACCTCGACAGCGACCAGGCGTACAGGTTCGCCCAGGACTACAACGGTATTGCCCCGGTGGACCCGGTGTCGGTGGAGGAATGGCAGGTCGGCGCCCCGCCGGCCGCCTACGACGGCCCCTACTGGCGCGCGGAGTGGTGGGCGCGGATTCCGGTAGGCCAAGCGGCGCGGCGCGCTGCGGCACACCGACGAGGGCGAACGGTTCGACGACTTCGCCATCCGCCAGGAGTGGTGGACCGGGGAGGCAGCTGCCCGAGGCCAAGGTGGTGCGCCGGGAACTGGCCGGGGCGCCGAAGATCGAGGTCGTCGGGTGTTCCAAGGAGAAGGTCGAGGAGATCTTCTGGGAGGCGGTCACCCAGGCTCGCGCCGAGCTGGCGGGAGTGCCCACGGAAATAGATTCCGCTATCCGTGCGGAGAGTGGAACGAAACGGGCATGGCGGCTCGACATTGCCGCCCTGGTGCGCCATGATCGCCTCCATGGACCGACGCGATCTGGAACGGCTCGGCCACCACGTCGTGAGCCGGCGCGTCGCACTGGGCTACCGCAACCGCACCGACCTGGCCGACAGCCTGCAGTTCACCGTGCGCACCCTGGCCGACATCGAGCACGGCGTGCGCAAGGCCAGCGCGGGCACCTACGCCATCCTGGAGAACAAGCTGGGCTGGGCACCGGGCAGCATCGACACCATCCTGGCCGGAGGAGAACCCACCGAAACCGTGCCCACACTGCGGCGGACCACCACCACCACCCCCGCCCAGGGATACGCGCTGCGCCCGACCACCCCCAACGCCCTATCGCAGGCGTCCACCGAGGAGCTGCTGCTGGAACTACGACGCCGCATCATCGCCCCCCGCAACAGACGCCACGAAACCTGGGACGACTGGGACGGCGGCCTTGACCCCCACGGCGACTGGCCCGAACAGGGCTAGCAGCACCCCCGCACGGGGGCGTCCCCCGCTGCGAAAGTCGAGCCTGTCGCTCGCGAAGACGAAGTATTACGACCCTCAAATGTCGTCTATTCCGCGATAGCGTTCAATTCTGCTCGGGCCTGGTCGATTTGGTCGTAGGCGTACGTCACAATCTCTGCGGCGGTCATCGTCTCTCCCTTGCGGGCGAGCGATTCGTAGGTTTGGTCGCCGAGAACCTCGCGTAGGTGGGTGATTGCTGTGCCGAGTTCGGGAAAGACCGCCGCGACCATGGGATTGACCGCTGCGAAACCGGCGATGGTGGCCGCTGATGCGTAGCGTCCGAGCCGGTCGAAAAA
Organism: uncultured Actinomycetota bacterium; assembly: GCA_963720345.1. Lineage (GTDB taxonomy): Bacteria > Actinomycetota > Actinomycetes > Mycobacteriales > Mycobacteriaceae > Mycobacterium. The sequence goes on from CAVRFN010000020.1 coordinate 14,791, forward strand.
CGGGCCAGGATAGCCAGCGGGTTATGCAACATGCCGATGTTGCCCGACTCGTAGTGATTGCGGATGGCCACAGCGAGGTAATCCAACGCCGCCACCCGGTTTCCATATCGGCCTCGAGTCCGGCCAGCCAGTACGAGAATGCTGTCTCATAGAGTCGGTTCCCGCTGTCGCGCGCGATGAGCACGCCGCGGCGCATCGCCTCGAGCGCGCGGTCTGGATCAGCGTCGCGGAAGGCAATCCCGCACACGATAAGTGTGTATGCACGCACCCACGGATTGCCGATCGCTTCAGCGGCATCGATGAGGCCGTTGGCGATTTTCATCGCCTCGTCAGTTGAACCGGTGAGCGACTAAAGCGGATGACGAGGTTCGCCGTGGCGAATGTGTTGGTGTCGCCACTGCGTGTCAGCTGGGCGCGGCACACCTCGACATATCGTTCGGGCTGGCCGACGAACAAATACGCACTGCCGAGAAAGGGCTGCACCGAAGTACGACACCTTATCGCTGGCAGCAGCGATAACTTTCTGCGCCGACCTCGCTATAGTGCAGCGCCTCTTCGAAGCGACCGACGACACAGCACAGCGAAGCCACCACGCATAGGGCGGCGAGTCGAGGATGGTCGACGGCGCGGGCGGGCTCGATCAACTCTTCGGCCCAGGCTATGGGTTCGTAGTTCTCGAGATTGGGGCCGAGAAACGCTGCATAGGCGGCGATCGCGGCGGCCGCGTCAAGGTCGCCATGGTCCGCGGCCCACCGAAACGCCATGCGCAAATTCGCCAACTCGGCCGTGAACCAGTCATACGCCTCGCGCTGGCGCGGGCTGTCCCAGAGGTCCATGATGTCGGCTTCGCGTCCGGCGAAGTGACGCGAGTGCGTGGCCCGGATCTCGGATGCTTCGCCGCGGGCGACGAGTTGCTCCTCGGCGAACTGGCGGATCGTTTCCAGCATCGAATACCGGGTCCGCCCCGCCTGACCGCACGGCGAGTAGCAGCGACTTGCGCACCAGCGCGTCGAGCACCTCGAGGATGGCGTACTCGTCGCGGTCATCTGATCCGGCTATCGCGCAGGCGCTTTGGAGGTCGAACCCACCCGCGAACACCGAACAGCGTTCCAGCACTGCCTTTTCGGTGTCGCCGAGAAGGTCGTAGGACCAGGCCACCGCGTGGCGCAGCGTGTGGTGGCGTTCCAGGCCGCGCCGCGAGCCGACCAGCAGCCTGAACCGGTGATCAAGACGATCACGCATTTCACTAGCGGTCATCGACGCCATCCGGGAGGCGGCCAGTTCGATGGCCAATGGAATCCCGTCCAGGCGTTGACAAATCTCGATGACTGCGGCGGCTTCATCGCCGTCGACCATCGAGAAACCCGGCGCAATGCCTTGAGCGCGTTCGACGAACAGACTCACCGCCGCAGAGTCGATTCCCGCTGCCGCGTCCAGAGAGCGCACCGGCCGAACCTGCTCATCGGGGACTCCGAGTCCTTCACGGCTGGTGGCGAGGATTCGTACGGTCGCCGAGTGCGCGAGTATCGCTTCGATCAGGTCGGCGGCGGCGGCGAGAACGTGCTCGCAATTGTCGATCACCAACAGCCGGACCCGGCCCTCCAACGCAGCGGCCACCGACTCACTGACGGTCTTACCCGGCTGCTGGGTGATGCCCAGCACCGCCGCCACCGCATCGGGCACAGCCGCCGGATCAGTCACCGCCGCCAACTCGAAAAGCCAAACGCCGTCAGGAAACTCATCAGCCAGGCGCGCCGCGACTTCCAAAGCCAGACGGGTCTTGCCGACCCCACCCACGCCGGTCAGCGTCACCAACCGATGCGCCTTCACCGCCGCTTCAATCTCGGCGACCACGGACTCACGGCCGATCAAGCTGGTGGTCGCAGGCCGCAGATTTCCCGGAGTTGTATCGAGCGCCCGCAACGGGGGAAACTCCGCGCGAAGTTCCGCTGCCAGTACTTGGAACACCCCTACAGGCATCGGCACATCCCGCAACCTTCGCGGCCCCAGATTGACGAGGTCTACTCCGCCGAGCAGACCTGCCGTCGACTCCGCCACAAGAATCTGACCACCGTGCCCGGCGGCCATCACCCGCGCCGCACGATTGAGCACCGCACCGAAGTAGTCACCGTCCCGCAGTTCGGCTTCGCCGGTTGCGATGCCCATCCGCACCGGCAACTCCAGCTCCCGCTGCGCGGCCACCGCCGCATCCACCGCTGACCTGGGCGAGGCGAACGCAGCGCACACACCGTCACCGGTGTGTTTGAACAACCAGCCCCCATGCGCCTCAATCGCCTTACGCAACACCTGATCGTGGGCCGCCAGCGCCGCTCGCATGCTCTCGGCGTCAGCTTCCCACCGACGGGTTGAACCCTCCACGTCGGTGAACAGAAAGGTCACGACCCCGGTAGGGGCAGCCGCCGTCATGGCATCGTCTCGGCCCACTTCATGTGCCCCTCGAAGCCCAGGGATTCCGCCGTCGCACGGTATGTATCGCGATAGTCGCGGTAGGCGACTTCGTCACCAAGTGCCAGCGCCCGCAGCGCCTTTAACGGTAAGAGAAGAAAATCAGTCATCGTGGAGCCGCCGTTTTCCACCATCACCGCCACCACCCGGTCGATCGCGGTCTCGGCTTCGGCCAAATCACCCTCGGAGCCGCGGTCCAGCAGCGTCTCCACCAGAAACTGCGTCGCCACGGCGAACGGGCCGAGTTGTCCTGAATTCAAGGAGTCATCGACCGCAGCCCGCAACGGCGGCACAGCGGCATTGTGATCGCCAACTCTGCCCTTCTCACGTGCGGCATATATGTCATGGGCCTCCCACAACAACCGCCTTGGTCGGGACAGTTCGCGACATTGCGCCAACACCTGCAGTCCGCGCTCGCGGTCTAGTGCGGAGTCCCGATGCACTAGTGCCAGACCCAGCGCCATTTGGGTGTTGAGAAGGGCGGAATCGTCTGCGCAACGTTCAGCGCTCTGATGAGCCTCGTCGATGATGCGCAGCGCTGCGTCGTCGGCCAATAGCACCCCAAATGGGATCGCCAAACCATATGTCGCGTGGACGACGTACGCGTGCGACATAGGGTCTGTGTTTCGGGCCATGGCGAGGGCATTGTCAAAGTCATCGTGCCAGCCAGCATGTCCCAGCACCCATCGGGCGACTCCCCGCGTTGCCAACGCCCATGCCAACGGCGATCCAATGATGAAATTGCCCTTGAAGGCATCACCTTCGGCGAGGTCGATTACCGCCTGTGACCACCGCAGCACGTCGGCCATCTCGCCGGTGTTGTGTTTGGCGAGGATCGCCGCGAAGGACAATCCAACCGTCAAGGTCGGATCGCCGATCGACTCGATCACCTCCATGTGTTCGGATGCCAGCCGCGACCCCTCGCGCGCGCGGCCATTGAAAACGCGCTCCATCGTTAGCCCGGCCATGCCGATGGCCAGAGACGCCTTATCGCAAGCCAAGGTGCACAAATCCCGCAACTCGTCAAAGCGGTCCAACTTATCGAGATGGGCTCGCCAGGCGGTGCCACATAGCAACGTGCGGGGTGCGATTTGCATCGCGGTCCGGTGCGCATCCGCGGGCAGCGCATCCGCGATCTGGCGGGCGCGGTCCCAATTCACCCGCGCCGCGGCGATGTCGCGGTTGGTCGCCCACGTGGCAGCGCGCATGTGCCAGGCGTACGCCCCGTGCGAATCACCGGCCGCGTCCAAATGGTGGGCTATCAGCGCTGCCTTTTCCTCGGCCGTTGCCGGGTCACCTGTTTGGAGTGCGTCCGCCACACGTCGGTGCAGTTCGGCGCGGTCCGATTTCAGCTGTGCCTCGTACGCCACTGCGCGAATGAGCGGGTGGTGAAAGACAAACTCCGGTTGAGGTGTGAACCCAACCTGGTCGATAAGGTGTGCAGCCACTAGGTCAGCAACCGTCGGTTCGACGCCCAGCGCTTCTAGCAAATCGAGGCCGAACTGGGAACCGATCACTGCGGCAGCGCCAAGCTTCAGTTTCGCTTCCGGGTCGAGCCGATCGATGCGCGCGGCGATCGTCGCCTGGAGCGTGGCCGGCACAGCGACCTCAGCACCCTCTACCGTCGAAATGTAAGCGCCCAGTTCTCCTTTGAGGACCCCGCGCTCAGCTAGTTCGCGCACGATCTCCTCGGCGAAGAACGGATTGCCCGCGGACCTTTCGACGATCGTTTGGCCCAGTGCGCCAACCGACAGGTCCGAGCCGAGCAGTTCGGTAATGAGTGCGTCAGTCTCTGAATCGCTCAGCGGCGCAAGGGCGATGGTTTGAGCGCCGTGCACCCGCGTGAGGCCGCCTTCGTATTCAGGCCGGTAGGTCAACAGCACGAGCGAGGGCGTCTGCGGTATCACCGTGAGGAAGTCGGCCACCATCGACTCGCTGGCCTCGTCGATCCACTGTGCGTCCTCAACGACATAGACCGCTGGGGTTTGGCGGGCCAGTGACGCCGCTTTGATCAGGGCTGTCAGCCGCCGCCAACGCGCGTCCGGGTCGATTTTGGGCAGGGCAGTATCTGGGTCGGCAATGGCCAGCAGGTCCTCGAGGAGCGCCAAATCCTCGGGATCTACGTCGGTAACCTGGGCGCGCACGCGATCGCGGGCGACCTGACGGTCAAGATCTTGCGCACCGGTTGTCGCGCGCAGCAGCCGCGCGACAGCATGGAACGGGACTTGGCTGGCGTGCGACTCGCAGAACCCGGTGAATACCTCCACGCCACGGCGCCCTGCAATCGCCACGACCTCGCGCACCAATCGGCTCTTCCCGATACCGGGTGGCCCCACCACGCCAACCACCGCGCCGTGGCCATCGACCGCGCGGTCCAGCAAGCCTTCAACGGCGGACATCTCCCACCGACGCCCGATGAGATTGGACTCAGCAGGCCCAACCACGCGCCGCGGTCCGCCTACGCCCAGCAGACGGTGGGCGCGCACCGGCTCGTCGGCACCCTTGATCTGAACCAACTCAGCCGCACCCAAGGCTGCGGACCTATCAACGAGTCGGGCGGTGGACGCGCTGATCATCACCCCGCCCGGCGGGGCCACCGACTCCATCCGCTGAGCCATCCCCACCTGCTCGCCGATCGCGGTGTAGCCCAAAGCAGCCGAGCCGACTTCACCAGCGATCACTTGCCCAGAGTTCAAGCCGACGCGGACCTGAAGTGAAATGCCGTCGCGGTCCTGAACATCGACGGCAAGCTGCTTCGCCCCCTCCTGAACACCCAGCGCAGCTAGGCAAGCACGCACAGCGTGGTCCTCCAACGCCAGCGGCGCACCGAAGACCGCCATGATGCCGTCACCGGTGAACTTGTCCACCGTGCCGCCGCAACGCCGCACCACCGCCGCGCAGCGATCGGCCAAATCGGCCATGATCTCGCGCAGCCGCTCCGGACCGACGGCTGCCGCGATGTCCATCGAGTGAACAACATCGGCGAACAACACCGTCACTTGCTTGTACTCCGCCGATGCTGCGCGAGCAGGCGTGACCGGCGCGCCGCACTTGTTACAGAACTTGGAGTTCAACGGCAGTTTCGTTCCGCACGACGCGCACGACAATGCCACCGCAGTCAGTGCACCGCGACCGTCGTCCCCGCTGGGGTCCACATCAATATCGTGTCACCGCTGGTCAGCGATGTCCGTCATATCGACAGGCATCTCCAAGTCAAGTTTTGAGACTCGCATTTGTCGTCTATTCCGACACCGCGTTCAGTTCTGTTCGAGCCTGGTCGATTTGGCGTATACGTACTTCGCCATGGTGGCCGCCGGTCACTACTCCAGAAGGCGTCCCGGCGGACGATCTATTCGCCTAGCCGGCGGCGGCGCCGGGAGCGCGGACGACCATCGGCACGGCAGGGAAGTAGCGCGCCATCTCCGAACGCGCTTTGCGCAGAGCCGCAGTGCCGTAACCGTGCTTTCGTTGGTCGGGGTGGATCCAGATTCGGACGTTCACCTCACCGCCGACCAGCTCTCCGAAAACCATTCCGACTGTCTGCGTTCCTATTTCGGCAACCAACCACACCGCGTCCTCGGCGTTGATCCGTCCAAGAGCCGAGCCGATCTCGTCGTCGAGACTGCCTGCGCGCCCACCGGAGCCGTCGCCCGCGGCACCGATGTCGGCCGTCCGGGCTCCGAAGAGGTCGCGGTCGGCCTTGCCGGAGAATTCCCGCAGCACGAGATGCTCTCCCGAACTCTCGGGCCGTTCGATCAGCGTGAACGTCAGCCGACTATTCAGGTCGTCGAGTTCCGCCGCGATCTTGCGCCGCGAGTCTTTAGTGAGCCGATACATCGGCATCCCCACCACTGCTTCGGCGCCCAGCTGCGTGGTGCCGAGCAGTACGGCAACCGCTTCGACGGCCGCACCGCGGTGGTCGGCATCGACGATCACATCGAGTACCTCGTGGCGGCGGTCAAGCGCGGCGATCAGGGCATCAGTGATCTCACGGCGCGAGGCGGCGAAGTCGTGGTCATTGTCGGCCATGGCCTCAGCGTAAGCGCTGGCCAGCAGATCTGCGGACTAGAGGCCGCGCAGGCAGCGGATGACGGACCCGTCCTCACGGCCGAAGCCGACGACGTCGACGCCAAGCAGGATTAGAGCCGGTAGTAACCACACGGCGAGGATTCGTCCTGGATCGCGCCATGGCGTTACATCTGCGAGAGGTGTCGGCGCCTTTATGCAGAACCACAGCCAACGCTCCACACCGCGAGCACGCACGTTGTGCCAACCTCTCGGCGACGAGCGGTTGCTCCCACGCAGTTCGGGGTAGTCCCGTCGATAAGGGGAGGTCTTCGATGCGGACTCAACTGACAGCGGCGCTCGCCGCGGCAGCGATAACTTCAGGATGCGGATTGACCGGACCGGAGCCGGCGGAACCCTCCCAGCGGTCCGGGCAGATCACCGTCGGGGACAAATCGCGACAGACGCAACTAGTCAAGTGCACCCAAGATCAGTGGGCGCTGTCGATCGATGCAACCACCGATGGCGGACGCGCCCGAGCGTACTTACAACTCGGCGGTGTGGAGCCGGTCGTCAGAACCGTCAGCCTCGAGAACATCGACGGCCTCAACGGCATCGCCGGAGGAGACGTCGGCACCGCCGAAGCCTCAACCGAAGGCAGCACCGGCTACAAAATCACCGGCACCGCGGTCGTGTCCGATTCCGCCAACAACCCGGGAACGACCACAGAAATGCCGTTCTCCATCGAAGCGCCCTGCTGAGCCGCTGGACCCCCAGTAAGACGTTCTGGTGGTTTTGTATGACAGAGCCGGGTTGGATCGCCTCGATTCGTTGACTTTCACCGATTGCGGTCATACATTCTGAGCATTCTGTCTCCCAGCCTCGGGCAGGTGGCCAATGACCGTCGACGTGCTTTGCCCCAATGTCTTCGAAGCCGGGCTCCCAACGCTGGACTATGACGTCAAGGACACGCCCGCCGAGGTCTATCCGCGGATTCGCCAGGCGCAGGCACAGGCCCCGATCGCCATCGGGCCATTCGGGCCCGAGATCATTTCCCACGAAATGACGCGGACGGTCCTGCGCGACCCGCACTTCACGATCCCGCCCGGAATGAATCTGATGGTGCAAGGCATCACATCGGGACCCCTGTGGGACAAAATCGTCAACAGCCTCCTCGGCCTGGATGGCGAACCGCATCGCCGGCTGCGCAGCCTGGTCTCCAAGGCGTTCACACCCCGGGCGAGCGCACGTATGCACGACACCATCGTCGAGGTGATCAACGAACTTATCGATCACGTTGCCGCCGAAGGACGTTGCGACGTCGTCGCCGATATCGCCCGGCCGTATCCCGTGCCGATAATCTGCGCACTACTTGGCGCGCCCCGCGAGGACTGGCAGCTGTTCTCGCGGTGGGCCGACGAGATATTCACCGCGTTCACTTTCAATCCCGACGGTGTCGACGAAGCGTTCGTCATGTGCGCGTGGGGCGAACTCGACGATTACGTCGACGAGATGGTCGCCCGCCGGCGTCACACCCCGACCGACGACCTGCTGTCCGACCTGATCCGCGCAGAGGACGAAGGTGACCGGCTCAACGCCGCAGAACTGCGCATGCTGGCGGGCGGGCTACTGCTCGCGGGCACCGACACCACCCGCAACCAGCTGGCCGGGTCCATCGATGTGCTTGTCGACCATCCCGACCAGTGGGCGCTGCTGGCGCAGCATCCCGAACTGGCGGCCAACGCGGTCGAAGAGACGATTCGCCATTCGCCGATCGGATCCGGCACCCTGCGCATCGTCACCGAAGACACAGAGTTCGCGGGCTATCTGTTCCCCGCCGGAACAATGGTGATCGTCAATACCCTTGCCGCCAACCGGGATCCAGCGGTCTACGACGACCCCGACCTTTTCGACATCACGCGGTCCGCGGCGCCGGCCGTCCTGACCTTCGGCGGCGGCATCCACTATTGCCTCGGCGCAAACCTGGCCCGGCTGGAGCTCGCCGAGGCCCTCAAGATCGTGACCCGCCGAATGACCAAGCCCTCGCGCACCGGACCGGCGCCGTGGAAGCCGATGATGGAGTTGAGCGGGCCGACGACGCTGCCGATCGAGTTCTCCCATGCGTAGCCGTGGCTGGTCGGGCAATGCCCCGGCGACGGACGAAGAGGCGATCGACCGGATCCTCGACGTGGCCGACGCGATCATCGTTGAGCGGGGATCTGCCGTGCGGATCGCCGACGTCGCGCGCACGCTCGGTGTCACCCGGCAGACGGTGTACCGCTACTTCCCCAGCTCCGAAGAACTGTTGTTGGCCAGCGGGATGCGCACCGCCGACGGCTTTCTCGACCAGCTCGCCGAGCGCACCAGCGGGTTGACCGAACCCGCCGAGGCGCTTGTCGAGGGCATCGCGTTCGCGGTCGAGACACTCGCCGGCGACCCTCAATTCGCCAACCTGCTCAGGAACGGATCCAAGAGCGGCTCGACGGTCTCCCTGACCTCCGACACCGCCAAGGCGTTCAGCCGGTCGATGCTTCACCGATGCGATGTCGATTGGGAGAGAAACGGTTTCGACGAGGCGGCGCTCGACGAGTTGGCCGAACTAGGCCTGCGTACGTTTCACTCGTTGCTCGTGGATCCCGGCGAGCCCGCCCGCGACGGCTTCGCCTTGCGCCGCTTCATCTCCCGGTGGCTGGGCCCGGCCATCGTGTACCCGCGGCTGGCCCAGGTCGTGGAGGCGCTGCAGCCCGTCGACGTGCGACCGAAGCGCAGCCGACCTACTGCCGCTTCCTGACTCCCTACTTTCCCGCGACAGGGGCCGCACACAGTTGGTGGTCCTGAAGCGCCTCCCCGCCGCCCGTGTCGCCGGTAGCCGGATCCACCAGCCCGGCGAGCACGATGAAGCCGGGCCGACCGTCACCCAGTACCGCACCCACGACCACCAACGTCCTGCGTCCCATGTCTGCGCCCGCGCCCGGCACACCGTCGGCCAGAAGATGGAACGGATTGGCCGCACCGAGATCCTCACCGGCGACCGACATCACGCTGTAGAGGTCGCCCGCGAGCGGCACCGGCAACGGCGTCCACACAGGTCCGATATCGGCGATACGCCGTGCGAGCGCTTCGTGCACATCGGCGCGAAGGCAATCGATGTGGATGTGGAGCTGATTCTGCGACCGCGCAAACTCGGAGTTGACCGCAAGGCTCATCCAGTCGCGCGACACGCTGCGTCCGAGCCGGTCTTCGACGAGCGAACGCGCCCGCCATGCCGCCGCGAAGTAGTCGGTGGCATCCGGAGCCAGCAGCGCCGGGCTTTCGATGCCGCTGATCCGCTCGGTCGGGATCAACAGGTATTGCGCCGCCCCGTCGATGTCCTTCAGCAGCGCGAATCCGCTGTCTTCATTCACCAGCGCACAAGGGGCGGGATCGTCGCGCGTCCGTTGGTGCGGCACACACTGATCGTTCACGATCCGCCAGAGAGCCTCGGGGTCCGCGTGCGCCGGACCGATCCCGAACCCGTTGGACGCGAAGATGATCGCTACGGCAAGAAGCAGTCGACCCAGCATGCGTGTCCATGCCACAGCTCGGCCCCTCGGCACTCGGTCAGAATATCCATCTAGCCCGTGCACAGCACGCCTAGACTGATGCGCGCTATCGCCACGCAATTCGCGTGTAATGATGCGAGGAGTGCATAGGTGTTTCCGCTCGCCCGGCTGTCGCCGCTGAACGCCTCCACATGACCCAGCCCCCGCTGAGCCGCCAAATCCAGCAGCTCGAGCCGCTCTACCTCGTCGTGGTTGGCGGAGCCGGTGTGGGAGCGAGGTCCAACCCGGCGTAGATCTCGTCGAGAAGTGGTGCCAACATCGCTTGCGCCGTCGTCTTGGCATCGGCAGACAGCGTCAGATTCGTCCAAATGACCAGCGTCACATCGTTATCCGGATCATGGCCCATGAACGAGTTGAAGCCGGGAATCTCTCCGCCGTGGTAGTACATCGCCGCGGTCGGACTGAACCGCTGATACGAGATTCCGTATCCGTACTTCTGTCCGTCGGGGCTGTCCGGATCCTCGGCCTGCGGGCTCTCCAACCACTGTTTCTGGAAGTCGGCATCGAACACCTCGCCCGACACCAAGCCATCGATCCACTTGGCAACATCCGCGGCCGTCGAGATCACCCCTCCCGCAGCGTGGGCGTACGACGAGTTCTGGTTGGTGTAGTCGACCGGTTTGAGCGTTCGGGCCCGAATTTCGGCTTGCATCTCAGGTGGGATACGGGTCGTCGGCGAGCGCATACATGGTTCCGCCGTACATGTAGCCGTGGGAGTAGGCATCCGGGAGGGCGGTGTCGTCGACTGCTGGAAGTGAAGTCTGGTCAAGGCCAAGCGGACCGAACAATCGATCCCTGAACTGCTCGCCCAACGGAAGCCCACCGGCCTTCTCGGCAACGAGACCCAGCAGTGCGTAGTTGGTGTTGTTGTACTCATACGACGCGTTAGGTGCGAACTGCGCGGGTCGCTTGAACGCGATCGCCAGGACCTCTTGCGGCGTGAAGACCTTCGAAGGGTCGGCATCCAGCGCGCTGGAAAGCTCGGGGGCAGCCGTGTAGTTGTACAGGCCGCTGCGCATCTTCAACAGATCGGCGATCGTGATCTGCTCACCGTTCGGCACGTCGGGGAGGTACGCCGAGATCGGATCGCTGAATTTCAGCTTGCCGTCTTGCGCGAGCAGCACGATCAGCGCCGCCGTCATGGTCTTGGTGTTCGAGGCGATTCGGAAATGCGTGTCGACGTTCGGCTGCGTTCGTGCGCCCAATTCGGTTGTGCCTACTGCCACCTCATATTCGCCCAGCGGAGTCCGCAACATCACCATCGTCCCGGGTACACCGAGTTCCCTGGTCAGCTCAAGGACCACGTTGTGAAAGGCTGCCAGGTCGATGGGCTTCAACGCGGACGGACTCGGAGGCGCACTGGTCGCCGTGGTGGTCTCCGATCCGGTCGTCGTCGGCTCCGTGGTTGACGAGCAGCCGGCGATGACGAGCGCGACGCACATCGCGAGGGACGCGACCCGGCCCATTCTCTTCATGGCCGAACTTTAGAACTTGAAAGTCACGCACGCGGTGGAACGGAGCGGCGGCCAGCGCTGGGGTAGATAGTGAAGACCAAACGGCGTCATCAATTGATGACGGCTGTGGGTCGGATAGTGCCTCCAGCGGGCCGACGAGGGCGGGTCAGAAAATCGATCCATGCGTGGAGTCGCTGCTTCCCGCTGGAGCGCCACACATGTCGTTGATCGGCCGGCCATGCGTACACGGGCGCTCCGTCATCGACCAGGTCCAGCAGGCGTGGCTCGTCGAGGACGCGAGCCGAGACAGCGTAGAGCGCATCGGCGCGCGTGGCGATGACTCCGAAGTCGACCAACCGAAACAGTCTGTTCTCGCTGTCGATGACCTCGTCGATCGTTACCTCGTCGATCGGGTAGCTCACGGGGAGCACATCTTTCATCGACAGCAGTGCCTGCGGTCCGCGTGCACGCGGATGACCGACGAGCCTGGCGAAAAACGCGAACCGGCCCAGCGCCAGGTTGGCGTCGATCACCAGCGCGTGTGCGTACAGCACCCGCACGAGAACGACATTCATGAAGAACCGCTCGGCAGGCGCTTCCCGCTCAGCCAGGTCCGTATGCGTCAGGTATCCGGAGACGACACTCGCATTGTGAGCCAGGTACCAGGACCGGGCCGACGGTGCACGGAAGAAATCGACCCAGTGCTGCACCGTCGGACGTGACGCCACCACATCCTCACGCTCCACCAGAAGCTTCGCTTCGAGTGTGTCGCGCAGCAGATCCTCGTTGACGGCACGCCACCACGGACTGCCCGGCGCCTGGGCATCCGGTGCGTTGAGCACACCCCGCGCCCGCTGCCATCGCATGAATGCCACGACCGCGCGCCGGTACGGACGGTACGGCCGACTCGCACCGCGAAGCGCATACGTATCCGCGGCTAGGCCGATCCGCGCCGCGGGATCGTCGCGCACCTGGGCCACCATCCGCTCCGCGTCCTGTGCGGCGGTCAACTTCGGCATATCCGGCACTCCCGTCAATGTTGACGCTATTAACATCATCTGATGTTAGCGTTGTCAACATGCCCCGTCCAGCCAGAATTCCCGACACCGCGGAATCGCAGGCGGTAGCGAAGCGCGGCACCTATCACCACGGCGATCTGAAGAGGGCGCTGACGGAGGCTGCCCTGCAGTTGGTGCAGGAAAAGGGCCCGAAGGGGTTCACGCTGCGCGAGGTCGCCCGGCGCGCGGGTGTCAGCGCCGCGGCGCCGTACCGACACTTCGCCGACAAGGCGCAGTTGCTCGCCGCCGCGGCCACCCAAGGCTTCGTCCAGCTCCACGAGACGTTGGACGCCACCGCAGCAACCACGGCCGACCTCTCCGAGCGGGTGCTCGCGATGGGCAAGGCCTACGTCCGGTGGGCCGCCACCCATCCGGACTACTACCAGGTGATGTTCGGCTCCGAGCTCGACAACACCGAGAGCCCCGAATTGCTCACCGCCGGTGAGCGTGCCTTCGACGATCTGCTCGACGCGATCGCGAGATGCCAGGGGGCGGGGCTGCTGCCCACCGGCGACCCGCGGGAGATCGCCGGACCGACTTGGTCTCTGCTGCACGGCGTTTCGATGCTGACCATTGGGAGCCATCTCACCCACGTCGGCATCCGCGAGGAACCCGAGGCACTGATCGAGCGATCGCTACGCGACTTGTTGTTCTGAATTCTTATGTGGAGTACCGATTTCTTAGATAATGCTCAGAGATGTTCTGCCACAAGCGGAGTAGATCGTCACTATCTCGTCATTAACTTGGTGGCAAACCTTATGCGTGCTAACTTCGCCGTATGCGCTCAAAAGCGAAAGCTCTCATTGCGTCCGGTGGTCTGGTGTTGTCGCTGACCGTCGGCGCCGGGATGGCGTCTGCACAGGACCTCAGCCCGCTCGTCAACACCACGTGCTCATATCCGCAGGTGCTCGCGGCGCTCACCGCGCAAAACCCCGCCGCTGCGAGCCAGTTGACCGCCTCTCCCGCGAACGCCGGCATTGTGCAGCAGTTCCTGGTCGCCGACACCGCTGGGCGCCAGCAGATGATCGCGCGGCTTCAAACGATTCCAGGCGCTGATCAGTACATTGGCCTGCTGCTGAGTGTCGCGGCCACCTGCAACAACTTCTAAGAGTCGTCTACAGCGCTGGGGCGTACTACGCCGGGCCTGACAGGTTGCCCTCGCGGATGTCCTTGCGACATTCGGCTCGCGTCTTTTCCGTTTGACTCACGCAGACCTGCACCTGTTCCTCGATGTCCGCCGGATACACCTCGTCGGTAGGAGCTGGTGCGGCCGTCGGATGCGCACTCGGCACGGAGCCCTGATAAACCGACCAAAGTTGATTATTGGTGGCCGTTGATCGCGAGCAGTACGCCTGCTGCCCGCTCGTCGCGACACCGGCAGCGCCGAGGGGGTCGCAGTCCGCACCGATCCGAACCACCGGGACGGCCGGAGTGCTGGCCGCCGGCGGGGCGGACGGACGCTGCGCACTCGGTTCCTCGCGGTTCGCGATGGCCACACCGATCGCGATGGCCCCGCCGACGAGCACCGCGGCTGCCCCAGCTGCCAACAGCGTCAGCCGTAACCGGCGCGATCCCGGCGCATCCTTTTTCGCGGGCTTTTTCCTCTTGCCCGACACGGGGGCGGCCATCGTCGGGTCGGTGGCGCCCAGCCCCTGCGCCGCCTCGGACAGGCCGTGGGCCATCGCCTCAGCGAAGTCGCTGCACGAGTCGAAGCGGTCGGCGGGCGACTTGGATAACGCGCGATCGAACGCGGGCCCCAGCCCCGAGAGCTCTGGGATGCGGTCACCGATGGAGGGCGGGCTGGCCGTGAGGTGATTACTGATCACCACTGCGGGATTGTCGTGTTGGAACAACTGCTGGCCGGTGAGGAGGTGAAAGGCGCTCGCGGCGAGCGCGTACTGGTCGGCCCGACCGTCGAGCGCGTGCCCCATCAGCTGTTCGGGTGCGGCGTAGGCCACCGTGCCGACGGTCATATCGGTGGCGGTCAAACCCGCGGTGTCCTTGACCATGCGTGCGATCCCGAAGTCCGCAAGTAGCACACGACTGAATTTGGAGTTCGACTGCGCCAGAAGGATATTCGACGGCTTGACGTCGCGGTGCAGCAGCTCCTGCTGATGCGCGTAGTCCAGCGCGTCAGCCACGCCAGACACTATCCGCACGACATCCTCTGGCGGCAGCCCGCCGCCCTGACAGTTCTGAAGCATCCTCGCGGCGTCGATGCCCTCGACGAAGTCCATCGTGATCCATAGCTGGCCCTCGGACTCGCCGCGGTCGTGCACTCCCACGACGTGCGGATGCCACAGTCGGGCAACCACGTCGGCCTCGCGATTGAAGCGTTCGCGGTATTCGCGGTCGACCGTCAACTCAACCGGCAGGATCTTCAGCGCGTCGTACCGCGGCAACCGCGGATGCTGGACGAGGTAGACCTCACCCATACCTCCGGCGCCCAGCTTGTGCACGACGGTGTACCCGGCGAAGACGTCGCCTTCGGCTAAGGACATGGCACCACGCCCGTCATAGAGGCGCTATCGCCGTTTTGTGGCATCTCGAAACCTTGCCACGCGGATGCGCGGCCATTGCTGTGGGGATGCCAATCGGCGCGCCGGGCGCTAGCCCGAGGCTGTGACCGGCATCTGGACCGGCGTGACAAGCTGCCCCGACTCGAGGAAGCTGTTCAGGTTGCGCAGCGTGAGGTCCTCCATCGCCGCGCGGGTTTCCACGGTGCCGCTGGCGACGTGCGGCAGCACGACGACGTTGTCCATCGACAGCAGCGCCTCCGGCACGTTCGGCTCGTCGGCGAAGACGTCCAGGCCCGCGCCGGCCAACCGGCCGTCGACCAACGCCGCAATCAATGCTTCCTCGTCGACGACGCTGCCGCGCGCGATGTTGATCAGGTATCCGCGCGATCCGAGCGCGTCAAGAACCTCGCCACTCACCAGCTTCTGCGTGCCCGAGCCACCGGCGGCCGCCACGACCAGTACGTCGACCCCGGCTGCCAACTCCACCGGCGAGCCCACATACGTATACGGCGAGTCCTGGATCTCATGCCGGTTGTGGTAGGAGATCGTGCACCCGAAAGCGCTGAGCCGCTTGGCGATTGCACTACCGATCCGGCCCAGTCCGATGATCCCGACGCGGGTGTTACTCACCTGGCGCGTCAGCGGGTAGTTCCCCTCGAGCGGCCACCGGCGCGCCCGCACATAGCGGTCCGACGCCGAGAACTGCCGCAGCGTGTCGATCAACAGGCCCACCGCCGTATCGGCCACGCAGTCGGTCAGCACGTCCGGGGTATTGCTCACGCCGACCCCGCGAGCGGCCGCCGCGTCGACGTCCGTCGTGTCGTAACCGACGCCGAAGTTCACCACCGCACCGAGGTTCGGCAGCGCTGCCATCAACTCCGCGTTCACACCGGTGCGGCCCGAGGTCACCACGGCACGGATCTCAGCGCCATGCTCAGCGAGGAACTCCGCGGGCTCATCGGGCAGTACGAATGCCGCGTAGTCGTCCTGCAGCGTCTGCGCCAACGACGGTTTCAACGGGCCAACCTGCAACACCGATCGATTGCTCATAGTGCTGCCCACGCTACGACGACCTGCGGATACCCGTCCAACATTCAATTCGCATTGACTTATAGCCAAAGTGCATCACCGGCTGATCACCAGCCGTCGGGCCGGATCATCAGGGTGGCGATCGGCAGGCCAAGCGTTTCGCCGCGATCGCCGACGAGCCCACCACCCTGCAGTTGGCCTTCACCACCGGCGGCCTGGCGCGGCAGGTGTTCGGCGGGAAGTGACGTAGTCCGTTTTAACGGCGTCATCATTTGATGACACCGCACAGAGGGAACGTCCTCGGCAGCTGCTGTCGGCGTCCCCGGCTGCCGCAGACGTCCCGAGCTAGACCTTGCCGTTGTCGTCTTGCGCCTGCCGCGCCTCCTTCTCGGCCTCGGCCAATTCGTCGATGCGATCGGCGTGCACGCGCTTGTCCACGGCCTCACTGCGCTTGTCGGCTGCGTCATCCAACTCTGCCTTGGCGGCCGCGGTCGCCGATTGCTCCGCCGCTGTGATCGTCTGCTGTTTGGCGCGTTTCGCCGTTTCAACGGCATCTACTTTGTTGGCAGCGCCCTCGTCGATGCGCTGCTTCGCCTCGGCGGTCCGCTTGGCCGCGGTCTGCGTGGCCTTCCGCTTGCGCTGCTCCGCCGCCGACCGCGTCTCTTGCACCTTGAAGTCCGTCTTCTGGCGCGCCTCACGGGCGCGGCCGCGACGCGCTCACGTTTCCGGCGCAACTCGTCGTCGGCCTTCTCTCGCTTCTGGGTCGCCAGTTCGTCGAGCCGAGCGGCTTCGCCCAATGCTTCACTGCGCTCGATCAGAGCAGTGCCACGCTTCTCGACGTCGGCGTCGCGCAACATGCTGCCGACTGCTGAGTCGACCGCTCCGACCGAACGCTCATAGAGCAGTCGTGCAGGCGCTTCCGAGTCGACCCGCGTGAGCACACCCTGTTCGAAAAGCCTCAGCGGCGCACGGGCAATCCGGTATTGCATCCGCAATGCGGCGAACGGGATATCAGTGATCTTCATTGTCAGCTCCTGTCATCCGTGTGTTCGATGGTCTCTGCGAGCCGCCTCGCCTGATTGGCCTGTGCCTGAGTTCGGACGGCTTCGCTGACGGAGTGCCGATGCTCGTCGACCGCGTCGCTGTACTCCTCGGCCGCAGCGTCGATTTCGGCGCGCTCGTCGACTTTCGCGCGCACGATGTCGCGCTGTGCGTCCATGTCCGCCTTCGTCTGCTCCTGAACCGCCTCCCGGTTCCCGGCCTCTTCGGCCGCGGATTTTGCGGCGGCCTCCTCGCCACGCACTCGCTGGATGACCGCTGCCGCGTCCGCGCCCGCCTCGAGTCGCCCTTCGGAGCCTTTGCGCTTCGCGTCGTCCGCCAGAGACATCGCCTGCGCGGCCTCGGCGTCCGCCTGGGCCTCGGCCTTGGCGGCGTCTCGTCGTTCCTTCGCTTCGGTCTGCTCGAGCTGTCCCTCGGCGGTCAACGAGTCGTTGCCCGTCACCGCGCCTGCGATTTCCTTCGCTTTGCCCTTCACCGAATCCACCATGGCCTTGCGGGCCTCGCCCGCCTTTTCGCCGTCAGTCATTGGATCTCCTCACTTCACATGCGCGATGCGTCGGTCATGTCCGCATTACTGATTCCACATACCGGTCATTCGAAACCCCGCTGCGATGCATGACGAGCCGCTCGAGTGCGTTTCGCCGGCCCGCCCCGGGGTACGGGGCAACGATGGAGTCAGCCCACTTCACCGACATCACCCTGCGACGTCGACGGCCACCGGCATGCGCTGTCCGTCGACAACCGCATCACATTGCTCGATCTGCTGCGCGAGCAACTCGGCGTCACCGCACCCAAGAAGGGCTGCGACCACGGCCAGTGCGGATCCTGCACCGTGCTGCTCGACGGTCGCCGCGCCACCACCTGCCTGGCGTTGGCCGTCGCCCATGACGGCGCCGAGATCATGACCGCCGCCGGCCTCGGCGACACCGACGCGCTGCACCCCGTCGCGCAGGCCTTCCTCGAACACGACGGCTTCCAGTGCGGCTACTGCACGCCCGGCCAGATCTGCTCGGCGGTGGGCATGCTCGACGAGGTCAAGGCCGGCGCCCCCAGCCACGTCACCGAGGATCTGGAGGAAGACTCCGGAGCTCGACCGATGCCGAGATCCGCGAACGCATGAGCGGCAACCTCTGCCGCTGCGCGGCCTACCCCAACATCGTCGCCGCCATCCGACGAGGCGCGCCCGATGATCCCCTTCGAATACCACCGCGCCACCAGCGTCGCAGGACGCCGTCACCGCCGTCGCCGAGCGCCCCGACGCGGTCTTCCTCGCCGGCGGCACCAACCTCGTCGACCACATGAAGCTCGGCGTCGTCGAACCCGGCGCTCGTCGTCGACGTCGGCCACCTCCCGCTCACGGACGTCGACGTGCTGCCCGACGGCACGCTGCGCATCGGCGCCGACGTCCGCAACAGCGACCTCGCCGCCCACCCCGTCGTCCGCAGCAGCTACCGGTGCTCGCCCGCGCCCTGCTCTCCGGCGCATCCGGCCAGCTGCGCAACCTCGCCACCACCGCGGGCAACCTGCTGCAGCGCACCCGCTGCGTCTACTTCCAGGACGTCACCACGCCCTGCAACAAGCGCGACGCCCGGCACCGGCTGCTCCGCAATCGGCGGCTACGTCCGCTACCACGCCATCCTCGGCGCCTCCGAGCACTGCGTCGCCGTCCACCCCTCCGACATGGCCGTCGCGATGGCCGCGCTCGACGCCGCAGTCGTCTACGTCGACGCCGACGGTGAACACCGCATGCCGCTCACGCGATTCTACCGACTGCCCGGCGACCGGCCCGACCGCGACACCAACCTGCCCACGGGCGCGCTCATCACCGCCGTCGAAATCCCGCCGCCACCCGAGCGGCGCCCGCTCCACCTATCGCAAGGTCCGCGACCGCGCCTCCTACGCCTTCGCGCTGACGTCGGTGGCCGCCGAACTCGTCATCGACGACGGCACCGTCACGCTCGGCCCGCATCGCACTCGGCGGCGTCGCCCACAAACCGTGGCGCGCCACCGGGCCGAAGAGGCACTGACGGGCCAACCCGCCACCGAAGACACGTTCCGCCGCGCCGCCGACGACGAACTCGCGCAGGCAGAACCGTTGCCGGCAACGAGTTCAAGGTCGAACTCACCAAGCGGCGCCATCGTCGCCACGCTGAGCACCCTCGCGGAAGGACAGCAGCGATGACCGCTCGTGGAACCCCGCGCCATCGGGACCCGACTCACCCGCCTCGACGGGCCCGCCAAGGTCACCGGCACCGCCACCTACGCCTTCGAGTACCGGCGTCGACGCGCCGCTGTACCTGCACCCGGTCCAGGCCACCATCGCCAACGGCCGCATCACCGCCATGGACACCGCCGCGGCGCCGAGGCCATCGACGGCGTCGTCGCCGACCCTCACCGTCTTCGACGCACCCGCACTGGCCGACACCTCCGACGGCGACCTCACCGTCCTGCAGGACGACCAGGTGCACTACCGCGGGCAAATCATCGGCGGCGTCATCGCCGAGAGCGCCGAAACCGCCCGCCACGCAGCGGGTCTCGTCCGCGTCGAGTACGAGGAGGCCGCCCACGACACCGAGATCCGCGCCGACCACCCCGGCCTCTACGCCCCCGAGCAGGTCAACCCCGACTACGAAACCGACACCTCCGACGGCGACGTCGAGGCCGCGCTGCGCGACGCGCCGCGATCACCGTCGACGCAGACGTACACCACGCCGCACGAGCACAACAGCCCGATGGAACCCCATGCCACCATCGCGATCTGGGACGCGAGCGGCGACCGGCCGCGGCTGACGCTCTACGACTCCACCCAGGGCGTGCACGTCGTCCGGCAGACGCTGGCGAAGACGTTCGGCCTCGACCAGGAGCAGATCCGCGTCGTCGCCAAGAACGTCGGCGGCGGCTTCGGCTCCAAGGGTGCGCCGCACTCGCACAACGTGCTCGCCGTCATGGCCGCCCAACGCGCCGGCGGCGGCCGGTCAAGCTGGCGCTCACCCGCCAGCAGATGTTCGCCGTCGTCGGCTACCGCACCCCCACCATCCCGCACATCCGACTCGGCGCCGAGCGCGACGGCACGCTGACCGCCATCAGCCACGAGGTCGTCGAGCAGACCGCCACCGTCAAGGAGTTCGCCGAGCAGACCGCCGTCCCGTCGCGCATGCTGTACGCCGCCGCCGACCCGCAAGACCATCCACCGGCTCGCGAAACTCGATGTGCCGTGCCGTTCTGGATGCGCGCGCCCGGCGAGTGCCCCGGCGTGTTCGCCCTCGAGGTCGCGATGGACGAACTGGCCGTCGCCTGCGACGTCGACCCGATCGAACTGCGCATCCGCAACGAACCCGACGTCGACCCCGAGACCGGCAACCCGTGGTCGGACCGGCGTCTCGTCGAATGCCTGCGGACCGGCGCCGACCGATTCGGCTGGGCCGACCGCGATCCGACGCCCCGGCGCCCGCCGCGACGGCGAGTGGCTGGTCGGCACCGGCGTCGCCTCGGCGGTGTACCCGGCGATGGTCGATGCCCGGCAACAGCGCCCGCATCGAACACGTCGCGCCCGGCGCTTCGCGGTGCAGATCGGCGCAGTCGACATCGGCACCGGCACCTGGACGGCGCTGACCCAGATCGCCGCCGACATGCTGGGCTGCGACGTCGACGCCGATCGACCTGCAGATCGGCGACACCGACCTGCCCGCCGCCTCGGTGGAGGGCGGCTCGTCGGGCATCAGTTCCTGGGGCGGCGCCATCTCACGCTGCGGCGCAAGCATTCCGGAGCGAACACGGCGACGACCCCGCGGTCGGCGCCGCGACCACCGCCGAGGCACCGGAGAACGAGGACGCCGAGAACTACGGGATGTACTCGTTCGGCGCCCATTTCGTCGAGGCCCGCGTGCAGCCGCTACACCGGTGAGATTCACCTGTCCCGCATGCTCGGTGTCTTCTCGGTCGGCCGGGTGATCAACCCGACGACGCTGCGCTCGCAACTGATCGGCGGCATGACGATGGGGCTGTCGATGGCGCTGCACGAGGAGAGCGTCCGCGACCATCGCTTCGGTCACATCGTCACCCAGGACTTCGCGAGCTACCACATCGGCAGCCACGCCGACATTCCCGACATCGACGCGATCTGGCTCGACAGCGTCGACGAGCACTCGAACCCGATGGGCTCGCGCGGCGCCGGTGAGATCGGCATCGTCGGCTCGGCCGCGGCGGTGGTCAACGCGATCTACCACGCCACCGGCGTGCGCGTGCGCGACCTGCCCGTCATGTGTGACGCCGTGCTCGGCGTGTGACGATGACTTACACAATGTGGTTGTGCCGTAACCGGTCTCACGTTCCCTTGTCGATCGAGTCGAAGGCGTTCTGCGATTGTTCGAACGGCTCCGACGTAACACCCCGCTGGGTGCCGAATGGGTGATCCAGCCAGAAGACGATGAACAGCAGCAGACCCAGCAGGACGGCAACGGCGCTCAGCAGGCCGAAATGTGCGCGGGTGCTGCCCAGACGCATGAAGCCACCGAGTGCGAGTAGGACGACGCCGCCGAACAGCAGGCCGGTCCAGAGCAGGCCGGGTATTCGCGGCTTGGCGTCCAGTATCCGTTGATTACGCTCCGACGCGAGGGTGGTCAGCTGGTCGAGGAACTTCTGGCTGATCGGGCTCGATGAGAGGCTGGACTGCTCGCTCCCGAGTACCCGGTACATCTCGTTGAGCGCGTCTCGCGCACTTTCGGTCCCGCTGCCGCCACGTACCGCGTCCTGCCATTCGGGGCCGGCGACGGCGTCGGTGTACTTACGAAGCAGCACGCGCATCTGCGCCTGCTCAGAAGCGGGCATCCCGACGGTCTGCCGGTACATCGTGGTCACGGTCGACGCCTCATTCGAGACGTTGGCCTCCGACGAGGAGAACTGCTCCCACGCGACCACGATCACGAACCCGAGCAGAGCGCCGTATACGAGGCCGACGCAGGTCATGAACGGCGACAGCGCGCCGTTGTGCCCTTCGCTGACCGGGTCCGGAAGCGTGCGATCCGCCAACCACATTCCGGCCGCCGCGATCAGGACAGCCGCGACGAGGGACAGCGCCAGAAGCCCCCACACCCCCGCGATCCCGTAATCACCCATGGCGAACCTCCCCGGTTGACCGTTTCCAGATGTTCAGCGCCCTGGAAGCGGTGAACGGTGTGCTGCTGTTCGGTATCAGCACGGCGTTCCTGTTCGCCGTCATCCAGGTTCACTGGCGACTGCTATTCCCCCACGGTCCTTCGGTCGCCGGCCGCGAATAGCTGTACTGCGACATATCAACTCGGATCGGTGGCCGCTTCCGGGACGTGCCGCGCCACGGTGTCGTCCAAGGTCTCACGCAGTGCACGGATGTCGGTGAGCAAGCGTTCGAGGTCATCGCGTTCGATATGCAACACCTCAGCCCTGCCGGTCGTCGTCACGGTGGCGTTGCGCAGTTTCCCGCGGCGAAGCGCGGATTCACCGATGATCTCACCGGCTCCGACCAGGGCGATGCGCTCGTTCCCGACGTACACCCCCGCCTCCCCGCTGAGCAGGATGTAGCAGGCGTCCGAGGGCGTTTGTTCGCGAATCAGCGGCCAGGGCCCCGACGTCGAGGTGCGATGTGCAGCCTGAGCCACACGTTTCAGGTCGTCGTCGGAGAACTTCGCGAACGTGGGAAATTCCCGTAGCCGGCGGGCGCTTTCCTGCTGTTCCTGCTTGAGAGCCTCTGCACTGGAGCGTTCGTACTTGCGATTGTCCATGGTGGATTCCCCGATCCGCGATGTGGCCCTGATGTCGAGGAGCCTAGCCACACACAGGCCCGTACAAGATCGAATGTGGAGAAACGGGGCGTGTACGCCAAGAATGCGGCAAGAATCCGTCAAGCGCCTGGCGCGAATCTTGAGGTGCCAACCCACCCCAAGGAGAGATTCACATGATCGATCGCATCCGCAGCCTCGCCGTCGCAGCCACCGGAGCGGCATTGCTGTTCTCAGGCCTCGGACTGACAGCAGTCGGACTCGCCGGCATGGCCAACGCCGATGTGTGCGTCGAGTACTACGGCGGCGGCGAGCCCTTCTACTACTACTGCTGAATTGAACGGCGACTGCTTTACCGTCGATCCGAGCCGTACTCCAGCGCCGGCTCCGCCGAATCAACGCCACCCCTGCTGAGGATGGTCAGCATGTCGGGCTGCACCTCGTAGCGGGCGCCGTCGGCGGGGTTGGTCGCGGTGTATCCGCTGCCCGACGGGGTGGCATTGGCCAGTTGGAGATTGGCACCGTCGCGCAGGCGCTCACCGCGGTAGTAATACGTACCCGGCGCCGACTCGCACACGACCGCAATGGAATTCGAAGTTCTGATCGCTGCCGCCGGGCGTGCTTCCCGCGTCACAGCGCGCCGTATGACCGACGAACCCCTGCCCGTCTGTTCCCGACACCCCCGAGATGGGTTCGGAACTGGCCGACGGCGACGTCGTCGTGGGTGTGGTGCTGGTTGATGTCGACGGCGATTCCTCGGACGGCGTGGTCGTGACCGTCGTCGTCTCCGGCGGCGGCGCGGCGAGCCTGGTCTGCGGTGCCGACCCGCCACCGTGGTCGCCGAAGACCAGCACCGCGGCGAGCACCACGGCCGCGGTGAACATCACGATCGTCGCGGCCACCAACGCCACCTGCGTCGTTCCGAATCGCGACTTCTTGCGCGGCGGAGCAGGCGGCGGAATCGGTGCGTGCGATTGCTGGTAGCCCGTCCGCGCCGGATTCGGGTCGACCGCTGAGAACTGCCTGGTATTGCTTGGCGGAATCGGTGGCATCGGCACGGGAGCCGGTGTCGAATCCGAGATCGCCGATGCGGCGGCCTTGGCCAGTTCGCCAGCCGTCGTATACCTGTCGGTGGGCTGCTTCGCCATGCCCTTGGCGACTACGTCGTCGAACGCGCGGTTGATTCCCCGACGCATGATGCTGGGCCGCGGCGGCGGCGAGAACATGTGCGCGCCCATCATCTGGCGCACATCGCCCGCCTCGAACGGCGCCCGGCCAGTGAGGCACTCGTAGAGCAGGCAGGTCAGGGAGTACACGTCCGCGGCCGGACCACCGCGCCCGCCGCTGAACCTTTCGGCAGCCATGTAGGCGCATGAGCCGATGACCAGTCCGGTGCTCGTCACATTTGCCTCGCCGCCGCCGTGCGCGATGCCGAAGTCGACCAAGTAGGCGAAGTCGTCGGGTGTGAGCAGTACGTTCTCCGGCTTGATATCGCGGTGCACCAGGCCATTGCCATGTGCCGCGTCCAGCGCGGCGGCGACCTGACTGACGATCGAGACCGCACGCGTCGGCGGAAGCGCGCCCTTCGCCAGCAGATCGTCTTTCAGACTGGCGCCCTCGACCAGGCGCATATCGATATAGAGCACACCGTCGATGTCGCCGAAGTCATGCACCGGGATGACGTGCGGTTCTTGCAGACGCGCGGCGACGCGGGATTCGCGCCGGAATCGTTGCTGAAAGCTCTGATCTGCTGCCACCTCGGTGCGAAGCAGCTTGATGGCCACCAGACGCTCTCTGACCGTGTCATAGGCGCGGTACACCTCGCCCATTCCGCCTTCGCCGATCAGAGACTGAAGCTCATACGGTCCGAATTGCGTACCCACGCGAGTGCCGCCGTTCGGGGAACCCATATGAATCCGTCCGTCCTTTCGATATGCGTGTTTGCAGGTCGATCCGTTGCGCTCAAACGAGTTCCCGCAACGCGCTCTTACTTAACCCGCTCAGCAGGCAGATTGTGGCACCATCATTGGGGCCATTGAAAGCAAAGCAGCACAAGCGATTTGCTTCAGTAGCCGAGTCTACAAAGGGTCGCGGAGCATTGCGAATTGATGACCGCCCACCTGCGCTGACGCCGCCCGGATGGTCCCCCTGAGTAGTTCGTCACAAATTCACAGGCATAACGTGGGCCGCGAGGGGGAACTCCCATATGTCGACGACCAGTCGAAACCGGTACAAAATGCGTGACAGGAGCCGCCGTGGCTGATTCAAGTGCAAAATCCCAGGCGAGTGCGCCTACTCCGCAGTCCACGTGGCTCTCCTCTTCGGCGGCCCAGACCCGCGGCTCCGACACCGAGGAAGTCCAGTTTCACTACGACATCTCCAACGAGTTCTTCAAGCTGTGGCAGGACCCGACCCAGACCTACAGCTGCGCGTACTTCGAACGCGACGACATGTCCCTCGAAGAAGCGCAGATGGCCAAGGTCGATCTCTCGCTCGGCAAGCTGGGCCTTCAACCGGGGATGACGCTGCTCGACATCGGCTGCGGTTGGGGCTCGACGATCATGCGCGCCGTCGACAAGTACGACGTCAACGTCATCGGCCTGACGCTCTCGGAGAACCAGAAGCAGCACATCGAGGACCACTGGTTCGCCAACTCCAAGAGCAGTCGCAACATGGAGGTTCGACTGCAGCCGTGGGAGGACTTCGACGAGCCCGTCGACCGCGTCGTGTCCATCGGCGCATTCGAACACTTCGGCTTCAACAAGTACGACGACTACTTCAAGAAGACGTTCAACCTGATGCCCGACGACGGCGTGATGATGCTACATACGATCATCATTCCGGAGGACGAAGAGATCAAAGCCAAAAAGCTGCCGCTGACCATGTCGCGGGTGCGCTTCATCAAATTCATCATGGACGAGATCTACCCCGGCGGCCGCCTGCCCCTGGCGTCGATGGTCAGGCAGCACGCCGTGAAGGCCGGCTTCGATGTCACCCGCGAGCAGCATCTGCAGCCCCACTACACGCGCACCCTGGATACGTGGGCTGCGAACCTGGAATCCAAGAGGGACCAGGCCATCGAGATCACGTCCGAACAGATCTACGAGCGCTTTCACAAGTACCTGACAGGCTGCGCCGACCTATTCCGCACGGGATATACCGACGTGGTTCAGTTCACGTGTGAGAAGAAGTGATTCACCATTCATTTAGTAGGCTCGATTGATAATGAGTGACGTGAAGTCCGGCCCGAACGACATGCGGCCTCATTTCGAGGAGGTCCAGGCCCACTACGACCTGTCGGACGACTTCTTCGGGCTGTTTCAGGACCCCTCACGGACCTACAGCTGCGCCTACTTCGAACGCGAGGACATGACCCTCGCCGAAGCCCAGCTCGCCAAGATCGACCTCGCCCTCGGCAAGCTCGACCTCCAGCCTGGCATGACCCTGCTCGACGTCGGCTGCGGCTGGGGCTCGGTCATGAAACGCGCGGTGGAGCAGTACGACGTCAACGTCATCGGCCTCACCCTGAGCAACAATCAGAACCGATACTGCAAGCAGCTCTTCACGACGCTCGACACCGACCGCAACACCCGCGTCGAGCTGCACGGCTGGGAGGAGTTCGACGAACCCGTCGACCGCATCGTCAGCATCGAGGCCTTCGAGGCCTTCCCCAAGGAACGCTACGGCGCCTTCTTCGAGACGTGCTACCGAATCCTTCCCCACGGTGGCCGGCTGGTACTGCAGACGATCATGGGTCACCCGCTCAAGCGCTGGCCCGACCTCGGCATTCCCATCGTCATGTCCGACCTGAAGTTCATGCGGTTCATCGCGAAGGAGATCTTCCCCGGCGGCTCCATCCCGTGCGACGAGGACATCATCGGGCTCTCGAGCGACGCCGGCTTCTCGATGCACCACTCCGAGACCCTGAATCCCCACTACGTCCGCACCCTGGAGACCTGGGCCAAGAACCTCGAGGCCGCGCACGACGAGGCGGTCGCCGCCACCTCCGAACAGGTCTACGAGCGCTACATGAAGTACCTGATCGGGTGCGCGGACTTCTTCGAGCGTGGCATAAGCGAACTCGGCCAGTTCACGCTGATCAAGGGCTGACCGCTGTCAGGTCGCGCCGAACACCAGCGCGACGTTGTTGCCGCCTAGGCCGAATGAATCCGACACCGCGTACCGATAGTCGCCGTGCCGCGGCCGGTCCGCCACCACGTCGAGATCGATCTCGGAGTCCAGGGCCTTCAGGTTGCGTGTCGCCGGGATGACGCCGTCGCGCAGCGCCTGCACCGTCAGCACCGCCTCCACCGCTCCGGCGGCACCCATCGAATGGCCCAGTGCCGCCTTGGGCGCGTACACCGCAGCCGAGTGGTCGCCCAATGCCCGCCGGATCGCGCGGGCTTCGGCCAGGTCACCGTGCTTGGTGCCAGTGGCATGCGCATTGATGTGGTCGATGTCCGTAGGCGCCACCCCGGCCAGGGTGATCGCCCGGCTAATGGCGTCGCCTGCCCGCTCTCCGCTCGGGTCCGGGTCGACAACGTCGTAGCCGTCGGACGTGATGGCCGCGCCCATCAGCCGGGCCAGGATGGGTGCACCGCGCGCCTTGGCGTGTTCTTCGGTTTCGATGAGCATCAGCGCGCCGGCCTCGCCGAACACCATGCCGTCCCGATCGGCGTCGAACGGGCGGCATGCGCCTGCCGGATCGTCGTCGTTGGTCGACAGCCACCCGAGGTTGGTGAACGCCGCCACGGGCACGGCCTCGATGACATTCTCGACGCCGCCGCAGATGGCCACGTCGGCTTCGCCGAGGATGATCCCCTGCCATGCCTCCGCGATTGCCGCGGCACCCGAGGCGTCCGCAAGCACCGGCGACGTGATGCCTGCCTTGGCCTGGATGTCCAGCCCCACCGCGGCGGCCGGCGCATTCGGCATGTGCATTTGCACCACCAGAGGGTTCACCGAACGCAGTCCGCGTTCATTGAACTGGTCGTAAAGCTTGATCATCGCCTCGGTGCTGGCCAGTGCGAGCCCGATCGAGACGAGGAGGCGGCGGGTGTCGACGTCGGGGGATCCGGCGGCCTCCCACAGCCGGCGACCCAGCACCAGCGACATCTTCTGCATGTACGACAGCCTGCGCAGCTCGACGCGGTTGAGGTGCTGGTCGAAATCCTCGAGGAGTGCACCGCCGATGCGAACGGGAAAGTCGTACTCGTCGACGAATGGCTTATCGAGCCTGCGGATCCCGCTCTCGCCCTCCAGCAATCGCTGCCAGGTGTCCTCGGCATTGGTTGCGAGGGCATTGCTCGACGCGAGAGCAGTGACGACGACATCTGGAAGACCGTCGCCGGTGGTCTTGCTCGCCATGGGCCACCAAAGTCCTTTACTCAGCTAGCTGACCTGGTCGAGATTTCCCCAACTTACGGCGGAATATGCGCCATCGCAGCCAGTTTTTGAACCCGCCGGAAACCCACAGGACCCGCACCTGCCCTAGCGTCGGTCCTATGACCGACATCGATCTCGAGGCGCTCTCGACGGATACGCACGGCTACACCGTCAACGACGACGATGACGACGACCCCATCCTTCTCGACCGGGAGGGCAACCACATCGAAACGTGGCGTGAGCGATATCCGTATGACGCTCGGCTGCCCCGCGAGGAATACGAGCGAGTGAAGCGGCGGCTACAGATCGAGTTGCTCAAACTGCAGAACTGGAGCAAGAGCACGGGCGCCCGGCACGTCGTCGTCTTCGAGGGCCGCGACGCCGCCGGAAAGGGCGGCACCATCAAGCGATTCATGGAACACCTCAACCCTCGCGGTGCGCGGGTGGTGGCGCTGGAAAAGCCCACCGACCTCGAGAAGGCGCAGTGGTATTTCCAGCGCTACGTGAAGCATCTACCGACGGCCGGCGAGATGGTGTTGTTCGACCGGTCGTGGTACAACCGCGCGGGCGTCGAGAAGGTGATGGGTTTCTGTACGCCCGAGGAACACGCCGAATTCTTAAGGCAGGCACCGATGTTCGAGGACATGCTCGTCAGCCAGGGCCTGGACCTCACCAAGTTCTGGTTCTCGGTGTCACCTGCCGAGCAGCGCACGCGGTTCGCGATCAGGCTGGTCGACCCGGTGCGCAACTGGAAGTTCTCGCCGATGGACATGGCTTCGGTGGACAAGTGGGAGGAGTACACGGCGGCGAAGGAGGAGATGTTCACCGCGACCGATACCGACTACGCGCCGTGGATTGTGGTCAAGAGCAACGACAAGAAACGCGCCCGCCTCAACGCGATGCGCCATCTGCTGGCGAAGTTCGACTACGACGAGAAAGACGAAGAAGTCGTCGGCGAGCCGGATCCGTCGATCGTGGGACGAGCGCTGGAGGACTGACGAGCCTTCGGTCAGACCTCGACTGCGCTTTTGGCGGCAGCCTTGCGCAGGCGTCCTGCCCACATTGCGCTCTCGGCCTTCGCGACACCCATGACGTTGTGAGCGGTCTCCCACAGCGTGGTGCCGCGATCGGCATGTGCGGCGGGCAAGCCAGCGGCGCAGCGCATGACCATCGCACCGAGATTCGGCGAGGTCATGTAGGGCACCACGAGCAGCTTCGCGCAGGCATCGCGTCCGTCGACCTTCATCAGGCGAGGACGTCGTGGACCCGGCCGGTCGATCGTCCGAGCACCGGTGACGATCGAATCGAGGTCGACCGGCCCCTCGGTGGGCGACCAGTTGATGCCGATATCGACGATCTCGCCGAGGGACGCGTGCAGAACGCCGATGAGCTCAGGCAGCTCCGAGGCCACCGAAGCGGTATGCGGCCACCATGCCCCGTCGATATCGGAGCCCAATTGGCTGGCCAGCACAAGTCGCACGGGACGGGCCATCCGCCGCGTCCCAGATAGACCGTTCACGACGAAGGCTTAGAAGAAGAGTCGACTTCTTTGGGTCTTCGTCCGAGAAAGTGGGGTTTTCCGTTGGCTCCGTGGAAGGCCCGCGCTTCTCGGCGACCTGGGGCTCGTAGGGGTGTGAAAACAGGTCCGACGAATCCATAGAACACGTCCTTAAACGTACGGGTACAGCCCATACATACGATGTGAGCGGACTTAGATCGGTCCGCAGGCTGATCGCAAGAGCGACGGAATAGGAACGCTGGGCGAAAGGCCTGACATCCAATTTACCCGACCGGCGGCATTTGCGGTGACGCGGCTCGTCGTCTGACGGCAAAAGGCCCTCTAAAACGTGTTGTGGGCTGGCGGGAAGAACCCACCAGCCCACACGACGAAGATTTACTTATACGGCTGTCACACCGACTGCCTGCGGGCCCTTGGCCCCCTGCTCGACGGTGAACTCAACGCGCTGGTTCTCCTCGAGCGACTTGTAACCGTTTCCCTGGATTTCGCTGAAGTGAACGAAAACATCGTCCGCTCCGCCATCCGGAGCGATGAAGCCGAAGCCCTTATCGCTGTTGAACCATTTCACAGTTCCCTGCGTCATACTTTCCTACTTCTTTCATTCTGAAAACGGATGTCGACAGACACCCGAAATCAAAAGGGTAGCACGGCGAGCGCGCTAAACGTATTCGCCTGCGCTGGAAGGATTTTGGATAATCTGCCGATGGCAGCAGTCACATCTGCGGCGGGCGCTCTTGCCACCAACGTTGTCGACTTCGGTTGGGCAGCAATACTTCTGAAGGGCATCTGCGCGAACGCCATCCAACGGTTGCGACACGGTAACGGAAGGATACCCATCCGGGTATCAGTAGTCACAAATATCCCACTGGTCACTATCGTCACATCAGCCAGCTATGACGTCTCTGCGACGTCGTGCCACGAAAGGTGTGACATGCCGCCGCGTCATCTCATCGCATCGCTATCGGTGGTATCGGCGACCGCACTGACCGTCGCCATCGGCGTCGCACCAGCCGCTTTCGCCCAACCCTGCAGCGGTGCCGCGGCGGCCATCCAACCGCCTGCGGCGTCGAACACCGGCGAGACTCCGGATCTGCCAGGGAGACGGTCGACCGAGAGGTCAGCGACCGACCGGCGCGGAGGAAGGTGCCGCCTTGCCCAGCCTGGGACAGGTTCCGGGCGCTACCCCCCGCTCCGCGCAGGTGGAACAACAAGCCGCTGTCGTCGATCCCGCCCGGCCCGCTGTTCCGGATGCGAACCCCGTGGCGCCGCCCGCACCCCCGCCGCCTGCGCCGCCCGGCACGTCGCTCGTCGGCTGGGTGACAGGACCGCAGAGCCCGAACGACACCGTCAACCGGTTCGCCGTCACCGGCACTGACCTCGGCATCATGTGGGACAACGGCAGCGGCGAGGTGCTGATGGCCTTCGGCGACACCTACGGCTATTGCGGTGTGCGAGGCCAGCAATGGCGCTACAACGTGCTGTTCCGCAGCCGCGATGGCGCGCTGTCCAAGACCGTCTCCGCCACGAGTTCACCACTGTGGTCTCAGGGACTTTCGAAACAGATCATCAACAGCATCAAGTACTCACCGACGGAGAAGGGCATCATCCCGACCGCCGGCATCGCCGTCGGCAACACCCAATACCTCAACTTCATGTCGATCAAGAACTGGGACAGCGACGGCCGGTGGACGACGAACTTCTCGGGGATCGCGGTGTCGCCGGACAACGGTGACCACTGGGGTGTCTATCCGGACTCCATCCGTCCGTCCTCGCCGAACAGCGTCGACCGGGTTCAGTACGTCGCGGGCAACGAGAACTTCCAGCAGGGCGCGTTCATGAAGCCGGGGCCCGGTGACCCCTACATCTACTCTTTCGGCACCCCGTCGGGGCGCGGCGGTGCGGCATACATATCGCGGGTTCTGCCCGCAGGTGTGCCGGATCTTCGCAGGTACGAGTACTGGAGTTCGGCTTCGAACTCCTGGGTGCCCGGCAATCCAGGGGCTGCGACGCCGGTGATCCCCGGGCCGGTCAGCGAGATGTCGGGGCAGTACAACAGGCATCTGAACCAGTACTTGGTGATGTACGGCAACGGCGCCAACGACATGGTCATGAGGACTGCGCCAGCGCCGCAGGGGCCGTGGAGTCCGGAGCGGTTGCTTGTGCCGTCGATGCAGTTCCCCGGTGGTATCTATGCGCCGTTCCTGCATCCGTGGTCGACGGGCAGGGAGCTCTACTACAACGTGTCCCTGTGGTCCGAGTACAACGTGATGTTGATGAGAACCGTTCTGCCGTAGGGAGCAGTCGGTCCCATCTGACTACTTGTCACGGGCTGGGAGGCACAACGCTTCTGTGGCGCGTCATCAAATGATGACGCCGCCCAGAAGCACAACTGCTTATCCTGAGCGCCATGGACAACCGTCCTCCCGGTGAGCCCGACGGCCGACCGGACGACATCAGCCGTCGCCGGCTGCTCTGGCTAGGCGGCGCCGGATTGGCCGCGACCGTCGCGCCGATTGCCCTACCGCCGACGACCTCGGCTGCACCCGCGGCGCATGAGATTTTGTGTCGAGCCGCGTGGGGCGCTGCCGCTGCCCGCCCCGGGGGCAGGACGCACACCCTCAACCGGATGACGGTCCACCACACCGAAGTGGTCCTGGGCGACAACGCCAACGCCCCTGCCCGGCTCCGCCAGCACCAGCGCTACCACCAGGACACGCAGGGGTGGATCGATATTGCCTATCACTTCAGTGTCGACCGCCGCGGGAACATCTACCAGCTGCGCAGCCCCGACTTGGTCGGCGACACCGCGACGAACTACGACCCGACCGGTCACTTCCTTGTCGTCTGCGAGGGAGATTTCGACCAAGAAGAAGTGTCGGAAGATCAGCTGAACGGCACTGCTCTTGTATTGGCCTCGGCCGCACAGCAATTCGGTATCCCGACTGGGACTCTTGCAGGTCACCGCGACTTCAGCTCGAATACGACTTGCCCTGGCGCCAGCCTCTACGAACACATCACTTCAGGCGACCTCCAAAGCCGCGTGGATCGTCTGTTGGCAGCCGGCCCAGTGGATCTCCCGACGAGCTGCGGGCCCGAGGCGGCAGAGATCGTCACCGAAATCGAAGCGGGTCTCCGCTAGCTGCTACCGGGGACCGTCGACCTCGTAGGTACCGACGTCGTCTCGGAAGACCACCTGCACTTTGCGTTTCGCACCCTTGATGGTCACGTCACACGTGAAGCCCTGGCCCACTTCGACCTTCGGGTTCTTGCCGTCATTGCACTTGACCGCCGAAACATCGTTGGCGCCATAGCCGTTGATCGGGTCGCTGAGAATTTGTGACACACCAGCCTCAGCCTGGCCGACATCCAGAACGGTGCCGCTTCCGAAGAAGCCGGTCACCCAGAGCCCGCCTATCAACGCCACCGCGCCGATCACGACGATCGCAACCGCCGCACCGGCGATCATCGGCAGACGCGACTGTTTGGCGGGCGGCGGCGACGCGGGCTGTTGCGGCGGCGCAGGCTGTTGGCCGTACTGCTGTGGTGGCGGCCCGACGGGCTGCTGGGGCGGCGACGGTTGCCAACGAGGCTGCTGCGGCGGCGGGTAGTACGGCGGGGGCTGTTGTGACGGCGGCGGATAAGGCGGGCGCGGCTGCTGTCGCGGCGGGTAAGGCGGACGCGGTTGCGATGGCGGCGGGTACGCGGGCCTGCCCGGTTGCTGCGCGCCGCCGGGGCGCGCCCACCACGGTTCGCCGCCCTGGCCGTGTCCTGGAGGGCGCGTCATGAGAACCGCTCGAAACACTCGTCGGGGTCACTGGACAATCCGAGCCGATAGGCAAGTATCCGGGAGAAGCCCGCGGGTGCCGGTATCCCGTTGACATCGCTGGCGGCCAGGCCGTTGGAAAGAAGCCCGGCCACCGCCTCGTCCGTGTCTCCCGGCGACAAGATGAAGTCAGCGCCGTCCTCATCGGTCATCTGCCCTTGCGCCACCCCGGTCAGACATGCCGTGCGCAGTGCCGACACCGGCGTGTCGATTTTCACGCCGCGCTCTTTCTGCACTGCCAGCGCATAGCGGGACGTCACCATCGACAACGCGGTGTTATCGCCTTGAACCAGAACCTCATCCTGTTCCTCGTTCCGTGGCGCGCCGGCCGCTTCCAGAGCAGGCATGTCGACGAAGATCTTGTTGGACTCGGGGCAGTACGACGTGGGTTCGGTGATCGTGGCACCGGTGCATTCGGACCGGTCGCTGGTCAGCGTCGGAGGCTCGGATGGCTGGAAGGTGTTGCCGAGCACGTCCATCAACTGCGAGAGGGTGTCGTCGTTGATCGGGCTGTCCAGCGACTGGGTATCGGAGCCG
Organism: uncultured Actinomycetota bacterium; assembly: GCA_963720345.1. Taxonomy (GTDB): domain Bacteria; phylum Actinomycetota; class Actinomycetes; order Mycobacteriales; family Mycobacteriaceae; genus Mycobacterium. The sequence continues at coordinate 49,000 of CAVRFN010000020.1, forward strand.
AAGGTCACGTGTTCGGGCAGATCGCCCTGCCGCCTGGTGATCTCGTCCATGTCGATCGCGGCGCACTGATCGGCACCACCGGTGAAGCCCAGTTGAAAGGCGCTGACCCGGTCGAGGGCAGAACCGTGTGGGTCGTCGGAGGGTCCACCCTCCAATCGGTCGCGGATGTAGATCACCCCGGCGAGCACATGGTTGAGACCGTCGCCGGTACTCAACGTGAATCGCGGCGAATCTCCGGCCGCCACCCAATGCAGGTACACGCCGGCGAAGCAGTCGGCCTGCTGTTCTCTGACCAGACCGGGAGTATCCAGGTCGGCAAGCCCGGCCATCCACTGCAGCGCGTGTCCGTACTCGTGGGCGATCACCCCGACAACACCCATGTCACCGAAGTACTCCTGCGCGACGGGCAGGAAGACGCCACGGTCCCAGATCATCGTGTTGAGCCGAAAGCAGTAGGCGGCGTTGGGGGCCTGGTACATGTCCGACCCGCACAACTCCGGACTGTTCGGATCGTCCGAGTCGTAGGACGCAAGGGTGTCCACCGGTTTGAACTCGCCGGGAAGATAGTTCGCGTAGTTCTTGGTCCAGAACTCCTGAATATCGTTGACCGACAACAGCGCCAAGCGATCCATCGGGCCGTCGTCGGTGTACTCGACGGTGCCCTCGGGCGGGGGCGCATTCGGCCGGGGACCGCTCGGCCCCTCGTTGACGGGCAGGCCGCCGACCCGTTCGGGGTTGAAGAGCATGGACGTCGCGCGACCGTTGACCACGGTCGGTGTGCACGCCGCCAACAACAACGCCGCGCATGCGATCGTCAGCGCGAACCGAGCCTTCACTCGCCTTACCCCTTGTCAGTGCCGAACCGTTTGCTCAACTTTGCCGGTTCCACCGGACTTCAGCAGGAAGATTAGGCGAATTGTCCCGCCCTCGGCAGGACTGCATGGCCCGAACACCGGGCGCGGCTCCGATGCGCGACGGATACTGCTGGTGAGGAGGTGAGATCGAGGTGGCTTCAGGTAACTCACGGGTGGGCCAGATGTTCGGCCACTACCGACTCACCGGGCTGCTGGGCCGTGGCGGCATGGGCGAGGTGTACCGGGCCGAAGACACGAAGAAGGGCCGGACGGTCGCGCTGAAGATCCTCGCGGAGCAGTACTGGCAGGACGAGAAGTTCAGGACCCGTTTCCAGCGGGAATCGCGGGCGGCCGCCGTTCTCCAAGAACCACACGTGATTCCGATCCACGACTGGGGTGAGATCGACGGGCACCCCTACATCGACATGCGGCTCGTCGAGGGCCAGACGTTGGAGGACCTGCTGAGTGCCGGGCCTCTGCCCCCCGCGCGGGCGTCGTTCATCATCGGCGGGGTCGCTGCCGCTCTGGATGCGGCCCATGCCGCGGGTCTGGTGCATCGGGACGTCAAGCCCCAGAACATCATCGTCACGCCTTCGGATTTCCCCTATCTCGTCGACTTCGGCATCGCCTCGGCCAAGGGCGAGAGCGGTTTGACGATGACCGGAATGCAGATCGGCACATTCGCCTATATGGCTCCGGAACGATTCCGCGACCGGGAGGCCTCTCCGGCGGTCGACGTCTACGCTCTCGCGTGCGTTCTCTTCGAATGCCTCACCGGCGAAGCTCCGTTCCGGTCGGGCAGCATGGAGCAGCTCATGACGGCGCATCTGTTCACGCCGCCGCCCCAGCCCAGTCTGGTCAACCGCCGCCTGTCACCGGCGTTCGACGATGTCATCGCCCGCGGCATGGCGAAAGAGCCAGATGACCGCTACGGAAGCTGCGGGGCGCTGGGCCGGGCGACGCAACGTGCGGTGGAATCCGACACGGTCGTCGGGATGACCCCGGGTCCGACGGTGCAGGCGCCGCCCATCCGCCCGCATTACGCCCCGAACTACGCGCGGACCCGCTGCGCGATTCAGCAATCCGACGATGCAGCGACCGACCGATGTCGTGCCACCTCAGCCGCCCTACAGCGCACCGCCGCCCACGCGCAACGCGCCGCCGCACAGTCGCGCCAGCCCTGCGTCGCGCAAGTGGTTGATGCCCGCCGTCATCGCGGTCGTCGCGGCGGTGGTGCTGGGTGGAATCGGGATCACGATCGGAATGGTGACCAGCCAGGAGCCGCCGGTCGCCGAGTCGCCCGATCTGCCCGATCCGCCGGTACAGCGGCCTGGTACGGATGTGGATTCGAAAGGTCCAGGCCCGAGCCCGGACTCGGAAGTGCCCACTGAGGACCCGCTGGGCGTCGGAGCGCCACCGCCGCCACCGCTGGTCGGCAAGGACACGAGCGCCAACCCGACGAGCTGCACGGGTGACTTCTCACTCCCCGGCCGCAACGATGCCGGTACGCATGCGCGCAGGGGTTCGGCCGATACCTCGTGCCTTTTCACCGAAAGTGTTCTGCGCGCGTACTGGTCGACCTTCAGCGACGCCAGCCGTGATCGCCGCCAGGTGCTGGCTCCCGGCGCCGTCGACTGTCGCAGCGTGCTCGGCGATGGAACCGGTTGCAACGGGCCGAATTTCGTCATGGAGTGCGTCGCACGCCCCGGCGACGCGTTCATCACCTGCACCGGCGGCCGCGACGCTGTCGTCTACCTGTACTAGCAGTTGCCGACCGGCAGCAGGTCGGTGTGCTCCTGAAGCCAGGTCGCGATCCGCGTCAAAGCCTGTGTGCCGTCGTCGAATGAAGCCGGACTTCGGCTCGACCGCCACGGCGACCACCGCCAGGCCATCGTTAACCGGAACGACTCCGAACTGGCGGACGAGGTAGTTGTCCTCCAGCGACGGGCCCCAGCCACCTTTGAACTTCGCGCCCGGAATCTGGCCGAGACCCCACTGCTGATCGGGCGCGATCTGCCCCATCAGATCCATGATCGGCTGGTTCCCGGGGTCGCACGCCGCGGACGACAGGAACGTCGCCTGGTCAGTGAGCGACCATTCCGTCTGGCCGAATGCGGTGAATTCGGGCCTGACCTTTCGCGATTCGACGGTGGCCGGTGCGCCGGCCTCCGCGAGCACTGCTTCGACTTTCTGCTGCCGCGGTGGCCGGGTCGCCCAGGCTCGCCCAAATCGATTCGGCTGCATCGTTATCCGATTGTGTGATGGCGGCGCGCATCGCCTCGGTAACCTCGGGCGGGTCCGTCTCGCGAAGTCCTGCGATGGCCAGCGGCACCTTGATGGTCGACCACGCGGTCCCAGTGGACCACTCGCCCGCCGTCACCGGTTCCGGTCCTGCGCCTACCGGGCGGACGACGATGCCCACCGTCGCGTTCAGTTCGGCGGCAAGTGCGGCGAACTCCGTGGCGAACGCCCCGGCGTCGACCGGTGCGGGTGTGAGTGTTGCAGTCAGTGGAGGTGATGCCGTTGGTTGCGGGGCCGCCGCACTGCTCTCCGTGGACGACGGTGCCGAGGCGAGATCTCGGCCGATGACGTAGCCGCCTCCGAGGATTCCGATGGCTGCCATGGCGCAGATGAGCACAACCAACACACGCGATCGGCGGGGGCGATTCCCTTTCGAGCGGGTGTGTCTGGAACCCGGGGTCGGTCGGCTGTCGGTCGTGGTGGCCATCTCCCCCAGTATCACCGCTGATAGCGCGGAGTCCGCGCAGCAAGGCGGCACCCTGTTGATAACAATGTCGTCACTACGGTGTCGCCGATGAACATTTCAGGCGGCGCGAATCACTTCGCCGCGCCGTTGATCGTCGGCGTGAGGATCATGCCCTTCTCGACGCCCCACATCGTCGCGATCGTCTTGTACTCGCCGGTCTGGATCAGGTGTTCGAGCGCGTTGCGCAGCGATTGCGCCAGGCCTGAGCCCTTGGGCACCGGCCAGCCGTAGGGCGCCGAGTCGAACACCTCACCCGCGGCTTCCAGTTCACTGCCCGACGTCTTGATCGCGAACAACGTCACCGGTGAATCCGCCGACATCGCATCGACTTCCCCGTTGATCAGCGCTGCGGTCAGATCGTCCTGGCTGACGAACACCTTCTTGTCGATCGGCGGCTGCCCGGCAGCTTCACATGCGCCGCTCTTGGCGGGAATCTCCTCTGCCTCTTGCAGAGACGGGTACGCGACACCGACGGACAACCCGCACGCATTGTTCGGATCCACTCCGCCACCGGGTCGTTGCGCCCACAGCGTGCCTGCCTCGAAGTACGTGACGAAGTCGGCCGACTCCTCGCGCTCCTTGGTGTCGGTGAACGACGACATTCCGACGTTGAAGTCGCCGCCGCGCACAGACGGAATGATCGCCTCGAACGCCGTCTCGCGGTACTCGGGCACCAACCCCAGCGTGCGGGTGATCGCATTCATCAGGTCGACGTCGAAGCCGACGATCGCCCCGCTGGCATCCTTGAATTCGTTTGGGGCATAAGGCACATTCACCCCGATGATCAGCCGGCCCGTCGACCTGATGTCTTCTGGCACCGTGGCTGCGATCGCTTCCACCGCGCCCGGGCGCGCCTCCGGAGTCATCGTCGACGAACTCTCCGCCACACTCGCGGGCTCGGCACCACCGGACCCGCCCCGCCACTGCCAGACCCCGAGGCCGCCGGCCACCACCACCAAAGCCACTGCGACAGCGACCGCGATCAGGCGCCCGGACACACGTCGACCGGTCGGGGCGGCTCGTCGCGCCGAATGCCGCCCGCTGCCTGCCATTCGCACCGGCGCATTCAACGCACGCCGTGCGGCAGTGGCCAATTCGGCGGCCGACTGATACCGCTTCCCGGGCGACTTGGCCATGCCCTTGGCAATGACCGCGTCGAATGCCGCCAACTTCGGATCTATCGCCGAAGGGCGTGGTATCGGCTGGGTCATGTGCCCGGCGATCTGCTGCTCGAGACTCTTCGCCGGATAGGGCCGGTCACCGGTCAGGCATTCGTAGAGCACGCACGCCAGCGCGTAGATATCGGACGTCGGGTCAACCGGCTTGCCCTCGAACCGCTCGGGGGCCATGTACGCCATCGTCCCCAGCGTGCTGCCCGCCGTCGTCAGCCCTGCTTCCCCGGCACTGCGCGCCAGGCCGAAGTCGATCAGATAGACGAAGTCGCGGTTGGTGATCAGGATGTTCGACGGTTTGACGTCGCGGTGGATCAGTCCGGCGGCATGCGCGGCGTCCAACGCCGTCGCGACCTGCTCGGCCACCTTCACCGAGAACTCCGGAGCCAGTGGTCCATCCGTCTCGGTGAGCACGGTCCCGAGGTTGTGGCCTTCGATCAACCGCATATCCAGATAGAGCCGGCCGTCGATCTCACCGAAACTGTGGATCGGCACCACGTGTGGGTCGTTGAGTCCGGCGGCCGCCTGCGATTCTCGGCGGAAGCGCGCCTGGAACGTCTCGTCGGCCGCCATATTCGGCGGCAGCACCTTGAGAGCGACTATTCGGTCGGTTCTGGTGTCGTAGGCCCGGTAGACCTCACCCATTCCCCCTCGGCCTATCAGCTGCTGCAGCTGATAGTGCCCGAATGGTGTCGCATCCACCGTCAACTCCTCGGCAAGCGGGCCCCCGCGTCGCGTGTCGATCGAAACTACATCAGGTTTGCCAGAAAGTCGTAAATGTGTGGCGGTCGGGCATCGACCATTCCGCCATATCGGGCGACCCACAGGCCTACCGTCGAATGTGTCGGAGAACCCGAAACGAGGTAACGACATGTCACGAGAATCTAACCGCGAGGACATCTTCCCGCCGCCGGCGCCGCGGCCCAAACCGCAGGCGCATATCTCATGCGGGTGCAGTTGCGGCACGTGCCGCGGCAGCGGTCACTGCCACAACATGGGCAGCGGCTGCAACGTGAGGTAGGACCTGTCGCTCAGCGGCGGGCCGACGGCACTTCTGGTGCGCCGGCTGCGGCAGATGCGACCTGCTTGACGGCGCGGACGGTGACCCGCCCGCCGCGCGCGGGCGTCATGATCACGTGCTTGAGCCTCGTCTTCTCGCCAGGCTCGGCGGTGGCGGCCAGCTCGACGCGACGAAGGATCTCGCGCAGCACGATGCGCATCTCCACCATCGCGAAACCCGCACCGAGACAACGCCGATTGCCGCCACCGAACGGGAACCACGTCGTCGGGCTCAGCGTCGCGCCGACCATCCGGTCCGGATCGAATTTGTCCGGATCCGGGTAGACGTTCGGATCGGCGTGCACCGACGTGATGCTGGGAACCACCATCACCCCGGCCGGTAGCTGATATCCCGCCACCTCGACAGGTTCCTTCAGGATCCGACCCACATCGGGCACCACCGGGCGGATCCGCAGCGTCTCCTTGGCGATCGCATCGAGGTACTCGTCACCGGCGGCGTCACCGGCTTCGGCCGCGGCGACCGCCTTCGCCAAGATCGCCGGGTGGCGGGTCAACCGCTCCAACGCCCATGCCAACCCGGTGGCGGTGGTGTCGTGGCCGGCGACCAGCAGGGTGATCAGCTGATCGCGCAATTCCTTGTCGTTCATGCCGCCCGCCTGGACCAGCATCGCCAGGGCGTCCGTGCGCTCGGCGATATCCGGATCGGCGCGGCGTTCGGCGATCTCGGCGTACAGCAGCCGGTCGGATTCCTCTATGTTGCGCGCCAACCGCCGCCACGGGAGGCGGCTCTGCAGGCTCGGCTTCGCGATCGCCAACGACTCCCACGGGCCGACTCTCAACAGCCGCGGCATCACGTCACGCAGCGCCGCCAGACGTTCCGGATCGCTGGCGCCGATCACCGTCCGCAGGATCACCTCCAGGGTGATCTCGGAGGTCTTCGGTGCCACCGGGAACGATTCGCCCACGGGCCAGCCCGCAATGTTTTCCGCCGCGATCTCGGCCATCAGCTCGGCCTGCCGCGCAACGGCGTCGCGATGGAACGGCGCCATCATCAACCGGCGGCGCTCGCGATGGACGTCGTCGTCGATCACCAGGACCGAACTGTCGCCCAAAAGGCCGCCCAACATCGAATTGGCTTCGCCTGCATGGAAAATCCGCGGGTCACCGGCGAACACCGTCTTGATGGCGTCAGGATCTGCCAGGTAGACCATCTCGCCCATCATCGTGTTGCGCAGCGTGAAGATCTTGCCGTGACGGCGTCGGCATGCCGCGACGAATTGCGGCCACCAGCGCATCATCAACACCAGCTGCAGCGCCGCGGGCAACTTGGGCCCGGCGGGTAGGCCATTCCGCGCTGTTGGACTCATGCCTAATACGCTACGTGCGGGAGTCGCGCCGGGCAACCATCGGCGTTTCCGGTCGCGACGAGAACGACGTAAACAGAGATCTGCGGCTAATGTGTCGGCGAGTCGCGCACCGGCGCGCCGCATCGGAAAGATCCTTGATACATGCGAGTTGACGGGCGGGACATCACCGTCACGGGCAGCCTGCTGCAGCCGTTGACCCGCCGGACCAACGACATCATCCGCGTGGCCCTGTCCGCGGTGTTCCTGGCCGTCGTCATCACCAGCTCGCTGATCACCCGCAACGAATGGGTCGCCCTCGAGCAGTCCGTGTCCGAGATCGTCGCCGTCCTGACTCCCACCCAGGCCAACCTGGTCTACCTGGTTTACGGCGTCGCGATCCTGGCGTTGCCGTTCGTGATCCTGGTCAGCCTTGTCGTCGCACGCCAGTGGAAACTGCTCGGGGCGTATGCGGCCGCGGCCGCGATCGCCGGGCTGGCGCTGTCGATCACCAACGCGGGCATCGCGGCGCCGCAGTGGCATTTCGATCTCTCCGACCGCCTCGACACGCTGCCTTCCCAATTCGTCGACGACCCGCGCTGGATCGCGATGCTCGCCGCGGTGCTGACCGTCTCGGGGCCATGGCTGCCCGCGCGGTGGCGGCGCTGGTGGTGGGGGCTGCTGCTGGCGTTCGTGCCGATCCATCTCGTCATCAGCGCCGTGGTTCCCGCGCGGTCGCTGTTCGGGCTGGCCGTCGGCTGGTTCATCGGTGCATTGGTCGTGCTCGTCGTCGGAACCCCCGGGCTCGACGTGCCGCTGGAGGGGGCAGTTCGCGCGATGGCCCGTCGCGGGTGCGTCGTGTCCGCGCTCAAGGTGGTGCGGCCGTCCGGTGCCGGGCCGCTGATCCTGCAGGCGGAGTGCGAGCACCAGCAGACGACGGCCGTGATGGAGATGTACGGACCGACATCAACGCGGCGGCGGCGTGCTCCTGCAGCTGTGGCGCAAGGTGCGGTTGCGCGACCGAGAGACTGCGCCCCTGCACGCATCCATGCGCCGCGCCGTCGAACACCGGGCGTTGATGGCCATCGCGATCGGTCAACTCAAGATCGCCAACATCTCCACGATCGCCGTCGCCGCGCTCGAACGCAGCTGGACCTTGTACGCCCACACCCCCGTCCGCGGAACGCCGATCGGCGACTGCACCGCGGCCATTCCCGTCAGCCGGGTCTGGGAATCGTTGCGCGAACTTCACGACTGTCAGATCTCGCACGGAGATCTGCGCGCCAGCGAGATCACCGTCGACGAGACCGTGTTGTTCGGCGGCTTCGACAGCGCCGAATACGGCGCGACCGAGGCGCAACTGCGGTCCGATATCGCGCAGCTGCTGGTGACGACGACACATCTCTACGACGCGCCGTCAGCGGTGCGGGCCGCCATCGACGTGTTCGGCAAGGACACCGTGCTGTCCGCCTCGCGGCGGCTCACGAAAGCGGCTGTGCCATCGCGTATCCGGCAATCCGTGCGGGATCCGAAGGCGGTCATCTCCGCCGCGCGCGACGAGGTGAAGAGCCAAACGCGCGTCGACGAGATCCGCACCGAGACCGTCACCCGGTTCACCCGCGGCCAGCTGATCCAACTCGTGCTGTTGATCGCTCTGGTCTACGTCGCGTATCCGTTCATCAGCTCGGTGCCGACGTTCCTCACCGAATTGCGCACTGCGAACTGGTGGTTCGCGCTTCTGGGGTTGGCGGCGTCGATGCTGACATATCTCGGTGCCGCGGCGGCACTGTGGGCGGCCGCCGACGGCGTGGTCAAGCTGTGGGGCCTGATCGTCATGCAGGTGGCCAACAAGTTCGCCGCCACCACGACGCCTGCGGGCGTCGGCGGTCTGGCGCTCAGCGCCAGGTATCTGCAGAAGGGCGGTCTCACCCCGATGCGCGCGACGACCGCAGTCGCGCTGCAACAGTCGGTCCAGGTGATCACCCACATCCTGCTGCTGATCTTCTTCAGCACCGCAGCGGGCGTGTCCGCCAACCTTTCTCGGTTCGTTCCCAGCGTCAACGTCCTGTATCTGGTGGCCGGCCTGCTGCTGGGTCTGATCGGCACCTTCCTGCTGGTGCCCAGGCTGCGGCGATGGCTGGCGACGTCGGTGCGTCCGCGGCTTCAGGAGGTGATCGGTCATCTCATCGAGCTCGGCCGCGAACCCAAGCGCCTGGCGGTGATCGTGCTCGGTTGCGCGGCAACCACTCTCGGCAATGCCTTCGCACTGTGGGCCGCCATCGAGGCGTTCGGCGGCGACACGTCGTTCATCACCGTCACCGTCGTGACGATGGTGGGTGGCACCTTGGCTTCCGCGGCCCCAACACCGGGCGGCGTCGGTGCAGTCGAGGCGGCGTTGATCGGTGGTCTGGCCGCCTTCGGGATGGCCGCGGCGATCGCCGTTCCGTCGGTGCTGCTCTACCGCGTGCTGACGACCTGGCTGCCGGTGTTCGTCGGCTGGCAGGTCATGCGGTGGATGACCCAGAACGACAAGATCTAGTTGGCCACCGCGAGGACTGGCCACTTGTCGGGCACGCCCTTGAGTTCGTGGTAGCCACGGTCCTCGAAGGCGATCCTGGAGCCCAACACCAACGGCGGAATCGCCCCCGAGACAAGAACTTCACCCGGCCCCGCCAACGCCATGATGCGCGCCGCGATGTGCACCGCAATGCCATGCACATCACCGTCAACCATCTCGACCTCCCCGGTGTGCAGACCCAGTCCGGATCGTCAAACCCAGGTCGCTCACCGCATCGCGAATCGCACACGCACAGTTGATCGCCCGCGCCGGCCCATCGAAAGTCGCGAGGGCACCATCGCCGGTGAACTTGACGACGACCCCCGCGCACCTGCGACGTGACGCTCGACGACGCTGTTGTGCGCATTCAGCGCAGCCGACCACGCCTCGTCACCCAACGCCGACGCCTGCTGCGTCGACCCGACGATGTCGGTGAACAACACCGTCGACAACACCCGATTGGTCGGCACCGTGAGACGCGCGCCGGTCAGGAACGACTCGATCTCGTCGAGCACCCGGTCGCTGTCGCCTGCGAACCAGTAGTGGTCGTCGCCGTCGAGTTCCACCAACTGAGCGCTCGTGATCCGCTCGGCGATGTACTCGGCATGGCCGCGTTTGACGTGAAGGTCTCCGCGGCGGTGCAGGACCAACGTCGGCGCCTGAATCGCCGGCAGGACCGGCCGGACATCGGTATGCAGGTACAGATCGAATACGGCCCTGAAGTATCCCGGCGCCCCGCCGAGGCGTTCGTTGCGTGCCACCACCGTCGCTTGGCAATATCACCGGACCAGCTCGGTGCCAACCTGTCGACGAGTGCGCCCGTGCCCACGATCTCCTCGAAGCCGTCGAGCATCTTGGCGACATCGCCTCGGGTGCGGCGAACGGCCGGTCCGGCGTGCGGATGTAGTACGCGAAGGGACTAACAGGATGAGCGATCGCACGCGGTCCGGATGAGTAGCGGCGAACAGCATGGCCGGCAACGTCGACTCCGCCATCGCGAAGACCGACGTGGACTCGCTTCCCGCGGCGTCGAGCATCGTCGATCAGTCCATCGATCCACGCCTGCATCGCAGGATGTTCGTCTATCGCGACCGTCGCCGAACTCCCGATGCCGAGAAGGTCGGCCAGGATGAGGCGGCGGAACGACGCCAGTCTGCGGAAGTGGCCGGCCACCGTCGGCTCGTCCCAAAGCAAGTCGATCGGGAACGACGCCGTTGGCAGAAAGAGGAGATCCGGACCATTGTTGTCGGCGACCTGATACGCGAGACGGACATCGCCGCCTCGGGCGTAGACCGTATCCGGGACGGTCACCATGGCAGAAGCATGCCACCGAGTCGGTTCATCGTTTCGTACTTCGCCCTAGCTGCTGGCCACCGCGAGGACTGGCCACTTGTCGGGCACGCCCTTGAGTTCGTGGTAGCCACGGTCCTCGAAGGCGATCCTCGAGCCCAACACCAACGGCGGAATCGCCCCCGAGACAAGAACTTCACCCGGCCCCGCCAACGCCATGATGCGCGCCGCGATGTGCACCGCAATCCCATGCACATCACCGTCAACCATCTCGACCTCCCCGGTGTGCAACCCAGTCCGGATCGTCAAACCCAGGTCGCTCACCGCATCGCGAATCGCACACGCACAGTTGATCGCCCGCGCCGGCCCATCGAAAGTCGCGAGGGCACCATCGCCGGTGAACTTGACGACGGACCCCCGCGCACCTGCGACGTGACGCTCGACGACGCTGTTGTGCGCATTCAGCGCAGCCGACCACGCCTCGTCACCCAACGCCGACGCCTGCTGCGTCGACCCGACGATGTCGGTGAACAACACCGTCGACAACACCCGATTGGTCGGCACCGTGAGACGCGCACCGGTCAGGAACGACTCGATCTCGTCGAGCACCCGGTCGCTCTCGCCTGCAAGCCACTCGTGGTCCTCACCGTCAAACTCGACCCAGCGGGCAAGCGGAATCCTTTCAGCGACATATTGAGCATGACCGTCGGGCACGTGTCGGTCGCCGCTGCGGTGCATTACCAGGGTCGTCGCCTGGATGCTGTCGAGGACGTGACGCACATCGGTCCGCAGGAACAAGTCCAAGATCGCCGAGAGGTAACCGGGGCCGCCTGCCAGGCGCTCGCCGCGAGCCAGCCAACGCCGTTTCGCCGGTTCGTCCTCCCAACTCGGCGTCAGCATCATCGTCTTTCCGGTGCCGACCTCGTCCTCACACCACTGGACATATTGCGGGACATCGGATTCCGGCATGCCGAACGGTATGTCCGAGGTCTGCAAGTAGTACGCGTATGGGCTCCAGAGGACCAACGAACGCACGCGCCGTGGGTGACTGGCCGCCAGCAGCATGGTGGGCAGCGCGGACTCCGACATGGCGAAGATCGACGCCGACTCGCTCCCGACGGCATCGAGTACGTCGACAAGGCCATCGGTCCACGACTGCATCGCGGGACGTTCTTGGACTGGTACCGCGTCGGAGCTACCGACTCCGAGGAGGTCGGTCAGAATGACGCGGCTGAATGATGCCAACCGACGCAGGTAGCCGGCAACCGCCGGGTCATCCCACAGCAGATCGATAGGGAATGTCGAGGTAGGCACGAACAGTAGGTCCGGACCGTCTCCCACCACCTGATACGCGACGTGCGCGTCGCCGCCGCGTGTGTAGACGGTGTCGGGAATGCCGACCATGGCAGAAGCATGCCACCTGGGCGACTCAGACCGCGTGTAACGCTGTACCTCGGTCCGGGACCACGAGCGATGCGCCGGTCCGCACGTCGGCGTCCGGCCGTGACACATACGGCACGCTGCGGAAGTCGGCGCGCATCTCGTCTGCGGTGAAGCGGGCGCGGACATAGCCGCGGCGATTGCTGAAGTACCGGATGTGCGGGTTCTCCGACAACAGCGCTTCAATCGCCCTGGTATCGGATCCGTCGCCGCCCGAACTGATCGACGTCGTCACCAACTCCGTCGCCGACCACCGGTGACGCCACAATCGCCGGGGCGCGCGTGCACCTCGGCCGCCCAGTGCGCATGCACGTCTCCGGTCAGCACCACCGCGTTGCGCACCGCCGGATCCATCAGTCCCGCGACGATGCGGTCGCGATTGGCCGCGTAGCCGTCCCACGCGTCGGGGTTCACTCCGCGCGCCGGCCCCGGCGTCAACTCGACCTGTGAGAAGAAGACCTGCTGCCCCAACACGTCCCAGCGGGCCTGCGACCGCTGCAGATCCGTCGAGCAGCCAGCGTTCCTGCTCATCACCGGTGAGCGTCGCGAGCGGGTTGAACCGCTCGGCGCAGTCGGTGCGGTACTCGTCCCGCGCACGGCTGATCGGTGCGGTATTGCCGGGTGTCGAGCAGGTGGAAGGTGGCCAATCCGCCCCAGCCGATCCGCCGGTACAGCTGCATGTCGACGCCGCGCGGTTGCAGCAGATCGTCGCAGCGGCATGTTCTCGTAGTACGCCTGCAGTCGCCGCGGCCGCCGGGCGAGGAAGTCGGGCTGCGGCGTCTCCCGGCGTCTCGTCGGCCCAGTTGTTGTCCAGCTCGTGGTCGTCGTAAGACGGCCAGCCACGGCGCGACGGCATGGGCGGCCTGCAGGTCGGGGTCGGTCTTGTACTGCGCGTACCGCCGCCGGTAGTCGGCCAGCGTGACGGTCTCCGGACCGACGTGGCTGCGACCCCACCGGGTCTCGCCTCATACTCGTATTGGTAATCACCAAGGTGTACAACGAGATCGGGTTGTTCCTCGGCCAGCCGCCGGTATGCGGTGAACCAGCCCTGCTCATAGTGCGAGCACGACGCCACACACATGGTCAGCGCCGTCGCGAGGGTGTCGGGCGCCGGCGCGGTGAGTGTCCTGCCGGTCGGCGACAGATAGCCCGCGGTGCGGAACCGGTAGAAGTACTGTGCGCCCGGCCGCAATCCCTGCAGCTCCACGTGCACGCTGTGAGCGGTATTCCGGCGTCGCCGTGGCGGTACCGCGTTGCTCGACGCGCGCGAACCGCTCGTCGGCCGCGACCTCCCACTCCACGTCCACCGGCCGGGCAGGCATGCCGCCGAAACCGTCTTCCGCCAACGGATCCGGAGCCAGACGCGTCCAGATCACAGCACCGTCGGGCGCCGGATCGCCGGACGCCACGCCCAGAGTGAACGGGTCGGATCGGATGGGACTGAGGCGGCGGTCGGCGGTGAATCCCGCGACCGGCAGTGCCGCGAGCACCAATGCACTCTTGAGAACGGCACGGCGACTCGGACGTACAGACACGGCCGAGTGTCGGAAAGCCGTCTGTCCAGCCGGTGACGGGCAGACATCCGGTGTCTCCCGGCGGTCGGGCCATTGCGCAAACACCCGCCGTCGGTGAGACGAACGTGGGTTACCCGCACGCTTTCCGGCCTGAAAACGTGCGGGTAACCCACGTTCGCGCGAAGTAGTCGAGGGGGTGCATCCATACTGAGCCGATGGCTGAACTCAATGTGTTGGGCGGCCCGTTGGAGCCGTGCGGCACCGAC
>CAVRFN010000021.1:0-209501 GCA_963720345.1 uncultured Actinomycetota bacterium
GTGGTGGTCATGGTTGGCTCCTTCTAGTGGGATGTAACGCAAAGCCCGTTGGCTTCGTTGTTGTCGAACGTCTGCAGTTCGTAGTTCGTGTGGGTCTGGGCGCAGGACAGCCGAGTCAGCGCCAGTGCCGACAGTGGAACAAGGGTCAGCGCCGCGATGACGGTTCCGGTGACGGGAGGTCCCAGTTCGCCGAGAGACGAGTCGAGCGCCCGGCCGGCGATCCAACTACCCACCGCCGTACCGAGATTGAACGCGGAGGTACTGAGCGCGGAGGCGAGCGTGGGTGCCCGGTGGGCGAAGCGCACTGCCAACGCGATCAGAATGGGGTTGACCGTCATGGAGGTCAGCCCCAGCAGGCCGATCAAGACGACAGTCGGCAGGGTGTGCTGGGAGAAGACACAGATGCCGAGCAGGATGGCTGCCGTTGCGGCAGAGGCGATGATCGTCGTCGAGTACGGACGGGTGTCTCCGAGGCGACCCCCGAGGAAGGATCCGACCAGCGCGCCGACGCCGAACCCGACCAGGGCCAGGGGCACCAGAGTGCCGGGTAGTCCAGCGCGGTTCGTCAGCAGGGGCGCGACGTAGCTGTAGGTGGCCAGAGTGCCGCCCATGATCATCACGGCCGAGACCAAGGCGAGGCATAGCTGCCGGGAGCGGAGACTGGCCAGTTCGGCGCGAACCGATGCGCGCGGTGCCGTCGGATCGTCGTCCGGGACATACCTCATGATGAGGACTGCCGCAGCGACCGCGAGGCCGGCCAATATCCAAAAGGGGCCGCGCCACCCGATCAGTTGCCCGGCGAAGGCGCCGAGTGGGACGCCGATGACATTGGCGAGCATCCCGCCGCCCAGCACGACGCCGAGCGCGCGTGAACTCGCTGCGGGCCCGGCGGCGCGGCTGGCGACCACCGCGGCGACCGCCCAGAATGCGCCGGTGGCCAAGGCCGTGAGGAACCGCGCCGCCAACAGCAGGCTGAATCCCGATCCGACCGCGACGACGACGTGCCCAACCGCGAACACCATGAGCGCCAGCGTCAGCGTCGTCCGGCGGGGCAGTCGCAGGGTGAGAATGGCCATGCCCGGCGTACCGACGATCATCCCGATCGCGAAGACGGTGATCAGCAGACCTGCCCGGGCCGGCGTGACGTCGAGGTCGACGGCGATCTCGGGGAGCAGGCCGGCGATGATGAACTCGGTGGTCCCCATCAGGAAGGTGCCGACGGCGAGGACGTAGACGACGAACGGCAGCCGAGTGGACGCGGGGTTCGCTGCGAGTCGTTCGGTGGTCGGGCGCGTATCCATGTCTACGAGGAAACGCCGATCGCGGCCGGGTAGGGAGTCCCTGCGCAGGGGTGTATCGACAGTGCATCCCTCGAAGCTGAGCTCGGTCGTACCGTGGTCGACATGGACAACCGAGCCGAAGCCCGCGAGTTTCTGATGACGCGGCGGGCGAAGATCACCCCGCAGCAGGCGGGTTTGCCGGAGTTCGGGAACCGCCGGGTGCCCGGGTTGCGCCGCGGGGAGGTCGCCTCACTGGCCGGGGTCAGCATCGAGTACTACAGCAAGCTCGAACGCGGTGGCCTGGCCGGTGTCTCGGCGTCGGTCCTCGACGCGATCGCCCGTGCCCTGCAGCTCGATGACGCCGAGCGGGCCCACCTGTTCCACCTCGCTCACGCCGCCGACGGCACCAGCGCAGGCATGCGTCCGCGGCGGCGCCCGGCCAAGCGCTGGACCCCGCGGCCCAGTCTGCAATGGGCCCTGGACAAGTTCACCGCCCCCGCGATCGTGCGCAACGGCCGGATGGATCTGCTGGCCGTGAATCATCTTGGCCGGGGCATGCATTCGTCGATGTACGACAGCGACCCCATCCGGCCGCCGAACTTCGCCCGCTACACCTTCCTCGACGAGGGATCGCAGCGCTTCTATCCGCACTGGGACCAGGCCGCCGACATCTGCGTGGCCATCCTGCGCACCGAGGCCGGCCGCGACCCGCACGACAATCAGCTCCAGGATCTGGTCGGCGAATTGTCCACCCGCAGTGACGAATTCCGCCGCCGCTGGGGTGCCCACGACGTCCGCACCCACGGTGCCGGGGCGAAGACGTTCCACCATGACGTGGTCGGCGACCTTGAGCTGTTCTACGAGAGCGTCGACATGATCTCCGATCCGGGGCTGACGTTGACCCTCTACGTCGCCGAACCCGCCTCGCCAACGGCGCACGCTCTGGAACTGCTCGCGTCCTGGACCGCCGAGCAGCTTCCGGAACCTGCGACCGGCGACCATTCCGAGCACCTGACATGAGGCACCTGCGGTCGGCCGTCGTGGCTCACGGCGCCCTGTTCGCGCTGCTGCTGACTGCGTGCGGTGGGGCACCGCCACCACGTCCGGAACCCGATTCGCCTGGTGCCCCGACCACTGGGGCGAGAGCCGCGGATGCCACAGCTGCCTCCGCCGATCAGACCGCGTTTCGCATCGTCGTCGGAGACACCGTGCTGACCGGCCACCTGTTCGACAACGCCGCGGCCAGAGACCTCGCCGCGCAGCTGCCGCTGACCGTGACCTTCCGCGACCTGAACGCCGTGGAGAAGACGGCGCCGCTGCCCCGGAAACTGATGGTGGACGGCATGCCGGCCGGCGATGACCCACGAGTCGGTGATCTGGGCTACTGGGCACCCGACGGAGACCTGGTCCTCTACTACGGCGACGTCGGCTACTGGACGGGCATCATGCGCCTCGGTGAGATCGACGGGGACGTCCAGGCCATCGCCCGCCAATCCGGCGACTTCAGCGCGACCGTCGAACTCGTCAGCTGAACAAGGTCGCTAACCGCGGCGAGGAGTGCACTGCGAGTACACCTCACATCCGTGACTGTCTGAACCAACGCGGCGCTGGTTGGCTGGAGACCGACCCCAAACAGGAGAAGACGACGAGCTCCAAGGACCCCACCCAAGTCGTCACGGTGGGTGTGCCAGGCGCCATTGTCAACGCCGTCCACAACGCCAATGGGAGCGCCTCCGGCCTACCGATAGCCATCGAAAAATTGTTGTGACAACAGCCTCAACACCATCGACTAAGAGTGGCATGAAGCTGATCAGCACACAGACCATCCTTGCGGCCGCCGTGTCACTGGGCACACTCAAGGCGACGCCGGCATACGCCGACGACTCCAACGACGCGACCGCCATGCAGATTTCACCCGACGACTCCCGGCTGGCAGGAGCCGGGCCCGCGGAGACGTTCACCGGCGACGTCACGGTCAAGCCCCTCTTCGACCCCAACGGTGTCCGCACGTTCGGATCGGCCGAGGTGTCGTTCAGTCCGTGTGCGCGTACGGCGTGGCACACCCACCCCGGCGGGCAAAACCCTGATCGCCACGCCCGGGGACGGCTGGATCCAACAGTGGGGCAGCGAGTAGCAGGTCATCCATCCCGGTGACGTCATCTGGACACCACCGGACGTCAAGCATTGGCGCGGCGCCACCGACCACGGCCATGACCCACATCGCGATTCAAGCCAGCGTCGACGGCACTCCGGTCAACGGGCTCGAACACGTCAGCAACGCTGACTACTTCGCTGAGGACCACCCCGTGCGCGCCTCTCGGCAGGGCATGCACTCATGGGCGTGGGATTGGACTTAACGCGATCTAGCTGGAGCTCGCGCCGCACCGCAGGTCGCTACGCCTTCGCCATGTTCGTGAACCGCGACAGGTGCAGCTGGTGTGCGACGGTGACCGTCTTCGTCGGGCCGTTGCGGTGCTTGGCCAGGATCAGGTCGGCTTCGCCGCCACGCGGGTCGTCGCGCTCGAACGCGTCGGGCCGGTGAAGCAGGATGACCATGTCCGCATCCTGCTCGATCGCGCCCGATTCGCGTAGGTCGGACAGCATCGGCTTCTTATCGGTGCGTTGTTCCGGTCCGCGATTCAGCTGGCTCATCGCGACGACCGGCACTTCCAGTTCTTTCGCCAAAAGCTTTAGCTGACGCGAGAATTCGGACACTTCTTGCTGGCGTGACTCGACCTTCTTGCCGGAAGTCATCAGCTGTAGATAGTCGATGACGATCAGACTCAGATCGTGCTTCTGCTTGAGTCGGCGCGCCTTGGCCCGGATCTCCATCATCATCAGGTTCGGCGAATCGTCGATAAACAAAGGGGCTTCGCTGATCTCACTCATCCGCCGCGCGAGCCGCGTCCAGTCATCGTCATTCATTCGGCCCGACCGCATATCCGCAAGCTTGATCTTCGCTTCAGCGGACAGCAGCCGCATCACGATCTCGGACTTGCTCATTTCGAGGCTGAAGATGACGCTGGACATCCGGTGCTTGATCGAGCAGGACCGCAAAAAATCCAATCCCAGCGTGGAGTTGTGCGTCGGCACCATGGCCCGCCCCGCCAGGTACATGTGGTCGTCGTTGTCGACCTGGACGCAACGCACTGGAACACTGTCCACGGGCCGCACGTCGACGATGAACCTCGAGACCGAGCGGGCTGTTCCGCGGCCTGCTCGACGCTCCTTGTGCAGCAAGGTCTTTCGCGTGAGACCGAATACATCGTCGTCGGTCGAGAAGTTGAGGATGTACGCGATCGACGTATCGGCGCGGCGGCCCTTTACTGCCTTCCGCGCGGTGTGGCACCGATAACCCAGGCTGACTATCAGTTCCGCGACATCGTCCGCCAGCCGGCGGTCAGTGACGCAGAACTGGACTGCCCCGCCCGCAGTGACTGTCCCGTCGGTGTCAAGCAATCCTGCCAACAATGCTCTCCGCTGCGATTCCGATGCACGCAGATACTCGCTCGGAATGTGCTTGTTGCCAAGTACGCCGATCGTGCGGAGTCGCGCCTGTAATGTGCCCACCGCGTTGCGGCATTCCTGGCACAGCCTCAGTCCGCACGACGGTCCGCCGCAACGAGTGCAGGTGGGCGCGGGTACTGGGTCCGACATGAAACGTGCGCGTCCTCCGCAGGATGCGGCCACACGTCCGCACCTGACTCGTGTGCGGAACGAACGATGCACCGCACACAACGCAGCCACGCGCGGCGACCAGCTCGTCCTCGGGCAGCCGCAGTTGATAGCGGTACTTCGCCGCTGTCGATTGATGCGCAACGAAGCCGTCAGCCTCGATGCGCACGATGACTTCTGGATCCGCGCTGGTGATCTGGGCGGACGCGGTTGTGCCGTCGCCCAGCCACGCACCCAAGGTGTAGGGCGGGACGAGCAGATCGCGATCCGGCGCCTGCAGTGGCGCGGCGTTGGCGACCGAATGGTTGAGTCGGCGGTCGATGGTAGGGCACCGAAGCGTCTCGGCGATTTCGCGGGTCGTGCGAACAGCAGCGAACGTGCGCTGGTTCTTATAACGGTTGTATCCGACGGCGGCGGCCTGAGCTGACTTGCGCGACGCTCGCGTATCCGTGAGCCATTGGTGCTCGGCGTCGGCGACGATCACCGTTCCATCCGAGAACTCGACCTCGAAGCAAGGCCGTCCGACCATGACCTCCGTCGCCGCGACCACCCGCGTCGGCTTCCCGTCGGCGCCGATCAGCTGATCGCCGACGGCAACCTCGCCCATCGTCGTCCAGCCCGTCGGCGTCGGCAGCGGCGTGTCGAGCTTGAGCGCCTTGCCCGACACCAGGCCTCGCCGCGACGACGATCATCTGTCCCGGATGCAGACCGTTGGTCACCTCGTCGAGTTCGGCGAAGCCCGTCGGCACGCCACGCGCGATGCCGCCCTGCGAGGCGATCGCGTCGATCTCGTCCATCGTCGGCTGCAGCAGCTGCTCCAGCGGCACGAAGTCTTCGGACGTCGCGGCCCTCGGTCACGTCGTAGATCTCGGCCTGCGCGCGGTCGACGATCTCGGCGACGTCGGCGCCCTCCGCGCCGGCGTAGCCGTACTGCACGACGCGCGTGCCCGCCTCCACAAGACGGCGCAGCAGCGCCTTCTCCGCGACGATGCCCGCGTAGTACCCCGCGTTGGCTGCGGTCGGCACCGTCGAGATCAGCGTGTGCAGATACGGCGCTCCACCGATCCGGCGCAACAACCCGCGGCGATCCAACTCTGCCGCGACCGTCACCGCGTCGGCCGGCTCACCGCGGCCGTACAGATCCAGGACGGCGTCATAGACGTTCTGGTGCGCGGGCCGGTAGAAGTCGCCCGGGCGCAGCCTCTCCAGCACATCGGCGATCGCGTCCTTGCTCAGGAGCATGCCGCCGAGGACCGCCTGCTCGGCGGCGGCGTCCTGCGGGGGCTGGCGGCCGAAATCCTCACGGGACGGAGGAGCGTCCATGCTGGAATGGCCAAGGTCATCCACGACAGCCACGGAACTACACCTCCCCTGAACAAGGTCGAACGCACGTTCGATTAAAGGTTACCGCGGCTTTGAGACAAGCGTCGGACATCCGCCCCCGATCGGTCGCCCTAACGGGCTTGCGACGGCCAACGCTAGACGTTGCTGGGAGCACGGCAAACGCCACCCTGTTTATAGACCTGTGCATGGCCTGTGGATAGGTCTGGACAGGCATGTTGAGGCGTTGGGGAGAACCTGTGTATAACTTGCTTTCTTCAAAGCATCCGCGCAGATAGCCGCACCATAAACCCCATGGAATTCTGTGGATGGGAATTCCCACGGCGTGTCGTCATCGGTTGCGATCTCGGGCGTGTTGTGTTTCGGCTTGGGACCGCGCAGGTTAACAGCGGGTTAGCTTCGCTGTCGCCTAACTACCGTGGAAAGTTCGCCAGCGGTCGCCAGGACGCACAGCAACGGCCGGGTGAGAATAGAACACGTTCTCACCCGGCCGTATTGCCGCTGACGTTACTGTCCGGCGACGACGCTCAATGCCACCGAAGCGTCGACATCGGGATGTAGCCGCACCGTGATCGGGTGGGTGCCGACAGACTTGATGTGCGCCTTGGGCAACTGCACCGTGCGCTTGTCCAGATTCGGGCCGCCGGCCTTCTTGATGGCCGCAACCACGTCGGCGCCCGTGACCGAGCCGAACAGCTTGCCGCTGTCCCCGGCCGACTTCACGGACAGCTCGACTGCGCCGAGACCCTCGAGCGCCGTCTTGAGCTCCCGAGCATGCTCGAGCCCCTGCACCGCCTTGGCCTCGCGGGCCCGGCGGATCTCCTCGGCCTGGCGCTCGGCGCCACGCGATGCCACGACGGCCATGCCGCGCGGCAGCAGGAAGTTGCGTCCGTAGCCGTCCTTGACGTCCACGATGTCGCCCGAAGTACCCAGGTGCTCCACCTCGGTAGTGAGAATGAGTTTCATTTCTTTTGTCTTCCTAGATGTCTCGGGCGGACCTACCGCGTCGACGAGCTGAACGGCAGCAGCGCCACCTCGCGGGCGTTCTTCACCGCGATCGCGATGTCGCGCTGGTGCTGCACGCAGTTACCGGTCACGCGTCGGGCACGGATCTTGCCGCGCTCGCTGATGTAGGTACGCAGCAGCGCCGTGTCCTTGTAGTCGATGATCTGGTTCTTGCCCTTCTTGGAGCAGAACACACACTTGCGGGTCTTGACCGGCTTCTCGGGAGCCGGACGCCTCTTGGTCGAGGACTTCGCCATTTGTCTATCTCTTTCTGGAAATTGAAGTTGGTCAGAAGGGGGGTTCGTCGTCGCTGCCGCTGAACGAACCGGACGCGGGAGCGCTGCCCCACGGGTCGTCCTGCTTGGCGTCGGAGCCACCGGCCGGAGCGGCGCTGCGGGAGCCTCCGCCACCGCCACTGCCACTGCCGAACCCACCGCCACCGCCGCCGCTGCGGCTGGCCTTGTTCACCTTGGCTGTCGCGTACTTCAGTGACGGGCCGATCTCGTCGACCTCGAGTTCCACCACGGTGCGCTTCTCGCCTTCGCGGGTTTCGAACGAACGCTGCTTGAGCCGTCCGCTGACGATCACCCGTGAACCACGAGTCAGGCTCTCGGCCACGTTCTCCGCCGCCTCGCGCCAGATGCTGCAGCGGAGGAACAGCGCTTCGCCGTCCTTCCACTCATTGGTCTGACGATCGAAGATGCGGGGAGTCGACGCCACTGTGAAGTTGGCGACGGCTGCGCCTGACGGTGTGAACCGAAGCTCGGGGTCTGCCGTCAGGTTTCCGATGACCGTGATGATGGTGTCACCAGCCACGAGTTCCTCCTGGAGTTTTGGCGTGTGCGCGAAGTCAGTCGCAGGCGAGCCTACGGAGCCGCTCCGACGTACGGCAGCCTTTAGTGCTTGTCGGTCCGCATAACCTTGGTCCGCAGGACGGACTCGTTCAGGTTGAGCTGGCGGTCCAGTTCGGACACAGTCGCGGACTCGGCCTTCACATCGACGATGGCGTAGATGCCCTCGGCGTGCTTGGCGATCTCGTAAGCCAGCCGGCGCTTGCCCCAGATGTCGACCTTGTCGACAGTGCCGCCGTCCTTGCGGATGACGTTGAGGAATGTCTCCAGCGACGGAGCAACAGTGCGCTCGTCGAGAGTGGGGTCAAGGATGACCATGATTTCGTATGGACGCATGAGAACCACACCACCTCCTACGGTCTTGTTCGGCCACGGTCGTTCCGTGGCAGGAGGGTTACCTGCGTCGGCAACCGGCCCAGGCTACAGGAATGCCCGCTGATCTGCGAAATCGCACTGCTCGCGGGCATACGCTTCCGCTGTGTTCTCCGAGACGCGGTATGCGCGCAACGGGGACTTGCGCGTCGCCTATCGCGCGTCACGCGAAGGTGCTCGCGACATCGTGTAGCGTCCCGAACTGGTTCACGTACTGCGAAATCCTGCCGGAGCTGCCGTCCCTTCAAGGGTGGATCGAAGCGATGACGTCGCTCGGGCGGCTCATCTTCTTCGATCAGCCGGGCACCGGAGCATCCGATCCAGTCACGCCGGGCGCGATGCCGACCTTGGAGCAATGGGCCGACAGCATCACCGCGGTGCTCGACGACCTCGGGAGTAGCGAAGCGGTTCTTGTCGCGTCGAACGGCGCATTCGCGCCAGCGGCGCTGTTCGCGGCGACACATCCGTCTCGCACCACCGCGCTGGTCGTGCTCGACGGTTACGCAGATGCTGGCGGACCGCACTCATTCGAGAGGAAACGCCGAGCTGCGACGCGCGACATGTGGGGCACCGGGGAGATCCAACATCTGATGAATCCGGACATGCCGTGGAACGAGGAGATCCGGGCAACGTGGGCGCGGATGGAACGTCTGGCGGCGAGCCCCGCGACCCGTGCACTCATGATGCCGCTCATGACGGAAGTGGACGTGCGGGCGGTCCTTCCGACAATCCGCGTGCCAACGCTGGTCGTCCACCACGCCGAGGACGCGATCATCCCGCCCGCGAAGGGCAGGTACATCGCCGAGCACATACCCGGCGCGAAATACGTTGAGCTGCCGGGGCGCAACCTGTACCACTCCGTTGAACCGTGGCGACGCGTCCTTCCAGGAGATCGCCGAGTTCCTCACCGGCGACCAAGCAGAAGTGGCCGACGATCGGGTTCTCGCCACCGTGTTGTTCACCGACATCGTGGACTCGACGCGGCGGGCCGCCGAGATCGGTGACCGCGACTGGCACGCGCTGCTCGATGCGCACGACGCCGTCGTCCGCGTCGCAACTCGATCGCTTCCGCGGCCGCGAGGTGAACACCTCAGGCGACGGCTTCCTCGCCACGTTCGACGGACCGCAGCGAGCGATCCGCTGCGCCATGGCAATTCGTGACGCCGTGCACGCCCTCGGCATCGAGGTGCGCGCCGGACTGCACACCGGCGAGGTCGAGATCCGCGGCGACGACATCGGCGGTATCGCTGTGCATATCGGCGCCCGGGTCAGCGCACTGGCCGGCGCCAACGATGTGCTCGTCTCAAGCACGCTGCGCGACTTGGTGATTGGTTCCGGACTCGAATTCGAGGACCGCGGCTCCCACGAGCTCAAGGGCGTTCCCGGTGAATGGCGGCTGTTCGCCGTCGCATCTACCTAGCGCGGAAGATTGCACTCAGGGCTGTGGGTTGGGCGCCGCCAACAACCCTCACCGCAATCTCGCGCCTAGGACCGCGACGGCCACGTCTCTACCTAGCACCGTTATTTACGAAACTAGGCTGCTGATCTGCGAAATCGCGCTGCTCGCCGGGCTTACACTTCCGCCGTGTTCTCGGAAACGCGGTATGCGCTGAACGGGGATTTGCGCGTGGCGTACCGCGCATCGCGTGAAGGCGAGCGCGACATGGTGTTCGTCCCGACATGGTTCACCAATTGCGAGGTGATACCGGACGTGCCCTCGCTCCAGGGCTGGCTCGAGGCAATGGCGTCGGTCGGCCGACTGATCCTCATCGATCAGCCTGGAACCGGCGCATCGGATCCCATCGCTCCCGATGCGGTGCCGACGTTGGAACAATGTGCCGACAGCATCACCGCGGTACTCGACGATCTCGGCAGCAGCGAAGCGGTGCTCATCGCAGTCGCCGGCACGCTCGCGCCCGCGGCACTGTTTGCCGCGGCACATCCGTCCCGCACCACATCGCTCGTCGTGCTCGAGGGCTTCGCGGATCCCATTACAAAGACGGCCGACGGGTCGACGCGCGAGGAATTCCGCGCCGCCTTTGTCGCCATGTGGGGCACCGGCGAGTACGAGCACCTGGTCAATCCAGACATGCCGTGGAACGAAGAGATCCGGTCTGCGTGGGCTCGAGTGGAAAGGCTCTCGGCCAGCCCACGGACCGTTGTGCTCATGTGGCCGCTTGTGGGCGATGTGGACGTGCGGGCGGTTCTGCCGGCAATCCGCGTGCCTACGCTCGTCGTCCATCACATCGACGACCCGATCGTCGAGCCCACAAGGGGTAGGTACGTGGCCGAGAACATTCCCGGCGCGAAATACGTCGAGCTCCCTGGACGCAACATGTACCACTTCGTCGAACCGTGGCGAGACTCGTTTCAAGCGATCGCGGAGTTCCTCACCGGCCATCAGGCTGACGTCGCCGACGACCGGGTACTCGCGACCGTGCTCTTCACCGACATCGTCGACTCGACGCGACGGGCCGCTGAGATCGGTGACCGTGACTGGCACGCACTACTCGATGCGCACGACGCCGTGGTCCGCGTGCAACTCAATCGCTTCCGGGGCCGTGAAGTGAACACGTCAGGCGACGGCTTCCTTGCCACCTTCGACGGGCCGCAGCGAGCGATCCGCTGCGCCATGGCAATTCGCGACGCGATCCAGGTCCTCGGCATACAGGTGCGCGCCGGGTTGCACACCGGAGAGGTCGAGATCCGAGGCGACGACATCGGCGGTATCGCTGTGCACATCGGCGCCCGAGTCAGCGCACTGGCCGGCGCCAACGACGTACTCGTCTCGGGCACACTTCGCGACCTCGTAATCGGATCGGGATTGGAATTCGAGGACCGCGGCGAACACCAACTCAAAGGCGTGCCCGGCGAATGGCGCTTGTTCGCCGTCGCATCGACCTAGAGCAACCGGCGTCGGGTACGTCACTTACAGGGCGCGGGTACCTGGCTGGCGAGTTCGGTCGCCCAGGTCTCATAGGCATCGGGGGTGGGATGCATACCGTCCTCGACCCACAGGTTCTCGTCGGCCTGCTGCTTGTAGATGGGCCGCATGTCGACGAATTGGGCGCCCCGCGACTGCGCCTCTTCGATGAGGATCGAATCGAACTCGTCCCGCGCCTCCGGGGTGGAGTAGCCTTCGAACCCCGGCGCCCGGAACCATTCGTTCTGTGCCAGCACGACGACGCGGGCGCCACTACCTGTCGCTGCGTCGAGCACCGCCTGCACGTTGCTGCGGTAGTCGTCGGCCGATACCCCGTTTGCCAAGTCATTGCCGCCGGACTGGAAGGTGATCAGCGTCGGCTTGAACTCTTCGATCTGCGGCACCTGCTCGTCCAATATCTGGCCCGCGGTGTAGCCGCTGATCCCGGCGTTTTGCAGCTCGACCTCGCAGCCCTCCCCGCGCCACTTCTCGGCGAGCAGCGCCGGGAAGGACCCCGTCTGCTCGTCGGGAGCCCCGACGCCTTGGGTCAGCGAATCACCCAGGGACAGATAGCGAATCGCGTCACCCGGCGCCTCAGGTTGCGCCGATGACTCCGATGCCTCTGCTGTCGCCGTGTCCTTAGTTGCCTGCCCCGTCCCCGTTGGCTTCGGCGAATCCGATGCCTCCGGCGCGTCGGCCCGGCCGCATCCGCTCAACACGACCAGCGACGTCATCATGAGCGCGACCAGTACGCGCTGCATCCTCACGGGTCGACAATAGCTGTGGATTCGCCTCGGCAGTCGGTATCGCGACTACTGACACCCCAGGGTCGCAGCCGCTAGCCGCTCTGCTGGTCCACCAGCTCACGTTCCTCCGGTGGGGCGCTTACCCGCATCCTGTCCCGATCCGGGCGTAGCCAGTCGGGCAGCCATCGCGGCGGGTCGTCGGGTGCCCCGTCGAAGACTCCGCCAGCCGGGTCGTCGACCTCGCCTCCGTAACCTGACGACCTGACCAGATCTTTCTCCGGCCGGTAGATCTGGCGAATCACCAACGCACACAGACCGATCACTGCGATGTCCCGCAGCAGTACCATGACGGTGAACGGCTGCTCGGGCAGTCCTTTGTTCTGTTCGCCGTAGATGTACAACATCCGCGGTATCCATATCATCGCGTCGATCGTCATCCACGTGAGCAGGATGCGGCGGTGCGGCAGCGCAAGCACCGCCAGCGGCACCAGCCACAGCGAGAACTGCGGGCTCCACACCTTGTTCGTCAGCAGGAACGCCGCCACGACAAGGAACGCCACCTGCGCTACCCGCGGCCGCTGCTTGGCCGTCAACGCGATGTAAGTGATTGCGATACAACACGATACGAACAACAGCGCCGACACCGTGTTGGTTATCGTCGGCGGCTCCCAGAAGCCTAGATCGGCATCGAAGCCCCGCCAGCCGGTGAACGACTTCACCACGTTGTAGATCGAATCCATATCGTCGCCGCGGCGGGTGTTGAGCCGGAAAAACTCCGACCATCCTCTTGGGAAGAGGGCCATGATCGGCAGGTTAACCACCACCCAGGTCAGCACCGCGGCGATCGTCGTCTTACCGACCTCGCGCACCTTCCCGGTACGCACCGCCAATACCGCCAGCGGAATGAGCAGCAGCAGTGGATACAACTTCGCCGCAACGCCGAGACCGATGAGCGTCCCGGCCAGCACCGGTTTTCGTCGGGCCCACGCGAGCAATGCCCCCGTCGCGAAAGCCGTTGCGAGGGCGTCGAAGTTGGTGAAAATTTGGAAGATCACGATCGGTGACGCCGCCACCAATGCCGCGTCCCAAACCCGTCGTGGGCCTGCCAGCTGGGACGTCGCCCACACAGTCGCCAGCCATGCCAGCGCCAGGCCGAACGCGGCGATGTTGAAGAACATCACCACCTCGGCGAGTATCGGCAACGACACCAGCTTCGACACCGCGGTGTAGGACTTGGCCAGCGCCATCGACCCGTACTGGTACAGCCCCGTCAACACCGGATACTCCATGTACCGCACTGCGGTAGTCCCGTCGTACTGCACTTTCGGTTGGCCCGTGGAGTCCTTCTCGATCCAACTGGACTTGTAGGGGAACTTGCCGAGGTTCAACAGTTCGGCGGTGTAGAGCGGGACGGTGTCGGAGTAGCAGAGCTCGTAGTACGCCCGCTGGTTGTCCCAGTTGGCGACGCGTTGGTTCGGTGCGCCCGCGCCGGTGGTCTGCAGGCACGCCGCCTTCGTCGAGTAACCCAGCGCGAGTAACACCAGCGCGATCAGCAGCATCGCCCGCAGTGGCGTAAAGAACCGTTGCCTGCCGATCAGCGCGTGCCTGCCGACCGGTCCACCGATCCCCTCCGACAACGCGGCGCCGATTGTGTCGGTGCGGCTGGGAAGGTCTCGGTTGTCGAGGCTCCGCCGGTCAGCCGCCAGACTGGCCGGCGAATCAAATCCGGCCAGACTGGCCGGCGAGTCAAATTCCGCCGGCCGAGCCGGCGACTCCGTCGACGACACAGACGACGCCGTTGACGGCTCGCCTTCGTCGTCCCGATCTACAACGTCGGTCACGGAGGCGGGGGCGGGGCTCCCGGCACCCCCGGCGGCGGAGGCGCACCGGGTGCAACGGGCACGGGCGGAGCGACGGGCACGGTGGTCGGCGGGCCCCACGGGATCGTGACACCGGGCGCCAACTCGATCGTCGGCTGGATCACGCTGGGCTGCGGCAGGGGCGGCACATCCGACGGCGGGGTCGACGGAGGCGGCGGGGCTTGCGGCACACCGGCATAGCCGCCGATCTCCTCCGGCTTGGGGAACGTCTCGGTATCGGTTCCTTCCAGCGCACCGTCCATCGTCGACTTCCAGATGTCCGAAGGCAGGCCCGAACCGTAGACCGGCGACCCGTAACTGTTCTCCAGCGGTTTGGTGCCTTCGGTGGTGCCGACCCAGACCGCCGTCGACAACGACGGCGTGAAGCCGACCATCCACGCGTCACGGTTGGCGCCGGTGTCCCCGAGCTGGTTCGTACCGGTCTTGGCCCCAGACGGACGACCGCCGGCCAACGCATGGCCGTTGGAGTACGCGGCGATGGGCTGCATCGCGGCGATGACGTTCTCGGCGACCTTCTTGTCGATGCGCTGTTCGCCCTCGTTGTCCTGCTGTGACGCGTCGAACAGCACCTCGCCCGAAGAGTTGACGACCTTCTGTACGAAGTGCGGCTTGTGGTAGACGCCGGACGCCGCGATCGTCGCGTACGCCGACGCCATGTCCAGGACGCGACTCTGGTACTGGCCCAACACGACTCCGTTGTTGGGCGGTCCACCCTGACCATCCTCGGAGAGCGTGTGGTCGACGCCGGGGAAGCTCTCGGCGATGCCCGCCTCGTGCGCGGCCTTCGCCACGTCGGCCGGCCCGTTCTCCAGCTTGAGCATCAGCCGGTAGTAGCTCGTGTTGAGCGAGCGCTTCAGCGCCTCGGCGATGTTGCAGGTTCCGCACCCGCCGCCTTCAACGTTGTTGATCGTGATGCCGTTCATCGACACCGGGGAACTGTCGACCTGCGTGCCCAGGCCCATGCCCTGCTGTAGCGCCGCCACCAAAGCGAACACCTTGAACGACGAACCCGTCGGCAGGCCCGCCTGCGCGAAGTCGAACCCATTGGCGTCGGTGCCGCCGTAGTACGCCTCGACCCCGCCCGTCTTCGGGTCGATCGACACGACCGCGGTGCGCATGTCGGGATCCTCGCCCTCGAGGTATTCGGAGGCGGCTTCCTCGGCGGCCTTCTGCGCTTTGGGGTCGATCGTGGTGGTGATCTGCAGGCCCTCGGTGTTCAGCGTCTGCTCGTCGATGTCGAACAGCTCGAGCAGTTCCTTCTGCACCTGGTGTTCGATCAGCCCGTTGGGGCCGGTGGTCTGGTTGGCCGCCCGCGCCTGGTCCGGTGGCACCGTCGGCGGAAACACCTGCGCCGCACGGTCGGTCGGCGACAGCGCCCCGATGGTCACCATGCCGTCGAGCACCCAGTTCCAGCGCTCCAGGGCACCCTCCGGGTTAACCGCGGGGTCAAGGCCGGACGGCTGCTGGATGAGCGCGGCCAGGAGGGCGCCCTCGGCGACATTGAGTTGTTCGACGGGCTTGCCGAAGTACGCGTGCGACGCGGCGCCGACGCCGTAGGAGCCGCGCCCGAAGTAGATGATGTTCAGATACGACTGCAGCACTTGGTCCTTGGACCATTCACCGGACATCTTCGTCGAGATGACCACTTCTTTGGCCTTGCGGATCAGGCCGCCGACACCCGAGCGTTCGTCGCCGACCAACGCGTTCTTCACGTACTGCTGGGTGATCGTGGAGCCACCCTGCAGGTCGCCGCCGAACAGGTTGTTCTTCATGGCCCTGATGAAGCCGGTGAACGAGAACCCCGGGTTGCTGTAGAAGTCGCGGTCTTCGGCGGCCATTACCGCGTTACGCACCTGCACCGGAATCTGGTCGATGTTGACATCGACGCGGTTACCTTCCGGCGGAACGATTTTCGCCAACTCGCTGCCGTCGCTGGCCAGGATCGTCGACACCTGGTTGGTGCGGATATCGCCGGGCTTGGGCACTTCGACGATCATGTAGGCCATCGCGAAGGTGATGATCGGCAACACGAACATCACCGCCACCGCCACGACGAGGCCGCGCCGGACCCACTTCCAGTTGATCTGCGGACGCTGTCCTGGCTGCCCGCCCGGCGGGCCTCCCGGCGGCCCTCCGCCGCCAGGGGGTCGGCGCGGTGGCACGGGAGGCGGGGGCGGCTGCTTCGGCGCCGGCGTGCCGTCGAGGGCGGCCTTCACCACGTCGATGGGGTCGCGCCACTGGGGCGGAGCGACGTCGCGCACGGGCGGCAAGATGGCTGTGCGCCTGTCGTCGGGCGGAAGGCTGCGCGTACGGGGTGGGGCGGGCGGATGGGCCTGCTGGCGGTGCCGTCCTGCGTCGTCGGAGGGCTTGGGTCCCGGGTCGCTCACACCGTCAGCCACACGCCCTGCACGGACGTCGTCGGCTGACCGGTCGTGGCGCCCTTCGCTATTCACTGGCCGTGCGCGCACGACTGCGCGCCGTCTGGGTCCGCCTCGGTGTGCGCGATCCCTTCGGTGGCGGGATGGCGCCGAGCACGTACGACTTGACCAAGTGATTCCATTCGCAGGTGCGGCATACCTCCACCACGTGTACGGAGAATTCGTCGAAGCGGGTCGCCAGCAGGACCAACTCCTCGGCGGTGCGCGCCGAACCGGACACGGCGCCCAAGTGGTCGCCGAACACCCACGACACGAGGGTGAGCTGCTCCTTGCGGCAGATCGGGCACGTCACCGAACTGGGCTTCCCGTGGAATTTCGCGGCTCGCAGCAGATAGGGATTGGCGTCGCAGACCTCCGAGACGCCGGTGCGTCCCGAGTAGACCTCCGCCAGCAGGGACCGCCGTCGAAGCGCGTAGTCCACCACCTGTCTCTGCAATCGCACGGAGACCAGAGTACGTCGGCCGCGCGAGCAGCGGAGGCGCGACGCCGCCGCGGCTTGGTCCCCATACGCGGTGACCTGGACGGCTGACATTTACGATCATCGTCGTGGCGAACCGGCAGACGGCAGGAACGCGGGCCAAGGACAGCGACCGCAACGACACCTGCAAGATCCTCGACAGCGCGCTCGCCGACGGGCAGCTGTCGATGGAGGAGCACCGGACTCGGGTGGCCTTGGCGACGCAGTCGGAGACGCTGGGCGATCTGCAGTCGCTGATCTCCGACCTGCAGAACGCCAACGCGCCGGTTCAATTGCCCGACCTCAAGAGGCGGCCCAAAATGCCCACCGCGTTCGGTGGTGCGGGGTGGGGGCTACGCCTTGCCGTGGCCGGCGTGCTCGTCGCGCTCGGCATGGGAATCGGCTGGGGCCTCTACGGCAACACCACCTCGCCACTGAGCTTCACCTCCGACCCGGGCGCCAAGTCCGACGGCATCCCCGGAAAGGTCCTGACCCCGCCGAAGCAACTCCAGTCCCTCGGCGGCCTCAACGGCCTGCTGGAGCAGATGCGCCAGCGGTTCGGCGACACCATGGGATACGAGCTGGTGATCTATCCGGAGTACGCGGTGCTGTACCGGCCCGACCCCAGCGATGAACGCCGGAAGCTGAGCTACACCTATCGCGGCGGGTTCGACGATCCGTCGACGTCGAGCCAAGAGCGAGGACGACGTCCTGGTCGACCTGGCCGCATTCGATGTGGAAACCGCGGTCGGCATCCTGCGCGGCGCCCCCGAGACCGTCGGCTTGAACCCCGCCGACGTGAAGAAGGAAAACACCTACCTGACCATCGACCCCACCCGGGATCCGACCACTCCCGGCGAGCTCACGCTGCGCGCCAATGTGTCCAGCGACTTCGG
Organism: uncultured Actinomycetota bacterium; assembly: GCA_963720345.1. Classification (GTDB taxonomy): domain Bacteria; phylum Actinomycetota; class Actinomycetes; order Mycobacteriales; family Mycobacteriaceae; genus Mycobacterium. The sequence goes on from CAVRFN010000021.1 coordinate 17,865, forward strand.
CAGCGGCTCGGTCACCTTCGCCGGCGACGGCACGATCAAGCGCATCGACACAATCTCCTGACATCGTCGCAGTTCGTTGAGGTGGGCCCTTTGTTGGCGCCGAATATATCGGCGCGATACTATTCACAGAGGTGTTGGACCGCCGTAACGGCAAGCAAATATTTCGGGAGGTGATTCGAGTGCTGGAGCTCGCCATCCTGGGCCTTCTGCTCGAATCGCCCATGCACGGCTACGAGCTGCGCAAACGACTGACGGGCTTGCTCGGCGCCTTCCGCGCGTTCTCCTACGGCTCGCTGTACCCGGCGCTGCGCCGCATGCAGGCCGACGGGCTGATCGTCGAGGACGCCGCACCGGAGGGCATTCCGAAGATGCGCCGCGCGCGGCGGGTGTACCGGCTCAGCGAAGCCGGCATCCAACGCTTCACCGAACTGGTCGCCGACACCGGGCCGCAGAATTTTTCCGACGACGGATTCGGCGTTCACCTCGCCTTCTTCAACCGCACCCCCGCCGAAGCGCGGATGCGGATTTTGGAGGGGCGCCGCCGTCAGGTGGAGGAACGCCGCGAGGGCCTGCGCGAAGCAGTCGCGCGGGCCAGCAGCTCGATCGACCGCTACACCCGCCAGCTTCACCAGCTCGGGTTGGAGTCCAGCGAGCGCGAAGTGAAATGGCTCAACGAATTGATTGCGGCGGAACGAACCGCGCAGCAACGGGCTGAACAGCCGTAAGTACTACCGGGTTAGTTGGAGAGGGAGATAGTCGTCATGACTGGAAACACTGACGTGCGCGTCGCCATCGTCGGCGTGGGGAACTGCGCGTCCTCACTGGTGCAGGGCGTGCAGTACTACAAAGACGCCGACGAGAACGTCACCGTTCCCGGCCTGATGCATGTGCGGCTCGGCCCGTACCACGTGCGCGACGTGAAGTTCGTCGCCGCGTTCGACGTCGACGCCAAGAAGGTCGGCTTCGACCTCTCCGAAGCCATCTTCGCGTCGGAGAACAACACCATCAAGATCGCCGACGTGCCGCCCACCAACGTCACGGTGCAGCGCGGCCCGACCCTCGACGGCATCGGCAAGTACTACGCCGAGACCATCGAGATTGTCCGACACCGAGCCGGCCGACGTGGTCAAGGTGCTCAAGGACAACGAGGTCGACGTGCTGGTGTCCTACCTGCCCGTCGGCTCCGAAGAGGCCGACAAGTTCTACGCCCAGTGCGCGATCGACGCCGGGGTGGCGTTCGTCAACGCGCTGCCCGTCTTCATCGCCTCCGACCCGGTGTGGGCGAAGAAGTTCGAGGATGCCGGCGTGCCGATCGTCGGCGACGACATCAAGAGCCAGGTCGGCGCGACCATCACCCACCGCGTGATGGCCAAGCTGTTCGAGGACCGCGGCGTGCAGCTCGACCGCACCATGCAGCTCAACGTCGGCGGCAACATGGACTTCCTCAACATGCTCGAGCGGTCGCGCCTGGAGTCCAAGAAGATCTCCAAGACCCAGGCCGTCACCTCCAACCTGCAGCGCGAGTTCAAGACCAAGGACGTGCACATCGGCCCGTCCGATCACGTCGGCTGGCTCGACGACCGCAAGTGGGCCTACGTACGGCTTGAGGGCCGCGCCTTCGGTGACGTGCCGCTGAACCTGGAGTACAAGCTCGAGGTGTGGGACTCGCCGAACTCGGCAGGCGTCATCATCGACGCCGTGCGTGCGGCGAAGATCGCCAAGGACCGCGGCATCGGCGGCCCGGTCGTGGCCGCGTCGGCATACCTGATGAAGAGCCCGCCGAAGCAGCTGCCCGACGACATCGCGCGCACACAGCTCGAGGATTTCATCGAGGGCTGATTTATTGGCTCACGCCGCGTTTTGTAGGGTGCACCTAATGAAGGACATCAGCGCTGATGACGAGCTCGCCTCGCTTTCCGAATTCACCTTCCTCAAGGAGAACGCCCGGCAGGCCGGTGTGACGGGTGCGCTGCCGGCCGTCGAGCGCATCGACTCCGCCGCAGTCAGTGCGCTGAAGTTCGGCGACGGCGCGCCGCGGGTGGTGTTCCTGCACGGCGGCGGGCAGAACGCGCACACCTGGGACACCGTGATCGTCGGTCTCGGCGAGCCCGCACTGTCGGTCGACCTGCCCGGCCACGGCCGCTCGGCATGGCGTGAGGACGGCGACTACGGCCCCAAGCTCAACGCCACCGCGGTCGAGCCGGTCGTGCGCGCCTTCGCACCGGACGCCGACCTCGTCGTCGGGATGTCGCTGGGCGGACTCACGGCGCTCCGATTGGCGGTGGCGGCGCCCGAACTCGTGCGCAAGCTGGTGCTCGTCGACGTGACGCCGTCGGCGCCCGAGCGGCACACCGAGATGACCGACGAGCAGAAGGGCACGGTCGCGCTGGTCCAGGGCGAGAGGACGTTCCCGAGCTTCGACGCCATGCTCGAGGTCACCGTCGCCGCCGCACCGCATCGTGACCGGGAATCGTTGCGGCGCGGAGTTTTCCACAACGCCAAACGCCTCGACGACGGCACCTGGACATGGCGCTACGACTCGTTCCGCAAGGGCGAGGGCTTCGACGGGCTGTGGGACGACGTGCCCAACCTCAACACGCCCACCACATTGGTGCGCGGCGCGAACTCGTTCTTCGTCAACGACGACGACGCCGCCGAGTTCGCCCGCATCGCACCGGGATTCCAGACCGTGCACATCGTCGAAGACTCCGGGCACTCTGTGCAGAGCGACCAGCCGCGCAAGCTCGTCGAGATCTTGCGCGGGGTGTTGGCCGACTAGGGCTGCCACCGCGTGTAACCCCCTGGCGCGATTCGGCCCGATCCTTCGCCGTGGCGTTACAAATGACGCGAGCTCAGGCGCGTTGGCCTCCTGTTCACCCAATGCTCGCTGATTGCTAGCCGATTTCCCGTAGGTTTCGCCAGTCCGGCCGACCAGCCCCCGGCCGGTTCCGGTGTCGGAAGGAACCTGCCCATGGCACTCGTGCCGCTGAATCTGCTTGTCACCCACAACGGAAAGTCCAAGCGTCAGCACATCACGTGCGTCTACAAGTGCGGTGACGCCTGCTCCAAGCCGGTCCGCAACACCAGCGACAACGAATACTTCGGCGATATCGTCAAGGCGGTGTCGCGGCGCTCGATGCTGCAGGCCGGCGGGATCGCGGTGCTGGCCGTCGGCGCCGGTTCGGCGCTGGCCGCCTGCGGAACCGACGAGCAGCCCCGGCAGGGCAGCCACCCCGACGTCATCGGCGGCGCCCGCCGAGACGCCGCCGGGCATGAAGTTCGCCTCCGTCGCACCCAACAGCGAGGACGTCGTCGTCGTCGCCGACGGCTACCAGCAGGGCGTCGTGATCAGCTGGGGCGACCCGGTGCTGCCGGACGCGCCGAAGTTCGACGTCGCGAAGCAGACCGGCGCCGCCCAGCGCGGCCAGTTCGGCTTCAACAACGACTTCGCCGGGCTGCTGCCGATCGCGGGCCAGCAGAACCGCTTCCTGCTGGTGACCAACTTCGAGTACGTCACCCCGCAGTTCATGTTCCCCGGCTACAACGCCGACGCCCCGACCCGCGAGCAGTTCGACATCGAGATCGCCGCGATCGGCATGGGCGTCGTCGAGGTCGAGCGCACGCCGGAGGGACTGAAGCCGGTGATGGGTCGCTACAACCGGCGCATCACCGCCGACACCCCGATGACGCTGACCGGCCCCGCCGCGGGCACCGACTTCGTCAAGACCGCCGCCGACCCGACCGGCCGCGACCGTCGCCGGCACCTTCGCCAACTGTTCCGGCGGCGTGACCCCCTGGGGCACAGTGCTTTCCGGCGAGGAGAACTTCCACGAGTACTTCGGCGCCGCCCGAAGGCGCGCCGCCGCCGGCGCCCGGTCGACGCCGACCGGCAGGACCGCTACGGCATCGCGCTGGAGCCGTCGGCGCTGCTGTGGGAGACCTTCGATCCCCGCTTCGACCTCGCCAAGACCCCCAACGAGCCAACCGGTTCGGCTACGTCGTCGAGCTCAACCCGTGGGATCCGAACTCGACGCCGGTCAAGCACTCCGCGCTGGGACGCGTTCAAGCACGAGGGCGCCAACGTCTACGTCACCGACGACGGCACCGTCGTGGTCTACACCGGCGACGACGAGCGCTTCGACTACATGTACAAGTTCGTCTCGAGCAAGAAGATGCAGCCGGGCCAAGGATCCGGCGGCCATGGCGCACAACATGACGCTGCTCGACGAGGGCACGCTGTACGTCGCCAAGCTGTCCAGCGACATCCCCGCCAACGAGATCGACGGCTCGGGCAAGCTGCCGTCGAAGGGCTCCTTCGCCGGCACCGGCACCTGGCTCCCGCTGCTGCGCTCCGGCCCGAACGGGCAGGCCGAGTCGCTGGTCGACGGGGTGACCGCGCAGGAGGCCGCGGTGTTCACCCGGCTCGCCGCCGACAAGGCCGGCGCCACCAAGATGGACCGGCCCGAGGACTTCGAGGCCAACCCGAAGACCGGCAAGGTGTACGTCGCGCTGACCAACAACGACGAGCGCGGCGCGCCGGGCGAAGCGCGCGCCCGACGCGCCAACCCGCGCAACGACAACAAGAGCGGCCAGATCCTCGAGATCACCGACAACCACGCCGGCACCGACTTCACCTGGGACCTGCTGCTGGTGTGCGGCGATCCCGCCGCGGCCGACACCTACTTCGCCGGGTTCGACAAGACCAAGGTCAGCCCGATCTCCTGCCCGGACAACCTGGCGTTCGACAGCCACGGCAACCTGTGGATCTCGACCGACGGCAACGCCCTGGACTCCAACGACGGGTTGTTCGCCGTCGCGCTCGAGGGTCCCAACCGCGGCGAGACCAAGCAGTTCCTCACCGTGCCGCTCGGCGCGGAGACGTGCGGCCCGGTCGTCACCGACGATCTGGTGACGGTCTGCGTGCAGCATCCGGGCGAGAACGACGACAACAGCATCGACGACCCGCTGTCGCGCTGGCCCGAGGGCGGCAACGGCACGGCGCGGCCGTCGGTGGTCGCGGTGTGGAAGGCCGACGGGAATATCGGGACGTGATCGCGGTTACATGTACACCGTGACCTTCCCAATCCGCATCGGCGTACAACTGCAACCTCAACACTGCCCCGCAATACGGCCACATCCGCGACGCGGTGCGGCGCTGCTGAGGACATCGGTGTCGACGTCGCGTTCAACTGGGATCACTTCTTCCCGCTCTACGGCGATCCCGACGGCGCGCACTACGAATGCTGGACGATGCTCGGCGCCTGGGCCGAGCAGACGTCGCGCCTCGAGATCGGTGCGCTGGTGACCTGCAACTCGTACCGCAACCCCGAACTGCTCGCGGACATGGCCCGCACCGTCGACCACATCAGCGACGGCCGGCTGATCCTGGGTATCGGGTCGGGCTGGAAGCAGAAGGACTACGACGAGTACGGCTACGAGTTCGGCACGGCGGGCAGCCGGCTCGACGACCTCGCCGCCGCGCTGCCGCGGATCACGTCCCGGCTGGCCAAGCTCAATCCCGCGCCGACGCGGGATATCCCGATCCTGATCGGCGGCGGCGGTGAGAAGAAGACGCTGCGCCTGGTCGCCGAGTACGGCGACATCTGGCACAGCTTCGCCGACAGCGCCGAATACCCGCGCAAGGCCGAGGTCCTCGACGGCCACTGCGCCGAGGTCGGCCGCGACCCCGGCCGAAATCGAACGGTCGGCGGGTGTCTCGGGCGACGACCGAGGACGCGCTGCTCACCGAGGCCGACGCGTTGGCCGGGCTCGGAGTCACCCTGCTGACCGTCGGCGTCAACGGGCCCGACTACGACCTGACGCGGGCCGAGGCGCTGTGCCGCTGGCGCGACCGACGCACCGGCTAATTGACTGAAGCTGCGTAACGGCTCCGGGTCGGGTATCGTGCCGTGAGAGACTGGTGCCGCCATGCCCAAGAAGTATGGGGTCAAGGAGAAAGACCTCGTGGTCGCCCACGTGGTCAACCTGGTCCTGACCGGCAAACTGCGGTCGGGAGATCGCGTGGACCGCAACGAGATCGCGCATGAACTCGGCGTCTCGCGGGTGCCGATCCAAGAGGCCGTCGTGCAACTCGAGCACGACGGCATCCTGTTCACCCAGTATCACCGCGGCGCGTTCGTCGAACGGTTCGACGAATCCGTCGTCCGCGAACACCACGAGATCTACGGAATGCTCAGCGGCATCGCGTCGGCGCGCGCCGCGGAAGCCCCGGATCCGGAGGATCTCGGCCAGCTCGAGTCGCTGCTCGACGTCATGCGCGCCAACCGCGAGTCGCGCGCATTCCAGGAAGCGGCGTGGCAGTTCCGCGCTCCTGATCAACGAGGAGTACTGCGGGGCCGCGGCTGCTCGCCGTCGATCCGCGCCTCGCAGTCGTTCATGCCGCGGGCGTTCTGGATGGCCTACCTCAACAACCACGACGAGATGCTGCCGTTCTACGAGGCCGAGCTCGACGCCATCCGCCGCGGCGACGCCGACGCCGCGCGCGCCGCCTGCGGCGAGCGGGCCGAGATGATGGCCCGCATCATGCTCGCCGAGTTGGTGCGCCGCGGCGTGTTCGGCCGGCCGGCGCCCCGGCAGATGCAGTTCTGATTGAGCTGAAGGCGGTGTGACGGCGCCGTCGGTGGATACGTTGCACGATGACCCCGTACCGGCTCTGTAGGAGCATTCGTCGTGGCGCTCATCGCACTGCTGATCGCCGGCATGGGTCTGGCCGCACCGGCGGCGCGCTCAGGTCGACCAGTGCGCGCCGCCGGGCATCCAGAGCGCCAGCGCGCTGCCGACCAATCTCGCGGCCGCGGCGACAGGTCCCGGCGAGGACCAGATACACCACCGCGACCGTCGAGCCGCTGGACCGCGTCGACGTCAACGCGCTGGGACTGAGCGCGCCGGGCACCCTGACCGTCGGCACCCTGTCGGACGCGCCGCCGAGCATCTGCATCAACTCGGCAGGCCAGTTCACCGGATTCGACAACGAGCTGCTGCGCGCGATCGCCGAAAAGCTCGGTCTGAAGATCAACTTCGTCGGCACCGAATTCTCCGGTCTGCTGGCGCAGGTGGCGTCGCGGCGCTTCGACGTCGGGTCGTCGTCGATCACCACCACCGACGCGCGCCGCCGCACCGTCGGCTTCACCAACGGCTATGACTTCGGCTACTTCTCGCTCGTGGTGCCGACCGGATCGCCGATCACCGGCTTCGACAAGCTCGCGGCCGGCCAACGGATCGGCGTCGTGCAGGGCACCGTCCAGGAGGCGTACGTCATCGACACGCTGCACCTGGAGCCGGTCAAGTTCCCGGACTACAACACCGTCTACGCCAGCCTCAAGACCCGCCAGATCGACGCGTGGGTGGCGCCGTCGCAGCAGGCGTCGGGCACCGTGCAGCCCGGCGATCCGGCCGAGATCATCGAAAACACCTTCAGCTTGGACAATTTCGTCGCGTGGGCCGTCGCGAACGGAGAACCCGCCGCTCATCGACGCGCTGAACTCCGGGCTGGACGCGATCATCGCCGACGGCACCTGGTCGCGGCTCTACAGCGACTGGGTGCCGCGCGCTTTGCCGCCCGGGTGGAAACCCGGGTCGAAGGCGGCGCCGGCGCCGCAGCTGCCCGACTTCGACGCGATCGCCGCCGAGAACCAGGAAGCGCCTTCGGGTGCGGCGGCGCCGAAGTCGACCTGCTCAGTCCTGCAAGCTGGGGCCGACTCGTTCCTGGACTGGGATCTGTACAAGCAGGCCGATTCCCGATCTGCTCAAGACCGGCCTGCCGAACACGCTGATCCTGACCGTCAGCGCGGCGGTGATCGGACTGGTCCTCGGCATGGCGCTGGCGGTGGCCGGCATCTCCCGGCACCGGTGGCTGCGCTGGCCGGCGCGGGTGTACACCGACATCTTCCGCGGGCTGCCCGAAGTGGTGATCATCCTGCTGATCGGCCTCGGCGTCGGACCGGTGGTCGGCGGGCTGACCGGCAACAACCCGTATCCCACTCGGCATCGCGGCGCTGGGGCTGATGGCCGCCGCCTACGTCGGGGAGATCTTCCGGTCGGGCATCCAGAGCGTGGAGGCCGGACAGCTGGAGGCGTCGCGCGCGCTGGGCTTCAGCTACCCGTCGTCGATGCGGCTGGTGGTGGTGCCGCAGGGCGTGCGGCGGGTGCTGCCCGCGCTGATGAACCAGTTCATCTCGCTGCTGAAGGCTTCCTCACTGGTGTACTTCCTCGGGCTGATCGCCAATCAGCGCGAGCTGTTCCAGGTCGGCCGCGACCTCAACGCCCAGACCGGCAACCTGTCGCCGCTGGTCGCGGCCGGGCTGTTCTACCTGGTGCTGACCGTTCCGTTGACCCATCTGGTCAACTACATCGACAGCCGACTGCGCCGCGGCAGAAACCGACCGAGGAAGATCCGCTCGAGCTGTCGAACTCTCAGGAGATGATCTGATGACCAGTGCTGGTGAGCCGGTCTCGTTGAGCGCCAACGACATCCACCTGTCGTTCGGGCCGAACGCGGTGCTGCGCGGCGTGGACATCGACGTGCCCGCCGGCACCACCGCGGCGGTGATCGGGCCGTCCGGGTCGGGCAAGTCGACGCTGTTGCGGACCCTGAACCGGCTGTACGAACCCGACCGCGGCGACATCCTGCTCGACGGGCGTTCGGTGCTGGCCGACAATCCCGACCAGTTGCGGCAGCGCATCGGGATGGTCTTCCAGCAGTTCAACCTGTTCCCGCACCGCAGCGTGCTGGACAACGTCACGCTGGCACCGCGCAAGCTCAAGCGACTCGGCGCCGAGCAGGCGCGCGAACTCGGGATTGGCGCAACTGGACCGGGTCGGGCTGCGGCACAAGGCCGACGTGCGGCCGTCGACCTTGTCGGGCGGCCAGCAGCAGCGGGTGGCGATCGCGCGGGCACTGGCGATGTCCCCGCAGGTGATGTTCTTCGACGAGGCCACTTCGGCGCTGGACCCCGAACTGGTGAAGGGCATCCTGGCGCTCATCGCCGACCTCGGCGCCGACGGCATGACGATGGTCGTCGTCACCCACGAAATGGGCTTCGCCCGGTCGGCCGCGGACGCCGTGGTGTTCATGGACCACGGCAAGGTCGTCGAGTCGGGGCCGCCCGAGCAGGTCTTCGAAGCCGCCGAGACGGACCGGCTGCAAGCGCTTCCTTTCGCAAGTACTCTGAAGCGTTTACGCGGTCGTCACACAACTTGGCAGGCTCAGACAGGTTAGACTGCCGAAATTATGGTGGAGACCGAACCGCAGGTCGCTGAACTGGCCGGAGAGCTGCAGCGCGTCCTCTCCCGGGTGTTCTCCATACTCCGCCGAAGCGACCCGAGCCGGGACGCCGCCACCAATGATCTGACGCTCGCCCAGTTGTCGATTCTGCTGACACTGCTCGAGCAGGGGCCGATCCGGATGACCGAACTGGCCGCGCACGAGCGGGTGCGCACCCCGACGACGACCGTGGCGATCCGCCGGCTGGAGAAGCTCGGACTGGTCAAGCGGTCCCGTGATCCGTCGGACCTGCGGGCGGTACTGGTCGACATCACGCCCGAGGGCCTGTCTCAGCACCAAGAAGCGCTGGCCAATCGGCGGGCCTTCCTGGCCAAGCTGCTCGAAAAGCTCGGCCCCGAGGACCTCGAGACGCTGAGCAAGGCGCTCGTCCCGCTCGAGCGCATCGCCGAATAGGGCTTCAGCCCAGCCAGTCCAGCACCGCCGCCGCGGTCCACGACTGCTGCATGCTGCCCAGCGGTTCGCCGGTGAACGGTTCGTAGTACTCGGCGAAGGTGCCGTCGCTGACCTGTCGCAGACCCTCGCGCCGCAGGATCGACGACCGTTCTGCCCAGCCGCGGCGAGCGAAGCACCACGAGAACAGCCACGTCGTCACCGGCCACACCGGGCCGCGCCAATACTCACGCGACCGGAAGTCACGCGACACCGGCGACGTCGTCGGTATCAGCGCGAACTTCAGGTCGGGATGCCCGCAGAATCGCGGCCCCTCCAGCAGTCGCAGCAGCGCGCGCTCCTTCTCGTGCGGCAGCCCGCCGCACAGCAGCGGCGCGAACTGCGCGACCGTCTCGGTGGCCACCCACTTCTCGGCCCGCACGTCGTAATCCCTTGCCGCACCGTTACGTTCGTCGGTGGTTTCGACGACGCCCTTGCGGAACCGCTCGGCCCAGGAGTACAGGTCGCGCACGTCGGCGTGCGGGCGCTTGTAGTCCTCGCCGATCTCGGCGAGCACGTCGCAGGCCACCGCGAGGATCGCCGACACGAACACGTCCTCGACGGCGAAGCTCATCACCTTGGGCAGCAGCTCGTCGTCGTAGCGTGCCGACTTCATCTCTTCGAGCAGCCACAGATAGCGGTCGTACTCGATGTCCGACGGGCGCTGGCTGGCGTCGGTGACGATCGCGTTGTCCTCGCGCTGGTATTCGGGTACGCGGCCGGGCACCACGTTGGCGTACGCGCTGTCCCACCGCGGCGAGTTGTCCATGCCGGACTCCCAGCCGTGGTACAGCGTGACCCGGCCTCGTGACCTCGGGTCGCGGGCCTCGGCGAGCCAGCGGTGCCACCGGACCAGGTCGTCCCACCGGCGGTCGAGGAACGCCTCGGCGACGGCCCGGGTGGACCGCCCGCGGCTGCGGGCGTGGTCGAGGATGCGCTGCACCGCGATCGCGTGCACCGGCGGCTGGGTGATGCCCGACGTGTGCCGGTTGCGCGGCGCGTTGGCGGCCAGCGCCGACGTCGCCCACCGGGCTGGTCCCGGGAAGTAGCCGTCGACGCCGTTAGCGAAGACGATGTGCGGGATCATGCCGTTGGCCCACTGGGCCGACAGCAGCGTGTCGAGTTCGACCACGGCGCGTTCGACGCTCAGCGGCGCCAGCCCGATCGCCACGAAAGCCGCGTCCCAACTCCACATATGCGGGTACAGCAGCGGCGCCGCAGTCGTCATCGTGCCCAGGTCGTTGCCACGCAACAGGTACGCGGCGCGGGCCGCGAGTTGCGTCGGAGCGAAGCTCGAATCGTGGGCCATCGCCTCAATGATGCGACGGCCGGGCACGACTTGCAGATCGGTAGGGTTACGACATGCCGACGGCGATGATCACCGGGGCCTCGCGAGGGCTCGGCCCGGCCATCGCCACGGCGCTCGCGCCGACCCACACACTGTTCCTCGCGGGACGGCCGTCGGCCGAGCTCGACGCGGTCGCCGAGGAGTTCGGGGCCACCACGTGGCCGGTGGATTTCAACGATCCCGACGCGATCGCGGCGGTCGTCGAGCCGATCGTCGAGCTCGACGTCGCTGATCCACAACGCGGGCGTGGCCTACCCGGCCACCGTCGCCGAGTCGACCGTCGACGAGTGGCAAGACACCATGGCCGTCAATGTGATTGGCCCGGTGGCACTTACGCTGCCGCTGCTGCCCGCGTTGCGCAGTGCCGGCGGCCACGTCGTGTTCGTGAACTCCGGGGCGGGCATCAACGCCTCACCCGGCCTGGCGTCCTACACCGCGAGCAAGTTCGCACTGCGCGGGTTCGCGAACTCCCTGCGCAACGACGAGCCCTCGCTGCGGGTGACCTCGGTGCACCCGGGCCGGATCGCCACCGAAATGCAAGAGCGGCTGGTCGCCTACGAGGGCCGCGAGTACACGGCCGCGCAGTTTCTCAGTCCGGAGACTGTCGCCAAAGTCATAGCCGACGCGGTCAACGCGCCCCGCGACGCCCACATCCACGAGGTCATCGTCCGCCACCGGTGACTTCGGCGCGTACGACCGCTGAGCGACGTTTGCGCCGAAATCGCAACTAGGCGACGATGTTGACCAGGCGGCCCGCCACCACGATCACCTTCTTCGGCGTGGCCCCGCCGAGGAACTCCTGCACCTTCGCATCGGCCAGCGCCGCGGCCTCCAGCGCGTCGGCATCGGCGTCGGCGGCCACGGTGATGCGCCCGCGCACCTTGCCGTTGACCTGCACCGGCAGTTCGACGGTGTCCTCGACGAGGTACTGCGGGTCGGCCACCGGGAACGGGCCGTGCGCCAGCGACGTGTCATGGCCCAGCCGCTGCCACAGCTCCTCGGCCAGATGGGGCGCCAGCGGCGCGACCATCAGCACCAGCGGCTCCAACGCCGCCCGCGCCGTCACACCCTGCTTGGTCAGGTGGTTGGTGTACTCGATCAGCTTGGCCGCGGCGGTGTTGTTGCGCAGGTTGGTGTAGTCGTCAGACACCCCGGCGATCGTGCGGTGCAACAGGCGCAGGGTGTCGTCGTCCAACGCCTCGTGCGCGCCCGAGCCGTTCCGCGCCGGTCTGCTCGTCGACCACCAATCGCCATACCCGCTGCAGGAACCGATACGCGCCGACGACATCCTTGGTCGCCCAGGGCCGCGACGCCTCCAGCGGACCCATCGACATCTCGTAGACCCGCAGCGTGTCCGCGCCGTAGTCGTCGCAGATCTCGTCGGGGGATACCGAGTTCTTCAGGCTCTTGCCGATCTTGCCGAACTCCTGGAACACCTCGATCTCACCGTCGGGGACGCCCAGATAGAACTTGCCTTCCCGCTCGACGACCTCGGCGGCGGGCACATAGGAGCCGCGCGAGTCGGTGTAGGCGAACGCCTGGATGTAGCCCTGGTTGACCAACCGGCGGAACGGCTCGCGCGAGCTGACGTGGCCGAGGTCGAACAGCACCTTGTGCCAGAACCGCACGTACAGCAGATGCAGCACGGCGTGCTCGACGCCGCCGACGTACAGGTCGACACCACCGGGGTCACGGGGACCGTGCTCGGCGGGCCGCGGACCCATCCAGTAGGCCTCGTTCTCCTTGGCGCACAACTCTTCTTTGTTGTACGGGTCGGTGTAGCGCAACTCGTACCAGGAGCTGGCCGCCCACTGCGGCATCACGTTGGTGTCGCGGGTGTAGGGCTTCAGGCCGTCGCCGAGATCCAGTTCGACGTTGACCCAGTCGGTCGCCTTGCCCAGCGGCGGCGAGGGCTCGCTGTCGGCGTCGTCGGGATCGAACTGCACCGGCGCGTAGTCCGGAATGTCGGGCAGCTCGACGGGCAGCGCCGAATCGGGCAGGGGGTGCGCCCGGCCGTCGGCGTCATAGACGATCGGGAACGGCTCGCCCCAGTACCTCTGCCGCGCGAACAGCCAGTCGCGCAGCTTGTACTCGACGCGGGCCTGCCCACGCCCGTCGGCGACCAGCCGATTGGTGATCGCCTCCTTCGCCGACGCGACGGACAGGCCGTTGAGATAGTCGGAGTTGACCACCTCGCCGTCGCCGCTGTACGCCCCTTGCGAAATATCGCCGCCGGCAATCAGCTTCCACGATCGGCAGCCCGAACTCCTGCGCGAAGTCCCAGTCGCGCTGATCGCCGCCGGGCACCGCCATGATCGCCCCGGTGCCGTAGCCCAGCAGCACGTAGTCCGCGATGAACACCGGAATCTGTTCACCGTTGGCCGGATTCGTCGCGTACGCGCCGAGGAACACGCCCGTCTTGGTCTTGTTCTCCTGGCGCTCGAGATCCGACTTGGCCGCAATCGTCGCGCGGTAGGCGGCGACGGCGTCTGCGGGCGTCGCCGCAGCCGAAGGTCCAGCGAGCGTCGACGTCGTCGGGCCACTGCGCGGCGACCAGCGCGTCGACCAGCTCGTGCTCGGGCGCCAGCACCATGTACGTCGCGCCGAACAAGGTGTCGGGCCTGGTGGTGAACACCTCGATGTCGCCGGCGTCGGTGGCGAACTGGACCGCGGCCCCGGTGGACCGGCCGATCCAGTTGCGCTGCATGGCCTTGACCTTCTCCGGCCAGTCCAGCAGGTCGAGATCGTCGAGCAACCGATCGGAGTACGCGGTGATGCGCATCATCCACTGCCGCAACCGTTTCCGGAACACCGGGAAGTTGCCCCGATCACTGCGGCCGTCGGAGGTGACCTCCTCGTTGGCCAGCACGGTGCCCAGACCGGGGCACCAGTTCACCATCGAGTCGGCCCGGTACACCAGCCGATAGGAGTCGACGACGTCGGCGCGTTCGCCGGCCGACAGGTCCGACCATCGCCGGCCGTCGTCGAGTGTCCTGCTACCCGAGTCGAATTCGGCGATCAGTTCGGCGATCGGTCTGGCTTTGTCGGCCGACGGATCGAACCAGGCGTTGTAGATCTGCAGGAAGATCCACTGCGTCCACTTGTAGAAGTCGACATCGGTGGTGGAGAAGCTGCGTCTCGCGTCGTGCCCCAACCCCAGTCTGCCCAGTTGGCGACGGAAATTGACGATGTTGGCTTCGGTGCGGGTGCGCGGATGCGTGCCGGTCTGAATGGCGTACTGCTCGGCGGGCAGCCCGAAGGCATCGAAACCCAACGCGTGCAAGACATTACGGCCGGTCATCCGGTAGTAGCGCGCGTAGACGTCGGTGGCGATGTAGCCGAGCGGGTGTCCGACGTGCAGACCCTCTCCTGACGGGTACGGGAACATGTCCTGCACGAACATCTTGTCGGCGGGCAGCGCGGCGCCGTCGGGCGCCGACAGCGAGCCCACCGGGTTGGGCACGTTGAACGTCCCCGAATCCGCCCACCGCTGCTGCCAGGCGTGCTCGATCTGCCCAGCGAGCTCCGCGGTATAGCGGTGCTGCGGGACGTCGGTGCCGGCGTCGGGCGAGTCAGTCACCTGAACAGGGTATAAGCCCGCCGATCGGCCCCGCCCGCGAGCGGTCAGTACCGACGTCGGCCACGGGTTGGTCTCGGTTGCATCACCGGTGGGTCAGAACAAGGTTGCAGGTCCATTCCAGGCCTAGTGACGGTCGCTTCGCCATGGATACAGTCGGCGCCTGACCAAATGGTTGACGAGCACGACAGTGAAAGGACCGGCGGCGATGAACGAGAACGCCCGACGCTGGAGGACTCCGGCTACCAGTGTGGCTGCGGCTACCGTCGGCGTCTTCATGTTCGCCGGCGCCACCGCCTCGGCCCAGCCCGCGCAGCCGCTACCTCCACAACCCGGTCCGTCCGTGGTGACGCAGACCGCGGCGACACCCAACACCGCGCTGACGCCCGCAGTCCCCAACGCCGCGCCTGACCGTCCCCGGCCACACCCCAGACCGCACTGACCCCGGCTGCGCCCAACGCGGCCCTGGCCCAGCCGGCCGCCGCGGCGGCCGCGGCGCCGGGTGGTATCGCCACACCGCAGGTCGGGGTTCCGGCACAGGTGGCGATCACTCCTGCCACGGCGGGCACGCTCTACGACTTCTTCAGGGACAAGGGCGTCACCCTCGAGCCTCAGGTCAGCCAGGACTTCAAGGCCCTCAACATCGTGCTGCCGATGCCGCCGAGGCTGGGCGCACGTGCCCGACCCCAATGTTGCCGACGCATTCGCCGTGATCGCCGACCGCGTGGGCGGCAACGGTCTCTACTCGTCGAACGCCCAGGTCGTGGTGTACAAGCTGGTCGGTGAATTCGATCCGAGAGAGGCCATCAGCCACGGGTTCGTCGACAGCCAGCAGATGCCCGCCTGGCGATCGACCAACGGGTCGATGGGCGAGGTCGGTGGCATGCCGATGTCGACCATCGAGGGCACCTACCGCGAGAACTCCATGACGCTGGACACCTCGCGGCGCCACGTCATCGCCATCAACGGCCCGGACAAGTACCTGGTGTCGCTTGCGGTGACCACCAGCGTCGACCAGGTCGTGGCGGCGGGCGCAGCCACCGATGCGATCGTCAACGGCTTCAAGGTCAGCGTTCCGGCACCTCCGGGGGCCACCCCGCCTGCCGCACCGGCCGCCGCCCGGCGGCCAGCCGGCTGCGCCTGCCCCGGCCGCTGCGGCCGCCCCAGCCCCTACCGCGCTCGGGGCGCCCAGGCGCAGCCAACCATCGGACTATCCGGATAAGGGCTTGTTCCCCCGGGCGAAGCCTGGCGCCCGGGGGGACGCCCATCACATCCCAGCAGCGGCGGCCTCGTATTGTGTGGCCCATGTTCATCGTCGCGGTGCTTTGTCTGTGCGCCGCGGTCGCGATCGCGGGGCTCGGCGTGTGGCTGCTGACCCGGCCGCGGTCGGCTGATCCCGCCCAGTCGGTGCTTCGCGGGGTTGCCCCCACTCAACTCGCCGCCGCCGCAATGCTCGCGTCCGCAGGCACCGTCGCGCTTTCGAGCCGTCCCGACACCGCACTCGTCGTGGTCATCGTGTGCGTGATCGGCGCCGTGAGCACCGTGGCGGCCGGCTGCTGGCAGGCGGCCAAGGTCATCGCGAGCAGGGAATCGGCCGACTGGGCTGCGAGCGCGGCGGCCGATGGTTGCGGTGGCGCCTGCGCGACCTGCACGCTCTCCTGCGGCTGAACGTACTGGCGCTCAGCGGCTTTCAGTTGCGGCTGACGTCTATCGGGTGCGTGGCGAGCAGCGACAGCGGCAGCGGCTGACGCCGAAGAACCCTGGCCCACAGATCGATGCGCGGCTCGGAGAGTACGTCAGATGGCATCGCGGACAGCACAATCCAGTCGTCGCGTTCGATCTCGCCTTCCAGCTGACCGATCGTCCACCCCGAGTAGCCCGCGAAGATTCGGACCCCTTCGATCACCGGCGCGACCGCAGTCGGGATCGGCGTCCAGATCCACCATCGCCATGCGGCCCTGCACATGTCGCAGCCCGGGCAGGCCGGCCGGATCGATGCCGACCCGCAGCGTCGCCAGACACAGCGCGGCGTCGCGTTTGACGGGGCCTCCGATGAACATGGTCTTCGGCTTGGTGGCCAGCTTCGCCCATTGCGGAAGCACGTTGTACACCGCGGTCTCGCTGGGCCGGTTCAGCACCACACCGAGCGTGCCGCCGTCGTTGTGCTCGACGATGTAGATGACGCTGCGCCGGAATGTCGGCTCAAGTAGATCGGTGTTGGCGAGCAACAGTGTGCCCGCCCGGACCCGGTGTTTCGCAGGCGCGACGAAGTCCTCCGGATCCTCTGAATACGCCATCTGACCATCATCGCATCAGCAACCGTCCAACGTGGCGAACAAACCTCGACCGCGGCGATATTTGTACTGTAGATCGGGGGCAGCCGAACATCGTTCGGCGAAGATTGCCCCGCGATGACAACAGGACGGGATTTCCGTGGTCGACGTACGTGCGCCGCTCGCCCTGTGGCGATCGGTGCGCGCCCTTCCCGAGTTTCGGCGGCTACTCGAGCTCCGACTCGTCAGTCAGTTCGGCGACGGTCTGTTCGCCGCGGGCCTGGCGGGCGGGCTGTTGTTCAGCACCGAACGGGCCGCGACACCGTGGGCCATCGCCGGCTCGTTCGCCGTGCTCTATCTGCCGTACTCGCTGCTCGGCCCATTCGCCGGCGCGCTGCTGGACCGGTGGGACCGACGCCTGGTGCTCGTCGGCGCCAACATCGGGCGCCTGTTGATGGTGCTGGTCGTCGCGGCGCTGCTCGCGGTCAGTGCACACGAGCTGGCGATCCTGGTCGCCGCGCTGATCGTCAACGGGTTCACCCGCTTCGTCTCGTCGGGTCTGTCGGCGGCGCTGCCGCACGTGGTGCCACGCGATCAGGTGGTGTCGATGAACTCGATCGCCACCGCGACGGGCGGGGCCGCCGCATTCCTCGGCGCCATCTTCATGCTCGTGCCGCGCTGGCTGTTCGGGGCCAACGACGTCGGTGCCGCAGCAATCATCTTTCTCGTCTCGGTCCCGGTTGCGTTTGCGCTGTGGCTTTCGTGGCGCTTTACCCCGCACCTACTCGGTCCCGACGACAGCAAGCGCGCGATCCACGGGTCGGTCGTCTACGCGGTGGCCACCGGCTGGGTGCACGGCGCCCGCACCGTCGCGGCAGTGCCGACGGTGGCCGCGACGCTGGCCGGGCTGGCCGCACACCGCATGGTGCTCGGAATCAACAGCTTGCTGGTGCTCGTGCTGGTCCGGCACACCGATGTCCCAGACGTCGCGGGTCTCGGGACGACGGCGTTGTTCTTCGCGGCTGTCGGCATCGGACAGTTCCTGGCCGCTGCGCTCATGCCAGTCGCCGTCGCCCGGTGGGGCCGGTACGCGACAGCCAACGGGGCATTGGCCATCGCCGCGGTGATTCAGGTAGCCGGGTCCGGTCTGCAGCTGCCGGTGATGATGGTGTGCGGGTTCCTTCTCGGCCTCGCGGGTCAGGTGGTCAAGCTCTGCGCCGACAGCGCGATGCAGCTGGACGTCGACGATGCGCTGCGCGGCCACGTGTTCACCGTGCAGGATGCGCTGTTCTGGATTGCGTTCATCATCGCGGTGACAGCGGCGGCCGCGGTGATGCCGCCCGGCGGTCACCAACCCGCGCTGGCCCTCGCCGGCGCCGGCGTCTACCTGCTCGGACTGGCCGCGCACGCGGCGCTCGGACGTCGGACTCGCCGCTCGGGCTAAGGTGACCGGCATGGCTGGTGCCGAGCCTATGGTGGCCGATCTGCGCGCCGAATCCGACGAACTCGACGCGCTGGTGGCCGAGCTTCCCGCCACGCGCTGGGCTGAGTCCACACCCTCACCGGGGTGGACGATCGCCCATCAGATCGCGCACCTGTTGTGGACCGACCGCGTCGCGCTCACCGCCGTCACCGACGAAGCCGGCTTCGCCGCCGTACTGGACGAGGCGGCCAAGGACCCGTCCGGATTCGTCGACGCGGGCGCCGAAGAACTCGCCACGACACCGCCTGCTGAACTGCTCGCCGACTGGCGCCGCACCCGCGGCCGGTTGCACGACGAACTCCTGACGGTGGCCGAGGGTCGCAAACTGCCGTGGTTCGGTCCGCCGATGAGCGCCCCGTCGATGGCCACCGCACGGCTGATGGAGACATGGGCGCACGGCCTCGACGTGGCCGACGCACTCGGTGTCGACCGCCCTGCCACCGTCTCGTCTGAAGTCGATCGCCCACATCGGGGTGCGCACCCGCGACTTCGCCTTCGTCGTCAACGGCCTTGCGCCACCGGCAGATCCGTTTCTTGTGCAGCTGCGCGCCCCCGACGGATCGACGTGGTCGTGGGGTCCCGAGGATGCCGCGCAACGGGTCACCGGTTCGGCGCAGGATTTCTGCATGCTGGTCACGCAGCGCCGGCCGCGGTCGGCGCTGGACGTGACGGCCACCGGCGAGGACGCCGAGCGGTGGCTGGGCATCGCGCAGGCGTTCGCCGGTCCGCCCGGGCCGGGCCGCTAGGACAGCTCGTCGGCCCCGTCGGCCTTGCCGTCCGCATCGCTGTCGCTGAGCTTGACGTCCCACCGCCCGTCGCCGTCGGTATCGACGTAGGCGTGCTCGCCGCTCACCGCGCGGTCGGCCAGCCCGTCGCCGTCGGAGTCGAGAAGTCGGTCGTCGGCCTGCCCGTCCGCATCGACATCGACCACGGCTCCCCCGGCGTGCTCGACGCCGTCGAGCCCGAACCACCGCAAGAACCCGACCCGGTCCAGGCTCACCGCCCAGGTGCCGGTGCCGTCATCGGTGAAGTAGGCGGCCTCGGAAAGATGGTCGCGCACCAGATGGTCGGCGACGCCATCCGCATCCAGGTCGGCCATCGCGTCATCGAGCAGGCCGTCACCGTCGTAATCCAGGCCGACAGCGTCGAACGCGCCGTCGCCATTCAGGTCGATATCGGGCGCCGCGGTCCAGATGGTGGCCGAGCCGTCGCCGTCACCGAGGCAGTACTCCATACCGATCAGACGGTGCGGTCGCCTCGCGAGTTCCACCACTTGGTCAATTCCTCGACAGCTTCCTCATGTGACAGCGGGCCGCGGTCGAGACGAAGTTCTTTGAGGTACCGCCACGCCTCGCCGACCTGTGGCCCGGCGGGGATGTCGAGCAGCCGCATGATCTCGTTGCCGTCCAGATCCGGCCGCACCCGCGCCAGATCCTCCTTTTCGGCCAACTCCGCGATCCGCTGCTCGAGATCGTCGTAGGCCGCCTGCAGTCGCGCAGCGCGCCGCTTGTTGCGGGTGGTGCAGTCGGCCCGGACCAGCTTGTGCAATCGGGGCAGCAGCGGACCGGCATCGGTGACGTAGCGCCGCACCGCCGAATCGCTCCACCGGCCCGTCCCACTGCCATCCGCATAGCCGTGGAACCGCAGGTGCAGGTACACCAGCTGGGAGACGTCCTCGACCATCTGCTTCGAATACTTCAGCGCCCGCATCCGCTTGCGCGTCATCTTCGCGCCCACCACCTCGTGATGGTGAAAGCTCACGCCGCCGTCGTCTTCGTGCTTGCGGGTCGACGGCTTGCCGATGTCATGCAGCAGCGCCGCCCAGCGCAGCACCAGATCAGGGCCGTCTGATTCCAGGTCGATCGCCTGGCGCAACACCGTCAGCGAATGCCAGTACACGTCCTTGTGCTGATGGTGTTCGTCGATCGCCATCCGCATGGCACCCACCTCGGGCAGCACGACATCGCCAAGGCCGGTCTGCACCATCAGGTCGATGCCCGCGACCGGATCCGCGCCGAGAAGCAGCTTGTCCAATTCGGCGGCGACCCGTTCCGCGGAGATCCGTCCGAGCTGCGGCGCCATCTCGACAAGGGCCTCCACCACCCTCGGCGCGACGGTAAAGCCCAGCTGTGAGACGAACCGTGCCGCCCGCAGCATCCGCAGCGGATCGTCGCCGAACGACCTCTCGGGTGCGGCCGGGGTGTCGAGCGTCTTCGCGCGCACGGCCGCCAACCCGCCGAGCGGATCGTGGAACTCACCTGGACCGTCGGCGGTGATGCGGACCGCCATCGCGTTCGCGGTGAAATCGCGGCGCACCAGATCGTCGTCGAGGTTGTCGCCGAATCGCACCTCCGGGTTGCGCGACACCTGGTCATAGGTGTCGGCGCGGTACGTGGTGATCTCCAAGCGGTCACCGGCCTTGCCGACGCCGACCGTGCCGAACTGGATGCCCGTGTCCCACAGTGCGTCGGCCCAGCCGCGCAACATCTCCTGCATCTGCTCGGGGCGCGCGTCGGTGGTGAAGTCGAGGTCATTGCCGAGCCGGCCCAGCAGGGCATCGCGCACGCTGCCGCCGACGAGGAAGAGCTCGTAGCCCGCTTCAGCGAACACGCGACCCAGGTCGCGCAAGACGTCGCCGTGCCGGTTCAGCGCAACCTGCGCTGCGCCCAGCAGTTCGGCGTCACTAGCTGATCCGGCCACGTTCGGACACCCTAATAGCAACGGCTCCATCACGACCGGTGAGTGCGGCGGGAGCGATACTTCATGGCAGCTACTATCGCTTGGGTGTCGGACGGCGAACAGGCAAGACCACGACGGCGCCGCGGCCGTCGTCGCGGCCGCCGAGCCGCAGGTCCCCCCGAAGCCCTCCCCACGAGCCCGGCGGACCAATCCGATCACCACAACAACTCGGCCGTCAACGGCGCGAAAGACCAGGCCAACTCGCAGCCCAAGCCGCAGAAGTCGCGACCGCGCCGCCCGCCGGACCGCTTGCGCACGGTGCACGAGACGTCGGCAGGGGGCTTGGTCATCGACGGCATCGACGGCCCCAAGGACGGCCAGGTAGCGGCCCTGATCGGGCGCACCGACCGGCGCGGCCGGATGCTCTGGTCACTGCCGAAGGGACACATCGAAGTCGGCGAGACAGCCGAACAGACCGCCATCCGCGAGGTCGCCGAGGAGACCGGAATCCAGGGCAGCGTGCTGGCCGCGCTCGGCAGCATCGACTACTGGTTCGTCACCGAGGGGCGCCGCGTGCACAAGACCGTGCACCATTACCTGATGCAATTCCTCGACGGTGAGCTGTCCGACGAGGACGTCGAGGTCAGCGAGGTGGCCTGGGTGCCGCTGAAGGACTTGCCGTCCCGGCTGGCCTACGCCGACGAACGCCGGCTCGCCGAGGTCGCCGGTGAGCTGATCGACAAACTGCACGCGGACGGGCCCACCGCGTTGCCGCCGCTGCCACGGTCCTCGCCGCGGCGACGGGCCCAGACGCACTCGCACACCCGCAACCGTCGTCCCGACGAAAAGACAACTCGGCGGACGAACGGGTGCGGCCAAGGGCAGTGACCACCGCGGCGGGGCCGCGCATGTACCCCGCGGCGCGCCTGCTCGTCGCGATAGGGCTGTTGGCGCTGTTCGTCGTACCGATGGTGATCCCCCGCGCCGCTGCGGGCAGAGCCTGGCTCGACACCGTTCCTCTCGGTGCGCATCGACCGCGTCACCCCCGAGGTCGTCACCACCACCAGCGAACCGGTCGTCACCGTCACCGGCACGGTGCAGAACGTCGGCGACCGTCCCGTGCGCGACGTGATGGTGCGCCTCGAGGACACCGCCGCGGTCAAGTCATCGGCCGGGCTTCGAACCAACCTCGCCGGCAATGTCGACCAGTTCGAGCCCGTCGCCGAATTCATCACCCTTGCACCGGAATTGGCGCGCGGGCGCGCTGTTCCGTTCACCCTGTCCTATCCGCTGCGGTCCGCGGAGGAACCGTCGTTGGGTATCGAGGAGCCCGGCGTCTACCCGGTGATGGTCAACGTCAACGGCACTCCCGACTACGGCGAACCGGCACGCCTCGACGACGCCCGCTTCCTGCTGCCGGTGCTCGGCGTGCCGCGTGACCCGGCCTCCGACGCCGCCGAACCGCGGACACGCTGACGGCGGTGGTGCCGCCAGACACCTCCAAACCCGTCGGCCTGACCCTGCTGTGGCCGATCGCCGACCGGCCCCGGCTGGCCGCGGGCGCACCCGGTGGCACCACACCGATCCGGTTCATCGACGACGACCTCGCGACCTCCCTGGCATCCGGCGGACGGCTGGACACGCTGCTGTCGGCCGTGGAGTTCGCGACCGGCCCGCAGGTCGATCCCGACGGGCAGGTCCGCCTCACGACGTGCCTGGCCGTGGATCCCGACCTGCTCGTCAGTGTCAATGCGATGACGGGCGGCTACGTCGTCAACGACGGGCCCGACGCCGGGCCGGGCACACCAACGCACCCCGGCGCGGGCCAGGACGCCGCGGTGGCCTGGCTCAACCGGCTCAGGACGCTCGCGCAGCGAATGTGCGTCGCACCGACCACATACGCACAGGCCGACCTCGACGCGCTGCGGCGGGTCGGGGACCCCGGCCTGTCCGGTATCGCCGTCAAGACCGCCGGTGACATCGTCGATCAGATTCTCGGGATCACGTCGGTCCGCGGCGCCAGCCTGATCGGCGACGGACCTCTCACCGGGCCGGCGGTGCAACTGTTGTCCAACCAGGGCCCACTCCCGGAGGGCAGGGGAGGGCAGCGCGTCGCGATCGGCGCGGCCGAGGTCGCGACCGGATCGGAGTCCGACGGCACCGGTACCGCAGCGCCGGGCGCCGCCGATGTGTCGCCGGTGCGCTATACGCCAGAACTGGTCTCGGCCCCGTTCGACCCAGCGGTCGGCGCCGCCCTCGCCGCAGCGGGCTCCGAACCGGTGTCCCCGTCGTACCTCGATCCATCGCTGGCCATCCCTGTGCAACACGGTTCCGAGGTGGCGCGCAGACAGAACGCCGTCGGCGCAATCATGTGGCGGGCACTGCGGCCCGACGCCTCCCCGCGGACGGAGATCCTGATGCCGCCGATGGCGTGGAGTCCGCAACCGGCCGATGCGCAGGCGGTTCTCACCGCGGCGGCGACCATGATCAACGCGGGGATGGCGCGCCCCCGGCCGTTGCCCCAGGTGATCATCGAGGCCAACGCGGTACCACCGCAGCCCTTCGCGCCGCTGCCCGACACCGACCTCGGGGATCCGCGCGGACGATTCGACGACTCCGTCGTATCCGGCATTGCCGCGGTGATGGGCCGGCTGTGGGACCTGACTGCCGCGCTGACAACCGACGAGCGCACCGGCCTCACCGGCTACGGATATGCCGCGCCGCTGCGCGAGGACTCGCTGCGCGCACTGAGCCAGTCGGTGCCGCCGGATGCCCGCAATGGCCTGGCGCAGCAACGTCTCACGACAGTCGGCCGCACGGTCGACGACCTCTTCAATGCGGTCACCATCGTCAACCCCGGCGGGTCCTACACACTGGCGACCGAACGCAGCCCGCTGCCGCTCGCGTTGCGCAACAACCTCCCCGTACCGATCCGGGTCAGGCTCGACGTCGACGCGCCGCCGGGAATGACCGTCACCGACATGGGTGTGATCGAGCTGCCGCCCGGCTTCCTGCCGCTCAAGGTTCCGATCGAGGTGCACTTCACTCAGCGCGTCGCCGTCGACGTCGCGCTGCGCACCGCCGACGGACTGCCGCTCGGCGAACCGGTGCGGCTGTCGGTGCACTCCAACGCCTACGGCAAGGTGCTGTTCTTCATCACGCTGACCGGCGGGGCGATCCTCGCGCTGCTCGTCGGCCGCCGGTTGTGGCACCGGTTCCGAGGTCAGCCCGACCGCGCCGACCTCGACAGGCCGGACCCTCTCGAGGTCGCACTGCGCTTCGACGACGAATCGGCCGATGCGCCGGCCAGCCCCACCGGCAGCAGTGAAAAATGAGTACCATCCCCGGCTCTTCGAGCGTGGGCCCAGGGCGGCACGGCCGGCCTGGGCCCACCGCCTCGGGTTGACCTCGGCGGCCAGCTGACGCCGCCCCCACCCGGTCCGGTCGGCCCACGCAATCCGGCAGCCGGTCCTCCACCGCCGCGACGCCGGGCCGCTCCGCCGCCGCCGCGGCTCCCCCGCGGACCCGCACCGAGGCGCCGCGCCGGACGCCCCGAACTTTCGGACGCCGCGGTGGTGTCCCGCTCGTGGGGCATGGCGTTCGCAACCCTGATCAGCCGGCTCACCGGATTCGCCCGCATCGTGCTGATCGCCACCATCCTCGGTGCCGCACTGTCCAGCGCGTTCTCGGTGGCCTACCAACTCCCCAACCTGATCGCCGCGCTGGTGCTGGAGGCGACGTTCACCGCGATCTTCGTGCCCGTCCTCGCCCGCGCCGAACGCGACGACCCCGACGGCGGCACGGCATTCGTGCGCCGCCTGGTCACCCTGGCGACGACGCTGCTGTTGCTCACCACCGCGCTGGCCGTCGCGTCGGCGCCGCTGCTGGTCGAGCTGATGCTCGGCGACGACCCCCTGGTGAACCGCGAGCTCACCACGGCGTTCGCCTATCTCCTGCTGCCGCAGGTGTTGTTCTACGGGTTGTCGTCGGTGTTCATGGCGATCCTCAACACCCGCAACGTATTCGGGCCGCCCGCCTGGGCGCCCGTGTGCAACAACATCGTCGCGATCGCCACTCTCGGTCTCTATCTCGTTGTCCCCGGTGAACTTTCGGTGGATCCGGTGCAGATGGGCAACGCGAAGCTGCTCGTCCTCGGCATCGGCATGACGTTGGGAACGGTGACCCAGGTCGTGGTACTGCTCGTCGCGCTTGCGGCGCGAACGGGTCAGCCTGCGCCCACTGTGGGGTATCGACGACCGCTTGAAGCAGTTCGGCACGATGGCGTCCGCGATGGTGCTTTACGTGCTGATCAGTCAGATCGGCTTGATCGTCGGCAACCGAATCGCCAGCGGCGCTGCGGCTTCCGGTCCGGCGATCTACAACTACACCTGGCTCGTTCTGATGCTGCCGTTCGGCATGATCGGGGTCACGGTGTTGACCGTGGTGATGCCGCGGCTGAGCCGCAACGCCGCCGCCAACGACAATCCCGCGGTGCTGGCCGACCTGTCGCTGGCCACCCGTCTGACGATGGTCACGCTCATCCCGATCGTGGCGATGATGACGGTCGGTGGTCCCGCCATCGGCAGCGCGCTGTTCTCCTACGGGAACTTCGGCGATGTCGATGCCGGCTACCTCGGCATGGCGATCACGCTTGTCCGCCTTCACGTTGATCCCCTACGCCCTTGTGCTGCTTCAACTTCGGGTGTTCTACGCCCGCGAGCAGCCCTGGACCCCGATCGCGCTGATCGTCGTGATCACCACCGTGAAGATCGCGGCGTCGGTGGCGGCCCCGCACCTCACCGACGATCCGGACATGGTGGCCGGCTATCTCGGCATGGCCAACGGCCTGGGATTCCTGGCCGGGGCGACGGTCGGCTACTACCTCCTGCGCGCGAACCTCAACCCGCCGGGCGGACGGCTGATCGGCCTGCAGGTGGTGCGCACCATTCTCGTCACGATCTGCGCGTCGCTGATCGCCGGGCTGATCGCCCACGTCGTCGACCAACTGCTCGGCCTGGAGTCGCTGACGCGCAACTGGGGCGGCGGCGGGTCGTTGCTTCGCCTGCTGGTGCTCGGGTTGATCATGACGCCGATCATCGTCGGTGTCCTCCTCGCCGCCCGAGTGCCCGAAGCCAGGCCGCGCTGGCCGTCGTTCGACGGCGCCTCGGCCGTCGCTGCAGCAGCAGGGAGCGGTTGCCTCACCACCGGCAATGCGGCCCGACCAGCCTCCGGCGGGCAGGCCCCTCACGTACGCTCATCAGAGGAATTCGTCCGTGCCAGGGCGTCGGCCGGGCCCGCCGGTCGTGCGGCGCGGACCCCCGGCGGCGGTTGCCGGGGACGGGATGGGGAAAGGACCAGCGGTGAGCAACGAACCCGCAGGCGGCTCCGCGCCCGGTCCAGACAACACCGCCACCGCGAAGATCCCGCTGGCGCCGCCATCGGGCGACCGCGAACCACCGGTGTCCGCCGACGATTTCCAGCCCGACGTGCCCGCCCACGAGTTCCGCGACGTGCAGTCGCCCGCCGATGTGAACGCGACGGCGCAGATCTCGACGGAGGAAGCCAACGGCACGACGCCGATGCCGGCATCCGGTCGGCCCCCTTCGGACTACGCCGGCGATCCCACCCGCGAATCGCTGCCCTTCGACGTGCCGCGCGAGCCACCCATCGAGGCCGCCACCTCCGACGAAGATGTCCATCTCATCCCCGGCGCCGTCATCGGCGGCGGCCGCTACCGGCTGCTCGTATTCCACGGCGGGCCGCCGACCCTGCAGTTCTGGCAGGCGCTCGACACCGCGCTCGACCGTCAGGTGGCGCTGACCTTCGTCGACCCCGACGCGACGCTCTCCGACGACGCAGTTGCAGAAGATCCTGGCGCGCACTCTCAAGCTGAGCCGACTCGACATGCCCGGCGTCGCCCGGGTTCTCGACGTCGCCAACACCGGATCGGGCGGTCTGGTGGTGTCCGAGTGGATTCGCGGCGGATCCCTGGCCGAGGTCGCCGAAACGTCACCCTCCCCGATCGGCGGCGCGCGGGCGATCCAATCGTTGGCGGCCGCGGCCGAGGCGGCCCACCGCGTCGGGTGTTGCGCTGTCGATTGATCACCCCAGCCGCGTGCGGGTGAGCATCGAAGGCGACGTCGCGTTGGCGTTCCCGGCGACCCTGCCGGAGGCCACCCCGGAGGACGACATCCGCGGTATCGGTGCGGCGCTCTATGCACTGCTCATCAACAAGTGGCCGCTGCCGGAGTCCGGTGTGCGCAGCGGACTGGAGCCCGCCGAACTGGATGCGGCAGGCCAACCCGTCGAACCTCGGGCGGTCGACCGTCAGATCCCGTTCCAGATTTCGGCCGCCGCGGCGCGCGCGGTGCAGGAGGGCGGCGGTATCCGCAGCGCGCCGACGCTACTGAACCTGCTGCAGCAGGCCACCGCGGTCGCCGACCGCACCGAGCTCATCACTCCTGTCGACGAACCCGTGGCGGCGCCCCCCTCACAGCAGCAGCGCGAGCGCCACACCGAGATTCCGACGCGGAGGCCCGCCGGCGCAAGGGACTCTTGATCGGGCTCGGGGTCGGCGGCGCGATCATCATCGTCGCGCTGGTCGTGCTCGGCACCGTGCTGAGCCGGATCTTCGGCGATGTGGGTGACGGTCTGGGCGGTGACGAACTGGGCCTCAACGCCCCGGGCTCGTCGGAGGAGGCTGCCCAGGACGCGGGCTCGACCGTGAAACCCGTTTCGGCAACGGTCTTTTCGCCCGAGGGTGAGGCCGATGCACCCACCGAGGCCAGGCTCGCCATCGACGGCAATCCCGACCACCGTGTGGCCGATCGACACGTACACCGATCCGGTGCCGTTCCCGAACTTCAAGAACGGCGTCGGGCTGATCCTGCGCTGCCGAAACCCACCAAGATCGGCGAAGTCACCATCGACGTCAACAGCACCGGCACCGCAGTGGAGATCCGGTCGGCGCAGACGTCGACACCCGCCTCGCTGGAAGACACCACGGTGCTGAAGTCGGCCACCACACTGCAGCCCGGCGAGAACACCATCAAGGTCGACAACGCCGAGCCGACATCCAACCTGCTGGTCTGGGTGTCCACGCTGGGCACCGTCGATGGCGAGAACCGTTCGGACATCGCGGAGATCACGCTCAAGGCGGCCGAGTAGTCGGGCTATCCCCAGCCCCGCAAAGATGTGTCGAAGGCACCCTCGGCGCCGTTTAGTGTTCGGCTGTGGGGACTTCGGGGAATTTCTGAAAGCTCGGAGAACGCGAAGCGCATCGCACCGATGCGGAGTTGCTCGCCGCGCACGTCGCAGGCGAGCAGTACGCGTTCGAGGAACTGTTCCACCGGCATCACCGCCAGCTGTACCGGCTCGCCCAACTCACCAGCCGCAACCCCGACGACGCCGCCGACGCGCATGCAGGACGCGATGCTGTCGGCACACCGCACCGCCGCCGGCGTTCCGTCACGATGCCGCGGTCAGCAGCTGGCTGTATCGCATCGTGGTCAACGCCTGCCTGGATCGGCTGCGGCGCAACAAATCCCGGCCGACGACCGCACTGCTTGGACGACAGCTGCCACGTCGGCGACCCGATGCCGCGGGTGGACACCGCCATCGTGTCGAGCGGGCGTTGATGCGCCTGCCGGTCGAGCAGCGCGCGGCCGTGGTCGCCGTCGACATGCAGGGTTACTCGGTGGTCGAGACTGCCCGCATGCTCGGTGTCGCCGAAGGCACCGTGAAGAGCCGCTGTTCACGTGCCCGGCGCAAGCTCGCCGAGACGTTGGAGTACTTCGCGATGGCAGAAGGGGGAACCGCGACGGCCTCGTCGCCGTCCAATCATCCGTGATGGAGACTGGCTGACGTCAGGGCAACCGGCGGGGAGCAGCGATGGACGACGGCGCGGAGGATGGCCTCGATCCTGCCGTGGTCGAGCGTGTCCGTCGCGACCTTGCCGAGCTGGGATCCGATCGGCGTCCGCGCCCGAGGTGCCGCCGGACGTGACCGCGCGGGTCATCGCCGCGCTTCGGGCCGAGCCTGCCCACACGGTTCGGCGCAGCCACTTCGGCGGTTGCAGGTGTTCGGGCTCGTCGTCGGTGTCGGCGCCGCGCGGCGGGCGTGATCGTCGGCGCGTTGATGCTGGGCCGCGATCCTGCGCCGACATTATCCGGCCGGGCCCACCGCCGAGCAGATCACCGTGGCGCGGCCCGCGACCGACATCCCCCTGCCGGACCCGCAGATCGTCGGACTGCTGGCCCAAGCCCCGGACTACGGGCCGCTCACCGACCCCCAGCGCCGCGCTGTCGTGCCTCGACGGTCTGGGCTACGGTCCGGGGACAGCCGGTGCTCGGCGCCCGACCCCTGGACATGCACGGCAGGCCTGCGGTGCTGCTGCTGCTTCCCGGTGACGACGCCCGAAGCCGTGGTGGCCGTGGTGGTCGAACCGGGTTGCAGTAGCGGCTCACACCGGCCTGTTGGCCAAGACAGCGGTCACTCGCCCGTAATCTGTCCCCCAGGCCTGACGGGAACACCCCGGCTTAGGCTGGTGTTACACCCGTGCCGGTGAAAATCGGCAGAAAGGCGCAAAGGCGCTCATGACCTCTACCCCTACGGTTCATGACCTGATCGTCATCGGATCCGGGCCCGCGGGCTACACCGCTGCCATCTACGCGGCCCGCGCCCAGCTGTCCCCGCTGGTGTTCGAAGGCATCCAGTTCGGCGGCGCGCTGATGACCACCACCGAGGTGGAGAACTACCCGGGCTTCCGCGACGGCATCACCGGTCCGGAACTGATGGACCAGATGCGCGAACAGGCGCTGCGCTTCGGCGCCGACCTGCGAATGGAGGACGTCGACGCCGTTTCGCTGGACGGGCCGATCAAGACCGTCACCGTCGGCGACGAGACCTATCAGGCGCGCGCGGTCATCCTCGCGATGGGCGCGGCCGCCCGCCACCTGGGTGTGCCCGGTGAGGAGGCGCTGATCGGCATGGGCGTCAGCACCTGTGCGACCTGCGACGGCTTCTTCTTCCGCGACGAGGACATCGTCGTGGTCGGCGGCGGCGACTCCGCGATGGAGGAAGCGACATTCCTGACCCGCTTCGCCCGCAGCGTGACGATCGTGCACCGCCGCGAGGAGTTCCGCGCCTCCCGCATCATGCTGGAGCGCGCCCGCGCCAACGAGAAGATCACGTTCCTGACCAACACCCAGGTGATCGGCCATCGAGGGCGAACCCGAAGGTCAGCGGTGTGCGGCTGCGCAACACCGGTCACCGGAGAAGAGTCCAAGCTCGACGTGACCGGCGTCTTCGTCGCCATCGGCCACGACCCCCGTTCGGATCTGGTGCAAGGGCCAGGTCGAGCTGGACGCCGACGGCTACGTACAGGTGCAGCAGCGCAGCACCGCGACATCCGTTGAGGGCGTATTCGCCGCCGGCGACCTCGTCGACCACATCTACCGACAGGCGATCACCGCGGCGGGCACCGGCTGCTCGGCGTCGATCGATGCAGAACGCTGGCTGGCCGAAATCGGTTCTGCCCCAAGCGATGAAGAAACCTCCACCCCCGTCCATTAGGAGTTGCACCCATGACTGAGACCTCTGCTGGAAAAGCTACAGTCACCGTCACCGACGACTCGTTCTCCAACGATGTGCTGTCGAGCAGCACGCCTGTGCTGGTTGACTTCTGGGCCACCTGGTGCGGCCCGTGCAAGATGATCGCGCCCGTTCTCGAGGAGATCGCCGGCGAAAAGGCGGGTCAGTTGACCGTCGCCAAGCTCGACGTCGACTCGAACCCCGCGACCGCGCGTGACTTCCAGGTGGTGTCCATCCCGACGACTGATCCTGTTCAAGGACGGCGCCCCGGTGAAGCGCATCGTCGGCGCGAAAGGCAAGGCTGCGCTACTACGCGAACTCGCTGACGTGGTCTAACGCCCCGATTCGCCGGACCGGACACCCGCCTGGCGTTTTCTCGATTTCCAGAAGCGTCTGAGACAATGCTGTCTAGATTTACTACGTCTTGTCGGCGCTATGCGACCGCCGGCATCCGTGACCGAAGGGCCGCCTATGTCGAGTCTGCGTCGCGGTGACCGCGGAAGTGGGGTCACCGAGATCCGGGCTGCTTTGACGTCCCTGCGCATGGTCGACAATCCCGACGACGACATCACGACCGGCAGGCACGTCGCGCTCGATGTGTTCGACGAAGATCTCGACCATGCGGTGCGCGCATTTCAACAGCACCGTGGATTGTTGGTCGACGGCATCGTCGGCGAGGCGACTTACCGCGCGCTGAAAGAGGCGTCCTACCGCCTGGGCGCCCGCACCCTCAATCATCAATTCGGCGCGCCGATGTTCGGCGACGACGTCGCGACGCTGCAGGCCCGACTGCAGGACCTCGGCTTCTACACGGACATGGTCGACGGGCACTTCGGTCTGCACACCCACAATGCGCTGATGTCCTACCAGCGCGAGTATGGCCTGTATCCGGACGGCATCTGCGGCCCAGAAACGTTGCGCTCCTTGTACTTTCTGGGTTCGCGGGTCACCGGCGGCTCGCCGCACGCCATCCGCGAAGAGGAACGCGTGCGAACCTCCGGGCCGCGGCTGTCCGGGAAGCGGATCATCATCGATCCGGGCCGCGGCGGCGACGACCACGGCCTGATCATGCAGAGCCCCGACGGCCCGATCAGCGAAGCCGACATCCTGTGGGATCTGGCCAGTCGGCTCGAGGGCCGGATGACCGCCATCGGCATGGAGACGTTCCTGTCACGGCCGGTCAACCGCACACCGTTCGACGCCGCGCGTGCCATGACCGCCAACACCGTGGGCGCCGACCTGATGATCAGCCTGCGTTGTGCCACCCAAGCCAGCCCGGCCGCCAACGGTGTCGCATCGTTTCACTTCGGCAATTCGCATGGCTCGGTGTCCACGATCGGCCGCAACCTTGCCGACTTCATCCAGCGAGAAGTGGTGGCGCGCACCGGATTACGTGACTGCCGCACACATGGGCGGACGTGGGATCTGCTGCGGCTCACTCGCATGCCCACGGTCCAGGTCGACGTCGGCTACGTGACCAATCCGCGGGACCGCGGGCTGCTGGTGTCCAGTCAGACCCGGGACTCGATTGCCGAGGGCATCCTGGCTGCGGTCAAGCGGCTGTATCTGCTCGGCAAGAACGACCGGCCAACGGGCACATTCACTTTCGCCGAACTCCTGGCCCACGAGCTCTCCGTCGACCAGGCGGGTCGAGTCAGCCCGAGCTGACCCGGCGCGGCGCACGCCGTGCTAGCAGGGGCTGGCGCCCGCCCCGACCGGCTGTTGCAGCTGCGCGGTTTCCAGCAGCCGCTCCAGCGCCGCTTCGACCTCTGCCTTCCAGCCCAACCCCTGCTCGAGCTCCAGGCGCAGCCGCGGAAAATACGGATGCTGGCGAAACCACCACGAAGCCGGCGTCCTGCAGCAGGTCGACGTCGAGCACGCACTGGTCCACCGAGCAGTCCCCCAGTACCTCCAGGATCGGGCGCAGAACGGGCGACACCGCCTGCGGATCGGCCAGATCTGATACGTCGGCGGTATGTCCGAAGGCCTCGAGTGCCCGGACGCCGCGGCGCACGAGGTCACCGACGACGGCGGCGATCAGACTGCGCGACAGCGCATCTGCACCGTCCGAGGACTCGACCCCCAGCGTGGTGAGCAACACGGCGTCGGCACTGACCGGACCGGACGGGAAGTACCGGGCGCGCGGCACGGCGCGCGGCGGCGCGTAGAACGCGTAGCCCAGGCACGGCTCGTCTCCGGTCGGCAGTGCGTCGTCACCCATCGACTCGGGACACAGCACGGCCATCTGCCCGCACGCACCCCACTCGAGCATCACCATCGAAAGCCAGGCTTCCTTCTCGAACTCGGGGTCCGACAGGTGGTTTCCGCCCGGTTGCGAGGACTGCAGGGTCGACGGATCCACCTCCCAGAACACGCACCGGCGAGCGTGCTTGGGCAGCTGCTCGAATGCTTCGAGCCGCATGGGCGTGATACGTGGCGGCACTAGCTTCTCCGGGTTCCGCACAGTGCTGATGTGCACGGCTGCCACTCCAGGATAGAAGGGCGCGGCGCAGATGGCCGTAAATCTTCGCTGTGAACCGTCCGCCGCGGCGAGGATGGCGAAAGTTGTTGGAACACATGCTGTTTCCGCTCAGGGCCGACGTGCACGGGCCCCCTCCCAAGGGTATGTGTCACAGTGACGTAATTACCGCGGGTAGGCGGTCAGCGCTTGGACGCACTCATTAGTTCGACTATCCGTTGGAGGTCCTCGACCGACCCGAACTCGACAACGATCTTGCCTTTGCGTTTGCCGAGAGCGACCGTGACGCGGGTGTCGAACGCCGTCGACAGCCGCTCAGCAACATCTTGCAGCCCCGGCATGTGGATCGGCTTGCGTCGCGGCGCCGCGGGTGTCGCGGGGCCGTGCGCTGTTAGCCAGCGTGACGGCCTCCTCGGTGGCGCGCACCGAAAGCCCCTCGGCGACGATGCGCGCCGCGAGCTCCTCCTGCTGTTCGGGGCCGCCCTCGAGGGAAAGCAGCGCCCGGGCGTGCCCGGCCGACAGCACCCCGGCCGCCACGCGCCGCTGCACCGCGATGGGCAGCCGCAGCAGCCGGATCATGTTGGTGATGAGCGGACGCGACCGGCCGATGCGCGATGCCAGTTCATCGTGGGTGACGCCGAACTCGTCGAGCAGCTGCTGATAGGCGGCGGCCTCTTCCAACGGATTCAGCTGGGCGCGATGGATGTTCTCCAGCAAGGCATCCCGCAGCATGTTCTCGTCGCCGGTCTCGCGAACGATCGCCGGGATGGTCGCCAGCCCGGCCTCCTGCGCGGCCCGCCACCGCCGCTCCCCCATCACGAGCTGATACCTCGGCGTGGACTCGCCCGGGCATCGCGCGCACCACGATCGGCTGCATGAGCCCGAACTCACGAATGGAGTGCACGAGTTCGGCCAGCGCCTCTTCGTCGAAGACGTGGCGCGGCTGCTTCGGATTGGGGTCGATCGCCGACGGATCGATCTCGCGGTAGACGGCACCCGAGACGTTGGGCTCCGACTGGCCGCTGCCGTACATGACGTCGGCGGCGGCGTTACCCATCCGACCGAGCGACGATTCGCCATCGGACGGACCGGTGGGAATGAGCGATGCCAGCCCGCGGCCGAGTCCGCTGCGCTTGCCCTTGGGTTGAGTCATCCGTGTCTCCTCATCGGTCCAGTCACCTTCGCGCAAGCGCTCATCGCTGCCCCTGTCCCCTTCGCGCAAGCGCTCATCGGCGTTCCGCGATTTCGCGGCTGGCGTCCAGGTAGCTCATCGCGCCCCGCGAACCCGGGTCGTAGTCGAGAATCGTCATGCCATACCCGGGCGCCTCGGACACCTTGACGCTGCGCGGGATGACGGTGCGCAACACCTTGTTGCCGAAGTGCGCGCGGACGTCGTCGGCGACCTGATCGGCCAGCCTCGTCCGTCCGTCATACATCGTCAGGATCACCGTGGAGACGTTGAGGTCCGGATTGAGGTGCGCCTTGACCATCTCGATATTGCGCAACAGCTGACCCACACCCTCGAGGGCGTAGTACTCGCATTGGATGGGGATCAGGACCTCCGGCGCGGCCACAAGCGCGTTGATCGTGAGCAGGCCCAGCGACGGCGGGCAGTCGATGAAGACGTAATCGAAGCCGTGGTTCTTGAGCCCGGCGAGGGCCCCGCGCAGTCGCCCTTCACGCGCCACCATGCTGACCAACTCGATCTCGGCGCCGGCGAGGTCGATGGTCGCAGGCACGCAATAGAGACGCTCGCTGTGCGGACTGCGCTGAAGGGCGGCCTCCAACGGAATCTCACCGATCAGCACCTCATAGGAGGACGGTGTGCCCTCCCGGTGCTCGACGCCGAGCGCAGTGCTGGCGTTGCCCTGGGGGTCGAGATCGATCACCAGAACCTGCAGTCCTTGGAGCGCGAGCGCGGCGGCGATGTTCACCGCTGTGGTCGTCTTGCCCACCCCGCCCTTCTGGTTGGCGATCGTGAAGACACGCTGGCGCTCCGGGCGCGGGAGTCCGCTCTTGGCGGCGGCGTGCAGCAGGCGCACCGCCCGCTCGGCTTCGGCGCCGATCGGGGTGTCCACCGCGGGCGGGTCGGGCCACGCCTCGGCCGGCGGAGGCCCGCCCTCCCATGTTTCACGTGAAACATGGGGCTGGTTTGTTTCACGTGAAACATCGCGCCGCTCGGTGCGCCGGCGGCCGGCCGGGCGCCTCCGGGAGCGGGACTCATCCCCGCCTCCCGTCCATCGATCGGTGGTCGGCCGGACTCCGCCGACGCGCCACGACGACGGTCGCGGGAGGATCCAAGACGTCCGCGCAGCATTTCCTCACCCTCACATCGACGGCCCCGAGGGACGCCAGCACACGCCGGTGCTCATGGGCCTCCCCTTCGGCACGCTCTCCCTTAATGGCCAACATCTCGCCCCCTGGACGCAGCAGAGGCATGCTCCACTTCGCGATCTTGTCCAGTGACGCCACCGCCCTGGAAGTCACCGCATCCATCTCCCCCACCTCTTCTCGCACCGCCCGCTCTTCGGCTCTGCCGCGCACAACCGTCACGTCGATCGCGAGCTCATCGATGACCTCGCGAAGGAAATCGCTGCGCCGAAGCAGGGGTTCGATGAGCGTCACCCGAAGGTCGGGGCGAGCCAACGCCAACGGTATCCCGGGCAGGCCGGCTCCACTACCGATGTCGGCGACTCGGGCGTTCTGGGGCAGCAATTCCGCGATCGCCGCGCTGTTGAGTAGGTGGCGGTCCCAAAGTCTGTCGACTTCTCTGCGGACCGATCAATCCGCGCTCCACGCCCGCGCCGGCCAAGATCTCGGCGTAGCGTCGCGCCCCCGCCAGTCCGGCTCCGAACAAGATGTCGGCGGCCTGCGGGGCTGCCGACACCTCGTCATGTTTCACGTGAAACATCCTCCGGATCTTCGCGGGCCGACCGTCCCGTCGAACGAACTACACAGATGTAACTCGGTGCGCTCAGTCGACGAGGACGACGACGCGGCGCGACGGCTCCACGCCCTCGCTCTCGCTGTGCACACCATCCACCGCAGCGACCGCGTCGTGCACGATCTTGCGCTCGAACGGCGTCATCGGCGAGAGCTCCTCGCGCTCGCCCGACTCGAGCACGCGTCGAGCGACCTTGTCGCCCAGCGCTGCCAACTCGTCGCGCCGGCCCCGGCGCCAGCGTGCGATGTCGAGCATCAGCCGGCTTCGCTCGCCGGTCTTCTGGTGCACCGCCAGCCGTGTCAACTCCTGCAGCGCGTCGAGCACCTCGCCCTTCCGGCCGACCAACTTGTTCAGGTCGGTACCGCCGTCGATGCTGACGATGGCGCGGTCCCCTTCGACATCGAGATCGATGTCGCCGTCGAAGTCCAGAAGGTCCAACAACTCCTCGAGGTAGTCGCCGGCGATCTCGCCCTCGGCGACCAACCGGTCCTCCAGGTCCTCCGAGGGTGGCGCGGTGTTCTCCTCGCCGGTCTCGCCCCGTCGACTAGTTCCTCGCTGCGCTCGGTCGTCTCAGCGTCAGTCATATGTATCTCCCTCATCTCCGGTCTGCACCGGTCGTCTTCGGGCTGGCCCCGGCCCTCCGGCCGCGGGTGCCCCAGCGCTTACCTGCTGCGGGTCCGGTCAGCGCTTACGTTTCTTGGGCCGCGCACCCGGCCGCGGCGTTGCGCCCGGCCGTGGGCTTGCGCTGCCGGTGCCCGACGCGGTCTTGCCCTGGGCTCGCGCCCGTCGCCTTGCCGTCGGCCGAGCCGTTCTCCGTCGCCGTCTCGTCGAGCTCCACGCCCTCGCTCGTCGTGATCTCGGCCTGCTCGGCCGCCGCCTTGGACCGCTTCTTCGGCTTCGCGCCGGGCGGTGGTGCGTTCTGTGAGCGCCGTTCCTTGGCCTCGAGCTTCTTGGCTTCTTCTTCTTTCTCGATCATCCCGAACACGTAGTGCTGCTGTCCGAACGTCCAGATGTTGTTGGCGAGCCAGTACATGATGATGGCCAGCGGCAGGAACGGGCCGCCGGCGACGACGCCGAGCGGGAAGACGTACAGCGCCAGTCGGTTCATCATCGCGGTCTGCGGATTGGCCGCCGCCTCGGGGCTCTGACGGGCCACCGACGCGCGGCTGTTGAAGTAGGTGGCGACGCCGGCCAGGATCATCATCGGGACGCCGACCCCGATGACCGCATACCGGTTGAATTCCGTGAACGCCTCGAGGCCGTGCTGCTGGATCATCGTCGCGCCCAGCGGCGCGCCGAACAGGTTCGCATCGAGGAAGTGCCCGACGTCGGTCGCGCTGAACACGTAGTTGCCCAGCGACCTGTTCTCCTCCACCGACAACCCCAGCCGGCCGATGCCGGTCTGGGTCCGGTTGAACGACATCAGTACGTGATAGAGCCCGAGGAACACCGGCAGCTGCGCCAGCATCGGCAGACAACCGAGGATCGGGTTGAAGCCGTGCTCGCGCTGGAGCTTCTGCATCTCCAACGCCAACCGCTGACGGTCCTTGCCGTACTTCTTCTGCAGCGCCTTGATCTGCGGCTGCAACTCCTGCATCTGCCGCGTGGTGCGGATCTGCCTGACGAACGGCTTATAGAGAATCGCGCGCAAGGTGAACACCAGGAACATCACCGACAGCGCCCAGGCGAAGAAGTTCGACGGCCCCAGGAGGAAGGAGAACGCCTTGTACCAAACCCACATGATCGCCGACACCGGGTAGTAAATGATGTCCAGGCTGAACCAACTAAACACGCGTCTCGCTCTCTGCTCGCGATGCCGGGGTACCCCGCACATCGTCAGCTGCGTCCGGATCCATCCGGAGCTCGTCTGCATCTGCGCACAATTCGTGTCCGCCGCCGCGACGCTCCGGTATCGGGTCCCATCCTCCCCTATGCCACGGACCGCACTTCAGCAGCCGCACCACTGCCAGCCATCCGCCCTTCACCACGCCGTACTCCGTCAGTGCATCGACGGCGTACTGACTACACGTCGGCATGAAGCGGCACGTCGCCGGCCGCAGCGGAGAAACCATGTGCCGGTACAGCTGGATGACATAGATCAGGGCACGCGCGACCGACCCCTTCATCGCTGTGCCCCACTCTTCGGAAGCGCGCGGCGCAACGCCGTGCGCAGCTCTTGTTCGAGGCGTGCCGAGATCGCGTAACGGCTGCCCGGCAACGCCCGGATCACGACGCGATCCGCCGGCTGCAGGTCATCGATGACCATACGGGCGACGTGACGTAGTCGACGGGCAACGCGATGGCGTTGTACGGCATTGCCGACGGATTTCGAGACGACTAAACCGATCCTGGGACCCTCGTCGTCGACCGCATGGCGCATCGTGTGCACGACAAGATCGGGCTGCACTGCCCGCACCCCTTGACTGACCGTGGCACCGAACTCGGACGACCGCGTCATCCGGTACCGCGCCGGAAGCACCGCGCTAGATCCCGCTTGAACTCACGCCGGAATCACGCAGTCAGCTTGCGGCGACCCTTGGTACGCCGGCTCGACACGATGGCCCGGCCTGCCCGGGTCCGCATCCGCAGCCGGAAGCCGTGCACGCGCGCGCGGCGCCGGTTGTTCGGCTGAAAAGTCCGCTTGCCCTTGGCCACGGCTGTCTCTCCTTGTTCCGTCTGGCGCCCGCGGCCCACACCGGTTCAAAGTCAGCCGGTGGGACGCGGTTGCCCGTTGGTAAGCTCGTCCGTCTTGCTTAGCCGGCGCGGTCTCCACAAAAACCTGGGTCGCAGCCGTGCCGCCACGTCTGGGCGACTGTTCGAGGGTACTGACGAGATTTCCCTAGGTCAAACCACACTCCGCACCCGTCGCTGCAGGCATGAAATTCTTCACATCCGCCACAGCCGTCACGGTGTCCAGGTACCACCAAAGTAACCCTCAGTGCAATGTTGCAGAACGGTTGGCACCCGCGAAGAAAACTGTTAGCTTCTGCCAATGTCGTTTCGATAACGAAACGGCGACAGACAACGAAGCGGAGATGCCCACCAGTCGCGAGCCCACAGACCGCACCACTGCTGTGACGAGCTTCGGCCAGCGGCGTTCCTGCCCGTAGACAACAGAACGACGACGACTGTCCTGTCTCCACAACCTGTGGATAACTATGTGGACAGTTCGTCTTCGTTCCATTGGCCTTCCCTGAATTGGCCGCGAGGGGGTACGCGTCATTGACTGCTGACCCCGATCCTCCATTCGTGGCCGTATGGAACACGGTCGTAGCCGAACTCAACGGCGACATCGAAGCGGTCGGAGTGGCGAACGGTGACGCCGGCCCGGTGCTCACGCCCCAGCAAAGGGCGTGGTTGAAGTTGGTCAAACCACTCGTCATCACCGAGGGTTTTGCCCTCTTGTCGGTTCCGACGCCCTTCGTTCAGAACGAGATCGAACGCCATCTTCGTGAGCCGATCATCAACGCCCTGAGCCGTCAGCTCGGTCAGCGCGTGGAACTCGGCGTCCGCATCGCGGCGCCCGAATCCGAAGAACCCGATGAAGGACTCAACGGGTTCGCGGGCACATCCGCGGCCATCGAACTCGACGACATCGACGACGACATCGACGAGGATCAGGCGGCGCGGGCGAGCGCCGAGGAGAGCTGGCCCTCGTACTTCTCCAGCCGTGCGCAGAACGCCATGGTCGACGACGCCACCGCGGTCAACTTGAACCGCCGCTACACCTTCGACACGTTCGTCATCGGCGCGTCCAACAGGTTTGCTCACGCGGCGTCGCTGGCCATCGCCGAAGCCCCGGCCCGCGCCTACAACCCACTCTTCATTTGGGGTGAGTCCGGCCTCGGCAAAACTCATCTTCTGCACGCGGCCGGAAACTACGCGCAGCGACTCTTTCCTGGGATGCGGGTCAAGTACGTCTCCACCGAGGAATTCACCAACGACTTCATCAACTCGCTGCGTGACGACCGCAAGGCGTCGTTCAAGCGCAGCTACCGCGACATCGACGTGCTGCTGGTCGATGACATCCAGTTCATCGAGGGCAAGGAAGGTATCCAGGAAGAGTTCTTCCATACCTTCAACACCCTGCACAACGCGAACAAGCAGATCGTCATCTCCTCGGACCGGCCGCCCAAGCAGTTGGCCACCCTCGAGGACCGGCTCCGCACCCGATTCGAGTGGGGGCTGATCACCGATGTTCAGCCTCCCGAACTCGAGACCCGCATCGCGATTCTGCGCAAGAAGGCGCAGATGGATCGTCTCGATGTCCCCGGCGACGTCCTCGAGCTGATCGCCAGCAGCATCGAACGCAACATCCGCGAACTCGAAGGTGCCCTGATCCGTG
Source organism: uncultured Actinomycetota bacterium (assembly GCA_963720345.1). Taxonomy (GTDB): domain Bacteria; phylum Actinomycetota; class Actinomycetes; order Mycobacteriales; family Mycobacteriaceae; genus Mycobacterium. The sequence goes on from CAVRFN010000021.1 coordinate 58,317, forward strand.
TCACCGCGTTCGCATCGCTGAACAAGACCGCGATCGACAAGTCGCTCGCCGAGATCGTGCTGCGTGACCTCATCTCCGATGCGTCCACCATGCAGATCAGCACCGCCGCGATCATGGCCGCGACCGCCGAGTACTTCGAAACCACGCTGGAAGAACTGCGCGGTCCAGGAAAGACACGTGCGCTCGCGCAATCCCGACAGATCGCCATGTACCTGTGCCGCGAACTCACTGACCTGTCGTTGCCCAAAATCGGCCAGGCGTTCGGACGTGACCACACCACCGTCATGTACGCCGAGAAGAAGATCCGCGGCGAGATGGCCGAACGCCGCGAGGTCTTCGATCACGTCAAGGAATTGACAACACGAATCCGGCAACGCGCCAAGCGTTGAGCCTCGTTTCGACTCGACAACTCGCGCGTTCGGATCGCCAAAACCGCTCCCTTCGCGTCGAATCACGCCCCCGCGCCAAAAAATCTCAGAAAAACTTCCGCACCGCCGGCATCACTTGTCACACGCCGACGATGTGCACACCGATGTGGACAACCTGGGATGAACCGTCTGATGAGCCGCCGTTTGGTCTCACAACCGCAGCCGTTTCCACAGCGACCGAGCGGCCGCACCACATTGATCCACAGGTATCCCACAACATCGCACCAGCGGCACCCAGCACAGACACCGCTTCATCCCCACAGTCCACAGGCCCTATTACTGTTACTTCTATATCTCTCTAGAAACTTCTTCGAAGAAGGCCGTTGGGGAACAGGCGAAAACTCGCTCGCCGTACCGGTTCGACGAACCGAATGTCAGCGCGATCGATTAGCTTTCAAGTTGGGCCCGAAAGCTCTACGGTGATTCAGCACAGCCGTTACGGTCGTCCCGACGCATCGTTTCGAGGCGTGTTGAGACATCAGGAAACCGCTGCTTAGCGCTTGTTGTGTTATTGATCGAAGGGACTGTATGGACGTGGCGACCACAACTGTTGGTGTCACCGATTTGAAGTTCCGTCTGGTGCGCGAAGACTTCGCCGACGCCGTGGCCTGGGTAGCTCGCAATCTGCCCAACCGACCGACGGTTCCTGTCCTGGCGGGTGTCTTGCTCACCGGCTCTGATGACGGTTTGACGATCTCGGGATTCGACTACGAAGTGTCGGCTGAGGTTCAGGTCGCGGCCGAAATCGCTTCGCCTGGAAGCGTTTTGGTATCCGGAAGGTTGTTGTCCGATATCACCCGGGCGTTGCCGGCCAAGCCGGTCGATGTCAGCGTCGAAGGCACGCGCGTGTCGTTGACCTGCGGTAGCGCAAGATTCTCGCTGCCGACGATGGCAGTCGAGGACTACCCGACGCTGCCTACCCTGCCCGACGACACCGGTGTGGTCTCCGCTGATCTGTTCGCCGAGGCGATCGGCCAGGTCGCGGTTGCCGCCGGACGTGATGACACGTTGCCAATGCTCACCGGTATCCGGGTCGAGATTTCAGGCGAAAACGTCATCTTGGCGGCGACCGACCGTTTCCGCCTCGCGGTTCGCGAGTTGACGTGGGCGACGGAGTCCGCCGACATCGAGGCAGCGGTGTTGGTGCCGGCCAAAACTTTGGCCGAAGCCGCTAAGGCCGGATCTGACGGTTCAGATGTGCACCTCTCGTTGGGAGCGGGCGCCGAGGTCGGCAAGGAAGGTTTGCTGGGCATTCGCAGCAACGGCAAACGCAGTACGACGCGCCTGCTCGACGCCGAGTTCCCGAAATTCCGTCAGCTGCTGCCGACCGAGCACACTGCGATCGCGACCATCGGCGTCGCAGAACTCACCGAAGCCATCAAGCGTGTGGCGCTGGTCGCCGACCGCGGTGCCCAGGTGCGCATGGAATTCGCCGACGATGTGCTTCGACTGTCCGCCGGCGCGGATGACGTCGGCCGGGCGGAGGAAGATCTGCCTGTGGAGTTCTCAGGTGAACCGCTGACCATCGCGTTCAACCCGACTTATCTCACGGATGGGCTGGGGTCGTTGCACTCAGACCGCGTGACATTCGGCTTCACGACACCCAGCCGTCCCGCAGTGTTGCGTCCGGCGGGTGAGGATGATGGGAGTGTCGGTGACACGGGACCGTTTCCGGCGGCGCAAACCGATTACGTCTATCTGTTGATGCCGGTGCGGCTTCCTGGCTGACCGGCCCGACGCCACGATGGGGGCGCACATGCAATTGGGTCTGGTCGGCCTGGGCAAAATGGGCTTCAACATGCGGGAACGCCTGCGTGAAGGTGGTGGGCACGAGGTCATCGGATACGACCCCAGGCCCGAAGTCACCGACGTACCGACGTTGGAGGCACTCGCCGAAGCACTCGATGCGCCACGCGTGGTGTGGGTGATGGTGCCGTCCGGGCATATCACCGACGAGACCATCCGGTCGCTCGCCGACGTGCTCAGCCCCGGCGATCTGGTGATCGACGGAGGTAACTCTCGGTACACCGAAGACGGTCCGCACGCGAAACTGTTGGATGACAAGGGTATTGCGTTCATCGACGCGGGGGTATCCGGCGGGATCTGGGGATTGACCGAAGGCTACGGCCTCATGGTGGGCGGCAGTAAAGAGGACGTCTCCCGAGTCATGCCGATCTTCGAGACTCTGCGGCCGCCCGGCGAACTGGCCGATGGATTCGTCCACGCCGGGCCAGTGGGAGCCGGTCACTACGCCAAGATGGTGCACAACGGCATCGAATACGGATTGATGATGGCCTACGCCGAAGGCTACGAGCTGTTGGCGGCCGAGGAATTGATCGAGAACACCCAAGCCGTCATCCAGGCGTGGACCAACGGCACCGTGGTCAGATCATGGCTGCAACAGCTGCTGGCCAAGGCGCTCAAGGAAGACCCCAAATTCACGGACATCACGGGCTACACCGAAGACTCCGGCGAAGGCCGGTGGACTGTCGAGGAAGCCATCAGCCACCGCGTTCCGATGCCCGTCATCGCGGCGTCACTGTTCGCCCGGTTCGCATCTCGCCAAGAGGACTCCCCCACCATGAAGGCGGTGTCTGCACTGCGCAACCAGTTCGGCGGCCACGCCGTGACGAGGATCAGCGAGTCTGGATAGTTGTACATCAGGAACCTTTCGCTGACGGATTACCGGTCGTGGGCCCGGGTCGAAATCGACCTCGAACCCGGCCGCACGGTATTTGTCGGCTCGAACGGTTTTGGGAAGACGAATCTTATTGAGGCGCTGTGGTATTCGTCGACGCTGGGTTCACACCGGGTCGGCACCGACGCGCCGCTTATCCGGGTCGGCGCGCAGCGCGCTGTCATATCGACGATCGTCGTGAACGAGGGCCGCGAACTCGCGGTCGATCTGGAAATCAATCCGGGGCGAGCCAACAAGGCCCGGCTGAACCGCTCCCCTGTCCGCAGCGCGCGCGAAATTCTCGGTGTCCTGCGAGCGGTGCTCTTCGCGCCGGAGGATCTCGCGCTCGTGCGAGGCGATCCCGGCGAACGGCGCCGGTACCTCGACGAGCTGGCGACAACCAGACGCCCACAGGTGGCGGCCATCCGCGCGGATTACGACAAGGTGCTCAAACAGCGCACGGCGTTGTTGAAGACCGCGGTCGGCGCGAAGTATCGCGGTGATCGCAGCGTGCTCGACACGCTCGATGTGTGGGACGGGCACCTGGCCGCGCACGGAGCACAGCTCATCGCGGCGCGGGTGGCACTCGTGAACCAGCTGGCTCCCGAGGTGGAGAAGGCCTACCAACTGCTTGCGCCTGCGTCACGGCCTGCCGCCATCCGCTACCGCAGCGGTGTGGAGGTCATCGAGAGCGAAGCCGCCGCCGGAACCGGTAGCGCCGAGCTGTTCGAGGCCGCACTCCTGGACGCGCTGGCCCGTCGCCGCGATGCCGAACTCGAACGGGGCGTCTGCCTGGTAGGTCCGCACCGCGACGATCTGGAGTTGCGCCTCGGCGACCAAGTCGCGAAAGGCTTTGCCAGCCATGGTGAATCGTGGTCGATGGCCCTGGCATTGAGGCTGGCGGCCTACGAACTGTTGCGGGCCGAGGGCGGTGACCCCGTGCTGCTGCTCGACGATGTGTTCGCCGAACTCGACAGCGCGCGCAGGCTGGCGCTGGCCAACGTCGCGGCATCTGCCGAACAGGTGTTGGTCACCGCGGCGGTGCACGAGGACATCCCGCAGGGCTTGGATGCGAGCAGGGTCGAGATCATCATGAAGGACGACGACACCGGGCGGATCTCAGAAGTACGGGCCACAGCAGGAGGGCCCACGTCCGAAGGGCAGGCGCCCGAAGGGCAGGGGACGCAGGGGAGGCAGGGGAGGGGTGGAGCCGAAGATGAGTGACGACGCGGAACCCCCGGCACACTTGGCCCATCTAAAGGGCATGGATCTGGTACGACGCACCCTGGAGGAGGCACGCGGCGCGGCCCGCAGCCAAGGCAAGGACGTCGGCCGCGGCGGCCGGGGCTCGCAACCACGAAAGGTCGCAGGCAGCAGTCGACGGCGCTGGTCGGGGCCCGGCCCGGATTCCCGCGACCCGCAACTGCTGGCTTCGGTCACGCGCGACGTCGCTCGCAACCGGGGTTGGTCGGATCAAGTGGCCCAGGGCGCGGTGTTCGGACGCTGGCCGGCAGTGGTCGGCGAGCAGATTGCGGCCCACGCGACGCCGACCGCACTGAACGAGGGTGTGCTGACGGTTTCCGCGGAGTCGACGGCCTGGGCCACCCAGCTGAGGATGGTGCAGGCGCAACTGATCGCCAAGATCGCCGCCGCCGTGGGTGACGGCATCGTGAAATCACTGAAGATTGTCGGTCCGGTCGCGCCGTCATGGCGCAAAGGCCGTTACCATATCGCCGGCCGAGGACCCCGCGACACGTACGGATGACACCTGTTTTCGCTGGTGGCTCAGAGCCGCGAGAATGCTGTAAGTGTCGTTCTCAAGCGTCTTGACGCACCTTCGATCGAAAAATTCCGCAGACGGCGCCAATAGGTATGTAGAAACGCCGCCTCAGAATCGGTCCTGGCGGTGGTTGACGGTAAGATGGTTACATGACTTGCCGGCGGTAACCGATGACCGCCAGAGCACACCCCATCAGAGAGTAGGGAAGCTTCCGCCCGTGGCTGCTGCTAAGAAGACCGCGCCTGCCAAGAAAAAAGAATACGGTGCGAGCTCCATCACCGTGCTCGAAGGATTGGAGGCGGTCCGCAAACGTCCGGGCATGTATATCGGCTCCACGGGCGAGCGCGGCCTGCACCACTTGGTGTGGGAGGTGGTCGACAACGCGGTCGACGAGGCGATGGCCGGTTACGCGACCAAAGTCGACGTGCGAATCCTCGAAGACGGTGGGGTCGAGGTCGCAGACGACGGGCGCGGCATCCCTGTCGAGATGCACGCCAGCGGCGCACCGACCGTCGACGTGGTGATGACGCAACTCCACGCCGGCGGCAAATTCGGTGGAGAGGACAGCGGCTACACGGTCAGTGGTGGTCTGCACGGCGTAGGCGTCTCCGTGGTGAACGCGCTGTCGACCAGGCTCGAAGTGGACATCTCGGTGGGCGGACACGAGTGGTTCCAGTCATACGACAAGGCCGTCCCCGGCACTCTGAAGCAGGGTGATGCGACCAAGAAGACCGGCACGACGGTGCGGTTCTGGGCGGATCCCGAGATCTTCGAGACCACCAATTACGACTTCGAGACCGTCGCGCGGCGACTGCAGGAGATGGCCTTTCTCAACAAGGGGCTGACCATCACGCTCGCCGACGAGCGGGTCGCCGCCGCGGCCGTGACCGAGGAAGTCGTCAGCGACACGGCCGAAGCGCCGAAGTCGGCCGAGGAGAAGGCCGCCGAGGAGGCGGGCCCACACAAGGTCAAGAACCGCACGTTCCACTATCCCGGCGGGCTGGTCGACTTCGTCAAGCACATCAACCGCACGAAATCGGCCATCCACCAAAGCATCGTCGACTTCTCCGGCAAGGGTGAAGGCCACGAGGTCGAGATCGCGATGCAATGGAACGGCGGCTACTCGGAGTCGGTGCACACCTTCGCCAACACCATCAACACGCATGAGGGCGGCACCCACGAAGAAGGGTTTCGCGCCGCGCTGACCACCGTGGTGAACAAGTACGCCAAGGACAAGAAGCTCCTCAAGGACAAGGATCCGAACCTCACCGGCGACGACATCCGTGAAGGGTTGGCCGCGGTACTTTCGGTGAAGGTCGCCGAGCCGCAGTTCGAGGGCCAGACCAAGACCAAGCTCGGCAACACCGAGGTGAAGTCATTCGTCCAGAAGATCTGCAACGAGCAGCTGGGCCACTGGTTCGAGGCCAACCCCGCCGAAGCGAAAACCGTTATCAATAAAGCGGTTTCGTCGGCGCAGGCGCGGATTGCCGCCCGTAAGGCCCGCGAGCTCGTGCGCCGCAAGAGCGCGACGGACATCGGCGGACTGCCGGGCAAGCTGGCGGACTGCCGCTCCACTGATCCCCGCAAGTCGGAGCTGTATGTGGTGGAGGGCGACTCGGCGGGCGGCTCGGCAAAGAGCGGCCGCGACTCGATGTTCCAGGCGATTCTTCCGTTGCGCGGCAAGATCATCAACGTCGAGAAGGCACGAATCGACCGCGTGCTGAAGAACACCGAAGTCCAGGCGATCATCACCGCACTGGGCACCGGCATCCACGACGAGTTCGACCTCACGAAGCTGCGCTATCACAAGATCGTGTTGATGGCAGACGCGGACGTCGACGGGCAGCACATCTCGACACTGCTGCTGACACTGCTGTTCCGGTTCATGAAGCCGCTGGTCGAAAACGGCCACATCTTCCTCGCGCAGCCGCCGCTGTACAAGCTGAAATGGCAACGCAGCGAACCGGAGTTCGCCTACTCCGACCGTGAGCGCGACGGCCTGCTCGAAGCCGGCAAGAAGGCGGGCAAGAAGATCAACGTCGACGACGGCATCCAGCGCTACAAGGGTCTTGGTGAGATGGACGCCAAGGAGCTGTGGGAGACCACGATGGATCCGTCGGTGCGGGTGCTGCGCCAGGTCACCCTGGACGACGCGGCGGCCGCCGACGAGCTGTTCTCGATTCTGATGGGCGAGGACGTCGAGGCTCGCCGCAGCTTCATCACCCGGAACGCGAAAGACGTTCGTTTCCTGGATGTTTGATCCGCAACGATTCAACAAACTAGGGCTGAAATCACATGACTGATACCACGTTGCCGCCGGGCGACGCAGCAGGCGACCGCATCGAGCCGGTCGACATCCAGCAGGAGATGCAGCGCAGCTACATCGACTACGCGATGAGCGTGATCGTCGGCCGCGCACTGCCCGAGGTCCGCGACGGCCTCAAGCCGGTGCACCGCCGCGTGCTCTACGCGATGTTCGACTCGGGATTCCGGCCGGACCGCGGCCATGCGAAGTCGGCGCGATCGGTCGCCGAGACGATGGGCAACTACCACCCCCACGGCGACTCGTCGATCTACGACACCCTGGTCCGAATGGCCCAGCCGTGGTCGCTGCGCTACCCGTTGGTCGACGGCCAGGGCAACTTCGGCTCGCCGGGCAACGATCCACCGGCCGCCATGAGGTACACAGAAGCGCGCCTCACTCCGCTGGCCATGGAGATGCTGCGTGAAATCGACGAGGAGACAGTCGATTTCATCCCGAACTACGACGGACGCGTTCAGGAGCCGACGGTTCTGCCGAGCCGGTTCCCGAACCTGCTCGCCAACGGCTCGGGCGGCATCGCGGTCGGCATGGCCACCAACATGCCGCCACACAATCTTCGCGAGCTCGGCGAGGCGGTGTTCTGGTGCCTGGAGAACTTCGAAGCCGACGAAGAGGCGACGCTGGAAGCGGTCTGCGAACGGGTCAAGGGTCCCGACTTCCCCACCTACGGTCTGATCGTCGGGTCGCAGGGCATCAACGACACGTACCGGACGGGCCGAGGGTCGGTCCGGATGCGCGGGCGTCTGCGAGATCGAAGAGGACAGCCGGGGCCGCACCGGGATCGTCATCACCGAACTGCCGTATCAGGTCAACCACGACAACTTCATCACCTCGATCGCCGAGCAGGTTCGCGACGGCAAGCTGGCCGGGATCTCCAACATCGAGGATCAGTCCAGTGATCGGGTCGGGCTGCGCATCGTCGTCGAACTCAAGCGCGACGCCGTGGCCAAGGTGGTGCTGAACAACCTCTACAAGCACACCCAGCTGCAGACCAGCTTCGGCGCCAACATGCTGTCCATCGTCGATGGTGTGCCGCGCACGTTGCGGCTCGACCAGCTGATCCGGCACTACGTCAACCACCAACTCGACGTCATCGTGCGGCGCACCACCTACCGGCTGCGCAAGGCCAACGAACGGGCCCACATCCTGCGCGGTCTGGTCAAGGCGCTCGACGCGCTCGACGAGGTCATCGCGCTGATCCGGGCGTCGGAGACCGTCGACGTCGCCCGGGCGGGCCTGATCGAGCTGCTCGACATCGACGACATCCAGGCCCAGGCCATCCTCGACATGCAGCTGCGCCGGTTGGCCGCCCTGGAACGCCAGCGCATCGTCGACGATCTGGCCAAGATCGAGGCCGAGATCGCCGACCTCGAGGACATCCTGGCCAAGCCGGAGCGCCAACGCGCCATCGTGCGCGACGAGCTCAAGGAGCTCGTCGACAAGTACGGCGACGACCGGCGCACCCGAATCATCGCCGCCGACGGCGATGTCGCCGACGAGGACCTGATCGCGCGCGAAGAAGTCGTCGTCACGATCACCGAGACCGGCTACGCCAAGCGGACAAAGTCCGACCTCTACCGCAGCCAGAAGCGCGGCGGTAAGGGTGTGCAGGGCGCGGGGCTGAAGCAGGACGACATCGTCAACCACTTCTTCGTCTGCTCCACGCACGACTGGATTCTGTTCTTCACCACACAGGGCCGGGTCTACCGCGCCAAGGCATACGACCTGCCCGAGGCGTCGCGCATCGCGCGCGGCCAGCACGTGGCCAACCTGCTGGCCTTCCAACCGGAGGAGCGCATCGCTCAGGTCATCCAGATCAAGACCTACGAGGATGCGCCGTATCTGGTGCTGGCCACCCGCAACGGCCTGGTGAAGAAGTCCAAGCTCACCGACTTCGACTCCAATCGGACCGGCGGCATCGTTGCAGTCAACCTGCGCGACGGCGACGAATTGGTTGGCGCGGTGCTGTGCTCCTCGGAGGAGGACCTGCTGCTGGTGTCGGCCAAGGGCCAGTCGATCCGGTTCTCAGCAACCGACGAGGCGCTGCGTCCGATGGGCCGCGCCACCTCCGGTGTGCAGGGCATGCGGTTCAACGAGGAAGACAAGCTGCTGTCGCTGAACGTCGTGCGCGAGGATACATATCTGCTGGTCGCAACGGCCGGCGGGTACGCGAAGCGCACTGCGATCGACGAGTACCCGGTTCAGGGTCGCGGTGGCAAAGGGGTGCTGACGGTTCAGTTCGACAAGAGGCGTGGCAGTCTGGTCGGAGCGTTGATCGTCGATGACGACACAGAGTTGTACGCCATTACCTCAGGTGGCGGTGTCATCCGGACGGCGGCTCGCCAGGTGCGCAAGGCCGGGCGGCAGACCAAGGGCGTTCGGTTGATGAACCTGGGCGAGGGCACCACACTGATAGCCATCGCGCGCAACGCCGAGGAAGGCGACAGCACCGACGAGGTCAACACCGACGTCGGCGAGTAGACCAGAGTCGTGACCAGTAAGGAGCCGTAGGTGAGTTCACCGAACGAGCCCGGGTATCCCCGCGCGACCGAGGGGGGCGGCAATGGCTCCGGCTCTGCTCCCGGTCCGGAGGGTGGCGCGGTGGGCGGCGCCGCGTCGCGGGGTCCGCTACCCGGCGGATCGAGCCCGGAGCGAATCGCCGATGCGACCGAGGTCCCACCGTGGCAGCGGGGCAGGGCGGCCAAGCCTACGAGCAGGACGCCGGAAACCTCCGGACGGCCGGACGCACCCGCGCGGCCGGATGCGCCGCGGCATCCGAACAGCGGAGCGACGAGCCACTCCCCCGGCATCGATGCCCGGCTGAACCGGTTCCTCTCCGGCGGCTCGGCCACTGCGTCACCGCAGGAGCAGGACGCGGCCGGGTGGGCAGATCCGCCACCCGAGCAGTCCGGACGGCCCGAACCGACGCGATCCGAAGCCCCCGCACGGCCCGAACCCCCTGCTCGGCCGGAACAGGCTGCGCGACCCGAGCCTCCCGTACGCACCGAGCAGCCCCAGAGGCCCGAGAAGTACGCCAGCGAGATCCCCGACCTCTCCGGAGCGGCACCGCGTTCGGCGGCGCGCAAGCCGGGTGCGGAGCGTCCCGGGCAGGAACCGGCCAAGTCGTCCCCCGGCCCCGGCCGGGCGAGCGCAGGTGGCCAGCCGCCATCAGGGCCCGGTGCGCGCCAGCATGCAGATCCGCCGGGTGGACCCGTGGAGCGTGCTGAAGGTCTCGGCGGTCCTGTCCGTCGCGTTGTTCTTCGTCTGGATGATCGCCGTTGCGTTCCTGTATCTGGTGCTCGGCGGCATGGGTGTGTGGAGCAAGCTGAACAGCAACGTCGGCGACCTGCTGACCAGCGCCAGCGGTAGCTCCGGCGGCGAGCTCGTGATAGCGGAACGATATTCGGCGGTGCGGCTCTGATCGGTCTGGTGAACATCGTCTTGCTGACGGCGATGGCGACCATCGGCGCCTTCATCTACAACCTCACCACCGACATCGTCGGGGGTGTGGAAGTCACGTTGGCCGATCGCGACTGAGTTCGCAGGTTTGGGCGGGAGCTTACGATTGCGGTAGTCTCGTCGCTCGGCCGTACCGGCATATACGGGGCTATAGCTCAGGCGGTTAGAGCGCTTCGCTGATAACGAAGAGGTCGGAGGTTCGAGTCCTCCTAGCCCCACGGAAAGGTTCACACCATGAGGGTTGTGGTGCTGCTCGCCACAGCGGTCGCCGCGGTTGTCGCCGTGGCGATCTGGCGGTCTCGGCACGGCGTGGAGGTGTGGCACGCGGCGGCCGACGTACCGGCCTGAAACATCCCGACGAGGGGCCTTAGCTCAGTTGGTAGAGCGCTGCCTTTGCAAGGCAGAAGTCAGGGGTTCGAATCCCCTAGGCTCCACAAGCAATCCGCAAATCGCGGTCGAACGTCAGCCGCGCGCGGGAGTCAGTCGCATCACCGGGATGGCTCGATCACCGCTCCGCTTCTCGTGCAGGGCGAACACCCCGGCAAGCCGATCCTTGGCAAGTTCGTACAGCCGATCTCGGTCCGCTCCATCTGCTTCACGTGCGATGAAGCGACCACCGCGCGGGCCGATGTACAACTCACATTCAGGGTGAGCGCGCAGATTGTGGTACCACGCTGGATGCCGCGAACCGCCGTAATTCGAAGCAATCAGTATCACGTCATCACTGTCAGTGAAGTAAGCGATCGGGACTTCCCGGCGTTCACCACTGCGCGCCCCTACCGAAGTCAACACCACCATCGGCAGGGAAACACCGAGCTTCAAGTGTCCTCGCGAGGCCTTGATCAGCGGCGCCTCGAAGGGAACCACGTACTTGCGATAGAAGGCCAGACCAGTCTTAGTGGCAGCGATTGCGCCGCCGGCCCACCACCACAGCCTCCGCCTCCAGGGCCCGCGGTTCTGCAGATCCACCCGGCGAATGCCGCCGATCGTGTCGTCTGTGGACATAGTGATCCGATCGTAGGTAGCGCCTTCGACCGGGACTGCTGAACAAGGAACAACGCCGCTGGGGCGTGGTTCCCAACCTGGCCCGACCGGCCACCCAACAGGCTTGGCGACCGTCGTATCCAACGTACGACTTCTCCGCACGTTGAGTACGTACGCTGAGCTCATGTCGCGGGCGGGTTACGCACGGACGAAGGACGGCTTTCACATCGCCTACCGGGAGTGGGGCGATAAGGAACCGGTCCACGTATTCCTGTCGGAGTGGGCTGCGACCGTCGACACCCGAGACATGCATCCTTCGTTCCTAAGGTTGTGGCGGCAACTCGGCTCGATTAGCCGTGTTGTTTCACTTGACCGCCGCGGTCTCGGCACATCCGATCCTGTCGTTCCGCCGCGGTTCCACCGCATCGACGAATTCGCTGAGGACGTCCTCGCCGTGATGGATGCGCTCCAACTCAACCGGGTCGCGCTGACTGGGGAGGGGTCGTCTGCCACCGCAGCCGCGTATCTCGCCGTTCACCATCCAGATCGGATCCTTCGAGTCGCGCTAGTGAACACCGCCGCAAAATCGACGCGAGCCGACGACTATCCGATCGCACTGCTGAGCGACGAGGACATCCGTTTTGTCGCGGACGCCGTCGAGTCGACTTGGGGTGACGGCTCATTCATCGCGGCGTTCTCTACGCTTGCGTCCGATCCGACCTTCCTCGAGGTGTGCGGCCGCGTGGAACGCTTCGTCTGCGGGCCCAGCACGGCGGCGGCGTGCATCCGTTCGACAACCACGATCGACATTCGTGAGCTCGTCGGACTGATTACAATCCCGACCCTCGTCTATTACACCGGCGATCTCGGTCACACGAACGTAGAGCAGAGCCGGGATCTCGCCGCCCGGATACCCGATGCTCGCCTAGTCGAGGTGCCGGGGAAGCTCTTCTATCAGCCGGATGGGAATCCCCAGTTGGACGAGTACGCCGACTTCATCGGCGGACACATCGATCCTGATCCGACGAAACACGCAACCGTAATGTTCCTCGACATCGTCGGTTCGACGGAACTCGCGGAGTCCGTCGGGGACGCATCTTGGGCACAGACTCTCGATGATCTCGACGGTTTCGTGCGACGCGAGGTCGAGCACCGGGCGGGCCGCGTCGCAAACTTCACGGGCGACGGCCACCTCGCCGTCTTCGATCGTGCCGAGGATGCTTTATTTACCGCACTGCGCATCTCGCGCGGCGTGCACGCGCTGGGTGTCGAGGTTCGCATGGGACTGCACACCGGAGACGTGACGGTCCGAAGCTCGGGCGACATCGGGGGCCTCGCGGTCCACATCGGCGCGCGGGTGATGTCGATGGCCGACGTGCGTCAGGTTTTCGTGTCCGAAGCGACGGCCGAGCGAGCCCGGGACACAAAGTTGACGTTCGCGGATCGCGGCGTGCACCGACTAAAGGGCGTGTCCGGCGAACATCGGATTCTCGAGATCGTGGGTTCTGCACCCATCGCCGAGGCGCCTTCGGTGATGAATTTCCGGAAATAAGAAAGATTTTCGGCTGCGCCCGCCAGCGCCGAGAGCGATCGCCCCTTTCGCGCGAGTGCGGGCATCCGAGAAATCAAATCGGCCACCGATGTAGCGTTAGACCTGAGCGCGCTTGCGCCCCTAGGCGCCGGTCAGACGCCCGATGCCCAACGGGCACAACCGATTGCTGCCGTCAAGGTTTGGGCGACACCGTCACGCTCGGCTGCAGCGTCGGCGGCTCCTGCGGGGGAGGCCGACGGATGATCGAGAACGCCACCGCTCCCCCGGCCAGCACCGCTACCCCGAGCGCGGCCAGCAGCAGCGGACGCTTTCGCCGGCGGGTGCGCGCCTTTTGCAACGCCTGCGGCAGGTTCGCCACCACTTCCTGGGCGGCCGCAAGTTCAGCGGCGATGGTGTCTTGCGCGGCTGCCAGCTCCTTGCCCAACTGATCCTTCAGCCGGCTGCGGCGGTAGAGGTCGCCAACCCAGGCGGCAGATGACTGCGCGCCGTCCACGCTGAGGCCCAACGCGCCCCGGGTGACATCGACCGGACCGACTGCCGAATATTTGAGGCCGCGGGACAACCGCTGCCCAGGGGTCAAGCCGATCTCGGTCTTCGCGCGCATCTCGCACCTCTCTCGCGGCCGTAACGGGAATCGGTACCAGACTGCCACCAACCGCAACACGGCGGTGCCCGTTGAGCGTCGAACGGCGCGTGGCACACTGGCATCCCGTGACGAGCCCTATACAGACAGCGACCGCGACGCTGCACACCAACCGTGGTGACATCAAAATCGCGCTCTTCGGAAATCATGCACCCAAGACCGTCGCCAACTTCGTGGGACTGGCACAGGGCACCAAGGACTACAGCACTCAGAACGCGTCGGGCGGTTCATCGGGTCCGTTTTACGACGGCGTGATCTTCCACCGGGTCATCGACGGGTTCATGATCCAGGGCGGGGATCCGACCGGTACAGGCCGCGGCGATGCCGGCTACAAATTCGCCGACGAGTTCCACCCGGAACTGCAGTTCGACAAGCCCTATCTGTTGGCGATGGCGAACGCGGGACCCGGCACCAACGGATCGCAGTTCTTCATCACGGTCGGCAAGACGCCGCACCTGAACCGCAAGCACACGATCTTCGGTGAGGTTGTCGATCCGGAGTCGCAGAAGGTGGTCGACGCGATCGCGACGACAGCGACCGATCAGCGGGACAAGCCGACTGATCCGGTGGTCGTCGAATCCATCACCATCGCCTGATTTTCAGGAGCCGGCGAAGCCGGCAGCCGTAAGCGCGTCGAGCACGTGCAGCGGGTCTGTTCCCAGGTCCCACCGGGTGAACACAAGTAGCCGGTCGTCCACCGTGTCGATCTCGAGCAAGCGTGTCTTGCGGCCGATCCGGCGGAATTCCGTGATGCGGATCAGCTTGATATCGGCATGTTTCAGCACGGTTTCACCCATCAGGCCGCGGGTGACGAGGGCGTCACTTTTGATTGCCAGCTTGGGCCGCGCACGCCACGACAAACTTGCAAACACAATTAAGCCAACTGCGGCAATGCCCACCAGCACTCGTCCGGGAGGGTCTGTGATCAGCGTCACAGCGCCTACAGCCAAGATAAGACCGCCTACGCCGAGCGCTGCAATGCCGAGGGTCGGCGGGCTCCACTCAGTTTGCTGCACGGCGTGTCAACACCCTTTTACCGTGGCTAATGAAGTTATCCACAAGTGCTATCCCCAATGGGGATGAATCACAACGGTGTGATCTGGTGACCGTAAGGTTGCTAAACGGGTAACGCACGGAAGCACGATTGAATTCATACCCCTGGTTTGGCCACTCAGCGCCAGCGCATTGTGAGCAACAACCCACTGATCATGAAAGCAAACGCGATCGCGTAATTCCACGGGCCCAGATCCGCCAAGAAGGGAATGGCGGAGGCCGCCAGCTGGAACACCAGCAGCCAGGCCAACCCGACCAGCATCAGGCCGACGAAGAACACAACGAACCAAATGCTCGACGGACCGGCCTTGACCTTGACCGGTGTCCGGCTCACCGGGCTGATGGTGAAGTCGTTCTTCTTGCGAACCTTGGACTTGGGCATACGTACCTTCGGGACAGACGGCGTCACACGGTGCGACGATGTACCTAGCCTAACGCAGGCATCACCCGCAGGAGACCAGCCGATGGCGCCCACGTCCAAGTCCGCATGGCGGTTCGGCGTGCCCGTGGTCTGCATTCTGGCCGGACTGCTGTTGGCTGCGACCCACGACGTCTCCGACGGCGGCGAGATCAGGCGCAGCGACGCACCCCGGCTGGTCGACCTGGTGCGGGAGGCGCAGCAGTCGGTCGACCGGCTGACTATCGAGCGCGACTCACTGGTGAATTCACTGGACAGCCACCACGGCGGATCGCCGGGGGCAGACGCGGCACTGGCCGCCATCACCAACCGGTCCGCCAGGTTGGCCGTCGAGGCCGGCCTGGAGCCGATGCGCGGACCCGGTCTGGTGGTGACGTTGAATGACGCTCAGCGCGACGCTGAGGGCCGTTTCCCCCGCGACGCCTCCCCCGATGACCTCGTCGTGCACCAGCAGGACATCGACGCCGTTCTGAATGCACTGTGGAGTGCCGGCGCAGAGGGCATCCAGATGCAGGATCAGCGGATCATCGGCACCTCGGCGCCGCGGTGCGTCGGCAATACGCTGCTGCTCAACGGACGCACCTACAGTCCGCCGTACGTCATCACCGCGATCGGCAACGCGCCTGCGATGCAGGCCGCCCTCGCCGCGGCGCCGCTGGTGACGCTCTACCGGCAGTACGTGGTGCGGTTCGGGTTGGGCTACACGCGAGGAGCCCAGCGCGCAGGTGGATCTGGCGGGGTATCCCGGGCCGGTGCGGATGAAGTTCGCCAAGCCCGCGGGACCCGTCGGCTATTGAGCGATTTCGTGCACGTCAGCTGCACGGCGGAATGGTAACCTGGGCTGATGCGTGTCCTGGTCGTCGACAACTACGACAGCTTCGTGTTCAACCTGGTCCAGTACCTGGGTCAGCTCGGGGTGAACGCCGAGGTCTGGCGCAACGACGACGACCGCCTGGCCACCGAGGACGACATCGCCGACGCCGCGCAGACATTCGACGGTGTGCTGCTCTCCCCCGGGCCGGGCACTCCCGAGCGCGCAGGCGCCTCGATCCCACTCGTCAAAGCCAGCGCGGCCGCCGAGACTCCCCTGCTCGGCGTGTGCCTGGGCC
This sequence comes from uncultured Actinomycetota bacterium, assembly GCA_963720345.1. GTDB lineage: Bacteria > Actinomycetota > Actinomycetes > Mycobacteriales > Mycobacteriaceae > Mycobacterium. Next base: position 74,743 of record CAVRFN010000021.1, read on the forward strand.
ATCAGGCCATCGGGGTGGCGTTCGGCGGCACCGTCGACCGGGCACCCGAGCTGCTACACGGCAAGACCAGTACCGTGCACCACACCAACAGCGGTGTGCTGCAGGGACTTCCGGATCCCTTCACGGCCACGCGCTATCACTCGTTGACCATCCTCCCCGAGACGATGCCAGCCGAACTCGAAGTGATCGCACGCACCGAAGGCGGCGTCGTCATGGGTGTGCGCCACGCCGAATTGCCCATCCACGGTGTCCAGTTCCACCCCGAGTCGATCCTGACCGAGGGCGGACACCGGATGCTGGCGAACTGGCTGGGCTACTGCGGCGCCGCGCCCGAGGAGACACTGGTCCGCCGACTGGAGGACGAAGTCGCCACCGCGGTCGCCGCGGCTACGACGCGAAACTCAGCGTGATCCGGCCGTCGTAATTCACTCCGGTGCCCGCAGACGGGCTCTGGGTCACCACGGCGTTGGTGCGCTGGCCGCTGTTCTGAACGTCGCCGCCACGGTCGAGTACGCCAATCCAGCCCAGTGCGCGCAGCCTCGGCTCGGCGTCGGTCCAGAACTGGCCCCGCAGGTCGGGCATCAGGAACTGGTTGCCCCGCGACACTTGCAGCTGTATCACTGTGTCGACGGGAACCGTCTGTCCCGCAGGCGGATTGGTACCGAGTAGCTGCCCGGCGGGAAGTGTGCTGTCCACCTCGACCGGCACGGTCTTGGTGAAGCCCGACGCCGTCAGAATCTGCACGGCGCTGTCTTGCGCCTGGCCCTTCACGTCGGGGATCGGGCGCGTCTCCGGGCCTGCGCCCAAGCACGATCGTGATCTCGTTGGTGATCGCCGACGTCTGGTTGACCGGCGGGTTGGTGCCGAGACCTTGTCCTTCATCTCTGGTGTCGACGGCGACGAGGACGGCCGGAAGTTCTCGAAGCCCGCATCGGAGAGCTTTTCCACAGCGTCGTCGTAGCTGAGGTTCCTGACGTCGGGAATCTCGCGCTGCTCGGGGCCGGTGGACACGCTGATGGTGATCTCGTCGCCGGCGTCGACCGACGAGTTGGCGGACGGGTCGGTGCCGATCACATGGTCGGGCGGGACGTTGGAGTCCGGTTTCTGCTGGGTGCGAGTCCTGAAGCCGCGGTTCTGCAGCTCGGCTATCGCGTCGGCCGACACCTTGCCGCTCACGTCGGGCACCGCGACGTCGCGAGTGCCGCCGCCCACCATGTTGATCGCCAGCGTCACCACCACGGTCAGTACGGCCAGCACCGCAACGGCGATGAGCCAACGGCCGATCGAGCCACGCCGCTCCCGCTCGATGTACTGCGGCTGTGCACGCCCGACGGCGTCGATGGGCTCGGTCCGGTGATCGCCCGGCTGAGCCGACATCAGCGAGCTGCGCTCGGCGTCGGTGAACACCTTCGGCGCATCGGGCTGCTCACCGCTGTGCACCTTGACCAGGTCGGTGCGCATCTCCGCCGCCGTCTGATACCGGTTGTCGGGGTTCTTGGCCAGGGCCTTGAGCACGACGGCATCCAGCTCGGGGGAGATGCCCTCGTGACGCTGCGACGGGGGAATCGGATCTTCGCGGACGTGTTGATACGCCACTGCGACGGGCGAATCACCGACGAAAGGCGGCTCGCCGGTGAGCATTTCGTACAGCACGCAGCCCAGCGAGTACACATCGGAGCGGGCGTCGACCTTCTCGCCGCGCGCCTGTTCGGGGGATAGATACTGCGCGGTGCCGATCACGGCCGCGGTCTGGGTGACGTTACTGGCATCGGCGAGCGCGCGCGCGATGCCGAAGTCCATCACCTTCACAGCGCCTGCGTTGCTGATCATGATGTTCGCGGGTTTGACGTCGCGGTGGATGATCCCGTGCTGGTGGCTGAAGTTCAGCGCCTGGCACGCATCGGCGATGACCTCGATGGCCCGCTGCGGCTCCATCGGCCCGTCGGTGTGCACGATGTCGCGCAGCGTGACGCCTTCGACGTACTCCATCACGATGTAGGGCAGGGGACCGTTGGGGGTCTCGGCCTCACCGGTGTCGTAGACCGCAACGATGGCGGGGTGGTTCAGCGCTGCGGCGTTCTGCGCCTCGCGGCGAAACCTCAGGTAGAAGCTCGGATCGCGGGCCAGATCCGCGCGCAGCACCTTGACCGCCACGTCGCGGTGCAACCGCTGATCGCGCGCCAAATGGACTTCGGACATGCCGCCGAAGCCCAGGATGTCGCCGAGTTCGTACCGGTCGGACAGGTGTTGCGGGGTTGTCATTGCCATGTCTGTTCTGGAGTTGAGGGCCGCTGGCCCTCCGGCTCCGTGAGCGGGAGTGTCACCTGCACCGTTGCCGGGGACGCGAACGCATTGATTCGGGTTACCCCGAATTCTGCCCCACCATCACGGATGGCTTCCTGGTCGGTCCGATCCGGCATCGCGGTCGGCGAGAACGGGGTGGTCTCGGTGATGGTGTCGGTGATCGTCGGCGACGGCGTCTGCTCTTGGTCCTTACGGTCCTGGGCGTTAAGCACGATGAGTATCGCGATGACGATCGCCAGGGCGCCGAGCACACCGGCCGCCCACAGCAGTGCCCGCTGACCGGAGGAGAACGTGCCGCGCGACGGCGCCGGGGGAGGGCGATGGCTTCCGGTGGCCGGGCGGGGCCGGGCAGCGGTGGCCTGGGTACGTCCGGTCAGGTCCGCTGCGGCGCGCGCCTGAGCTGCCGACGGCACCGACGCGGGCGTCGCCCGCCCGAGTGTCGGCGCCTGGTTAGGCCTCGGCGGACGGCGGCCCGACCGGACAGCGGCAACCGCGTCGGCGAACAGGCCGCCCGAGCGGTACCGCATCCCCGGATTCTTGACCAGGCTGATCTCGATCAGCTCGCGCACATTGGGGGGCAGATCAGCCGGCAGCGGCGGCGGAGTCTCCTTGATGTGCTTCATCGCGACGGTCAGCGCACCATCACCGGTGAACGGCCGCTTGCCCGAAAGGGATTCGTAGCCAACGACTCCCAGGGCGTACACATCGCTGGCCGCGGTCGCGTCGTGGCCGAGGGCCTGTTCGGGGGCGATGTACTGGGCGGTGCCCATCACCATTCCGGTCTGGGTCACCGGCGCGGCGTCGACGGCTTTGGCGATGCCGAAGTCGGTGAGTTTCACCGTCCCGGTCGGTGTGATGAGGATGTTGCCGGGCTTGACGTCGCGGTGCACCAGACCTGCGGTGTGCGCGACCTGAAGGGCACGTCCGGTCTGCTCGAGCATGTCCAACGCGTGGCGCAGCGACAGTCGGCCGGTGCGCTTGAGCACGGAGTTCAGCGGCTCGCCGTTGACGAGTTCCATCACCAGGTATGCGGTGCGGCCCTCACCGTCCATATCGGTCTCGCCGTAGTCGTACACACCGGCGATGCCCGGGTGGTTGAGCATCGCGACCGTGCGCGCCTCGGCGCGGAACCGTTCGACGAACTCGGCGTCCTCGGAATACTCGGCCTTGAGCACCTTGACTGCGACGCGGCGTCCCAGCCGGGAGTCGATGCCTTCCCAGACCTGGCCCATGCCGCCGGTGGCGATGAGCCGCTGCAGCCGGTAGCGGCCGGACAGCGTCACACCTACGCGGGGACTCATGTTCCCTCCCGCAACGCTGCTGCAATAGTGGCGCGCCCAATCGGCGCGGCCAGGACCCCTCCGGTGGCTGACAATCGGTCGCCACCGTTCTCGACCAGCACGGCGACGGCGACCTTGGGTGCCTGCGCTGGGGCGAATGCGATGTACCAGGCATGTGGCGGAGTATTGCGCGGATCGGTGCCGTGCTCCGCAGTGCCGGTCTTCGAAGCGATCTGCACGCCGGCGATGGCTCCCTTCTGCTGCGTTGCCTGCTCAGCGGCGACCATCAGATCCGTCAGTGTATCGGCGACCTTCTGCGGCACCGCTCGCCGCTCTTCCTGCGGCGCCGCTGTCCCGATATTGGCAAGGTCGGGTCCCTTAAGGCTATCGACCAGGTACGGCCGCATCGTCACCCCGTCGTTTGCGATGGTCGCGGCGACCAATGCGTTCTGCAGAGGTGTGACCGCGACGTCCTTCTGGCCGATGCTCGACATGCCCAGTGCGGCGTCGTCGGTGATGGGCCCGACGGTCGACTCGACCACCTGAAGCGGGATCATCGGGGTGGGAGTGTCCAGTCCGAATGACGACGCAGCGGACCGCAAGGCGTCCCTTCCGGTGTCGAGGCCGAGCTCGACGAAGGCCGTGTTGCAGGATTTCGCGAATGCCTGACGAAGCGTGGTCGTCGGGGCCCCGCCACAGGTGGAGCCGTCGAAGTTCTCCAGCGTTGCGGTGCTGTCCGGCAGCGTGATTCGAGCCGCGGAGGTGAGCTGGGTGTCCTCGGTCGCGCCGTGCTGAAGCGCAGCCGCGGTGGTGATGACCTTGAAAGTGGAGCCGGGCGGGTACGTTTCGGAGATCGCGCGGTTCAGCAACGGTGAATCGGGGTCGTCGCGCAACTGCTCCCAGATGGTCGACTGCTCGTCCATATTGTGCGTGGCCAGCAGGTTGGGGTCGTACGACGGCGATGAAACCATCGCGAGAATCTTGCCGGTGGACGGCTCGAGTGCCACCACGGAACCCTTGCACGGGCCGCCACAGCCGTCCTTCATCGCATCCCAGGCCGCCTGCTGCACTTGGGGTTTGATGGTGGTGTCGACGTTTCCGCCGCGGGGATCGCGGCCGGTGAAGAAGTCTGCGAGTCGCCGGCCGAACAGGCGCTGGTCCGAGCCGTTGAGGACGGTGTCCTCGGCGCGCTCGAGGCCGGTGCTCGAATATTGCAGCGAGTAGAAACCGGTGACGGGCGCATACGCATACGGGTTCGGATACACGCGCAGGAAGCGGAACCGCCCATTCGTCGACACGGAATACGCCAGGAGCTGACCGCCGGCCGAAATCTGGCCGCGCTGACGCGAATACTCGTCGAGCAGCACGCGCTGGTTGCGTGGATCAGAGCGCAGGCCGTCAGCGGTGAATACCTGGGTGAGAGTGGCGTTGGCAAGCAACAACACGACCAGGACCATGACCGAGATGGAGATGCGGCGTAGCGAGGTGTTCATACCTTCTCGATCACCTCGGTGCTCACCGCCGCAATCGGCGTCGCGGCCTGCGGGGTGGTGACGATGGGGCGCCGTGCCGAATGGGATATCCGAACCAGGATCGCCAGCAGCAGGTAGTTCGCCAGCAGTGATGAGCCGCCGTAGGACATCCATGGCGTGGTGAGCCCGGTCAACGGGATCAGCTTGGTCACGCCGCCCACCACGATGAACAGTTGGATCGCCAGCGTGGAGGCCAGCCCGGCGGCCAGCAGCTTGCCGAAGCTGTCGCGCACCGCGAGCGCCGTGCGGAGCCCGCGGATGATCAGGATCGTGTACAGCATCAGGACGGCGGCCAGGCCCACGAGGCCAAGTTCCTCACCGATCGCGGCGATGATGAAGTCGGTCGACGCGGCGGGCACGGTGCCGGGCTGCCCGTTGCCCAGACCGGTGCCGAAGATCCCCCCGGTGGCGAAGCTGAACATCGACTGCACCATCTGATAACCGGCGCCCTCCGGGTCGGCGAACGGGTCGAGCCAGTTCTGCACGCGAACCTGGACGTGGCCGAAAAGGTGGTACGCCGCAACGCTTCCCGCGGCGAACAGGCCCAAGCCGATGACCACCCAACTCAACCGGTCGGTCGCTATGTAGACCATGACCAGGAAGGATGCGTACAGCAGCAGCGAGGTGCCGAGGTCCTTCTCGAAGATCATCACACCGACCGACGCAACCCATGCCGCCAGCAGGGGCGCCAGGTCACGGGGCCGGGGGAGGTCCATGCCGAGGAAGTGCTTGCCCGCGCTGGTGAACACGCTTCGCTTGGACACCAGCACCGAGGCGAAGAAGATGAGAAGCAGGATCTTCGAGAACTCGGCGGGCTGAATCGAAAAGCCCGGCAACCGAATCCAGATCTTCGCGCCGTTCTGCTCGGACATCGAGCTGGGGAGTACCGCCGGAATGATCAACAGCATCAGGCCGGTGAGCCCACATACGTAGCCGTACCGCGCAAGCATGCGGTGGTCGCGCAAGAAGATGACGACGATCGAAAAGCCGATGACGCCGACGAGGGTCCACAGCATCTGCTGGTCGGCGGTGCCGCCGAGGCCCCGCTGGATGAGTACGCCCTCGGCGAGGTCCAGTCGGTGAATCATCACCAAACCGAGCCCGTTCAGCAGCGCGACCACCGGAAGCAGCAGCGGGTCGGCATACGGCGCGAACCGCCGCACCGCGAGATGCGCACCGGCGAACAGGGCCAGGTACGCGACGGCGTACTGCGCGAGATCCCAACGCAGACCTTGTTCCTGGTTGGCCTCAACGAGCAGTAGGGCCACGGTGGTGATGACCGCGGCGAAGCCGAGGAGGAACAATTCGGCGTTACGCCTGTTGGGCAGCGGGGGAGTGACGGCCACGGGTGACTGCGGCTGGGTCGTCATGACAATTCCCGGCAGTTCGTCCCGGGTTCCTGCGGTGGTGGGGGCAGTGCGGTGACGGTCTGGGACGGCACCGGCGCTGAAGTCGCGGGCGACGGTGGAGGCGCAGGCACGGGTGACGAGGAATCAGGAGGCGCGGGTGAGGTCGGCTCCGGAGCGGGGGAAGCCGGCCTCGTCACCGTCCGCGGCGTTTCGGGCGCAGGCGCCCCCCCGCTCTCCGTCGGCTGGCCCGTTGTCGGGTTGTTCGGTGAAGTGTTGGGCACCCCAGGCGAATTCGACGGGTCCGGCGAATGCGGGACTGCACTGGGGCGCGGCGACGGCGGTGGAGATGTCGGCGGCGGTAGACAGACCGGCAGCACCGAACCTTGGGCGAGCTTGTTGATCTGGACGATGGCGTCGTCCTCGGAGCCGGTCGGCAGGCCCGCTTCGACCTGCGCCCTTTCGGCCTCTTTGAGATCTGTGACGCGAAAGAGTTGGCAGCCGGACGGCGCCTGGTCCGGTGCGATGAGATTGAGGTCGTTGCGGTCTGTCAGGCAACCATGGCGGTACGTCTCCTGCATTGCCAGGCCGAGGATGGACCCAGGCACTCCGCGCATGATCGACACGGTGCCCTCGTGCGCGGTGACGTAATAGTTACTGCGCACAATCTCGCGGCCGATGACCAGGCCGGCAACCACCACCAAAATCAAAAGCGCGGCGGCGATGAATATTCGCCGCCGCGATCGCGGTGCAGGGACCGGCTCCTGAGGAGGCGGCTCAATTCGCTTGGCTACGTTGCGGCGCGGGTTGAACGCGGATGCGCGGCCCGCCGCCGTATTGGGCGGCACGCTCTGGTCGTCGTCACCGGATACGGCACCCGCGAGGATGGGCTGGGTCTGGCCGTAGTCGTAGTCGACGACGTCAGCCACCACCACCGTCACGTTGTCGGGTCCGCCGCCGCGCAGCGCCAATTCGATCAGGCGGTCCGCACTTTCGGCAGTGTCGGCGATCTGCAGCGCTTCGAGGATGGTCTCGTGACTGACCGGATCGGACAGACCGTCCGAGCACAACAGGTAGCGGTCCCCGGCGCGGGCCTCGCGCATGATCAAGGTGGGCTCCACCTCGTGACCGGTGAGCGCGCGCATGATAAGTGACCGCTGCGGGTGGCTGTGCGCCTCCTCGAGCGTTATGCGGCCCTCGTCGACCAGGGTCTGGACGAACGTGTCGTCCTTGGTGATCTGGTTGAGTTCACCGTCACGGAGTAGATAGCCGCGAGAGTCGCCGATGTGGACGAGTCCAAGACGATTGCCCGCGAACAGGATCGCGGTCAACGTGGTGCCCATGCCCTCGAGTTCGGGGTCGGCCTCGACCTGCGCCGCAATTGCGGAGTTGCCTTCGCGGACCGCGGTGTCGAGCTTGCTCAACAGGTCGCCGCCGGGCTCGTCGTCATCGAGGTGGGCCAGCGCCGCGATCACCAGCTGGGAGGCGACCTCACCGGCTGCATGACCGCCCATGCCGTCGGCGAGCGCGAGTAGCCGCGCGCCGGCGTAGACGGAGTCCTCGTTGTTAGCGCGGACCAGGCCGCGGTCGCTGCGCGCGGCGTATCGAAGCACCAGTGTCACGGGCGCAGCTCAATTACCGTCTTGCCGATTCGAACCGGCGTCCCCATCGAAACGCGTACCGCAGTCGTCACCTTGGCCCTGTCGAGGTATGTGCCGTTGGTCGATCCTAGGTCTTCTACGTACCACTCCGAACCTCGAGGGGACAGCCTGGCATGCCGTGTCGAGGCGTAATCGTCGGTGAGAACCAGAGTCGAGTCGTCGGCGCGGCCGATGAGCACCGGTTGGCTGCCCAAAGTGATGCGGGTGCCCGCGAGTGCGCCCTCGGTGACGACTAGCTGACGCGCCACGTTCCTGCGGCCGCGATTGGGCAGCAGTGAACCCCGCAACGGCAGTCCCCGTCGCACCATGACCGCTCCGGTGGGCGCGTAGATATCGGTCTTCAGGATCCTTAGCACCGACCAGATGAACAACCACAGAAGCAACAGGAAGCCGACGCGGGTCAGTTGCAGTACCAACCCCTGCATCTGACGTCCTCTCCGTCCCCATCCGTTTCCGTCGCATCGACAACAAATACCAAGTCGCCACCTTCGGCAAAGTCACGATACTTGGACAGCCAGCGGCATGGGGTGAAGCCGACAGCTTCCCCCGGCCGATGGTCGGCCCGCGGTCAGTGCACGCGCACGACGATCTCGGAATGGCCCAACCGGATCACGTCGCCATCGGCGAGCTGCCACTCCTGCACCGGCGCGTTGTTGACGGTCGTGCCGTTCGTCGAATTGAGGTCGGCGAGCAGTGCCACCTGACCGTCCCAGCGGATTTCCAGGTGACGACGCGAAACACCGGTGTCGGGCAGGCGGAACTGAGCGTCCTGCCCACGGCCGATCACGTTCGCACCCTCGCGTAGTTGGTAGGTGCGGCCGCTGCCATCGTCGAGTTGCAGTGTGACGGTGGCGCCGGCCACGGGGTAGTCGCCCTGGCCGTAGCCGTAACCACCGGCCGCGGGCTGGCCGTAGTCGTATCCGCCGCCCTGGGGTTCGCCGTATCCCGGCTCGGCGTATCCGGCACCCGACTCGCCGTAGCGCCCGTAGTCGGGCTGGGCGCCGTAGGCCTGGTCCTGACGGCCGTATGCCTGTCCGCCGTAGCCGCCCTGATCCGGATATCCACCTTGGTCGGGGTAGCCGCCGCCCTGGTCTGGATATCCACCCTGGTCGGGATAGGACGGCCGGGCATCGGGCCGGCCGTAGCCACCTTCGTCGGGCCGGGCAGGGGGACGTCCGTAGTCGTAGTCACCCGGGGGTGCCTGGTAGCCGGGCTGACCTCCCGGGGGGCCATAGCCGGCGGGCGGCTGCCGGTAGCCCTGGTCCTGGTATCCACCGCCGCCCTGGGGCGGGCCGTAACCGCCGGCGGGCGGGCGCTGCTCGTAGGGCTGTTGTTGGTAACCGCCCTGGTCGGGGTAGCCGCCCTGGCCGCCCTGGTCGGGGTAGCCGCCCTGGCGTGGCGGGTAGCCCGCATCACGCTGAGGCGGGTAGCCGCCCTGCTCCGGGTACGCGCCCGGTTCCTGCGGAGGGTACTGACCACGTGGGTCCTGCGCCCGGTCCTCAGGCCGGCCGTACCGGTCGTCGTAATACTCATCGGCTGGCCGGCCCTGCGGCTGGCCGCCGTATTGCGTCGGGTTGTCGCTCATCGGTACTCCTGATTCTGCGTTGGACGAGAGTTCTCGGGGTGGTGAGGCGGGATCGTCATTGGTGGAGTCAGGATTGACCGCCCCACGCGCGCGAAACTGTCCGGTGTGCAGGCTGGATGATTGTTCGAACCTGACGACCACATCACCATACGTTTGCCATCCCTGCTCATGGATGTATCCCTCCAAGTGCTTGGCAAAAGTCGCTGATGTGAGGTCCGGGTCGGCACTCACCTTCTGATAGTCAGGCACACTGAGGGTAATGACGTAGTCGTTTGGCGCCAAAACTCGCCCGGCTGCCAATTCCCGCGCACCGGTCTCCGCTTCTCGGCGAAGCATCGCCTCGACCTCTTGCGGAACGATCGATCCGCCGAACACTCGGGCGAATGCGTCGCCGACGGTCGACTCGAGCTTGCGCTCAAAACGGTCGACCAGACCCATATCACCGCCTGCCTCATTCGTCGTTGGTCGTCAGCGGAGCGCACCCTGCGGTTCATCCGCGTGTCGCCTGGCCACCACCCTTGCCTGCATGGTATCGGCCCAGGCCGTTGCAGCGTGACCAATGGAAGTCTGAGAATCAGAACGTGGCAGGTCAGCAGTATTTGCGCGGGAAGCTTTCAGGTCGCCGGCGGCCCCCAGCGCCGCATCCGCGCGGTTGGGGAGCGCGGTGTTGTGCGTGATAGTCTTCCCCGGTTGTTGGGGCGAGTGGCGGAATGGCAGACGCGCTGGCTTCAGGTGCCAGTGTCCTTCGGGACGTGGGGGTTCAAGTCCCCCTTCGCCCACAATTCTTGAACGACTCAGACGAGCACTCCGCGCAGGACCAGCTCGCTGAGCGCTGCCGCCGCGGCTTGGAGTCCTTGACGTCTTTGACGTGCCGCACGCAGACCGCGTACCAGGCGCCGCCGGCAATCACGTCCATGACGGTGTCGGCGTCGATCTCGGGGCGCACGGTGCCCTCGGCAACGGCCAAGTCCACCCTTTCGGCGAGTTGACTGCGCGCGGCGGCCTCCAAGCGGTCACTGAGCACGCGGCGCATCCGGCGGTCCGACCGTAGATCGTTGAGAAGACCGGGAAGTGCCTCCCGCACGGCCGGGTCTCCGTACATCGCCAGGGCTCCGCGGCACAGCCGGGTGATCTCGGCGACGAAGTCGTCGGCGGGAGGTTCGGGGCCGAGGTCGGGAAAGAGCGCCTCGTGCACCAGTTGGGCCTTCGAGGTCCATCGGCGATACACCGCGGGCCGGCTCACCTGCGCCGTGGTGGCGATCAGATCGATGGTCGTCGCCGCGTAGCCGCGATCGACCAGCAGGCGCCGGGTCGCGGCGAGCACGGCGGCGTCGATAGACGGGTCACGACGCGAACCCTGCCGGCGATGACGGCGTTCGACAGTCTCCAAGATTCGCACCCTCCCCTCGCCAATTTGTCGTTACAGTGTGTCACAACAAGCGATCATCGGAGGCGAATGTGACCACCGGACAAACGAACCTGCTGGCGGGTATCGGCGAGGACGGCCGCCACCTTTACACCTGCCCGCTGTGCGAAGCCATGTGCGGCTTGGAGATTCAGGTCTCCGACGGCCGCGTGGCCGGCATCCGCGGCAACCGCGACGACACCTGGAGTCGCGGCCACATCTGCCCGAAGGGCGCGAGTCTGGGCGTCGTGCACGAGGACCCCGACCGGATCCGCCAGCCGATGATCAAGGTCGACGGGCAATGGCAGGAGGTCAGTTGGGATGCGGCGTTCCGGCGTTGCACCGAACTGCTGGCCCCGGTGATCGAGAAGTACGGCATCGGCGCGGTGACCTGCTACACCGGAAACCCGCTCGCGCATTCCTTCTCGCTCGGCCGCTACACCGGAGTGCTGCTGGGCATGTCGGGCATCCCGCTGTCCTACTCGCCCGGAACCGTCGATCAGTGGCCGAAGAACCTCTCATCGCACCTGATGTACGGCGGCTGGTGGACGTTCCCGGTGCCCGACATCGAGCGCACCGACCTGCTGGTGGTGATGGGCGCCAACCCGGCCGCGTCGCAGGGCTCATTGCTCGCCGCACCGGACGTGATGGGCATCATCGACGGAATTCGTAAGCGCGGCAAAGTGATTGTGATCGACCCGGTCCGCACCCTGACCGCGTCCCGCGCCAACGAGTGGCTGCCGATCACGCCGGGCACCGACGCCGCACTGCTGTTGGGCGTCACCCACACGCTGTTCGACGAGGATCTGGTCGCCCTCGGCGAGCTGGCCCCCCACCTCGACGGGCTCGACCGTCTACGGGACGGTGACCGCGGACTGGTCCCCGGAGCGGGTCGCCGGCGTCACCGGCATCGACGCGGAGCGCATCCGTGGGCTCGCTCGCGAGCTCGTGAGCACCGAGCGCGCCGTGGTGTACGGCCGGATCGGTACGTGCAACCAGGAATTCGGCAGCCTGGCCAGCTGGCTCGTCGACGTCGTCAACATTCTCACCGGGCACTTCGACAACGCAGGCGGCTCGATGTTCCCGCGCGCCACCGCATGGTCGGTGACCGTGCAGCCGATCCCCGGCCTCGAAGATGGCGCTCCGGAGTTCGGCCGCTTCCGCACGCGGGTGCGAGGCGCCAAGGAGGTGCTCGGTCAGGTGCCGGTGTCATGTCTTGCCGAGGAGATCGCGACGCCGGGAGAGGGCCAGATCAAGGCGCTCATCACCGTCGCGGGCAACCCGGTGCTGTCGACTCCGGCCGGTCACACGCTCGACGAGGTGCTGCCGCAACTGGACGCGATGATTTCCGTCGACCTCTGGCTCAACGAGACGACCCGGCACGCCGACGTGATCCTGCCCGGGCTGTCGCCGCTGGAGCAGCCGCACCACGACGACCTGATCCTCAACTTCGCGGTCAACAGCATCGCCAACTACTCGGCGCCGGTGTTCGAGCCCGAAGAACCGGACCGTCCCCGCGAGTGGGAGATCCTCGTCCGGCTGACAGGGTTGTGTACCGGTATGCCCGCCGAGGACGTCGACGTTGCGGCCATCGACGACGGGTTCTTCGACTACATGGCGTTCACCCAGGGACTCGACGGCGCCGAGATCCGCAAGCACTACGACGCACGGTGGCCCCGAACGCATCCTGGACCTGACGCTGCGCACCGGCCCCTTCGGCGACCGGTACGGCGAGAACCCGGACGGGCTGACGCTGGAGAAGCTGAAGGCAGAGCCCAACGGCATCAACTTCGGGCCGATGGTGCCCCGGGTGCCCGAGGTGCTGGGGACCGCCGACAAGAAGATCCGCCTGGCACCGCAGTATCTGCTCGACGATCTGCCCCGGCTCGCCGCGCGACTCGACCGCGCACCCGACGAGCTGGTGCTCGTGAGCCGGCGTCATCTGCGGTCGAACAATTCCTGGCTGCACAACGTCGGTCCGCTGATGAAGGGCAAGGACCGCTGCACCCTGCTGATGCATACCGACGATGCGGTCAAGCACGGCGTGGTGACCGGCGACGTCGTGGCGGTGACGTCGGCGGGAGGCCGCATCGAGGTGCCCGTCGAGGTGACCGAGGCGATCATGCCGGGCGTGGTGTCGATGCCGCACGGCTGGGGTCACGGCAAGCCGGGCACCCGCATGTCGGTCGCCAACGATTCCCCCGGCGTGAACACCAACGTGCTGTCCCCGCCGAACTTCATCGACGAGCCGTCGGGCAACGGGGCGCTCAACGGCATCCCGGTGACGGTCACCGCAACGACGACCTGAAAGTATCTCGGCGTGGGCAAGAACGAACGTTCAAAGATCGTCATGAGCGACGACGAGATCACCGAGTTCATCGAGCGCAGCCGCACCGCGACGATGGCGACGGTGCTCGCCGACGGACGGCCGCATCTGGTGGCGATGTGGTACGCCGTGCTCGACGGTGAGATCTGGTTCGAGACCAAGGCCAAATCGCAGAAGGCGGTCAACCTGCGCCGCGACCCGACCATCACGGTGATGATCGAGGACGGGCAGAGCTACACCACACTGCGCGGGGTGTCGATCGACGGGCAGGCCGAGATCATCGACGATCCGGAAACCAATCTGCGCGTTGGCATCAGCGTGTGGGAGCGCTACACCGGGCCCGTACACCGACGAGATGCGCCCGTTCGTCGATCAGATGATGAACAACCGGATCTGTGTGCGCGTGGTGCCCGGCCGGCTGCGCAGCTGGGATCACCGCAAGCTCGGCATGGGCGAGATGCCCGTCGGCGGCAGCACCGCCGAATACCTGTAGGGGAGTCGATGGATCCGAACAACAAACCGAAGCAACTGAACTCGCCGTTCGTGACCACGGTGATGAAGTACGCGGGCAAGGCCCACGTGTGGGTGTACCGAAAGTCCGGCGGAAAGATCGGCGCCAACTGGCGCGTCGGCGCCGGGATTGAAGAAGCCGGTGCCCACGTTGCTGCTCGAGCACACCGGTCGGAAGTCCGGCAAGACGTTCGTCTCGCCGCTGGTGTTCATCAACGACGGGCAGGACGTCGATCGTGGTGGCGTCGAAGGGTGGTAGCGACACCCACCCGCAGTGGTACCGCAACCTGGTGGCGATCCCCGACTCCTACATCGAGATCGGCACGCGATCGGCGGGCCGTGCGCGCCGAGGTGGCCGCGTCGCCGGAGGAGAAGGACGAGGCTCTGGCCGAAGCTGGTGGAGGCCTACGCCGACTTCGACACCTATCAGAGCTGGGCCGACCGCGAGATCCCCGTGATCGTGCTCAAGCCACGCTGATCGCGCGGTGCGATCTATCTCACAGTCCTGAATGTTGGCTAGCCCGGTGTGTCGGGTAGCCAACCAACAGGTGCACCCCAGCGCCGACCAAATCCGTCAACGCATAAGGGGCGATTACTGATGGCTACCGCCACTGAAACGACATTGATCAACCAACTACGAACCGTTCTTGACCTGACCCACACCGAGATTCAGGTCGCCGAGACCCGGATTGCGCAGGCGCGCACCGAGGCAGTGCAGAAGGAACTCACTCAGAACGCGAACAACGGCCGCATCCGCGCCGAGGCGATCGAGAAAGCGATCCGTGACCTCGGCGGTTTCCCGGACACCATCGGGCCGTTCCTCGGTCGCGCCGCCGCCGCGGTGAAGGCGCTGACCGAGCAGGCGCAGCCGTTCGACGAGGCGCTGCTCGGCGATCTCGCGCTGGAGGATCAGCTGCTGGACCGTTCGCGCTACATCAAGGCGCTCGCGGTCGCGGCCAAGAACACCGACGTCCAGGCCCTCGCCGATCGCTTGATCACCGCGCACTCGGCGACGGTCAACTGGCTGACCACCGTGCTGGCCGAGGACGCCCTCGGCGGGCCGGCGGCACTGCGCCGCACACCGCTGCAGGCGGCCGCGGGTACCGCGGTGAAGATCGTGAACCTGCCCGGGCAGTGGTCGGCGCAATCCGTCGAGCGGGTCGCCGAACTGGTGCGTTCGACCGGCCCGGCCGTCGACGACCTGGTGCGTCGCGCGCAGCACGCCGGTGAGGTCGCGCTCAAGGCGATCGGCGCCTCGCGCGACGCGGCGCTGCAGAGCGCCGAGGCCGTGGTCCGTGACGAAGGAGCCGAGAAGACCGCCGACGCGCTGCACAACGCGCGTGCCGCAGGCGGCGTGCTCGACGCCGAGGAGCTGCCGATCGCTGAGTACGACGAGCTGAACCTCAACGACGCCGTCGCCGCGGTGAAGGAGCTCGAGGCACCGTCTGACATCCGGACGATCATCGCCTACGAGGAAGCGAACAAGAACCGGCAGAAGCTGGTATCCGCCGCGCAGACGCGCGTTGCCGAGATTGCACAGGAGGTTGTCGGCCTGAGCTGATAACCGCTGCAGTTCGACCAAACACCCCGCGCCCGTCCCGGCGCGGGGTGTTTGCGTGCCGGGTGGCACGGCATGCTAGGACAGACGTCGAGTCGAACTGAGGGGGCAGCGTGGCGTTGAGTCCTGGCACGGTGGTGGCCGGCTACACCATCGAGGCCGTGCTGGGTGCCGGCGGAATGGGCACGGTCTACAAAGCGCGCAATCCCGCGCTGCCGCGCAGTGACGCGTTGAAGGTGCTCTCCGAAGGCTTGTCTCGAGACGACCACTTCCGGGCCCGGTTCCTGCGCGAGGCCGATCTGGCGGCGACGCTGGATCACCCCAATATCGTCACCGTCTACACCCGCGGGGAGACCGAAGACGGTCAGCTCTGGATCGCGATGCAGTACGTGGATGGCAGCGACGCCGAGAAGGAGACGCGTGCCGGGCGGATGTCGCCGCAGCGTGCTGTGTACATCGTCGGTGAGGTCGCCAAGGCGCTGGACTACGCGCACCGGCGTCAGTTACTGCACCGCGACGTCAAGCCTGCCAACTTCTTGCTCGGCTCCGACGATGAACGAGTCTTCTTGGCGGACTTCGGGATTGCCCGCGCCCTCGATGACGCGGCCAATCTGACCCAGACCGGGAATGGTGGTGGCCACCATTGCCTACGCAGCACCGGAAAGTCTGTCCGGGTACTCCGTCGACGGCCGCGCCGACATCTACTCACTGGGCTGCTCGCTGTTCAACCTGCTCACCCAGAGGACGCCGTTCGGCGGTTCCGGCGGGATGGCGGCGACGATGGCCGCGCATCTGAACGAGCCGCCGCCGCGCGCCACCGCGCTGGTGCCCGCATTGCCGCCCGCAATCGACCGGGTGGTCGCGCGGGCAATGGCCAAGAATCCCGACGACCGCTATCAGTCAGCGCGTGAATTCGCCGCTGCCGCAGCACAAGCGCTCGACCAGTCCACCGTGGCGGTGCGCACGATGCCGGTCACGCCGCTGTCGCGCCGCCGCGACCGACATGGTCGGGCCGTGCGGCGGGTCCGGCCGCGCCACACCTATCCCAGCCCCCAGCCCGCCGGGCCCCGTTTTGCCGGTGGTCAGCCGCCGTATCCGCGCGAGGCGCAACCGCCTGTTCCGACGGGAGTCCACCCCAGCCGGTCGGCCCGCACCGGCAAGTTCGGCGGCAACCGGCGGATGTGGGGCATCGGCGCCGCGGCCGCTGCCGTCGTCGCGGTCGTCGTGGTGCTCGTCGTGGCGATGTCCGGTGGCGACGCCTCCGAGTCGACGGCAACCGGCCCCACCTCGACAACGGCGAGTTCCGCACGGACCACCTCGGCTGCCCCGTCGACATCGGAACCCAGCAGCGCTCCGCCCGCTCCCGCGGACGTCGACGACGCCGCGCTGCCCGGACTCCTGCTTTCCGCCAACGACGTCAGTGGGCGGATGAACAAACCCGGCATGACCGCCATGCCCACCGAATACGAGCCGCTCGCCGGTTCTGTCGCGCCGCCCAACTGCACTGGGGCGTGGGGCCCCGCATACCAGGCCACCTACGACGGGTCCGGCTTCACGGGGTTGGTTGTTCAGGGCGTGTTCTCGGATCCGACCCACAAGCTTGTCCAGGCTGTCATTGCCTTCCCAGATGCCAACGCCGCCAAAGCTTTCTACGATCGGCAGGTCGCCGATTGGAACGGCTGCAAGAACACTCACATCAAGTTCGAATACCAAGGCGCCTCGACAGAGGCGGACCTCGGCGTACCCGCGACGACCGCGGGCATCTTGACGATGAAGCTCAATCCCACTACGTCGGCGACCACCGGCCAGCAGTGCGAACGAAATATGGCGGTGCGCGCCAACGTCATCGTCGATGTACGTGCCTGCTCACCCACGGTCGGCAGCTCGGGCCTGTCGATCGCGAGCGCCATCGCCGAGAAGATCAAGTAGTAGGCGACTACGGATGCGGCGGATTGAAGCCGGGGTTCGATAGCGCGGTGGCGGCCGCGCTGCCGATCGGACCGAACTCGTCGACGATGGTGGCGACACCGGTCGCGACACCGGCGTGGCTGTAGTGGGTCAGCGCGGCCAGTCCGAGGTACGGCCCCTCGGGGAGTCTGCTGAGCGTCAGTGTGTAGTCGGCGTTGATGAACTGCAAACCGCTTGGGCCGTAATGGGTTAGCGAACTGGCCATGTCACCCGCCATTGCCGCGCGGGTGAATGCGGTCAGGGGTTGGCCGTCGACGAGTGGGCGGATGTCGCGCACCCAGATGTATTTCGGGCCCGCGTGTTCCCATGCGCTGAGACCGAAGCCGGGCCCGGGCGTGTGCTCTTCCTTGCCGTAGGTCCACACCAGCGTGGTCAGCCCGCGCGGAATGGGATCCGGTGTCGGCGGAATCGGCGGCATGGTCACCGGCGATGTCCAGATCTCGTCGGCCGGTTGTTCGCCCCGGCGTAGAAACAATCCGCTGGCGCGGGCGACGACGGTGTCCTCCTGGGTGACCACCGCGTCGACCAACTTCAGGCGGCGGCCCTGTCGGGCCACGCTGGTGTCGACGCGGACGGGTGCCAATGCCGCGGGACGGAACAGGTCGACGGTCAGTCGTGCCGGTTGGAGGTCGGGGTCGCCCGCGTCACGTTCGAGGACGTGGCCGAGCAGCCCGCCGAGATAGTTGCCGCTGATCGTCTGACCCCACGGTCCGCGCGCGATCGGCGCGGGTACGAACTGGTCTCCGTCGGGCGTGAAGAAGGCCGAGGGGCCGCCGCTGCGCTGCGCTGTGTCGACAGCACTGTCCCGAGTCGTCATCGGAACTGACGATATCGGTCCGGGTTTGCTATGCGTCGGCGGCGTCGACCACGTCGTCGAACTCGGGGTGCTTCTTCACATACGCCTGCACCATCGAGCACACCGGCACGATCCGCAGCCCGGCATCCTTGGTCTGCTGCAGCGCCTCGCCGATCAGGATCGATGCCAGGCCGCGACCCTCGAACGCGTCGTCCACCTCGGTGTGCGGGAACGTTCGCTGGCCGTCGCTGTCCTTGATCTCGGTGAAACCTGCCACGGTGCCGTCCACCGAAATGGTGAAGCGGTCGGACTCTTTGGTGACGGTGGTGGTCGCGCCGGTCTTGTCGGTTGCCATGCCTTCCTCTATACCCGGCGGGCGCAAGATGGAGTCATGTGTGATGACGACGGCACGGCCGCAGAGGCGTTCGCGACCACTCCGCGCCAAGCGGAGGGCACGGCGGTCGATCCGATTGCACTAGAACCGGTCGACGAGATCACGATCACGACGCTGGTGGACAACAGCTACGACGCCCTGATGGGTGACGTCGGACCGGCCCGTCGCAGAGGAATGGGAACGGTGCCCCCGGTCGCGGCCCCGCAGTTCGAGGGGGGCCGCTCCTCGCCCGGACTGATCGCCGAACACGGCTTCTCCGCGCTGGTGACCACACGACGCGGGAACCGAACGCACACTGTGCTTTTCGACACCGGGATCTCGCCGGACGGGATGGCGACCAACTTCGAACGCATGGAACTGGACGCCGTCGGCGATCGAGGCCGTCGTGCTCAGCCACGGTCACCCCGATCATGACGGCGGTTTTCCCGGGTTGGCCCGGCTTCGGGGGCGAAGCGGGCTGCCGCTGGCCGTGCATCCGCTGGTGTTCAGCCGGCGCCGCTTCGCGCTGCCGAACGCACCGGCGATGGAACTGCCGACGCTCAGCCGCTCGGCGCTGGAGGCCGAGGGTTTCGAGGTGATCGAGCGCCGCCAGCCGTCGCTGCTGTTGGACGGCTCCGTGCTGATCACCGGCGAGGTCGACCGCACGACGGAGTTCGAGCACGGAATGCCCAATCACGAGTCGTGGCGTGACGGGCGCTGGGAGCCCGACCCGCTGATCCTCGACGAGCAGGCGCTGGTGGTGCATGTTCGGGGCAAGGGACTGGTCGTCCTCACCGGCTGCGGTCATGCCGGTGCGGTGAACATCGCGCGGCATGCCCTGCGGCTGACGGGGGTGGATCGACTGCATGCGCTGCTCGGCGGGTTCCATCTCACCGGCAAGGTCTTCGAGCCGATCATCGAACCGACGGTCAACGCGTTCCGCGAGTTGGCGCCGGACACCCTCGTGCCCGCCCACTGCACGGGGTGGAAGGCGCAGCACCGGTTGGCGGCCGCATTGCCCGACGCGTTCGTGCCCAACGCCGTGGGCACCTCGTTCACATTCGCCGAATCAGCGGCCTAGGGCGCGGGGTTCGGGCGCGGCCGCAACGTCGCATTCGGTAGGGGAGGAGCGGGTAGCCGGGTTGTTGCGACCGCGGTAGCCCTCGACGGAGCCAAACCGGTCGCTCGTGGTCCTGCCATTGTTGGCGGTAGGTCGCGATGTCGTCGTGGCTGCGGCCGACGAAGTTCCACCACATGACCAGCTGCTCGGGAAACGGTGTGCCGCCGAGTAGCAGGACGCGCGCGGGAACGTCGCCGCGGTTGACGATGCTCAGCTGGTCGCAGCCCGCGGTTGGAATGCGAGGTCGGCGACATCGAGTGCGGTTCCCGCGACCTCGACGCTGCCCTGATCGAGCAGCACGCCGTGCTCGAAGGTGCGGTCGACGTCCAGCGTCAGGTCGGCACCCGGATCGAGATCGAGCTGCGCACCGAGCAGCGGCGTGAAGGTGTGCACCGGTGAGCGGGCGTCGGCGAGCTCGCCGAGGAAGACGCGCAGCGTGGCGTCGCCCAGCGACCGCGGCGAGGGCGCGAAGTGTGCGAAGTCGCGGTCGGTGTCGCGGTCGGCGTCGGGCAGCGCCACCCACAGCTGCGCGCCGTGCAGGACGGTGGATCGCCGGCGTGGACACCTCGGAGTGGCAGATCCCCGCGCCAGCGGTCATCAGGTTCAGCTCGCCGGGCCGCACCATCGCATGCACGCCCGCGCTGTCGCGGTGCTCCACCTCGCCGCTGAACAGCCAGCTGACGGTCTGCAGCCCGGTGTGCGGATGCGGCGGAACGTCCATGCCGGGACCGTTGCGGAGGTCGTGCGGTCCGTAGTGGTCGGCGAAGCACCATGCTCCGATGAGCGACCGCTCCCGCTGCGGCAGCGTGCGGCGAACCCGAATCGCCCGCGGCCCGCCGAGCGGCACCTCCCGCGGATGCAGCACGCCGATGAATGATGATGGCGCACAGGCGACTTCGGCGGGTGCCGGGTCGGTGTTGCTCACCAGACCAGAGTAGGCTTTGGCGCTTGCAGTAGCCAGAGGACGCGCGTTCGAGCAGGCGACCCTGCACACCGGGCCACTGGCGTCGGTGGGCAGGGTTAAGCGGCTGGATTAGCGTGCGCCACAGCAGGAACAGCATCCTGCAGAGCGCGGTAGGCGGCGACAGCGGTAGGAATCTGGCTGCAGGCCGCGCATAGGTTTGTACTTGGGTATCCGCACGCCGGACAAATCGTCGTGCGTTTAGTGTCTGTGTCAACAATGGTGGCCATCGCAGGTTCCCTCCGCCGTTGCTGGAGTGCCCACTGCGTGGGCCGCTCAAGCAATTAAGTTCAGCTAATGGTTGTGAGGTCGGCCCGCCACCGTGTGAATGGTGACGGGCCGAATCACAGAGCTACGCCGGGCTTAGGCGCGCGGCGTGTTGCCGAAGCCGGCTGTTCCGGGCGCAGCATTCGTGGCGACGTGGTCATTGCGCCGTTTCAGCCCGAGCAATCCGAGAAGACCGAGGAGGCCGGCGAGGCCCCACAGGCCGGTGTTGTCACCGTCGTCTTCGTGCTCTGCTTGAGCCACGGTCGTGGTGGTCGCTGGAGCGGGGCTGTCGTATGTGGTGGCATGCGCGAGGCCTGCTCCACCGAACGTCAGTGCGCCGGTCATACCAAGGATTGCGAGTGCTTTTCGCATTGTGTACTTCTCCATCGTTGAGTTCGGTTTGCAAACCGAGTACAGACAGGAACCAATGGGCTGTAGTCCCCCTATTGCGCGACAGGTCGAATCGTCCCCCGACGCCGTCCCCCCGTCGCGAGCTGTCTGTACCCGGCGGCGATGTCATCAAACAGACATATTTGCGTTGGGACGGAATACAGCCCTCCAGAGACCAGCAATGGGGCAGAAACAAACAGGTCAGGCGACGAAGGAGGTCGGCCGACGGAGGAGCCCGCTGATGTAGGCAGTTATGTATCCAGTGCGCGGGTGGCTGTCACAGGTGACCGACTAATCCTTTGAACGCATAGCGTTGAAGATGGTGGCGCACGGGCGACTTCGGCGGGCGTCGGGTCGGTGTTGCTCAACAGACCAAAGTAGGCCTCACCCCGGGCGGGTCATCGCCGAACGGAGGACCTCGAGATCGTGGTCGTCGATCTTGAACACCCCGAAGCGGAACTTGTAGCCCCACCGCGACTTGTCCTCGATGAAGTCGAGCTGTTCGAGCAGAGGGCGGATCGGCGTCTCCGTGCACTCGAGGAAGTCGACGTTGCGGCGCCACGGCGCAAAGTCGGGCGTCACTTCGGTCTGATAGGGCTCGTCGTCGGCGACCTGTCCGATCGCGGTGAACGCCTGAAGCGGCTCACCCTCGGGATAGTCGGTTTTCGGCGAGTAGAAAATGATCCAGTCACCTCGTGCCATCTTGCGCAACATGTGCGGCTTGCCGTGATTGGCCTGCGTGAAGCGCCCACGCACCCCGCGCTCGACGTGGCCACGGCTGACCGTGTTTATCCAATTCGTCATGACTTGCACGCTAAGCGCGGGCGCTGACAGATCCGGCGCTCGTTCGGGCTGCCTGTGGATAACTGCGGTGTCAGACTGAGCCGGTGACGTCGACGAACGATATCTATGAGCGCATCGGAGCACTCGAGCAGCTCGTCAAGCACCTGTACGAGCGGACAGGCGTGCCGATGCCCGATCCGGCGGCGATCGCCCGCAACGAAGTGTCGGCGCGCGTACGGGAGCTGGTCGCCGCCGGCAACAAGATCGGCGCGATCAAGGCCTACCGCGATGAGATGAATGTCGACCTGGCCACCGCAACCCGGGTCGTCGAGTCGCTCTACGCCTAGAACAGACTGCTGTTCGACTGCGAGCCTCGGCAGTGCTGTCAACCAATTCGCCCAGCGCGACTACCGGCCTATTCGCGGTACTTACCGGATAGCAAGAAAAACCTGCCCCGCCAGGAGCGGAATGTGGCTTCCCGGCGATTACGGAATCGCCGCTGTATCACGAGTATCTCTCCTAACACTTCAGCAACTACAGGAGAGCCGATGACTTCCGCCCACAGAATCTTCGTCCGTTCCGGCCAGTGCCTCGCTGCTACGGCGCTGATGGCAGGGTTTGCTTTCGTCGCGGGACCGACCGCGAACGCCGGCCCCAAAGAAATGCAGGACTGCCAGAGTAGGGGCGATAAAACCTTCGCCAGCTGTTGCATCGACAGCGGCGGGGCTTATTCATCCGACCCGCCAGTGCAGTTCTGCGTACTCAGGTGGCCGGCTACCAACGAGCCACCTGTCACCGTCAGCACGGGGGTGCCGACCGTTCCCACCGTGGCCCCGCCTCCGCTGGAGAACCCGAATCAACCCAGACCCGGGTTTCCGGCCCCTGCCGTTCCCGTCAAACCGCGGGCCTGAATCTGACGTCGGCCTTGTGGATGTGGGCGTCGTTATTGCGGTTGATCTCGTTCGAATGGCTGTCCGCCGTCCGACAGGTCGGCGATTGGGTCAGTCATCGGATAAGCGCCGACGATGCGGAAGGATCTCTTGCGCTTTGGTTTTCGCGCCTTGATACATCACGTGAAGCGCTTCGGGATCGCCCTTGAGGAGCGCGCTGGTCAGCTGTTTGGCCTGCTCGTAGGTGGCGTGGGGAGGTATCGGCGGCACCTCGGGATCACAGCGGATGTCCAGGACGGTTGGACCGTCGGCGGAGAGCGCCCGGTCCCACGCGGCCCCGATAGCGTCGTCGCGCTCAACGCTGATTCCGAGGATGCCCATGGCGTTGGCGACATCTGCGTACGACACATCCGGAAGTGTCTGCGAGGGCTCGAATTTCGGAACACCGCCCATCGCGCGCAGTTCCCAGGTGACCTGGTTGAGGTCGTTGTTGTGAAACACGCAGATGACCAATCGGGGATCCTGCCACTGTCCGGCGAAGCGTCTGATGGTCAGCAATTCGGCCATGCCGTTCATCTGCATCGCGCCGTCGCCGACCAGAGCAATCACCGGGCGGTCAGGGTGAGCGAACTTGGCACCGATGGCGTACGGGACAGCGCATCCCATCGTGGCCAGCGTGCCGGAGACCGAACCGCGAACCCCGTCAGTGAACCGGAGGCACCTTGCGTACCAATTCGTCGACGACCCAGAATCGGCAGTGACGATCGCGTTGTGAGGCAGCCGTTGGGACAGTTCCCACGCGATGCGCATCGGATTGGTCGGCTTTGCGGCGAGCATGCTCTGACGCTCAAGCGTCTCCCACCAATCGGTGACGTTCGTCGCTACGGTGTCGCGCCAGTCGCGAGCATCTTTCTTCTCCAGCAACGGGATCAACGAGTCGAGTGCGGACGCGGCGTCGGCGACGATGTTCAACTCGGTGGGGTAGCGCATGCCTATCGCTGATCCGTCGACATCGATCTGAATCGCCCGGGCCGCACCGTACTCGGGCAGGAATTGGCTGTACGGGAAGTTCGATCCGACGATAAGCAGGGTGTCGCAATCGCGCATGAGCTCATAGCTGGGCCGCGTGCCGAGAAGTCCGATAGAGCCAGTGACGTATGGCAGATCGTCGGGGAGCACGTCCTTGCCAAGCAGCGCCTTGGCGATGCCCGCCCCGGTGATTTCGGCGACCCGCTTCAGCTGCGTTGCCGCGCCACGCGCGCCTTGACCGATGAGAATGGCCACCTTTTCGCCGGCATTGATGATGTCCGCAGCGTGCTGTATCGCGGCTTCGTCGGGAATGAGGCTGGGTGCGCTGTCATTGGGTTGGGACGAGGGCACGTGCTTGAACGCGTGGCCGGGCGCTTCGTACGGTTCTTCCTGCAAGTCCGACGGGATGATGACCGCCGTCGGGGACCGACGAGCCAATGCGGTGCGGATCGCCCGATCGATCGCGTTCGGAAGTTGCTCGGCCACGTTGACTTCCACCAGAAAGTCGCACGCCACGTCTTTGAAGAGCGATTTCAGGTCGACTTCTTGCTGGTAGGCGCCTCCAACCGCGCTGCGTGCGGTCTGGCCGACGATGGCGACCACGGGAACATGATCGAGCTTGGCGTCGTAAAGGCCATTGAGCAGGTGGATCGCTCCTGGCCCGGAAGTTGCCATGCACACTGCTACCCGACCCGAGAACTTCGCGTATCCGACCGCCGCGAACGCAGCCATTTCCTCGTGGCGCGTCTGAATGAACTGCGGTTGGTTCTCAGCGCGGCCGAATGCCGCGACCAAGCCGTTGATGCCGTCGCCGGGGTAGGCATAGACATGCTCGATTCCCCACTGGCGCAGCCGCTTCAATATGAAGTCTGCGACTAGTTCAGTCAAAGCGGTCCTCTCGCATCGTGGCGCGAACCCGGCGTTCGCCGCGCTAGCAGGGTTACCCGTCCAGCCGCGTTTAACGCTGTGGTTCTCCTGGTGTTTGTCCTTCCCGCAGCCGGGTAGTCGACCGTAGCTGTGCGGTCTCCGGCGGGTGCCATTTCGGTCTCGCACGAAACGGAGCGGATTCACGGCGGATGTGCCGAACCTGACAAAGAAGGATTCTGAACCGAATAGCAGGCCAGATGAGGTACTGGACAGAAGAGCCTTTATTCGCCGGGGTGGGCGCGATATGCGACACCGCGATGCAAGAGACGGAAGCGGACGGAGTGGCACTGGCGGTAGTGTCTCGGTCGCGGCGGGTCCGGGAGTTGATCTACGCCACCGACCCCCTGGCCCGGCAACTCGACGAACTGCAATACACCATCGGCGAAGGGCCGTGCTTCGATGCCTACCTTCACGATGCGCCCCAGTGCTATCCCGAGCTGACCAATGTTGCCGAGACGGCGCGGTGGCCCGTATTCGCCGCCGGTGCAACAGAGTTAGGCGTGCAGGCATTGTTTGCGATTCCTGTACCTGACGGCTGGCGACCGATGGGAGTCCTGGAGTTGTACCGCCGAGCCACCGGTGACCTCGTTGATTCTGAGTACGCGGCGGCGTGCGCGTGTGCGTCCGCGATCGCGCACCAGTTGGAATCCAACTGGCAGGAGCATGTCGCCCGTTTCGGAAACACCGAACAAGCAATCGATGCTGCGGCGATCGTTGGTGCCCGCAGCGAGGTAGCCGTTGATCCGTTCACCCGCACACAAATCCACGTGGCTGCCGGGATGGTCGCGATCCAACTGGGTATTACCGCTGACGAGGGGGTGGACCGCCTCCGCGCGCACGCGTATGCATGCGCTCGGCCGGTGTCGTCAGTGGCCGCCGACATCATCGCCCGGAGGATGACGTTGTCTGATCAGGACGACGTATCAAAGGAATGACCCCGTATCCGTGAGCGCCGGCGACCGCGGCCACGCCCGCACCGCCGGACCCCGGCATGACGCTGTATATGCCTCCGCCCCTCCGCCGATGATTCTCTATCCGGGAGCGGTCACATCCGGCCCCGCCAGGGGCTGATCTCCTCGCCCGGAGCGTTCTCCGCGTCGCGCGCTTCCTCTTCTATCTGGCGGCGCAGTCCATCGTCCGACACCACTCCTCCTCGCGGTGCAAACAGACGCCGAACCCTGTGCCACACCTCTGTGAAGTGGCTACGTGCGCACAACACCATGCACACTCCAACGGCCAGCGCCCCTGCGAGGGCGGCAACGCCAGCTAACGCCTGCGTAAGATCTTGTAGCCCCATGTAAGGCATATACCCAAGACGTCCGCGTGTATGGCAAATCGCAGCATGATGTCAGTCACAACTAGGCGCTGTTTCCGCGAGCCTCAAAACGGGCTGCTGTTCGACTGCCAGCGGGCTTCTTCCGGGCGCGGCCCGTACTTCTTGGCGTAGGCCTCGTGCATGGCGGCGTTCTTCTTGCGGTTGATCTCGTCGACAAGATTCGGGTCCCACCCGTGCTGGGCCAGCCGGTGCCGGCGCCATACCTTGTTGAGCGCCAGCGACATCAGAATCGCCCAGATGTAGATCGGCGCCGTCATCTCCAGATGCACATACAGCGATGCGGGCAGCAGCCAGAACGGCGCGAGGATCAGAAGTGGCGGTATCGCCATGCGGATCATGTGGCGCCGGACTGCGCCGTGATCGGCAAGGTCGTGGGCAACCCACTCGCGCATCGAGTCGGGTAGCCGCTTCCCATACGCGTAGGCGATGAATTGCAGGGGGCCGGGCTTGTTCATCGGGAGTCCTTCCCTTCGTCGAGCGCTCCCGCAGCCAGCGCCGCAGCGTTGACCCGGGTGAGTACGTCGTGCAGACGTTCGAGCTCGTCGAGGCCGACGCCGAGCCGTTCTACCACCGCCGGCGGAATCTTGAGGGCGCGTCGGCGCAACTGGATACCCGTCTTGGTCAGGCTGATGTCGGTCGCGCGCTCATCGGCAACGTTGCGCGTGCGCGTGATCAACCCAAGCGCTTCCAGCCGCTTCAGCATGGGAGACAACGTCGCCGAATCCAGTTGCAGCGCAGCGGCGATCGCCTTGACCGACATCGGCCGATCGGCACTGGACTTGTGGTTGTCCCACAGCGCGAGCATCACGAGGTACTGCGGATGGGTGAGGCCGAGCGGTTCGAGCAGCGGACGGTACACCGCCAGCACCGCGCGGTTGGTGACTGCGAGCGCGAAGCACACCTGCTGTTCGAGGGCGAGGGGATCGATATCTGCCTCGACGATGGTCATGCCTCCACCATACGCCTAATAGTTAGTACCCTAACTAATAGGGTGCTAGATATCACACATTGTTAGCATCACCACGCCATGTCTGATGAGCCGATACGTGCCGACCATGCAGAGCTGCTGCAGCGCCGGGCGCTGACCGAGGACGAGGCCCGGCCTGAGGCGGTCGAGCGCAGGCGCGCCCGCAACGGCCGTACCGCCAGGGAGAACATCGCCGACCTCGTCGACGCGGACTCGTTCGTCGAGTACGGACGCTTCGCGATCGCCGCCCAACGCCACCGCCGCGACCTCGCCGACCTGATCGCCCGCACCCCGGGTGACGGATTGGTGGCAGGCACGGCGCGCGTCAACGGCGACCTCTTCGGCGACAAACACGCCGCCTGCGCCGTGCTGTCCTACGACTACACGGTGCTCGCGGGCACCCAGGGCGCGCTCGGCCACCGCAAGAAGGACCGCCTCTTCGAGCTGATCGAACGCATGCGCCTGCCGACCGTGTTCTTCGCCGAGGGTGGCGGCGGACGACCGGGCGACACCGACTATCCCGCGGTCTCCGCACTCGACGCCCGCGCGTTCAAACTCTGGGCCGCGCTGTCGGGTCTGGTGCCGCGCATCGCGATCGTCAAGGGCCGCTGCTTCGCGGGCAACGCCGTGATCGCGGGCTGTTCGGATCTGATCGTCGCGACCGAGGACACCTCCCTCGGGATGGGCGGGCCGGCGATGATCGCCGGAGGCGGGCTCGGCGACGTCCACCCCGACGAGGTCGGCCCGATCAGCATGCAGGAGCCCAACGGTGTGGTCGACGTCGTCGTCGCCGACGAAGCCGAAGCCGTGGCCGTGACGAAACGCTTGCTCGCCTACTTCCAGGGCACGACCGCACCCGTCGACAGCACGTGACCAAACCGCCTTGCGCACAATGGTTCCCGAGCGGGCCCGGCGCGCCTTTCCGGTGAACCCGATCATCGAGACGCTCGCCGACGAAGGGTCGGTGACGTTCCTGCGGCCGCGCTTCGCCGCCGAGATGGTGACCGCGCTGGCCCGAATCGACGGCCGCGCCGTCGGCATCGTCGCGAACAACAGCATGGTGATGGCCGGAGCGATCACGGCGGCGGCATCCGACAAGGCGGCGCGCTTCCTGCAACTGTGCGACGCGTTCGGGCTGCCGGTTGTTTCGTTGATCGACTGCCCGGGCTACATGGTGGGGCCGGCGGCGGAGGCCGAGGCGCTGGTGCGCCGCGCGTCGCGGATGCTGGTTGCCGGCGCCGCAATGAGCGTGCCGCTCGTCGCGGTGGTGCTGCGGCGCGGCTACGGACTCGGCGCGCAGGCGATGCTGGGAGGCAGCCTGCACGAACCCGTACTCACATTGGCATGGGCGGGCGCACATCTCGGTCCGATGGGGCTCGAAGGTGCAGTGCGGCTGGGACTTCGCAAGGAACTCGAGGCGATCGCCGACGACGAGGAACGAGAAGAGCGGGTGCGCCAGGCAACCGCGTCGGCACAGGAAAATGCCAAGGCGCTCAACGCCGCTCAGCTTTTCGAGATCGATGACGTGATCGACCCGGCCGACACCCGCAGGCTCATCATCGACACCCTGATCGCGGCCACCGCGCACGAACAGCGCCACACCGATAGGCGATTCGTCGACACCTGGTAGCCGATAACGCCGAAACTGAAGTTGTGTGCGAGATTTCCCGCAATTGTCGTGCACAAGCTCAGTTTCGCGCGGCGCGGCCGCCCGCCACCGACCCCTCGCACGGCGGCGGACGATTCAGTGATCAGGCGGATTCCGCGTAGTAGCGACGCGGCCGCACCACCTGACCGTTGCGCTCCGCGAGCGATTTCAACTGTCGCAGGGCAAACGTACGGCCGCGGCCGCCTTCCGGGATCACGATGCCGGCCCACAGCCCTTCCGCCCGCGGTAATTCACACGCCTCGCGGGCGCACAGCCAGCGCCGCGGGCACGCCCTGCAGATCGCCTTGGCCTCTTCGTCGGCCGATGTCGTCCACCGCTCAGGGTCACGCGTGCAGGCACCTACCGGCGTCTCGTCCCAGTGTGTTGTATCCATCCCAGTCGCTCCTTTGTCCGCTCTGCGGCGAATGCACCGCGATGACGCAAAGCTAACCCACAAACCGTAGCGATGCAACAGTTAATGCTACGCAAAGCCGGTCGCGGCGGCCCTTCTCCAACGCTCGGCCTCTGGACGAAATCCTGAAAATACAGCGTTGAACTGGCATATGAATCTAGAATCGGATAACTCAACGTCGACAAACCGTAGCGCTGACTGTCCTTGCCGGCGGAGCAAGATATAGCTATGCCACGGATTGGCCGCCACCACGCGAGCCCAAGTCGTAGCGGTGTCCCCGATGACCGATAGGATTGCGTCGCCGCTGCGCCCCGCGAGTTCTCGAGGAATGCCCGTTGATGACCGACCCGGAGTCGACCGAGATGCTCGACCAGGGGATGGTGCGTGCCGGTGCGGCAGCCGCGGCCCGTCGACGCGAACTCGACATCAGCCAGCGCAGCCTGGCGACCGACGGGATCATCAACGCAGGCGCGCTCATCGCGTTCGAGAAGGGCCGCAGCTGGCCGCGTGAACGCACGAGAGCAAAGCTCGAAGAGGTGCTGCGGTGGCCGCCGGGAACCATCGCGCGACTGCGGCAGGGGGAGTCGCTCGCCGTCGAGCGGCGCGTCGAATCACCGGGTCAGACCGGCGACGACATTCCGCTGATCGCCCAGGCGGTGCTCACTGCGGTAAACACTTTCGGCACTGCGATCGAGGCGTTGCCGTCCGTCGGACGGTCCGGATTTCACGCCACATGCGACGAAGATCCTGGCGGATCTGCGTCAACTCGAGGCAGTCGCGGCCAGAGCGGCCCGAATCAGCAAGGTGTCGCCCGCATTGATCAAAGCGCTGAGCGCCGTGCGCACCCGCTATGACGAACTCATGCTGCGTGCCGCTCGCGCCCCGGGGGCAACCCTCGGACAGCGGTTGTATGCCGCGCGGCGTGGTGCGAACCTGACCATTCTCGAAACTGCCCAAGCCGCAGGGGTTTCCGAAGAGGACGTGATCGGCGCCGAGGCAGAGGAACCCGTACCCGCGGCGGCCGCGCGGGAGATCGAATCACTGATCCAGCAGCTGAGCTGAGTCCGCCTCAGTAGCGCTCGCGGCTTCGGTCGTCATGCGTCGGGTAGTACTCGGCGAGCGCGGCGGCGATCTCGACGAAACGCCGCCTCGTCGTGGCCGACATCTCGCCGGTGCGGTCGATGACGCCTCCCGGCCGCAGGTGCCCGTCGAATGGCACCTCGACGACAACCTGGCCCTGACTCGAGAACTGTTGCGCCAGAATCGAACGCGTCCGCTTGTCGGCATGCCCGTCGGAATCGTTGAGGACGACCACTGTGCGCTGCAGCAGAGCGGTGAGTCCGCGGGCGGCCAGCCAATCCAGTGTCTGGCCGGCGGCTGCCGCGCCGTCTACCCACGGTGAAGAGACCACGACCATCGCGTCGAGATCCCGCAGCACCTCCTGGGTGACCGGGGTGTCCATGGTGGAGCTGCAATCGACGATCGAAATCGTGAAATACCGGTCGAGCCGCGAGGTCGCCTCCCGGTAGATCGCTGGATCCAGGACCCGTCGGCGTGCCGGCGTCCCCTCACCGGCCAGCACGAACAACCCGGCGGAGTTGTTGCCGACCCGGGTGCGGATGTCGGCGAAGGTCTCGAGGTGCTGGTCGGCGGCCAGCTCCCAGTAGGAGCCCTGCGCCCTGGGGTCGACGCGGCTGCCGAGCTTCCCGAATGCGGTGTCGGCGTCGATGGCCACCACGCGGTCGTCCTGGCGCAGTTCGGCGAAGACCGAGCCGATGCTGGCCGATACCGTCGTCTTCCCGACGCCGCCCTTGCCCATCACGCCGACCTTGAAGTGCCCGCGAAGCCCGGACCTGATCTTGGCTTCGAGCTGGGCCTGCAGGATCTCGTCAGGGCCCGGGCCCAGATTCACCAATCCGAACGAGGCCTTGAACAGCGCGAGTCGCCATCCGCGACCCGGGGGGACGCGGCGCGACGGAACCAATTCGTCGGCCCGGATCCGCTCGGCGTATGAGCCGCTCGGTGGTTGCCCCATTTGGTAGCCGGGTGCGTATCCGCCAGGAGTCCACGGCTGGGTGGTCGGTTCCGGAGCTGGGCCTGCAGGCATCGGCGGACGCTGCTGCCGCGGCGGCTGCCGCTGGAGCGGCTGGTTCCACGGCGCGCTGTCACCTCGGAAGGGGCGGCAGCGGGCCGGTGTCTCGTGGCGACCCCGGCGGCGGGCCGTAACGGGGAGGCGGTTGACGGAAGCTGCCGCCGGGTCGCTCGGGCTCCCTGAAGTGCCGGGGAGCGCCCGCCTGTGCGGGCGGCGAAATCGGCGCCCGGCCAACCTCCATCGTCTCCCCGGGATCCTCGTCACGATTGTCGGGTGCCGGACGGGGGATGTCGGGTGCGGAGAGGCGGGATGTGGTCATCGGGTGGACGTGCCGGCACGTGCCGCGTGGGCGGGGTGATCGGTTCCGGTTCGGCGGCTGACGGCTCGTAATCGGTTTCTTCGGGGCCAGTCCAGCCGAGCTTTCTCCGCAACTCGTCATCGCGGTCGGTCACTGCTTGTCTCCTCCGGGAGGTCGTGTAACGCGTGTATGGCCCCTTTCCAGTATCAACCAATCCGCCGCCTGGCCCGCAGACGCGTCGACCGCCGCCGGCGCCGATCCGCTAGCAAACACTGTTATCCATATAGCGATCCGCACCCCGGGGCACTGGCCGGGCAGCGGGGCGTGCATCTGGGCCGTAGCGAGAAGGTCTGCGCGTCCCGATTGCGCCAACTGCAATCTGCGCTCGACAGGGTCCCTGAGCCTTGCCGAGCCCCGTTTGCCAAAGGGATATCAAATTGTCTTGAAGTGATTTTATTCAGAAATCGCGCATTGCTGTGAAGGCTCAGGCACAACGGAGGCAAGACCGTCGCCAGGACCGAAAATTGGTGACATGGGCACGGTCGCGCCGCTGGTACGCTTTCCGCAGCGGAGGGGAATGCGTGAAGGGTTCGAATGGCATGCGTGTGGTTTGTGGCAAAGCATTGGTGGTCGGTGAGCAGTGAATCCCATCGGTGAGCTCATCGAGGTGATCTCCCGACGGGCCGGTCTGGACAACGTCGGTCTGCCCATGAGAAGGCGCCGCGGCGGGGACCTCTGATGACGCACCCGGCGCGCGAACGGGCCGCTCCCCGGAAGGACAAGTCAGAGCCCTGCTCGACGTGGTCGGGTCGGACCTGTTGGACTTTGGCCAGCTGATCATCGCCGGCATGAAGATGACGACCGGGGACGGTGAGCCCGACATCGGCGCGCAGTTCGATCAGGGGCAGAAGGACATCGTCAAGGCCGGCGAAACGTTGCGAGCTGCGGGCCTCGATGACAAGTGGGACGGGGCCGGATCACGCGCATATGCCGATCAGAACACCAGGCAACAAATCAGGGCCGAGACGATGGCCGATGCCGACCGGGCGGTGCAGTCGGTCCTCGCTCGGGAGGCCCTCCAAATCAAGCTGCGCCGGGACACTCTGGACGACCAGTCAGACCTCCTCGCGAAGACCAGCTACGCGACCTTTCCCATGCAGTTCATCCCGCGGTACGGCGAAGCAGCCAAGCTGGCCATCGAGGGTGGGGCGTTGCAGGGTGCGCTCCAAGTGTGCGCCTATGCGCTCTACCAACTGAATTCCGAAGTGTCCGACAACGCCGCAGAACTTTCTCAGGCGGTAGGGCGCTACGCCGGAGTCGCCGATGGTGTCGACGCACCAGGAGGCGGTTTCAATCCACCGGAAACACCCGGCGGCGGTGGGCCACCGAACACCGAGCCAACGGGGCCGACCGATGAAGGTGCCGGGGGCGGCACGACGTCCCCGCCCGCAGGCGGTTCCGGCCCCGCGGATGGCGGTGGTGGCGGCGCGGTCATGCGCGGCGCCCTGCCGCAAAACACATCGATCGGCGGTTTGCCGCCTCCAGTCGACCCGCCGCGACCGGGTCTGCCAATGGGGCCGACGGCCACGACGCCGGGGTCTTCGCCGTCTGCACCTATCGCGGGCATGCCTGCTCCGGGCGGCGCGGCGGGCGCGCTGGCATCGGTCGCCGGTTCGCTCGCGGGGTTCGTGACCGGCGTTGCGATAGCGGCTGGTCAGGCCGCCGCCGCGGGTCACGATGCCCGCGCAGATGGTGCACAAGATGAGGATGTCGACGAGGCTGTCGGGAAGACCGAGGAAGACCGCGACGGCAAGCCGCAGGACCAGGCTGCCACCGCCGAACCCGGCCCCGGCGCGGCGGACCGTGCGCCCATCGGCGCCGTGGCCGATCCGGAGCCGACTGGGCCGCCTGCACCGTTGACGGATAGCGTGCACCCGGAGACCTCGCCCGGGCCGTCGGCCGGGATGGCACCGCAGGATACGAAGTTAGGAGAAGGGGTTCATGTCGGGGGATGACATGCGCGTGACGACGGCGCACCTCAACGAACTGACCGTCCAGCAGGAACGGGCCGCAGCCGACATCAGATCCGCGACCGCCGCCGCCGAGGGCGTCGACGCCGCGGTCCGAAGCACCCACGGGATCATTGCGTCGGCCACCGCCGGTGCCGTCAGCGCCGTCGTCGCGGCGCGCCGCGACGCGGGCATGAAGGTCGCGACGATCTCCGATGACCTGGGCCGCAAGTTGGCCGACGCCGCACAGCGCTACGACCAGATGGACGATGCGATGGGCCGCGCGCTGGACGGACAGGTGCGGCCGGGATGAGCACGGACAGTGTGCAATCGGCGCGCCGCGACGCCACACACATCGATGACGTCGTCGGCGTCGAGGTCACGATCGACGGGATGCTCGTCATCGCCGACCGCCTGGGCCAGTCTGAGTTTCCGACGGCGTTGGGCATCAGGCTCAACATTCCCCAGCCGGAGCTGCGCGACATCGTCTGGGAACAGGTGACGCGCGACCTGACAGCACAGGGTGTGCTCGACGTGTTCGGCCAGCCCCACCCCGAGGTTGCCGCGATGGTCGACACCCTCAGCCGTTCCGACCGCACGCTCGAAGGTCGTTGGTGGCGGCGCGATATCGGCGGCAAGATGATCCGATTCGTGGTGTGTCGCAAGGGGGATCGACATGTCGTCGCCGCGCGTGACGGCGACATGCTGGTCCTGCAGCGTGTCGCCCCGCAGGTCGGTTTGGCCGGCATGGTCAACACGGTGCTCGGGACCGCGAACGCTGCCGATGTCGAACCCCTGACCGGCGTCGCCAGTCAACTGGCGGAATGCCGCGATGCCAACCAGCTTCTGAAGTACGGCGTCGCACCAACTTCGGCGCGTGCGTATGCCGATATCATCGCCAACCCGGCGAGCTGGGTTGAGATCACCGCGGTGGAACGCCACCCAGGTGGCACCTTCACAAACACCGATGTCGCGGCCGGGGTGCTCGATGCCCGGCAGGGCCGGATCGTGTCAATACCTCGCCGCGTGAATGGCGAGCTCTACGGCAGCTTTCTGCCGGGTA
The DNA here is from genome assembly GCA_963720345.1 of uncultured Actinomycetota bacterium. Taxonomy (GTDB): domain Bacteria; phylum Actinomycetota; class Actinomycetes; order Mycobacteriales; family Mycobacteriaceae; genus Mycobacterium. The sequence continues at coordinate 109,579 of CAVRFN010000021.1, forward strand.
GCCCCGAAAACCTCCAACGCGCGCTGGACGGCTTGATCGAATTCTTGCCCTCTGGAACGTGGTTCGACCAGACCTCAACCGACGCAGCCGAAGTTAACGGAACCGAGTTGCAGTGAGGAAAGCACTACATGGCGGCTGAGAACCAGCCATACGATCCCGACGAGCGCGACGATCTGGCCGCGCTCGACTTCACGCACCCTGCCGACTACCGAGGACGAGGAGCTACCGGTGCCCGAGTTCATCGTGGCCAATCCGCCGGGCACCGTGACGGTCACCACTTTCATGGACGGCCGGGTCAAACAAATCGAGCTGTCTTCGAAGGCCACCGAATTGACGGAACCGGAGCTCGCCGACGAGATCGTCGTCATCGCGGGCCTGGCGACCCAGGAAGCGAAGTCAGCGCAGTACGCATTCATGCTCGAGGGCATGCGCGAGCAGGGCCACGACGATGCGGCTACCCGCGACTTCCTCGCTCGCGATCTCGATCTGCCGACACCCGAAGAGGCCCGGGCGGCGAAAGCGCACATCTTCGCGACAAGGTATGCGGGTGACCATGACTGAACACCTCACCAGCCTCTTCGGCAGTGCGGTCGGGATGCTGCCCAGCTCCCCCGCGCGGTCATTCGAGATCTTCTCCGAGATCACGTCTATGGACGAAACTGCTTGTGACGCTTGGGTGGGACGGATCCGTTGCGGCGACACCGACCGGGTCACGTTGTTCCGCGCCTGGTACTCGCGCGCGAATTTCGGACAACTGGCCGGATCTGCCGAGATCTCGATGAACAGCGTCAACGCCAGGGTTCCGATCGGCGGTCAGTTCGGCGACATCACCTATCCGATCAACTCGCCGTTGGCCGATCACGATGGGCTTCGCCGTCCACGAGGCCGCGGTCGGCAATTACGCCGATGCCATGGAGGCGTTGGAGGACGTTCCATCCACTGGCGCAGAGCATTTGGTGGCGTGGGTGAAGGCAGTGATCTACGGCGCGGCCGAACGCTGGACCGACGTCATCGACGAGGTCAAGGGCGCCGGCGGTTGGCCGGACAAGTTTCTCGCCGCCGCCGCCGGTGTCGCACATGGTGTCGCGGCGGCCAACCTGGGCCTGTTCACCGAGGCCGAACGGCGGCTGACAGAGTCGAACTCGTCGCCGGCCGGCGAGGCATGTGCGCCTGCGATCGCGTGGTATCTCGCGATGACGCGACGCGGCCAGGGCAACGAAGAGTCGGCGCGGGGCACTGCTGGAGTGGCTGCAGGCGACCCATCCCGAGCCCAAAGTCGCTGCGGCGTTGAAGGATCCGGGTTACCGAATGGTCGACCACCACCGCCGAGAAGATCGCCTCGCGCAGGGATCCGTGGGACGCGGCCAGCGTCGAGGCCGACAATTCGGGCCGCGAGCGACTCCTCGCCGAAGCAGCAGGCCGAACTGGACCGTCAGATCGGGCTGACCCGGGTCAAGGAACAGATCGAGGCGTACCGCGCGGCCACACAGATGGCCAAGATCCGCGCGGCGCGCGGCATGAAGGTCGCGCAGGCATCCAAGCACATGATCTTCGCCGGCCCGCCCGGTACCGGTAAGACGACGATCGCCCGTGTGGTGGCCAATATCCTGGCCGGGCTCGGTGTCATCGGCGAGCCCAAGCTGGTCGAGTCGTCGCGCAAGGATTTCGTCGCCGAGTACGAAGGCCAGTCCGCGGTGAAGACCAGCCGCACCATCGACCGCGCGGTCGGCGGGGTGCTGTTCATCGACGAGGCGTACACGCCTGGTGCAGGAGCGCGACGGACGCGCGGACCCGTTCGGCACCGAAGCGCTGGACACGCTGCTCGCCCGCATGGAAAACGACCGCGACCGGCTCGTGGTGATCATCGCGGGTTACAGCTCCGACATCGACCGGCTACTCGAATCCAACGACGGTCTGCGCTCGCGCTTCGCGACCCGCATCGAGTTCGACTCCTACTCACCGAGCGAGATCGTCGACATCGCCAAAGTGATTGCCCAGGCCAATGATTCGGCGCTGGACGACGAAGCCGCCAAGCGGGTGCTCGAGGCCGCGACGCTGCTGAGTCAGCGGGCGCTCAACGGCAAGCCGGCACTGGACATCGCAGGCAACGGCCGGTACGCCCGCCAACTGGTGGAGGCCGGCGAGCAGAACCGCGACATGCGACTGGCCCGGTCGGTGGACTTCGACAGCCTCGGAGTCGAGGAGCTGAGCGAGATCAACGGCGACGACATGGCGGCGGCGATCACCGCCGTGCACCGGCGACTGAGTATCGGCGAGTAGAGCATGGCGAGTTTCCGGCTCACCACCAAGGTGCAGGTCAGCGGTTGGCGCTTCCTGCTGCGCAGGGTCGAGCATGCGATCGTGCGCCGCGATACCCGCATGTTCGACGACCCGCTGCAGTTCTACAGCCGCGCGGTGTCGGCAGGCATCATCATCGCCGTTCTGATCTGCCTGGGCGCGGCGCTGCTGGCGTACTTCAAACCGCTCGGAAAGCGGGGCAGTGACACACTTCTCGTCGACCGCACCACCAATCAGCTCTACGTCATGATTCCGGGCACCGATCAGCTGCGGCCCGTCTACAACCTGACCTCGGCGCGCCTGGTGCTGGGCAACGCGGGCACTCCGGTCGCGGTGAAGTCCGATGAGTTGGACCGGATGCCCAAGGGGCAGCCGATCGGCATTCCCGGCGCTCCGTACGCCACGCCCGTCGGCGGCTGCCAATTCGACGTGGACGTTGTGCGACACCGTGACCAAGCCCGAAAGCGTGGCACCCGAGGTCGGGACATCGGTGATCGTGCGACCGCTGCAAGTCGACTCGTCGGTCGGCCCGATGCGCGCCGACGAGGGCGTGCTGGTGACCTACGAGAACGACAACTGGCTGGTGACCGAGACCGGACGACACGCCATCGACCTCTCCGACCGCGCGGTGACATCGGCGGTGGGTATCCCCGTCACCGCCAAGGCCGACGCCGATCTCGGAGGGACTGTTCAACGCGCTGCCCAACTCCGGGCCCGTGGCTGCTGCCGGCCATCGCCCGCTTCGGTGAACCGAATACCGTTGGCCTGCCACCGAATCTGGTGATCGGCTCGGTGTTCACGGCGCTCACCGAAGACGGCGAACAGCACTTCGTGGTGCTGCCCGACGGCGTGGCGCGGATCAACGGCACCACCGCGGCGGCCCTGCGCGCCACCAATTCCTTCGGACTTGTCACGCCGCCGCCCGTCGAAGCCAGCACGGTCGCGAGGATCACCGAGCAGGTCTTCGCCTCGCCGCTGCCGGACGAGCCGTTGGAGATCCTGCTGCGTGAGGACGCGCCGACGCTGTGCTGGGCGTGGCAGCGGGAGCCGGGCGATCAGGCGCCGAAGACCACGGTGATCGCCGGCCGCCACCTGCCGATCGCGCCGTCGGCGATGAACACCGGGATCGACCAGATCGGCGGCGACGCAACCGTTTACATCGACGGCGGCAAGTACATCCGGCTGCAGTCGCCGGATCCCCGCTACGGCGAGAGCCTCTACTACATCGATCCGCAGGGCGTGCGCTACGGGCTGCCCGACGAGGAGACGGGCAGCACCCTCGGCCTGAACGCGCCGGTGACCGCGCCGTGGCAGGTGGTCGGTCTGCTGGTCGACGGCCCGGTGCTGTCCAAGCAGGCAGCGCTGCTCGAGCACGACACCCTGCCGCCGAACCCCAACCCGCGCAAGGTCGACGACGGATCCGAACGCCGGGCGCAACCCGTGACGGCGAACACCGGAGGTGGCGGATGACCACCAAGAAGTTCACCCCGATCATCAAGCGGGGCCCGCGGCTGACGCCCGGCGAGATCAACGTGACACCGCCCGACGACCTCGGTGTCGAGATCCCGCCGTCGGGCATCCAGAAGGCGCTGCCGTGGGTCATGGGCGGCGGCATGCTCGGCATGATCGCGATCATGATCTTCACCGGCATCCGGCAGCTGTCGCCGTACATGCTGATGATGCCGCTGATGATGGTGATGGGCACCGTCGGCTTCATGGCGGGCGGCGGGCCGGGCGGCAAGCGGGTGCCCGAGATCAACGCCGACCGTAAGGAATACCTGCGGTACCTCGCGGGGCTGCGCACCCGGGTGACGTCGTCGGCGGCCGCGCAGGTGACGTTCTTCAACTACCACGCACCGCATCCCGACGATCTGCTGTCGATCATCGGGACCAACCGGCAGTGGTCGCGGCCGACCAACGCCGACTTCTTCTCGGCCGCCCGGATCGGGCTCGGCGCCGAGCCCGCCGTCGACCGGCTGCTGAAGCCCGCCGTCGGCGGTGAGCTGGCCGGCCCGCAGGGCGCCCCGCAACCGCACCTCGAGCCGGTCAGCCACATGTGGGTGACCAAGTTCCTGCGCACCCACGGCCTGATCCACGACTGCCCGAAACTGGTGCAGCTGCGCACCTTTCCGACGATCGCGGTCGGCGGAGACCCCGACGGGCGCGGCGGGCCTGCTGACGGCGATGATCTGCCACCTCGCGGTGTTCCATCCGCCGGACCTGCTGCAGATCCGGGTGCTCACCGACAATCCCGAGGACCCGAACTGGGCGTGGCTCAAGTGGCTGCCGCACGTGCAGCACCAGACCGACACCGACGCCGCGGGCGCGACGCGGTTGGTGTTCACCCGCCCCGACGGGCTGAGCGACCTGACTGCCCGCGGCCCGCACACCGCCGACGCCGCCCCGAGCGGGCCCGTACGTCGTCGTCATCGACCTGACCGGCGGCAGGGCGGGCTTCCCGGTCGACGGTCGGGCCGGCGTCACCGTCATCACGCTCGGCAACCACCGCGGCTCGGCGTACCGCATCCGGGTCGACGCCGACGGCACCGCCGACGACCGGCTGCCCAATCAGACGTTCCGCCTGGTGACTTCGATGTCCGACCGGATGACGCCGGAGCAGGCCGGCCGCATCGCCCGCAAGCTCGCCGGCTGGTCGATCACCGGCACGATCATCGACAAGAGCGTGCGGGTGCAGAAGAAGGTCGCCACCGAGTGGCACCAACTGGTCGGCGCGCAGACCGATCGAGGAGGTGACGCCCAGCCGGTGGCGGATGTTCACCGACACCGACCGCGACCGGCTGCGCATCCCGTTCGGCCACGAACTCAAGACCGGCGACATCATGTACCTCGACATCAAGGAGGGCGCGGAGTTCGGCGCGGGCCCGCACGGGATGCTCATCGGCACAACGGGTTCCGGCAAGTCGGAGTTCCTGCGCACGCTGATCCTGTCGCTGGCGGCCACCCACCATCCCGACCAGGTCAACCTGCTGCTCACCGACTTCAAGGGCGGCTCGACGTTCCTGGGCATGGAGAAGCTGCCGCACACCGCCGCCGTCGTCACCAACATGGAGGAGGAAGCCGAACTCGTCAGCCGCATGGGCGAGGTGCTCACCGGCGAGTTGGACCGCCGGCAGTCGATCCTGCGGCAGGCGGGCATGCAGGTCGGCGCGGCGGGCGCGCTGTCCGGTGTCGCCGAGTACGAGAAGCACCGCGAGCGAGGCGCCGAACTGCCGCCGCTGCCAACGCTTTTCGTCGTCGTCGACGAGTTCGCCGAGCTGCTGCAGAACCATCCCGACTTCATCGGGCTGTTCGACCGGATCTGCCGCGTCGGCCGGTCGCTGCGGGTGCACCTGCTGCTCGCCACGCAGTCGCTGAACACCGGCGGCGTCCGCATCGACAAGCTGGAACCCAACCTGACCTACCGGATCGCGCTGCGCACCACCAGTTCGGCGGAGTCCAAGGCGGTGATCGGAACGCCTGAGGCGCAATACATCACGAACAAGGAGAGCGGCGTCGGCTTCCTCCGGGTCGGCATGGAGGACCCGGTCAAGTTCCACAGCGTCTACACCGGCGTCAACTACGTGCCGACCGCGCCGGTGCAGGACGACGGCGAAGCCAAGCCGCAGGCGCCAGGGCCGGAGCCGGATGCGGATCCACCAGTTCACCGCGGCGCCGATCTTCGATGACGGCGGTGGCGATCATGAGCAGTCGAACCCGAACAGCGGGTGCTGCGCGAGGTCGTCCTCGACCAGCTGACCACCGGTGAGATCCGCGCGTACCGGATGTGGTTGCCGCCGTTGACCGATCCGACTCCGGTCAACGAACTCGTCGAGCGCGACCATCAGCGCCAGCCGCTGCGGTTCGGGCTCGGCATCATGGACGAGCCGCGCCGGCACCGCCAGGAGGTGTGGGGCATCGACGTCGTCGTCGGCCGGCGGCAACATCGCCATCGGCGGCGCGCCGCAGACCGGCAAGTCGACGTTCCTGCAGACGCTGGTGCTGTCGGCGGCGGCGACGCACACGCCGCGGCAGGTGCAGTTCTACTGCATCGACCTCGGCGGCGGCGGGCTGATGTACCTCGAGGACCTGCCGCACGTCGGCGGCGTGGCGACGCGGTCGGAACCCGACCGGGTCAACCGCGTGGTCGCCGAGATGAAAGCCGTTCTGCGGCAACGGGAAGCGACTGTTCAAGCAGTACCGCGTCGGCTCGATCGCGGCGTACCGGCAGATGCGCGAAGATCCGAACCATCCCGGCGGCCGCCGACCCGTTCGGCGACGTGTTCCTGGTGATCGACGGCTGGCCGGCGTTCGTCGCGGAGTTCCCCGACCTCGAGCCCGTGGTCCAGGACCTCGCCGGGCAGGGCCTGGCGTTCGGCGTGCACACGGTGATCTCGACGCCGCGCTGGACCGAGCTGAAGTCGCGCATCCGCGACTACCTCGGCACCAAGATCGAGTTCCGGCTCGGCGACGTGAACGAGACGCAGATCGACCGCATCACCCGCGAGATCCCGGCGAACCGGCCCGGCCGCGCGGTCTCGATGGAGAAGCACCACCTGATGATGGGGGTGCCGCGGCTCGACGGCGTGCACAGCGCCGACGACCTCGTGCCGGCGATCTCGGCGGCGGTGCAGCACATCGGCGCGCAGCACACCGACCAGGCGCCGAAGGTGCGGGTGCTGCCGGAGCGCATCTACCTGCACGAACTCGATCCGAACCCGCCGGGCCCGGAGACCGACTACCGCACCCGGTGGACGGTGCCGCTCGGCGTGCGCGAGTCGGACCTGTCGGTGGCCTACAACCCGATGCACATGACGCCGCACCTGCTGATCTTCGGAGCGCCGAAGTCGGGCAAGACGACGCATCGCCCATGCGGTCGCGCAGGCGATCTGTGCGCGCAACAGCCCGTCGCAGGTGCGGTTCATGCTGGCCGACTACCGTTCGGGCCTGCTCGACGCGGTGCCGGAGAGCCACCTGCTCGACGCCGGGCGCGGTCAACCGCAACAACGCGACGCTGGACGAAGCCGATCAAGGCGCTCGCGATCAATCTGCAAGAAGCGGCTGCCGCCGCCCGACCTGACCACCGCGCAACTGCGGGCGCGGTCGTGGTGGAAGGGCCCCGACGTCGTCCTGCTGGTCGACGACTGGCACATGATCGTCGCGGCGAGCGGCGTGGTGCCGCCGATGGCGCCGCTGTTCCCGCTGCTGCCCGCGGCGGCGGACATCGGCCTGCACATCATCGTGACGTGCCAGATGAGCCAGGCGCACCGGGCCACCATGGACAAGTTCGTCGGCGCCGCCTACGGCGCGGGTTCGCCGACGCTGTTCCTGTCCGGCGAGAAGCAGGAATTCCCGTCGAGCGAGATCAAGCTCAAGCGCCGGCCCCCTGGCCAGGCATTTCTCGTCTCGCCGGACGGGAAGGAGGTCATCCAGGCGGCGTACGTGGATCCACCGGAAGAAGAAGTGTTCTGAGCACCCCTCGGACGCGGTTAAGATGAGACAGACGTCCTAGCAAACATGGCTTCGAGCGCCAGCAAAGGGGTCGGGGGAAGATTCCAGACGCACTGGCAATGCTTGCTCGGGTCTTTCACAAATGAATATCCAGGCAGTTCATACGTAGTGAGGAGAAATCGCAAATGCAACCCATGGAGCACAATCCCGGCGCCGTCGGAATCGGCGCGCAGGTAGTCGCAAACGGCGCCCGGGGGCTGGCCGCCGGCACCGACGGCCACTGCCGCGGTTACCGCACTGGTGCCCGCGGGTGCAGACGAGGTGTCGGCCCAGGCGGCGGTGGTCTTCGCCGAGGAGGGCATCGAGGCCCTGGCGCTGAACACCTTCGCGCAGGAAGAGCTGGCCCGCGCGGGTGCGGCGTACATGGAGATCGCCGGCATCTACGACGCGGTCGACGGCGCCAACGCCACCAACTTCTGATCATCTCGCTGCACCGACTCCACAGGCGAGGAATCGATAAGCGATGCTACTGGCATGGGATGCCGCCAGAGCTGAACACTGCGCGGCTGATGGTCGGTGCCGGCCCGGCGCCGATGCTTCAGGCTGCCGCGGGGTGGGAAGCACTGGCGATTTCCCTGGAGACTCAGGCCGACGAACTGGCCGCGAGTCTGGCTGCCCTGACATCGGTGTGGAGTGGTTCGGCGAGCGAGCACGCGGTTGCCGCGACCATGCCGATGGTCGTCTGGCTGCGGACGGTTTCCGCTGCAGGCGCAGAAGCGCGCGCTGCAGGCGACGGCGCAGGCGAACGCCTACAGCCGGCGATGGCGACCACCCCGCCGATTCCCGAGATCGAGCAGAACCACATCACCCACGCGGTGCTCGAGGCCACCAACTTCTTCTGGGTCAACACCGTGCCGATCGCGGTGAACGAGGCCGACTACTTCGTCCGGATGTGGAACCAGGCGGCCGGGGCGATGGACGTCTACCAGGCCGAGACTCCGTTGAACATGATGTTCGAGCCGATCATGCCGCCGAAGCCGATCGTCATGCCCGGTGTCGGCGAGGGCGTCGTCGGGCGCCGCGATCGGAGCAGCGGCGGCCATGGCGCCGGCGGCCGCGGTGCGCAACGCGGCGATCGCCACAGGTCGGCGCGGTGTCGAAGATGGAATCCGTCAGGCTGAATGCCGGCAACGCGGCGTCGCAGGGCAACATGGCCGCCCAGCGTGCCGAAGGCCAGGCGCAGCAGGCCGACAACACCGCTCAGCAGGCGGGCAAGCAGGACCAGATGCAGCAGGGCATGCAGATGGGCATGCAGATGGCCTCGCAGCTGGGATCGACGCTCGGGCAGCTTCCGCAGCAGGCCAGCCAGATGGTCATGCAGCCGATGCAGCAGCTGACGCAGCCGCTGCAGCAGGTGACGTCGATGTTCAGCCAGATGGGCAGCATGGGCGGCGACAAGGCCCAGATGGGCCTGATCGGCGCCAGCCCGCTGTCCAACCACCCGCTGGCCGGCGGCTCGGGGCCGGCTCCGGCGCCGGGCTGGTGCGCGCGGCGTCGCTGCCGGGCGCCGGCGGCACGGCGGCGCGAACCCCGTTGATGGCCAACCTGATCGGCGAGACGAAGCCGTGCGGTGCCGTCCGGGTGCCGCCGCCGGCGCAGGCGGCTGGGCCTGGCACCCGTCGGCGCAGGCGGCGGCGGCAGGGCCCGATGGGCGGCATGGGCCAGCGCGGCAAGAGCGGCGGCTCCAAAGCAGGGCTGACGGCACCGGCGCGTGCTGCCTCAGGACCTGGGCGAAGACGAAGACGACGACTGGTGAGGATCGTCGCACCCACAACAGACTTCCCGGCCAGGTGGCCGGAAAGACTCGCCATCCCATGGTGAGGACACAGGAAGAGAGAAAGAGTATCCAGCATGGCAATGAATACAGATGCTGCTGTCCTCGCCAAGGAGGCAGCGAACTTCGGACGGATCTCCGGTGAGCTCAAGGGCGTCATCGCGCAGGTCGAGGCGACCGCGGGTGCGCTCGCCGCCCAGATGGTCGGCCAGGCGGGCACCGCCGCTCAGCAGGCGCTGCTCCGCTTCCACGAGGCGGCCGCACAGCAGACCAAGCAGCTCGACGACATCTCGGCCAACATCCACACCGGTGGCGTCCAGTACACGGCGACCGACGATGACCAGGCCGGCGCGTTCGCGTCGGCGATGAACATCAACCACTACGCCACCAATCGACTCAAGACAACGGAGAAATCAATGACTGAACAGGTATGGAACTTCGCCGGCATCGAGGGCGGAGCCGGCGAGATCGGCTCGGCCGTCCAGCGGACCGACGGCCTGCTCGACGAGGGCAAGGCCTCGCTCGCGGCGCTGGCCGCGGTGTGGGGCGGCACCGGCTCGGAGGCCTACCAGGCCGTGCAGATGCGTTGGGACGCCACGTCTGCGGAACTCAACGCGGCCCTGCAGAATCTCGCGCACACCGTTGGTAACGCCGGCCAGTCGATGGCACAGACCGAAGCCGGCGTCACCGGGATGTTCTGATCGTTCGACGGTGCGCGCAGGTGGGCGGATCGCCCAGGCGGACTCCGCCCACCGCGTGCGTCTCGACTTCTAACGCAATGAGAGGTACTCATGTCGGCCGACTATGACCGGCTTTTCCACTCCTCAGGCGACGCTGTGCAGACAGCCGACGACGACGCGGATCGCGACACCGTCGCCCACAGGCTTCGATGCCCACCAGCGGGCCGGGCCGCAGCGAAGTGACGCCGCCCGCGATGCCTATCGCTGCCGAGCAAGACGCAGGCCGCGCACGGCGCCGCCGCCGCGCCAGACTGAGGTCACGACTCAGATGCCGCCGACGCGTTCGGCGCCCTCCGCAGCACGCAGCAGCCCAACGGGATGATGCGGGCGCCGCAGTCCACCGGACCGGCGGGTGCGCGTTTCGAGCAGCCGCGGTCGGCGCCGACGCCTGCGCCGCGGCCCGCACCGGCGCCCGCGCCGTCGCAGCACTTCGCCGAGACGCAGTCCGAGACGGATGCGGTCCGCCGGCGTGGGCACAGCCTGCGCCGACGTCCGCGGCGACGATCGGCAACCACCGCGCCATCGACGCGCTGTCGCACGTCGGTGTGAAGTCCGCGGTCAAGATGCCGTCGCAGCGCGGCTGGCGGCACCTGCTGTACATCCTGACGCGCATCAACCTGGGCCTGTCGCCCGACGAGCTCTACGAGATGGATCTGCACACCCGGATCCGCCGAAATGCGCGGGACTCCTACCAGATCGGCGTGTTCGGCCTCAAGGGCGGCGTCGGCAAGACCGCGGTCACCGTGTCGCTCGGCTCGGCGTTGAGCAAGGTGCGCGGCGACCGGATCCTGGCGGTCGACGCCGATCCCGACGGCGGCAACCTCGCCGACCGTGCCGGGCGGCAGTCGGCGGCGACGATCGGCGATCTGCTCGTCGGACAAGGAACTGGCGCGGTACAACGACATTCGCGCCTACACGAGCATGAACGGCGCGAACCTCGAGGTGCTGTCGTCGGAGGACTACAGCGGTGCGCGTCGCGAGTTCAACGACGAGGACTGGAAGGGCGCGACGGCATCGTGTCGCGCTACTACAACCTCGTGCTGGCCGACTGCGGCGCGGGGCTGTTCCAGCCCGCGTCGCGCGGTGTGCTGTCGACGGTGTCGGGCATGGTGATCGTCGCGAGCGCGTCGATCGACGGCGCGCGTCAGGCCGCGGTCACCATGGACTGGTTGCGGCAGAACGGGTATCAGGATCTGCTGGGCCGTTCGTGCGTGGTGATCAACCACGTGATGCCGGGCAAGCCGAACATCGACGTCGAGGATCTGGTGCAGCAGTTCGAGCGCCACGTCCCGCCCGGCCGTGTCATCGTGCTGCCGTAGGACAAGCACATCGCCGCCGGCACCGAGATTCAGCTCGACCTGCTCGGCAAGACTTCCGAGCGGCGGATCATCGAGTTGGCCGCGGCGTTGTCCGACGACTTCGACAGGCTCGAACGCCGTTGACCTCCACCGCCGCCGCAGCACCAGCCTCGTCGAGCGTGACGCCCGGCCGGCCGTCGACCACCCGAGTGACGATCCTGACCGGGCGGCGGATGACCGACCTGGTGCTGCCGGCGTCGGCGCCGATCGAGACCTACATCGACGAGACGGTGGCGGTGCTGGCCGAACTGCTCGAGGACACCCCGAAGGACGTGCTCGCCGGGTTCGACTTCTCGGCGCAGGGCGTGTGGGCTTTCGCGCGGCCGGGCGCTCCGCCGCTGAAGTTCAGCGAATCGCTGGACGACGCCGGCGTGGTCGACGGCTCGTTGCTGACGCTGGTGTCGGTCAGCCGTACCGAGCGCTACCGGCCGCTGGTCGAGGATGTGATCGACGCGATCGCGGTCCTCGACGAGTCGCCGGAGTTCGACCGCACCGCGCTGAATCGCTTTGTCGGCCTCGCGATTCCGCTCGTCAGCGCTGGCGATCACGGTGATGTCGCTGGTGGCGTGGTCGCGGACCGGGCACGGCTGGTGGTGGGCCGGTGGCGCTCGGCGTGCTCGGCCTTGGGCTGCTCGGCGGCAGCATGACTGGCGACGAGCCGCTACCAGAACATCGACATGTCCGAGAGCCTGCTGGTCGCGGCGGCGCCGGTGCTGGCCGGCGCGGCGGCGCTGGCGGTTCCGCTGCCGCGCGGCGTACGACTCGCTCGGTGCACCGCAGGTGGCGGGCGCGGCGGCGGTGGTGCTGCTGTTGACGCTGGCGACGCGTGGCGGCCCGCGAAGACGAGCCGAGCTGGCTTCGTTTTTCGCGGTCGCATCGATCGCCGCCACGGCGGCGGCAGTCGCCTACGGCTACGGCTGGCAGTACTGGGTGCCCGCCGGCGCGATCGCCTTCGGTCTGATCGTGGTGACCAACGCGGCGAAACTGACTGTGGCCGTGGCGCGTATCGCGCTGCCGCCGATCCCGGCGCCCGGCGAGACGGTGGGCAGCGACGAACTTCTCGATCCGGTCGTCACGCCCGATGACGCGACGATGAGTCGCCGACCTGGCAGGCGATCATCGAGTCGGTGCCGGAATCCGCTGCACGACTGCATGAACGCAGCCAGCTGGCGACGCGGTTGCTGATCGGCTTCGTGACCGCTGGTGCGCTGATCTTGTCCATCGGCGCGATCGCCGTTGTGGTGCAGGGACACTTCTTCATTCACAGCATGATCGTCGCCGGGCTGGTGCACGTCGATCTGCGGGTTCCGGTCCCGGCTGTACGCCGAACGGTGGTGCGCCTGGGCGCTGTCTGGCGGCGGTGGTCATCATCCCGACCGGCGTGATGGTGAGGCTGTCTCTGTGGAATCCCGAGCAATGCCTGGCTGGTGCTGGCCATCTACCTGGCGCTCGGTGTCGTCGCGTTGATCATCGTGGGCGCCAGCGAGCAGCGTGCAGCGGGTGTCGCCGGTGACCAAGCGGATCCTGGAATTGCTCGACGGCGCAGCCATCGCCGCGGTCATCCCGCTGCTGCTGTGGATCGCCAGCGTGTACGACCTGCTGCGAAACCTGCGGTTCTGAGCGCGTGGGCAGCGACGATATGAGCGGTGAGCTCCGAAGGTGAATCCAGAGGTGCTCCGCACCGCCACAGCGGCTTTCGGCGAGGCGGCCGACGCGTTGAACCGTATTCAGGCCGACCTGCCGGTCGGCGATGCCGCCGCTGCGGCGGGGCAATTGCTCACCGCGGAATCATGCCGCAAGGCGCAAGCGGGCATTACCGCAGCGATCACATCGGCGGTCGACAGTGTGCGTGAGTACAGCGAAAGTTTGGATGATGTCGTGCGTGCGTATGTCCGCGAGGATCAATCGGGAGCCGACGATATCGGCGGCGTCGGCATCCCGAGCTGACGCCAGCTTTCCCTGCAGAACGTGGATGCGTGGCAGTTCTAGGCGTAGGCGGTGAGGCGGGCGACGATGGCCACTTGCCCGTCAGGGCCGATGGCCTGTGCCTCGCCGATGCCGCTGCGGCGACCCACCCGTAAAGCCGTTCCGACATAGCGTGATTCGGGGCCGCCTTCTCGAGAGAAGAACTGGCGGATGAAGTTCACCCGCAGCGATGCGGTCCGCAGCGGCGTGTTCGTCGCGCCCGGCGTTGATCGCCGCCGACGCCACCAGTTCGAGCGCCATCGCCGATACTCCGCCGTGCACGATGCCAAGGCTGTTGTTCAGTACCGGATCGGGCAATTGCTGAAGTGCCTTGGCCGCGCCGCCACTCTCGGCGACCCGGACCGCCATCCGGTCGCTCAGCGTGCCGGGCGGCAACGGACCCGTCGGGCCGTCGAAGGGAAAGTCGGCGAGGTGCCCCGGGGCGCTGATGTAGAAGGAGCGCACCGTCGCGGTGGCCAGCGTGGTGCCGCGATGGGTCAACTCGCACAGTCCCAGTGCGACGTCGCTCTTGGCGCCGAACGGTCGCGAGGTCGCCGCCACCGGTTCATCGGGGGCTTGGCCGATGACATCGACCGCGTCCGGGCGGACCTCGAACGACAACTCGCTGGACACCGTCCACTCGCCGTCACCGCGCCGGTGGTGGTTGACCAGGCCGCCGACGTGGTCGACCAGCATCGCCAGCGGCGCGATCGTGAGCGTGCCGGTCAGCGGATTGACCATCTCGCCTGCGGGTATGGATGCCACGACAGCCGTCGGGACCGTCCTCGGACGTCACGATGCCGAAGCGGCCCAACGGGGTGTTCAACGGGTGGGACATCGGGATACAGCGTGACCGACCGCGAGCGGTAGCCATATACCCCCTAGGGGTATATGATCGGCGACATGACCGAGGTAGACCACACCCAGCATCAGGCGCACCGCGGGCCACGACGGTCACGGCGGGCACGGACACGGCGACACGGTGACCACGTCGCGGCGTTCCGGCGGCTGTTCTGGGTGATGCTCGTGCTGGCCGTTCCGACGGTGGCGCTGTCTCGCCGATGTTCGCGATGATCCTCGGCTACACCGCTGCCGGCGTTCGCCGGCGCGCAGTGGGTCTCCCCGGTGCTCGGCACGGTGATGTACGCGTGGGGCGGCCGGCCGTTCCTGACCGGCGCGGTCAGCGAGATCCGTTCGCGCGCACCGGGAATGATGCTGCTGATCGGCCTGGCCATCACGGTGGCGTTCGTGGCCTCGTGGGGCGCGAGCCTCGGCCTGCTGCACCACCAGCTGGACTTCTGGTGGGAGCTGGCGCTGCTGATCGTGATCATGCTGCTCGGCCACTGGATCGAGATGCGGTCGCTGGCGCAGACCACCTCGGCGCTGGACTCGCTGGCGGCCCTGCTGCCCGACGAGGCCGAGCGCCTGGTCGGGCGACAGCGACAACAGCGTGGAGACGGTCGCGCCGGCCGAACTGCGGCGTCGGTGACGTGGTGGTCGTGCGGCCCGGCGGCAGCGTTCCCGCCGACGGCGAGATCGTCGACGGATCGGCGGACATCGACGAGTCGATGGTCACCGGCGAGTCCCGTCCGGTGCGCCGCGGCGTCGGCGACCACGGTGGTCGCCGGCACGGTCGCCACCGACTCCGGGCTGCGCGTCGAGGTCACCGCCGTCGGCGACGACACCGCACTGGCCGGCATCCAGCGGCTGGTCACCGAGGCGCAGAACTCCTCGTCGCGGGCGCAGCGCCTCGCCGACCGGGCCGCGGGCTGGCTGTTCTGGTTCGCGCTGGGCGCCGCGGTCATCACCGCCGTCGTCTGGAGCCTGCTCGGGCAGCCCGACGAGGCGGTGGTCCGCACCATCACCGTGCTGGTGATCGCCTGCCCGCACGCGCTGGGCCTGGCGATCCCGCTGGTGGTGTCGATCGCCACCGAGCGCGCCGCCCGCGGCGGCGTGCTGGTCAAGGACCGGCTGGCGCTGGAGAGCATGCGCACCGTCGACGCCGTGCTGTTCGACAAGACCGGCACGCTGACCAAGGGCGAGCCGACCGTGACCGCGATCGCGCACGACCGCGGTGACCGACGGATTCACGCGAAGACGAGGTGCTGGCGCTGGCCGCCGCCGCGGAGACCGACTCCGAGCACCCGCTGGCCCGGGCGATCGTCGAGGCCGCCGCGCAGGCGCGGGCTGTCGGTTCCGCGGTCGTCGGACTTCAGTTCGTCGCCCGCGGTCGGGGTCGAGGCGACGGTCGACGGACACCGGGTCCGGGTCGGCGGTCCCCGACTGCTGGACGAGGCGGGCCAGGCACGAGCTGCCCGCGTGCTGCGCGTGGCGCGACGAGGGCGCGATCGTGCTGCACGTGCTCGTCGACGGCGCGGTGGTCGGGGCGCTGAAGCTGGCCGACGAGGTCCGCCCGGAGTCCCGCCAGGCCGTCGACGCGCTGCACCGGCTGGGCATCGAGGTGGTGATGATCACCGGCGACGCCGAGGCGGTGGCCGCGTCGGTGGCCGACGACCTGGGCATCGACCGGGTCTTCGCCGGCGTCCGACCCGAGGACAAGGCCGGCGAAGGTGGCCGAGCTGCAGGCCGAGGGGCGCAAGGTCGCGATGGTCGGCGACGGCGTCAACGACGCCCCGGCGCTGGCCCAGGCCGACGTCGGCATCGCGATCGGCGCCGGCACCGACGTGGCGATCGCCTCGGCCGGGGTGATCCTGGCCAGCTCCGACCCCCGCTCGGTGCTGTCGGTGATCGAGCTGTCGAAGGCGAGCTACCGCAAGATGAAGCAGAACCTGTGGTGGGCAGCCGGCTACAACCTGATCTCGGTGCCGCTCGCCGCCGGCGTCCTGGCCCCGATCGGGTTCGTGCTGCCGATGTCGGTCGGCGCGATCCTGATGTCGGTGTCGACGATCGTGGTCGCCGCCAACGCCCAGCTGCTGCGCCGGCTGGACCTGCGGCCCGAGGCGAGCGTGCGGGCCGTTCTCTAAGAATCTGGCTAGGCTTTGTGCAAACTCTGTTTGACGCGATAAAAGCTGGGTAAACACTCGAACTGGAATTTCAGCAAACAAAAGAGGGGAGGGGCCCGGCAGCGTGACGCGCTTCGCATTCTGGCCCTCGATCGGACCTGCGGCCCAAACATCAACGGCAGCACACGTATTTCGATGAATTGCGCCGCCCGGTTCGCCGGCACCGCGAAGCGGGCCCGAAACCTGTAGTTAGGCGGTCCTAAGTTGGCATGTCACGCCTCGTTTGTCATATCGTTTTCTCCACTTGTGGCGAGTGGGAATTGGGCCGTCGTTCAGTGCTGCACGAAGGAACCGCCCTCGCTGGAACGGCCAGAGGCCGTCCTCGATGGTTGGCCGGCGGAATCTCCGTTAGGCGTGCGGAAAAGGTAGGTGGGAATGGCGCCCAGCAGTCAAGGGCTGTACAACCCCGCGTTTGAGCATGACGCGTGTGGCGTTGCCATGGTCGCGGACATGCACGGCCGCCGCAGCCGCGAGCCATCGTCGATGCCGCCATCACCGCCCTGGTGAACCTCGAACACCGCGGCGCCCAGGGCGCCGAACCGCACACCGGGTGACGGCGCCGGGATTCTGCTGCAGGTTCCCGACGAGTTTCTGCGCGAGGTCTTGAAGGACCAGGGAGCGTCGTTCGAGCTGCCCGAGTACGGCAGCTACGCCACCGGCATCGCATTCCTGCCGCAATCGGCCAAGGACGCCGCCACCGCCTGCGAGGCGGTGGAGAAGATCGCCGAGGCCGAGGGCCTCGAGGTGTTGGGCTGGCGCGAGCTGCCCACCGACGACTCGTCACTCGGCGCCCTGGCCCGCGATGCGATGCCGACGTTCCGGCAGCTGTTCATCGCCGGCGCCTCGGGGATGGACCTGGAGCGCCGCGCCTACGTCGTGCGCAAGCGCGCCGAGCACGAACTCGGCACCAAGGGCCCGGGCCAGGACGGCCCCGGCCGCGAAACGGTCTATTTCCCAAGCCTTTCCGGCCAGACCTTCGTCTACAAGGGCATGCTGACCACGCCGCAGCTCAAGGCGTTCTACCTGGATCTGCAGGACGATCGGCTCACCAGCGCGCTGGGCATCGTGCACTCGCGGTTCTCGACCAACACGTTCCCGTCGTGGCCGCTGGCCCACCCGTTCCGGCGGATCGCCCACAACGGCGAGATCAACACCGTCACCGGCAACGAGAACTGGATGCGGGCCCGCGAGGCGCTGATCAAGACGGACGTGTTCGGCGAACAGGGCTCTCGACAAGATCGTTCCGGTGTGCACCCCGGGTGCTTCGGACACCGCGCGTTTCGACGAGGTGCTCGAGTTGCTGCATCTCGGCGGCCGCAGCCTTCCGCACGCCGTGCTGATGATGATTCCCGAGGCCTGGGAGCGCAACGAGTCGATGGACCCGGCGCGGCGGGCGTTCTACGAGTACCACTCATCGCTGATGGAGCCGTGGGACGGCCCCGCGTCGATGACGTTCACCGACGGCACCGTGATCGGCGCCGTGCTGGACCGCAACGGGCTGCGCCCGTCACGCATCGAGGTGACCAAGGACGGTTTGGTGGTGATGGCGTCGGAGGCCGGCGTGCTGAACCTGGACCCGTCGACCGTCGTCAAGAAGATGCGTCTGCAGCCCGGCCGAATGTTCCTGGTCGACACCGCGCAGGGCCGCATCGTCGAAGACGAGGAGATCAAGGCCGAACTCGCCGCCGAACACCCGTACCAGGAGTGGCTGGACGCCGGACTCTTCAAGATCGAGGATCTTCCGGCAGGCGACTACGTGCGGATGCCACATCACCGGGTCGTGTTGCGCCAGCAGATTTCGGCTACACCTACGAAGAGCTCAACCTGCTCGTCGCCCCGATGGCGCGCACCGGAGCCGAGCCGCTGGGCTCGATGGGTACCGATACCCCGGTGGCCGTGCTGTCGCAGCGGCCGCGGATGCTCTACGACTACTTCCAGCAGCTGTTCGCACAGGTCACCAACCCGCCGCTGGACGCGATCCGCGAAGAGGTGGTGACCAGCCTTCAGGGCACCGTCGGCCCCGAGGGCGACCTGCTCAACCCCAACGCCGATTCGTGCCGTCAGATCACGCTGACGAATCCGATCCTGCGCAACGCCGAGCTGTCCAAGCTGATGTGCGTCGACCCCGACCACGAGATCCGCGGGCACAAGCACGGCATGCGCGCCGCGGTCATCCGCTGTCTGTACCCGGTGAATCGCGGTGGGCAGGGACTCAAGGAGGCCCTCGACAACGTCCGCGCCAAGGTGTCGGAGGCCATTCGCGAGGGCGCGCGAATCATCGTGCTGTCCGACCGCGAGTCCGACGAGCAGATGGCGCCGATCCCGTCAGTGCTGAGCGTCTCGGCCGTGCACCATCACCTGGTTCGCGACCGGACCCGGACCAAGGTCGGGCTCGTCGTCGAGGCGGGCGACGCCCGCGAGGTGCACCACATGGCGTGCCTGGTCGGGTTCGGCGCCGCCGCGATCAACCCGTACATGGCGTTCGAGTCGATCGAGGACATGGTGCGACCGTGGCGTGATCACCGGCATCTCCAGCGACCAGGCGAAGGCCAACTACGTCAAGGCCGCGGGCAAGGGCGTGCTGAAGGTGATGTCGAAGATGGGCATCTCGACGCTGGCGTCCTACACCGGTGCGCAGCTGTTCCAGGCCATCGGGATCAGCCAGCCGCTGCTCGACGAGTACTTCACCGGCTGACGTGCCCGGTCGGCGGCATCGACCTCGACGACATCGCCGACGACGTCGCCACCCGGCACGCACTCGCGTATCTGGATCGCCCCGACGAGTGGGCGCACCGCGAGCTCGAGGTCGGCGGCGAGTATCAGTGGCGCCGCGAGGGCGAGTACCACCTCTTCAACCCGGACACGGTGTTCAAGCTGCAGCACTCGACCCGAACCGGGCAGTACTCGATCTTCAAGGAGTACACCGCCTGATCGACGATCAGAGCGAGCGGATGGCGTCGCTGCGCGGACTGCTCAAGTTCAAGGACGAGCGAGCGCTCACCCGTCCCGCTGGACGAGGTGGAGCCCGCGAGCGAGATCGTCAAGCGGTTCTCCACCGGCGCGATGAGCTACGGCTCGATCTCCGCGGAGGCCCACGAAACGCTGGCGATCGCGATGAACCGCCTTGGCGGACGGTCGAACTCGGGCGAGGGCGGCGAAGCCGTCAAGCGCTTCGACCGCGACGAGAACGGCGACTGGCGTCGCAGTGCCATCAAGCAGGTGGCGTCCGGCCGATTCGGTGTGACCAGCCACTACCTGTCCAACTGCACCGACATCCAGATCAAGATGGCCCAGGGCGCGAAACCCGGTGAGGGCGGCCAGCTTCCGGGTAACAAGGTGTACCCGTGGGTGGCCGAGGTGCGGCACTCGACGCCCGGCGTCGGGCTGATCTCCCCGCCGCCGCACCACGACATCTACTCGATCGAGGATCTCGCGCAGCTGATCCACGACCTGAAGAACTCCAACCCGCAGGCGCGTGTCCACGTGAAGCTGGTGAGCGAGAACGGCGTCGGCACCGTCGCGGCGGGCGTGTCGAAGGCGCACGCCGACGTCGTGCTGATCTCCGGCCACGACGGCGGCACCGGCGCGACCCCGCTGACGTCGCATGAAGCATGCGGGTGCGCCATGGGAACTCGGCCTCGCCGAGACCCAGCAGACGTTGCTGCTCAACGGTCTTCGCGACCGCATCGTGGTGCAGGTCGACGGCCAGCTCAAGACCGGCCGCGACGTCGTCGTCGCCGCACTGCTGGGCGCCGAGGAGTTCGGTTTCGCCACCGCGCCGCTGGTGGTGTCCGGGCTGCATCATGATGCGCGTCTGCCATCTCGACACCTGCCCCGTCGGCGTGGCGACGCAGAACCCGATGCTGCGCCAGCGGTTCGCGGGCAAGCCGGAGTTCGTCGAGAACTTCTTCATGTTCATCGCCGAAGAAGTGCGGGAGATGATGGCCCAGTTGGGCTTCCGGACCGTCAACGAGATGGTCGGACAGGTCGGGGCGCTGGACACCACGAAGGCGGCCGAGCACTGGAAGGCCTACAAGCTCGACCTGGCGCCGGTGCTGCACGAGCCCGAGTCGGCCTTCATGAACCAGGACCTGTACTGCAGCTCGCGTCAGGACCACGGCCTGGACAAGGCGCTGGACCAGCAGCTGATCGCGATGTGCCGCGAAGCGCTGGATTCCGGCACACCCGTCCGCTTCTCCACCACGATCGCCAACGTCAACCGCACCGTCGGCACGATGCTCGGCCACGAGGTGACCAAAGCCTATGGCGGCCAGGGGCTTCCGGACGGCACCATCGACATCACGTTCGACGGCTCGGCGGGCAACAGCTTCGGCGCCTTCGTTCCGAAGGGCATCACGCTGCGCGTGTACGGCGACGCCAACGACTACGTCGGCAAGGGATTGTCGGGCGGGCGGATCGTGGTGCGCCCGTCGGACGACGCACCGGCCGACTACGTCGCCGAGGACAACATCATCGCGGGCAACGTCATCCTGTTCGGCGCCACCAGCGGCCAGGCGTTCATCCGCGGTCAGGTGGGCGAGCGATTCGCGGTGCGCAACTCCGGCGCGCACGCGGTCGTCGAGGGTGTCGGCGACCACGGATGCGAGTACATGACCGGCGGCAGGATCGCGATCCTCGGCCCGACCGGCCGCAACTTCGCGGCGGGCATGTCCGGGGGCATCGCCTATGTCTACGACCCGGACGGCGCGCTGGGCGACAACCTCAATTCCGAGATGGTGGAACTCGAAGACCTCGACGACGAGGACTCTCCAGTGGCTGCAGGACATGCTCCAAGCCCATGTCGATGCCACCGATTCCGCTGTCGGACAGCGTATTTTGAGCGACTGGAACAACAACGTGAAGCACTTCGCCAAGGTGATGCCCCGCGATTTCAAGCGGGTGCTGAAGGCCATCGCCGACGCCGAGCAGCAGCCGGCGAGAACGTCGACGAAGCGATCATGGCGGCCGCCGGTGCCTGATCCCCGCGGCTTTCTCAAGCACACACAGCGCGAGACCCCGCCACGGCGGCCGGTCCCGTTGCGGCTTCGCGACTGGAAAGAGGTCTACGAGGACTTCTCCCACGACACGCTGCGCGAGCAGGCGACGCGCTGCATGGATTGCGGTATTCCGTTCTGCCACAACGGATGCCCGTTGGGGAATCTGATCCCCGAATGGAACGACCTGGTGCGCAACGACCGCTGGCGCGACGCGATCGAGCGGCTGCACGCCACCAACAACTTCCCTGAGTTCACCGGGCGGCTGTGCCCGGCGCCGTGCGAAGGCTCGTGCGTGCTCGGCATCAACCAGGATCCGGTCACGATCAAGCAGATCGAGGTCGAGATCATCGACAAGGCCTTCGACGAGGGCTGGGTCGTCCCGCTGCCGCCGGACAAGCTCACCGGCAAGAAGGTGGCCGTCGTCGGCTCCGGACCGGCAGGCCTGGCCGCGGCTCAGCAGCTGACGCGCGCGGGGCATGCGGTGACGGTGTTCGAACGCGAGGACCGCATCGGCGGCCTGCTGCGCTACGGCATCCCCGAGTTCAAGATGGAGAAGCGCCACATCGATCGGCGTCTCGAGCAGATGAAGGCCGAGGGGACGCAGTTCCGGCCCGGCGTGAACGTCGGCGTCGACATCACTGTCGCGCAGCTGCGGCTGAACTACGACGCCGTGGTGCTTGCCGGCGGCGCGACCGCATGGCGTGACCTGCCCATCCCGGGCCGGGAACTCGACGGCATCCATCAGGCGATGGAGTTCCTGCCGTGGGCCAACCGCGTCCAGCACGGCGATGACGTGCTCGGCGAGGACGGCGAACCGCCGATCACGGCCAAGGACAAGAACGTGATCATCATCGGCGGCGGCGACACCGGCGCCGACTGCCTGGGCACCTCGCACCGGCAGGGTGCGGCAAGCGTGCACCAGTTCGAGATCATGCCGCGCCCGCCAGAAGAGCGCGCCGACATCACGCCGTGGCCGGTCTACCCGTTGATGTTCCGGGTGACGTCCGCCCACGAGGAAGGCGGCGAACGCGTCTACTCGGTCAACACCGAGGAGTTCCTGGGCAGCGACGGCCGGGTCACGCAGCTGCGCGGCCACGAGGTCGAGATGAAGGCGGGCAAGTTCGAGAAGGTCGACGGCAGCGACTTCGAGTTGGACGCCGATCTGGTGCTGTTGGCCATGGGCTTCGTCGGTCCGGAGCGTGAGGGGCTGCTGACAGAGCTCGGCGTCGAGTTCACCGATCGTGGAAACGTCGCGCGCGACAAGGATTTCGCCACGAAGGTGCCCGGCATCTTCGTCGCCGGCGATATGGGCCGCGGCCAGTCGCTGATCGTATGGGCGATCGCCGAGGGGCGCGCTGCGGCCGCCGGCGTCGACCGCTACCTGATGGGCAGCACGGCGCTTCCTGCGCCGATCAAGCCCACGGCTGTTCCGCAGCGATAACCTCCGCGACACGCCGCGCAATAAGGGCCAATTGCGCTCCAGCTCGCGGGGCAGTGGTTCCGATGGCAACGGGCGGTACCGACTCCCTGACGCGCGGGATCGAGCTGAACCGGCGCCACTTCCTCGTGGCGCTGTCGGTCGCGACGCTGGCCGGGGTCGGGCTGGCCGGTGCAGCTTCGGCGCGCAGCCAGCAGGTGGCCGCGCGGCTCGCGAACCGAGCTGGCCGTCGCACCGACACCCCTGTTGCCTCCGCCGCCGCGATCGGCACGGATCCAGCTGCCGGGCGGTGTCCTGAGCAGCCTGCCGGGCGAAGGCGATCTGCTCGCGCTGACGGTCGATGACGGGGTGAGCAGCGACGTATTGCGGGCGTACAGCACAGTTCGCCAAGGACACCGGCGTGCGATTGACGTATTTCGTCAACGGCATTTACCGGTCGTGGACCGACCATCTCGATCTGCTGCGGCCGATGGTCGACAACGGGCAGATACAACTGGCGAATCACACGTGGTCACATCCGAACCTGACGAAGCTGCCGTTAGTCGCTGTGGCAGAAGAGCTTCGGCACAACCACGACTTCCTCTGGAAGACCTACGGCGTCGACGCTCGCCCTTACTTCCGGTCGCCGTACGGTGCGCGCAACGCGCACGTCGACAAGGTGGCGGGCGATCTCGGCTACACCGACCGACACGCTGTGGTCCGGGACCTTGGAGGACCAGATCGGTGATTCCCGAGGCCGAGATCGTGAAGATGGCCGAGGCGTACTTCAACCCGCAGACGATCGTCATCGGCCACCTCAACCACTTGCCGGTCACGAATGTCTACGGGCAACTGGTCGACATCATTCGCGCGCGGAACCTTCGCACCGTCACGCTCGACGACGTGTTTCTGCGGCCTGCGTAGGCCGAATGGCGAGTCACACTAATCACATCAGTCACTTCAGAAACATCAGATGATTTTTCGGCGCGCCTCGTTCAGTTTGCCAACTCACCGGGTATCTAATGACTTAATGGGGGCATTGCGCTAGGGTAAGGCCCCGAGCAGCTATCGGTATCGACGCAGGAGTTAGCACTGTGTACATCAATTCGCTATCTCGGTCACGGGTGAATCGAATCGCCTGGTCACTGTTCCGACATCCCCTGAAGTGCCGTGAATTCCCCGCCAAGGCGGAGCGGCTGATCACTGCCGACGAACTGCTTCGCTTCGGCGTCTAGCGAACTTCGGTCCCGCCAGTCGATGCGCGCTGACCGGCGCGTGACCTTCCCTTTGCCGAATCGTTATATTTCCGTGACCGTCACCTCAAATTTGCTGTCCAGCAGGCCGGATGCCTCGATCTCGTTGGCGAGCGGCTCGAGAACGCGCGGGATCGTACGGCGGCGGCAGGTAGATGATGGCGAGATCCAGGCCCTCCTTGCCCAGCGCGCGCGGCCTCCTCGACGACCTTCGCGTAGTCGCGGTCCTCGCCAAGCCGAACGTGCGCCGACAGCATGATCTCCTTGGGATCGCGACCGATATCCGCGCAGTGCGCGGCAAGCACGTCGCGCTTACGGGCGAACTCCTCCGGCGGCCCGCCGACGAAGTTCCAGTGCTGGGCATAGCGTGCGGTGATCTTCAGCGTGCGCTTCTCGCCGCTGCCACCGATGCAGATGGGTGGGTGCGGTTGTTGCGGACCCTTGGGCTCGTTGCGAGCGTCCTTGAGCTGGTAGTACTTGCCGTCGAATGTCGTCGACTCTTTCGACAGCAGACTCGTCAGCACCTCGCAGGCTTCCTCGAACCGGTCGAAGCGTTCCTTGATCGAGCCCAGTTCGATGCCGTACGCGCCGGACTCCTCCTCGTTCCAGCCGGCGCCGATACCGAGTTCCAGGCGGCCGTCGGAGACGATGTCCAGTGCGGCGGCCATATTGGCGAGCACGGCGGGGTGACGGTAGTGAATGCCCGTGACGAGCACACCTACCCGCAGCCGCTTGGTCGCCTGGGCCAGCGCGGTCAGCGTGGTCCAGCCCTCCAGGCACGGCCCGGTGGAATCCGAGAAGATCGGATAGAAGTGGTCGAAGGTCCAGCCGGACTCGAAGACCTCGATATCGTCGGCGGCCTGCCAGACGGCCAGCATGTCGGCCCAAGTGGTGTTCTGTGGGGAAGTTTTGAATGCGAATCTCACTGCATCAAGCCTAGTCCCGGTTTCCTGCCGACGAGCTGTGGGCGGCGCTTCTATTCGGCTTCGCCGACTCCGGCGCCCTCTATTCGGCTTCGCCGAATTCGTCGAACCAGTACGCCAGCTTGCCTCGGCGACTCACCGCGCGAAGCCGGCGTTCGGCCGCGGCCCGTGTCTTGGTGGTGGTGACGATCAGCAGCTCGTCGCCGATCGCGATGCGGGTATCGGGCTGCGGGACGAACGTATGGCCGTCGCGGATGATCAGCGTGATCACGCTGGGATCGGGTAGTCGCAGCTCGAGAACCGTGACGTTGTGCAGCCGCGACGGCTCCTGCACCGTCATCGTCAGCAGCTCCGCCTCCAGCACATCCAGTGGCGCCGCCTCGACTTGGATCTCGCGGGTGGCGTCCTTGGGGATCAGACCCAACCGGTGCGCGAGCAGGCGCAGGCTGGGGCCCTGAACCAGGGTGTACACGACCACCAGGATGAACACGATGTTGAGGATGCGGACGCTGTCTTGGACACCCCCGACGATCGGGAAGGTCGCCAGCACGATCGGCACCGCGCCCCGAAGACCGGCCCACGATACGAAGACCTGCTCGCGCCAGGGCACCCGGAACCAGACCAGGGAGAGGAACACCGACAGCGGCCGCGCAATCAAGAGCAGAACCAGGCCGATCACGATCCCCGCAGCCAACTCGGCGCCAAGATCGCTGGGATCGACGAGGAGACCGAGCAGGACGAACAGTCCGATCTGCGCCAGCCAGCCGAGTCCCTCCGCGAACGACCGCGTCGCCGAGCGGTGGGGTAGCCCGGTGTTGGCGAGCACGACGGCGGCCAGATAGCAGGCGAGGAACCCGCTGGCGTGGGCGCTGCCCGCGGCCGCGAACGCGACCATGCCGAGACCGAAAGTCGCCAGCGGATACAGCCCGGATGCGGGAAGAGCGATGTGGCGCAGAGCGATTGAGCCCAGAAATCCGCAGCCCAATCCGATCGCGGCGCCGACCACCAGCTCGTAAACCAGTTCGGCGAGCGCATGTCCCGCGGACAGCTGCAGCGGGCGTCACGCTGAACATCAGGACGAGGATGACGGCAGGGGCGTCGTTGAATCCGGACTCGGCCTCGAGCAGTCCTGCCACCCGGCGGGGCAGCGGTACGACGCGCAGCACCGAGAACACCGCCGCGGCGTCGGTGACGGAAACGACGGCGCCGAGCAGCAGTGCCAGCTGCCAGTCGATCCCGAGCAGCAGATGCGCGCCGGCGGCGGTCACCGCCATGCTGACGCCCACACCGACGGTGGCCAGCGCCCCCGCGGGAGCCAAGACCTTCCGCACGTCGGAGAACCGGGTCGTCAGACCGCCTTCGACGAGGATGATCGCCAGCGCGACGGTACCGAGGTGGTCGGCGAGCAGATAGTTGTCGAAGTGCAGACCGAGCCCGTCCTCGCCGACGATGACGCCGACGCCGAGGAACAGCAGCAGGCTGGGCAGCCCCACCCGGCTGGCCGCCCGGGTGGCGACGATGCTGGCCAACAGCACGAGCCCACCGGCCAGCAGCACCAGATACAGCTGCTGCAAGGTCATTTCATCCCCGTCCGGGACTGTGGTGGTGGTCTTTGACGTGCAGTTAACACCACCACGGCTGCCGAGCGCGATGGTTAGGTGCGACGATGAACCGATGTTCCGACTGACGCGGCGAGTCACCGAGGAGTCGGCCCGTGTCGATGAGCGGCGCAAGATGCGCATCGGCATCGCCGGCGCCGGGGCGATCGGTAGGTCCGTCGCCCAGGAACTGCTCGGCTACGGCCACAAGGTGCTGCTGATCGAGCACAACATCCGCCACTACGAACCGCAGACGGTGCCGGAAGCGGACTGGTTGCTGGCCGACGCCTGCGAGCTGACCTCGCTCGAGGACGCGGGGATACAGACCTGCGATGTGGTGATCGCCGCGACCGGCGACGACAAGGTGAACCTGACGGCGTCGCTGCTGGCCAAGACCGAGTTCGGGGTGGATCGGGTGGTGGCGAGGGTCAACGACATGCGCAACGCGTGGCTGTTCACCGAGTCATGGGGCGTCGACGTCGCGGTCTCGGCGCCCGCGGCGCTGGTCGCGGCGATCGAGGGCGCCATCGACATCGGCCACGTCGTGCGGTTGATGGAGCTGCGGCAGGGTCAGGTGAGCCTGGCGAAACTGACGCTGCCCGAGGGAGATCCATTGGTCGGTCAGCGGATGCGGGATCTGCCGCTGCCGGAGAACACCGCCTGGCGATCGTGATTCGCGAGAGCGGGATCGTGTTCCCGAAGCCGGACGACGTGCTCGAGGCGGGCGACGAGATGCTGTTCTTCGCCGGCGGCGCCCAGAAGTCAGGTGTCCGCTTTCGTCCATGGGGCGACGAAAGCGCTCGGCGAGCGATGAGTTCCGGCCGGTCGCGCCGGTCAGTACGGACATGATCGATTTGACTTCAGCCTGCCAACGCACAGCCCAGGTGTTGGCGAACGTGACCGACGATCAGCTGAGCGCATCCGACGCCCGTGCGAGAAGCTGCGCCTCGACGAGCTGGTGGCGCACGTCGGTGGCCTTGCTCTGGCGTTCACCGCGGCGGCGCGCAAGGACTTCGGCCCACTGACCGACACACCTCCGACGATTCGACGCGAGCGCTCGACGACGACTGGCGCACCGCCTACCCGCAACATCTGGCCGAGCTGGCGCGCGGCGTTCGGCGACCCGGCGGCCTGGGAGGGCATGAGCCGAGCCGGTGGTGTCGACTTTCCCGGCGAGGTGGCGGGGATCGGTCGCGCTGACGGAAGTGGTGGTGCACGGCTGGGATCTGGCCCGGGCCACCGGCCAGCCCTACGACATCGACGCCGCCACAGCCGACGCGATGTTGCCGCACGTCGCGCAGTTCGCCGCCGAAGAGCCGGTCGAGGGTCTGTTCGGCCGCGCGGTGCCGGTCGCGGACGATGCGCCGGTGCTGGACCGGATCGTCGGGATGACCGGCCGGGACCCTGGCGTGGCCCGACGCCCTGACCGGGCACACTGAAAACCATGGATCCGGTCATCGCCCTGCGCCAGATTGCGTACTACAAGGACCGGGCGCGCGAAGATCCCCGCCGGGTGATGGCCTACCGTAACGCCGCCGACATCGTCGAAGCGACTTTCGGATGCCGAGCGGGAGCGGCACGGTGCGGCGAACAGCTGGCAGTCGCTGTCCGGAGTCGGGCCCAAGACCGCGAAGGTCATCGCCCAGGCGTGGGCCGGCCGTGAGCCCGACGTGCTTGTCGAATTGCGGTCGAATGCAGCTGATCTCGGGGGCGGCGATATCCGCGCGGCCCTGCGCGGCGATCTGCACGTGCACTCGAACTGGTCCGACGGTTCGGCACCGATCGAGGAGATGATGCTCGCGGCAAAGGAATTGGGCCACGAGTACTGCGCGCTGACCGATCACTCGCCGCGGCTGCGGGTCGCCAACGGGCTCTCGCCCGAGCGGCTGCGCGAGCAGCTCGACGTGATCGACGAGATCCGTGACATGGTCGCGCCGATGCGAATCCTCACCGGTATCGAGGTCGACATCCTCGACGACGGGTCGCTCGATCAGGAGGACGAACTGCTCGAGCGCCTCGACGTCGTCGTGGCCAGCGTGCATTCCAAGCTGTCGATGGATGCGCCGTCGATGACCCGTCGCATGCTCAAGGCCGTGGCCAATCCGCATACCGATGTGCTGGGCCACTGCACCGGACGACTGGTGACCGGCGGCCGCGGCGTGCGGCCCGAATCGAAGTTCGATGCCGAGAAGGTGTTCACGGCATGCCGCGACAACGGCACCGCCGTCGAGATCAACTCGCGGCCCGAGCGCCGTGATCCGCCGACCCGTCTGCTGAACCTCGCCCTCGAGATCGGCTGCGTGTTCTCCATCGACACCGACTCGCATGCGCCGGGGCAGCTGGAGTTCCTCGGCTACGGCGCGCAACGCGCGCTGGACGCGGGTGTGCCCGTCGAACGGATCGTGAACACGTGGCCGGCGGACAAGTTGTTGGAGTGGACGCGCCCGTAAACCCACGCTTGTGTGTCAGGTAGACGTGGTGAAGGGATTGTGTTCTGCCAGAAGCTTTTCCATGCGAACCTCGTCGAGGCGAACTCGAATGGTGGCAGCTTCCTCCTGGTCACGAATGACTTTCGCCAGTGTGAACGAGCTCGTCACCAGAAACAGCACGGTCATGGCCAGGAACAGGCGCTGCCAGAGGTCAAGCGGGAGGAAGAGAATTCCGCCCAGCGCGCCGAGCAGGCTCACTCCGAACGCGATAGCGGCCTGCAGAAAGAAGGCCGCGGTGTTCTTCGACGGGGAATTCAAAGTGTTCATGGTGCCAGCCTGTCGCGGTGGCCGCGTCGGCGGTTGAGTGAGACTACTCAATTCGCCTCGCGGTGCGTCTAGTCCGGCAGCAGGGGCATCTCCAGGCCGGGATCGCGGCCAAGCAGCACACCGCGCGTGACGGCGGCGTTGCCGTAGCGCTTCCGCACCTGGTCGACGGCGTCGTCCAGCGCTATGGTGTCCGCGGGCGTCCGCGGGTGGGAACGGAAGCTCCAACTGCTGTGCGCCGTGGCGGTCGATGTTGGAGACCGAGAAACCGACGAGCGTCAGGCCACGTTCGGCGATCAGCGGAGCGGCCGCCGCGACGAGCGTGCGCGCGGTGTCGAGGATCATGTCGGTCGACGCCGTCGCCCGCGGCATGGTGTGGGATCGGGTCGCGCGGCCGAAATCGTCAAAACGCAGCCGCAGCACCACAGTTCGGCCGGTGCGGCCCGCCTTGCGCATGCGGCGGGTGATCCGGTCGACGAGATTGATGACGACGGCGTCGACCTCAGCCGCCGACATCGTGTTGCCGCGCCTGCCGAGCGCGCGCTGCGCGCCGACGGAGCGGCGGCGCACACCCGTCACCACCCGGCGCCGGTCGATGTTGCGGGACAACGCGAACAAGCCGATAGCCCATCGCCCCGCCGACGAGCGACGCCAGCGTCGACTCGGACAGTTCGGCGACATCGGCCACCGTCTCGATGCCGTGCGCGTGCAGCTTCTCGGCGGTCTTGGCGCCGACGCCCCACAGCCGTCGCACCGGCAGCGGATGCAGGAAGGCGAGCTCACGGTCGGGCGGAACCAGCAGCAGCCCGTCGGGCTTGGCCTCCTGGCTGGCGACCTTGGCGAGGAACTTGGTGCGGGCGATGCCGACGGTGATCGGCAGCCCCACCCGGTCGCGCACCGCTGAGCGCAATTGCGCGGCGATCTCCACCGGCGTGCCCGAAACCCGCAGCAGGCCGGAGACGTCGAGGAACGCCTCGTCGACGCTCAGCGGCTCGACAACCGGCGAGGTGTCATCGAACACGTCGAACACGGCGCGACTGGCTTCGGAGTACGCCGACATCCGCGGCGGCACGACGATGGCATGCGGGCACAGTGCGCGCGCCTGGCGGCCGCCCATCGCGGTCCGCACGCCGTAGGCCTTGGCCTCGTAGCTGGCGGCGAGCACGACGCCGCCGCCGACGATCACCGGCCGTCCGCGCAGCGCAGGATCGTCACGCTGCTCGACCGAGGCGTAGAACGAATCGAGGTCAGCGTGCAGGATGGCGGCCGACCGCCGACCAACCTGAACGCTCGACACGAACATATGTTCGCATCGAGGTACGACTAGTTGGGCGGCTTGCCGTAAATGCTGGTGATCCAGATGTGGACCAGGGTGTCGAGCGCCGCGTCTTCGGCGATCGACGGGCGCTGGCCTGTGTATGAGCGCGAACATCGCCCGCTCGTTCATCAGGTTCAGCGCGGTGGCGAGGTCCTGGGCCGGCACGGTCTCCGGCGCGGCGCCGCGGGCACGCTCGGCCTGATGACACGCCGCGGTGCGGTCGATCCACTTCTGCATGAAGGTCGACCACAGTTCGCGCGATTCTGCGTTGGATCGTCGGTCGCCGCGACGCCGGCGAGCGTCGACGGCCAGGTGAGCGCGCAGGGGCTGCGAAGAAGGCGTATGATGCCGTCGTGCCAGCGCGCGCGCCGGGTCGGTGCGCGTAGTCGTCGGCGCGACCCTCGAAGCGTGGCGTCGGCCTCGGCGATGACCCGTTCGAACAGCGTCAGCAACACCGCGTCCTTGGACGGGAAATAGAAGTAGAAGGTCGGCCGGGAGATGCCCGCGCCCTTGGCGAGGTCGTCGACGGAGATCTCGGCGCAGCGGCCGCTCTTCGAGCAGCCGCTCCAGCGGTGTCGAGAATTGCCAGCTCACGGTCGTCGCCGGACGGGCGGGTCGAGCGGCGGGCACGTGCGGTGCGGGGCTGGCTGGCGGTGGTCACAGAGCACTTACTTTACACGGTGTCGAGTTTCTCAACACACTGTTGACTATCTCGACACACCGTTGATACGCTCCGGTACCATGAGCGAACACCTCGATGTCGTCATCGTCGGCGCCGGTATCTCCGGCATCAGCGCCGCCTGGCACCTGCAGGACCGCTGCCCGACCAAGAGCTACGCGATCCTGGAGCGCCGCGAGAATCTCGGCGGCACCTGGGACCTGTTCAAGTACCCGGGCATCCGCTCGGACTCCGACATGTTCACCCTCGGCTTCCGGTTCAAGCCGTGGACGTCGGAGAAGGCCATCGCCGACGGGCCGTCGATCATGTCCTACCTCAAGGAGACGGTCGCCGAGTACGGCATCGACAAGCACATCCGCTACGGCCAGCAGGTGCTGGCCGCGGACTGGTCCGACGCCGACAACCGCTGGACGGTCCGCGTCGAGACGCGACGGCGAAGAGCGCGAGATCACCGCGTCCTTCCTGTTCGCGGCCAGCGGCTACTACAACTACGACCAGGGCTACTCGCCGGAGTTCGCCGGGTCGCGAGGACTTCGAGGGCACGATCATCCACCCGCAGCACTGGCCCGAGGACCTCGACTACGCGGGCAAGAAGATCGTCGTGATCGGCAGTGGCGCGACCGCGGTGACTCTCATTCCGGCCCTTGCCAATTCGGGTGCCGGCCATGTGACGATGCTGCAGCGTTCGCCGACCTACATCGGCGCGCTGCCCGACGTCGACCCGTTCACCGTCCGGACGAACAAGGCGCTGCCCGAGAAGCCGGCCTACGTGGTCAACCGGTGGAAGAGCATCCTGTTCCAGTCGGCGCAGTACCGGATTCAGCCGGCGGTTCCCGAAGTTCATGCGCAAGACGCTGATGACCATGGCGCGAGCGGCGCCTGCCCGAGGGCTACGACGTCGCAGAAGCACTTCGGCCCCAAGTACAACCCGTGGGACGAGCGGCTGTGCCTGGCGCCCAACGGCGATCTGTTCAAGACCATCAGGACGGGCAAGGCCGACGTCGTCACCGACACCATCGAGCGGTTCACCAAGACCGGCATCAAGCTGGCCTCGGGCGAGGAGCTGCAAGCCGACATCATCGTCACCGCAACGGGTTTGAACCTGCAGCTGTTCGGCGGTGCGGAGATCATCGCGCAACGGCGTGCCGGTCGAGCTCAACGACACCATGGCCTACAAGGGCATGATGTTGACCCACATGCCCAACATGGCGTTCACCATCGGCTACACCAACGCCTCGTGGACGCTGAAGGCCGACCTGGTCTCCGAGTTCGTCTGCCGCGTCCTCAATTACATGGACGCCAAGGGCTTTGACACCGTCGAGCCGCAGCATCCGGGCAACAGCGTCGACGAGGCTCCGCTGATGGACTTCACGCCCGGCTACGTGCTGCGCGCGTTGGACTACCTGCCCAAGTCCGGACACGTCGCGCCGTGGCGGCTCAAGCAGAACTACCTGCTGGACCTGCGCCTGATCCGGCGCGGCAAGGTCGACGATGAGGCGCTGCAGTTCACCAAACACCGTGCGCGCGGTGGCGGCTTCGGCCTAGGTCGTCTCGCTAGGCGACGACGACGATGCCGTCGTCGTCGCTGTAGGCGATCTCGCCGGGGACGAACACCACGCCGCCGAACTCGACGGCCACATCGCGCTTCGCCGTCGCCGGTCTTGGTGCTCTTGCGCGGGTTGGTGCCCAGCGCCTTGACGCCGATGTCGAGGGTGCGCAGTGTCGCCGAGTCGCGCACCGCGCCGTTGATGATGAGTCCGGCCCAGCCGTTGTCGACGCCGAGGCCGGCGATGACGTCGCCGACCAGCGCGGCGTGCAGCGAGCCGTCACCGTCGATCACCAGCACCCCACCGTTACCCGGCTCGGACAGTACGGATTTCAGCAGCGCGTTGTCCTCGAAGCACTTCACCGTGGTGATCGGTCCGGCGAACTCGGACCGTCCGCCGAACTGACGCAGTTGCAGATCGCAGCTGCGGACGTCGGGGCCGATGTCGTCGACGAGGTCTGCGGTGGGGCGGGGCTCGATGCTCACCCGTCGATGCTAGCGATCACCACGTCGTGGACGAACTGCGCCAGGCCCGGTTCGACGTCGTCGTAGTAGCGGGTGAACCGTTCGTCGGCCAGATACATCTGCGCCAGGCCGCGGTGCATCTCGTCGCCGCAGTCGTAGTACCGCTCGATCGACGCGCGATGCCGGGCCGCCAGCTCGTTGGCCGCCGCGGAGCCCGGTTCGACGCCGGTCGCGCTTGGCCGCGCGAGCGCCTGCAGCAGCGCGTCCTCCTCGGCTTTGATATCGATCCAGTCCTGTTTGGTGAACGTGCGCGACCCGCTGCCGGGACTGCTTCCACGCGTCGGTGTCGCCCCAGCGCTGCTCGGCCTCGGCCGCGTACTCCTCGCTGAATGCGGTGGTGCCGAAGATCTCGATCTGTTCCTCCGCGGTCAGCTGGATACCGCTGCGGTGTGCGTTCATCAGTTCCTCCACTGCCTTGATGGTGTGCTGCAGACGGTCGGCCTGCTCGAGCAGCAGCCGATGCTGTCGCTGCAGGTGTTCAGCACATCCGCGCTCGCCGTCGTCGAGCAGGGTGCGGATCTCCTCGAGTTGCAGCCCGACCGACGCGGTACACCAGCACCAGGTGCAGCCGCTCGATGTCGGCGTCGGTGTAGCCGCGGTAACCCGCCGGGGTGCGGACGCTGGGCACCACCAGACCGATGTGGTCGTAGTGATGCAGGGTGCGCACGGAGACACCCGTGAGGGCGGCTACCGCGCCGACGGTCTTGGCGTCCATGGCGCCACTATCGACCCTGACGTCGCGTGAGGGTCAAGCCGAATTCGATTCAGCCCTCGTCGGAGCCGCGGCGGACGAGCAGCACCACCAGGATGGCCAGCACACCGGCCGCGATGGCCGCGGCGATCGGCAGCCGCGACGGCTCGGGTCCGATCAACGGCACCGGCGCAGGTCCGGATACCGGGTTGCTCGCGCGTGGCGACCGCGGCTTTTGCCTTGGCCGCGGCTTCTTTCGCGGCCGAGGCGAGGTCGCCGTTGGTGTCCGCCAGCTTCGGGCGCTGCGGCGCCTTCTTGGCAGGAGCCTTCTTCGCAGGGCCTTCTTGCGGCGGCTTTCTTCGCGGGGGCGGCCTTCTTCGCAGCCTTGGCCGGCGCTTCTTGGCCGGTGTCTTCTTCGCGGCCTTGGCCGGTGGTGTCTTCGCCGGGGGCGGCTGCGGGCGGCGGCGCGCTCTGCGCGGGCGGCGCCGGCTCGGCTCGGGTGGCTCGGCGGCGGGCGGCACCGGGTCGCGCCCGGCTGGGCTGGCGTCGACGCGGGGCGGCGGCGTGGACTGCGGCTCTTCGTCTGGTCGATCCTGCTGGTCTGCCATCGGCTGCTCCTTTGCAGTGTCGGTCTGCGCATGTCCGGCGTGAGCGTCGGTCAACCGGCAGTCGCCCCCATCATGCCAGGTCGGCTATGGCGCTAACCGGTGGCGGCCAGTCCGGCCGCCAACGCCAGCGCCACGGCCATCACCGCCAATTCGATGAGCGACCGTGATCGCGACACCACGGCGGTGGTGCGGTGGGCCCGCGCCGCGGGCAGCCAGATCGTGCGGTTACGCCAGCCCAGCAGCACCAGCACCGCTGCCACCGCGATCTTCGCCGACAGCAGCCGGCCGTAGCCGGTGGCATACAACTCGGCAGGCGAACCGAGCCGGTCGACGGCCCGCCACAGTGCCGCCGACAGAGCGCGAGCACACACCACAGCGACAGCTGCGAGAACCGCGGCAGCACCCGGGCCCACTGACCGCGATGCTCGACGGTCAGT
Organism: uncultured Actinomycetota bacterium; assembly: GCA_963720345.1. Lineage (GTDB taxonomy): Bacteria > Actinomycetota > Actinomycetes > Mycobacteriales > Mycobacteriaceae > Mycobacterium. The sequence goes on from CAVRFN010000021.1 coordinate 144,990, forward strand.
ACCAGGCCGGCCAGCGCGCCACACCACAGCGCCGCCGCCAGGGTGTGAACGGCCAGCGCCAGACCGCCCAGCGCGCTTTCGAAGAAGTGGCCCGTGACCAGCCGGGCGGTCAGGCCCACCGCGGCGAGGCCGGCCACCACGAGGTTGACCGGCGCGGTCCGCGGCGCGCGCGACCGCGGCCACACAGAGGGCCGCAGCTGCCGCGACACCGAGTGTGCCCGCCCGCCCCGCCGCGGTGTCGCAACGCGAAATCGACCGTGGTCGGTACGCCCAGCCGCCAGACCGGGACCGCGGCGGCCTGCGCGGCCGCCACGATCAACCGGCCCAGCTCGGCCATCAGCCAGACGGCACCGGCGACGGACAGCGGCGCGGTGGCGCGCCCGATGAGTTCGTCGCGGTACCGCTCGTCGTCGAGCATCGGCACCGCCGCCAGCCCGAGGCAGACGACCGCCGCGCAGTCGGCGACCGCCCGCACCAGCGTCACGGGCAGCGAGCTCTGCGGGTACGCCAGAGCCCACGCCGCGACAGACGCGGCCGCGACCACCAGCGTTCCGCCGGCCAGTGCCGCAGCGACGCGTCACTTCCGGCGCCGCGCCGCCCACAAGGCGCCGGCACCGACGATCACCACGGCGCCGACGTAGAAGGGCCAGACCGGAATAGCGTCGGCGTCCTCGGAATTCCCCGAGGCATCCGTGCGGGTGGCGGGGGCGCGCGGCAGGCGGACCCGGAGGTGCCGGTGCCCGCCACGGTCAGCTGGAACGACCACGAGCCCGACACGACATGGCCGTCGGCCGACGTGGCCCGGTAGTTCACGGTGTAGGTGCCCGACGGGCCGAGGGGACGCACCCCGACGCTGATGACGGCGCCGTTCACCTCCGGCTCGCCGGTGGACCACAGGTTGCCGTCGGGGCCGACCACCGTCATCGCCGCGAACTCGGGTTGCATCGCCTCGTTGAACGTCGCGCTGACCCTCGGCGGGGCCTGGGTCAGCGAGGCATTCTCGGCCGGGTCGGAGGCGATGCGGGCGGCGTGCGCCGCAGCGACACCCGCATTACCGAGTGTTCCCACCGCGAGCCCGAACATCAGAACCACAACGGCGACAAGGTGTTTCATGATCGCCGCCGGGACAGCAGCGTGCGCTGCGACCGCGACCGCGGCGACCGTCAGCGCGCCGCCGGCGAGCCAACGGGCCGAGTTGTCGGTGGCCGTCGACTGCGGATCGCGGTCCGCGTGCGCTGCATCGGCGCCCCACTCAGAGTCAGCACGGGTGCAGGATATTCGGGCTCGCCGCCGTCGGGTAGTGGTGGCTGGTCCCAGCGCACCACGGTGCCGTCGGAGTACGTCTGCGTCGCGGGGAAGCTGACGTTCGTCTGCCTTCGGGCAGCTTGACCGATATCCGGAACAGCGCGAACTGGTCCGGCGAGATGCCGGTGCCAGGCGCCGCCGTCCAGGTCACGGCGGAGCGGTCCCCGCCTCGACATTGCGGTCCAGGCGGGCCGTCCAACCCGGCATGACCTCGGTGCGCGCCGACGCGACATCCGGCAGCTCGACCTTCAATTGTGTTGTCAGCGCGCCTTTTTCAGATTCGCCCGGCACCCGGAAGGTGACGACGGCGGTCTGCCCCGGCGCGGCGTTATCGGACTCGGCCCGCACATGGGCCGACGCGGACGCTGTACCTGTCAGCAGTCCGATGGAAACCGTCGCACCGGTGACGGCGACGGCGATCAGGGCGCGCGAGGCGCCCCAGTAGTGGATCTCATTCGTTGGCTTTCTCGTGTCGTTGGGATGTCGGTCAGCGGGCGAGGCTGACCGGCGGACCCCGATGCGACACCGAAGCGGCAAGCAGTAGTGCAGAGCGCAGCGGCTGATCGGCTCGGCGCGCGACAGCACGGGCCGCGCGGCCACCGCGCAGACGATGCGGACAACCGCGCGCACGGCACGGGACAGCGCGCGCCACAGCCGCTCGCCGGCGGCGATGAGAGTTGCGCCGGCGACGATCGCCAGCACGTGGGCGGCGAGCATCGCGGCCGCGGGCGGGGCGGACGACCCGGCGTGGTGGTGGCCGGCGGCGCTGAGCAGCAGGTGACCGAGCAGCTGGCTGACAGCGAGCAGGCCCAGCAGGCACCGCGGCGGTGCCCGCGTGCGGGATGGTGGTGGCCAACGCACCTGCGGTGGCCGCGAGAACGGCAAGCAATGACATCGCCGCCCCGTTCGGCAGCGCGCCGCCGCCCGCCCCGTGGGCGGCCACCGCGAGTGCGGCGGTCAACAGGCCCGTCGCCACGCCGCGGACGCGGTCAGCGGACGCCGACACGGGCATGTCAGACCAGGCCGAGCCGGGCCATCAAGTCGGCGTCGATGCCGTCCAGCTGTTTGGCGATGGCGGCATGGGCGGAACGGCGCTGCGCCAGTGGCATATTCTCGGCGGCGGCGACAGCGGCCGACAGATCGCTGAGACGGTCGGTGATCGCCGCCACGAACTGCTTCGTCTCGGCGTCCTTGGGCTTCTTCTCAGCGACCAGACGCAGCGACTGCTCGGCGCCCGCGATCCGCGCCGACAGCTCGGCTCCGTGGCCGGAGAACTGACCGAGCTGGCTCAGCGGAACACCCAATCGGTCTGCCCGCCGCTCGTCGACGAAACCACGGGCGGCGATCGAGGCGCGGTACACCAGGGGCACGGCGACCGGTGCGAGAAGCCGCGTGATGGTGAGTACTCGGCGAATCCTGGTGGGGGAGAACAGTTTACCTTCGCGCGCGGCCTTCAATTGCAAGTCCGCGACCTTGAGCGCGGCCCGGTCGGTGTCGCGCTGCGCCCTCAGCTGCGCCTTGAGCGCGTTGGTTTCGGCTCTGTGGTCGGCCTTGATCCGACGAGCGTCGTTCTTCGCCGCCAGTTTGGCCTCGAGCTTCGCCTTCGCCTTGATGGCGCGGGCCTCGGCCTTTCGGGTGGCGCGGGTTTTGCGCTTGAACAGGCTCATCCCAGCTGTCTCCCGATCGTCTCTTGGGCTTGCGACGTCATCGCGGCGCGCGTTGTCGATGCAGCACAACACTATCGTCCGGTGCCGTTCATCTTGCGTGCCTGTCCCGCCGAGGGGCCGCAACGGTCGCCAGCAAATCGATGCACGCGTTTGTGCAACAATCGCCGGGTAGCAAATTTTGCGGGATGGCGATGCGTGTGGAGGATGGTGCCGAAGTGGGTTCGCGTGGGCGCATCGCCGCGGCTGGCTTCCTGGTGGCTTCCGGACTGTTGGCCGGTGGTGTCAGCAACACGGTGGCCCATGCCGCCCCAGCGCCGGACTCCGTCGGCGCTGACGAAGGAAACGGCGGCAATACCGAATCCGGGCAAAAAGACGGACCGAATTCGCGGCCCCCGGCGAGCGTCGGCGGCGAGAGATCCACGGACGCCGAACCCGGCGAGCACAAGCCGGATGGCCGGAAGCCCTATCACCGAAAGCCGGGTGAATGGAAGCCCGGCGGCAGGCCGGTCGATCAGCAGCCCCACAAGCCTGAGGAAGTGAAGCCGGTCGGAGGCGATCCCACCGATGGCGAGGCAGGCGTCGGCGAGGGTCCAGTGAAGCCGCCCGGGGGACCCGTCCGGGAAGAACCGCCCACCAAGGAGGAAACCGAAGAACCCGAAGACTGCTGGCCGTGGTGGCCGCCCGGCCCCGAACCCGAGCCGTCGCCCCCGGGCGCAGGCGGAGACGGCGACCAATCCGGCCGGCCGTCGGGTCGCCCGCAGATGCCGACGATGCACCTGTCTCCGCTCTTGCGGCCCGAGAACATGCCATCGCAACCGGACGTCATCGACGCCGAAGCCGGGGTGGGCGTCGCGGCGTCGGATACTGCCGTCGCTCCGATCGCGCTTCCGATCATCGTGGCGCCGCCCGTCGCTCTGCCCGGCGGCGTTGCCCCGCGTGGGCTGCCCACGGAGCCGGTGCCCGGTTCGCCTCGCAGTTCTGCGGCCGAACCCGCCGCGGGGCGCCAAGCGCCACCCGCCGAGGCTGCCCACAACGCCGGCACTCCACCCGCGTCGTACCGCACCGGCTATACCGATTACCTGCGGAGCGCCGGAATCTCGCAAGTGGTTGCCTTGGCCGCGCCCGGGCTTGCGGGCATGCTGATCCTCACCGGTTTGGGTGGACTCCTCGGGTATCGCCAGGCAAAGGCCGGCCATGCGAGTACGCACCGGTCGGAGCTGCAAGATTTGTGAACTGAACTGAATAGGAACTGCTGCCTCAGCGCGCTAGACAGCGCATAGTGGATTCGACGAAAGGGGGATGTATGCCTGCCAGCCGCAGCGTCACTCGCGCCGTGGGTGCGGTCTTGGACCTCGCTCCGCGTCGGGGGGAGGTGTCGCTCACCCGGCTCGTCGACGCGGTCAGCAAGGACAGGGGACGTCCGATCGAGCTGAAGACGGCCGATCTGCCGCCTGGTGTATGCGGGCAGTGGCGTCAATACGCCGATCGCGATGTGTTCTTGATTCAGAAGGGGTTGCCGGCCTGGGACCGCACCCTTGCGCACGAGCTCGGACACTTGGTTCTCGGGCACGAGGGTATGCCGGTCGTCGAGGCCGCCCTCGAGAACACCGAGATGGCCAGCTCCGAATTGATCGGCTACATGCTGAACCAGCGGACCGGCTGTATGGGACCCAACGGTGAGGATGCGGAGCAGGAAGCCGAGGATTTCGCGGCACTGCTGCTGTATCGGTTGGGCCGGTTGCCCTCCGATCGCGCCTCCATCGTCCAGGTCCGGCTCGGAGAGGCGTTTGGTTGATCATCTGGGTGATCGCCGGTCTGCTTGGATTGGCCACCGGTCTACGCATCGGATGGGCGCTGGTCAACAAGCAATCTCTGGTGAGCACCGCGATGATCCTCGCGCTTGGAAGCCTCGGGTTGGTCGCCGCACTGAATTGGCAACCCCTGACGCTCCTCGATCGACACCTTGCTGCGTTGGCCCAATATCTCGATGGGTCTGTCCCAGGTCGCGCTGGTCGCATGCGCGGCGGGCAGCTGCGTGATGATCACGACGGTCGCATCCGGGCGTAAGCCCGCCACCATACGCAAGATCGCGATAGCTCAGTACAGCGTTGCGGGCGTCATCGCCGTGGCGAGCCTGGTGGCCTTCTTCTCGGCAGAACAGCAGCCGGAGATGTCGCCCGAGGAGTACCTGCGGCGCAATCTGACCTCCGGCGGCAATTCACTGCCCTGGCTGCTGCCGCTGCTGTATGTGCTGCTGGCGCTGACGCTGGTGTCATGGGCCGGATTGCGGCACTCGAACCGCAGCCGCCGTGGCCGGGCGTTGTTCGTGTTCACGATCGGCATCGTGCTGATCGTGCTCGCGTCGGGATTCTTTTTCCTGCGGGCGGTCGGCAAGACCGGACCGGTCGGGGTGGGCGCCGCGGCCACACTGCTCGGCTGCGCGATGCTGGTGGTCGCCGCGGGCTCGCTGCTGCCCAGCGTCGAGGATTGGTTCGGTGCGCGTCGAGAGCTGCAGGGCCATCCAGCCACTGCTCGACGAACTCGGCCGCCGCCATCCGGACGTCGGCATCGGAGTGCGTCCCCGCGGACCGCTGGCATTCCGGGTGGCCGAGCGGATGTCGTTGATCTCGGATGCGCTGTTTCTGGAAGCGACCACCGCGGACAACTCCAGGAAGCGGGTCGGCACCACCGGTGCGCTGGCGGACCGCGACGACGAGGACCACGACGAGATCGACACCGATGGAGATGGCGCCGAAATCGAGGCGCCGCCGGTGCCTCCCGAGGAGCAAGCGCGAGCTATCGCACAGTGGATATACGCCGACCGGGAGGGGGCGCCGGAGGGCGAGCGCCCGAAATTTCCCGGCCTGAGGTGGTTGCGTCAGCCCAGCGTCTACTCGGACCGCGAATGGATCCTCGAGATAGCGACGCAGTACCGAACGCTGATGCGCTCAGCATGGCGCGAACGCCTGATCCGGGGTTCCGGGCCCGAAACACGGAGGTCGTAACGACTTCGCCCGCTGCCGTAATGCGACTTACGGCAGGCTAATCGTCCAAATGCTCCTGGCGACGCAGCTCATCGACCTTTTGGACGATGTCCTGCTGGGCCTCGACGGACAGCCCGACGGTGCGCGCCGCAATGCGGCGGACGCCCTCGTCGCGCATATTCGCGAGCCAGGTCAGTTCCTTGTCGAGCTTCTCGTAGTACTCGTCGTCGGTGAAGTACGCCGGCTTGATACGGAAGAAGTTGGCAAGGGCAGCCATGGTCGTTGCGGACGGGTTGGTGCGGTTGCCGGAGCGGAGCTGCGACAGGTACGGAGCGGACATGGTCACGCCCTCGGACTTGAGTGCAGCGATCACTTCAGCGGACGTGTGTGGGCCGCGACCGGGCGGGTAGACCGTGTCGAACAGTCTGTTTAGTCGGGCGGCGAACGTCTTGCTCATCGGTATTGACCTCCACATGCGTAGACGAGCGGACTTTTGGCGGCGTATTTGCTGATCATCGTAGCGAGAGTTGTGCTCAAACCCAAGTGCAAACTGAGGTATAAGGTAACCCACCTTTCACAATCCAGGGCCTCCCCCACTAGTGACGACACCGTCAGAGTACGCAACGACCTCAGCCGCATGGTGCGGTCGGGCAAATAAGATGAACATGGTCCAAAATGCCTTGCCCGGGGTCCGGCCCCGATTGCCACAGTAATCCCGATTGTCACCACTGGCAACGTCGATAACCACTGCCGATGGCCGGGTAGAAGATTTGCTGTTTTGAATGCAAATAGTTCCAGACTCGAAGATCTGTGGCGCTGCACCCCGTCACGGGGCGGGTGTTAGCGAGACGGCCTCGCGGTGCGGGACATGGCGCGCCCGTCGTCAATGGCCAGCAGGTTGCGGGAGTCCGCTACGGGGAATTGAGCGATGCCGGCGTGGATCGGGGCCGCGTTCCGCCCCCGGACGAATCGAACCAGCGCGGCGGTGCCGACCCCCACCAGAACCGAACCCGCGACGCCTACCGCGACCCAGCGCAGCCCCAGGGCGCCGTCGAAGAGCAGCCAGAGACCGAACACCAGGAACAGCACGCTGGCCAGGCTGTGCAGGAAACCCTCCCGGCAGCCGCTTGTGCAGAAGGGCGCCCGCGGCGATGGCGACGCCGTCGGCCAGCACCATGCCCACGGTGGCGCCGATCCAGACGCCCGCCCAGTTGTGGTCGCTGGCGAGTGTGACGGTGGCCAGCATCGTCTTGTCGCCGAGTTCGGCGAGGACGAAGGAGGACACGATCGCGAAGACCACGAAGCGTGGCTCGGAGACCTGGACGTCGTCGTCATCGCTGTCGCGGCCCTCCCGCCATGTCCAGACCGCGAACAACAGGAACGCGATGGCGCCCGCGAAGGCGATCGGTCGTTCGGGAAGCGTCAGGCCGAGGAAGTGGCCGATGGCGACCGAGAGTCCGTGCACCAGGGTGGCGGCGATGCGCGACGCCGGACAGCACGACCCACCATCGATGCCGCAGTGCGTACGTCATGGTGATCAGCTGCGACTTGTCGCCCAGTTCGGCCACGAACACGACGGCGAGGCTGATCAGAATGGCGGTGAGCATGGGTGATCGACCTTTCGACCGTAGACTTCGGTCGAAGGTCTCGCCCACCGACCCTCATGATGAGGTTCGGTTCGCCGGCCGGGCTTGCGCCAGTATGTCGACACGACGATTGGGGGCTACTCCCCTTCGCTAACTACATCGACACTAGCGGCCGATGTGACGACACGCCAGTTCCCGCAACGATTTCGGGTACCCGAATCGAGCGTTCAGGGTAGACGAATCGACGGCTTCGAAAACCCTTATGCGGCAAGGAGCATGGCCAGGATCGCGGTGTCGGGGTGGCTGATCGGATCGACGCCGACCCGGCTCACCATCGACGTCACGGTGCCGTCGGCTTCTGCTTCCACCCAGGCGGCGCGGTGTTCCAGGCCCAGATGGGGCAGGCCGGGCAGCAGCACGCACCCCGAGGCCGCACCCGAGCACTCCGGCAGCGTCGGCATGGTCTCCGACGGCGGGTGCAGCATCAACAGGGCCTGCGGCTGATGCTGCGCGAAATATCCTGGCGGAACCGCCGATTCGCCGACGACCGTGCCCTCGGCGACGACGAGGCCGACCGTGTTGGGTTCAGGCTCATCGGGTAGCTCTTCACGGGCACCGAAAATCGTTGTGGTGGAGAGCAATCCAGGTAGCGACGCCACCCGCACGGCGACCATCAACAGCTGCGCCCATTCCTTGGTGGAATCCGGCCAGCGACCAGATATCACGAAGCCCTTGAGCGATCCCCGCGAATGAAACGGGGCGATCTCGATCGCCCGACCGGACCCCATCTCCATCTCGCCTCCGCACCATCGTTGTTCGGCAAAGCCCGACACGACTGTGGGTCGATCAGATCAGAATGCGCAGGTTCTGACCGGTGCGCAAGCGGACACGCATCACCCGGCTCGGCGCGGCGCCCGGATCGTCCGCACGACGCGATAGGAATCGGCCGCCGGAACCCAGCCGAATTCATGGGAATCGACGGCCCCGGGCGCTTTCGGATTGTCGGAGCGGGCTTCGAAGATCGCGCTCGAGCCTGTCCCGTACACCTCGCCGACCCGCTTGACGAGCCAGCGCGTGGACCGCCGCGGGTCGCGGAACAACCGCAACTGGCCGGTTCGAGGGGCGCCGCCGCGCAGACCGACGAGTCCGTCACCCGGGTTCAGGGTCGGGCGCATCGAGTCTTCGACCACCTTGAACAAACGCAGTGGCCAAAGCCGTGGAGGATGGTTGCGCGCCACCCTCGAAGGGTAAGTTAAGGCCATGCTGCATCGACTTTTGAACAACGCCACCCCTGCCCATGCCCACTGCGACCTGTACTGCGGTGTCTACGATCCGGCCCAGGCCAAGATCGAGGCACTTTCGTGCCTGAAGACTCTGCAGAAGTTCCACGACTCAGACGATGAGCACTTCCGCACCCGCGCGATCATCATCAAGGAGCAGCGCGCCGAAGAGGTCAAGCATCACCTGATGGTGCTGTGGGCCGACTTCTTCACCAAGGATCACTTCGACCAGTTCCCGAATCTGCACCAGCTGTTCTGGGACGGTGTGCACGGCGCGGGCGATGTGAAGAAGTCGACGGACGTCGCCGTCGCCGAGAAGCTGCTCAAGACGATCGACGAGATCAGCGACATCTTCTGGCAGACCGAGAAGGCCAAGGGCATGGGCGTCTACCCGCCCGCATAGCGGACTCAAGAAACGAGGACGGGCCTGCTCATCGCGAGCGGGCCCGTTTTTCGTGACTCAGAGGTCGGCGGTCAGTACAGGACGATCAGGGCGAGCACGCCCAACAACACCAGGGCGATGACGCCGGCGCGCATACAGGCCATCAATTGGCCGCGGGTGTAGATGTTCGCAGAGGAATGCCACTCAGACGGCGGCACCGCGGACCCCGGCCCCATTGGATGCGACGACGCATCAACAGCTCCTGACCTGCACGATCGGTACCCCTCCCCAGGTGAGATCGGTCACAACGTCAAGTTGTGACGCCGATCATAACCCCTCGTTGTTCGGCGGAAGAAATCGGGACACGAGATGGGTTTGAGCACTATGCCGGGATGGGTATAGAACGTGCTGACAATCGTCGAAAACGCGGATGGTTAGCCTAGCGACATATTTCGCTCAGGCTCGCTGCGGCTGTTGATTGCCGTGCCAATCCGGCCCCAGTTTATCCACAGTGATCTTGAGTGATCGCACAGATTCAGCGGCTCAGGCGTGTACTTTGCGCCGATCGACGGGCCTGTGGATGAACCTGTGGAAACTGTGGATAGCCCGGAATTGCTGGCCCTGCGCGGATGCGGTGCGGTGTGTCAGCATGAACGAATGGACGCCGACGCGGTCCCGCAGGCCGACATCGCCACCGTTCCGCCGAACTTCGACGAATCGGTCGTCTTGCTCGACGTCCGCGAGGACGACGAGTGGCAGCGCGGCCATGCGCCCGGTGCCCTGCACATCCCGATGGGACAGATTCCGGCCCGCATCGCAGAGATCGACCCGGCGGCCGCGCTGTACGTCGTGTGTCAGGGCGGCGGCCGGTCGCAGCGGGTCTCGCAGTATCTGGCGCAGAACGGCTATGCGCCGGTCAATGTGAGCGGCGGAATGCTGGCGTGGGCGGGTGCGGGCGCCCGGTGGTCACCGACGACGGCGGAGTGGGCGTCATCTGAGCAGCCTCCGATACCCTCGCTAGGCTGGTCGGATGATTCAGGTGTGTTCCACGTGCGGAACGCGGTGGAACGTGCGCGACCGCAGGAGGGACTGGTGCCCGCGCTGCAACGGCACGCTGCTGGCGCCGTCGGGTCCCGATCCGGCCACGCTGGGGACCCCACCGTCAGGTAGGGGATGGAGGCCGGCGGCCGGACTGGGGACGCCACCGTCCGGTAGCGCAGGACGCACGCCACCCAGACTGCCTCCGGGCTATCGCTGGATCGCCGTGCGACCGGGCGCGGCCCCGCCACCGCGCCGAGGCCGTCGCCCCCTCGGTCCGACCCCGCGATATGCGTTCATCCCGCGTTGGGGACTCGTCGACCACTTCGACCAGACCGATCAGCAGCAGGTCGCAGCCACGGTCTGGTCCGTCGGCACGGATGGTGCGCGGCCACGCTGATCGCGACCATGGCGGTGCTCGGTGTCGCGGCATTCCTGCATCTGGTGCGCTACGGGCTTCTCATCATCAACCGGGGCACGCTGTTGAACCCGTGGGTGGCCGGTGGCGCGACGTGGCTCGGTGTCGGCGCCAGCGTCCTCGCGATCTTCATGGTCGTCGCCAGCGCGGTCGTGCTGACGAACTGGCTCATCGGCCGACGAGCCGCCGCATACGCCTACCGAGGGCAGCCGGATCCGCGGCCGCTGTGGGCGCTTCGTGCGGGCTGCCTGGTGCCCGTCGTCAATCTGGCGTGGGCGCCGGTGTTCGTCATCGAACTGGCGGGCGTCGAGGAGCGGCTCACCTGGCTGCGCAGGCCCATCGCGGTGTGGTGGCTGGTGTGGGTCGCCAGCACCGTGGTGTCGGTGTTCTCGATCGCGACGAGCTTCGCCACCGAAGCCCAGGCCATCGCCGACAACACGGTGACGACGACCGTGGCCTATCTGTTGGCGCTGGCCGCCTTGCTGCTGGTGATGAAGGTGTTCGACGGGTTCGAGCGGCAACCCGTCGAGAAGCCGTCAAGGCGCTGGGTGATCGTGCCCGATGCGCGGATAAACGCCGAGAAGCGGCCCGAGCCGAACTGGAGAATGCCGCTTCGGTTGAGTCCGAAGGGCAAAACCCGGCAGCATAGGGACCTATGAACTCGGGCGACGGCGCGCTCGCCGGCCATCCGTTCGTCGTGGCGCACCGCGGCGCGTCCGGCGAGCGTCCCGAGCACACCCTGGCCGCCTACGAATTGGCACTGCAGGAGGGCGCCGACGGCGTCGAATGCGATGTGCGGCTGACCCGCGACGGTCATCTGGTCTGCGTGCACGACCGCAAGGTGGACCGGACGTCGAACGGGAGCGGACTGGTCAGCGAGATGACACTGTCGCAGCTGCGCGAATTGGATTACGGCACTTGGCATCCCAGCTCGCGGTCCGACGGTGCTGCCGGGCGACACGGGGTTGCTCACTCTCGACGATCTCGTCAAGCTGGTCCTGGACTGGAACCGCCCGGTGAAGATCTTCATCGAAACCAAGCATCCTGTCCGCTACGGCGCGCTGGTCGAAAGCAAGGTGCTGGCTCTGCTGCACCGGTACGGCGTGGCGTCGCCCGCGTCGGCCGATCTGTCGCGCGCGGTGGTGATGTCGTTCTCGGCCGCCGCGGTGTGGCGGATCCGGCGTGCGGCGCCCATGTTGCCGACCGTGCTGCTCGGCGAGACATCGCGATTTCTCGGGGGTAGCGCCGCGACGACGGTCGGCGCCACCGCGGTCGGCCCGTCGATCTCGACCCTGCGCGAGCATCCCGAACTGGTGGACCGAGCCGCCGCGCAGGGCCGGGCCCTGTACTGCTGGACCGTCGACCATTACGAGGACGTCCGCTACTGCCGAGATGTCGGCGTCGCATGGGTGGCGACGAACCACCCAGGCCGCACGAAGGGCTGGCTGCAGAACGGGCTGACCGAGGTGCCGCAGCGACTAGAGGGTGCCGCCCGCGGCTTTGGGCGCGGACGGATCCGTTGCCGCCGCGGCCATTTCGCGTGCGACGAAGTCCTCCAGGTTGAACAGGTTGTCGCCTGCGCGCTCGGCGATCCGCACCAACGTCGTCATCCGCGCGACCTCTTCGACCTGTTCGGCGAGGAACCACTGCATGAACTGCTCGCCGAGGTAGTCACCCTCGTCTCGGGCGACGCCGGCCAACCGGGTGACCTGCTCGGTCACCGTGCGCTCCTGCTCGAGCGCCATCGCGAGAGCGTCGCGCGGCGAGTCGAACATGTTGCACACCGCGTCCACGCCGGGAATCTCGACGTTCACGCCACGGTCGAGCAGATACTGCACGAGCATCATCGCGTGATTGCGTTCTTCGACCGCCTGGGCGTAGAAGTGCTTAGCCAATTGCGGTAAATCGGCGGAGTCGAAATAAACGGCGATTGCGACGTATTGCTGTGCGGCACCGAATTCACTGCGGATCTGCTCCTGCAGGAGCGTATTGAATTTGGTGTCGTGACGCATCGGTAGTCGTCATGTCAGCGAGGATATAGCAGCTCAGAGCCCATTGTCATCGAAGGTCGAACCTAACGCAGGCGAGCTTTGCCTAAGTCATAGGCATGCGCACTGTGACGGCGCTTACACTCGACAGATAATAATTTGCTGTAGCGTGTCACGGCTGCGCGTCGATGACGTCCTGTGGCACCGGAGCGTCGGATTTCAGCGCAGCGAACAATTGGTCGGCGACCTCGTCGTTCCACACCACGACCGAACCCGAGTCGCTGCCGGTGAATTCACCGATCGGCACGGTCGTGGTGGTGACGTCCCCGCGCAGCGCCCACGCCAGCCGCGCAAGGTCCCAGATGTGGTCCGTGCTCGTCGACGGTGACGGCTCCCGACGCCGCGTGCGTCATCGGGTACCAGCGCAGCGGGTTGAGCCACACGGCGGGGCTGGCGGCGCGGTGCAGCAGGGCGGACATGAACGCACGCTGATTGACCATCCGGTCCAGATCGGCGCGCGGAGTGGCACGTGTGCGCACGTACCCGAGCGCGCTGCGGCCGTCGAGCTTCTGGCAACCCGCAGGCAGGTTGATGCCCGCCAGCGGATCGTCGATCGGTTCGGTGGGGCACATGGTCACCCCGCCCACGGCGTCGACCATCACCGCGAATCCGTCGAAACCGATCTCCGCGTAGTGATCCATGCGAATACCCGTCGCCTGCTCGACGGTCTGCGCCAGCAGCGGGGCGCCACCCTCGACGAACGCCGCATTGATCTTGTCGCTGCCGTAGCCGGGAATCTCCACGTAGGAGTCCCGTGGGATGGACACCATCGTGGTCGGCGTGCTCGAACCGAGGCCGGGGATGTGGACCAGCAGAATCGTGTCGGTGCGGCCGGTCCCGAGATCGCCACCGGTGGCCAGTTCCGCCTGCTGTTCGGGCGTCAACGCCTGGCGGCTGTCCGACCCGACGAGCAGCCACGTCGTACCCTCGCCCGCTGCCGGCCGTTCCGGGTAATCGGCCAGCGCCGGGATTCGGTGCAGCGACGAGTCCATCCACAGACCGCCGGCCACCACCGCGACCACGACGATGAACACCAGCGCAAGCAGCACGCGGCCCCAACGCCGTTTGCGCCGAGGCTTTTTCGGCTTCGGTGGTGCGGGTGGACCGAGCCTGCGGCGGTGGTGCGGGGGGCCGGGGCCTGCGGCGGTGGCGGCTGCGCGGCGGCGGTGGTGGCGGGGGGCGGTCGGCGGTGTGCGGCGGGTTCGGCGGCGGGGGTCTGCGAGGCGGCCGGTAATTGGGATCGCGCCGGATCACCTGCGACGGCTCCCGGCGCTGTCGCGGGTCGAAACCCGGGGGCTGCTGCCGGTTGTCGTCCACAGCAAGAATGTACGTCGGCCGCGACCTATTGCAGCCAGTTCAGATGGCCCGCCGCCAACGCGTAGCCGACGAACGCGACGGCGTCGATCAGGGCGTGCGCGACGATCAGTGGCCACAACCGGCCGGTGCGCACGTACACGTATCCGAAGACCAGGCCCATCGCCAGGTTGCCGAGTCCGGCGCCGAACCCTTGATACAGGTGGTACAGACCGCGCAGCACGCTCGTCACGATCACCGCGGCGACGGGGCTGAAGCGGAGCTGGCGCAGCCGGGTCAGCAGGAATCCGACGACGATGACTTCCTCGGCCCATCCGTTGGCGAACGCGACGAGAAGCAGTACGGGAATGCGCCACCAGGTGTCGTAGAGCTCAGCGGGTTCCACGGATGCGTTCATGCCCAGCACCCGGGAGAACAGATAGAAGGCCAGGCCGGGTAGGCCGATCAGCAATGCCAGACCGAGTCCGCCGAGCACGTCGGGGCGCAACTGTATTCGACCCAACCCGATCTGCGCGGGACCAAGACCACTGCGCCACAGCAGGTATAGGCCCAGCGCGCCCCACGCCAGCAACTGGAACACCCAGGCGAGGTTGAGTCCGAGGTCGATCAGGTCGAACGGCGACCGGCGGGGATTGAGCGCCACGATCTGTCCGGACAGCCCGAGCAGGACGGCCTCGATCAGGTTCAGCAGCGCGGTGTAGGCGGAAAGCCCGAAGGTGACCGCCAGCACGACCGCGATCTCGATACGCAGCCCACGGCGCTGCGGGTCCGTCAGTTCGTCGGGGCCGCCGGTCACCGAGCCAGGCTAGCGGCCCGGTGACGCCTCAGAGTCGGCGCGCGCGCAAGCCGTTGAGAAACGGGCAACCCATCAGCACACGGATCGCCTGGGACAGACCGCTGATGTCGTCGACCGGCTTCGCGAAGGGCAGCCGAACATCGTGGTCACCGTCGTCACCTTCGATACGAAGCTGCACGCCATAGCGATCCAGGCCGAGCGGACGGACACGTCCGCGGCGCAGCGAGACGGGCAGGCGGCTGGCCAACCGGTCGACCACCTCGCGGTGGGCGGACTCCATGTGTTGCAGCCAGCACGACTCCATCGCGCAGAAGGGATCGGGACGCGCACCGAGCAGCGCGCTCAGCCCCACCGATTCGGCACCGGTGGAATCGGCGACAACGACTGAGTCGATCTCCAGCCTCATCAATGCGTAGCGCGTGTCGCTGTCGATGCCGCCGGTACTGGAGTTCACTTGTAGCAGGGCGGGATTCGGATCCTCGGCAGCGATCAGGTCGAGCAGGGCCGCGATCTCGCCGGAGGGAACCGCGTGCAGCCGCCCGCGGATCCACACCAGCGACCGCACCGGTTCACGCAGCGGCAGAGGCGCATAGTCGGTCATCTCCAGCACCGCCTGGACACCTGCCGCGCCGGCCGAGACCACCATTTGAGCGACGGCGCCCGTCCACTGGAACGGTGATCGCGAACGAGCCGTCGTCGAGGAGGTGGTGCACCGGAGATTCGGCGGGCTCCAGCCCTTCGACGGCAAGCATGGCGCCGCCCGCGCGCGCGAATGCGCTGCGGATGCGCTCGGCCGTCGTCGGTGTGACTTTGGTCGATAGCTCTGTCATCGCCTGCCTCCAGTAGATAAGGTGAGCCTAACTTAACTACGCTCCCGGCGATCGCGCAAGGCTTACGTGCAGCGGAACGGGATTACCGCAGTGAACCGATAGGGTTGGACTGTGACCCGTATCGCCTATCTCGGCCCCGAAGGGACCTTCACCGAGGCGGCCTTGCGCGGCATGGTCGAGGCGCAGCTGGTCCCCTGGCAGAGTTCGAATGGTCCCCGACGGCCAGCCCGTCGGCGGCGCTGGAAATGGTGCGGTCCTCGGACGCCGCGTTCGCCTGCGTGCCGATCGAGAACTCGATCGAGGGGTCCGTCCTGCCGACGCTGGACAGTCTGGCGACCGGTTCGCCGTTGCAGATCTTCGCCGAGTACACCCTCGACATCGCCTTCACGATCGCGGTGCGAACGGGCGTGACCGAACCCGCGTCGATCGCCGCGTTTCCGGTGGCGCGTGCCCAGGTGGCGAGATGGGCCGCGAAGAATCTTCCCG
The DNA here is from genome assembly GCA_963720345.1 of uncultured Actinomycetota bacterium. Classification (GTDB taxonomy): domain Bacteria; phylum Actinomycetota; class Actinomycetes; order Mycobacteriales; family Mycobacteriaceae; genus Mycobacterium. The sequence continues at coordinate 161,124 of CAVRFN010000021.1, forward strand.
CAAGCCGAGTTCCAGGCGGCGGACTCCAACGCCGCAGCGGCCGTCGACGTCGCCGACGGTCGCGCCGATGCGGCCGTTACCACCCCGCTTGGCCGCCCAACGGCACGGCCTGGAGGTGCTGGCAGCCGGCGTCGTCGACGAGCCCAACGCACGCACCCGTTTCGTGCTGGCGGGCCGGTCGGTCCGCCGCCGCGCGCGAACCAACGCCGACCGCACGTCGGTGGTGCTGCGACTGGACAATGTGCCGGGAGCGCTGGCCGTCAGCGCTGGGGGAGTTCGCGATCCGCGACATCGACCTGACCCGGATCGAATCGCGGCCCACCCGAACCGAACTGGGCACATACATCTTCTTTCTGGACTGCGTCGGCCACGTCGATGATCCGCCGGTTGCCGAGGCACTCAAAGCGTTGGTCGAACGTTGTGCAGACGTGCGCTATCTCGGTTCATGGCCGACGGGATCGGCCGGGCGCACCCAACGGCGGGAGGGGAAAGCGTGAGTGGACGGTTGGTGCTGGTCCGGCACGGACAGTCGCACGGAAACGTCGAGCGTCGGCTCGACACCAGACCGCCCGGCGCGGCGCTGACCGACCTCGGTCGAGACCAGGCCCGCACGTTCGCACGCGGACTCACGGACAAGCCCGGCCTCATCGCGCATTCGGTGGCAGTGCGGGCGACGCAGACCGCGACGCGAGATCGCCGACGAACTCGGTGTGGACACCCACGAATTGGAGGGGATCCACGAAGTTCAGGTGGGTCGGCTCGAGGACCGTAATGACGACGCGGCGATCGAGGAGTTCAACGCCATCTACGAGCGTTGGCACCAGGGCCACGTCGACCTGCCGCTGCCCGACGGGGAGACGGCCCGCCAGGTGCTGAACCGATATCTGCCGGTCGTCACTCAACTACGCATGCGCTATCTCGACGACGACGCATTCACCGGCGACGTCGTCATGGTCAGCCATGGCGCAGCGATCCGGCTGGCCTCGGCTGTGCTGGCGGGTGTCGACGGCAGCTTCGCCCTCGACCATCACCTGGGAAACACCGAGGCCGTAGTGCTGGCGCCGATCACCGATGGCCGGTGGAGCTGCGTGCAATGGGGGACGTTGATACCGCCGTTCTATCCCGAGCCCGACGTCCACCCCGTTCAGGACGCGCTTCAGTCCGCCGACCCGATGGGCTGACCCGGCTCAGATTGCCTTTGCGATCAAGACATCGCAGGCGCAGCCGATGGCATCGCAGTCGATGCTGAATGCATGCACCACTTCGAGTGTCTGACAGTCGGCCTCGGTGCATTCGTTGCGGCCCAACGCATGGTGGACGACGGTGCCGTGGCAGTGCTCGACCCCGGTCGCACAGTCGCGGCACTGGCTGCTCATGGACCCAGTTTCTCGCGGGAGCCGGCACAAGTCCCCCAACAGCGCGGCGTGTCGGGGGTCTAACCCCAGCCGAGTTCGTGCAGCCGGTCGTCGTCGATGCCGAAGTGATGCGCGATCTCGTGGATGACCGTGATGGCAACCTCGTCGACGACCTGGGCTTCGGTGTCGCAGAAGTCGAGCAGCGCCCCGCGGTAGATCGTGATGGTGTCCGGCAGCGATCCCGCCGCGTACCAGCCGTCGCGCTCGGTCAGCGCGATCCCCTCGTAGAGCCCAAGCAGGTCGGGTTCGTCGGCATTGCGGTCCTCGACCAGGACGACGACGTTGTCGATCGCCTTCGCGAGTTCCTGGGGGATCAGGTCGAGTGCGTCGGAGACCAGCTCGTCAAACCGTTGCGGGCTCATCCGCACGGCCACCCGGTTACGGCACCGGTGGTGGTGGCGGCGGCGGCGCGTGGCGGGCAGCGGCCCGGTGCGGTGGCGGCGGTGCGGCCACCGGCGCGGGTGGTGGCGGGGGCAGGCCCGGCGGGGGCGGCGGCGGAGGTAGCCCCGGCGGTGGCGGCGGGGCAGGTCCCCGGCGGCGGGGGCGGCGCGTTGAGGAACGTGTTGCCCGGCGCGGCCGGGTCCGTGGTCGGCGCGGCAGTTTCGGTGGGCTGCGGTCGAGCCCGGCATGTGCTGGGTCTGATTGCCGTAGTCGGACTGGTCGTCACGTGCGTCGACGACGAAGACGACGAAGACGACGAGGAAGACGACGACGAGTCGGCAGGCTCGTCGGGCATCGGGACCGGCGGGAAGCTCAGCCGTTCCTCGGGGATGTCGGGCGGCGGGATCGGCGGCTGACCGTTGATCATCAACGGGCCCTTGGCGCTGTTGAGCAGCGTGGACCAGCCGCCGTTTCCGAGGGTCGCGCCGATGCTGCACGACACCTGATGGCTGCCTGCCGACCAGGTCGGCAGCGAGATCGTGCTGTAGATGAGCGTCAGCGTGGTGCTGCGGAGCTGAATCGGTGCCAGGTAGGCGTCCGTCATCCGGGTGCACGCATCCTTGATGAAGCTGTCCTGCTCAGGCTCGGGCGGCAAGCCGGTCGGGAACTTTTCGGCGAGGTTGACCGCGCCGGTGACCTCCATCGCGTGCGGCGCGGCGCAGTCGATCGGGATGTCGGTCGGCTGGTTGGTGGACGGGTCGATGCCAAGGCAGGTGCCCGCGGGCCACACCTTCGACTGGTCGTTGTCGGCGACCTTGCCCTTGAAGGCCACCTGCTGGTTGTTCGGGCCCGGGCAGCTGCATGCCGCAGAGCATGCGACGCTCACCGGATTGCCGCCAGGCCTTGTCGCCGGACCACAGCATGCTGACGGTGAAGCGGCTGTTCGGGTCGAACTCGGTGCCCAGGTAGTGCTTGACCGCGGCCGAGCACTGCTCCTGGCTGATCTGCTGGATCCGCGCGGTCGACGGCGGCGCGGCGTCGGGCCCGTACTCGCTGCCGGGGAACGTGCGCATGTCCACCGATTCGGCGACCTCGAACCGGTGCTCGTCCTTGCAGTCGACGATCTCCGCGGAATCCGGCGTGCGGTCCGGCCAGTTCAGGCAGTCGCCGGCCTTCGCGTGCTTGAAGGTGTCGTTGCCCCGGGGGCCGAGCGAGATCGTGCTGGCGGTCAGGCCGCCCGGGCCCTCGCTCTGAGGAATCGCGGTGATCAGACCGGCGATGAGCAGGCCGCCGAGTGCGGTCAGCAGCAGCGCCCGACGCGTCGACGCGGCCTGCAGGCTGCGCCATCACGACGCCCGCTGCGAGGACTTTCCGGCCTCGTCAGCACGACGGATATTCCACGGTGGGTGCTTCAGACATCTGCTCCATTGTGACAGGCGTGTCGGGCGCTGTGACAAGTGATGCAGTTGTAACGTTATGAGGTTGTGCCTGGGGGTCCGACCTCGGCTGTTCCCCGCCGGCGGCCAAAAGTAGTGTTGCGCCCGTGATCGACCTCAAGCTGCTGCGCGAAAATCCGGATGTGGTGCGCGCATCGCAACGTGCCCGCGGAGAAGACCCTGGCCTCGTCGACGCGCTCCTGGACGCCGATGCCGCGCGGCGGGCGGCGGTGTCGTCCGCCGACAATCTGCGCGCCGAGCAGAAGGCGGCCAGCAAGAAGGTGGGCAAGGCGTCGCCGGACGAGCGGCCCGCCCTGCTGGCGGCGGCCAAGGAGCTCGCCGACAAGGTCAAGGCCGCCGAGGCGGAGCAGGGCGAGGCCGAAAAGGCGTTCACCGCAGCGCACATGGCGATCTCGAACGTGATCATCGACGGTGTCCCCGCCGGCGGCGAAGACGACTTCGTGGTGCTCGACACCGTCGGCGAACCACGCGCGATCGACAACCCGAAGGACCACGTCGAGCTCGGCGAATCGCTGGGCTCATCGACCTGGAGCGCGGCGCGAAGGTGTCCGGCTCGCGGTTCTACTTCCTGACGGGCGCGGGGGCGCTGCTTCAGCTCGGGCTGCTGCAGCTGGCCGCGCGGCTGGCCCAGGCGAACGGCTTCACGCTGATGATCCCGCCGGTGCTGGTGCGCCCGGAAATCATGGCGGGCACCGGCTTTCTCGGTGCACACGCCGAGGAGGTCTACCACCTCGAGGCCGACGATCTCTATCTGGTCGGTACGTCGGAGGTGGCCCTGGCCGGCTACCACGCCGGCGAGATCCTCGACCTGTCCGACGGACCGCGGCGCTACGCGGGGTGGTCGTCGTGCTTCCGCCGCGAGGCGGGCAGCCACGGCAAGGACACCCGCGGCATCATCCGCGTGCACCAGTTCGACAAGGTCGAGGGCTTCGTCTACTGCAAGCCCGAGGAGGCCGAGGCCGAACACCAGCGGCTGCTCGGTTGGGAGCGCGAGATGCTGGCGAAGATCGACGTGCCGTATCGCGTAATCGACATCGCCGCAGGGGATTTGGGATCGTCGGCGGCGCGCAAATTCGACTGCGAGGCGTGGATCCCGACGCAGCGGACATATCGGGAGCTGACCTCGACGTCGAACTGCACGACGTTTCAGGCACGGCGTCTGGCGGTGCGTTACCGCGACGAGAACGGCAAGCCCCAGACCGCGGCGACCCTCAACGGCACGCTGGCGACCACCCGGTGGTTGGTGGCCATCCTCGAGAACCACCAGCAGCCCGACGGCAGCGTGCGGGTGCCGGAAGCCTTGGTGCCCTTCGTCGGAACCGAAGTGCTCGAGCCGACGAAGACGCTAGCGCTCCAGCAGTTCGTCGAGCATGGCGAGGAACTCCTTCGGTCGCTGCGGTGTGAACGCCGGTGCTGGGGCGCACTCCGTCGATGTCGAGGATGATGAGCGTCGACTTGATCGGACGCCAGACGTCGAGCGGCATCCAGCGCCGAGGATCGAAACTCCCCCAGACGCGGAACCGCTCGGTGAACATGCCGAGCGGCTCGGCCTTGTAGCCCCGGATCGACCGCAGCGGAATGACTTTCGATGTGCCTGACGGAAAGTGGTAGCGGCGCAGCGTGATCGCCAGCCGGTCGAGCTGGATCATCCCGTCGTCGTAGTGCTGGCGCGGGCCAGTCACGATTGCGCACCCTCCCGTGCGGAGCGCAGCTCGTGCCCCTTGGTCGTCAGGCATCGGCCGTTCTCGAGATTCCACTGCCAGCCGTGCAGGTTGCAGGTCAACGTGGAGCCTTCCACCACGCCGAACTTCGACAGGTCGGCCTTCAGGTGCGGGCAGCGTCGCTGAATCTCCCAGCCGTCCAACGTGATCGACGCGGTATCGTCATGCGCCTCGGCGAACCAACCGTCGGCGTAGGCGATGCGCTCGTCGGTCAGGCATTTGAAGAACGTGTAGAGGTACTCGTTGTATCCGCCGACCCGCCACGCCGAGAACCGGGTGGACAGGAAGATCGTGTTGACCCAGTCCGGCTCGTTGTCCCGCAGCACCGTGCGCACGAGCTCCGGCGCGATCGCGAAGCCGTATCGGAACTTCTCGTCCGGAATGGGTTCGCGCACAGCGCGTTTCGGAAAGTCCAGCACGACGGATTCGTCGTGGCCGCCGCCCGTCGAGCCGCAGCTCGACCGGATAGCCGATGCCGTCGCAGATCTGGTCGCTCTGCAGCATGATCGGCTCGAAGAGCGTGCGCAGCGGCTCCAGCAGGGATTCACCGGCCGCGGGCGCCCAGTTCGCCTTCTCGGCGGCCAGCACCGGCGCCATCCGCTCGGCATAGTCGGCGATGTAGGCCGCCTTACCGCTCGTGAAGATCGCCTGCACCTCGTCATCGGCCAGCGGATGATGCAGCGAATTCAACTGTGAGCCAGTGAAATCGGCCGTCGACCCGGGCATCATCAGCAGCCCGCCGTCGTGGCCGTTGGTCCGCATCTGGTCGAGGAAGACCGACCTGGTCGGGAAAGATGTTGGCGGGGTCGCCGTGATCGTCGTTGAGGTCGCGCAGCGCTGGATCCAGGAAGCACGGCGGACCCGCGGACGGGATCACCCACGTCGCCCCCACCTGTGCGATGTACTGGCGGCACCGGTCCATCTGTCGCTGACGCTTCTGGGTGCCGAACGCCTCCTTGGCGCGCGCAGGCATGTCGTAGACCATCGGATACCAGATCGCGCCGGAGTACTGCAGCATGTGAACGTCGACGGCCCCGAAATCGGCGTGCACCACGTCGAGGTCGACCGGTCGCGCGTCGTTCATGTTGAAGCAGACCGTCTCGCCGTCGTCGACCACCAGGCCGGAGTCGCCGATCGGGCCGTCGGCAGGGGCGCGCAGCGAGATGATCATCACATCGAGGTCGCCCTTGGGCCCGCTGACGCGGTGTTTGACCGAGTCGGTGGTTTCGAAGAACCGGTGGAACCCGATCTTTTCCAGTTCCCGGCGCAGGTCTGGCACCGGGAAGTCGGGCAGCAGCACCATCGCGTCCTTGTTGACGTGCGCGCTCAGGTTCCTCGGGTCGAAGTGGTCGGCGTGCAGGTGCGAGACGTACAGGTAGTCGCAGTCGCCGAGCGCGTCCCAGTCCAGCTCGCTGTTGTCGGGGAAGGGGAACCACGACGCGAAGTACGCCGGGTTGACCCAGGGGTCGCACAAGATGGCACCGGCGTTCGTATCTATCCGGAAGCCTGCATGCCCGACGCTGGTGACCTGCACTAATGCCCTTTCTCGCTATCGTGATGCGCGGCACAAGACTAACCGGCGGCGAACAGGTGCCGCAGATACGCGTCGGGTGCGGACATGAAGCGGCGCCAGTGAGCCACCATCGGCAGGTCCTCCCAGGTGCTCACGCGGCGGCCGTGCTCGCCGAACTCGAGGATCGTCGCGCCGGGAAACGCCGCGAGCACCGGTGAGTGCGTGGCCAGCAGGACCTGTGATCCGTCGGCGACGAGCGAGTCCATCAGCACCATCAACTGCAGGCACGAACTGAACGACAGCGCCGCCTCCGGTTCGTCGAGGATGAACAGCCCGCGCTCGGTGTCCCGGGAGGACAGGAACGCCAGAAACGACTCGCCGTGCGATTGCGCGTTGAGCGCTCCGCCGAACACCTGGTGGGGGGTGCCGCTTGTCGACCTCGGTGAACAGCTGATGCATGGCTTCGGCCCGCAGGAAGCAGCCGCCGGCGGGCGGCGGGAATTCGCCCTGTAGGCGCACTGCCCAGTGCAGGTCGCTGTCTTCATCGCCCGTCCGCGGGGTCCAATGCTTGACGGCTCCGCGAAGCCGCGAGGCCCATGCGGCCGCGACGGCCTCGAGCACCGTGGACTTACCCGAGCCGTTCTCGCCGACGATCACGGTCACCGGCGCATCGAGCGCGAGCGGCTCGGCGGCCAGTTGCGAGATCGCCGGGATATCGAAATACCAAGTATCCGAAGCCTTCTCGCGGTCAACAGAGATCTGCTGCAGAATCAATCGCCGTCCTCCCACAGACGTAGGTAGTGGTCCATCCGGTCCTGATCGGGTGCGACGCCGTAGGCGTCGAAGAACTCGTCGCGCCAGTCGCCCCCGTAGTTGTACCGGAGCGACCATTCCGCGACCGCCAGATCGGCCCACCGGTCGGCGACGCCGAGATCGCCGAGGTCGACATGCCCGCAACAGCTGCCATCGTCGTCGATCAGGGTGTTGGGCGCACACGCGTCGCCGTGGCACACGACGAGTCGATCGACATCCGGCTGATCGGTCACCCAGGCCGGCGGCCCGAACGGGCAGTCGGCGACGGGCAGAGTGTCGTGCATCAGACGAAGGCCGGAGCCGATCGCTCGCGCCGCCGTGCGCGGATCGCTCACCCACCGCGGATCGACCGCGGAAGTGCCCGGCAGCCCGGCGGTGTGCAGCCACCCGTCGCCTGCGCCCAGCACCCGCGGCACCCGCAGATAGGTGGCGGCCCAGCCGAGCCGGCACACCTCGGCCTCCAATCCGTGCGCCCAGCGCGCCGGCATGACCTTGACGTACTCGGATCCGCCGGCGATCGCGAAGGTGACGCCGCCCAACTCGTTGACCCACACCGCGTCCACCGGCCGGCCCGCCGCGATGTCGGTGACGACCGAAGGGGTCGGCATGGGTTCGGTGGGCTGGCTCACGCGACTAGGCTGCCTGATGTGGAGCCGGTATACGGAACAGTCATCCAACTCGCCAGGATGCTCTGGCGAGTTCAGGGGCTGACGTTCACCGTCACCGGCGTCGAGAACGTGCCATCGACGGCGGGGCCGTGATCGCCATCAACCACACCGGATACCTCGACTTCACCTTCGCCGGCCTGCCCGCCTACCGGCAGAAGCGTGGTCGCAAGGTCCGGTTCATGGCGAAGAAAGAGGTCTTCGACAACAAGATCACGGGTCCGATCATGCGCAGCCTGCGTCACATCGAGGTGGACCGCGACAGCGGCGCCGCGTCCTTCGACGAGGCCTGCCGCAAGCTCAAGGAAGGCGAGCTGGTCGGCGTCTACCCGGAGGCCACCATCAGCCGCAGCTTCGAGATCAAAGAGTTCAAATCCGGTGCGGCGCGGATGGCGATCGCCGCCGACGTGCCGATCGTCCCGCACATCGTCTGGGGCGCGCAGCGCATCTGGACCAAGGGCCATCCCAAGAACATGCGGCGGCCCAAGGTGCCGATCTCGGTGGCCGTGGGCGAGCCGATCTACCCGACCTTGCCGCCGGTCGAACTGACCGCGCTACTGCACTCGCGAATGCAGCACCTGCTCGAACGCGTGCAGGACGATTACGGACCATATCCGCCCGGCGAGTTCTGGGTGCCGCACCGGCTCGGTGGCGGAGCGCCGACGCTGGCAGAGGCGAACCGGATGGACGCCGAAGAGGCCGCGGAGAAGGCGGCCCGCCGCGAGCAGCGGGGTCCTGCGGGAGCGCCGGGGTAGCGCGCATGGAGCCGGTTTTCCGCGGATTGGAGATTGCAGTCAGCACGGCGACCAGAGTCATCGGCATCGCGCATCACCTACCTTGGCCTGGAGAACATTCCGGCGCACGGTGGCGCCGTCGTCGCGATCAACCACACCAGCTACCTCGACTGGTATCCATCGGCGCTCGCCGCATACCAGGTCCGACGCCGGCTGCGATTCATGATCAAGTCCGAAATGCAGCAGGTGAAGATCGTCAACTTCCTGATCAAGCACTCCGGGACGATTCCGGTGGACCGCGAAGCCGGCGGTGGCGCCGCCTACGCCGTTGCCGTCGAGCGACTACGGGAAGGCGAGCTCGTCGCCGTGTATCCCGAGGCGACGATCAGCCGCAGCTTCGAGCTCAAGGAGTTCAAGTCCGGCGCGGCGCGGATGGCGCGCGACGCACAGGTGCCGATCATCCCGATGATCGTGTGGGGTACGCAGCGAATGTGGACCAAGGACCATCCGCGAAACATGGGCCGCAAGAAGATACCCGATCACCGTGGCAATCGGCCCGCATGTCCACGCCGCGGCGACGATCGATGAGACCAACGCGGCGATGCGCGAGGCGATGAACAAGCTGCTGCACATGGTGCAGGAGGACTACCCGCATCCCGCGGGTGCGTACTGGGTGCCGCACCGCCTGGGCGGATCGGCGCCGACGACGGACGAGGCCAAGGCGCTCGAGGAAGCCGAGCTCGCCGAACGGGCCCGCAAGCGGGCCGAGCGAGAGACGAAAAGCCGCCGGTGACCCTGCCTCTGCTGGTGGCCTCCGATGTGGACGGCACGCTGCTGACCGACGACGACGACGACAGGATCACCGCCCGCACCCGCGCCGCGGTGATGGCGGCCGTGGACTCCGGAACCCAGTTCGTGCTCGCGACCGGTCGTCCGCCGCGCTGGATCGCGCCGGTTGTCGATGCCCTGGGGTTCGCGCCAATGGCGGTGTGCGCCAACGGCGCTGTGATCTACGACTCGTCAACCGACCGCATCGTGTCGGCCCGCACGCTGTCCGCCGACCAACTCGGCGGAGCTCGCCGAGATCGCCACCCGTGTCATCCCCGGCGCCGGCCTGGCCGTCGAACGGGTGGGGCGCAGCGCACACGACGCCGCCACCCCGCAGTTCGTCAGCTCGCCCGGCTACGAGCATGCGTGGCTGAACCCGGACAACACCGAGGTGTCGATCGAGGACCTGCTGAGTGCGCCCGCCATCAAGTTGTTGATCCGCAAGACGGGTGCGCAGAGTGCCGACATGGCTGACGCGTTGGCCAAATACGTTGGTCTGCAGGGCGATATCACCTATTCGACCAATAACGGCCTGATCGAGATCATGCCGCTGGGTATCAGCAAGGCCACCGGAATCGCTGAGCTGGCAGGGCCACTGGACATCACCGCAGCAAGACGTGGTGGCCTTCGGCGACATGCCCAACGACGTGCCGATGCTGCGATGGGCCGGTCTCGGTGTGGCCATGGGCAACGCTCATCCCGATGCGGTGGCCGCGGCCGACGAGGTCACCGCGACGAATGCGGACGACGGTGTCGCGCGGGTGCTCGAGCGTTGGTGGTTGTGATCAAGCGGGGCTGATGGGCGGAGTGAACCGCTCCAGCTGAATCGGGGTGTGGTCGGACACCGATTTCGGCAGTTCGGTGGGAATCCCGTCGATGACCCGCGTGACGGTTCCGTTCTCGCGGTCGAAGTTCAGCGTGCCGTGCTGGAAGTTCTGCACGACCCACAGCGGCTCCTGGATTTCACCGCTTGTCGGCAGGCCCAGCGCACCGCGCTCGAAGCCCAGCGAGCCCCACGCTTTGTAGATCTCGCCGGTGACCGGTTCGGCCCCGCTCGTCGGAGACCAGTAGATCGCGCCGCGCTCGAAGTTCGCGTACCGGACCGGGCCTTCGCCCGCGGCCTCGGGCGACCTCGGTGCGCCGAGGAGGCTGTTCGGGCCGCCCATCGACTCCCAGCGCATGAAGATCGCACCGCCGCGCAGCGTGTCCGCCAGATCGGCAGGACCGGGCGGCCTGTTGAATCGTGCTGCGATATCGCGGATCTGATCCATCGCGGCGTACGCGGCGTTGCCCGGGCATTCGGTGATGCCCACGTCGCGGTGGGTGAAGATGGTCGGCAGCGCCGGGGTCGCGCCGAACGGGAACTTGGAGAACGAGCTGCCTGCCGAGGCGAGCACCACCGTGCCCTTCGGGTCGATGTGGTCGAGGCCCAGACGCCATCCGAGCAACCTGCCCGTGTTCTGCAACTGAATCTGGGTCGGCGCGACCTGGTCGAAGTTGCCCAGCATCGCCACACCCCAGGTGTCGCGGTTGAAGCCGCCGGTGTGGGCGCCCTCGACGGGTCTTGTCGATTCCGCCTGCGCGGCCCTCGAAGACCTGGCCGTACTTGTCGACCAGTGCGTTGTAGGCGATGTCGCACCACCCCAGCGTGCGGGTGTGGTACTCGTAGATCGACCGGATGATCCCGGCCGAATCCTCGGGCGCGTACTCGTTGCTACCGGCGGTGTGGTGGACGATTCCTGCCCGGATTCCCTTGTCGTACTGTGGGTTTGGGCATCGCATTCCCTCATCGGCACCCCACCCCGCGCGATCGATGATTTGGGGCGGCACTCCGGGCGCGGTGACGGCCGATGGCAGCGGCAACGAATCCACCGGCGCCTGCGGCGGGCTGATCAGCACGGCGTTGACGTTCTGGGGCAGCGGCTGCTCGACGTTGGCGGGCACGTATCCCAGCGCCGGCCGATCATCGGCGGGCTTGGGTGCCGGCTTGGGTGCCGGCTGGGCCCAGCACGGGTGACCGCGATCTGCACCGTGTTGGTGCGGCCGACGAAGACCGGTTCGGTGCCGTGCGGCGCGCCCGCGACGGGGGTGTCGGGCCCGAGCGCCCTCCATGGCCTCGGCCTCGTACCAGGGGCCCCAGGTGCCGTCGGGCTTCTTGGCGCGGACCCGGGCCGACGTACCGGTGAGGTCGTCGGCCGTCAATGCGACCAAGGAGAAGGGGGTGTCCTGATGGATCTCGCGAACCGTCTCGCCGCCGCCGAGGCCGGTCAGCGGCTGCTGCGCGACCTGCGGCGCACTGGGTGCGGCCTCGTCGTCGCCGGTACCCGGAATGCCGTAGATCGCCATCGGCAATACGACAGCCGTCGCCGCAACCGCGGTGAAGAGCATCGACGGCACAGAACGGCGACACGACACGGGCTGATGTTACGTATGTGTCAGTTGTTACCAATGTTTCGACACGGCACCAGGGCCGATCAATCTGGACCGCGGCCTCAACGCAACGGCACCGCAGAGCCCAGGGGCGGGCTTCTGCGGTGCCGTTCGGTGACAGGTCTAAGCGCCAGCGCCCGTTGAGGCTCCCGCCGCTGCGGCCGGGGCCGCTGCTGCTGCCGGGGCTGCGGCCGCCGGTGCCGCACCAGCGACTGCCGGTGCGCCCGCGGGCTTGGCCGCCGACATGATCGCGGGCATCACCATGCCCTTGAGCAGGTCAATCGCCTGGCCAGCGCCCAACTGGTTGGCCATGCTGGACAGATCGCCGATGATGCCGGTGCTGCCGCCGGTGGTCGCCGGCATGCTCGCCAGCGACGGATCGCCCATGATCGGGTACATGCCCGCGCCGGGATCCAGTCCGATCGGCGCCGAGATCGGGATCTCGCTGGGCGCGGGCAGCGCACCGGTGGAGAGCGGAGTCAGCGCGGGATCGGTGAGCGACGCGGCCGGCGTGGTCAGTCCGGGCGTCGTCAGACCCCCGGCATCTGCGGTCAGCCCGGGGCTGGACAGCGCCGGATTCGTGAGTGCGGGGTTGGCCAGCGCCGGATCGGTCAGTGACGGCCCGGTCGCGGTGAGGCCGGGAAGGGTCGCACTCGGTGCGGTCAGGCCGGGCGTGGTCAGGCCCGGTGTGGTGAGCCCGGGCGTGGTCAAGCCTGGCGCCGTCAGTCCCGGTGTCGGTCAGAGCGGGAGAGGTGAGACCGGGTGAGGTCAGCGTCGTTGGCGTGCTGGCGCCGGTACCCGTCAACACGCCGGTGGGCATCGGTGGCAGGTTGATGCCGAATTGCGAGAGGCCCTGGGACAGCGCCGATATCAGCTCGTTCGGCAGGTCGGTAACCCCCGCGGCCTGGACGAACTCGCGATGCTGCGGCTGCGCATCGATGCTTGCGGACAACTCGGATATGGCGACTACTGCGGCTGGACTCGCGACTGCCAGGGCGGCGACTGCGCTCATGGCTGTCGAGAGCCTGCGTCGACGTCGGTTCGGCACGGAAGTCTCCTCAATATATGGACTACGTCTGGTAGGTACTCGTACGTGATCGACGGTACTGGTGTGACTGCTGTGACTAAAGTGGCGATACGGAATTGTGAGCCAATCTTGACCTGAGCATCTCCGTCGGATTCGGGCTGGGCGGTGGCCGTCGGATACCCTTGCTGCCGATGACAGCTCGTTTCGATCTCTTTGTCGTCGGTTCCGGATTCTTCGGCCTGACGGTTGCCGAGCGCGTGGCATCGCAGCTGGATAAGCGGGTTCTGGTGCTCGACCGCCGCCCGCATATCGGCGGCAATGCCTACTCGGAACCGGAACCGCAGACCGGCATCGAGGTCCACAAGTACGGCGCCCACCTTTTCCACACCTCGAACCAACGGGTGTGGGACTACGTGCGCCAGTTCACCGACTTCACCGGCTACCAGCACCGCGTCTTCGCCATGCACAACGGGCAGGCCTACCAGTTCCCGATGGGCCTCGGTCTGGTGTCGCAGTTCTTCGGCAAGTACTTCACCCCCGAGCAGGCCCGCCAGCTGATCGCCGAGCAGGCCGCCGAGATCGACAGCGGCGACGCCGCGAATCTCGAAGAGAAGGCCATCTCGCTCATCGGCCGCCCGCTCTACGAGGCGTTCGTGAAGGGCTACACCGCCAAACAGTGGCAGACCGACCCCACGGAACTGCCTGCGGCGAACATCACGCGGCTGCCGGTGCGCTACACCTTCGACAACCGCTACTTCAACGACACCTACGAGGGGCTGCCGGCCGACGGCTACACCGCGTGGCTGCAGAACATGGCCGCCGATGACCGCATCGAGGTGCGGTTGGACACCGACTGGTTCGACGTCCGTGACGAACTCCGCGCCGCGAACCCGGACGCGCCCGTGGTCTACACCGGACCGCTGGACCGGTACTTCGACTATGCGGAAGGCCGACTGGGTTGGCGCACACTCGATTTCGAACTCGAGGTGCTCGACACCGGCGACTTCCAGGGCACACCCGTCATGAACTACAACGACCTCGACGTGCCCTACACCCGGATCCACGAGTTCCGGCACTTCCACCCGGAGCGGGCCTATCCGACCGACAAGACGGTGATCATGCGGGAGTTCTCCCGCTTCGCCGATGACGACGACGAGCCGTATTACCCGATCAACACCGAGACCGATCGGTCCTTGCTGGCGGCCTACCGGGCGCGCGCCAAGGCCGAGACGGCCTCGGCGAAGGTGCTGTTCGGCGGCCGCCTCGGCACCTATCAGTACCTCGACATGCACATGGCGATCGCCAGCGCATTGAATATGTACGACAACACCCTCGCGCCGCACCTGCGTGACGGCGCGCCCCTTGCCGAAAATGGCACAGAAAGCAGCAGCGCATGAGTGACATCCCGTCCGGCGCGCTCGACGCCGGAGACGACACCAGGGCGGTCAGCCTGCTTGGCGCGCGTCATCCTGCCGCGCCCGGGCGAACCGCTCGACGTCCGCAAGCTCTACATCGAGGAGTCGGAGACCAACGCCCGTCGCGCCCACGCGCCGACGCGCACCACGCTGGAGATCGGCGCGGAGTCGGAGGTGTCGTTCGCGACGTACTTCAACGCGTTCCCGGCGAGCTACTGGCGCCGCTGGTCGACGCTCGAGTCGGTGGTGCTGCGCGTCGAACTCACCGGCAGCGCCCGCGTCGACGTGTACCGGTCCAAGGCGACCGGTGCCCGCATCACCGTCGGCGGCGAAGAGGTGTCCAGCGGCGAATCGACGGACACCCGGCCGTCCGTCGAGTTCGAGATCGACCTGTCGCCGTTCGAGGACGGCGGCTGGATCTGGTTCGACATCACCACCAACAGCAAGGTCACGGTGCACAGCGCGGGCTGGTACGCGCCGCGGCCCGCACCGGGACGGGCCAACGTCGCCGTCGGAATCCCGACCTTCAACCGGCCCGCGGACTGCGTCAACGCGCTGGCGGCGCTGACGTCGGATCCGTTGGTGGACGAGGTGATCAGCGCGGTGATCGTGTCCGACCAGGGCACCAAGAAGGCCAAGGACCATCCCGGGTTCGAGGCCGCCGCGGCTGCGCTCGGCAACCGGCTGTCGATGCACAACCAGCCCAACCTCGGCGGCTCCGGCGGTTACAGCCGGGTGATGTACGAGGCGCTGAAGAACACCGACTGCGAACAGATCCTGTTCATGGACGACGACATCCGCGTCGAACCCGACTCGATCCTGCGGGCGCTGGCGCTGAACCGGTTCGCCAAGGTGCCCACGCTGGTCGGCGGCCAGATGCTCAACCTGCAGGAGCCGAGCCACCTGCACGTGATGGGCGAGATGGTCGACGCCGAGAACTTCATGTGGACCGGCGCGGTCAACACCGAGTACGACCACAACTTCGCCAAGTACCCGCTCAACGACGAAGAGGAGTACCGCAGCAGGCTGCTGCACCGCCGCATCGACGTCGACTACAACGGCTGGTGGATGTGCATGATCCCGCGGCAGGTCGCCGAGGAGCTCGGCCAGCCGCTGCCGCTGTTCATCAAGTGGGACGACGCCGACTACGGCCTGCGCGCCGGCGAGCACGGCTATCCGACCGTCACGCTGCCCGGCGCCGCGATCTGGCACATGGCGTGGAGCGACAAGGACGACGCCATCGACTGGCAGGCGTACTTCCACCTGCGCAACCGGTTGGTGGTCGCGGCCATGCACTGGGACGGCAAGATTTCGCGGCCTACTGGCCAGCCACATGAAGGCGACCATCAAACACCTTCTCTGCCTTGAGTATTCGACCGTCGCGATCCAGAACAAGGCGATGGACGACTTCCTGGCCGGACCCGAGCACATCTTCTCGATCCTGGAGTCCGCGCTGCCCGACGTGCGCGCCATGCGTGCGGAGTACCCCGACGCCGTGGTGCTGCCGAAAGCGCGACCGCGCTGCCGACGCCGTCGGACAAGCGGTGGCGCAAGAAGGTCGACGATCCCCACCAACCCGCTGGCGATCTCGTTGCGGCTGACCCGCGGGGTCTTCCACCAACTCAAGGCGCACGACCCCGAGCACCACCGGCGCCCGCAGATCAACGTCGCCACCCAGGACGCCCGGTGGTTCTCGCTGTGCAAGGTCGACGGCGTCACCGTCACCACCGCCGACGGCCGCGGTGTCGTGTACCGCCAGCGCGACCGCGCGAAAATGGCTGAGCTGCTTCGTGAGTCGATCAAGCGACAGGTCGAGCTCGCCCGCAAGTTCAACCGCATGCGCAAGGTTTACCGCGAAGCGCTGCCGGTGCTCACGAGCAAGCAGAAGTGGGAGACGGTACTGCTCCCCGGGGCCGATGGCTGACAGTCCGCGCGGCGAGGAGGCCGCGCTGGTGGCCGTCCAGTCCGCGCTCGCCGATCGGCCCGGCGTGCTGGCGGGCGCACGGGCACTTTCGCATTTCGGTGAGCACAGCATCGGCTGGCTCGCGGTCGCGGCGCTCGGCGCGCTGCTGCAGCCCGCGAAGGCGGCGCGCATGGCTCGCCGCCGGCGCGGGCGCGTTCGCTGGCCCATGCCGCCGCGGTGCTGATCAAACGCGTGGTGCGACGCGAACGCCCGCACCACCCCGCGATCGCGGTGAACGTCGGTACTCCGAGCCGGCTGAGCTTCCCGTCGGCGCACGCGACGTCCACCACCGCGGCGTCGATCCTGCTGGGCCGGGCCACCGGTCTTCCGCTGCCTGCGATCCTGGTGCCGCCAATGGCGTTGTCGCGGTTGGTGCTCGGCGTGCATTACCCGAGTGACGTGCTCACCGGCGTGGCGGTCGGGGCGGCCGTCGCCAAGGCGGTCACCATGGTCACAGACCGGGCCGAAGGAGTCTGATGAGCATCTCGAGCGAGAGCAGTGCAGAGAGCGCGCCGCAGGTGAGTCCGGAGCCGGCGCCGGAGAAGGGCCCGCCGCGCAATCTCGCCACCGGGGTCATCAAGGCGCTCCGGCCGAGGCAGTGGGTGAAGAACGTCCTGGTGTTCGCCGCGCCGGTGGCCGCGCTCGGCGATGACCGGTACGCCTACGACTACCGCGAAGTGCTGGTCCGGGTGCTGCTGGCGTTCGTGGTGTTCAGCCTGGCCGCGTCGGCGGTCTACCTGGTCAACGACGCGCGTGACGTCGAGGCCGACCGAGCAGCACCCGACCAAGCGATTCCGCCCGATCGCAGCGGGCGTGGTTCCCGAGTGGCTGGCCTACACACTGGCCGTGGTGCTCGGCGCCGCGTCGCTTGGTGATCTCCTGGCTGGTGACGCCGAACCTGGCCGTGGTGATGGCGATCTACATCGTGATCCAGCTGGCGTACTGCTTCGGCCTCAAGCACCAGCCCGTCATCGACATCTGCATCGTCTCGTCGGGCTTCCTGATCCGCGCCATCGCCGGTGGCGTCGCAGCGGATGTGCCGTTGTCGCAATGGTTCCTGCTGATGATGGCGTTCGGCTCGCTGTTCATGGCGGCGGGCAAGCGCTACGCCGAACTGCAGCTTGCCGAACGCACCGGCGCCAAGATCCGCAAGTCACTGGAGAGCTACACCAGTTCGTATCTGCGCTTCGTGTGGACGTTGTCGGCGACGGCAATGGTGCTCTGCT
Source organism: uncultured Actinomycetota bacterium (assembly GCA_963720345.1). Classification (GTDB taxonomy): domain Bacteria; phylum Actinomycetota; class Actinomycetes; order Mycobacteriales; family Mycobacteriaceae; genus Mycobacterium. The sequence continues at coordinate 178,712 of CAVRFN010000021.1, forward strand.
ACGGCCTGTGGGCGTTCGAGCGCGACGACACCGGCGGCACGTCCTGGTTCGTGGTGTCGATGATCCCGTTCACGATCGCCATCCTGCGGTACGCCGTCGACGTCGACGGCGGGATGGCCGGCGAGCCCGAGGAGATCGCGTTGAAGGACCGGGTGCTGCAGCTGCTGGCCGTGGCGTGGATCGGAACCATCGGTGCCGCCGTCTTCCTCAGTTGACAAGGTGAGCTTCACGGTCGCCGGCCGGAGCCGCTGGATGGACGGCATCGGCGACCGCTTGGCGCGCCTGCCGGCCTTTCCCTACGACGCTCACGGTCCGGCATCAGCCTGTGGGTGAGCGTGATCGTCGTCGCGGCGCTGTTCGGCTGGGGAGCATGGGAGCGGCGCTGGATCGCCGACGACGGCCTCATCGTCCTGCGCACGGTCCGAAACCTGTTGGCGGGCAACGGTCCGGTGTTCAACGCCGGCGAGCGCGTCGAGGCGAACACCTCGACCGTATGGACCTATCTGATCTATCTCGGCGCGTGGGTCGGCGGCCCGGTGCGGATGGAGTACGTGGCGCTGTTCCTCGCGCTGACGCTCAGCGTGCTCGGCGTGGTGTTCGCGATGCTGGGGGCCGCCCGGCTGTACGCGCCGAGCCTGCAGGGCCGGCGGGCGTTGATGCTGCCCGCCGGTGCGCTGGTCTACATCGCGGTGCCGCCGGCCCGTGACTTCGCCACCTCCGGTCTCGAAAACGGTTTGGTGCTGGCGTATCTCGGTCTGCTGTGGTGGATGATGGTCTGCTGGTCGCAGGCGTTGCGCGCATCCGGGCCCGGCAGAGCAGCAATGCCGGTCATACCGCGGCGGCCCACCGGCCATTCGCAGGCAACCCGTCGGCCGGCGGCACCGAGCCAGAAAGGTCAGCCGATCCTTCGACGCCGCACTGGCTTTCGTCGCCGGGATGAGTGTGCTGATTCGACCCGAGCTGGCGTTGGTCGGCGGGCTCGCGCTGGTCATGATGCTGATCGCGGCGCGCGGACTGGCGGCGGCGCGGACTCATCGTCCTTGCCGGCGGCCTGGTGCCCGTGGCTACGAGATCTTCCGAATGGGCTACTACGGCTTGCTGTTTCCCGGCACCGCGCTGGCCAAGGACGCCTCGGGAGCCAAGTGGCCGCAAGGGTTCGTGTACCTGGCCAACTTCAACAGTCCCTATCTGCTGTGGGCGCCCGCGATCCTGCTGGCCGGTCTGGCAGTCGGTGGTGATGGTGACGCGTGGCCGCCCGTGGGGGATTCGTCACTCGGTTGCGCCGGGTCACGGATGGCTTGCGCGGATGGTGCAAAGCCCGCCGGCGGTGGTGGTTTTCATGCTCGTCAGCGGTTTGCTGCAGGCGCTCTACTGGATCCGCCAGGGCGGCGACTTCATGCACGGCCGGGTGCTGCTGACGCCGTTGTTCTGCATGCTGGCACCCGATCGCGGTGATTCCGTTGGTGTTGCCCGACGGCAGCCCGAATGGCCCGTGGCGCAGGCTATCTGTTCGTCGGGGCCACGAGCGTGCTGTGGGTGTCGGTCGCGGGTTGGTCGCTGTGGGCGGCGAATTCGAGCGGCATGGGGTCCGACGCCACCCGCGTGACGTACACCGGCATCGTCGACGAGCGGCGGTTCTACTCACAGGCAACGGGCAACGCGCATCCACTGACGGCCGCCGACTATCTCGACTACCCGCGAATGCGTGCGGTGATGACCGCGTTGAACAACACGCCCGACGGCGCCCTGCTGTTGCCGTCCGGCAATTACGACCAGTGGGACGTGGTGCCTGCCATCCCGCCCCCGCCGGATGCCCCAGCGGACGTCAAGGCCCAAAGGGGCCCGCACACAGTGTTTTTCACCAACCTCGGCATGTTGGGGATGAATGTCGGCCTCGAATGTCCGGGTGATCGACCAGATCGGCCTGGCCAACCCGCTTGCCGCGCACACCGCTCGGCTGGAGGACGGCCGCATCGGCCACGACAAGAACCTGTTCCCGGACTGGGCGGTGGCCGAGGGGCCGTTCCTCAAGACCCGGCCCGTTCATTCCGCCCTACCTCGACGAGGACTGGATCGCCCAGGCCGAGGTGGCGCTGGAGTGCCCGGCGACCGACGCGATGCTCAACGCCGTCCGCGGCGCGATGGGTCCGCGCCGGTTCCTGTCGAATCTGCTGCACGCGTACTCAATTCACGCAGTACCGGATCGATCGAGTGCCGCTCTACGAGCTGGACCGCTGCGGCCTGGATGTGCCCGAGCCGAAGGACGAGCCCTACACCGGCATGCCGGCGACGGGGCCGTAGCCGCGCGGTTATTTGCTGGCTCGGCTGTCCGCGGTAGGTAACGCGACCTGCGCGTTCGGGCGATACACCAGACCGCGGGGACCGCCGGTCAGACGGCGCCTGACTCATGAACGGATGGTACGAGCTGTGCGAACCTGGCTTCGCCGCGCGATCGCGGCGTGTGCCGCGGTCCTGACGATGCCTGCTGATCGCTGCTGTGTCCAACGTCACACCGACGGCGGGCGCGTTCTCTCGCGAGGGTCTGCCCGTCGAATACCTCGATGTCTACTCGACGTCGATGGGCCGCAACATTCGCGTGCAGTTCCAGCCGGCGCCAACCCGGAGGCGCGCCGGCAGCCGCGCCCTGCGCCAAGGCCGTCTATCTGCTCGACGGCATGCGTGCACGCGACGACTACAACGGGTGGGACATCGAAACCCAGGCGTTCGAATGGTTTTTCGACTCCGGCGTCGCCACCGTCATGCCCGTCGGCGGGCAGTCCAGCTTCTACACCGACTGGTATTCGCCGTCGAGTTTCAACAACCAGCCCTATACCTATAAATGGGAGACGTTCCTCACCAGCGAGCTTCCGTCGTGGCTGGCGACCAACAAGCAGGTCTCCACGACCGGTAACGGCGTCGTCGGGCTGTCGATGTCCGGCGGTCCAGCACTGATCCTGTCGGCTTACCACCCGGCGCAGTTCCGCTACGCCGCATCGCTTTCGGGCTTCCTGAACCCGTCGGCGCTGTTCATGCAGCAGGCCATCCGCGTCGCGATGCTCGACGCGGGCGGCTACAACGTCGACAACATGTGGGGCGCTCCGTGGGACAACGCATGGAAACGCAACGACCCGATCAGGCAGGTGTCGCGCATCATCGCCAACGGCACCCGGCTGTGGATCTACTGCGCACCGGGCGGCACGACCCCGCTCGACGTGAACGCAGATCCGAATCAGGCGTTCAACGCGAACAGCCTGGAATCGATGGCGCTCAAGAGCAACTTGGATTTCCAAACGGCCTACGTGAAGGCCGGGGGCAACAGTGGCGCATCGCAAGCCACATTCGAGTTTCCGCCCGCGGGAAATCACGCGTGGCCGTACTGGGGAGCGCAGTTGCAGGCCCTGAAACCAGACCTGATCGCAACCCTCAAAGGCTAAGGAGCGACCAGGGACGATACACGCCGAATAGAGCTACCACAGCAAGTTGTGGTTGACTGCAACGGCAACGCGGCAGGGTCCGTCGGACAGGTTCCGCGTGCGGCATACGACAGATGGGATAGATGAAGCATGAAGTTCGTTGGCAAAATCCGTGGCGCGTGGGTGCGCCGGCTCACGGCTGTGGCCCTAGCCGCCGCCGTGCTGCCCGCCCTGGTCAGCGCCGTCGGAGGCTCGGCGACTGCGGGGGCTTTCTCTCGTCCGGGTCTGCCGGTCGAGTACCTCATGGTTCCGTCCGCAGGGATGGGACGTGACATCAAGGTTCAGTTCCAAAGCGGTGGGCCGAACGCGCCTGGCGTCTACCTGCTCGACGGCCTTCGCGCCCAGGATGACTTCAACGGCTGGGACATCAAGACCGCGGCGTTCGAGTGGTACGTCGATTCCGGTCTCGCCGTGATCATGCCGGTCGGCGGCCAGTCCAGCTTCTACAGCGACTGGTACAAGCCGGCCTGCGGCAAGGCGGGTTGCTCCACCTACAAGTGGGAGACCTTCCTGACCCAGGAGCTGCCCGGCCTACCTGGCCGCGAACAAGGGCGTGAACCCGAACCGCAATGCGGCGGTCGGTCTGTCGATGGCCGGTTCGGCCGCGATGACGCTGGCGATCTACTACCCGCAGCAGTTCCAGTACGCCGCTTCGCTGTCGGGCTTCCTGAACCTGTCCGAGGGCTGGTGGCCGATGCTGGTCGGCATGTCGATGGGTGACGCGGGCGGCTACAAGTCCGAGGACATGTGGGGCCCGACGAGCGATCCCGACAGCGTGGAAGCGCAACGACCCGATGGTCAACATCGACCAGCTGGTCGCCAACGGCACCCGCATCTGGGTGTTCTGCGGTAACGGCAAGCCCGCCGACATCAACGGCAGCGGCGTCGCGGCAGGCAACAACTTCAACGCGAAGTTCCTCGAGAGCTTCACGCTGCGGACGAACAAGACGTTCCAGGAGCAGTACATCGCCGCTGGCGGTAAGAACGGCGTGTTCAACTTCCCGGAGGCCGGTACGCACAGCTGGGAGTACTGGGGTCAGCAGCTCAAGCAGATGAAGCCGGACATCCAGCGCGTGCTGGGTGCCGTCCCGCAGCCGAGCACTCCCGTCGGGGGACCGGCTCCGGCCGAGGGTGCGGTTCCGGCCCAGCCGGCATCGGCTGAAGTCGGCGGTTAATTGACCCGTTCGTCGGAAACGACGGAAACGACATAGTCGGCGGCGGCGATCCTTCGGGGTCGCCGCCGTCGGTCATTTCCGGAGCGCCTCGTCGTGCTGGTGTGATTGACTTCTTGCGCGGGGACAGGCGGACGAGCGTGAAATGGGGCAGTTGATGCGTGGCGTGATTCGGACGATCCTGACCGTGGTGCTGGCTGCCGGGCTTTGGGGCGCCGGCACGTCCATGGCACCGACCGCCAAGGCCGACGTCGAAATGCTGATGGTTCCGTCAGCGGCGATGGGCCGCGACATCCCCGTCGCATTCTCCGGTGGCGGTCCGCACGCCGTCGTCCTGCTCGACGCGTTCAACGCCGCCCCCGACGTCAGCAACTGGGTGACGGCGGGCAACGCGATGGCCACGCTCGGCGGGCAGGGCATCTCGATCGCCGCACCCGCCGGCGGCGCGTGGAGCATGTACACCAACTGGGAGCAGGACGGCAGCAAGCAGTGGGAGACGTTCCTGGCGACCGAGCTGCCGAACTGGCTGGCCGCCAACAAGGGGCTGGCGCCGGGCGGCCACGGCATCGTCGGCGCCTCGCAGGGCGGCTACGGCGCGATGGCGATGGCCACCTTCCACCCGGACCGGTACCGCTTCGCCGGATCTCTGTCGGGATTCCTGGCCCCGGAGCGAACCGGGGTCGACGGCGCCATCACCGCCGGTCTTGCAGCAGTTCGGCGGCGTGGACATCCGCAACATGTGGGGCCTGCCACAGCTGGGCCGGTGGAAGTGGCACTCGCCGAACGTCCACGTGCAGCTTCTTTCGGACAACAACACCCGACTGTGGGTGTACAGCCCGACGACCGGCGGGTGCGACGCGCCCGCGATGATCGGCTACTGCGATATCGCCGCAGGCACGAACAAGGAGTTCTACCAGCACTACCGCTCCGTCGGCGGTGCACAACGGCCACTTCGACTTCCCAGCCAGCGGCGGCAATGACTGGGGCGCCTGGAGCGGGCAGCTCGCCGCGATGTCGGGCGAACTGGTCGCCACGATCAAGTAGGTCCGACGGCCGCGACCTGCGCTCTCAGGTTCCCCTAGGTATCAGCCGGTACCTTGGAACCGTGCAGCTCTCGGTATGGCGAAGGGTCGGTTCGACCCCGCTTTCCGGATGGTTGGCAACCTCAGCGACAACACTGTTGGTGGCGTCGATTCCCGCGTTGCTGACCGGATGTTCCGGTAACGACGTGATGGCGACCATCGGCATGCCCACATCCGAGACGGAAACCGCGCACGGCGATGCCGGCGCGGCGTCTCCGGGACCGGTGCAGGCGGGCGGGCAGTCCAACGCACTGGTCGTGACGGCGCAACAACGCCAGTACCTCGACGCGCTGACCGCCGCCGGGGTGAAGCCGTCGAGCGACCTGGCGGCGCTGTCGATCGGGTCCTACGTGTGTCAGGCCCGCGCGGCCAAGCAGGACGACCAGGCGGTGTGGGACTTCGTGCTGCCGTTGGTGCGCAGCGACGTCCGCGGTGGCCGTCTATCCTCGGTTGCGCCGTCGAGCAGCCGACGTCAACTCGGCGACCGCCGACTACATTCGCATCGCGACCGAGCGACTCTGCTAGCAGTCCGCGGACGAGCGCACACAGACCACAGCACGCGAGGAGCACAGGAAATCCATGCCCAAGACCACTCGGCGGAAACGTCACCGCATCCTGGGGCTCGTCGCGGCGGTGGCGGTCGCCCTCGTCGTGGTGCTGGTCGTGGTGCTCGTGTGGGTGTGGCAGCGATCGCCGGACACCCCGCCGGGTGCGGCACCGCCCATCGTCGGCCGCCGGGCGGCATACCGCCGACGGGAAGAAGCCGCGGCCGGAGTTCCAGGACGCCAGCTGCCCCGACGTGCAGTTGATATCGATCCCCGGCACCTGGGAGTCCTCGCCGCAGCTCGACCCGTTCAACCCGACCCAGTTCCCGATCGCGCTGCTTCTCAACGTCACCAACCCGATCCGCCAGCAGTTCGACGCCGGCCGGCTGGAGATCTACACCGTTCCCTACACCGCGCAGTTCCACAATCCGTTCTCCGCGGACAAGCAGATGTCCTACAACGACAGCCGCGCCGAGGGCTTCGATGCGGCGGTGCGGGCCATGACGGACATGAACAACCGCTGCCCGCTGACCAGTTACGTGCTGGTCGGCTTCTCGCAGGGCGCGGTGATCGCGGGCGACATCGCCAGCGACATCGGCAACGGCCGCGGCCCGGTCGACGAGGATCTGGTGCTCGGGGTGGCGTTGATCGCCGACGGCCGCCGCCAGCCCGGCGTCGGCCAGGACGTCGGCCCCAACGCGCCGGGCCAGGGCGCCGAGATCACCTTGGACGAGGTACCGATGCTGGCGGCGCTCGGCCTGGACATGACCGGGCCCGCGGCCGGGCGGATTCGGGATGCTCAACAACCGCACCTACGAGATATGTGCGACCGGCGACCTGATCTGTTCGGCGCCCGAGTCGGCGTTCAACATCACCCAGCTGCCCAGGACGCTGGAGGTGCTCAGCGGCGGCGCGGGACAGCCGATCCACGCCATGTACACCACGCCGCAGTTCTGGAATCTCGATGGTGCGCCGGCCCCGCAGTGGACACTGGGCTGGGCGCAGAATGTGATCAATAACGCTCCGCACCCAAAACATGGCTGACCTGTGACCGCAGGGATTTGGCTGCGTGGGCCGGTCGCCTAACATTAAGAAAAAACTAAGAGCGATTTCCGACCGCGCATCACCCCGGGCTTTCAAGGCCGGGCCAGACGAATCATGTGCGATACGGCATCAAGACATGTGTGCCTTTGACAGGAGAGTGAGAATGGGGTTCCACAACCCGTTCCTGAAGGACGGACTGATCAAGTTCCCCGACAACGGCAGCCTGGTCAAGCACGTCGAAAAGTGGGCCAAGGTCCGTGGCGACAAGGTCGCCTACCGGTTCCTCGACTTCTCCACCGAGCGCGACGGTGTTGCGCGCGAGCTGAACTGGGCGGACTTCGGCACGCGTAACCGCGCGATCGCCGCCCGTCTGCAGCAGGTCACCGAGCCCGGCGACCGAGTGGCGATCCTGTGCCCGCAGAACCTCGACTACGTGGTCGCGTTCTTCGGCACGCTCTACTCGGGCCGCATCGCGGTGCCGCTGTTCGACCCGTCCGAGCCCGGCCACGTCGGCCGGCTGCACGCCGTGCTCGACGACTGCCAGCCGTCGGCGATCCTGACCACCACGGACTCCGCCGAGGGCGTTCGCAAGTTCTTCCGCAGCAGGCCCGCCAAGGAGCGTCCGCGCGTCATCGCCGTCGACGCGGTGCCCGACGAGGTCGGCGCCACCTGGGAGCCGGTCGACGTCGCCGCCGACACAATCGCCTACCTGCAGTACACCTCCGGGTCGACCCGCATCCCGACCGGCGTGCAGATCACCCACCTCAACCTGGCCACCAACATCGTCCAGATCATCGAGGCACTCGACGGCGAGGAAGGCGACCGCGGCGTCTCGTGGCTGCCGTTCTTCCACGACATGGGCCTGATCACGGCCATGCTGGCGCCGATGATCGGGCACTACATCACCTTCATGACCCCGGCGGCGTTCGTCCGCAGGCCCGGCCGCTGGATCCGCGAGATGTCCCGCAAGCCCGACGACACCGGCGGCGTGATCTCGGTGGCTCCGAACTTCGCGTTCGACCACGCCGCGGCGCGCGGTCTGCCCAAGGACGGCGAGCCGCCGCTGGACCTGTCCGTCGTCAAGTGCATCCTCAACGGCAGCGAGCCGATCTCGGCCGCGACCGTGCGCAGGTTCAACGAGGCGTTCGCGCCGTACGGGTTCAAGCCGCAGGCCATCAAGCCGTCCTACGGCCTGGCCGAGGCGACGCTGTTCGTCTCGACCACTCCGATGGGCGAGCACCCGAAGATCATCTCCGTCGACCGCGACGAGCTGAACACCGGCACCTTCGTCGAGGTCGATCCCGATTCGCCGAGCGCCGTCGCGCAGGCAGGTGCGGGCAAGGTCGGCGTCGCCGAGTGGGCCGTCATCGTCGACGCCGAGACCGCCACCGAACTGCCCGACGGGCAGATCGGCGAGGTCTGGATCAGCGGCCAGAACATGGGCACCGGCTACTGGGGCAAGGAAGACGAGACCGCCGAGACTTTCCAGAACATCCTCAAGTCGCGGACCAACCCGTCGCACGCCGAGGGCGCGACCGACGACGCCACGTGGGTGCGCACCGGCGACCTCGGCGCCTTCCACGACGGCGAGCTCTACATCACCGGCCGCGTCAAGGATCTGGTGATCATCGACGGCCGCAACCACTACCCGCAGGACCTCGAGTACTCCGCGCAGGAGTCGACCAAGGCGCTGCGGGCCGGGTTCGTCGCGGCGTTCTCGGTGCCGGCCAACCAGCTGCCCGACGAGGTGTTCGAGAACGCGCACGCCGGCCTCAAGCGCGATCCCGACGACACGTCCGAGCAGCTGGTGATCGTCGGCGAGCGTGCACCGGGCGCGCACAAGCTCGACATGGGCCCGATCGCCGACGACATCCGCGCCGCGATCGCCGTGCGTCACGGCGTCACCGTGCGCGACGTGCTGCTCACCGCCGGCCGGCGCGATTCCGCGGACCTCCAGCGGCAAGATCGGCCGCCGCGCCTGCCGCGCCGCGTATCTGGACGGCAGCCTGCGCAGCGGGAAGGTCGCCAACGCTTTCCCCGACGAGACAGACTGAGACTGACCAACCTGAACATGGCTGATACACAAGACGATTCGCAGCACGCAACCCGAGCCGATGCGCCGGACGTCCGAGCCTGAGTCGCCGCCGGGGCGGCTCCGAACCTGATGTCGCCGCCGGGGCGGCTCCGACCTGATGTCGCCGCCGGGGCGGCTCCGAGCCTGATGTCGCCGCCGGGGCGGCTCCGCGTACCGACATCGTCGGTGCGCCGAGATGCGCGAGTGGCTGCGCAACTGGATCGGCCAACGCCACCGGTCAGTCGCCCGACGCGATCAACGAGTCCGCGCCGATGGTCGAGCTGGGCCTGTCGTCGCGCGACGCCGTCGCGATGGCCAGCGACATCGAGGACCTCACCGGCGTCACGCTGACGGCCACGGTGGCGTTCCGCCATCCGACCATCGAGTCGCTGGCGACGGTCATCGTCGAGGGCGAGCCCGAGATCGAGGACGTCGCCGGCGACGAGGACTGGTCGCGCGAGGTCGACGAGGCGTCGACGACATCGCGATCGTCGGCATCGCCACCCGCTTCCCCGGCGACATGAACACCCCGGACGAGACGTGGCAGGCGCTGCTCGAGGGCCGCGAGCGGCATCACCGATCTGCCCGAGGGCCGCTGGGAGGAGTTCCTCGCCGAACCGCGGATCGCCGAGCGGGTCGCCAAGGCCCGCACCCGCGGCGGCTACCTGTCCGACATCAAGGGCTTCGACGCCGAGTTCTTCGCGCTGTCGAAGATGGAAGCCGACAACATCGATCCGCAGCAGCGGATGGCGCTCGAACTGACCTGGGAGGCACTCGGAGCACGCCCGCATCCCGGCGTCGAGCCTGCGCGGCCAGAGCGTCGCCGTCTACATCGGCACGTCGAACAACGACTACCAGTTCCTGGCCGTGTCGGACCCGACGGTCGCCCACCCGTACGCGATCACCGGCACCACCAGCTCGATCATCGCCAACCGGGTGTCCTACTTCTACGACTTCCGCGGCCCGTCGATGGCCATCGACACCGCATGCTCGAGCTCGCTGGTCGCCGCGCACCAGGGCGTCGCAGGCGCTGCGCGCCGGCGAGGCCGACGTGGCGATGGTCGGCGGCGTCAACGCGCTGATCACCCCGCTGGTGACGATCGGCTTCGACGAGGTCGGCGGCGTGCTGGCGCCCGACGGCCGGATCAAGTCGTTCTCGCCGGACGCCGACGGCTACGCCCGCTCCGAGGGCGGCGGCATGCTGGTGCTCAAGCGGCGTCGCCGACGCCCGCCGCGACGGCGACGAGATCCTCGCGGTCATCGCGGGCAGCGCGGTCAACCACGACGGCCGGTCCAACGGCCTGCTGGCGCCGAACCCGGACGCGCAGGCCGAGGTGCTGCGCAAGGCCTACAAGGACGCCGGCATCAACCCGCGCGACGTCGACTACATCGAGGCGCACGGCACCGGCACCATCCTCGGCGACCCGATCGAGGCCGACGCGCTGGGCCGCGTCGTCGGCAGGGGCCGCGACGCCGACAAGCCGGCGCTGCTCGGCGCGGTGAAATCCAATGTGGGACACCTGGAGTCGGCGGCAGGCGCGGCCAGCCTGGCCAAGATGGCGCTGGCGCTCCAGCAACGACAAGATCCCGCCGTCGATCAACTACACCGGGCCCAACCCGTACATCGACTTCGACGCGATGCACCTCAAGGTCGCCGACACCGTCACCGACTGGCCCCGCTACAGCGGCCACGCCATCGCCGGTGTGTCCGGCTTCGGCTTCGGCGGCGCCAACGCGCACCTGGTGCTGCGCGAGGTGCTGCCGTCGCGATCTCGTCGAGCCCGAACCCGAACCGGAGCAGACGCCGACACCGCCGATGCGCTCCGATGCCGACGCCGTCTACGTCGGCGGCGTGCGGATGGACGAGTACGGCGAGTTCATCGACGACTCCGCACGAAGGCGACAGACGACGACGATGCACTGCGACCGGCCGGCCCATGCGCTCGACGACGAGCCCGAACTGCCCGGCCTGACCGACGAGGCCAAGCGGCTGCTCGAGGTCGCCCGTGAGGAGCTCGAAGCCGAAGAGCAGGCCGCACTCCGGTTGTGCCGCTGGCGGTTTCGGGGTTCCTGACGTCGCGCAAGAAGGCCGACCGCCGCCGAGCTGGCCGACTGGATCGACAGCCCCGAAGGCCGGGCGTCGTCGCTGGAGTCGATCGGCCGCTCGCTGTCGCGGCGCAACCACGGCCGCTCCCGCGCGGTGGTGCTGGCCCACGACCACGACGAGGCGGTCAAGGGCCTGCGCGCGGTGGCCGAGGGCAAGCAGAACCCCAGCGTGTTCAGCCGCCGACGGTCCGGTCACCAACGGACCGGTGTGGGTGCTGGCCGGTTTCGGCGCGCAGCACCGCAAGATGGCCAAGAGCCTGTACCTGCGCGACGAGACGTTCGCCGAGTGGATCAACAAGGTCGACGCCCACGTCCAGGACGAGCTGGGCTACTCGGTCGTCGAGCTGATCCTCGACGACTCGCAGGACTACGGCATCGAGACCACGCAGACGGTGATCTTCGCGATCCAGATCGCGCTCGGTGAGCTGCTCAAGGCGCACGGCGCCAAACCCGGTGCGGTGGTGGGGCAGTCGCTCGGCGAGGCCGCCGCGGCCTACTTCGCCGGCGGCCTGTCGCTGGCCGACGCCACCCGCACGATCTGCTCGCGCGCCCACCTGATGGGTGAGGGCGAGGCCATGCTGTTCGGCGAGTACATCCGGCTGATGGCGCTGGTCGAGTACTCCGCCGACGAGATCGAGACGGTGTTCGCCGACTTCACGGACCTCGAGGTGTGCGTGTACGCCGCACCGACCCAGACCGTCATCGGCGGCCCGCCCGAGCAGGTGGACGCGATCATCGCGCGCGCCGAGGCGGAGGGGAAGTTCGCCCGCAAGTTCCAGACCAAGGGCGCCAGCCACACCCAGCAGATGGATCCGCTGCTCGGCGAGCTGGCCGCCGAACTGCAGGGCATCGAGCCGCACCCGCTGACGATCGGCTACTTCTCGACGGTGCACGAGGGCGGCTACATCCGGCCCGGCGGCGAGCCGATCCACGACGTCGACTACTGGAAGAAGGGCCTGCGGCACAGCGTCTACTTCACCCACGGCATCCGCAACGCCGTCGACAACGGGCACACCACTTTCCTTGAGCTGGCGCCGAATCCGGTGGCGCTGATGCAGGTGGGCCTGACCACGGCCGCGGCCGGGCTGCACGACGCGCAGCTGATCGCGACGCTGGCGCGCAAGCAGGACGAGGTCGACTCGATGACCATCGCGATGGCGCAGCTGTTCGTGCACGGCCACGACCTGGACTTCCGGACGCTCGTTCGACAGGGGCTGACTACGCGAACATCCCGCCGACCCGGTTCCGGCGCAAGCCGCACTGGCTCGACGCCCGCTTCACCGGCGACAGCTCGGTGATGATGCCGGGCAACCACGTCGCGATGCCCGACGGCAGGCACGTCTGGGAGTACGCGCCGAAGGGCGCAGACCGATCTCGGCGGCACTGGTGAAAGCCGCTGCGGCGCAGGTGCTTCCGGATGCCAAGCTGATGGCCTCCGAGCAGCGTGCGGTGCCCGGCGAGGGTGCCCGGCTGGTGACGACGCTGACGCGCCACCCCGGTGGCGCGAGCGTGCAGGTGCATGCGCGCATCGACGAGTCGTTCACGCTGGTCTACGACGCCGTCGTCAGCCGCGACGGCGCGGCGGCCGCGCTGCCCGCCGCGGTCGGCGACCGGAGTGGCTGTGGCGGAGCAGGTTTCGGCCGCGCCCGCCGCTGCGGAAGAGGACGACGCCGAGATCCTGCCAGGACAACCTCACCGCAGGCGCTGGTCTGGCGGCGGGCTTTGCGAAGTGGTCGCCGGACTCGCGGTGAGACGATCGCGCCAGCGGCTCGGCGCGATCGTCGGCGGCGCCATGGGCTACGAGCCCGAGGACCTGCCGTGGGAGGTGCCGCTGATCGAGCTCGGCCTGGACTCGCTGATGGCGGTGCGGATCAAGAACCGCGTCGAGTACGACTTCGACCTGCCGCCGATCCAGCTGACCGCGGTGCGCGACGCCAACCTGTACGCCGTCGAGAAGCTGATCGAGTACGCGATCGAGCACCGCGACGAGGTCGAGGAGCTCGCCGAGACGCAGAAGGCGCAGACCGCCGAGGAGATCGCCGCCGCGCAGGCCGAGCTGATGGGCGGCGCGACGACCGTCGCCGAACTCGAGGCCAAGCTGGCCGAGGCCGGGCATCCGATTGCCGCCGAGCCCGCAGTCGGACATCGCCGCCGACCGCCGACTGACCCGAGCCGGACCCGGCATCCCGCCGCCGCCGACCGACCCCCGCGGCCCGACGGCCGATCCGCCGCGGCCGACCGACCGCGGCCGAGCACCAACGGCGAGTCGACGTGCGGCCGCCGCTGGCGGCCGCAAGTGCTCACCCAGGAGGCGGTCACCGAGGCGCTGGGCTGCCGACGTGCCGCCGCGCGACGCCGCCGAGCGGGTGACGTTCGCGACGTGGGCGATCGTCACCGGCAAGTCGCCGGGCGGCATCTTCAACGCGCTGCCGACGATCGACGACGCCACCGCCGCCAAGATGGCCGAGCGGCTGACCGAACGTGCCGAGGGCACCATCACCGCCGAGGACGTGACGTCGGCGCCAGACCATCGAGGCGCTGGCCGACGACGGTGCGCGAGCTACCTCGAGGCCGGCAAGGTCGACGGCTTCGTGCGCATCATCCGCGCGCGCCCGCAGGCAGAGGGTCAGACGAAGATCCCGGTGTTCGTGTTCCACGCCGCCGGCGGATCGACGGTGGTGTACGAGCCGCTGCTCAAGCGGCTGCCCGCGGACACGCCGATGTACGGCATCGAGCGCGTCGAGGGCTCGATCGAGGAGCGGGCCGCCGAGTACGTGCCGAAGCTGATGGAGATCAGCGGCAACGGCCCGTTCATCCTGGCCGGCTGGTCGCTGGGCGGCGTGCTGGCCTACGCCTGCGCGATCGGGCTCAAGCAGGCGGGCGCCGACGTGCGGTTCGTCGGCCTGATCGACGCGGTGCGCCCGGGCGAGGAGATCCCGCAGACCAAGGAGGAGACCCGCGCGCGCTGGGACCGCTACGCGCGCTTCGCCGAGCGGACGTTCAACGTGCGAGGTCCCGCAGATCCCCTACGAGCAACTCGAGGAGCTCGACGACGAGGGTCAGGTGAGGTTCGTGCTGGACGCCGTCAGCGCAGAGCGGCGTGCAGATCCCGGGCGGCATCATCGAGCACCAGCGCACGTCGTATCTGGACAAGCGGGCGCATCGACACCGCCGAGATCCAGCCGTACGACGGGCACGTCACGCTGTACATGGCCGACCGCTACCACGACGACGCGATCTACTTCGAGCCCGCGCTACGCCACCCGCAAGCCGGACGGCGGCTGGGGCGAGTTCGTCTCCGACCTCGAGGTCGTGCCGATCGGGGGCGAGCACATCCAGGCGATCGACGAGCCGTACATTGCCAAGGTCGGCGCCCACATGAGCGAGGCGCTCAACCGCATCGAGGCCGAGGAGAAGCAGGCGAAGTGACCACCAAAACCACCGCGGAGCTGCTCGCCGAACTGCGCGAGAAGCTGGAGCTGGCCAAGGAACCCGGTGGTGAGAAGGCCATCGCCAAGCGCGCGAAGAAGGGCATTCCGAGCGCCCGCGCCCGCATCCACGCGCTGCTCGACCCGGGCAGCTTCCTGGAGATCGGCGCGCTGGCCAAGACGCCGGGCGATCCCGAGGCGCTGTACGGCGACGGCGTGGTCACCGGCCACGGCACCATCAACGGCCGGCCGGTCGGCGTGTTCAGCCACGACCAGACGGTGTTCCAGGGCTCGGTCGGCGAGATGTTCGGCCGCAAGGTCGCCAAGCTGATGGAGTGGGTGGCGATGGTCGGCTGCCCGATCATCGGCATCAACGACTCCGCCGGTGCCCGCATCCAGGACGCGGTGACGTCGCTGGCGTGGTACGCCGAGCTCGGCCGCCGCCACGAGATGCTGCGCGGCCTGGTGCCCGAGATCTCGCTGATCCTCGGCAAATGCGCGGGCGGCGCGGTGTACTCGCCGATCCAGACCGACCTCGTGGTGGCGGTGCGCGACCAGGGCTACATGTTCGTCACCGGGCCCGACGTCATCAAGGACGTCACCGGTGAGGACGTCACCCTCGACGAACTCGGCGGCGCCGACGAGCAGGCGCAGCTACGGCAACATCCACCAGGTGGTCGAGGACGAGGCGGCGGCGTTCCAGTACGTGCGCGACTACCTGAGCTTCCTGCCCGCCAACACCTTCGACGACGCGCCGATCGTCAACCCGGGTCTGGAGCCGGAGATCACGCCGCACGACTACGAACTCGACTCGATCGTGCCGGACACCGACAACATGGCCTACGACATGCACGAGATCCTGCTGCGGATCTTCGACGACGGCGACGTCTTCGAGGTCGGCGCGCAGCGCGGCCAGGCGATGATCACCGCGTTCGCCCGCGTCGACGGCCGACCCGGTCGGCGTGATCGCCAACCAGCCGATGTACCTGTCGGGCGCGATCGACAACGAGGCCTCCGACAAGGCGGCCGGCTTCATCCGGTTCTGCGACTCCTACAACACTGCCGCTGGTTTTCGTGGTCGACACCCCGGGTGCCATGCCCGGCGTCGAGCAGGAGAAGGGCGGCATCATCAAGCGCGGCGGCCGGTTCTTCAACGCCGTCGTCGAGGCCGACGTGCCGAAGGTGACGATCATCGTCCGCAAGGCCTACGGCGGCGGGTACGCGGTGATGGGCTCCAAGCAGCTGTCCGCCGACCTCAACTTCGCCTGGCCGACCGCGCGCATCGCGGTGATCGGCGCCGAGGGTGCGGCGCAGCTGCTGGTGAAGCGCTTCCCCGATCCGACCGCGCCGGAGGTGCAGAAGATCCGCGCCGACTTCATCGAGGGCTACAACCTCAACATGGCCACGCCGTGGATCGCCGCCGAGCGCGGCTACATCGACGCGGTGATCCAGCCGCACGAGACCCGGCTGCTGCTGCGCAAGTCGCTGCGGTTGCTGCGCGACAAGCAGAATTCAGACCGGGTGCAGCGCAAGCACGGCCTGACCCCGATCTGAGCCGCGGATAATTGCGCTGTGTCCAACCACTTCACCGGTCTGAGTCTCGGCCCACCGCTCGGCGACCAACGACTCGATCTGTGCGATCTGTACGCGTTCCAATCGCCTGCCGATTCCGCGCGCACGGTTCTGATCCTCAACGCGAATCCGAACGCCGACGCACTGCACCCCGACGCCATCTACCGCCTCGCCATCGACAACGACGGCGACCTGCAGAACGACATCGCGTTCAGCTACGTCTTCTCCACCCCGCAGGATGGCAGGCAGACCGTCGACGTCTACCTCGCCCACGGCGATGACGCGAAGGAGCCAGAAGCCGTCGGCGAGAAGATCTTCGACGCCGTGGACGTGTCGTTCGGAAAGACCCCCGACATTCACCAATCGGGTCGGTTCACCTTCTTCGCGGGTGCGCGCAGCGATGCGTTCTTCTTCGACTTCGACGGCATCAAGAATCTGTTCGACATCTCGGGGACGCGGAACTTCACGTCGCCCCACCTTGCGGAACTCGGCGGGAAATCGCCGTGGACGGGCCAGGATTCCAACACCGAGGCCAACGTGTTCTCCACGGTGCTGGAACTGCCGACCGAATACCTCGGCCGCGATCCCGACATCCGCATCTGGGGCCGCTGCAGTCTGCGCCAGCGACGGAAAGCTCGACCACGTCGACCGCGCCGGCCACCCCTCGGTGAGCAGCTTCTTCAACACCGACGACACCAAGCTGGAGTACAACGCCAGTGAACCGGTGCGCGATCGTGAGCGCTGGATCGAGCAGTTCATCCACCTGATGGGCCACACCGGCGACTACTCGCGCGAGCGAGGCCATCGCCGCGATCGACCGGGAGGGCACGCTGCCCGACATGCTGACCTTCAACCCGGCCAAACCCGCCAAGTACCCCAACGGCCGGGTGTTCACCGACGACGTCATCGACTACCGGCTGGCATTTCTGACCAAGGGCGAATGCCCGCCGAGCGGGTTGAGTCCGCACACGGACACCCTGACCGAGTTCCCGTATCTCGGCACACCGCACTGACGGTTCCCTCAGATCGGCGGGAGCTCCAGCCAGTCGTCGACCATGAAGGCGTCCCCGCGCGCGACCACCGTCGCGCCGCCATGCCCCGGATAGTGCGCGGGAACCACCGCGGCGCGGCGCCGGGACGCCTCGGTGAGCACTCGCTTGCGGGTCACCGCCGCCGCGTCGAAATCCTCGTCCCACGCACACGGATCGTTGGGTCGGTGCAACTGCACCGGGCAGTGCGTGAGATCGCCGACGAAGACGGCGGGCTTACCCGCATCCAGCCAGACCACCGACGCCCCCGGCGTATGACCGGGCGCGGGACGCAGCCACAGCGACTCGCTGAGCTGATGGTCGCCGGACCACAACTCGATCTGCTCCTGCACGGGAGACACGCTGTCCGCGAACACCGTTCGGACGTGCTGCTGTACCGATTCCTCTTCTTCTGACTGCGGGGTCGAGGTCTGTGCCGGCCCGTCGGGGCAGAAGTGCCGGTAGTCGGGTTCGGGAACCAGGTAGCGCGCGTTGGGGAATGTCGGGACCCACGCGTCGCCCTCGCGCCTGGTGTTCCAGCCGACGTGATCGAAGTGCAGGTGGGTGTTCACGACGACATCGACGGAAGCGGGGTCGAAGCCTGCGCGGCCCAGCACCGCCAGGAAGTCGGTCTGCAGATGATCCAGTATCGCCATCCGTGGCCGCGCCTTGTCGTTGCCCGCGCCGGTGTCGATGAGCACCGTCAGCCCGTCCACCTCGATGACCCAGATCTGCATGGCGATCCGCCAGCCGCCGTCGTTCCAGTAGGTCGGCTTGAACTCGCTGTCCTGGCTCCAGGCTTCCTGCGGCGTAAAGGGGAACACCTCTACCGGCAGGTTGTCGACCTGGGTCTCGATGACGCGCGTGAGCGTGGCGTTGCCGAGGCGGATGCGGTCCGATGTCACGGCTTGATCCTGATGTGTCCGGGTGAGTACAGCCCGCTGCGGGTGGCGGTGCCGAGATCGAGCTGTGCCGCGTCGGCGTCGACGATTGTGTCGAACTTGCGCAGCGAACCCCAGTCTCGGCCCCAGTCCTTGGACAGGTAGGTCGCCATCACATGGGCGCGCAGCAGCAGGTCGCTGATGCCGAGCAGACCGCCGTTGAGGCCGTCCTCCCAGGTGTCGGTGTCCTTGCGCTTGGCGTTGTAGTCCGGCGTGATCCGGAACTTGGGGATCTCGGTGACGCCGTTGGCGTGCAGCATCGGCTGCTGGCACGGGAACGCCATCCCGACCGCCCAGTCCATCAGGACGGGCTGTTCCGACCCGACGTACTCCTGCACCGACCGCAGCTCCGGCACCCGCGGCGGGGTGACCGCGATCCAGTCGCCCGGTGTGAGCGAAACATCCTCGGCCACAACGCGTACCGCGACCGCATCGGCGGGAATCTGGTCACGGGGGAATCGCAGATTGCGCCACGACGGGGTAGGCCCGAGGTCGTAGGGGACCAGTCGGCCGGCGGGAACGGGCGCGCCGTCGGGTCCGGCAAGCGCGTACTCCAGTTCGACCGTCTGCCCCTCGGTCCGCCCGTTGAACACGCTGTCGCCGGTGATGGTGCCCGCAGCCGTGACGACCACAAGGGGGTGCGCATCCTCACGGGGCGGCAGTTGATACCACGCGGATGTCAGCCGGCTCTGTTGCTGGGGGCCCTGGACGTAGCTGCCCGCCAACGGAACCTTTGCGGGGTCAAGGCCGTACGGCAGCGGGACGGTCGAGCCGTTGACGCCCGGTGTCTTGCGTTTGGTCGGTTGATCCCAGTCGTAGTCGGTGCCGGGCATGGGCAGGTTCATCCGGATCGTCTCGGCGACAATCTTTTCCGGCACCCCACTGGGGGTGAATCCCGTCGGACCGACGCCGCCCAGCGGCCCCAGTGGACCGAAGTCACCGGGCAGCGGCTTCAGGTAGCCGTCGTTCGGGTCGGGTTCCACCAGAACGTCGTCGGCCAGACCGCAGCCGCCGGTGAAGGTGCGAAGGTTGGCCCACGCGTTGGAGTACGTCGGGTACTGGCGCACGACGCCGGTCAGCATCGATCCCACGAACACGAGCACCATGAATCCCGCCGCAACGGGAATCGGCGCGGCTGTGATGGCACGCGTCACGCGATCGTCACCCCAACGGCGGTCCGCGAAGTGCAGGAAGGTCGCCCAGATCGCCGCGAGCGCGAACAGTGCGAAGAAGATCGTGCTGACGGTGATGGGACCGATCTTCGGCATCGCGTTGTTGAACGGGACGCCGTAGCTGGACACGTACCACCACCCGTTGGTGGTCGCGAAACACAGTGCGAGCAGGAACAATACGGCCGCCACGACCGCCATCCGGTTACGCGACCAGCGCAGCACCGTCCGCGAGACCAGCACGGTGGCGAGGGCCGCCATCGCCGCGCCGACGGCGGCGAACAGGCCGAAGTGGTGCACCCACTTGGTGGGGGCGAACTGCAGGAAGAAGATCGTGCCGAAGATCGTGCCGATCAGCCGCCACGCGGGCCCGCGCGCGACACCGGGAACACGCTTGCGCCGCAACAGGATGAACAACGAGGCGAACAGTGCCAGCGCAGTCATCAGGAACCCGAAGCGCCGCGACAGCGAGCCGTCGACCGTCGGCAAGATCAGGTAGTAGTAGCGCAGGTTCTCGGTCCACCACTCCTGTGCGGGCCCGACGGCGGTGCGGACTCTGGTGGCCTCCAACACGGTTGCGATCGTCTGGTCGGCGAAGACGACCGTCAGGATCACGGTTCCCGCCGCCAGCATCGGCGCCACCAACGGCCAGGTGCCGACGAGACGATGCCTGCGCACCAGGATTCGCAGGATCGGCCTGCCGCCCGCCAGCAGCGCCGCGACGGCGATCAGTCCGGTCGGCTGGATTCCCAAGGTGAACGCGGCGGTCAACGTGGCCAGCGCCGCCGGTGTCATCCGTCCCGAGGCGATGGCACGCTCGATCAGCACGTAGGTGATGAGCGCGCCGGTGGCGATCTGCCCCTCGGGCCGCAGGCCGTTGTTGAACGGCATCCAGGCGGCCAGCAGAACCAGGCCCGCCGCCCACACCGCCGCGCGGCTCGACGCCACCGCGGGGCCCAGTCTCGGCAACACCTCGCGGGACAGCAAGAGCCAGCACACGATTCCGCACACCAGGTCGGGCAGGCGGATCCAGATACTGGAATCGCTGACGCTGGTCATCAGCGCGAGCAGGTTGTAGTACCAGCCGAACGGATCCTCGGGACTGCCGAACCATCGGAAGTAGTTCGACATGTAGCCGGCATGTCCGGCGATGCGTGCCATCTGGAGCTGATAGCCGTCGTCGGACGAGTTCGCGCCGATGATGTGCCACAGCAGGAAGCCGCCGACCACCACCACATCGGTGGCGCTGAACGTCCGCCACCGCGACGGTATGACGCGCCGCATCCGCCTGCCGTCGACCTGGTCCAACCGCCACAGCGCGACCAGGGCGATGATCGTGGCGAGCATCGCCAGCACCATCGCCGAAAGCTTCAAAGCCGTTGGCGACGTGGTGAACCGGGTGTCGATGACCGCCGACACCGACAGCCCTGGCGGCGCCGGGCCCGTCAGGTCGGTGAACACGCCGACGATCTGGGGCCGCAGGTTGGGGTCGGCGAAGCCGGTGTACTGCTCGGTGCCGTCGGCTTTGCGCAGCCCGACGAAGGTCGCGAACGTGCCCGCCTCCGAGGAGGTGATCTCGATGCGCTGGCAGTCGGGGGATGCGACCCGCGCCCGCGGCACGCTGGCGACGACGACGTTGCGGTCGGTGATGTCGACCCGCTGCGCGGTGACGGTGACGAACAGCGACTGCAGCGCCGCCTGCTTGCCGTTCTTGGGTGCGGTGCCGAGCACCATCCCGCCGCGCGGCGGCATCGAACGGATGACCTCGCAGGGCACCGTCGCCGTCATCGACACCGGGTGTCAGCGAGATCAGCGGCGACGTCACGTTGTTGAGTTGCCCGGCCTGTGGCCAGTTCAGCGTCGCCGTGGTCTGCACCACCGGCAGCAGCGGTGTGGCGACCGAGAGCACGAAGCCGATGAGCCCGGCGATCGTCGCCACCCAGCGGGCGACTTCACGTCACGTCTCACGTCGTCATGGCAGCGCCCTGATCGGTCCGTTGCGGCTCCACCCGAAGACGCGCTTCGTGCCCTGTTCGACGTCGGCGTTCGGGCGCCCGCGACGACGGCACCACCCGGTCGTAGCGCTCGATCGAACCCCAGTCGCGATACCAGTCGTCACGCAGGTAGCTCGGAACGGCGGTCGTGCGAAGCAGCGCCTGGATGAACAGGAACGGGCCGCCGTCCTGCGCGGACTGCCACATGTTCGACGACGACACGATCTGCTTGAAGTTGGGCTGGATGCGGTACTCGGGCAACTCGGCGACGCCGAGGTGTTCGGAGAACGGCCGCTGGCAGGGGAAGTTCGCCGCGGTCGCGATGTCCAGCATCACCGGCGTCTGCGACCCGAGGAGTTGCTGCGCGGTCTCGAGCACGGGCACCCGCGGCGGGGTGAACGCGAACCACTGGTCGGTGGACAGGTTCGGGTCGTCGGCGACGATGCGCGCGACGTTGGCCTCCGGCGGCGCCCACGCAAGCGGGAAACGCAAATTGCGCCAAGCCTTCTGGGGGAAGATGTCGATGGGCTGCACGTCGCCGAGCGCCTGGTAGCTGCCGTCGGGCCGGTGCACACCCCACTGCAGTTTCAGCGACTGCCCGTAGTTGAAGGAGCCGTCCTCTTCGTAGTACCAGATGGCGCCCGCGGCGGCGACCGTCACGAGCGGGCGGTCGGGAGTCCGCGGCGGCAGTTGGTACCACGCCGAAGTGACCTTGGCCGCAACGGTGTTCTCGTCGTAACTGCCCATCACCGGCGTGCGCTTGGGGTCGAGGCCGAACGGCAGGAACGCGTTCGATCCGTTGACACCGACGGGGCCGTAGCCGCCACCGGTGCCCGCCGCGTAGCCGATGCCGACGTTCGGTTCGTTGGGGGAGCCGTCGGAGTTCACCAGGCCGGGGTTGGCGGTGACGGGTTCGGCGGGCTCGAGGGTGTCGCTGACGCCGGTCGGGGTGAACCCGACCGGATCCTCCCCGCCGAGCGGGCCGTACTCGCCGACGCGCTGGCCCGGAACCGGTTGCAGCATACCGGCATTGGTGTCTGCTTCGACGAGCACGTCGTCGGCCATCGAGCAGCTGGTCGAGGACAACCCCGACGTCAGCGCGGCGACGTTGGCCTTGGCGGTGGTGTACACGGGGTAGCGCTGGGCGGCGCCCTTGGCCAGCGAGCCGACCTCGAGCACCACCATGATGACGGCGACCACCAGCAGCGGCGTCGACGCAAGCGCTCGGTTGCGGCCGGTGTTGGCGACCTCGACGTGGCCGGTGTAGTCCATGCGGAAGTGCAACCAACCGGCGAGCAGGCCTGTCAGGATCGCCAGCACCAGGAAGATGGTCAGGACCGGGAACCCGGCGATCACCGGCTGTTTGTCGAACCACGGCACCCCGTAGTTGCCGACGTAGAACCAGCCGTTGATACCCGATGTCGCCCAGGCCAATACGAAAAGCAGCCCGGTCACATACAGCGCGACGTTGCGTCGGCTGTGCAGCCCGACCCGCGCGAACGAGAACGCGGTGACCGCGCCGAGCGCACCGACCAGGGCGGCGAACGCACCGAACTGTACGCCCCACTTCGTCGGCGTGAACGTCAGCAGCAGAAGGCCGATGGCCGTCGTACCGATCAGCCGCCACACCGGGCCGCGGGCCATGCCGGGCACCGCGCTGCGGCGCAACAGGACCGTCAGCATGCCGAACAGGCACAGCAGAAGCACCAGCACCGCGAAGCGACGCGTCAGCGACGAGTCGACACTGTCCTCGACGGTGAGGAAGTAGTAGCGCAGGAATTCCTGGTACCAGGCGATGGTCGGGCCGACAACGTATTTGATGCGGGCCGACTCGGCGACGGTGGCCAGCGTCTGGTCGCGGAACACGATCACGAAGATCAGCGCCGCCGAAGAGAACAGGGTGGCCAGCGGAGCGACCAAACCGTCGACCGCCCGACGGCTGCGGATGATCCGTGCCACGGCGCGGGCACCGACGAGCAGCGGTGCCACCGCGATCAGGCCCTGCGGCGCCAGCGTCACCGAGAATGCGGCCACCACGATGGCGACCGCGTACGGGCAGCAGGCGCCGGGTGCCGATCGCGTACTCGACGAGCGCCCACACGGCGATCACGCCGAACGCGATCAGCGGCTCGGGTCGCAGCCCGTTGTTGAACGGCAGCCAGGCCGCCAGGAACACCGCTGCCGCCGTCCAGACCGTGACACGGTTGGCCGCCAGCCGCGCGCCCAGCCGAGGCAGCACCCAGCGGCTCAAGATCAGCCAGGCGCCGATGCCGGCCAGGGTCGCCGGAATGCGCATCCACACACTGGCGGTGCTGATCGCCGCGAGATGCGCGAGCACGGACTGATACCAGTCGAAGGGCGCCTCGGTGGCGCCGAAGAAGCGGTAGTAGTTCGCGGTGTAGCCGGCGTCGGCGGAGACCCGGGCGATGGTCAGGTTGTAGCCGTCGTCCGACGACAGCGCGCCGATGATGTGCCAGAGCAGCAGTGTCCCGACGACGCCGATGTCGGCAAGCCAGGTGGCCCACCCCACCCGCCACAATCGCCGCCACGCATGGGCGACGCGCCTCGCCGATCGCCGGTCCAGCACGCCCATGCGCCACCATCGAGGCGATCACGCACGCCACGCCGAGCACCATCACGGCCAGCTTGAGGGCCGTCGGCGAGGTGATGAACCGGGTGTCGATGTCGATCTGCCCCGAAAGACCCGTCTGCGCCGCCACCTTCAGATCGGTGAAGACGCCCGCAACCTGTGGCTTCTTTTCGGCCGACAGGGTGCCCGCCGCACCGGGGATGCCGATGAAGTCGGCACCGACCTCGCCCGGGTTGGCCCAGAGGTGCAGCGTGCTGCACGCACCGGACTCGACGGCGGGCCGGGGCGCGACGGCGGCGACGGAGTCGCGGACCGCCACCACCACGACGTCGGCGGTGGCGCGGACGAACATGCCGTTACGGCTGGCGTCGATACCGCTCGTGCGGCACGGTGGACACCACCAGCCCGCCCGCTTCGGGCAGGGTGGCGATGGCCTGGCAGGGGATCGAGATGTCGAGGGCCAGCGGTGCGCCGGACACCAGCGGCGCGGTGATGTCGGTGATCAGCCCGTCGGGACCGGACGCCTGTGGCCACAGGATGGTGGCGGTGGTCTGCTTGACCGGCAGCAGCGGAACCAACCCGCACAGCAGCACCCCCGCAATGCCTGCGACGACGGCGATCAGGCGCGCGAACCGGTGGGTCCGCTCTTCTCGCGTGCTTCGGCGACGGCTGGCACGAGGCTCGATGGTATGCGACGCAGGTGTGCGAGCCGACGATGCGGGGCCGTGCGCAGCCGTACTTCAGGACAGCCGCAGCGGTGCCGGGCTCCACAGCCCGCTGCGCGTCGCCGTTCCCAGCTCCAGCCGCGCCGGCTCCGCGTTCGGGTACCACGGCGTGAGCTGCTGCAGCGCGCCCCAATCGCGGAACCAGTCGTCCTTC
The DNA here is from genome assembly GCA_963720345.1 of uncultured Actinomycetota bacterium. Classification (GTDB taxonomy): domain Bacteria; phylum Actinomycetota; class Actinomycetes; order Mycobacteriales; family Mycobacteriaceae; genus Mycobacterium. Next base: position 203,809 of record CAVRFN010000021.1, read on the forward strand.
AGATAGCTCGGCACCGTGGTGGCCCGCACGAGCAGTTCCGTGATGCCCAGCGGGCCGCCGCCGAGGTAGTCCATCACCGGTGAATTGGCCTCGGCGCCGAACCGGTCGGGCAGGATCCGCCACTTGGGCACCTCGGCGACGCCGTACTGGTGGCCGTACGGGCGCTGGCACGGGAACGCGAGCCCGACCAGCCAGTCCAGCAGCACCGGATCCTCGGTGCCCACGACGTCCTGCAGCGTGCGCAGTTGCGGAATGCGCGGCGGGGTCAGCGCGATCCAGTGCTGCGGATTGAGGTCGTCGTCGGTCGCGACCAGCCGCACCTGGGTGGCCTCGGCGGGATGGCGGCCATCGGAGCGCGCAGGTTGCGCCACGCCGGCACCGCGCCGACGTCGGCGAACCCGACGACCGCCGCCCGCCTCGTCCTTGGCGGCCTGTTCGTCGTCGGCCCACTGCAGGGTGACCTCGCCCGGGTCGAAGCGTCCGGCGGCGGCGACCACCAGCAACGGCCCGCGCCTCGTCGCCGATGGCGGCAGCCGGTACCACGCCGAGCGCAGCTCCGCCGGTTGCTGCTGGGTGCCGCCGCGCCAGCTGCCCATCACCGGTGTGGTCGCCGGGTCGAGGCCGTACGGCAGGCGGGCCCGGGATCCGTTGACACCGGCCGCGGCGGTGGTGCCGCCCTCGGTGCCCGCCTCGCCCGCGGTCTCATCCGCTTCCGGTGTGTCGGCGAAGTTGGTGGCGGTGCCGGGGCCGGAGAGCACCTCGTCGGCCGATACGTCGGATGGAATTCCGTTGGGCCCGAAGCCCTCTGCGGTCACCGCGCCGAGCGCATCCCCAACCGGGACGTCGACGGGCGTCAGGATGGCGCCGTTCGGATCCTGTTCGACGAGCACGTCCTCGGCCATCCCGCAGGTCTTGCCCGCCACCGCCTCGAGGTTGGATCGGCCGACGCTCCAGGCCGGATACTGGTCGACCATCGCCAGGGTCAGCGACAGCACCTCGAACACGACGAGCACCCACGTCGCAATCGCCAACGGCGACTGGACAATCCGCTGCCATCGGGTCGGCGGACCCGGCGGCGACACATCGCGGCCCGAGAAGTGGAACCACGCCGCCAGTAGCAGCGCGAGGACCGAGAAGCCCAGCAATATGGTGGTGAAGCCGAACTTCCACTCGGGGAACTCGTTGGACCACGGCACTCCGAAGTTGGAGACGTACCACCACCCGTTGACGGTCGCGAACGACAGCGCCATCACGAACAGCACCGCGGCGGCGAACACCGAGCGGTTACGGCGCGAGCGCATCGCGACCGCCGTGACGGCGACCGCGGCCAGCGCGCCGAGCGATCCGGCCAACCCGGCGAACACACCGAAGTGGTGGGTCCACTTGGTCGGGGTGAACATCAGCGCCAGGAACGAGATGACCGTGATGCCGATGATGCGGCGGCTGGGGCCAAGCGCGGTTCCCGGAATCCGGTACTTGCGCAGGGACATCGCCACCGACACCGCAAGCGTCAGGAGAAGGGTGAGTACCGCGAACCGGCGAGCGACCGAGCCGTCGGGGCTGGTGGTGAACAGCCGTTCGTAGCGGATGTGCTCGTCGAACCAGCTCAGGCTCGGGCCGACGGCGGACTTGAACGTGTTGGCCTGCAGTTCGCCGATCAACGTCTGATCGCGGAAGATCAGGAAGATCGTCACCGTGCCCGCCGCCAGGATAGGGGCCAGCAGCGCCAGGTACCCGAACCGCGAAGTATGCGCGGCCACAATGGTTTTCAGGGGCCCCACCGCGACGAGAAGCGCGCCGACCGCGGCGATGCCGGTGGGTCCGGAGAACAACGTGAGCGCACCGATGATGATGGCGATCGCCACCGGTAGCAGCCTGCTGGTGGCCACCCCGCGTTCCACCGAGCACCAGGTGAGCAGGATGCCGAGCGCGATGATCGGTTCGGGACGCAGGCCGTTGTTCAGCGGCAGCCAGAACGCCAGGAACAATCCCGCCGCCGTCCACGCCGCGGCCTGGCTGGTCTTGACGGCGTGGCCCAGCCGCGGCAGCACCTCGCGACTGATCACCCACCAGCATGCGAGCGCCATCGCGAGCGTGGGCAGCCGCATCCAGACGCTGTTGGTGCTGACGTGCGCCCACAGGGCCAGCAGGTCGTAGTACCAGCCGAACGGGGCTTCGGGGGTGCCGAACCATCGGTAGTAGTTCGCCATGTATCCGGCGTGTTCGGACACCCGCGCCATGGTCAGGATGTAGCCGTCGTCGGCGGTGTTGGCGCCGACGAAGTGCCACCACACCAGCACCGCGGTGACCACACCGTCCAGCGGTTTGACCGACCACCATCGCGGCGGCAGGAAGCGTTTGACCGATCTGCCGTCGGCGGTGTCCAGAACATGCAGCGCGCCGAGCGCGATGATCGTCATCGCCACGCCGATGATCATGGCCAGCAGTTTCAGGAGCGTGGGTGAGCTGCTGTAGCGGGTGTCCAGCGTCGCCGAGAACTCCAGGCCGGGTGGCGCCGGACCGGACAGATCGGTGAAGACGCCGACGATCTGCGGGCGGAAGTCGTAGCCGCCGCGCTCACCGCGCAGGGGTGCGCCGGGATCGTCGGAATCCGGTGACTTCACCAGTCCGACGAATTCGCCCGTCACCTTGTCGGCCTGCGCGGTGAAGGTCAGCCGTTGGCATGCCGGGCTGAGCACCTGGTTCAGCGGTGCGCTGACGACCGGGGTGTTGCGGACGATGACGAGCAGGTCGTTGTTGACCCGTTCGATGAGCAGACCGCGGTCGATCGCCTTGGGTGCCTGCTTGGGCACCGTCGACAACAGCACGGTGCGGCCGCGGTTCTGCGGCCCGGCCAGGCCCGCCGCCGCGCTGCATGGCACCGAGATCGTCAGGTCGGTGGCCACGTAGCCGATCAGCGGTGCGTCGACGCTCTGCAGTACGCCGTTCTGGGGCCAGTTCAGCTGCGCGGTGGTCTCCGTCACCGGTAGCAGGGGGGTGGCGAGCGCGAGCGCCGCGCCGACCAGACCCGCGACGATGGCGATGATTCGCGCGGTCCGGTGGTTAGCCCCGGTCGCCCCGTCTCCGGTCACGGGGGTTGATCCTAATTGGGCAGCGCGAATGGCCAGCACGAACGGCCCGATGTCCGACACCTCGAAGCGCGGATCGTCGAACAGCGCCTCGTCGAGCGCGACGTGGTAGCGCCGCACATTGGGCTGGTTGGGGTAGACGTCGGAGGCCAGCCGCAAGGTGTAGGTGTCGTCGGCGCCGCGGCGCATCAGGAAACGTCGGGCGCCTTCCACGGCAGCGAGTCGAGGCTGTCGACGAACTGGTCGGCGTCGGTCAGCGTCGCCCAGCCTTCGATCGTGTCGGCACGCTTCTCGAATTGCGCCAGCGGGTTGGCGTAGTGCGACGTCAGCCCCTGGAATCCGTAGTAGGGGTAGTACGACAGGAAGCTGTAGTCCGCGGTGAGTACGACGGTCTCGTCGCGCGGCCGGCCCGTCACCTCGCCGATCCTGCGTCGATCTCGCGGTAGTAGCGCTCGGCGCCGGGCGGACGGCGGTCGGCGCGCTGGCCGTTGCCGTCGGTGTCGGTGTAGGCGACGACGATGTCGGACCGCAGCACGTCCGGGATGTTCTGGGCGAACGTCAGCGCGCCGATGCGCGCCCAGCTCGCGGCGGCGGCGACTACCGCCGCGGGTTTCTGGCTGGTACCGGCGCGCGATCGCCAGCAGCGACTTCGATGAAGCCGAAGGCGCCTGCCGCCGCCAGCAGCACCGTCAGCGGCGGCTCGCAGCCGGAACGACAACAGGGTGCGTGCCGAGCGCAGGTGGTGAGCATCGACAGCAGCGACCACACGTAGACGGCGAGCACGGCGACGGCCAAGCGCCTGCGCGCGCCGCGACGCGGCGCGCGGGCACACCAGCCAGAGCGTGCCGAGCAGGCACAGTGCGCCGAGCAGGGAGAAGTGCAGCATCGGAAGTCCAGCGTGCGCCCGCCGTCGGGCAGATAGTGCTGAGCGCGAGCCGGAGCCGCGGGCGAACCGCCCTTGACCGCGCCAGCAGCTACGGCAACCAGACCGATCAGCCACATGGCCCCCGAGATCGCCGCGATGACGAGCAGCCGCAGCAGCGGCTCGATCGCCGCCCGCCACGCGCCGGGCGCGTACGGCGGGCCGCGCAGCAACGCCATGATCGCCAGCGTGAAGGCGGCGTAGCCGAGCAGCAGCGAGTAGAACAGCGCCGCGACGCCGAGGAACAGCCCCGTGCGCGATGACGGCCGCCCAACCGCCGCTTCCGTCTGCCGCCGCGCAAGCCCGACCAGGCCAGCACGAAGACTGGCGGGCATCAGCACGGTGATGACGGCGCCGTACGGCTCGGCGGTGAGTAGGCCAGCGAGGCCGCGGCGGTCGCCAGCGTCACGACGATGGCGTAGTCGTAGCGAATCACGCGGCCCACAACACGAGTGCCAGCGACGACGGCGACGGTGATCGAGATGATCGCGTACGGCTTGAACACCTCCCAGCCGTCCATCCCGCGGAGCGTTGGCGACGCGGCCGCCGATCCAGAACCAGCCGGCCGGGTAGAACGGCGGCAGGCCGTCGTAGGTCATGTCGTGCAGCGCGGGCGAGTCGGTCGAGGCGGGTGAGGTACTCGGTGCGGAACTGCTGGTCGACGGAGATGCCGTACAGGTAGAGCTTGGTCGCGCCGAGAGGCATCGCGAGCGTGACCACCGAGAACGCGGACAGGAACAGCACGTTCCGAGCCGGGCCAGCACGCGGCGTCCGCGCCGCCAGACCAGACCGCACGCGAACAGTCCTGCAAGACAGACGAATTGGCCGACAGTGGTCAGCGCGTGGAGCTGGTTCGACGAGTTGTACGCCGGCCATTCCACCCGCGCGATGGCGACAAGGGACACCGCGGTCACGGTCACCGCGATGATGACCGCCACGGCCATCTGGCCGAGCACGGCCAGCGCGCCACGCATAAGCTAGATCGGCAGCTTGCGGAAGATGGGGCGCGGGATGTGCCGGATCACCATCATCACGTACCGGAACGCTCCCGGCGCCCACACCAGTTCCTTGCCCTTGGCCGACGCCGTGACCGCCAGTTCGGCGACGTCTTCCTTGTCGACGGTGAACGGTGCTTCCTTGGCGCCGGTGGCCTTCCAGTGCGCGATCGTCGTCCCGGTGCGCACCTGTCCCGGCCTGATCACCAGGACTCGAACACCGAACTCGCGCAGTGCCTCTCCGAGTCCGAGGTAGAAGCCGTCCAGGCCGGCCTTGGTCGATCCGTAGACGAAATTCGAGCGCCGCACCCGTTCGCCGGCGGCCGAACTCATCGCGATGATCCGGCCGAAGCCCTGTGCCCGCATCTTCTCGCCGATGAGCACCCCGACGGAAACCGCAGCGGTGTAGTTGATCTCGGCGATCTGCACGGCCTTGCGCTGGTTCTGCCACAGTTCCTCGGCATCACCGAGCAGACCGAATGCCACGATCGCCACGTCGACATCTCCGCCTGCGAAAGCCGCGTCGATCACCTTGGGGTGGCTTTCGGTGTCGACGCCGTCGAAGTCGATCCACTCGACGGATTTCGCTCCGGCGGCTTCCATCTGGGCGATGGCGTCGTCGCGCTTCGGGTGGCCGGGGATGTCGGCCAGCACGATGCGGGCGCGTGCGTTGCGCAGGTAGCGCTC
>CAVRFN010000022.1:0-29676 GCA_963720345.1 uncultured Actinomycetota bacterium
CAGATACGCGAAGAAGCGCACGTAGCCGCGATCGAGTCCAGGTACGCGATCGAGTAGAGGTGGATCAGCGTCGAGACGCCCGCGACGACGAGGATCATGAAGACCGACAGCGGGTCGATCGAGCAGCGAGAGCTGGGCGTCGACGCCGACGGTGTTCGCGTAGTCCCACGCGACGGCGCGGACCTGGCGGTGCTCGTGGTCCAGGCCCTGGAGCTCGAACAGCGTCGCGATCGCCGAGACGAACGACAGCGCCATCGCGCCCGTCGCGACGAAGCCGGGGGCGCGGCCGCGCAGGCGCGGGCCGAGCAGCGCGACGACGATCGTCCCGAGGAGCGGGAACAGCAGGGTCGCCCAGGCGAAGAGCTTCACGGAGCTCATCCCTGGAGCTCGCGCATCTGGTCGACGTCGATCGGCAGGCGGCGGCGGTGCATCGCGACGATCAGGCCGAGGCCGACGGTGACCTCGCACGCGGCGACGACCATGACGATGACGGCGAAGATCTGGCCCTCGGCGTTGCCGTGCATGCGCGAGAAGGCGATCAGCGCGAGGTTCGCGGCGTTGAGCATGAGCTCGAGGCAGAGCAGGATCACGAGCGGGCTGCGGCGGGTCAGCACGCCAGCGGCGCCGATCGTGAAGATCAGCGCCGAGACGGCGAGATCCAGCCGATCGCCATCAGGCGGCCCCGGCGGGTGGCGCGCCGGGCGTCGTCGTCGTCTTCTCGGCGCCGCCTCCGCTTGCCGGAAGGGCTGGCGCGACGGTGCCGCGGCGGGGGCCCGCCGACGGCCTCGGCCATCGTGCCCGCTAGGCCAGGCGCAGCATGTCCATCGCGCTGTAGCGCGCCTGGTCCTCGGCGGCGGTGATGCCGCCGCGGCGGCGCGCGAGCACGACCGCGCCGACGGCCGCGATCAGCAGCAGGAAGGAAGCGATCTCGAACGGCAGCAGGAAGCGCGTCAGCAGCAGCTCGCCGATCTGGGCGGGCGAGCCGAAGCCGGCCGCGCAGCTCGGCGCCGTCGGTGTCGATCAGCCGGCAGGCCCGAGCCGAGCGTCGCGATGCACAGCTCGACGAACAGCAGCGCGCCGAACAGCGCGGCGACGAACCGCAGGCCCCGGCCGGGGCTCGCGCCGAGCGGCTCGTCCTGGCCGCCGACGTAGGCGACGACGAAGACGTAGAGCACCATCACGGCGCCCGCGTAGACGACGACCTGGGCGGCCGCGACGAACTCCGCGCGCAGCAGCAGAAACAGCGCTGCGAGCGACAGCAGGTGGCAGACGAGCGCGAGCACGCTGTAGAACGGGTTGCGGACCGCGACGACCCCGATCGCCCCCGCAATAGCCCCGATTCCAGCCAGGAAGAACAGCACCTCCGCCATGAAGAGCCGCAATCTATCGCCGCAGGGCTCGGGAGCCATGTCTCCCTGCGCGCGACGCGCCCGCGCGAAGGGCCTAACGGGAGCTTTTAGTCGGGCGGCGACAGCACGAGCATCTCGTCGAAGCCGCTGACGCTCGAGCCGGCACCGACCGTGCCGTCGAACGACACGCGTACGCGCCAGCGCCCGACGGTCGGCGCGACGAAGCCCAGCGACGCCGCGGCCGCGGCTTGCGCGGGCGTGCTGCTGGCGGTGAAACAGCCAGCCGGCGAGCGGGTCGAAGCGCTGGATCGTGATCGTCACCGGACCGCTGACGGACGGTCGCACGCGCACGCCGATCGTCGCGGCCGTGCCGAGGCGCGAGCGGCGGTTGATGCCCACGCGGGTGCGCGTCAGCAGGCGCGAGACGCGCCGCAGCGTGTAGCCGCCCTGGCTGCGATCGAGCGTGCGAACGACGACGAAGTAGCGCCCGGGCGCGATCTCGCGGTGAGTTTGATGTCGCCGCTCTCGCCGCAGGTGCACTGCACGCGCCGGCCGCGCTCGTTGAGGATCTGCAGGTCGTAGGCGTTGTCGGCGCCGGTCGCGAGGCTCAGCGTGAGGTCGCTGCGGCGCGCGACGTTGAAGCGGTAGAGGTCGACCGCGTCGATGCGCGCGCCGTTGAGTGCGTTGCTCATCGTGCGGCGGTTTGAGAGAAAGCGCCCGGGCGCGGTGTCGTCGCGACCGGCTCCGGCCGCTTCGAGGTGGTAGCGCTGCAGCGTGCGCACGCCCGGCCCGGCGGTCACGAGCAGGCTGTAGCGGCCGCCCTCGCCGGCCGCGGGCGTGAACGTCGCGTAGCCGCCGGAGTCACAGCCGAAGCGCTTGACCTGACGTCCGTCGAAGTCGCTCGCGCCGGGCGGGTAGAGGCCGCCGGTGACGGCGCAGCGCGTCTCGTCGTCGCCGCGGCCGGTCAGGCGCATGCGGTACGTGCGGCCCTCGCGCATCCTGATCGCGTAGGCGTCCTCGACGTTGCCGAGCGGTCCAGCGTGCCGTCGACGCCGCCTCTGGGCAGCTGGGCTCCTGGCGGTTTCGGCGTCGGCTGCGGCGTGACGATCGTCACCGTGAACGTTCCCGAGACGGAGTTCGGCAGCTGCGCGACGGCGAGCAGGTAGTCCTTGTCCTTCTGGACTCGGAAGTCCAGCGGCCGCCAGCCCCTGCGCGTCGGTCGGGTCGCAGGCGACCGAGCGCATCTGCGAGCGCTCGGCGAGGTAGGCGTCGACGACGGCATCGAGGTCGCCCGCGGCGCGCGCGCGGACCGCGACGCGCCCGTCCGCGGCGGCGGTGAAGCGATACCAGACCTGTGCGCCCGCGCTGCCGCACGCGGAGAATGGGTCGGTCGTGACCCGCGTGGCGTCGACCGTCGTGCCACCGACCTGAGCCGGCAGCGAGCCGATCACCGTCGGGGTCGCGCGATCGTCGTTGGAGGGCGGCGCGGCGGAGGCGACCGCCGGTGTCAGCAGGATCGCTGCTACGAGCAGCAGCGCGGCACGATGAGCGCGGAATGTCATGCTGACGGTGACGGGAAATTCGAGCGCATGTTGCGCGCTTTCGCGACCATACAGATAAGGCGATCCAGGAGGCGAAATGGCTGAGCCGACGTTGAAGAAGGGTTCGAAGGGACAATCGGTCAAGGATCTGCAGGAGGCGCTGAAGGCGCTGAAGTACAAGCCGGGGGCCGTCGACGGCGTCTTCGGCAAGCAGACCGAGAACGCGGTGAAGGCCTTTCAGAAGGCCGCCGGGATCGAGGTCGACGGCATCGCCGGGCCGCTGACGTGGCTGAACATCGACGAGGCCGACCAGAGCGAGCCGCTGCTGAAGAAGGGCTCCAAGGGGCTGCCGGTGCGGCGACTGCAGAAGCGCATGCAGCTCGCGGGCTTCGCGATCACCGACGTCAGCGGGCGCTTCGACGCGAAGACCGAGGCCGCCGTCAAGACCCTGCAGGACCAGGCGGGACTCGTGGTCGACGGCATCGTCGGCAAGAAGACGTGGGCGGTCGTGGCTGCGCTGGAGAGCGAGGGCGACCGGCGCTGAGCCGGCGCGAAACGGTGCGTATGCTCGACGGCGGATGCGGGCATGCATCCGTTGCGCGAGCGTCTACGCACCTGCTCGCGTAACCGATATCGAACGAACTTCCAGGAGGACGCACCTATGGCTGAGCCGACGCTGGAGCGGGGATCAGAGGGCCAGGACGTCACGGATCTGCAGGAGGCCTTGATCGAGCTCGGCTTCAAGCCCGGCGAGGTGGACGGGATCTTCGGCGTCTTCACCGAGAGCGCCGTGCGGGCATTTCAGACGTGGGCGACGGTCGTCGCCGACGGCATCGTCGGCGAGCTGACGTGGGAGAAGCTCGACGACGCCGACAAGACCGACCCGACGCTGCAGGAGGGCTCGAAGGGCGTCTCCGTGCGCGGCCTCCAGCGCCGCCTGATCGCCGGCGGCTTCGGCCCGGACGAGATCGACGGCCGCTTCGGCCCGAAGACCGCTGCTGCCGTGCGGGCGTTTCAGGAGCAGAACGGCCTTGACGTCGACGGCATCGTCGGCCCGAACACCTGGGACCGGTTGCGCAACCCGGACGGCAGCGACAGCGACTGAGAAACCGCCGCCAGGGCGCCGCCCCGCGCGGCGCCGCGCCACGCGGCGCCGCCCCACGCGGCGCCGCCCCACGCGGCCCCCCGCGGGCGGCGCCGCCCCGCGCGTCGCCCCGCAGGACATGTCCCTGCGCGTCGCCTCTCAGCATGCCTGCGCGGGTAGCTCCTCCACGATGGGACGCGAGGCCGCGACCTACCTGCTGACCCTTTCGCCGCCGATCGCGGAGGCCGCCGCGCGCAGCTTCGACGCGGCGGGGATCGAACGCCTCCACGCCGACGACGAGCGGCTGGACTACTGCATGCGCGATCCCTATCGCTTCTGGATCGACCTGCGCATCCACCTTGTTTCGCCGCAGCGGCTGGAGATCCGCATCGCGCTGACGAACGACACGTGGGTCATCCGCGCCCCGCTCGAGCGGGCGCTGGCACCGCTGCTCGACGGCGTCGCGCTGTGCGTCGGCCAGAGCGGCTCGCCGGTGCCAGGCGAGCGGATCGCTGTCGTCGGCGCGGAGGGGTGGTCGCTTGCGCTGGAGGACGACTACAGCCGTCGCCGCGACGAGTTCGTCGCGCGAGTCGGCGACTACAACGCTCCGCTATCGGCCGACCACGTCTACATGTACCTGCACCAGACGCGCTGGAACGAGGACAACGACACCGAGTTGGCCTGGCACCGCGAGCGCGAGATCGCCCGCATGGAAGCATCGTGGGAGGCTGAGCCGCCCAGTTCCGACGAGCTTCCCGACGAGGAGGAGCTCTGATGGCGCGGTCGGCCGCGGGTGGTGATTCTCGCGTGCTTCGGGACGTTGGCTTTGACGGGATGTGGTTGTTGCTGTGCCTGCGCTTGCGGGTCGCGCGGGCGCGTGTGGGCGCGGGGGTCGGTCTGGGCGGGGGGTGCGGCGAGTAAGTGTCGCGGGGCGACGCGTATTCGCCACACCCCTCCGTGGTCGGGGCCGGGGCGGGTGGGGTTGGGTGAATAGGTGTCGCGGGGCGACACGTTTTCGCCACACCCCTACGTGATCGCCCGCGTCGAGGTCGGTCGTGTCGAATCTGCCGCCTATGGCGCGGCATAGACGCCACGACCGCCACAGCCGAGCGATCCGCCCGGGCCCTGGATCTTGAGGAAGAAACGCGGTGCTATTCTTCCATCCGGTGGCACTGAACATCAAGGATGACGGGACCGACCGCTTGGTCCGTGAGCTTGCTGCGGAGACCGGCGAGAGCCTTACGGCTGCGGTCACTGTCGCTGTACGTGAGCGCCTGGAGCGCATCCGGGGCGCCGTCCCGCGCGAACAGCGCGCTCGCACGCTGGAAGCCATCGCCGACCGCAGTGCCGCTCGGCCTGTGCTCGATGTCCGTAGCGCGGACGAGATCATCGGGTACGGCCCCGACGGCCTCCCGGTTTAGCCGAAGATGGTCGTCGACACGTCAGCGCTCGTCGCCGTCCTGCTCGGCGAGCCCGAGCGAGACGCGTTCATCGACGTGTTGGTCGAAGCCCATGACCCGCTGATCTCCACGGGGACACTGCTTGAGGCGTCAATCGTCATGCTGGCGAAGACCGGCCCTGACGGGGTCAGCGACCTCGACGCACTGCTGGCGGCGATCGCGGTCCGGCCAGTGGCAGTTGACGCCGCGCAGGTGTCCTTGGCCCGCGACGCGTTCGCTCAGTTTGGCAAGGGACGCTCGCCGGCCGGTCTGAACTATGGCGACTGCTTCTCCTACGCGCTGGCGCAGACGATGGGCCGCCCGCTGTTGTTCAAGGGCGCCGGCTTCGCCGATACCGACGTGATGCCTGCGGTCACAGCGTGATTCGGCAGGGCCTCTGCGGCCCTCGATCCGGCCCTTCGCGCCGCGCTACTCGCCTTCGTTGCGCAGCGGCGTGCGCTCCAGCGGCTCGGCGAGGAGCATCTCCTTGGTGAAGATCAGATCCGAGCGGTTGTAGTCGGACATCTCGTAGTCCTGACCCATCGTGATCGCGTCGAAGGGGCAGGCGACCTCGCAGTAGCCGCAGAAGATGCAGCGCGCGAGGTTGATCTCGTAGACCGCCGCGTAGCGCTCGCCGGCGGAAACCCGGTTCTCCGGGGTGTTCTCGGCGGCCACGACGCGGATGCAGTCCGAGGGGCAGGCCGCCGCGCAGAGCGAGCAGCCGACGCACTTCTCGAGGCCCGTGTCCTCGAAGCGGTGCAGCTTGTGGCGGCCGCGGAAGCGCGGGTAGACGGACACCTTCTCCTCGGGATAGGAGATCGTCTTGGGGCCCTCGAAGAGGCGCGCCATCGTGGTCTTCAGGCCGCGCAGCGTCTCGCCGAAGGCGCGGTAGGTGCCGCCGGCGGCACCGGGCTGGGGCGCACGCTGGACGACGAGCATGTCGTCGCCGGGGTTCCAGGTCATAGTGATCCTCCACGGGCATGACACTGCCACGACGACGATCGCGGTCACCAGGGCGTTCAGGGTTGCAAGCGGCAAGAGCACCTTCCATCCGAAGCTCATGAGCTGGTCGTAGCGCAGTCGCGGCAGCGTCGCGCGGATCCACACGAAGAGGAACACGAAGGCGAAGATCTTGCCGAAGACGACGAACGGGTCGACCCAGCCGGGCGGGTCGATGAACGGCAGCTGCCAGCCGCCGAGGAACATCGTCACGGCGATCCCCGAGACGACGAGGATGTTCACGTACTCGGCGAAGAAGTAGGAGGCGAACTTCGAGCCGCCGTACTCGGTGTTGTAGCCCGCGACGAGCTCGGCGTCGGCCTCGGGCAGGTCGAACGGGGCGCGGTTGGTCTCCGCGAACGCCGACACGAGGAAGATCAGAAAGCCGACGAACTGCGGGACGACATACCACATGTTCGACTGCGCCTCGACGATCGCCGGCAGCGACAGCGTGCCCGCCATCATCAGCACGCCGACCAGCGACAGGCCCATCGCGACCTCGTAGGAGATGAGCTGCGCCGCGGCGCGCATCGCGCCGAGGAACGAGTACTTCGAGCCGCTCGCCCAGCCGCCGAGCATCAGCCCGTAGAAGGCGATCGCGCCGAACGCGAAGACGTACAGCACGCCGATCCCGACGTCGATGCCGTACAGGCCGACGTCCTGGCCGAAGATGTTCGCGACGTCGCCGAAGGGCAGGATCGCGAACGCCGCGAATGCCGTCAGCAGCGAGATGATCGGCGCCAGCGCGTAGAGGAAGCCGACGCTCGTGTTCGGGCGGAAGTCCTCCTTCGTCGCGAGCTTGATGATGTCCGCCAGCGGCTGCGCCAACCCGAACGGGCCGACGCGGTTGGGCCCGTAGCGGTGCTGGAAGCGCCCCAGCAGCTTGCGCTCGGCGAGCAGCACGATCGGCACGATCTGCACCGCGATCGCGAACAGCACGACGGACTTGATCAGCTGCACCCACCATGGCTCGACAAACGTGACCTCGGCGATCGGAAGGACGGGCGTCATGCGCGCTCGATCTCGACGAGGCCGCCGCCGTCGAGCTCGGTCGCCGAATCAGAGGAGATCCCCGATTCGAGAAAGACGGAGCCCTCGGGGACGGCAGCGCGCAGCGTCGCGATCGCGTGCACGCGCGAGCCGTCGGTGCCGACCGTGATGCGATCGCCGTGGCCGATGCCCAGCCGCTGCGCGTCGATCGGGCTGAGCTCGGCGCGCTGATGGGAGCGCAGGAACTTCAGCGCCGGCGACAGCTCGACCTCCGGCGCCGCCCAGATCGAGCGCCACGGATCGGCTTCGACCGCCCGCCGAGAGTCGGCGATCGGCCATTCAGTGCCCATGGCGGAAAATCGTAGCTGCTACACGCGGGCAAGCCACTGCAAACCGAACGACTTTCGTTGCTTCCCATATTGATTCGTGGCCGCTATCGCCGGATGTACAGCGCGCATGTTGCTGATCTGCATTCGAACAACCGCTCGAAATGCGCTGGGTCACTACGCACGACGGAGCCGGTGACCGTGTCGTCGCCCACGATGAGCAGCCGGACGCCCGAGGTATGCACGAGCGCCCGGGCCTGCTCGGGGGTCACATCGTCGGGGACCCGCGTGGCGTCTCGGGAGAGGTCGGGCGGCCAGGCCAGGTAGGGCAAGTCGGCCGAGCGGTCGAACAGAGTGATCTCGCCAGGCTCCAGACGGGCGACCGCGTCGAGGTATGCGGTCGGCGGTCCGTCGGCCCCGACGGCGCGACGACGCTCGGCGTCGGTCATCTTCACGTATGCGGTCAGGGGCGGTCCATCCCCAGTCAGCCCGGGGTAGGCAACGTAGACGTTGAGCGCCGCGGCCGCCGCGACGAGGCTCAAGACAGCGGCGCGCGCGGTCCGGCGGACGCGTGAGTGGTCGGCGGCAGGCACCGCGAAGGCGAGCACCAACCCGGCGAAAGCCAGCACATACCGAGCCACTGCGGGATCGGGTGTGGACAGAGTCGCCACGAAGGCCAGCGCGATCACGATCGAGCGCAGCCGCACCAGCCGAATCACCGCAAACGGCAAAGCAATCAGGAACAACAGGCCCAGTCCGCCGATTCGCATGTCGAACGCCGGGACCTGCGGCCAGATCGTCGACCACGAATCGAACACCCGGACAGCGAGGTTGCCGTGCGTGCGCGGCGCTGCGGCACCGGAGGCCAGCAGGTCGGACATCGAAAGCGGGCCAGGAAGATGGATCGGGCCAACGTCAACATGGACGGGCCACACCGGATTGCCCTGCCGGACAACGTTGTTCACATACGTCTCGCCGCCCAGCAGCAACACCAGCGCACCCGCGGCCGCGATGGTGCCGCGTAAGCCTGAGCGCCAGGCGGCTACGGCCAGGGCGATGAACAACACTACCGCGGGCACGAGCGCGCTGGGCTTGGAGCCGAGGAAGAGTCCGAGCGCGATCGCGGCGAGAATGATCCTGGTGCGGTCAGCGGGGCCGATCACGAACGCGATGGCGGTCAAAAGCAGTGCGGCCGAGGCGACGTCGACGTAGTTCGTCGGCAACTGCAGGAACACCGCGGGCAAGGTAAGCCAGACCGCTCCCGCCACAACTGCGGTGGCGACCCGCGCCCCTTGCCCTCGTGCGATCGTCGCGATCGCCAGCGCACCGAGCAAGCCGAACGGCACGTGCGCGAGTTCGATCAGCCGGTCGTCGGGGATGAGCGCACGCCAGGCAATGAACACGTGTTCGACGACGTGCGGGTACGTCGACAGAAACGGAATGTCGACCGGGATGTCACTGAACGTCCCGCGCTGAAGCGCGAAGTTCACGTACGGCAGGTGGTAGCCCAACGCGTCGTACTGCCACACGGGCAGCAGATACGCAGCCGTCATCGCGATCGCCAATCCGCACGCGGCGACGACAAGCACGGGCAGCGCATCGGCGGTCACTCGCAGACGTCGCGGCCATATCGACAAACCGCGAATGCGCACAGCGACCACGACACTGGCGGCAACCGCCACGCATCCGCCGAGCACCACCGCCGTCGACAGCACGCCCGCGGCACCGATCAACCGCACCCAAACGAGCGACGATCGCCAGTGTCACTGTGGCCCCGCCCAGCAGTCGCTCACCGGCGGGCGCACCTCCATGGGGGAACAGCAACGCACCAACGCCGAGCACCGTGATGCACGCCAGCAGCACCGCGATGGGAAGCAGACCCCATGCCGTCACGAAACTCATCGAGACGCCATGAGATTCGACGTTGTGGCTACGCGGCGATACGCCGAAAATCCCTGGGGCTGAGCCGCCCTCAGCGCGGCTCTCGCCACATCGGCCACATCGAGGGACCCCCGTCGGGCACCTTGATCTCCCCCATGACCTCGAATCCGAACCGCAGATAGTACGACTCGTTTTTCGGGTTGCTGTTCTCGAGGTACGCGGGCACGCGTTCGGCGTCGCAGCGGTCCAGGCGCGAGCGCATCAGCGCCTGGCCGAAGCCCGCTCCGCGCACGGACGGATCGCTGCCGATCAGCATCAGGTACCAGTGCGGCTCTTCCGGGTGGTTTTCTTCCATGAGTTCCTGCAACCGCATGCTTGCCGATACGCGAGACCGCAACGACCACAGCATGACGGGCGCCATGCGCAGCTCCTCGAGCCGTGAGGCCTTGCGCTGACCCGGCGGGTCCCACAGCGTCGCCGCGCCGACGTCCCCGTCGCTCCAACCGACCTCCGACCCGCCGCGAGGCAGGAAGTGATGGCGCGCGAGCCCGCTGAACGCCCGGGTCAGCGCCTTCAGGCGGGTCCGCTCGTCGGGCAGCATCCACGATGTCACCGGATCGTCGTAGAACGCGCGCGCCAGCACCGTGCCGATCTGGCGCGCATCGCGCCGCCGCGCAGGTTCGACCGCTATGTCAGCCACGGGTGATGTAGGCCTGCAGCTGCTCCTGGGTGGCTTCGAGCTCTTCCATCCGCGTCTTCACGACGTCGCCGATGCTCACGATTCCGGTGAGTCGGCCGTTCTCCATCACCGGGATGTGCCGGACCCGCTTCGTGGTCATCAGCACGCTGAGACTGTCAACCGAGTCGTTCGGGGTGCAGGTCGCGACGAACGTCGTCATGATCTCCGACACCGGCTGCCGCAGCAGGTCGGCGCCGCGCTCCTGCAGTGCCCGCACGACATCGCGCTCGGAGACGATGCCGATCACGCCGTCGGGAGATACCACCACCATCGCACCGATGTTGTGCACGGAAAGCTCGGTGAGCAGCCCGGATACCGAAGTCTCCGGGGTGATGGTCGCCACCGACGCGCCCTTGTTCCGCAATACGTCCGCGATCCGCATCGTTGCCTCCGCTCGTGAAGTGCCTCACATCAGGCTATGTCCGAGTCGCGTTGCGCGAAAGGTTTTGGCATTGCTGTCCCAGAAGGCGAGCCAAAGTGCCCTGGAGAGGAATAGAAACGTAGAAGAGGCCGCTTGACCTTCAAGTCTTTCGACCTTCGACGCGAAAGGAAGATTCATGGCAGCCGACAACTCCGTGCCCTCCGTCAACCTGGGGGACGAACTCTCAGTCAGTGCAATCGGTTTCGGCGCGATGGCGCTGACCCCGGTGTACGGCGAGGTGGACGACACCGAATCGCTCGCCACGCTGCATCGCACCCTGGACCTGGGTGTGACCTTCATCGACACCGCCAATGTCTACGGCAACGGCGACAACGAACGGCTGATCTCCCAACTCCTGGCCGACCGTCGCGACGAGGTGACGCTGGCAACGAAGTTCGGCATCGCGAGCAACCCGGCCCAGCGCGCGGCGAGGGAGCTCGTCGCCCGCGGTGACGCCGCCTATGTGCGCCAGTGCATCGACGAGAGCCTGCAACGACTGCAGACCGATGTCGTGGACCTCTACTACATGCACCGTCGCGACACGAATGTGCCGATCGAGGAAACGGTGGGTGCCATGGCCGAACTGGTGGCCGCGGGCAAGGTTCGCCACCTCGGACTCTCAGAGGTGACGGCCGAGGAGCTGCGGGCGGCCGTCGCGGTGCATCCGATCGCGGCGGTGCAGAGCGAGTGGTCGATCTGGAGCCGCGACGTCGAAGCCAACGTCGTGCCGACCGCCGCCGAACTCGGTGTCGGGTTCGTCCCCTATTCACCGTTGGGCCGCGGCTTCCTCACCGGAACGATCAGCTCGACCGACGACCTGCCGTCGACTGATTTCCGTCGCACCATGCCCCGGTTCGGCGAGGGTGCTCTGGACGCCAACCTGGCTGTCGTGGAACTCGTGAAATCGGTGGCCGCCCAACAGGGCGCAACACCGGCGCAAGTGGCGCTGGCCTGGTTGCGATACCGCGCCGGGGCGCTCGGCGTGACAGCTGTGCCCATCCCGGGTACCCGACGGGCGGCGCGCGTCGAGGAGAACCGCGACTCGCTAACGGTGACGCTGACACCGGAACAGCTCGACTCGTTGGATGCCGCAGCGGCGGCGGTCACCGGGCATCGCTTCGGAAACCTCGGCTGGGTGTCCGCGGGCCGCGAATAGCGCACATCATTTCGGCCCGGCAGGTATACCTAGCCCCATGATCGAGGTCACGCTGCTCGGCACCGGAAGCCCCATTGTCGACCCCAACCGGGCAGGCCCGTCAACGCTGGTGCGGGCGGGCGATTCGACGTTCCTGGTCGACTGCGGACGCGGGGCGCTCATGCGGGCCGGGGCCGTGGGCGTCGGCGCGGCCGACATCACCGCATTGCTGCTGACCCATCTGCACAGCGACCACATCACCGACTTGTCCGATGTGATCACCACGCGGTGGGTCACCACGTTCACGCGCACTCCCCTGCCGGTCATCGGTCCACCGGGGACCGCTGCGGTCGTCGAGGCGACACTGGCCGCGCTGGCCCCCGACATCAGCTATCGGATCGCCCATCACGCCGACATCACCGAACCGCCCGTCATCGAGGTGCACGAGTACACCGACGGGCCTGTCTGGGACGACGCAGGCGTCACCATCCGGGTAGCGCCTACGTGCCACCGGCCGGTGGAGCCAACGATCGGTTTCCGCATCGAATTCGGCGGTGCCTCAGTGGTATTGGCAGGAGACACGGTGCCATGCGAGGGCCTCGACATTTTGTCTGCGGGGGCGGGGGCACTGGTGCACACGGTGATCCGGAAGGACATCGTCGAGCAGCTGCCCCAGCAGCGGATCAGGGACATCCTTGACTACCACTCGTCGGTGCAGGAGGCGGCGTCCACCGCCGCACGGGCCGGCGTGGGCATCCTCGTCCTGACGCACTACGTGCCGCCGCTAGTACCCGGCCAGGAGGACGAATGGCGCGCGCTGGCGGCCACGGCGTTCGACCGGCAGATCGAGTTGGGCGACGATCTGCACCGCGTCGAGGTGCACCCCGGTGTTTGCGCCAAGCCCACGGAGTCATGACCGAAGAATGACGATCCCGGCGCAGCGGCGCCCGCGCTCGTAACGTGGGATTGTCGCTTGCCGACAAATCAATTGGCAGCGAAATGCGTTGGCGCTCGCCACTACGGCAGGTGTGAAGCAGAAGCACCTGAACCGGCAGCGTCGGGAGCGCCGGTCCGTGAATCTGAATCGAAGACCGCAGCTGATGCGGCATTACCCGAAAGATGTGCGAAACAAATGACACTAGTGAGCAGAATGGCGCGCAGAATCTTCGCCGGCGCCCTGGCCGCCCTCGTACTGCCGGGGTTGATCGCGGTCGCAGGCGGTTCAGGATCGGCCGCCGCGTACTCCCGACCCGGACTACCCGTCGAGACGCTGATGGTGCCGTCTGCGGCGATGGGCCGTGACATCCCCGTCAAGTTCCAGGGCGGCGGGACGCACGCCGTCTACCTCCTCGACGGCCTTCGCGCCCGCGACGACAACAGCGGCTGGGACATCGAGACCGCGGCGTTCGAGAACTACTACGAGTCCGGGTTGTCCGTGGTCATGCCGGTCGGCGGGATGTCGAGCTTCTACACCAATTGGCAGGGCCCTGCGGTCGGCAACGGCACCACGTACAACTACCAGTGGGAAACGTTCCTGACCTCGGAGCTACCCGCCTATCTGTCTGCCAACAAGGGCATCTCACCCAGCGGCAATGCCGTGGTGGGCCTATCCATGTCGGGTAGCTCGGCACTGATCCTGGCCGCGTACCACCCCGGTCAGTTCATCTACGCCGGGTCGCTGTCGGGCTTCCTGAACCCCTCCGAGGGCATCTGGCCGGCGCTCGTCGGCATCTCGATGCGTGACGCGGGCGGATTCGATGCAACCGCGATGTGGGGCCCCGGTGGCGGGCCGGCCTGGCAGCGCAACGATCCGACGGTCAACGTCAGCCGACTGGTGAGCAACGGCACCCGGATCTGGGTGTACTGCGGCAGCGGCCGGCCCGGCGAGTTGGGCGACACCGGTCTTCCCGGCCAGGTCCTCGAGAGCATCACGCTGGACAGCAACAAGAATTTCCAGAACCAGTACGTGGCCGACGGCGGGAGCAACGGCACGTTCAACTTTCCCGCGAGCGGCATCCACGACTGGGCCTACTGGGGTGCGCAGCTCAATGCCATGAAGGGCGACATCCAGCGCACACTCGGGGCGTAAGCCGTAGGGCCGCCGAAACTGAACTTATGACGCGATTTTCACCAGAATTTCGGTCATAGCTTCAGTTTCGGCGGTGGGGCCAGGCCGGGTCAGGCCAGCCGGGTGATCTCCACGACGACGTCGAGGTCGGTCGAGCCTTCTCCGGAATAGATGCCTTTGAGCGGGCTGACATCCGAATAGTCCCGGCCGACACCGACGCTGATGTACTGCTCGTTGATGGCGGCATCGTTGGTGGGGTCGTAGTTCCACCAGCCACCCGTCCACGCCTGCACCCATGCGTGGCTCTGCCCGTCGATGGTGTCATCGATCTTGGCCTTCTTGTTCGGATGCAGATACCCCGACACATAGCGGCCGGGAATTCCCATGCTGCGCAACAGGATCAGGGTCAGATGCGCGAAGTCCTGGCAGACACCCTTGCCTTCGCGATGCGCATCCAGTCCGGACGAGTGCACGCCGGTGGTCCCGGGCACGTAATCGAGTTCGCTGTGCACCCAGTTGGCCGCGGCGGTGACGGCCTCATGCGGATCGTGGTACTTGGCGATGCGTTGTCCCACCCGCGCGATCCGCTTGCTGTCCGGGGTGTAGTCAGTCGGGCTGAGCACCTCGTCGAACCGGTCGATCACCGCCTCTGAACGCAGATCCTCCCAGCTGACATCGTCTTTCGGCATCACGCCGCGATTGGTCTCCACCACCGACGAGGAGGTCACCTCCAGTTCGGTGTGCGGGGCATGCAGGTCGAACGTCGTCACGGCGGTACCCCAGTAGTCGACGTAGCGGTATGACCTTGTCGCGGGAATGGTTTCGACGCGGTTCAGGATGACGTTCTGCCGGGCGTCCGATCGTGGCGTCAGCCTGGCCTCGTTGAAGGATGCCGTCACCGGTGACTTGTAGGCGTATCCGGTGGAATGCACCACCCGCAGCCGCCACATCAGACTTCGCCTTCCTCGATGACCAGAGAGCCGGGCCGGCCCGCATCCGTCCACGCGACCCAGGGTGCGGAGTGGAAGTACTCCAGCGCCAAGGCTTCTCCGACGTCGGCGCAGGTCTTCTGCAACCCGGCGAGTCGCTCCTCGAGCGAATCCAGCAGTACGCCCGGGCGCAGGAACTCCAACTCGCTGCGCGCGCGGCCCAGCAGTCGTTGTGTCTCCGCGGTGGCACCGACGCGATTGAGGGCTCGGTGATGCAGTTCGTCGAGACTGTGTTCGGCCAGCCGCAGCGAGTACATGACCGATCGCGGGAAAAGCCGGTCCAGCAACATGAACTCGACTACGCGACCAGCGTCGAGCACGCCGCGATAGGTGCGCAGATAGGTGTCGTGCGCACCCGCGGAGCGCAGCACCGTCACCCACGCCGGCGACGAGGCGCTGTCGCCGACACGAGCCAGCAGCAGCCGCACCGTCATGTCGACGCGTTCGATCGCGCGGCCCAGCACCATGAACCGGTAGCCGTCGTCACGGCTCAGCGTCGAGTCCGCCAATCCGGCGAACATCGCCGCGCGGCCCTCGACGAACGACAGGAATTCGTGCGGCCCAAGACGTTTGGCTGCGCGTTCACGTTCGGCCAGGGAATTGTAGGTGGTGTTGAGGCACTCCCAGATCTCGGTCGAGGTGACTTCGCGAGCCCCGCGGGCATTCTCGCGAGCGGCCGAGATGGCCTCGACGATCGAACATGCGCCATGGGTGTCGCGGCTGAACGCGACGATGTCGGTCAACGACCACACATCCAGCGACTCTGTCGGGTGGTTCGATGCCAAGCACGCGCAGCAGGGTCCGCGACGCCTGGTCGGGGTCGACGCTGGAGTCCTCGAGCAGTTGGTGGACTGTCACGTCGAGGATGCGGGCGGTGTCGTCGGCACGCTCGACGTAGCGGCCGATCCAGTACAGCGATTCCGCGTTGCGGGCCAACATCATTGGCTCCTCTTCAGCGCCTGTTGCTGTTGCTGCTGCTGGCTGTTGTTGCGATCCGTTGGTCGCGCGCGGTGGCTGCGACTGTTGTTGCTGCTGTTGAGTGCTGTCGGAACCGTTCTCGTTCTTCGGCGCCTTGGGCGCCTTGGGCAGCGACCGCACCACCTCGGCCGCGGCGAGTTCGCGGTCGGCCACCGACGCGCGCGAGGCCAGCACCCAGGTGTCCTTGGAACCGCCGCCCTGGCTGGAGTTGACCACCAGCGACCCTTCGGGCAGCGCCACCCGGGTCAGGCCGCCGGGCAGCACCCACACGTCGTCGCCGTCGTTGACGGCGAACGGCCGCAGGTCGACATGGCGGGGCGCCAGATTGTCGTCGATCTGGGTCGGGACGGTGGACAGCTGAACCACCGGCTGAGCGATCCAGCCGCGCGGGTCGCTGCGGATCTTCTTGCTGATCGTGGCGAGTTCCTTCTCCGACGCGTCGGGGCCGAACACGATGCCGTAGCCGCCGGAGCCTTCGACCGGTTTGATGACGAGCTCATCCACTCGATCGAGGACTTCTTCGCGTTCCTCGTCGAGCCAGCACCGGTAGGTGTCGACGTTGGCCAGTAGCGGCTTCTCGCCCAGGTAGTACTCGATGATCGTCGGGACGTAGGTGTAGACAAGCTTGTCGTCGCCGACGCCGTTGCCGACCGCGCTGGAGATGACGACGTTGCCCGCGCGCGCGGCGTTGAGCAGGCCGGCGACACCCAGCACCGAGTTGGGATTGAACTGCATCGGGTCGAGGAAGTCGTCGTCGATGCGGCGGTAGATGACATCGACCTGACGCTCACCCTCGGTGGTGCGCATGTACACGGTGTTGTCGCGGCAGA
This sequence comes from uncultured Actinomycetota bacterium, assembly GCA_963720345.1. Classification (GTDB taxonomy): domain Bacteria; phylum Actinomycetota; class Actinomycetes; order Mycobacteriales; family Mycobacteriaceae; genus Mycobacterium. The sequence continues at coordinate 16,770 of CAVRFN010000022.1, forward strand.
ACAGGTCGCGGCCTTCGACCAGTTCGACGCCCATCTGGCGGGCGAGCAGCGAATGTTCGAAGTACGCCGAGTTGTAGACACCCGGCGTCAGCACCACGACGGTCGGATCGGCTTCGTTGGAGGCGGCCGCATTGCGCAGCGCCCGCAGCAGGTGCGACGAGTAATCGCCGACAGCCCGCACCCGGTGGGTTGCGAACAGATTCGGGAAGACCCGCGCCATCGTGCGCCGGTTCTCCATCACGTACGAGACGCCGGACGGGGAGCGCAGGTTGTCCTCCAGCACGCGGAAGGCGCCCTGCGCGTCGCGGACCAGGTCGATGCCCGCGACGTGGATGCGCACGCCGTTGGGCGGGGATATGCCCACCGCCTCACGGTGGAAGTGCTCGCACGACGTGACCAGCCGACGCGGGATGACCCCGTCGCGCAGAATCTCCTGTTCGCCGTAGATGTCGTCGAGGTAGGCCTCCAGCGCCTTGACCCGCTGGGTGATCCCCTTCTCGAGCCGGGTCCACTCCGCCGCCGAGATCACCCGCGGAACGAGATCAAGGGGAAACGGCCGCTCCTGGCCGGACAGGGAGAACGTGATGCCCTGGTCGATGAAGGCACGCCCCAGCGCCTCGGACCGAGCCGCCAGCTCTGAGGCGTCCGAGGGGGCCAGCTCGGCGAATATGCCCTTGTAGGGACCGCGAACGTTGCCCTGGGCGTCGAACATCTCGTCGAACGCCTTCGAATAACTGCCCAGGCTGTTGTAACCGCCGAAAACGCCGTCATGGCGTCGGGGTTTTGGCGAACGGGCGCGCGACGACCGTGCGGTGTCGGTGGGGACGGTTCGAAGACTCACCATTGACATGCTGCACCAAGTGCAGCGTTTCGGCAGGCCAGCAGAGCTCACTTTGGGCATTTACCCATTGCGCTGGTAATCTGAACCCTCGCTACCCGCAGGTCGGGGGCCCATAAAGTCTTTGCACTCAAGCCAACCTGGATTTACGAAGGAAAACACGCGTGGCCAACATCAAGTCGCAGGAAAAGCGCATCAAGACCAACGAGCGCCGCAGACTGCGCAACAAGTCGGTGAAGTCGTCGCTTCACACGGCAGTCCGCGGATTCCGGGCGGCCGTCGAGGCCGGCGACAAGGACAAGGCCGGCGAGTTGCTGACCACCACCAACCGTCAGCTCGACAAGGCGGCCAGCAAAGGCGTGATCCACAAGAACCAGGCCGCCAACCGCAAGTCGGCGCTTTCGCGCGCCTTCAACAAGATCTGATTCGACTCAGTCCGCTTCAATCCTGGACGAGCTCGGCGACCTTTCGCACCGCTGACTCCAGCGCGTAGTCGGCGTCCGCTGCGGCTCCCTTGACGTCCGCGTTCAGCGCTGCAACAAGGCGCATCGCCTCTGCGACCGACGCGCGCGACCACCGTCTCGCCTGCTTCTGCGCCTTCTGCACCCGCCATGGCGGCATACCCAGCTCGGACGCCAGCCGGTACGGATCTCCCGATAGCGGCGCGACCCGGGCGATCGTGTGGACGGCCTCGGCCAGCGCGTCGGCCAACACGACCTGAGGCTCACCGCTCAACATCGCCCAGCGCAACGCCTCGGCGGCGCCCGCGACGTCGCCGACGACCGCCTTGTCGGCGATATCGAACCCCTTCACCTCGGCCTTGCCCGAGTGGTAGCGACGCACCGCCGCGGCGTCGACCTCGCCGTCGGTGTCGGCGACCAATTGCGAGCACACCGAGGCCAGGTCGCGGATGTCGGACCCGACGGCGTCGAGAAGCGCAGTCACCGTGTCGTCGCTGACCTTGACCTTCAGTGCGCGAAACTCGCGCCGTACGAAGTCCGCACGCTCGGCGAACTTCGTGATACGCGCACATGGATGAACCTGTGCACCAAGGTTTTTGAGCTTGTCAGCCAACGCCTTCGCGCGTCCGCCGCCCGAATGCACCACGACCAACACGGTTCCTGGCGGCAGATCCGCGGCAACATCGGAGATGAGCGCGACCGCGTCCTTGCCGGCCTCGCCCGCGGACTCCAACACGACCACCCGCTCGTCGGCGAACAACGACGGGCTGAGCAGTTCGGCGAGCTCGCTGGTGCTGACCTCACCGGCACGCAGCCGGTCGACCGGGACGTCCTCGGTGCCCGCCTGTTTACGGACCCCTCGCAGCACCACCGATACTGCGCGTTCGACCAGCAGCTCTTCGTCTCCGAGCACCAGGTGCAGGCGCGGCAGCGTCCTCACTCACCCCACGATCGTGTCATGGCCGCCCGACAGACCCGACACCGTCCACGCCAGTCCGACCACGATCGCCACGCATACGCCGATCCGTGTCCAGCGCCAGCGCCACAACACCACCGCAGCGAGTCCCGCCGCCGCGATCGTGACAACACCCAGCAGCCCAGACGGCACGGCTACCGACGCTCCAGGGATTTTCGCCGCCCAGTGCGCAACCCGTAACAGCCACCACAATTCAGGTCCGGTGAAACGGATCAGCAGGTCGGCGCCGGCAGGCCAGAGCCAGCAGAGCGCCGCGGCCGCGGTGCCGACGACGGTGATGGGCGGGATCACCACGGCGACAGCCAGATTGGCCGCGACCGACATGACGCTGAAGGTGCCCGATATCCCCGCGATCAGCGGCGCGGTGACCAGTTGCGCGGCGACGGCGACGCACACCGCGTCGGCGAGCGGTTTGGGCCAGCCGCGGCCGACCAGCCGCCGCGACCACGCGGGCGCGATGACAACCAACGCCGCGGTCGCCGACACCGACAGCGCGAATCCAAGGTCGACGGCCAGTTCCGGCGACGCGATCATCAAGGCCAGGACCGTCGCCGACAGCGCCGGCATCGCCTGGCGGCGACGGTGAGACACCACTGCCAACAGCGTGATCGCGCCCATCACCGCCGCGCGCAGCACGCTCGCCGACGGCTGCACGACGATCACGAACACCAGCAGCGCGAACGCCGCGAGCGCGACCGCGACCCGCGGGCCGACCAGTCCGGCACTCAGCAGCACCGCGCCGCACACGATGGTCACGTTGGCGCCGGACACCGCGGTCAAATGCGTCAACCCCGACGTCCGGAACTCCGCCGTCGTCTGCTGCGACAGCGCCGACGTATCGCCGAGTACCAACGCGGGCAGCATCGCCGCCTGGTCGGCTGGCAGCGCGCCGCGTGCCGCATCAGCGAATCCGCCGCGGATTTCGTCTGCTAGCTCGATAGACCGTCGCCGCTTCACCCCACGTCGGTTGACCCGCCGCCGACAGCACCGCAACCGTCAGGTCCTGACGCGTCGGTCGGCCGACTTGGGCGCGGAAGCCGACAGGCCGGCCCGCGGACAGCTCCGAAAAGGCGGCGGCCGAGGCGAATACGACGACCCTGCCGGCCGTCTCGTGACCGTCGAGCACCTCCAGCGCTCCGCGAAACATGGTCCGGTTGCCGCCTAGCTGGCGTGGGCTTTCAACCGGCGTGACAACAACGGTGGCGATCGTGCCGTACCGCTCGGTGATCGGATGCTGCCGTAGCGCGTCGACGCGCAGTCCGACCGAGATCGCCAACGCCGCGCCGACCACCGCGACGGCAAGCACACCCGCACCGATCGCGCGTTTGTCCGCGTCCGTCACCGCGGGCACGGAACCACCATCCCACCGCCGAGGTGCGTCGCGACGGCGACGGCCAGCGTGACAATCAAACCGGTTGCCTGCCAGAGGATTCCGGCTGCCGTCACCGACCAGCCGGTGAGCGCCGCCGGCACCAGGCGCAGGTCGAGCCGTCGTGGCGCCTTCGTCCATCCGGCGTCACACATGGACACGGTCGCGAAGCTTGTCCAGCCGCGCCGGCCCGATGCCCTCGACCTCGCCGAGTTGGTCGACGCTGCTGAATCGTCCGTTGGCGTCACGCCACGCGATGATCGCGGCGGCGGTCACCGGGCCGATCCCGGGAAGGGTGTCCAGCTGCTCCTGGGTGGCGCTGTTGAGGTCCACCAGGCCGTCCGGTGCCGTGGCGTCTCCCGGAGCCGAAGGCGCCTCTGACGTTGCCGGGCTCTGGGCCCGGGCTGACGGAGCTGCCCATGGTCGCGGGCTCTCCGGGTGACCGGCGCAATGCCGACGACGATCTGCTCACCGTCGGCAAGGCGTCGGGCCATGTTCAGATCGAGCAGATCCGCGCCGTCGAGCGGCCCGCCCGCGGCGGTGAGCGCGTCGGCGATCCGAGCGCCCGGATCCAGCGTGACCAGGCCGGGCTTGCCGACAAGGCCGACTACGCTGACCACGACGGGTTCTCGCGACGTCGGTGCGCCGCCGGGCGGTGTCGGGCTCGCCGACGAAACCATCTGCACCGGTGGCAATTTGGCCGACGAGACCGGCGGGGAATCGTCGCGTGCGAGCGTGAACAGCGTCACCAGCACGGCGATGACGCCCACGGCACCCAAGGCGATGACCCCGGCACGTCCGGGGTCGGCGCGCGCGGCCGCTACCCAACTCGATGCACCACCGGACTGGGAGTCGGGCAGCCACCGGGACAACAACGTGTCGGGTTGAGGGTCGGCTTTCGGCGTCGTCATCGGGTTCGCTCTCGGCGCCGAGACGGCGATGGAGACGCTCGGCGGGCAATTCCGTTCGCATGAGGTGAAAGTAAGCCGGAACTCGGACTGTTCCTGCCGCGCCCGGGGACACGCGGGACGCGCTGGGGATCAAATGGCGGTTGTGGATAACTACGTTGTCTACGATTGATTTCCGGCGTCCGCGACAAGAGTCAGCGCGGCACACAGGGAAGGCACCATGGATCGTCGTACCCCGATGATCGCGGGTATTGCGTTCGCGGTGCTTTACGCCGTTGCGCTGATAGCGATTCCGAAACTTCCCGGCATTGACCAGCCGGGATCAGACATCGTCGCGCACGTCAATGAGCACTCGGCGACGATGCGTATGCAAGCACTGTTGTTGGCGTTCGGGTCCCTCGCGCTGGTGGTGTTACTCGGGTACGCCCGTGAGCGGTTGACGGGGCCACCCAGCTACGTGTTCACCATCGGTGCGGCGGCGGTACTGGTGCAGGTGACCATCGCGACATGGTTCACCGCCGGGATGGCGCTGCACCCTGCCCAGCTCGGCTCGGCGACCGCACGGACGATCACAGACGTCGTGAGCATGTGGGGTCCGATGCTGACGATCACCAATATCATGGCTGGCGAGTACCAATTCTGTTGGCCGCCAATGCCGGCCAGTTTCCCCGCTGGCTCGGAATCATCGCCGCCGTCTTCGCCGTGGAGCAGCTGATCGAAACGATCACGATCATCGGTCCCCCGGGAAGTTTCATCTCGCCGGGCGGCCCCATGAACACTTATCTCGGCGCACCGTTGTTCATTCTGTTCTTCCTGGCGCTCGGCGTCGCGTTGTCGTTGGAGCAACAACGCGACAACCGATCCGAGATCGTGGACGAGCGGGACGCCGTCGAGGATGCCGCGGAATGATCGGCGTCCTCTGAACTGTCGGCGTCGGTTTTGGTCACTTTTGGGACACGTCGAGGTACGTCGTTGCGGCCCACTAACGGGTTGATCCCAAGCGCCAGGTGCGGACGATCAACCTGTTTGAGGTCGATGACTTCGGACGCGAGCACCCCGCGTGTGCACTGGCATGTGCGAACGACGCAACGGCGGGGTACACCGTCATCCCGTCGTCGCTGATAGCCCGCTCACCGGGAACGCGGCCGCGCCGGCGTGTGTCACGATGCCAGTCTGAGTATGACCCAACTGTCGGTGACGGGATCGGTGATGGCAGCGGAATTGACCTACGACGGCACGCTTCGCGAGATAGGAACCAAGGCGGGTGTTCTCCGCTATCACGAAGCGGGCGCGGGCACTCCCCTGCTGCTCCTGCACGGCTCCGGTCCCGGCGTCACGGGCTGGCGCAATTTTCGCGGCATTTTGGGCACCTTCGCCGACCACTACCGCTGCCTTGTGCTGGAGTTTCCCGGCTTCGGGGTGAGCGATGACTTCGGCGGCCACCCGATGGTCACCGCATTCGGTGCCGTGGGCACGTTCGTCGACGCGCTGGGTCTGGACTCCGTTGACATCATCGGTAATTCGATGGGTGGCGCCGTTGGTATCAACTATGCGATTCACCAGCCGGCCAAGGTGCGGCGCCTCGTCACCATCGGCGGGATCGGTACGAACATCTTCTCGCCGGGGCCCAGTGAAGGCATCAGACTCCTGCAGGAGTTCACCGAGAACCCGACTCGTCAGCGGCTGGTCGACTGGTTGAACTCGATGGTGTACGACCCGGCGCTGGTGACCGAGCAACTGATCGAGGAGCGGTGGGCGCTGGCGACCGATCCGCCGACGCTGGAGAGCGCACGGCGCATGTATGGCAAGGCGGCGTTCGCACAGATGATGGCGGGGATGCGGGCATCAGACGCCCCGATGCCGTGGGCGATGATGCACAAGGTCGCGGCACCGACGCTTCTGACGTGGGGCCGCGACGACCGGGTGAGCCCGTTGGACATGGCACTGATTCCGATGCGCACCATCCCCAACGCCGAACTGCACGTGTTTCCCAACTGTGGGCACTGGGCAATGATCGAGGCCAAAGACGCGTTCGTGTCGACGGTGCTGTCGTTTCTGACTCGCTGACCTCTCAGCGCTGGGTGCTCCCCGCGTCCACAGGCAGCGAAACGGACGTGATGTACCGGGCCTCGTCGGAGGCGAGGAACAGGCACGCATTGGCGACGTCGACAGCTTCGACCCACGGGATGGCAAGCATGTTCATCGCACACGCCGCCTCAGCGAACTGCTCGCGGGTGACGTGCTCGAGGTCTGGCCGGAACGCCCCGCGGACATGGTCGTTCTGAATCATCGGGGTGTCCACGTTGGTCGGATGCACCGTATTGACCCGGATGTTGTGCGGAGCAAGCTCATTGGCCAGGCTGCGCATCAAGCCGACGACACCGTGTTTGGCGGAGGTGTAGTGCGCCACCCCGACCAACCCCCGCAAGCCCGCTATGGAGCTGATCAGAATCATCGACCCGGATCCGCGTTCGATGAGGTGCGGAGCCGTGGCGCGACAGGTCCGCCACACCCCGGTCAGGTTGACATCGAGCATTGTCTGCCAGGCGTTTTCGCTTAATTCTGTGGCCACGCCGCGTGACGTGATCCCGGCCGTCGCGCAGACGACGTCGAGGCCGCCGAGCTGTTCGACACCACGGTCGGTCGCTGCCTGCACGGCGCCGGTGTCGCGAACGTCGACAACCTCCGCGACGGCCCGGCCGCCCGCTTCGGCGACCAGCTCGACCGTTTCGTCGAGATCCGCCCGGGTCGCGGGCGGAACGACGACGGTGTCAACAGGACCGCAGATGTCGAGCGCGATGATGTCGGCGCCCTCCTGCGCGAACCGCACCGCCTGCGCCCGCCCGATGCCCCTTGCCGCCCCGGTGATCAAGGCGACCTTCCCCTGCAATCGACCCATAGTCATACCTTCTGCGTCAGGCCGGCGTCGACCACGATCTGCGTTCCGGTGATGTAGCGGCCTTCGTCGGAGGCGAGGAACACCACGGCATTGGCGATGTCGACGGGCTCGACCCAACCCACCGGCAAGAGGTTGCGTGCCTTGAGGACTTCGGCGGCGTCGGCCGCCGTCGGATTCGGAACGTCGGGACAGAGACGTCGAAACGTCGCCTCGTTGAGCACCATCGCCGTACCTACCGCACCCGGATGAACGGTGTTGACCCGGATTCGCTGCGGACCCAGTTCGTTGGCCAGCGTGCGGGCAAGGCCGACCAGCGCATGCTTACTGGCGGTGTAATGCGCGGTGTTGGCGGTACCGCGTAATCCGTTGGTGGAGCTGATGATCACCACGGATCCCCCGCTCTCGCCGATGTGTGGTACCGCCGACTTCACGGTGTGCCACACCCCGGTCAGATTGATGTCCAGCGTGTTCTGCCAGGTTTCCTCGCTGAGCTCCCATGCCGGTGCACCTGCGGTGTGTACACCGGCGTTGGCGACGACGACATCGAGCCGCCCCAATTCGCCGACGGCGGCGTCGATCGCGGTGGACATCGCCTCGGCGTCGCGCACGTCGGCCGTCGCGGCCACGCATCGCCGACCGCGATCGCGCACTTGCGTTGCGGTGTCGCGCAAATCATCGGCGACCTCGGCGGCATCGAGAGCGATCACATCCGCACCTTCGTCGGCGAACCGTTGGCAGTGCACACGGCCCGTCCCCCTGGCGGCACCGGTTACGACGACCACCTTGTCGTCAAGTCCCGACATCACGGCGCCTTCGAGAGGCTGAACCCTTTGTAGCCCGCGTTGACGACCTCGTTGCAGATGTCGAGGTAGGTAGCGAACCCGCCGATGAAGAGCATGAAGCCCCGTGGCTTACCAGGCACATTCGCCCCCATGTACCAGGAGTTCGCCCTCGTGAACAATGACGCATCCGCCCGACGGTTCAGTTCGGCGTGCCAGTCCTCTACGGCGTCGGCCGTCGCCTCGATAGCGGTGTGACCGTGGTCGTCGAGATAGGTGATGGCATCGGCGATCCAGTTCACGTGGGCTTCTGCATGCAGCACCATATTGGCCAGCACGGCGGGGGCACCGGGGCCGGAAACCAGAAACAGATTCGGGAAATCGTCGACACACAATCCGAGAAACGTGCGCGGTCCGTCGGCCCAGTCGTCGCGCAACGTGTGCCCGTCGCGTCCGACGATCTCGATCTTGGCCAAGGCTCCCGTCATCGCGTCGAACCCGGTGGCGAGCACAATCGCATCGACATCGAAACGTGCGTCGGAGGTGTTGATGCCCGTCGCGTCGATGGACTCGATCGGCGTCCTGCGCACGCTGACAAGTTCGACGTGCGACCTGTTGAAGGTCTGAAAGTAGTTGGTGTCGGTGCAGATCCGCTTGGTGCCGATCGGGTGGTCGTTCGGAATCAGCAGATCGGCGACGTCGGGATCATCGATGACGGCGCGGACCTTTTCTTCGTAGAACCTGCGGGCCTCGTCGTTGGCGTCGATGTCGGTCATCTGGTCGCTGAACGTCTTGGAGAACAACACGCCGCCGAGTTCCCATCGCCTTTCGAATGCAGCCCTGCGCTCCTGCGCGGTGGCCTCCATCGTCAGCTTGGGATGTGCGATGTGCGGTGAGCCGCCGCCGCTGCGCCACGACAACCGCCGTCGCTCGTCATAGCCGGCCTTGTAGTCGGCGATGTCCTCGTCTGTCAGTGCTCGATTGCCTGCAGGCACACTGAAATTCGGGGTGCGTTGGAAGACGACAAGCGAGTCCGCCGCATCGGCGATGATCGGTATCGACTGGATGCCTGATGATCCGGTGCCGATCACCGCGACGCGCTTGCCCGTGAAGTCGACAACCTCCTTCGGCCAGTGCGCGGTGTGGTACACCTCGCCTGCGAATGTGGACAGGCCCGGGAAGTCTGGCGTCAACGCCGCCGACAGCGGTCCCGTCGCCATCACGCAGAACCGCGCGCTGACCGACTCACCCGTGTCGGTGCTCACTGTCCAGCGCAGAGCCGTGTCGTCGAACACCGCCGACGTGACGCGGGTGTTGAACGTGATTCCGTCGCGCAGGTCGAGTGTGTCGACGACCCAGTTCAGGTACCGCAGGATCTCGGCCTGCGTCGCGTACTTCTCGCTCCACGACCATTGCTGTTGCAATTCGTCGGAGAACGAATAGCAATAGTCGACGCTCTCGACATCGCAGCGCGCACCGGGATACCGGTTGAAGTACCAGGTGCCGCCGACCTCCGGCGCGGCCTCGAATACCCGCGTCGTCAATCCCAGCGACCGGAATTTGTGCAAGGCATAGATTCCGGCAAACCCTGCGCCCACGACGACGACATCCACGTCTGCCTCGTTGCTCACCACCACACGGTAGGTCGTCGTGCGCGTCGATCCGGGCAGTTTCCCGGTGACCGGACGCTCACCATCTCCTCTCCCGGATACCGGACTGCCACCGCCTGCACCAGACGTCGCGGTCCAACACTGACCCGCATGGCCACGGCTGATGTGAAACTTGACGGACAACGGCATCGCGTCGATTGGCCGCCGCAGTCCACACTCGTCGACGTGATGATCGCGGCAGGCATCGACGTGCCCCACTCATGCCGCGAAGGACGGTGCGGCTCGTGTGTGTGCAGCGTCGTTTCCGGCGAAGTCGACATGGCGCCCAATGATGTCCTCGAACCCGCGGATCTTCAGGCCGGCCTCATCCTGGCTTGCCAGGCCAGACCCGTCTCAGACACCGTGCACATCGAATTTTGAAAGCCAATCGTTCCGCTGATCGGGATTGGCTGCGGCACGACGGAGATCTGCGGTACACCATCAATCAAGCCCTCAGAGTAAGGACGAAAGAATGACCGAGCGGGTAATCGACCGGGTGATGGAGATCGCCGGCCAACTGCGCGAGCAGGGAGCTGAGGCAGAGAAGATCGGCCAGCTCACCGACCAGACGACCAAGGCCATGAAGGCGGCGGGCAACATCCGGCTGCTTCAGCCCACCAAGTACAACGGCTTCGAAGTCCATCCGCGCGAGTTCGCCGAGACCGTGATGGCGACGGCGTCGCTGGATCCCGCTGCGGGATGGGTCAATGGCGTCGTCGGCGTACACCCCTACCAGCTGGCCTACGCCGATCCTCGGGTGGCTGAGGAGATCTGGGGCTCCGACGTCGACACCTGGGTCGCGTCCCCCTACGCGCCGCAGGGCGTGGCCAAGCCGGTCGACGGCGGCTACATCTTCAACGGGCGCTGGCAATTCAGCTCCGGCACCGACCAATGCGAGTGGATCATCCTGGGCGCGATGCTGGGCGACGCCGACGGCAAGCCACTGATGCCGCCGCAGATGCTGCACATGATCCTGCCGCGCACGGACTACGAGATCGTCGAGGATTCCTGGAACGTGGTCGGCCTGCGTGGCACCGGATCCAAGGACGTCATCGTGCGCGACGCCTTCATCCCCGACTACCGGACGATGGACGCCACCGAGGTGATGGACGGCACCGCCCAGCGCAAGGCCGGGATGACGTCGACGCTGTACCTGATGCCCTGGTCGACGATGTTCCCGCTGGGCATCACATCCGCAGTGGTCGGTATCGCCGAAGGGGCACTCGCCGCCCACCTGGACTACCAGCGTGACCGCGTCGGCGCCTACGGGGCGGTCAAGGACGACCCGTACGTCATGTACGCCATCGGCGAGGCCGCCGCCGATATCAACGCCGCCCGCCAGGAACTGCTGGCCAACGTCGACCGGATCTACGACATCGTCGACTCCGGTGCTGAGGTGTCATTCGCCGACCGTGCCGCCGGTCGCCGGACGCAGGTGCGCGCGGCGTGGCGCGCGGTCGCCGCGGTCGACCAGATCTTCGCCCGATCGGGAGGCAACGCGTTGCGGATGGACAAACCGCTGCAGCGGTTCTGGCGTGACGCACACGCCGGCCTGGCCCACGCAATCCACGTTCCCGGCACGCCCTATCACGCGTCCGCGCTGAGCTCGTTCGGAGTCGACCCCGAGGGTCCGCTGCGGGCGCTGATCTGACAGATGAGCCATTCTCAAGAGCCTCGGCTACATCACCGTTGCGACCAACGATATCGACCGATGGCGTCAGTTCGCTTTCGGTGTCCTGGGATTCGCCGAAGGCAAGGGTCCGGATCCGTCAGCCCTGTACCTGCGGATGGATGAGCGGGCGGCGCGCATCGTCGTCGTCCCCGGCGACGTCGACCGGGTTCTGACCGTCGGCTGGGAGGTGCGCGACCACGCCGCGCTCGAGGAGGTCAAAGCCAACCTGGACGCCGCCGGTGTCGTGTTCAAGGAGCTGTCCGCGGCCGAGGCCGACGAGCGGCGGGTCGAGGAAGTGATCACCTTCTCCGATCCTGCGGACACGACGCTGGAGGTTTTCCACGGTGCGGTGCTCGACCACAGTCCGGTGGTCACCCCGTTCGGCGCGCGGTTCGTCACGGGCGACCAGGGGCTCGGCCACGTGGTGATGCCTGCGATGGATGCCAATGGTCTGTTCGACTTCTACACCGACGTCCTGGGATTCCGCTCGCGCGGCGCCTTCCGTGTGCCTGCGCCGCCCGAATTCGGTCCGATACGTGTGCGGTTCCTCGGTGTCAACGAGCGGCACCACAGCCTGGCCATCTGCCCGGCGATGAACCAGGGCAAGCCCGGTGTCGTCCACATCATGGTGGAGGTCGACAGCCTCGACGCCGTCGGGCAGGCGCTGGACCGCGTCAATGCGGACGGATTCCAGCTCTCCTCGACGCTGGGCCGCCACACCAACGACAAGATGGTGTCCTTCTACGTCCGTGCACCCGGCGACTGGGACATCGAGTTCGGCACCGATGGTATGCGGGTCGACGAAAGGTATTACACCGCAGAGGAAATCACCGCCGACAGTTACTGGGGTCACCAGTGGATGGGCGAACCGCCTGCGGCGATGCGGATGTGCCGATCGATACCGACGTCTACCCCAAGCCGCTCGAGCAGATCGAGAGTTGGGATTTCGAAGCCGATGTCGTGATCGCGGGGTACGGCATCGCCGGTGCGGCCGCGGCGGTCGAGGCCGCCTCGGCCGGCGCCGACGTCCTCGTGCTCGAGCGCACCGGAGGATGGGGCGGCGCGGCCGCGATGGCGGGCGGATTCATCTACCTCGGTGGCGGCACCGGAATCCAACAAGCCTGTGGTTTCGATGATTCCGTCGAGAACATGGCCGCGTTCCTCAACGTGGCGATGGGGCCGGGCGCCGACGCGAACCGCGTCGGCGACTATTGCGCTGGAAGCGTCGACCATTTCGATTGGCTGGTCGGTGCGGGGTCCCCTTCAACCCCGTGTTCTGGGGTGAGCCGGGCTGGGAGCCGCCCGGCGACGAAGGCCTGATGTTCACCGGTGGCGAGAACGCATTCCCGTTCAACA
>CAVRFN010000023.1:0-13519 GCA_963720345.1 uncultured Actinomycetota bacterium
TACGTGTCGTGATGATCGATGAAGGCGTCACCGCCGTTCACCGAGCGAAGCGCGGCCTGCTGAATATCCTTGGGCAGCAACAGTACTGCCGGTCCACCGGTGCGGGCCGCGGCGATCGCCTCCGGCAGCGCCGTGATGATCTCTTCGGGTGTCGTCACCCGCTTGCAGTAGACCGACACCGCTGAGAACAACGCCTGCCCGTCGAGTGCGCCGTTGCGGCCACTGGTGTCCTGGAACGCACCCCGCCCGTCAAGGGAGGTAGGCGCCTGCCCGATCAGCGCCAGCACCGGAATCCGGCTCGCGAAGGCCTCTCCGAGGCCAGGCACAGTGTTAAGGCATCCGCCACCCGATGTCGCAGCCACCACGCCGAGTCCGGCTCCGCTGCGGCTGTATCCGTCGGCCATTGTCGCAGCGGAGAACTCGTGCTTGGCAAGCACTGCCGTGATGTCTGCGCGAAAGAACGCCGCATCATAGAGATCTTCGATGTTCGCGCCATCGACGCCGAATATGTAGCCGACGCCCATCCCAGCGAGATACCCGACAATGTGGTCGACAACTCGGTGCCTGGCCATATGTCACCTGTCCCTATGCTCTTCGAGCGGCTTCATACAGGACACGAGTAGCTAGTAGATTCGGTTCACCCAGTGGTTCGAATCACAGTTGCTTCTCGAGCAGTATCTGGCCCGAATCAGATGAAACCAGTTGCACAGCAGCGATTTCCTCCATCGGGAGGGGGGTGTTCGCGCTGGGCAATGCTGTCGCACCGGACAATCCGAGCCACGTCGCGATCTGGCTCTGACTGCCGTCGCGGCCGACGATGACCATGCCCAGGTTCTGCGGCGGCGCGTCGCGTCGGCCCCAGTCGCCGTATGTGCACGCCATGTCGATGCGGGTACCCCAGCCGTAACCGGTCATGTTGATGGTCGCGTTGATCGGCGTCTCGGACACCTTCGTCATCTCCATCGCCGATCCGGCGACCTGTTCCGTGCCGGTCTGCAGCCCGAGACTGTCCGGGCGAATCGCGATCACCAAACCGATCGCCAGCACGGCCGCCGCGGCGGCGAGCGCGGCGGTGGTCACCCACCGGGAGCGCCTGCGATTCGCGTGGACGCGGTGCAGCAGCGAATCCAGCACCTGGGGTCGCAGCTGCGGCAAAGGCTGGCCCCCCTCGAGCGACGCAACGTCGGCGGAGTCGAGTTTGGCGAGCAAGGGCGGGATTTCACCCAATTCCTCCACGGCGGCGCGGCACCGCGGGCACGTCTGCAGGTGCGCTTCGAATTCGCGGCGATCGTCTTCGGACAAGGAGCCAAGGACGTAGGCGGCGTCCCACGTCGCAAACCGATCGTTGTCCACCTCGTCACCCCCTCTGGGTAGCCCGAACAGTGTCATCGTGTTACCCCCATCTCCTGCAACTTGAGCCGCAGGGCCCGCATCCCGTAGTGCAGCCGCGACTTCACGGTGCCCTCGGCGATCTCCAGTTCGGCAGCGATCTGCGCGGTGGTGCCGCCCTGGTAATACGCGCGGCTGATGACCGCCCGGTGGTCCTCGGACAGCTGGGCCATGGCCTCAATGAGCAACATGCGATCCAACGCCGTCTCCACCTCGTCGGGCCCCGCGTGGTCCGCCGCTTGTTCCATGTCGGGCGTGCCTGATTCGCTGCGGAACCTTGCGCTTCGTCTCTCGTCGATGACGAGGTTACGCGCGACGGTGAACAGCCACGCCCGCGCGGACCTCTCTTTGTCGTTGGTCACCTCGGGGTGGCGCCATGCACGCAGTAGCGTCTCCTGCACGACATCCTCCGCCCGAGCCGTATCCCCGGTGAGCCGTACGGCATACCGCCAAAGTGCAGCGGCGTGCTCCTGATAGAGCACCCGCATGACCTGGCCGTCCAGTCCTGCCCCAGTCTCCGGGTCGTCCAAATTTCAACCTCCGTTGGTAATACGAGGTTGCGGGTCATCCGGTTCAGTGTCGCACCCGCGCGGAGGTGGTGAAATCGATCTAAAGCGTCAGAATCCGCGGTCCGTCATCGGTCACAGCCACGGTGTGTTCCCAATGCGCAGCACGGGAGCCGTCGGCGGTGACGACGGTCCATTCGTCTTCGAGGACAACCGTCTTCGTGGTGCCCAGAGTGAGCATCGGTTCGATGGCCAAAACGGATCCAGGCGCCAGGTGAGGACCGCGGCCGGGCGCGCCCTCATTGGGCAAGAACGGGTCCATGTGCATTTGCCTGCCGATGCCGTGACCGCCGTAGCCGGCGACGATCCCGAACTTGCGGTCGTGCCTGGCCTCGGCGGCATGCGTCCCGACCTCAATGGCGTGTGACACGTCGGAGAGCCGGTTCCCGGGCACCATCGCCGCGATGCCGGCCTCCATGGCCTCCCTGGTGGCCGCGGATAGCGCTTCGTCGACGGGGATCAGCTCTCCGATACCGAAGGTGACGGCCGAGTCGCCGTGCCAACCATCGAGGATTGCCCCGCAGTCGATGGACACCAGATCACCCGATGCCAGGGTTTCACCTGCAGTGGGAATGCCATGCACCACACGGTCATTGACCGACGAGCAGATGCTGGCCGGGAAACCGTGGTAGCCGAGGAACGACGGGATACCGTCACCGTCGCGGATCACCGATTCGGCGATCTCGTCCAGCTCGAGCGTCGATACACCCGGGGCGGCCGCGTTGCGGACAGCCAGCAGCGCGGACGCAACCAGTGCGCCCGCGGCGGCCATTGCATCGAGTTCAGCGGGAGTCCGCTGCGGGACGACCCGACGGCTCCGTAGCCCTGGCAGACCCATCGTCAATCCGTTCGGCTAGCGGCCGAGCGCCCGCAACGCCCGGGCGAAGACTTCGTCCAGCGCGCCGACGGCATCGACGGTCTGCAGGTTGTTGTGGGAGTAATACTCCAGCAACGGCTCGGTCTCGTCGCGGTACACCTGCATCCGGTTGCGGATCACGTCTTCGGTGTCGTCGGCGCGGCCGCGGGCCTTGAGCCGCGTGAACAGCTCGTCCTCGGAAACGGCGAACTCCAGGACGGCGTCGAGCTTGGTGCTGTGGTTCTTCAGCATGTCGTCGAGGGCCTTCGCCTGCTCGACCGAGCGCGGGTAGCCGTCGAGGATGAAGCCTCCGGCCGCGTCCTCCTGTTCGATCCGGTCCTCGACCAGCGCATTGGTGAGCGTGCTTGGCACCAGGTCACCGGCATCGAGGTAACGCTTGGCCTCGACCCCCAGTTCGGTGCCTTCGTTGATGTTCTTGCGGAACAGGTCCCCGGTCGAGATCTGCGGGATGCCGAGCTTCTCGGAGAGCTTCTGAGCCTGGGTTCCTTTGCCCGCCCCGGGCGGTCCGAGTAGAACGACTCTCACTTGAGGAACCCTTCGTAGTTTCTTTGCATCAGCTGGCTCTCGATCTGCTTGACGGTATCCAAGCCGACGCCAACCATGATCAGAACCGCAGTACCGCCGAAGGGCAGATTCTGTACGGAGCCGGTGTTGCCGATCTGCAGGAACAAGTTGGGCAACACAGCGATGACACCCAGATAGATGGAGCCCGGCAGGGTGATCCGGTTGAGCACATATCGCAGATAGTCGGCGGTGGGCGCGCCTGGCCGGATGCCGGGGATGAAGCCGCCGAACTTCTTCATCTCGTCGGCACGTTCTTCGGGGTTGAACGTGATCGACACATAGAAGTAGGTGAAGAAGACGATCAGTCCGAAGTAGATCGCGATATAGGCCGGGTCAGCCGGATTCGTGAGGTATTCGGCAATGAACCTGGAAAAGCCGCTGTTGGCCGCGTTCGGGTCTCCGCTGGTGATGAGCTGGGTGATCAGGTGCGGGATATAGATCAGCGATGACGCGAAGATGACGGGGATGACGCCGGCCTGGTTGACCTTCAGCGGTAAGTACGTCGACGTTCCGCCGTACATTCGCCTGCCGACCATGCGCTTGGCGTACTGGACCGGGATACGTCGTTGACCCTGCTCCACGAACACCACGCCGACGACGATGCCCAGCGTGGCCACGCAGACCGCGGTGAACACCAGGCCGCCGCGGCTGTCCAGGATGGACTTGCCCTCGCCGGGGATCGCCGACGCGATGCTGGAGAAGATCATCAGCGACATGCCGTTGCCGATGCCACGCTCGGTCACCAGCTCGCCCATCCACATCACCAGCGCGGCACCTGCGGTCATCACCAGCACCATCACGACGAGGGTGAAGATGTTCAGGCCCTCGCTCTGACCCTGGATGATGTCCAGCGTGCAGCCCTGCAGCAGGCCGCCGTTCGCGGCCAGCGCGATGATGCTGGTGGACTGCAGCAGGGCCAGCGCGATCGCCAGATAACGCGTGTACTGCGTCATCTTGGTCTGGCCCGACTGGCCTTCTTTGCGCAGCTGCTCGAAACGCGGGATGACGACCGTCAGCAGCTGGACGATGATGCTGGCGGTGATGTACGGCATGATGCCGACCGCGAACACCGACAGCTGCAGCAGCGCGCCGCCGGAGAACAGGTTGATCAGCGAGTAGACCTGCCCCGAGTCGCCGCCGCTGACATCTGCGATGCACTGCTGCACATTCGGGTAGTTGACGCCGGGGGACGGAATCGAGGCGCCAACCCGGTACAGGATGACGATGCCGATTGTGAAGAGGATTTTCCGCCGCAGGTCGACTGTCCGCAGTGACGAGATGAAAGCCGAAAGCACTCTTCCTCCTGCGCAGCCGACCTGTGACTAGCGGCATGCAAATGTGGCTGGTCTGACCAGCGGGTTCTTGGTTAAGTCGGGTATCTATCAGTGTGACCCCCGTCAGGCGCGCAGCCTGCGAAGTCACGCGTCAAACAGTCTACGAGACTAACAGTTGCAGCTCCTTCGCCCTGCATCACGCTGCCCGGATCGACACTCACAGTCCCTTCTCAGCTCGGGAACATACCGTGGGCCTCATCTCGTTATATCCACTAAGTAAATGACTCGATTTAGGGGCTATTGATGACAAGGACTGACAACGACACCTGGGATCTCGCATCGAGCGTTGGTGCGACGGCCACGATGGTCGCCGCGGCGCGGGCGATCGCGACCACGGCCGACGACGCGTTGATCAACGATCCGTTCGCCGAACCGCTGGTGCGTGCGGTCGGCGTGGACTTCTTCACCAAGCTCGCCAGTGGCGAACTGCGCGCCCAGGATCTCGACGTCGACAACGCATCCGTCGGCATGGCGCGGATGACCGACAACATGGCGGTGCGGACCAAGTTCTTCGACGAGTTCTTCACCACCGCCACCGGAGGTGGCGATTCAGCAGACGCCGCCACCTCAGGCATCCGGCAGGCGGTCATCCTCGCGTCCGGTCTCGACTCCCGGGCCTACCGGCTGGCGTGGCCCGCGGGTACGACGGTCTACGAGATCGATCAGCCCGAGGTCATCGAGTTCAAGACCCGGACACTCGCAGACTTCGGCGCCGAACCCACCGCAGACCGCCGGACCGTCGCGGTGGATCTTCGCTTCGACTGGCCGTCGGCACTGATCGCCGCGGGGTTCGACCCCAGCCAGCCCACCGCATGGAGCGCCGAGGGCCTGCTCGGCTACCTGCCGCCGGAGGCCCAGGACAAGCTGCTCGACACCATCACCGAACTGAGCGCGATCGGCAGTCACGTCGCGGTGGAAAGCACACCGGGCATCGACCCCGCGGACCACGAGAAGGCGATCGAGCGGATGCAGGAGGCTGCCCAGCAGTGGCGGAGCCACGGCTTCGAGCTCGACTTCGCCGACCTCATCTACATGGGCGATCGCAACGAGGCGTCCACATACCTCGCCGATCGTGGCTGGCAGATCTCTTGGCAAAGCGTCAAGCAGCTGCTGAGTGAGAACGGCCTGCCGGAAATCACTGAAGAGGATGAGGACGTCGCCCGCTTCGGTGACCTGCAATATGTCAGCGGCATACTCGGGTGATGAGCAGGACCGAGTCCGACAGCTGGGATCTGGCATCCAGCGTCGGCACCACCGCAACAATGGTCGCCGCGGCGCGCGCGGTGGCCAGTCGTGAAGACGACCCGCTCTTCGACGACCCCTTTGCCGCGCCGTTGGTGCGCGCCGTCGGCCTGGACTTCTTCACCAAGCTGGTCGACGGGGAGATCGAACCGCCCGACGACGGTAATCCGGGCGGCGCGGCGTTCCTCACCACCTCGATCGCGGTGCGGACGCGATTCTTCGACGACTTCTTCCTCGACGCCGGCGCTGAGGGAATCCGACAGGCGGTGATCCTCGCCTCGGGCCTGGATTCGCGCGCCTACCGGCTGCCGTGGCCGGACGGCACCGCCGTGTACGAGATCGACCAGCCGCAGGTCATCGAGTTCAAGTCCGAGACGATGACGTCGATCGGCGCATCTGCCGCCGCGGAGCACCGCATGGTCGGCATCGACCTGCGCGAGGATTGGCCGAAGGCGTTGCGCGCCAGTGGGTTCGATATCAACCAGCCGACGGCGTGGAGCGCCGAGGGCCTGTTGGTCTACCTGCCGCCCGACGCACAGGACCGGCTCTTCGACGACATCGCCGCGCTCAGCGCGCCGGGCAGCCGGCTGGCCACCGAGTACCACCCCGACGCCGCCGCAAGCATCGGCGCGCGGCTTCAGGAGATGAAAGACCAGTGGGGCGACGCCCCGGTCGACATGGACATCACCAAGTTGTTCTACGACGGCGAGCGCAACGGCGTGATCGAATACCTCACCGAGCACGGCTGGCAGGTGTCCGCCCGCCCCCGCCCGGAGGTTTTCGCCGGCTACGGTCGCGTGTTTCCCGATACCGAATCTCTGGTACCGCTGCGTGATTCGCTCGCCGTCATCGCAACCAGAAAGTAGGAGCTAATGCCCCGCACCGACAACGACTCCTGGGACCTGGCGTCCAGCGTCGGAGCCACGGCCACTGCAGTCGCCGCCTCCCGCGCGATGGCGTCCAACGGCCCTGACTCCCTCCTCGATGATCCTTTTGCCGACCCGCTCGTTCGCGCCGTCGGGCTGGAACACTTCGTCAAGATGGTCGACGGTGAGATTGCGATCGACGACGATCCTCTATTGAGCCGCCGGGCGATGAACGAGCAGATCGCAGTCCGGACAAGGTTTTTCGATACTTTCCTCACGTCGGCAGCGGCTGCGGGCGTGCGTCAGGCAGTCATCCTCGCATCCGGACTCGACACGCGCGCCTATCGTCTGCCGTGGCCCGCGGGTACTTCGGTCTTCGAGGTCGACCAGCCTGAGGTCATTGCGTTCAAGGGCGAAACGCTGCGCCGGCTCGGCGCGACACCACGCGCGACGCTGCGCACCGTTGCCATCGACCTGCGTGACGACTGGCCGACGGCCCTGCGTGACACAGGGTTCGATCCTGCGGCGGCCACCGCGTGGATAGCCGAGGGGTTGCTGGTGTACCTACCCCCCGAGGCCCAGGATCGCTTGTTCGACAACATCACCGCGTTGTCGGCGCCCGGAAGCCGGGTGGCCACCGAGCACATGGACATGACCTCGCTCCCGGAGGACTTCGCGCGACTGCTCACGGAGCGGTCCCGCCGGTTCGGCTCCGAGATCGACCTGGCCGACCTGTTCTACGGCGGCGAGCGCAATTCGGCGGGCGACTACCTCACGTCGCTGGAGTGGACGGTCACCTTGCAGACAACCGAGGAAGCGTTTGCCTCCAATGGTTTTCAGCTTCCCGACGATCCGCTCACCGCCGGCATGGCCGTTACCTCCGGCTATCTCTCCGCAATCCTGAAGTAGGAGCCATGGCACGTACCGACAATGACTCATGGGATCTGGCCTCCAGCGTCGGATCGACCGCGACGATGGTCGCCGCACAGCGGGTGCTGAGCAACCGTGAGGGCCTCATCTACGACCCGTACGCCGAACCGTTGGTCCGCGCGGTTGGCCTCGACTTCTTCGTCCGCGCGCTCGACGGTGAGATCGATCTCGACGACGTCGACCCTCGTTTCAAAATGCGCCGCGCAGCGGAGGGAATGGCAGTCCGCACACGCCATTTCGACTCGCTGTTCACCGATGCGGCCGCCGCCGGCGTGCGTCAGGCCGTGATACTTGCCGCGGGCCTGGACGCGAGGGCCTATCGGTTGGCCTGGCCCGCGGGCACCACCATCTATGAGCTGGACCAGCCCGAGGTCATCGCGTTCAAGGGCGAGACGCTGGCGCAATTGGGGGCCGAGCCAGCCGCAGACCTGCGGCCGATCGCGATCGACCTCCGCGAGGACTGGCCGAAAGCACTACGGGACAACGGCTTCGATCCCACGCGGCCAACGGCGTGGATCGCCGAGGGACTGCTGATCTACCTGCCGCCCGAGGCACAGGATCTGCTGTTCGACCGCATCGACGAGCTCAGCGCGCCTGGTAGCCGTGTCGCCACCGAGCACATACCGGACATCAGCGCATTCTCCGATGAGAGGTCGCAGGTGATCGCCGACAGGCTCAAGCAGTACGGTCACGACATCGAAATGTCGGAGCTGATCTATCACGACGAGCGCAACGACGTCGTCGACTATCTGACAGCGCACGGTTGGGACGTCACGGCCCAGACTGTGCCGGACGCTTACGCCGCCAACGGATTCGAATTCCCCGAGGATGGCGCGATGGGCTTTTTCGCCGACATGAGCTACCTGAAGGCGATCAAGGCTTAGTTCTCCGAGATTAGTGGGCGGCTGAGCTCGAATCGGTTGCCGTCGAGGTCGTGAAACCAGACGAACTCGTTGTTGGCACTGCGCCGGATCTCGCCGACGTCGACACCGCGATCGACCAGGGTTCGACGCACGGCCTCGAGGTCACCGGTCATGACCATGCACACATAGCTGTTGCGGTCGTTGTGTCGTCGGTCGCGCGACTGGCCTGGCGGAAGCTGCCACAGCGACACCACCCCGCCCGCGATCGCGTACGCCGCGATCGGATGGTCCGGCCCGTCGGAGCCGGCGTGAATCGGCTCCCACCCAAGCTTTTCGCGGTACCAGGCCACCGATGCCGCGACATCGCGCACCCTAACGATCGTCGTGACCATAGCCGTGCCGTCGAAGATGCCCGTCATGTGACCACCTTCGCCAACTCGAGGAATCTGGCATAGCGGTCTCCGACGGCATTGGTCCACGCCGGATCCGGCTCGACGATCCGGTCGACCGACACCCACCGCGTGGCATCGCTGACCGCGGATTCGAGCCCAGCCGCCATCCTCCCCAGAAACGCCGCTCCCAGCGCGGCGCCTTCTGCGACGCCCGACACGCTCACAGGCAGTCCGGTCGCGTCGGCGATGGCCTGCATCCAGGGCGCGACGCGCGTGCCGCCGCCCGTCGCGACGATGCGCGTCGCCCGAGCGCCGCTCATCTCGATGATCTGCCGAACAACGAATCCCGACGCCTCGAACGCAGCCCGCCGCACCGAGGCGCCGTCGTGTGTGAGGTTCAGCCCGTCGAGCACGCCGCGACGATCCGGATCGTGCAGCGGGACGCGTTCACCGCGCAGGTACGGCGACCACACCGGCACCCGCCCGGGGTCGACGTCGCCGTCCGGCCCGACGAGGCGGTCCACCCAGCCGAGGAAAAGACCACCCGCGTTGCTGGGCCCGCCGATCTGGAGCTTGCCCGCGGCGGTGTGGGGCAGCGTCCACAGGCCGGGGACCTCACGGAATTCGCCGGTTGTCACCCACACGATCAGAGTGGTGCCGCACAACACGAGGACGTCGCCGTCCTGGTCGGCACCTGCCACGATCTGCTCGCACACCGCATCGACGGCTCCGACTGCCAGCGCGGAGTCGGTGCCGCGCACCCGGCCCGCCGCGGCGCCCGTCGTCTCCACGCGGGGCATGGCCTCCGGTGACGCACCGCAGTCCGCGCATACCGTTTCACTCCATCCGTTGCCGTCGAACAACGGATAGGCGGTGCTGGCGGTGGAGTTGTCGATCATCGCTTCGCCCGCCAGCGCATGATTGGCCACCGCCATCGCAGGCCAGTACCCGTGTGCGGCGGGCGCCTCCCCCACCGTCCAGCGCAGGAACTCGACCGCCTCACCGGAGAGGAACGTGGTGTCCGGACCGGTGGCCGGCCGGCCACGGACGTCGCCATAGAGCAGGCCCGGCGTCAGCGGGCGGCCCTCGTCGTCGACGGCGGTCAGGGACGGCACCATCGCGGTGACCGCTACCGCCGCGGCATCGGGTCGGCGCAAGTCGGCCAGCGCTTTCAAGGCCTTCAATGGGCCTTGGTGCCACGCCTCGTCGGCGTCATGCTCGAGTTGATTGGGCGCGGGCACCCGCAGCCGGTGTGGAATCCGCACTCTGGCCGTCACCTGGCCGTCCTCATCGGCGGCGACGGCCTTGACAGCGGTCGTGCCGATGTCGATGCCGATCGTGACGGCTTTAGCTGACACGAGCGCCACCGTACGTCAGCATGAACAATCATGACCCGACTTCGTGCGCTCGTGACGGCACCCCTTCGCGGTCCGGGTTTCGACAAGCTGAAGCAGTTGGTCGACGTCGTCTACGACCCGTGGATCGAGCAGCGCCCGCTGCGGATCTATTCCGCCGAGCAGCTCGCGGAGCGCGCGACGGCCGAACAGGCCGACATTCTTGTCGTGGAGGGTGATTCGGTGAGCGGGCCGGTATTCGACTTGCCGTTACGTGCCGTCGCGTCCACCCGCGGAGACCCCAACAACGTCGATATCACGGGAGCGGTCGCGGCGGGTGTCCCGGTGTTGCATACGCCCGGCCGCAACGCCGACGCGGTCGCGGAGATGGCAATCGCCTTGCTCTTTGCGGCCACTCGCCACGTGGTGACCGCCGACGCGGATGTCCGCGCCGGTGAAGTGTTCCGCGACGGCACCATCCCCTACCAACGGTTCCGGGCCTGGGAGATCGCGGGGTTGACGGCCGGTCTGGTGGGCCTCGGCGCCGTCGCGCGGGCACTGCGGTGGCGGCTGCAGGGACTCGGCGTGACGGTGATCGCGTACGACCCCTACAACGACGAGGCCGGCCACAGCCTCGACGAGTTGCTCGCCGCGTCCGACGTCATCTCGCTGCACGCGCCCGTCACCGAGGACACCGTCGAGATGATCGGCGCCGACCAGTTCGCGAAGATGCGCGACGGCGCGGTGTTCCTCAATACCGCTCGGGCCCAACTGCACAACACCGACGCACTGGTAGACGCGCTGCGTAGCGGCAGGATCGCCGCGGCCGGGCTCGATCACTTCGTCGGCGAATGGTTACCCGTCGGCCACCCGCTCACGGGTATGCCCAACGTCGTACTCACGCCCCATATCGGCGGGGCCACGTGGAACACTGAGGCACGGCAGGCGCAGATCGTCGCCGACGGCCTCGAGGCACTTCTGTCCGGCCGCGCGCCCGAGCACATCGTCAACCCGGAGGTACTGACCTCGTGAAATTCGTCGCTGACCCCGAAAATGCGGTGCTCGCCGCGGCTAAGGACATGCTGCGCCGCGGCCTCGTGGAGGGCACGGCGGGCAACATCTCGGCCAGGCGCGAGGACGCCAACATCGTGATCACGCCGTCTTCGGTGGACTACGCCGATATGGCACTCGACGACCTCGTGCTCGTCGACCCCGAGGGCGGTGTGCTGGCCGCCAAGGACGGCAGGGGCCCTTCGACGGAGATGGCGCTGCATCTGGCCTGCTACCGCGCATTCGACGACATCGGCAGCGTGATCCACAGTCATCCGGTGTGGGCCACCATGTTCGCGGTTGCGCATCAGTCGATTCCGGCCGCCGTCGACGAGTTCGCCGTGTACTGCGGTGGCGAGATCCGATGTGCCGAGTACGCCGCGTCCGGCACACCCGATGTCGGCCACAACGCCGTGAAGGCGTTGGAGGGCAGGGCCGCAGCGCTGATCGCCAACCACGGTCTGGTGGCCGTCGGGGCGCGGCCCGACAAGGTGTTACACGTGACCGCGCTGGTTGAGCGCACCGCGCAGATTGTTTGGGGTGCAAGGGCTCTGGGTGGTCCGGTGCCGATCCCCGACGAGGTCAACAAGAACTTTGGCGCCGTATACGGATACCTCCGCCAGAACCCGATGTAGCCCCGGCGAAATCAGGTTCCGGTACACAAATCGGCGGTACGGCGTGTCAAAAGTCTGATCTCGCTGATCCGATCTCAGGCCTGACGCGCCGCCTCTTGAGCAAGCTGAACTCGCGAGCTGAGGCCGAGCTTGGTGTAGACGTGGGTCAGATGTGTCTCCACCGTGCCCGGTGGGCGTTCAGCGCTGGTCGATGGCCACTTTGACGGCGCCGCTCTCCGCCTGGTTCGCGATCGCAAGGAACGCATCGCGCCACTGCTGCAGACGGTAGGTATGAGTGAGCATGGAGCGCAGGTCAACCCGGCCGTCGACGACCAGATCGAGGTAGTGCTCGATGGCGTGCTTGCGAAGCCCCTCGACCTCCTCGATACCGAAGGCGTTGGAGCCGACCCAGTTGACTTCCTTGAAGTACAACGGACTCCACTCCCACCGGCCCGGCGCGTGCACCCCCGCCTTCACCAACGTGCCTCGCGCCGCGAGCACCCGTACACCCACCTCGAACGTCTCGGGCTTGCCGACGGTGTCGTAGACGACGTCGATCGAACCCGGATATGCCATCGGCAGCCCTTGCAGCGGCTGACGCAGTCGACCGCCGCCCCACGCCACCAGTTCCTCGATGACCGCCAGCCGCGGTTCATGCTTGAGCACCAGGTCTGCACCGAGCGTACGGGCCAGCGTCGCCTGGGCGTCGAAGCGCGCGACCACGGCGACGGCCACCTCCGGGTAGAGCGTTCGCAGCGTCGCGACGGCACACAGCCCGAGTGAGCCCGCCCCGTACACCAGCACCCGGCCCGAACGGGGCGGCGGATGGCGGGTGATCGAGTGCAAAGACACCGAGAACGGGTCGGCGAACACCGCAAGCTCATCGGGCACCTCGTCGGGTACGCCGAACAACATGCTGTCGTGCGCGGCCATCAGCTCGGCGTAGCCGCCGCTGACGTCGGCCGAAACACCGGTGTGAATGCCCGGTTTGATGTCGCCGTCGGCGAAACTCCAGCACAGGCTGTAATCGCCGGCTTCACAAGCGGGACACAGTGGTTCGATGCCACGCGGTGCGCACGAAAGCCAGGGGTTCAAGACCACTCGTTGGCCTACATCCAGCCCGCGCGCCTTGGGGCCCAGCGCGACGACATCTGCGACGACCTCATGGCCCATCACCTGTGGAAACGAGCAGAACGCGGCCATCGCGTTGTCGGTGTCACCCTCGCCGAAGTCGAGGAGCACCTGTTTGGAGTCCGACCCGCATATCCCTGTCAGCCGCGGTCGGGTTACCACCCAATCATCGTGCAGGGGAACGGGATCAGGCATATCGCGCAGCCCGACTGGCGAGTTGGCGAGGTTACGCACCAGCGGGTTTGCGTCGTCGGGAACTTCGAATGGTTCCGGAGCAACGCCGAACACCAGCGCCTTCACGATCGGTCCTGCGCCGCGTACGCCACGGCTCAAGGCTGACCTATCCGGGCTCCGCTAGAAGCGGTAT
>CAVRFN010000024.1:0-12010 GCA_963720345.1 uncultured Actinomycetota bacterium
TAGGTGTAGTCCGCGGCGAAGGCGTTGGCCGGATGGGTCCAGGGCAGTCCATCGCGGCTGTCGGAGGCTGCCACCAGGCTGGGGATGTTCGAGCACCAATGAAGGTCCCACTCACGCATGGTGAGCAGCGCCTCGCTTTTGAACGGCCCCGTGACGCCCTCCGCGCGCACCGCGTCAACGAAGCGTTTGCACAGCTGCTCGTCGGGCAGGATACAGATCAGGTTGAGCCCCGAATCGCCTGACGGATCGACGATCTCGCGAAAATCCAGGCCGGGGATGTCATCCAGCGCGAGCCGGATCCTCCACTTGGCGTCGCGCATCCATCCCACGATTTGGGGCAACTTGCGCAGCTGGCCCAACGCCATCGCACCGGCCAACTCCGACATGCGCGCCCCGATGCCCCACAACTGACAGTCTTGGTCCGACGTGTCCAGCCTGCCTTCCTTGGTGCGGGCATAGCCGAGATCATGCATCGCCACGACGCGCTTGAAGACGTCGTCGCGCTCGCAGACCACCATGCCACCCTCGCCCGAGGTGATCGTCTTGTTGAGCTGGAAGCTGAAGATACCGACGTCGCCGAAACAGCCGACGGCGCGGCCAATCTGGCGGGCGCCCGCGGCCTGGGCACAGTCCTCGATCAGCGCGAGCCCGCGGGTTCGGCAGAGTTCGGTGATCCTGTCCATCCGTCCCGGAGCGCCGGCTATGTGCACACACAGCACCGCGCGGGTGTTCGGGCCGATCTTGCGCTCCAAGTCGTCCGGGTCCATGCAGAACGTCTCGTCGATGTCGACCAGGCGCGGAATAGCGCCGGCACGCACGACCGCCGACACCGTGCTAACCCACAACAATCCCGGCACCAGCACTTCATCGCCCGGTCCGATGTCCAATGCGCCCATTGCGATCGACAGCGCCGCCGTGCCGGACGATACGGCGAGGACGTGCCGGTGCGCGAACGCTTCGCGCCACTCATCCTCCAAAGTGTCAACCATGTGCTGAGGATCGGGGCCGTAGAATCGGAATGGGCTTTGCGCCTGCACCACCCGGGACACCAGCTCAAGTTCCTCGGCGCCGATTCCGTTGCCGCCAGGGAACTCCCACGCCAACGGGTGCGAACGCACCGGTGTGCCACCGTCGATCGCCAGCCGATCGACCGGCTCATCCGCGATGATGCTTCGTGACGCGTCTTGGTTCATTTCCGTCGAAACACCCCTAGCCGCTTGAGGATTCACCACAGGTAAGGTCCCACATCACCAACAAATTGTCGAAAGCCGATCCTTAAGGCATCTCATGGCACTGAAACCTTGTCGAGGCGCCGCGCCGTGGCGCGGTGGTTCCAATACTCGGTGATCTCCTCGAGGCTCTTCGCCTTCGTTTCAGGAAGCGCCCTAATCAGATACAGAGCGCCCACAATGCCGATTACCGCGTAGACGAGCAGGGTGAAGGTCAACCCCGGCCCATGGAGCAGTAACGGAAAGGTCAACGTGAAGACGATCGCAAACACGCCATGTAGTACCGACGTCAGGCTGATGGCCCGGCCGCGGATCGCCTGCGGATAGATCTCGTTGATCAAGATTCCGCTGACCGGACCCACGCTCAGCCAGAAGGCCGCGACGAAAACCGCAAGGCATGCGACCTGGCCCCAACGCACCACCGCGAATTCCTGCGGCGCCACGGTCAGTACGGCCATCGCCAGTAGGGAGGCGGCCAGCACAAACAGGCCGGCGACCATCAACGATTTGCGCCCGTGTTGGTCGATCACGGCAAGCGCGATCAGAGTCGCGATGAAACTGATCACCGCGAGGCCCAGCGTGGTGGCGAATGCCACGGCGGTGTTGGTGAAGCCGATCTGCTCCAAAATGGTTGGCGCATAAAACGCCACCATGCTCTCACCCGAAAACACACCTACAAACACCAACATGAGCCCGACTACGACCACCGGCCGATACGACGGCGCCCACAGCCGGGCCCGCCCGCCGCCGGTGTCGCCGTGATCGGAATCCGGGCCCGCGCGCTCGGCGGTGATCTCGGCCAATTCGCGATCAGCCTCGCTGCTGAATAGCCGACGCAAGGAGCGGAGCGCCGCGTTGGGCTGACCTACGGCGATCAGCCAGCGCGGCGATTCCATCAGCGGGAGCAGCGCCAATCCGTAGATCACCGCCGGCACCGCGATGAATCCGAACATAAGGCGCCAGCCTGAATGCGCATTCACCAGCACCAGGCCCACGCAGTAGGCCAGCATCACGCCGAGGGTATTTGCCACAAGTTGTATCGAAACCAATCGGCCTCGGATGACGGCGGGTGCTATCTCCGCCACGTAGATACCAGCCGTCGGAGTCGACACACCAATGGCGAACCCGGCAGCGGCGCGGGCGACGATCAGCCAGACCAATGACGGGGCAAGTGCGGCGCCGAAGCCGCTGGCGACGAACAACGCGGCCATCGACATCAGGACATAGCGACGACCGAAACGATCCGACAGCAGCCCCGCGATAGACGCGCCCGCCACTCCTCCCGCCACCACGGCACTCGCCAGCAATCCTTGTTCAAACCCGCCGAGTTCCCACTCGTCGGCGACGAGCACCAGCGTGACCGCGGTGATCGCCAAGTTGTATCCGGCGAGCACGCCTGACAGGGAGCCCAGAACTCCCACCGCATAGTGAGCGAAGCGGGTCTGTCTCACCTGCGCAGCCCAGGCGGTGAAGTAGCGATCGATCGCTGCCAGCGATCGATCCTTCGTCTCCGGAAAGCGCCGGCGGAACACGACGAACCCGCCTATCGCCGTGCACATATAGACCGCCAGCAGCACGTAGAGGCCGAGCTGACCGCCCAACAACAGGCCGGTGGGGGCGGCCAGGCTGTCGAACAGCCAGTGCGAGGCGACCACCATACCCATCGCGATCCCGCGCACCCGGATCGGCAACAACTCCGCCGCGGCCACCCAGGCAATCGGGCCCAGCCCTATCGCGAACGAAATAATGAACAGGTAAAGGCCTGTGATGGAAACGATGTGACCGCTGCCCGTTGAAGGCATGCCGGCCCCCACCCCCATCGCGGCACAGCTGAGTGCAACCCCGACGAGGCTCGCCAGCAACAGTGGCCGGCGCCCGATCCGATCGACGAGGACGACGGCGACAAGCGTTGCCATCACATTGACCGTCGCAAGCAATACGCCGGTCGAACTGGCCAGACCGAACTCCGCGGTCGTGTCGGCCAATTTCGGCAGGTTGGCGGGCGAGTAATAAATCACCGCGTTGATGCCGACGAACTGCTGCACGAAAAACAGCCCGATGCCGATGAAGATCGCGCCGCGACCCGCCAGGGAGAACACCGCCGACACACCGTCTAAGCGAGGGTCGCGCGCAACCGGGACGACCTCGTGAAGCTGCTGACGCGCGCTGTTCAGGCCCAACCGGGTCTCCACCCCCTCCGCCGTCTCGTCATCGCCCATGAGTCGCAACCACACTGGCGATTCCACCAACAGCAGGGCCAGCCCACTCAAGATCAGGCCCGGGACCGCACCGGCACCCAGCAGAAGTCGCCACTGGGCGTCGTCCGGGAACATCGCGAGGCCGACATAGGCCAGCAGGATGCCGATCGTGATCATCAGCTGGAAGATGCAGATCAGCGTGCCGCGACTGGCGATCGGCGCGATCTCGGCGATATACAGCGGGGCCGCAGCCGAGATGGCCCCCACGCCAATTCCGACGACCAGCTCTCCGATCAGGAGCACCAGTTCCGACGGGGCGATAGCACTTACAAATGCGCCGAAGGTCAAGAGGGCGGCGGTGGCCATGATGACGTCGCGGCGCCCGACCAGGTCGGCGACGCGGCCGGCGGCCAACGCGCCGATGATCGCGCCGATCAGCGCGGCCGTACTCAGCCAGGAGGACTGGCCCCGATCCAACGCGCCGGCCGCTATGCCGGTCTCGTAGCCGAAGATCAGCCCGCCCATCGACGCGATGCCGACCATGAGGTGACGCATGGCCATTACCCGGGCACCGCCTTGGCTTTGGTCAGGCCGTCAAGTTCACGCACGTAGGTGACCGTACCGGTGCGATCGTCGGCACGTCGCGAGGAATGGGGCAACGTAGTGCGGAACGGGATAGTTGAACTCCGTCGGCCATCAGAGCACTTGTCCTTCTACCGCCGGCATCATTTGATGACGGCGTTTATCGAAGCATGAAACCGCTGCGGCTGACCGCCGCTTAGCGTGGCCGAGGGCTTGTGGGCCCTAATTGCGGCTGCTTAATCGGCGGGCCAGCGCGTCTGCATGACGCAAGGACCACGCGGTGATGGTGAGGTACGGGTTCGCTGCTCCTTGCGAGGGAAACACGCTGGCATCCGCCGCCGAAAGGTTCTGCACCTGCCAGAACTGGCCGCAGTTGTCGGTGACGCCAGACCGGGCGTCGTCGCTCATCCGCAACCCGCCGATCTCATGCAACGCCACCCCGGGCGGATGAACCAGCGGGCTCCCCAGCCGGGCGCCAAGTGCAGCTGCGGCCTGGCCGGCGGCCTCCTGCATCGCGGCCAAGCACTTCTCGTCGTCCGAGCTGCGGTCATGGATCACCCGAAAGCTCTGCATGCCGCCACAGGTCAGATCGCTGTCGCCGCTTAGCACTACGCGGTTCTGCTTCCTCGCCGAGCCAACACCGAAAGCCGCCAACACCACCAAGGCATTGGTGTTGCACTCGCCCCCGCCCGCGGGATCTTCGTATTGCGAAGACGTGTCTAAACAACCCTGAACCTGCAGCTCGAACGGCCGCTCTGGGGTCGGGTCGATCAGCACACTCATGGGTTCATTGGGCCGAGGCTCGTCGAACTCGACACTCGCCTCCAGGAACAGATGGTCGCTGATGTAGCACCCGGCAAGCGGGTTGAGCGCAGCAAGACCTGAACTCAACGCAATCCGTGTGGACTGCACCGCCCCGCCAG
This sequence comes from uncultured Actinomycetota bacterium, assembly GCA_963720345.1. Lineage (GTDB taxonomy): Bacteria > Actinomycetota > Actinomycetes > Mycobacteriales > Mycobacteriaceae > Mycobacterium. The sequence goes on from CAVRFN010000024.1 coordinate 4,933, forward strand.
CCAACACCACATGACGTGCACGCAGAACAACACGGGAATCGCTACGCCGATCGAGCACCTCAACGCCGCCGACCCTGTCGCCCTCGAGCAACAACCGAGTTGACACAGCGTGAGTAACCAGCGATACCAGCGCACCATGGGCGAAATCGCCCAGGTGCCGACTGGCCAAAAGCCGCGCTGTGGAGCTGTCATACCCGGCGCCCAAGCGCCGATCCGCACCGGTATCGATGGCCAACGGTGTTGGGCGGGCTGGCCAGCCCGCCGCAACAAGCTGCTCAATTGCCGTGCGTTGTCTACCTGACTGATGAAACGGCGGCCGCCGTGCATCACCGGCCCCGCTCACCCTGATCAATGACTCTGCCTGATCGTAGAAGCCGGCCATGTCGTCGGCGTCGATCGGCCATTCATCGAAGTCCCACGACTGGTAGCGCGGCGTGACACCATGCCAAAACAGGGTTCGCCCGCCCACTGCAACCCACGCCGGAACCTGCCAACCCGGCGCTCCCTTATTCGCCTGCTCGCTACTCGACCAGACGACCGGAATCGTCGCGCAGTCACTAACTTTCGCCGCGAAACCGCCGACAGAATTAAGCCGCGCATTGGCGATGTGGGACAGCAAGGTCAACGGGCCAGCCTCCAAAATGACAACTCGTAACCCGTGCTCGGCGAGCGATAGCGCAGTGCTCACCCCCGCCGTACCACTGCCGATTACCAAACAATCAATTTCGTCACCGCCACGAGCAACCTGCCAAAGCGGGCTTTCGAAAGTCGGCGACCAACCGTCCACAGCGTCTATTCCGCCCATGCCCAATCCCCCCACTCTGGACCAGTTCGGAACCCATTCCGAAAAGCGCTCTGGGCCATCACTTGTCGCTGTACGAGCGTGAGCGGTCGAGTTTCTTCACCCATTCCGGGGACCCTTGTTCGGTATTGAGTCCCTTCTCGATCAGGACAAGGTTGTGGTAAGCGTGCACGCCGGTAACCGTCAACTCGGTCATCGACGGTTGGTGGTCATTGCCGTTCCGTATCTGCTCCTGATGGTGCAGGCCGTCTATCAAGTCCTGGATCATTCGGATGGATCTGTACTGGGCCGACGGGTCGGGATCGGCGCCCCAGCGCGGCCAGTAAGCCATCGCGAGGTCCTCTACAACGTAGAGGCCACCGGGCCGGACGTGTGGGAATAGGGCTTCAAAGGAGGTAATGACGTGGTGGCTCATGTGACTGCCGTCATCAATGACAATGTCGAAGGGCCCCAATTCGCGGGCCATCGAGTCAAGGAATGGCGCATCGCCCTGGTCACCTTGCACAACGTGCAGCCGGCTCTCCTCGATGCCGGTCTTCGCAAAAACGTCCAGCCCGTAGATCAGGCCCCGCCGAAAATAATGCTTCCACATGCGCAGCGATTCACCGCCGGCGTCAGGTGACTCGTAGCCGCCGACGCCGATCTCAAGCACCTTGACCGCAAGCTCCCGGTAGGGCTCAAAGTGCTTCTGATAGTGCGGCGTGTACCAGCGCCCGCCCCACTTGTCTGAGCCAAACCGAGCGGCTAGCTCGGACAGATCCTTCGGGCGCTGCGACATAGCACCAACCACGGGCCACAGCCCGACAGCAGTGGACACGCAATGATCCGAATTCGGGTATTCCTTTACGGAAAGCTCGCGGGTGACACCGTACGGTCCTGCCGGACCGAATAGTTCGCGCAGCAAGTCCACGAGGTCCTGGCGGACAGTCGCAGCAGCATCGCCGCTCCAACCTTTTTCGACGTAGGGAGCACCGTCGCGCAACGTGAGAAGATAACCCAGGCGACCGCCGCCGAAGCCCAGGTCGTACTGAATCATTAACCTATCCCCCGGGCGGCTCAGCAGGGTGGCCCGGCAGGCGACCTCGGTCACCATCACCTCGGCGACGTCATCCGGGCCGATGTCGGCCACACGAGCCGAAATCTCCGCGTCGGGCAAACCGGCGGCCGCGAGAATACTCTTGATCAGCGAGTCGTCGGTCAACATCGGTGACATCACCTCCACGAGAGACGTTGAAGCCCAGCCGCTTCGAACCGTAACAGGCACCCAATGTTCGAGTAGGTTCCAATTACCTCCACTTCATCGACCCCTTGGACACAAGATGTACACCCCGTCCTTCAACCGAATCGACGACGAAGAACAGATTCGGCGCTTCGTGGCTGCGGCGCGATCGGCCGAGTTCGTCACGGTCGATCCCGATGGGCTTCCTGTTGCCACCCTGTTGCCGATCATGTGGGACGGTGGCGTCGTCCTTGCCCACATGGCGCGTGCCAACCCGCAATGGAAGACCATCAAGCCCGACATCCCGGCGCTGTTGATCTGTTCGGGCCCCGAGGCCTATATCAGCCCGTCGTGGTACGCGGCGAAGGCCGAGCACGGCCGGGTGGTGCCGACGTGGAACTACAGCGCAGTACATCTGTCGGGCACCGTGCGAGTGCACGAGGACCGGGATTGGCTGCGTGCTGTCGTCACCCGGCTGACGGGGGTCCACGAGGATGGGCGCAACGAACCGTGGCAGCCAAGCGATGCGCCCGAGCGCTACATCGAGGGTCAGCTCGCGGGCATCGTCGGGCTGGAGATCACCATCACCCGCGTGGAAGGCAAGGCGAAGCTGAGCCAGAACCGTTCAGAGGACGACCGCCGTGGAGTGGTGGCCGGACTGCTTGCCGAGGAGCACTACGAAGCGGCCGAAGTCGCTGCCGCGATGGAACCCGATCTCTAGTATGCGGCGGGCCATCGGCTATGACAGACGGACAAACCCGATGTCGTCGCCGATCACAGTGTTGGGCCCGATCGGTAGCTGCTCTGCGTTATTCGGTACGACCTTGACGAACTCAACGCGATCACGGGCGACCTTGCGGAGCAGGTCCTCGAAGGCCATCGTGGTCAGCTGTTCTCCGGGGCACCGTCGGTAACCGAAACCGAAGGGCGCGAAACCGGCATAGTCGCACACCGGTCTGGGTCGATCGTCGATCACGCCGAACACCGTGCCGAAGGCGCTGTTGCGCAATGCTGCTGGGCGCCCGTCCTTAACTGCAAAATCAGTTGGTGTGAATGGGCAGTTGGCCAGACCCATCTGGCGAATTCGCGCTTCGTCGATCTGCTGGCTCGTCGGCGCCGCCTGGTAACGGGACGGATCGAAGTCGTCGGGGTTGGGCCACTGGACCGGATCCCTGCTCGTCGATGGGTGCGGTGTGGCGATATACCCGTGGCTCTCGAACGCCGGTGGTCGCGTGGGCTCGACCGCCGAGATGCTTCCACCGTTGGGCGAGATCGTGCGGAACAACTCCATAACCAACCGCTCCAGCGGCGGGAACGCAGAACCGTCCGGCTTGTCGTAATCCCCCGCCATCGTCTTCGTGAACCATTCCTTCGCCTGCGGGTCACCTCCTTCGCGGCCGAGGTTCGACATCACGTTGTAGAGGCTGTTTCCCCACTGACTGAATGCCACGAAGTTGTGGAAGCATTCGAACACGACGTCCTGATGGTTGAAATACTCGCTTTCCTCGCCGTTCTTGAGCCAATACCAGGCAAACGTCTTCTCCGGCTCCCGCGTCTTGCCGGATCCGATGTCCGCCAGCCGATCGTCGATCCACGACTTCAGGAAGGTGAGCCGCTCCCTGACGGCCATGTAGTTGTCGTAGACGATCTTCTGAGTCGGATCCCGGTGTGCCAGGACCGCGTTGAAGCTGGCGCCGATTTCACGCACCTGATCGGGGATCTCGGAGCCACGCACACCCAGATGCAGGTCCCAGTACAGGTCCCAGAACGTGTCCAGATAGATTCTCATCAAGGGCTTTTCGCTGTTCTGCTGACTCAGCAGTTCATCCCAGAAACGGACCACCTTGCCCTTGTACATGCGGTCATACAGGTCGGGCGTGACTGCCGACATATAGATCCGTTTGCGGCGGTTGTCCGGTCCACGGAGCTCGAGCCCCTGAAGAAAGACGGTGACACCCTTCTCGGGGTCCGGTCCCCACTTTTCGCTGAGCAGGCCCCACAGATCGGACGGCAGCGCATTTTCCTTCGTCAGCGCAACGTCGATCATCGGTAGAACGGGACGTTGGCCATCGAAGACGCTGTTCTGAAGAAACGGCGCTATCGCATTGTCGACATAGTCGGTGTCGAATTCGGGATACTGTCCGCGCAAGCGGGCCGCTTCGTCTGGTGCACCGCTGCCGGTGCCGGGCGGTTCATCCGGGGACGTTGAGCACCCGACGACGGACTGCGCAGACACCGCGACAACGGCACCGGCCCCACCGGCGAGGAATACGCGTCGTCTCATGAGTTTCCCCCGTTATGCAGAAAGCGAAGCTTGGCTAAAGGGGAACGTACACCGATCCATTGGCCGGTAACCGCGATCGGGCGATACGCCGACGGCGGAAGTCAGTACACGTCGCGGACATAGCGTTTCGCGGCTACGAGTTCGCGCTTGAAGTCGTGAGCCCGCTCGCGCGACATCCTTCCGTGGGTCTCGATGATCGTCGTCAGCGCCGCGTCGACGTCGCGCGCCATTCGGGTGGCGTCACCGCAGACGTAGAAGTGCCCGCCGTCGTCGAGCCAGCGCCATACGTCGGCACCGCGATCGAGCATCTTGTGCTGCACATAAACCCGGTCGGCCTGGTCGCGGCTGAACGCCAGGTCGAGCCGGCTGAGGAAGCCATCGCGGGCCATATCCTCCAAATCGTCTCGGTAATAGAAGTTTTCGCGACAGTGCTGGTCGCCGAAGAACAACCAGTTGCGACCCCCGTGACCGAGTGCGCGACGTTCCTGGAGGAAGCCACGGAATGGCGCGATGCCCGTCCCGGGACCGACCATGATCATCGGTGCGTCGCTGTCGTCGGGTGGCCGAAAGTGCGGTGAGCGTTGCAGGAACACCGGGGCCGACGCCGCGCGATCGGCAAGGAATGTCGAGCACACACCGCCACGGTGCCCGCCGTCGGAGCCCCGGTAGCGCACCACCGAGACCGTCAGCTGTATCTCGTGCGGGCTGACCAGCGGGCTCGACGAGATCGAGTAACTTCGCGGCGTCAGCCGCACCAGGACCTCGAGCCACTGGTCGGGGTCGGCGTGGACGACGAACTCCTGCACGAGATCGAGTCCGTTGCGTCCGACCAGCCACTTGTCCAGCTTGTCCTTGCGAGCGCGAAGTGCCTTCGCATCGCGACTGTTCTCGGTGATGAAGCGCAGCAGATCGGGCGTGACGCGGCAAAAGTCGTAGCCCGACGTCAACGCCTCCCGCATGGTCTGCTCGGCGCCGTCCACCACAACGACGTGCTCTCCGCGCATACCGGTCGCGGCCAGCCAGGCGTCGACGGCGGCCGGGTTGTTCGTGGGAAACACCCCGAGCGAATCGCCTGCGGCGTAGCTGACATCGAATTCGGAGATGTCAAACCCGAACTGGCGAACCTCTTTTCGTGACGATGGCGCGGTCAGCACGATGTTTCTGCACAGCGGCGCGACGATCGGATGCGTGCGGGTGAATGGCTCGGCAGCAGTCGCAGGCGTCGAGAACACCGCGCGACCCAGTAGGGCGGCGACCTGATCAACCCATCGGCCCATCGGTTCGTCGTCGTGAGCCTCGCATTCGACGCGCTCGAGCAGCCGTGTCGCGCCCAGCGCCGCCAACCGGGTGTCGATCGACCTGGCGTGGCCGCAGAAGTCGTCGTACGTGCGGTCACCGATACCGAGCACCGCGTACCGCACCCCGGTCAGCGTGGGGGCATCCGGGGAGGTGAGCCGGTTCCAGAACTCCGTACCGTTGTCGGGCGGCCCTCCGTCTCCGAACGTACTGGTGATCACCAGTACGTCGCGCGACGCGAGGTCGGCAAGGGCGAGTTCGTTCATGTTCACCAGGTTCGGCGCGCCGATCCCGGCGGCCACCTTGCCCGCGAACTCTTCGGCGGTGCCGGTCTGCGACGCCCACAGCACCAGTGGTCCGTCGGTGAGGTCCGGACGCGAGAGCGTCTTGGTCTCGCGCACCGGCGCGGCCAGCGGTCTCAGGCTGACCGCGCACGCCTTGAACTCCGGTTGCAGCGAATCGGGGTCGACGGCGTCGTTCGTCAGCGCGTTGACGGCAAGGTACTCGCCGTCTTCGTCGTTCCAGTGGAAGGGCACAAAGCAGGTGCCCTGGCGGGTCCGGTCGGAGACGACGGCGGGAAGTACCGCGCGACCGCGCCGCGTGGTGAGCTCGACTGGCTGGTCGCCGACGAGGTCGAGCGCGGCCGCGTCGACGGGGTGGATTTCCACGAACGGTCCGCTGTCGAGCTTGTTGAGCGCGGCGACCTTGCCGGTCTTGGTCATGGTGTGCCACTGGTGTTGCAGCCGACCGGTATTGAGCACCCATGGGTAGTCGTCGTCGGGCAGCTCGCGCGGGTCCAGGTGCGGCCGGGCGTAGAAGATCGCACGCCGTGACGGGGTCGGGAACGCCAACCGGGGTGCCTGACCGTCCTCGTCGACGAAGTGGTCCTGGCTGACGCCGTCATTGAGGTAGCGGATCGGGTGGCGGTCGCTCTCGTCATCGGGCGGGCACGGCCACTGCAGCGACGTCTGGCGCAGTCGTGCATAGCTTGCGCCGCGAAGGTCGTAGCCGGTCTTCGGATTCGAGAAGCTGCGGATCTCGTCGAAGATCTGCTCGCTGGACTCGTAGGTGAAGTGCTTTCCGAATCCCAGATGCGCTGCGACCTGGCAGATCAACTGCCAGTCGGGTCGTGCTCCCCCACGTGGCGGCACCGACTGCGCAAGCAGTGTGATGTTGCGTTCGGAGTTCACCATCACGGCGTCGGACTCGGCCCACAGGGTGGCGGGCAGCACGATGTCGGCGTAGCGGTTGGTCGCGGTGGCTCGGTAGGTGTCCTGTGTGATGACGAGCTCGGCGGCTTCCAGCCCGGCGATCACGGTCTTGCGATTGGCGACGGTGGCAACGGGATTGGTGCAGATGATCCAGCATGCCTTGATTTTTCCCTCGGCGAGTTGGCCGAACATGTCGATCGTGCCGGGTCCGACATCGGAACGTATGGTTCCAGGGGCCAGCGCCCATTGCTGCTCGACGAACATCC
>CAVRFN010000025.1:0-658687 GCA_963720345.1 uncultured Actinomycetota bacterium
CCGACGCCGCGATCAGTGGCCCACAGCGGACACAACTGCTCGGGCTCGACGTCACGGTCGAGGTGGCCCGTTGATCACCACCGTCACTGCGAACCCAGCCTGGACCGCACCCTGCATCTGTCGCGATTCCTCCCCGGCGAGGTCAACCGTGCCGTGTCGACGATGGTGGAGCCGGCGGCAAGGGTGTCAACGTCGCGCTCGCCCTGCACTTTGTCGGCGTCCCGGCGCGGGCGGTGCTACCAGTCGGTGGCAGCGTGGGCCACGAGATCACCGGGCGTCTCGACGACCTCGGGCTCGACCACGTCGACGTGCCGATCGCGGGCACGCCGCGCTCCAACATCACGCTGGTCGAGGCCGACGGGCGGACCAGCAAGGTGAACGAACCCGGACCGCGGCTCTCGACAGCCGAGGCCGACGCTTTGTGTGCAAAGGCGTTGTCCACCAGCGGTTCCGATGAATGGATCGTATGGGCGGGCAGCCTTCCCGACGGGTTCGCGTTGGCCCGGCTCGCGGCTGCCGTCGCCGAAGCCAGGGCGGCGGGCCGCCGCGTCGCGCTCGACTGCTCCGGAGCACCGCTGGAACACGTGCTCGCACAGGGCGGCGGCGGGCTGCCGCATCTGGTGAAGCCCAATGCCGAAGAACTCGCCGAGGTCACCGGACGGTCCTTGCGGACGCTCGGCGATGTCGCCGACGCGGCACAACTACTGCTGGCACGCGGCGTGCGGGTGGTGCTGGTCAGCCTGGGAGCAGACGGCGCGCTGCTCGTCGACGCCGACCTGCCGCAACCCCTGCACGGCAATACATCCGTGCGGCGGGTCGTCAACACCGTCGGTGCGGGCGACGCGTTCCTGGCCGGCTGGCTGGCCGCCTTGGACGCCGGAGCCACGAAGGTGGACGCTCGCGAATGCCCTGCGCTTCGGCGCCACGGCCGTCGAGCACGAGGGCACGCTGCTCGGCGTGCCAGATCCGGGCCGTCAGGTCGCCGTCATGCCCGTGGACGCGCGCACCCTACTCACGTGACGGCGGGTAGACGGCCGAGCAGCTCTTCATCCACGCCGACAAGCACTTTCACGTGTTCGCCGCCCGACGACAGTGCATAGGCGTCGGCGGCTCGGGTCATCGGCACTTGCGGCGGTGACGATCTCGTCGATGTCCACCTTTCCGTCGACGAGCAGGCGGATCGACTCGTCGTAGTCCTCCGGAAGGTAGGTGGCGCTGCCCTGAATGCGGATCTGGTGATCCTGGACGATCGCCAGCGGGACCGGGACGTCGCCCGTGGGCACGCCGACGATGACGACGGTGCCGCCCTTGCTGGCCATCGCGACCGCCTGCGCGAACCGTGGGCTGGACGGCGACGCAGTCGAATACGACGTCGGCGCTCTCGCCGAGGGCGGCGCGGGGCTGGCCACGATGTCATCGGCGGTGGCGTCGAGCGCGACATCGGCGTCGAGTCGAAGCGCGCGGTCCCGCTTGGCCGGCAGCGGGTCGGTGACGACAACGCGCTTGGCGCCGTGCGCCCGCACGACGGCCAGCACGAGCAGCCCGATCGTTCCCGCCCCGAGGATCACGACCGCCTTGTCGCGGACGTCACCGGCGAGCCGGACAGCGTGCACGGGAGTGGACAGCGGTTCGATGAGCGCCGCGGCGCGGTAGTCAACATCGTCGGGTAAGACGTGCACGCGGTTCGCGGGAATGGTGAAGTAGTCGGCCATCCCGCCCTGCGCGTAACCGCAGCCGAAGAACTGCAGGTTCTCACACAGGTTCTCGCGTGCCGCGGCGGCACTGCTTGCATTTCCAGCACGGCAGGTCGGGTTCGACGGTCACCCGCGCACCCACGTCGACACTGTCGACGTCCGGACCCAGCGCCGCCACCACGCCGACGACTTCGTGGCCGGGGTGGTAGGGCAGCGCGATGAACGGGTGGCGGCCGTGCGCGGCATGGGTGTCCGAGCCGCAGACGCCGGTGACCACCGAACGCACGAGGACCTCGCCGGGCGTCGGCTCGGGCGTGCGAGATTCGACGACATCGATGGAGCCGGCCGAGACCACCACGCGCCGCATCCGTTCGGATACCCCCATCAGTACCTCCTTGCTGCGTGCGAACTTACTCGCCGGCCGGCGGCAGGACCGCGTCACGCGCGATGCGCAGGCGGTTCCCGTCGAACCGGACACCGCGCAGATCAGCGATGGCGAGCGAGACGGGCGCGGCGGCCGCGGCAGCGCCGACGCCGACGACGGTGAGGACACCCGCATCTCGCGCAGACGCGATTCCGGCAGGCGCGTCCTCGAATACCGCGCAGCGAGCGGGCGCGAGTTGCAGTCGGGCCGCGGCGACGAGGTAGGGGTCGGGGTGGGGCTTCCCGTTCTCGACGTCCTCGCCGGTGACCAGGACGGCCGCCGACGGCAGGCCTGCCGATGCCATGCGGGCCGTGGCCAGTGCGCGATTGCCCGACGTGACGACCGCCCAGCTTCCCGCTGGGCACGAGTCGAGGAGTTGGTGTGCGCCGTAGATCGCGTCCACCTCGGTGGCGCAGTCGAGCTCCAGTTGCTTCAGTTCGGCCGCCGCAGGTGCGACATCGTCTGTGTCGCTGATCAATTCGCCGACGATATCGCTGATCCGCCTGCCGTGCTCGACGTCACGGTGGAAATCGAAGCTCGGCGCCCACCGTGTCGCCCACTGATTCCAGGCGACCGCTGCAGCGCTGTGTGAGTCGACGAGCACGCCGTCGCAGTCGAGCAGAAGGCCGTCGATCGCGAAGCTCACCGCATCGTCGCCCGTCATGAGGTGCAGGGTAGCTGGCAGCACACCGCGATGTCATAGCGTGTGATGATGAGGCTGCACCGCTCACCCCGACATCGAAAGCGAGCAGTCCATGGCTGATTTCGCCGGACGCGCGGTGTTGGTCACCGGTGCGACCGGGGGTATCGGTGAGGCAACCGTGCGCCGCCTCGCCGGAGTGGGCGCGACGGTTTACGCGGGCGGCCGCGACACCGACGAACTCGCCAAGCTGGCCGACGAGACGGGCGCGCGTCCCCTGCCGTTCGACCTCACGTCGGAAGACGAGCATTCGGTCCGCCGTCTCGGGCCTCGACCTGTGGGGCGTGGTGAACTGCGGCGGCTTCGGCGGCGAGATCGCGACGCCGAAGGACACCGACATCGCTGTGTTCGACAAGGTCATCAGCATCAACGCGCGGGGCAGCCTGCTGGTCATCAAGCACGTGACGCCGGCCATGATCGCCGGCGGCCGCGGCGGCTCGATCGTCAACGTCTCGAGCCAGGCGAGCCTGGTCGCGCTGCCCGGCCACATCTCCTACGGGTCGTCCAAGGCCGCGCTGGACAACATCACCCGGGTCTGCGCGCTCGAACTCGGCAAGCACAACATCCGGGTGAACAGCGTCAACCCCACCGTCGTCATGACCGAGATGTCGGCGTACTACTGGGGGCGCCCCGACATCGGGCCCTGCGTTCCTGGCGCAGATGCCGCTCGGTCGGTGGGCCACCGAGGACGAGATCGCCGCGCCGATCGTGTTCCTGCTCAGCGACGACGCGTCGATGATCAGCGGGGTCTCGCTGCCGATCGACGGCGGCTACACCTCCCGCTGAACGTTCGCGCGTGGGTAGCCTGAGCACATGACCTGGCGGCACGTACTGGCCGTGGTCGTCGCTGGCGACTGTTGGCCGGCTGCGCTCACCCGATCGCCGGCACGGCGACCTGGCCGGGGGCGCGGCTCGAGAAGGCGGTGCTGACCGCTGCCGACCTTCCCGCGGGCGTGCAGTACGACCGCATCAACAAAGACCCGGCACAACCGGACGGCGCAGGCTCCCTGCCCACCATGGAGTCCCGGCCGCAGGGCTGTTCGGATGGGCTGACCCGGGTGATCGCCGACTCCGCCGAGCGTGGACCGGGTAGCGCGGCGGAGTACCTGGTCTCCTACGACGGCGCGCGGATCGCGATGACGGTGCTCACCTGGCCGCTCGACCTCGACAAGCTGGCCGCCACCGCCGATCGGTGCGCCCATTTCGAGACATTCTTCGACACCTCGAGCCCGGGCATTCCGATGACCACCACAAGGATGCAGACCTCCCGGCCCGACGCGCTGGTGTACGAGCAGACCATGCGATTGAACGGCGTCCCCAGCAGCGTCTACTTCTCGTTCGAGAATGTCGGACAGATGGGGGTGTTCGGCGTCGCATTTCCGACCCCGAATCCAGCGATCTCCGTCAAAGGTTCGCTGCCGCAGACGTTTCTGGACATCGCGACCAAGCAGGCCGATCGCGCGCGATCGACTTGACACCCGCGGTTACTCCGCGCGAAAACCCGCCCGCCGACAGGTAACCGCTGTAGCGTGGCCAAATGCCTCCCACCACGGTCAACGTCGACGGCCTCGGAGTGCCCGTCGACGTCGGCGGGCCCGACAAGGGGTCCGTCGTGGTGGTTCTCGGTGCGGCGAATCACGCGCCGTGCCGCCTACGACGCGGTGTGCCAGCGGCTGCACACGGCGTCGCTGCGAACGATTGTCATCGGCCCCGACCCGAGGCTGACCGCCAAGTCGGTGGTCGGCATCCTCGATGCGCTCGAAGTGAAATGGGCGCTGCTCGTCGGCGACCGGGTGGGCGGCGAGATCGCGTGGGAGCTGGCCGCCACCCGGCTGGACAGGTTCATCGGGCTGGTGGTGATCGACCGGGGCCATCCGCGCGTCGCCGATCAGGCCGGGGTGATCCGTGACGAGCAGTGCCCGCCGGTGGAGATGAACACCACCGCCTGGTCAGCACGCCCGCCGCGCGAGCCGTCGCCAAGGCCAGCCAGCGCTACGTCTACGGCGACTTCCGGCTCGTCGATCTGCTGGGCAAGCGCAATGCCCAGGAGTCCACGGCGCAGCTGGCCGCCGAGATCGTGATGCGCACCAGCACCTGGTAGCGCTAGGCGCGTCGGCGATTCTTCCGGGGTCCACGCCTGGGGGAGGGCGGGGCTGCCGGGGAACAGATAATCGACGAAAGCCTTTGCGGTGGGCTGTGGCTCGTGGTTCGCCAGGCCCGGGCGTTCGTTGGCCTCGATGAACACGTAGTCCGATGCGGTGACGTCGGGCACGAGCAGGTCGATGCCCGTCACCGGGATGCCGATGGCCTCGGCGGCCTTGACCGCGACCTCACACAGTTCCTGGTTGACGTTGGCGGTGACGTCGTGGATCGTCCCGCCCTGGTGCAGATTCGCGGTGCGGCGCACCCGCAGCCGGCGTCCCTCCGTCAACACGTCGTCAAACGACAGGTCCGGCTTCCTTGACGGTCGCTTCGGTCACGGCGTCGATCGGGATGCGGGATTCGCCGCCGGTCGCGGCCGCCCGGCGGCGGCTCTGGGTCTCGATCAGCTCACGGACGGTGTGATGGCCGGTCCCGACGATCTCTGCGGGCTTGCGCAGTGCGGCGGCGACCACCTTGCCGTCGATCACCACCAGGCGCAGGTCATCGCCTGCCGCCCGTTGCTCGATCAACACGGCCGGGTGCTCCTCGCGGGCACGCGTCAGCGCGGCGTCCAACTCCTCGGGCCCGTGAATCCCGACCGTGATCCCCTTACCCTGCTCGCCGCGGGTCGGCTTGACCACGACGTCGCCGACCTCTTCGACGAATGCGTGGTCCTGCTCGTCGAAGGTGGCGAGCCTGCCCTTGGCCACCGCGATGCCGGCCTCGGACACGAGGCGACGCGTCAGCCGCTTGTCGTCGCATCGAGCCATCGCCACCGCGGAGGTGTACTCCGACAACGACTCTCGGGTGATGACGCTGCGTCCGCCATGCGACAGCCGCATCTCGCCTGCCTCGGCATCGAGCACCTCCACCCAGATCCCGCGGCGCATCGCCTCGTCGGCGATGATGCGCGCGTAGGGGTTCAGGTCGTCGACAGTCTCCGGCGGATGGGTGAACAGCGGTTCGTTGATCGCGTTCTTGCGCTTCACCGCCATCACGGGCACGCGTTCGAAGCCCAGCTTCTCGTACAGCGAGATGGCGGCGGTGTTGTCATGCGCCACCGACAGATCCATGTACGCCCGGCCGCGGTCGCGGTACAGCGCGGCGAGCGCGCGGGTCAGCGCCGCACCGACCCCGGGCAGGCTGGTGGTCGGGTCGACCGCCAGCGTCCACAGGCTCGAGCCGTTCTCCGGGTCGGAGAACAACCGCTCGTGATCGACGCCGGTGACCGTACCCAACAGCGTTCCGTCGTCGGGGCGAACGGCGACCAGGTAGTCGATCGCGTCGTGGTGCTGATGGTTGTCCCACAGCACGTCGACGGGCGCGGGCACCATCCCGCAGCGCACGTAGACGCGGTTGATCTCATCGGCGTCCTCACGCCTGTCCAATGTGCGCACGCTGAACCCGGCGGGCGTTTTATCCGGCTCGTCGTCGCCGGAGAACCTCAACCGGTAGGTGTGGCTGGGGTCGATGAACAGCTCGGCGGGCGCCATGGCGACCAGGACGTGGGGCTCGCGAGCGTAGATGCAGATGTCGCGTCGGCCCAGCCCCTCTTGGCGCAGGACTTCTGCGAGTTTCTCCGGGTCGGCGAACGTCTGGCCGAAAGCGAGCCTGCCCCAACCCATTTCGACGACGACGTCGTCGGCCATGGCATCGACCATGTGTTGGGGCGATGCGTCGTGCAGACCGAGCGTGATGGCTTCGGCGTCGGGGTCGAAGCACTGGATGTCGTCGGCCGACCGACTCGCGGTCATGCCGCAGCCCCGTTGATGCCGTGGCGCTGCAGCCAGAGCTCGAGCAGGGCCAGCTGCCAGAGCTCGTTGCCGCGCAGCGGCGTGAGCCGGCCGTTCGGGTCGGCGAGCAGCCGTTCGACGGCATCGGGCCGGAACAGGCCGCGCTCCTTGGCCGCGGGCGCATACAGGGCGTCACGGACAAGGTCCAGATACGGACCTTCGAGATGGGTCAGCGCGGGCACCGGGAAGTAGCCCTTCGGGCGGTCGATGACCTCGGCAGGGATCACCCGCCGCGCCGCCTGCTTGAGCACGCCCTTGCCTTCGTGTGCGACCTTCAGCTCGGGCGGGCACGTCGCGGCCAGTTCGACGAGCTCATGGTCGAGGAACGGCACCCGGCCCTCCAGCCCCCACGCCATCGTCATGTTGTCCACCCGCTTGACCGGGTCGTCCACCAGCATCACCGTGGTGTCGAGTCGCAGCGCGCGGTCGATGCCGGTCTCCGCACCGGGGCTGGCGAAATGCGCCCTGACCAGGTCCCCGCTCGGATCGCCCTCGGCGAGGTAGTCGGCCGTCACGAGGTCGGCGATGCCGTCGGGGTCGCGGTCGAAGAAGGCGTTGCGGTACCGCGTGACCGCGCCATCGAGCGAGGTGGCGTCGGCCATCGGGGGATACCAGTGATATCCGGCGAACACCTCGTCGGCGCCCTGGCCGGACTGCACCACCTTGACGTGCTTGGCGACCTCCTGGCTGAGCAGATAGAAGGCGACGCAGTCGTGGCTGACCATCGGCTCGCTCATCGCGCCGATCGCACCGTCGAGCGCGGGCAGCATGCGATCGGTGTCGATGCGGATCTGGTGATGGTCGGTGCCGAAGCGCTCGGCGATGATGTCGGAGTACATGAACTCGTCGCCCTTGACGCCGCCAACCGATTCGAAGCCGATGGAGAAGGTCGTGCAGGCCGTGCTGGCCGGCTTCGGCGAGCAGGCCGACGATGAGGCTGGAATCGACGCCGCCCGACAGCAGGCATCCGACGGGCACGTCGGCCACCAGCCTGCGCTTGACGGCGACCCGCAGGGACTCGAGAACCGCGTCCTCCCAGTCCTGTTCGGTCCAGTCGGCGGTCTCCTCGCGGCGGCAGAAGTCCGGTTCCCAGTAGGTGGTCGTCGTCGTGCGGCCGTCCGGCTCGATCGCGACCAGCGATGCCGGTGGCACCTTGGTCACTCCGCGCAGGATCGTGCGCGGCGGCGGCACGACGGAGTGGAAGCTCAGGTAGTGGTGCAGTGCGACGGGGTCGATCCGGGTGTCGACGTCGCCGCCGGCGAGCAGGGCGGGCAGCGACGACGCGAAGCGAATGCGTGCGGAGTTCTCGGTGAGGTACAGCGGCTTGATGCCGAGCCGGTCGCGGCCGAGGAGGACCCGGCCGCTGTCGCGCTCGACGATCGCGAAGGCGAACATCCCCTTCAGGTGGTCGACGAAGCGGTCGCCCCAGTGGTGGTAGGCCTTGAGGAGCACCTCGGTGTCGCTGTGGGAGAAGAAGCGGTAGCCGTGCCCGGCCAGCTCCTGCCGCAGTTCCTGGTAGTTGTAGATGCAGCCGTTCCAGGCGATGGACAGGCCGAGGTCCGAATCGACCATCGGCTGGGCGCCCGCTTCGGACAGGTCGATGATCTTCAGGCGACGGTGGCCGAGAGCCACTCTGCCCTGCGACCACACGCCCGCCGCGTCAGGTCCCCGGGGCGCCATCGCTTCGGCCATGGCCGAGACGGCAGTGATATCAGGGGTTTGACCATCGAGACGCACTTCACCGGCGGCTCCGCACACCTAGAGGTCTTTACCCAGGTTGACGGCGGGGAAAACGCCGCCGCGGTGTGACCTAGGACAAGTCTGCGGATGGGCGGTCAGGAAACGCCCTCCAACTGCTCGCCGGGCTCGTCGACCTGCCGGATCGGGCCGGTGAACCACTTCTTCACCGACGCGTGCCAGTAGATGTAGAGCAGGATCAACACGCCACCGACGAGCAGCGGGGTGTAGTTCACGAACTTCCACTCGAAGCTCGCCGCCCGAGAGCGGCACGCCGCCGATCGACGTCGGGAACAGCGCGATGATCGAGGTGACGGCGATCTCGATCAGCGCGACGGGCGCCATCCACTTGTGGTGGCCGCGCAGGTTCCATCTGCCCACCTGGAACGAGTCGCCCGCCTTCCAGCGGTAGTAGATCGGCACGGCGAAGCACAGGTACAGCCCGACCACACCGATCGAGACGACGGCGTAGAAGGCGATCGGCGCGGGCGCGCCGTTGATGTCGACCTTCACCAGGGCGGGCAACGTGATGACGGCCGCCAGTACGGCGGTGACCATGACGCCGTTGGCGGGGATCTTGTTGGAGCTCACCTTCGACCACAGCTGGTGGCCGGGTACCGCGCGGTCGCGGCTGAACGCGAACAGCATCCGCGACGCGCTCGTCTGGCAGGCCGTGGTGCAGAAGAACTGGCCCGCGCTCGAGATCAGCAGGATGATCGCGACCCACTGGGAGTCCATCGCCTGGGCGAAGATGACCTGCACGAGGCCGCCGCCCGCCGTCACCGCGTCCACGTCCTGGACCGCGAACAGGAACGACAGCAGCAGGATCCAGCCACCGATGGCCGAGTAGAAGATCGAGCGCCAGATGCCCTTCGCCGCGCCGTCGGCCGCGCTCTTGGTCTCCTCGGACAGGTGCGCCGACGCGTCGTAGCCGGTGATCGTGTACTGCGTGAGGATCGCGGCGATCGGCAGCACGAAGATCAGCCAGCCGAAGCCCTTGTCGCCGTCGAACATCCCGGTGTTGTTGACGGTCGTGGCGAACACGTCGCTGAAGCTGGCGTGCCGCTTGGGGATGCAGGAACAGGATCAGGATGACCGCCGCCGCGCCGGCCACGTGCCACCACACCGAGATGTTGTTGATGACGGCGAGCAGGTGCGACGAGAAGATGTTGATGGTCGCCGAAACCGCAAGGATGGCAAGGAACATCCAGAACACCCTGGTCAAGCTGTAGTTCGCGGCCCAGCTCTCACTGAACGTGCTGAGCGTGAGGTCCAGGAACGTCGCGCAGCCGTAGGCCACCGACGCCAGGATGGCGATCAACCCGATCAGGTTCAGCCAGCCGGTGTAGAAGCCGGCCTTCGCGCCGCCGAGTTTGCTTGCCCACCAGTAGATTCCGCCGGAGGTCGGGTATGCCGACACCAACTCGGACATGCACAGCCCGATGATCAGGATGAAGGCCGACACCAGCGGCCAGCCCCACGCGATCGCGGCAGGGCCGCCGTTGTTCCAGCCGAGGCCGAACGACGTGAAGCAGCCCGCCAGGATCGAGATGATCGAGAACGAGATGGCGAAGTTGGAAAAGCCCGACCAGGAGCGGTTGAGCTCCTGCACATAGCCGAGGCTGGCGAGATGTTTTTCGTCGTCGTCTAGAAGTTCGTGACCCTCGGGCACCGTAATTCTCCTCTTTGACTAAAGCGCGGGCGGACGCGCGCTCACTGCCTAGGAACAATAGAGTGCTAATGGTCTGCTGTCCTACCTTTGGGCGTTACAGTTGCGAGAAGATCCGAGGCGATTCCGCAGCAAGTTTGCGGTCAAAGGTTGACTATCCGTCATTCGTGTCTCCGGAGGGAGCAAACCGCAATGAGCCCCAGTTCCGGCATGCTGTCGCAGGCCGAGCTCGAAGGACTCGTCGCCGCCGGCGACATCGACACGGTGATCGTCGCCTTCTGTGACATGCAGGGCCGGCTCACCGGCAAGCGGGTCTCGGCACGACTGTTCGTCGAGGACGTCGCCGAGCACGGTGCCGAGTGCTGCAACTACCTGCTCGCCGTCGACGTCGACATGAACACCGTCGACGGGTACGCGATATCGAGCTGGGAGACCGGCTACGGCGACATGGTCATGACGCCCGACTTCTCCACGCTGCGGCTGTTGCCGTGGCTTCCGGGCACCGCGATGGTGATGGCCGACTTGTCGTGGACCGACGGCAAACCCGTGACGCAGGCTCCGCGCAGCATCCTCAACCGCCAGATCGATCGACTCGCCGAGCAGCGGCCTGGTGCCCTACGTCGGCACCGAGTTGGAGTTCATCGTTTTCGACGACTCGTTTCGCGAGGCGTGGGCGGAAGGGCTACCGCGGAGCTGACGCCGGCCACCGAC
The DNA here is from genome assembly GCA_963720345.1 of uncultured Actinomycetota bacterium. GTDB lineage: Bacteria > Actinomycetota > Actinomycetes > Mycobacteriales > Mycobacteriaceae > Mycobacterium. The sequence goes on from CAVRFN010000025.1 coordinate 10,871, forward strand.
TACAACGTCGACTACGCGATGCATGCGTCGACCCGGATGGAGCCACTGCTGCGCGACATCCGGCTCGGCATGGACGGCGCGGGCATGTACTGCGAGGGCGTCAAGGGCGAGTGCAACTTCGGCCAGCAGGAGATCGCGTTCCGCTACGACCACGCCCGGGTCACGTGCGACAACCACACCATCTACAAGAACGGCGCCAAGGAGATCGCCGACCAGCACGGCAAGAGCCTGACCTTCATGGCGAAATTCGATGAGCGCGAAGGCAACAGCTGCCACATCCACATCTCGCTGCGCGGCGACGACGGCAGCGCGGTGTTCGCCGACTCCGACGACGAGCTCGGGATGTCGCCGATGTTCCGCAGCTTCATCGCCGGACTGCTGGCCACGCTGCGGGAGATGACACTGTTCTATGCGCCGAACATCAACTCCTACAAGCGTTTCGTCGAGGGCAGCTTCGCCCCGACGGCGATCGCGTGGGGGATGGACAACCGGACGTGCGCGCTGCGGGTCGTCGGTCACGGCCACGGCATGCGGGTTGAATGCCGCGCGCCCGGCGGCGACGTCAACCAGTACCTCGCGGTGTCGGCGCTGATCGCCGGTGGACTGCACGGCATCGAGAACGAGCTCGAGTTGCCGGAGGCGTTGGAGGGCAACGCGTATACCAGTGGGGCGGAATGTCTGCCGACCACGCTGGCCGAGGCCGCTGCAGCTGTTCGGCAAGTCCGAGGTCGCGCGTGCGGCGTTCGGCGACGACGTCGTCGAGCACTACCTCAACAACGCACGTGTCGAGCTGGCCGCGTTCAACTCGGCGGTGACCGACTGGGAAAGGGTGCGTGGCTTTGAGCGGCTTTGACGCGAGAAGCGAAGGCGGATCGCGCGGACACAGACCGTGTGGGCTGACCACCTATCTGCAGCAGGTGCAGACCGGCGTATGGGACGTACGCGCGAGTTACCTTCCCGCCATCTACTTCGAAGGGGTCGCGCTGGCCGGCGGGATCGCGCATGCTGCTGCCGCCGCAGACCGTCGACGCCGACATCGCCGAGCGCGTGCTGGACGGGCTCGACGGCCTGATCATCACCGGCGGCCGCGACGTCGATCCGGCCGGCTACGGTCAGCAGCCGCACCCGGCCACCGACGAGCCGGTCGACGACAACCGCTTGCGGGACGCCTGGGAGTTCGCACTGCTCAACGGCGCGATCCGGCGGGGCATGCCGGTGCTCGGGCATCTGCCGCGGCGCCCAGGTGGTCAACGTCGCGCTGGGCGGCACCCTGCACCAGCACCTGCCCGACGTGCTCGGCCACACCCGCCATCAGCAGGGCAACGCGGTGTTCGCGACCTCGTCGGTGCGCACCGTGCCCGGCACCCGGCTGGCGGCGCTGATCGGCGAGTCGTCGGACGCGCAGTGTTATCACCACCAGGCCATCGACCGGCTCGGCGACGGCCTGATCGTCAGCGCGCAGGACGCCGACGGCGTCATCGAGGCGGTCGAGATACCCGGGGAGAACTTCGTTTTGGCGGTGCAGTGGCACCCCGAGGAACGGCTGGACGACCTGCGGTTGTTCGCCGCGGTGGTCGAGGCGGCGGCGGCGTATGCGAGAGCGAGGAAAGTGCAACGCGTGAGCGCAAGCGAACTGATCAATCCCGCCACCGAGGAGCTGCTGCGCACCGTCGAGCAGACCGACGAGGCGGCCGTCGACGACGCGGTGGCGCGCGCCAAGGCTGCGCAGCGGGACTGGGCGCGGCTGGCACCCGCCGAACGGGCCGGCGGCGCTGCGCGCCTTCGCTGCCGTCGTCGACGCGCACGTCGACGAGCTCGCCGCGCTGGAGGTGGCCAACTCGGGGCATCCGATCAGCAACGCCGAATGGGAGGCCGGCCACGTCCGCGACGTCCTGCGGTTCTATTCGGCTACCCCGGAACGCCTGTCGGGCAAGCAGATTCCGGTGGCGGGCGGACTGGACGTCACCTTCAACGAGCCGCTCGGCGTGGTCGGCGTGATCACGCCGTGGAACTTCCCGATGACGATCGCGTCGTGGGGATTCGCGCCCGCGCTGGCCGCGGGCAACGCGGTCCTGGTCAAGCCGGCCGAGTGGACGCCGCTGACCACGATCCGGCTGGGCGAGCTCGCGGTCGAAGCGGGACTGCCCGCCGATCTGTTCCAGGTGCTGCCCGGCAAGGGTTCGGTGGTGGGGGAGCGTTTCGTCACCCATCCCGACGTGCGCAAGATCGTGTTCACCGGCTCCACCGAGGTCGGCACCCGCGTGATGGCGGGCGCCGCCGCAACAGGTCAAGCGGGTCACGCTCGAACTCGGCGGCAAGAGCGCCAACATCGTGTTCGACGACTGCGATCTGGAGAAGGCGGCGGCCACCGCGCCCTACGGCGTCTTCGACAACGCGGGCCAGGACTGCTGTGCGCGCAGCCGGATCCTGGTGCAGCGCAACGTCTACGACCGGTTCATGGAACTGCTCGAACCCGCGGTGAAGGGCGTCGTCGTCGGGGACCCGAGCGCCAAGGACACCGAGATGGGGCCGCTGGTGTCCAAGTCGCACTGGGAGACCGTGGCGTCGTTCGTGCCCGACGACGCACCGGTGGCGTTCCGCGGCGACGCGCCGTCGGGGCCGGGCTACTGGTTCCCGCCGACCGTGCTGACGCCGCACCGCACCGACCGCACGGTTCGCGAGGAGATCTTCGGACCGGTGGTCACCGTGCTGCCGTTCGACGACGAGGCCGACGCTATCGAGCTGGCCAACGACTCGCCCTATGGCCTGTCGGGCTCGATCTGGACCGACAACCTGTCGCGCGCGCTGCGGGTATCGCGCGCGGTGGAATCCGGCAACCTGTCGGTCAATTCGCACTCGTCGGTTCGCTACAACACCCCGTTCGGCGGCTTCAAGCAGTCCGGTCTGGGCAGGGAACTCGGACCGGACGCGCCGTTGTAGTTCACCGAAACCAAGAACGTCTTCTACGCGATCGGAGAGAGCTGAATGGATCTGACCCAGCGAATGGCGGGCAAGGTCGCCGTCATCACCGGCGGCGCCAGCGGCATCGGGCTGGCCTCGGCGAAGCGGATGGCGGCCGAGGGCGCCACCATCGTCATCGGTGACATCGACCCGACCGCCGGCAAGACCGTCGCCGACGAACTCAACGGCACCTTCGTGCAGGTCGATGTCGCGGACCAGGTCGCGGTGGACGCGCTGTTCGACACCGCCGCCGAAACGTACGGTTCGGTCGACATCGCGTTCAACAACGCGGGTATCAGCCCGCCGGAGGACGACCTGATCGAGGTCACCGGTATCGACGCGTGGGATCGGGTGCAGGACATCAACCTCAAGTCGGTGTTCTTCTGCTGCAAGGCCGCTCTGCGCCACATGGTGCCCGCACAGAAGGGGTCGATCATCAACACCGCGTCGTTCGTCGCGGTGAAGGGCTCGGCGACGTCGCAGATCTCCTACACCGCATCCAAGGGCGGCGTGCTGGCGATGTCGCGCGAGCTCGGAATTCAGTACGCGCGTCAGGGCATTCGGGTCAATGCGCTGTGCCCCGGACCGGTCAACACCCCGCTGCTGCAGGAGCTGTTCGCCAAGGACCCGGAGCGGGCGGCGCGCACGGCTGGTGCACGTGCCGATGGGCCGGTTCGCCGAGCCTGAGGAACTCGCCGCGGCGGTGGCGTTCCTGGCCAGCGACGACGCGTCGTTCATCACCGGCTCGACGTTCCTCGTCGACGGCGGCATCACCGGCCACTACGTCACCCCGCTGTAGGCATCATGACCGCCGACCCGGACGTACCGCTGGCGAGCGACGCACTGCTGCGCCCGGTACGGCCCGGAAACGCGTTCGAGGACACCGTCGGCCGGCTGCTTCAGACCATCCGGCTCGGTGTGCTGCACCCCGGCGAATCACTGCCGCCCGAGCGCGAACTCGCCGCGAAGCTCGGCGTCAGCCGCGACACCGTGCGCGAGGCGATCAAGTCGTTGTCCGATGCCGGCTATCTGGTGTCGCGCCGAGGCCGCTACGGCGGCACGTTCCTGGCCGACGAGCTGCCGCCGCACACCGGATGACGCGGACGCGGGTGACCCGCGCCGAGATCGACGACGCGCTTCGGCTGCGGGAGATTCTCGAGGTGGGCGCCGCGCGGATGGCGGCGAATCGCACGCTGACGGCGGCCGAGCGGGAAGGGCTGTGGGCGCGGCTGACCGATGTGCGGGGCGCGGCGCCCGAGGACTATCGGCGGCTGGACTCGCGGCTGCACCTGGCGATCGCCGAGGCTGCCGGTACGCCGTCGCTGGTGCCGCTGGTGGCCGAGAACCGGATGCGCCTCAACGGCTTGCTGGACCAGATTCCGTTGTTGCCGCGCAATATCGCCCACTCCGACGAACAGCACGAGGCCATCGTGATGGCGATCCTGGCAGGTGACTGCGACGGCGCGGCGACGGCGATGCGGGCCCACGTCGAGGGGTCGGCTACCCTGCTGCACGGCTTCCTGGACTGAATACTACCTCAGCGCTACCTGCCGCCTCGTCGCGGCAACATAGGGAATTCCTACCGATGGTTCTCGCCGCGAATTCTCCGATTGTGGTGTCAGTCCGCGGCCGCCCGGCCGCGGGATCACCGACGAACAGGAGAACGACCATGAATCACATCACCAAGAGGCTGGCGGCTACCGCGACACTGGCGGCCGCTCTATCCGTATCGGGCGTCGTCGGGCTGTCGGCGACGGCCAATGCGGTGCCCAGGGAACCGAACTGCATTGTCATTTACCAGACGATGTCGGACAGCGCCGACATGGCTCAGGCCGCGTATTCGCAGGGCGACGAGCGAGGCGGTGACTCGTGGATGGATATCTACTGGCGAGCGTCGGTCGAACCACGACCGGTACTGCCACTGACCGCACAACTAGGCGGGCGCACTGGGCCCGCCTGGTTGCAGCGTCCCCAAACCGAGAAAGAGAGCAATCATGAACGCACGCACGAAACGGACGGCCATGCGCAGCGGCGCTGCCGTCATCGGCACTGTCATCGGCCTGACGGCCGGCCTCGCACCGGCCGCGGCAGCGCCCACACCCAGTGGCGCCACGCTGTTCTTCTGCAAGGACTTCGTCAATACCGGCAACTACCGCATGACGGTCAGGGGCGTCTTCCCGATGGCCGAGGCCGACGCCGTCGGATACCTCGTCCACATCAACGACAACCCGGCGCTGCCCGGCGGCATGAAGTACCGCCTGACCGGTGACGACGGCGGCGACGGGGATGACCCTCGCTTCTACAACTACTTCCCGGGAAGCGGCGAGACCTTCGACGGCTACCTCAAGGCCACCCCGCAGGGACTCGCGTACATGCGTGAGGTTTCCATTCCCCGGACCCAGTTCGACGAGGACAGCAATCTTCTCGACGACCAGGACGAGGTGTACGCCGAGGCGACCTTCAAGGACGCCGACGGCGGCGAGCGGACGCAGTACTCGCAGAAGGTCGTCGGCGACTTCGAGGTGGCAGGCGTCTGCGACGGATGCTGCTCATAACGGCCCGGGATCCGAGCGCGACCAGGCGTGTCGTCATGGCCCGCCTGGTCCGGTCGAGGGATTAGATTTGACGGGTGGCAGAAGTCGGCGAGCACGCCCAGGCGGTGCGACGCGCGGCGTCGGCGCTCGCCGACGTCGACACCGCCGGCTGGGCGCAGCGCTTCGACTTGCTGTCGGATCCGCACCGCCTCGAGATCCTGCTCGTCCTGCACCGCGCACCGGGGATCTATGTCGGCGATCTGGCCGCGGTGTTGGGCCGGTCGGAGAACGCCGTGTCGCAGGCACTGCGGGTGCTGCGCCAGCAGGGCTGGGTGAGCTCGACGCGCGAGGGCCGCGCGGTCGGCTATCGCCTCGAGGACGAGATCGTGCACGATCTGTTGCACTGGATCGGCGCCCGGCACGGCTGACGTGGAGAATCCAATGTCGCTGCTGCTGACCGACGAACAGCTCGACGAGTTGTTCGAGCAGATCCCTGCGCTGGCCGGCCGGCCGCGGCAGCTGCAGGAACTGTCCGGCGGGCTCACGAACCGCAACGTCAAGATCACCACCCCGGACGGCGTTTACGTCGCACGGTGCACCGATACCTCGTCGAACATGCTGGGCATCGACCGTGACCGGGAGTGCCACAACACCAGGGCGGCCGAACAGGCGGGGGTCGGCGCGCCGGTGATCGACTACCGCCCCGACCTTGGCATCCTGTTGCTGGGCTATCTGAACGGAAAGACGCTGTGCAACGAGGATTTTCAGCGACCGGAGATGATGGCCAAGGTCGCCGCCGCGATCCGCGCCTTGCACTCCGGGCCGCGGTTCCAGGGCCGGTTCGACATGTTCGAGACGGCAGCCCGGATACCTGAAAACGGTGGTGGACAACGGCTTCAGGATGCCCGACGACTACCTCGACCATGCGGACACCTTCGACGCGATCGCGCGGGTGCTGCACGGCGACCGATCAGACCACCGTCCCGTGCAACAACGATCTTCTGGCGGGAAATTTCATCGAAGACGGCGACAGGATGTGGCTGATCGACTACGAGTACTCCGGCAACAACGACCCGTGTTTCGAACTGGGGAACATCTGGAGCCGAGTGCGGGCTGTCCACCGATCAGCTCGACGAGTTCGTCACCGCCTACTACGGCCGCCGGCTGCGTCACAAGACCGCCCGAGCCCACCTGCAGGGCATCGTCGCCAAGTACGGGTGGACACTGTGGGGCTGTATCCAGAATGGCTCCAGCGCAATCGATTTCGACTTCTGGGAATGGGCAATGGAACGATATGAAGCGGCCGTCGCCGAATTCAAGGGCCCGAATCTGACTCGGCTGCTCGACGACGTGCAGGCGGACCGACTGATGGCCGACAAGTCGCTTCCCGACCGCGCGCACGTCGTCATCATCGGCGGCGGCGTCATCGGCACCAGCGTCGCCTACCACCTGACCAAGCTCGGCTTCACCGACGTCGTGCTGCTCGAACAGGGCCAACTGTCGTGCGGGACAACATGGCACGCCGCCGGACTGGTCGGCCAGCTGCGCGCGTCGGAGAGCGGCACCCGCCTGGTGCAGTACTCGACCCAGCTGTACGCCGAACTCGAGGCGGAGGTCGGACTGTCGGCGGGCTACAAGCAATGCGGGGGAGTGACGGTCGCGCGCACCGAGGACCGGATGATCCAGCTGCGCCGCACCGCCGCCAACGCCGCGGCGTTCGACATGGAATGCGAACTGCTCACGCCCGAGCAGGCGCTCGAGCATTACCCGGTGATGCGGGTCGACGATCTCGTCGGGGCGATCTGGCTGCCCGGCGACGGCAAGGCGAACCCGACCGATCTGACCTTCGCTCTGGCCAAGGGGGCGCGGATGCGCGGCGCCCGGATCCTGGAAAAGATCAGGGTGCTCGATGTTCTCAGCGATGCGGGCCGCGTCACCGGGCTGCGCACCGACGCGGGCGACATCGAGGCCGAGATCGTCGTCAACTGCGCCGGCCAGTGGGCCAAGCAGGTCGGCGGGATGGCCGGCGTCAACGTCCCGCTGCACTCGGCCGAGCACTTCTACGTCGTCAGCGAGCACATCGACGGCGTGCACCCCGACCTGCCGATCCTGCGCGACCCCGACGGCTACACGTACTTCAAGGAGGAAGTCGGCGGCCTGGTGATCGGCGGCTTCGAGCCCGAGGCCAAGCCCTGGGTGTCGCCGGACGAGATTCCCGTATCCATTCGAATTCCAGCTCCTGGACGAGGATTGGGACCACTTCGAGATCCTGATGAACAACGCGCTGCTGCGGATCCCGGCGCTCGAGGTGACGGGCATCAAGAAGTTCTACAACGGCCCGGAGAGCTTCACGCCCGACAACCAGTTCATCCTCGGCGAGGCGCCCGAGCTGGCGAACTTCTTCGTCGGCGCGGGATTCAACTCGGTCGGCATCGCCACCGCCGGGGGTGCGGGGCGTGCGCTCGCCGAGTGGATCGTCAACGGTGCGCCGACAAGTGATCTGACCGGCGTGGACATCCGCCGGTTCGCGCCGTTCAACGGCAACAGTCGGTGGCTGCACGACCGCGTCGCCGAGGTCCTCGGGCTGCACTACGAGATCCCATGGCCCAACCGGGAAATGACGACCGCGCGGCCGTTCCGGCGCTCTCCGGTGCACCACCTGCTGGAGGCGGCCAACGCGAACTTCGGCAGCAGGATGGGCTGGGAGCGGGCCAACTTCTTCGCCCCGAACGGCGCGGAGCCGGCGATCGAGTACACCTGGGGCAAGCCGAACTGGCTGGCGTGGTCGGCGGCCGAGCAGGCCAACACCCGGACGAATGTCACGGTGTTCGACCAGACGTCGTTCTCCAAGTACCTCATCGTCGGCCCGGACAGCGAGGCGGCGCTGCAGTGGCTGTGCACCGGTGACGTCGGCGTCCCGATCGGCCGATCGGTCTACACGGGGATGCTCAACGAGCGCGGCACCTACGAATCCGATGTGACGGTCACCCGCACCGGCGCCGACGAGTTCCTGATCGTCAGCAGCGCGGCCACCACCGAACGCGACAAGGACCACATCCGCAAGAACCTGCCCGCCGGGCGCGAACGCGGCGCTCGTCGACGTGACGTCGGCGTACGCGGTGTTCGGCGTGATGGGCCCGAAGTCGCGAGATCTGCTCGCGACGCTGACCACCGCCGACCTGTCCGACGAGGCGTTCGGTTTCGGCACCAGCCAGCAGATTTCGCTCGGGTACGCCACGGTGCGCGCGACCCGCATCACCTACGTCGGCGAACTGGGTTGGGAACTCTACGTTCCTGCCGAGTTCGCCGTCGGCGTCTACGAGGACCTGATGACCGCCGGGCGCCGAGTTCGGCGTCGGCCGCGGCGGCTACTACGCGATCGAGTCGCTGCGGCTGGAGAAGGGCTACCGAGCGTTCGGCCGTGAGCTGACTCCGAGCGAGAATCCCGTCGAGGCCGGCCTGCTGTTCGCCTGCAAGCTGAAGACCGATATCGCGTTCCTCGGCCGCGAGGCCGTCGAGAAGGCGAAGGCCGAAGGGCCGCGACGCAAGCTCGTCGGGTTCAAGGTCGACGCAGCCGACGCGATGCTGTGGGGCGGCGAGCTGATCCTGCGCGACGGCGCGGTCGCCGGACAGGTGACCTCGGCGGCATGGGGTCGAGACCACGGGTCGTGCGTCGGGCTGGCGTATGTCAGGGCCGCCGACGGCGCGGTCGATCAACGCCGACTGGGTGAAGGCGGGCGCCTACGAGGTCAACGTCGGCGGCAGGCTGTACCCGATCTCGGTGTCGCTGCGGCCGCTCTACGACCCGGCCAACGAGCGAATCCGCCCGTGACCGCGACCGATGCGGATCGTGAGTTGAAAGCCAAGCACCGCGCGCTGTGGGCGTCCGGTGACTATCCCGCGGTCGCCGCGGAGCTGATCCCGACGCTCGGGCCCGAACTCGTGCGAGCATCCGGCGTGCGGCCCGGCGACAGCGTGCTGGACGTCGCGGCCGGCTCGGGCAATGCCGCGATCCCGGCCGCCGCCGCAGGCGCGATCGTCACCGCGAGTGACCTGACGCCCGAACTGTTCGACGCCGGCCGCGCGATCGCGGCCGACCGCGGCGTCGAGCTGGAGTGGGTCGAGGCCGATGCCGAGGCGATGCCGTTCGCCGACGACAGCTTCGACGTGGTGATGTCCTGCGTGGGCGCGATGTTCGCACCGCACCACCAGGCGGCCGCCGACGAACTGATGCGGGTCGTCCGGCCCGGCGGAACCATCGCGCTGATCAACTGGACGCCCGAGGGTTTCATCGGCAACTTGTTCAAGACGATGAAGCCGTACGCGCCGCCGCCGCCGCCCGGCGCCAGCCCGCCGCCGCTGTGGGGCGACGAGGACCACGTCCGCGAACTGTTCGGCGACCGGGTCGGCGACCTGACGATGCGCAGGCAGACCGTCGTGCTGGACCACTGCGCGGAACCGACGGAGTTCCGGGAGTACTGGAAGCGCAACTACGGGCCGACGATCGCGGCGTACAAGTTCAACGCCGGCGCAGCCCGACCGCGTCGAGGCGCTCGACCGTGACTTCCTGAGTTCTCTGACGACGGCTGGGATCAGGGCGACGCCGGCGCGCGCATCCTGGGAGGCCGAGTACTTGTTGGTCACCGCGTCCAAGCGGCTGAGTCAGCCCGGTACGCCGACATGAACATCTGTTCATCTAGACAGATGAGCGGTGCGGCATAGGCTCGGCGTGGTGACTGTCGTCCGCAGGCCCGTACCGAACCCGCTCAGGCCAGCCCGATTCGACCGGACCGATTGGACGACGATCGCCGCGATCGGCGGCGTCGTGCTGGCACTGCACCTGTTCGGCTGGGGCGTGCTGGTACTTCGGGGTCGCGCCCCAGCACATCACGCTCGGATCGGCGGGTGTGTTCGGCGTCGGGCTGGGCGTGACCGCCTACCTGCTCGGGGTGCGGCACGCGTTCGACGCCGACCACATCGCCGTGATCGACAACACCACCCGCAAGCTGGTCGGCGAGGGCACGCGCTCGCTGTCGGCCGGATTCTGGTTCTCGCTCGGCCATTCCAGCGTCGTGTTCGGCCTGGCCTTCCTGCTGGCGATCGGTGTGCGCGCGATCGTGGGGCCGGTGCAGGACGAGGGCTCGCCGATGCTGCAGACGCTCGGGCTGGTGGGGTCCCTCGTCGCGGGCACCTTCCTCATCCTGATCGGGCTGACGAACCTGTTCGCCGCGGTGGGCATCGCGAAGGTGTTCCGCCGCGATGCGCAGCGGCGAGTACGACGAGGCCGAACTCGAACGGCAACTCGAGCAGCGCGGCTTCCTGGCCCGGCTGCTGGGCCGGTTCATGCGACGGGTGAGCAAGCCGTGGCACCTCTACCCGGTCGGGCTGCTGATGGGCCTGGGCTTCGACACGGCCACGCAGGTGGCGCTGCTGGTGCTGGCCGCCGGAACGGCGGCGTTCACGCTGCCCTGGTACGCCATCCTGGTGCTGCCCGTGCTGTTCGCGGCCGGGATGAGCCTGTTCGACGCGCTCGACGGCATCTTCATGTCGCGGGCCTACGGCTGGGCGTTCCTCAAGCCGGTCCGCAAGGTGTACTACAACCTGACCGTCACCGTGCTGTCGGTGGTCGTCGCTCTGGTCATCGGCGTCATCGTGCTCGCCGGCCTGGTCGCCGACCGCCTCGGCATCGACTCGGGTCCGCTGGCCGCGATCGGATCGCTGAACCTGGAGTTCGTCGGGTTCATGATCGTCGGGATGTTCGTCGCCGCCTGGTTGATCGCCCTGGCGGTCTGGCGCTTCGGGCAGGTCGAGGAGCGCTGGGCGCCGGCGGTCGACTGAGTCAGTGCCTCTTGGACGGGGGCCAGGGCGGCTCGCCGCACAGCGCCAACAACGCGTTCTCGATCACCTCGGGCAGCGCGGGATGGATCCAGTACTGGCCACGCGCCATGTCCTGGGCAGGCAGGTCGAAGCTCATCGCCTGGATCAGCGGCTGAATCAGCGATGACGCCTGGTGGCCCATGATGTGCGCGCCGAGGATCAGGCCGCTGTCGTCGTCGACGATGATCTTGGCGATGCCGGTGGTGTCCTCCATCGCCCAGCCGTAGGCGACGTCGCCGATAGTCCTGGATCTTGACCTTGGCGTTGAATCCCTTTGCCCGGGCCTCATTTTCGGTTAGTCCGACACTGGCGATCTGCGGGTCGGTGAACACCGCCGACGGCACGTAGCGATGGTCGGACGGCATCAGCGCTTCGGTGTCGTCCCAGTCCTGCAGCAGGTTGTGCTTCACCACCCGCGCCTCGTGGTTGGCCACGTGCTTGAGCTGGTAGTCCGACGACACGTCACCGAGCGCGAAAATGCCACGCGCGGATGGTGCGTTGGTACTCGTCGACGACGACCTGGCCGTCTGGCGGTGACCTTGACGCCCGCCTGTTCGGCGTCGAGCAGGTCACCGTTGGGCATCCTGCCCGGTGGCCACCAGCAGTGTGTCGCCGCGCACCTTCGAGCCGTCTTTGCAGCGCGATCTCGACGCCATCGCCGACCTCCTGAGCGTCGGACAACTCGTGGTGGTTGCGGATCTCCCACTTCTTGGAGGCGATGTCGGTGAACCGCATCGCAGATGTCGTCGTCGTGACCGCGCAGCAGGGTGCTGCCCCGGATCATCAGTGTCACATGGCTGCCCAGCGCCGAGAAGACATGCGCGAACTCGCACGCGATGAAGCCGCCGCCGACGATGATCAGGTCGCTCGGGCACGTCGACGATCCGCATGATGGTGTCGCTGGTGTGGTACGGCACACCGCATTCGGCGATCGGCGTCGGGAACCGTGGCGCGTGATCCGGCCGCGATGACCACCTGGTCGGCGGTGAACTCGTCGCCGTCGTCGGTGCGCAGCGCGTAGCGTCCGTCGGGCTAGCGTCGGCCGGAACCGGGTGTGGCTGGCGAACACCTCGACATTGGGCGACGAGCGCCGGTAGTTCTCGCCGCCCATGGCGATCGGGTCGATGCGGCCGAAGACCCGCGACACGATGTCGGCCCACCGGACCCCGTCGACGTGCGCGTCGACCCCGTATTGCGCTGATTCCCTGGCGCTTTGGGCGACCTCGGCGGCGTAGACGAACATCTTCGTCGGGATGCAGCCGACGTTGAGACAGGTGCCGCCGAACACACCCTGCTCGCAGATCGCCACACGTTTGTCCGCGTACCGTTCGTCCAGGATGGAGTTACCCGAGCCGGTGCCGATGACCGCGATGTCGAAGTGACTCATAGCATCAGCCTCGTTCGGGTTGTGCCGCGGCGCGGTTTGTCTCGGTGGTGATGGTGTACCAGTTCAGCCAGCCGTCGAGCTCGTGAAAGGCCGCTTCGCGCGCTTCGGGGACGGACAGGAATACGTCGTGCTTGGCATCGGGGATCGGCACGACGGTGGTCCGGTTGCCGATGCACCCGGCCCAGCGGGCGATCTGCTTGACGTCCAGCACCGCGTCGCCGCGCTGGATCACGTCGGGGTCGTTCACCTCGCGCACGCTGTGGTCGGATCGCAGAATCAGGTTCGGGCACGCCGACGTCGAGGCCGCGGTGCAGGGTGGCGTGTCCGCGCCGGATCGCGTGGATCCAGCCGAACGTCACCGGGAATCCGCCGATCGGCTTCCAGTTCAGGTCGTAGTCGAAGTCGCCGCCGTAGTCGCGGTGCAGTGTCGCGCCGTAGCCGCCCTCGGTCGGCGGGCGCACCACCATTCGCTTGCGCACCCGCGACAGCGCGGCGAGCGCAGCGGCAGTGGGGGCGGTGCGCAGGATCGCCGGGCCCTGCAGGTCCAGCCACGGGCTGTTGAGCACCAGACCGGTGATGTCCTTGGCGCTGCGTCATGCCCCGACTACGCAACCGGTCCAGCCACAGCGAGACGATGAGACCGCCCGCGGAGTGCCCGTACACCAGGATGTTGGCCGGCGACGGGGAGCCTGTCGGCCGTCGACATTGCACTCGGCCCGGATCAAATCCACCGCGCGCTCGAGTTCGGTGTCGTAGCGGGCGAGATCGGTGGTGAAGTGCGGGGTCTGGCCCTCCCGCCAGGACCGGCCGCACTTGTGCAGGTCCAGTGCGTAGACGGCGAAGCCCCGGCGCGGCGAGGTGGTCGGCCAGCTCGGTGTGGAAGAAGTAGTCGGTGAACCCGTGCACCATCAGGACGGCGCGGGTTGCGGCGGCCTCGGGCTCGCCGCGGCGCACCAGCGTGGCGACGAGGTCGCCTTCCCCGTCGGGATCCGGTCCCAGCATGAACGTCTGCTGCCAGTAACCGGCCAGCACGTCTGGCTCCCACGCGGTCACGCTGATCACCTTAGCCGCGCTCGCCTGGCTACCTGGGGCGACGCGGGTCGACGTGGCCGGGATAACCTGAAACCGCCAAGCCAAGACTGATGACGACCATTTTCGGAAGGGGCCATCGATTCGGGTGTCTGACCCGCAGCTAGCCAAGACCGACGTCGTGCTGGTCGGTGCCGGCATCATGAGCGCCACCCTCGGGGTGCTGTTGCGGCTGGTGGAACCCGACTGGTCGATCACCCTGGTCGAGCGGCTCGACGGCGCGGCCGCCGAGAGCAGCGATCCATGGCACAACGCGGGGACCGGTCACTCGGGACTGTGCGAGCTCAACTACACCCCGCAGCGGGCCGACGGCTCGATCGACATCACCAAGGCGGTCAAGGTCAACGAGCAGTTCCAGGTGACGCGGCAGTTCTGGGCGTACGCGGCGGAGAACGGTGTGCTGCCGGATGTGCGCAGTTTCCTCAACCCCATCCCGCACGTCACGTTCGTGCAGGGCGAGTCCAACATCGACTACCTCAAGCGGCGCCACGATGCGCTCGTCGAAAATCCGCTGTTCGCCTCGATGGAGTTCATCGCCGACGACGACGAGTTCGCTCGGCGGTTGCCGTTGATGGCCGCCGGGCGTGACTTCTCCGTGCCGTCTGCGCTCGGCTGGGCGCCGGACGGTACCGACCTGGACTTCGGGTCGCTGTCGCGGCAGCTCATCGGCTATACCGCCGAGCGGGGGATGACCACCCTGTTCGGCCACGAGGTACGTGACCTCCGTCAACAATCCAACGGCAGTTGGACTTTGAACGTCGTCAACCGGCGAACAACCGAGAAACGCCGGCTGAACGCGAGATTCGTGTTCGTCGGGTGCCGGCGGTGGCGCCCTGCCGCTGCTGCAGAAGGCCGGCATCCCGGAGGTTCGGGGCTTCGGCGGCTTCCCGATCGGCGGCCGCTTTCTGCGTAGCGCCGAACCCGGTGCTCACCGGCGCGCACCGGGCGAAGGTCTATGGACGTCCACCGCTCGCCCTACCCCACCCGGGGGCGTCGCATCTCGACGTCCGAGTCATCAACGGCAAGCCATGGCTGTTGTTCGGGCCGTTCGCCGGTTGGTCACCGAAGTTCCTGAAGCAGGGCAATGTCACCGATCTTCCGCGGTCGGTCAGGCCGAACAACTTGGCGTCGATGGTCAGGGTCGGGCTCACGCAGGCCGGTCTGGTGAGGTACCTCATCGGCCAGCTGAGGCTGTCGGAAAGCGATCGCATGCGCGTCTTGCGTGAATTCGTCCCCAGCGCAGACGATTCCGATTGGGAACTCGTCGTCGCCGGGCAGCGCGTGCAGGTGATCCGGCGAGTCGACGGCAAGGGGGCGTCTGGATTTCGGCACCACGGTGCTGTCGACCGCACGACGGCACCATCGCGGGTCTGCTCGGCGCCTCGCCGGGAGCATCCACTGCGGTGCCTGCAATGCTCGACGTGATGCAACGCTGCTTTTCCGACCGATACCAGTCCTGGCTGCCGCGCCTGCGGGAGATGGTGCCGTCATTGGGATCCGAGCTGTCCAAGGAACCGGCCCTGTTCTCCGAAGTGTGGTCGTGGGGCAGCAGGGTGCTCAAGCTGGACAGGCCCGCAGACGGCGTGTTCACCACGCCAGCGGCGGCCGCGACATGACGGTCGCGCTTCGCCGCAGCTGGGCCAAGGACCTCGATGCCGCAACGCTTTACGAGCTGCTCAAGCTGCGCGTCGAGGTGTTCGTCGTCGAACAGGCCACGCCGTACCCCGAGCTCGACGGGCGGGACCTGCTGACCGAGACCCGCCATTTCTGGCTGGAGAGCCCCGACGGCGAGGTCATCTGCACCCTGCGGCTGATGGAGGAACATCCCGGCGGGCAGAAGGGATTTCGCATCGGCCGGGTCTGCACCAAGCGGCACGCCCGCGGTCAGGGACACGCCGCCCGCCTCCTGCAGGCGGCCCTCGCCGAGGTGGGCGATTACCCGTGTCGTATCGATGCGCAGACCTACCTCGAGGAGATGTACGCAAGTCACGGGTTCGTTCGCGACGGCGAGGAGTTCCTCGATGACGGAATCCCGCACGTGCCGATGGTCAAATCATGACGTATCCGCTCAGCGCGATCGTCGGCCACGACCGAATGCGTCTTGCGCTGCTCTTGTGCGCCGTGCATCCGGAAATCGGCGGCGTGCTGATCCGCGGCGAGAAAGGGACCGCGAAGTCGACCGCCGTACGGGGACTTGCCAAGGTGCTGGCCGAGGCGTCCGACGGGGAGCGCGCCCACCTCGTCGAGCTGCCTATCGGCGCGACCGAGGACCGCATCGTCGGGTCGCTGGATCTGCAGAAGGTGCTGCGCGACGGCGAGCACGCCTTCTCGCCGGGGTTGCTCGCCCGCGCCCACGGCGGCGTGCTCTACGTCGACGAGGTCAACCTGCTGCATGACCATCTGGTCGACGTGTTGCTCGACGCCGCGGCGATGGGACGGGTGCACGTCGAGCGGGACGGCATCTCGCACAGCCATGAGGCGCGCTTCGTGCTCATCGGCACCATGAATCCCGAAGAGGGCGAGCTGCGCCCGCAGTTGCTTGACCGGTTCGGGTTGACCGTCGATGTGCACGCGTCCCGGGACGTCGACGTCCGCGTCGAGGTCGTCCGACAGCGAATGGCGTTCGAGGCCGATCCCGCGGGATTCGCCGAACGGCATGCCGGCGCCGACGCGGAGCTGGCCGGGCGCATCAAGGCGGCCAGGGCCTCGCTCGCCTCGGTGGCGCTGCCGGACAGCGAGTTACGCCGGATCGCCGCCCTCTGCGCGGCCTTCGATGTCGACGGCATGCGGGCCGACCTGGTGATAGCGAGGACCGCGGTCGCGCACGCCGCATGGCGCGGCGCCGATGCGGTGGCCGAGGAGGACGTGCGGGTCGCGGCCGAACTCGCGCTGCCACACCGTCGACGCCGCGACCCGTTCGACGATCCGGGGCTGGATCCCGAGCAGCTCGATGACGCGATGCAGCAAGCCGCGGACTCGATCGACGACCGGACCGACCGGACCCGGACCCCGATCCCGATCCGCCCGGCGGTGGTGAGTCTCCTGCCGCCGATGGCGCCGATTCGCCGTCGCCGCAGCGCAATTCGAGCTCGGCCACGCGCCCGAGCGCCGCCCCGGCCGCGACGTTTCGCACCAGGACGCTGGTCGTCCCTGGCATGGGCGAGGGTGCGCCGGGGCGCCGGTCACGGGCGCGCAATCGCACCGGAACGGCGATTTCGCCGACCACCGATCCCGAGCTGGGCCACGGTCTGCACCTCTTCGGGACACTGTTGGCCGCGGCCGGACGTCAGCGCGGACAGGGGCGGCCCCGGCCGGCGCCGGAGGATGTCCGTCGCGCCGTTCGCGAAGGCCGCGAAGGCAATCTGGTGATCTTCGTGGTCGACGCGTCGGGGTCGATGGCCGCCCGTGACCGGATGGCTGCTGTCGGCGGCGCCACCCTGTCGCTGTTGCGGGACGCATATCAGCGGCGCGACAAGGTCGCCGTGATCACTTTCCGTCAACAGGACGCCCGGCTGTTGCTGCCTCCGACTTCATCGGTGCACATCGCTCAGCGCCGGCTGGCCCGCTTCGATACCGGCGGGAAAACGCCACTGGCGCAAGGGCTACTGGCCGCGCGCGATGTCGTGGTCCGGGAAAAGGTGCGTGACAGGGCGCGGCGCAGCCTGGTGGTGCTGCTCACCGACGGCCGCGCGACCGGAGGACCCGACCCGCTGGGCCGCGCGAAAGAGGCGGCGGCCCGCCTCGTCGCCGAGGGCGCGGCGGCGGTCGTGGTTGATTGCGAGACATCCTATGTGCGACTGGGTTTGGCCGAGCAGTTGGCGCGTCAGCTCGGCGCCCCCGCGGTGCGGTTGGCGCAGCTGCGGGCCGACAGCCTCACCGACGTGGTGCGTACCGCCGCCTGAGGGAAGGGAGCCACGCATGCCTCAGGGTCAACCGATCGCAGTCCCCGACGACGGGCTCACCACCCGCGCGCGACGCAATGCGCCGCTGCTCGCGGTGCACACCGGAGCGGGTAAGGGCAAGTCGACGGCGGCGTTCGGCATGGCCTTGCGCGCCTGGAATCAGGGCTTTGACATCGCGGTGTTCCAGTTCGTGAAGAGCGCGAAGTGGAAGGTGGGCGAGGAGGCGGTGTTTCGCGAACTCGCCCGGTTGCACGACGAGCGGGGAGTGGGCGGCGCCGTCGAGTGGCACAAGATGGGTGCGGGCTGGTCGTGGTCGCGCAAGTCCGGCAGCGAGGATGACCATGCCGGCGCGGCGTCCGACGGCTGGGCGGAGATCGTCCGGCGGCTCGCGGAGCAGCGTCACGACTTCTATGTGCTCGACGAGTTCACCTATCCGCTGAAATGGGGATGGGTCGACGTCGATGAGGTGGTCGACGTGTTGACCGGTAGGCCCGGCACCCAACACGTCGTCATCACCGGCCGCGACGCACCGCAGCCGCTACTGGATGCCGCCGACCTGGTGACCGAGATGACGAAGGTCAAACACCCGATGGACGTCGGCCGCAAGGGTCAGAAGGGCATCGAGTGGTGAGCCGCTCTTCCTGCGTGAGCGTACCGGCGGTCGTCGTCGCCGCGCCCGCCTCGGGCAGCGGAAAGACCACCGTGGCAACGGGTTTGATGGGTGCGCTGCGGTGCGCCGGCCGGGCTGTCGCGGCGTTCAAGGTCGGGCCCGACTTCATCGACCCCGGCTACCACGCGCTTGCGGCGCACCGGCCGGGCCGCAATCTCGACCCGGTGCTGGTCGGCGAGCAGTTGATCGGCCCGCTGTACCGGCACGGCACCGCGGGGGCGGACATCGCGGTCATCGAGGGCGTGATGGGCCTGTTCGACGGGCGGATCGGAGAAACCTTCACCGGCACCGCGCCGGGATCCACCGCGCACGTCGCCGCGCTGCTGGGCGCACCGGTCATTCTCGTCGTCGACGCCCGCGGCCAGGGTCACAGCATTGCCGCACTGCTGCAGGGCTTCTCGACGTTCGACACGGCGGTCCGGGTGGCCGGCGTGATCCTCAACCGGGTGGGCTCGCCGCGTCACGAGGAGGTGTTGCGCCAGGCATGCGAGCATGCGGGCGTCGCCGTCTTCGGCGCGATTCCGCGCTCCGACGAGCTGGCCGTCCCGTCACGGCATCTCGGGCTGGTCACCGCCGTCGAGCACGGCGCGCAGGCGCGCGCGGCGGTCGAGGCGATGACCGCTCTGGTGGGCAGGCACGTCGATCTCGCCGGCATCGCTTCCGTCGCGGCCAGTCACGTCGTCGCCCAGCCGTGGGATCCCGCCGTGGCAGACCCTGTTCGCGGCGACGTCACCGTGGCCCTCGCGGCGGGGAAGGCGTTCAGCTTCGGCTATGCCGAGCACAGCGAGCTGCTGCGCGCCGCCGGTGCCGAGGTGGTCGAGTTCGACCCGCTGGCCGATCCGCTGCCGCCGCAGGCCGCCGCGCTCATCGTGCCGGGTGGATTCCCGGAACAGTTCGGCGCCGAACTGTCAGCCAATGATGTTGTGCGCCAGCAGATCAAGGCCTTGGCGGCTGCGGGAGCGCCGGTACATGCAGAGTGTGCGGGCCTGACCTACCTGGTCGACGAGCTCGACGGATCCCCGATGTGCGGCGTGCTGTCCGGTTCGGCGCGCTTCACCGATCGACTCACGCTCGGTTACCGCAATGCCGTCGCGGTGGCCGACTCGCCGCTGTACGCGGTCGGCGAGCGCACCGTCGGCCACGAGTTCCACCGCACCGCAGTCTCATTCACCGATAGCTATCCGCCCGCGTGGGTGTACACCGGCGCCAAGGCCAACACGGCAGGCGACGGCGCCATTCACGGTGCTGTGCACGCCGCCTACCTGCACACCCACCCGGCCGCGCACCCCCAGGCGATAACCCGCTTCGTCGATGCCGCCGCAACCTCTAGGCTCGCCGGGTGAGCGATAACGCCTACCTCGTCGGCCTGCGCCTGACCGGCAGGAAGGTCGTCGTCGTCGGAGGCGGGAGCGTGGCTCAGCGCCGGCTGCCTCTACTGGTGGCCAACGGCGCGGATGTGCATGTGATCACCCGCAGTGCCACCCCTGCGGTCGAGGCGATGGACGGAATCACCCTGGAAATCAGGGAGTTTCGTGACGGAGATCTCGAGGGATCCTGGTATGCGATCGCGGCGACCGACGATCCGACGGTGAATGCCGCGGTGGTCGCCGAAGCCGAGCGGCGCCAGATCTTCTGCGTGCGCGCCGACGTAGCCCGCGAGGGCACCGCGGTCACGCCGGCGTCCTTCGAGTACGAGGGTTTGTCGGTAGGTGTACTCGCGGGCGGCGACCACCGGCGGTCGGCGGCCATCCGATCGGCAATACATGAGGCGCTGCAGCGCGGCGTGATCACCGAGCAGGTCCCCGGTGTCCTGAAGGGCGGAGTGGCGCTGGTCGGGGGTGGCCCAGGCGATCCCGAGCTGATCACCGTGCGCGGCAGGCGCCTGCTCGCCCAGGCCGACGTCGTCGTCGCGGATCGACTCGCGCCGCAGGAACTGCTGGCCGAGCTGGCGCCGCAGGTCGAGGTCATCGACGCCTCGAAGATCCCGTACGGGCGGGCGATGGCGCAGCACGCCATCAACGAGGTTCTCATCGACAGGGCCAAGGCGGGGCAGTTCGTCGTGCGACTCAAGGGCGGCGACCCGTTCGTCTTCGCGCGCGGTTACGAAGAGGTTCTCGCGTGCGCCGACGCTGGGATTCCCGTCACAGTGGTGCCGGGTGTGACGAGTGCCATAGCAGTGCCCGCGCTGGCCGGTGTTCCGGTCACCCATCGCGGCGTCACGCACGAGTTCGTGGTGGTCAGCGGCCACGTCGCGCCCGGCCATCCCGAATCGTTAGTGAATTGGAATGCGCTGGCTGCGATGACGGGCACGATCGTGTTGCTGATGGCCGTCGAACGCATCGAGCTGTTCGCCAAAGCGCTGCTCGAGGGCGGCCGACCTGCGGATACGCCGGTGCTCGTGGTGCAGCACGGCACGACGGCGGCGCAGCAGACATTGCGAGCAACCCTGGCTGACGCACCGGAACGCATCCGCGAAGACGGCGTTCGGCCGCCCGCAATCATCGTGATCGGCTCTGTCGCGGCCTTCGGCGGGTAAAGGATTCTTAAGAGTACTGTAAGGTAACTTCCTATGACGGCTCTCAATGATGCAGAGCGCGCCGCCATTCGCCGTGACGCAGAGGGCGGGGCTAACCGCTCGCTTCCAGTGCACGTGGAGCACTCCGCCGCGGAGCAAACTCGCAGGTCCCCGGAGTGGGTGCCGTCGCGGCGGTTCTTCGCCGCGGTCATTGCGATCGGCGGTATGCAGCTGCTCGCCACCATGGACAGCACCGTTGCCATCGTCGCGCTTCCTAAGATTCAAGACGAGCTCAGTCTTTCCGACGCGGGCCGTAGCTGGGTCATCACGGCCTACGTGCTGACCTTCGGCGGGCTGATGCTGCTCGGCGGTCGACTGGGCGACACGATCGGCCGCAAGCGGACCTTCATGTCCGGCGTCGCGCTGTTCACCATCGCGTCGATCCTGTGCGGGCTCGCATGGGACGAGTCGACCCTTGTCATCGCCCGCCTTCTGCAGGGTGTCGGCGCGGCGATCGCGTCGCCGACCGGTTTGGCGCTGATCGCGACCACCTTCCCGAAGGGTCCGGCCCGCAACGCCGCCACCGCGGTGTTCGCCGCGATGACGGGCGTCGGCTCCGTGATGGGTCTGGTGGTCGGCGGTGCGCTGACCGAGGTGTCGTGGCGCTGGGCGTTCCTGGTGAACGTCCCGATCGGCCTGGTGATGCTTTACCTGGCCCGCAAGACACTTCGTGAGACCCATCGCGAGCGGCTGAAGCTGGACGCCACCGGCGCCCTCCTGGCGACGCTGGGCTGCACGGCCGCGGTGTTCGGGTTCTCGATGGGGCCCGAGCAGGGCTGGCTGTCACCGGTGACGATCGGGTCGGGCGTTGTCGCGCTTTGCTCGTTGGCCGCCTTCCTCTATGTCGAGCGCACCGCCGCCAACCCCGTCATGCCGTTCGACTTGTTCAAGGACCGCAACCGGGTCGCCACGTTCGCCGCGGTCTTCCTGGCAGGCGGCGTGATGTTCACGCTGACGGTGCTGATCGGGCTCTACGTCCAGGACATCATGGGCTACAGCGCATTGCGCGCGGGGATCGGCTTCATCCCGTTCGTGATCGCACTCGGCATCGGACTGGCCGTGTCCTCGCAACTGGTGTCACGGTTTCCCCCGCGCATCCTGGTGATCGCCGGCGGCGTGCTGGTGCTCGCGGCGATGATCTACGGCTCCACGCTCAACAGCGGTATCCCGTACTTCCCGAACCTCGTCCTGCCGATCACCGTCGGCGGTCTCGGCATCGGCATGATCGTCGTCCCGCTGACCGTGTCGGCCATCGCGGGCGTCGGCTTCGACCAGATCGGCCCGGTGTCGGCCATCGCGTTGATGCTGCAGAACCTCGGTGGTCCAGTGGTGCTGGCCATCATTCAGGCCGTCATCACGTCGCGCACGCTGTACCTGGGCGGCACCAACGGTCCGGTGAAGGACATGAGCCCCGCACAGCTGCACGCACTGGACCAGGGCTACACCTACGGCCTGCTGTGGGTGGCCGCGGTCGCGTTGGTCGTCGGCCTGGTCGCGCTGTTCATCGGCTACACGTCGGAGCAGGTCGCGCACGCGCAGGAAGTCAAGGACGCGATCGACGCCGGAGAGCTTTAGCTCGACCTTCAGCGAGGGAGAGCTTTAGCTCGACCTTCAGCGAGGGAGAGCTTTAGCTCGACCTTCAGCGAGGGAGAGCTTTAAGCTCGACCTTCAGCGAGGGAGAGCTTTAAGCTCGGTCGACATCCGTCCGGGGGAGCCATGACCGTCAGCATCACCCTCACCGACGACCTGCTGCCTCCCTCCATCGACTTCGTCGAATTTCTCCATCAATGGATCTCGCACGACCCGTTCGATGGATCGCCCTGGGCTGAGCACGGTGGCAGCGGGGTGAGGCGCCGTGCCTTGGGTGAGCCGACCGATGTCCTGGAGAAGATGGACGCCGTCGTTGCCCGCGACGATGGGCTGCGTCATGTCTCTCGCGCGTACGAACTTCTCGTCGCTCTGCTCACCGGCGACACCGAGGCCCTGCAGCCCCTTCACGACAAGTTCCGTTTCGTTCTCGTCGTCGGTATCCCGCGCAGTGGCGGCAAGTATCTGACGAAAGCGCTTTTCCGGGCACTCGGACACGAGCCGAAGAATGTGCCGGAGGTTCTCGGCCATGACGCGTTTCCCGACGCGGGGCCGTGGCGGTTCGGCGAAACGCTGGGTGGCGCGAAACGCAATGGCTGGATGAGCAGTCTGCAGACGATGGCCGAGTATCTGACCATGGTGGAGATCTTCTTCGGTGACGAAAGCCCGCGCGGGGAAACGATAGTTGTTCCGAAGAAGTCGACGAAGGCGGTGTATGCGGCCGGCCTGTTCCGTTCGGCCTTCGGCGACCCGACAGAGTGTGTCGTCACCGTTCGTCATCCGGTGCCTGCATGCGTGTCCACCTACGAAACCGGCGGCGGATTAACTTCGGACGGGCGCTTCGCCATCCGCGGAAACATCGAGTGGTTCTGCGCGCGAGAGCTGCTCGACCTCGGGTTCACCCGCCCGCAGGTCCTACAAATGGACTACTTCGACGCCTACCTGCACTACTGGGAGAACTATTACGTCCGATTGGCGATGAGCATCAAGAGCCTTGCCCGGACGTCCGCGGTCGTGGCTTACGGCGCGGACGCCTACGCCGGTCAGGCGCGACGGTTCGCCGATCGCTTCGCTGATTCCGACTGCTGGATCGAGCCCTTCCATGTGAAGGACCGACGATCGTTGCGCTCGGATTGGATGGAACGGGCTCAGCAGCCGATACGTCGGGTGGCCGCGCAGTGGGACCGCGTAGGTCTGGACTTCCCCGTCGACAGTGTCGGCGACGCGTGGTGACGATCGGTCACGCCGCGAGGCGCGCCGGTTATCGCTGCACCGAACAGGTGGTGGTGCACACACCGCAGCTGGAACACGGTGCGCACGATGCGCAGACGTCGTCAACCTTCGCGACCGGCACGCTCATGCGGAGGCGCCCGCGCACAACGTTGACGTACTTGCCTGCCTCCGTGGACGAGGCGTCCGCCGCCTGTTCGCCGGTGGCCCGCTGCATGCCCTTGAGGGTTCGCACCGGCACGGTGATGACCGTGTCGCCGTGAATGCCCACCTCGGCGTCGTTGCGTACCCACACGATCGTGCCGCCGTGCGGGAGCGCCGTCACGGGTGCGGGCGCCGTGTCGACGATGTCGTCCTCGTCGATCTCGTAGTACAGATGGAGGAATCCCAACGTCGGGTAGAGCCGGATCGTGCCCGGGTTCTTCGAGGGGCCGACGTATCCGCGCAACACACTCGCGTCGACATTGTGCGAAAGCAGCCGCGACAGCAGCGGATTGACTTCGACGTCTTTTCCGGACTTCTTTGCAGCGGGCATGCGTCGGATTCCCCCGATCGGACAGCGGTTTTGCGTTCAGTTTAAGCCGCGTTCGCAACGCAAACGCGGGTTTGGTGACGACGGCGACGATTTTTTTCCAGCAGGGCAGAGCGTTATTGCGTAGCCGCCTCCGCGGCCCACACCACGGCCTCGGCACCGCCGAGGCGTTGCCACTTCCGGCGCTCCATTGGACCGCGCCCGAGTTCGACGGCGCCGGGAAACAGTCGCCGCATCTCGTCGGGGAAGACCGGATACGGCGGGCCATTGCGCAGCGCGGGGTCGAATTCGATGACGACAAGCAGAATCGGGGCGCCCAGCGTCAGGCGCGCGTTGAGATGGGTTGCGTACCTAGCCCTGGTCGGGGGAGCGACCGCGACGAGCCCACCGCGATCGACGGCGACGTCAAAGGACTCCTCGAGGTCGTAGAAATCGCCCTGCAGAATAGTCACGCCGGCGCCACGCCACGCCACGAACCGCCCATGGGGGATTTGGTCGGGCTCGACGCCGGCCTCGGCGAAGAACTCACGGCACGGGATTTCCGAAACCTCAACGCCCACTGGGGCGTATCCCCGCTCGGCGAGCCACTTCAGATCGCCCGACTTACCGCACAAGGGCACCAGCACCCGGCTGCTGGGCGCGGCGTCGACGGCGGACCAGTGCATCTCGAGCGTGTTGTCCGCGCGCTTCAGCCGAGACGCAACAACGCCCGCGTCCCACGCGTCCTGCCAGAAATCCAGGTCATCCATCCGGCGTCGGCGACGGTAGGTGGGTCTTCGTCACGATCCGACGCGCAGGAGCCGGCTCTCGACAAGCGTTGCGGCAACCGCGATGCGTTCCTCGTCGGTCAGGTCACCAGGCAGCTCGCGGACATAGAAGCTTCCCGTCGCTGCGATGAACGAAATGGCCTCGCCTGCAAGGGAATCAACCTCGAAAAGGACGGTGGCGTTCTCGTCGATGAGCGACACTCGCCCTGCGGATTCGGCGAGGAGAAGCTTGCCCGCCTTCTCGTTGATGAGTCGACGATCGAGCGTCATGCTGAGCTCATCGCGCCAGCATTCCGGAAGTTCCTGTCCGAACACCTCGCGATATCGGGCGCAGAACGAGCGGAATGTCGACGGTTTCAGATCGCGACCGCCAGGCAGTTCCGGTGCGTTGCTCGGCCGATGGTGGACGAAGCCACCGAGATGCTCTTCGCAGAACATCGCGTACTCGCGGGTGAACAGGACGAACTGATGCCAAACCTCGTCCACGCGTATGGAATACATCTGCCACGACACATCGCTATCGAGTTGCGTCAGCACGAGATACCGCTTCACCTCGGTGAACAGCGTCTCAGCCTCGAACGCGCTGGCGACGACGTGGTCCTTGAGCAGCTTCTCGATGAGGAACGGCGCCTGATGGTCGAGTGCGCTGCGGAACTCGCTCAATTCGTCGACGATCGTCGACGAGAGTGGGATTGCTTCTGCGCTCACTGGGCTTTGGTCGTCGCCGGACCGGACTGGCAGACACCGCTGCAGCTCGAACACGGATCGCAGGAGGCGCAGACGTCGTCGTCGGCCCGCATCACGGGAAGGCTCATGCGCAGCCGGCCCCGGACGACGTCAACGTATTTGGCGGAGTCCGACCCACCGCGGTCGGCGGTGTCGGCGTTGGCTTGCCGCGCCCTGGCCTTGAGGGTGCGCACCGGCACGGTGATGACCGTGTCGCCGTGGACGGCGACCTCGGCGTCGTTGCGCACCCACACGATCGTGCCGTCATGCGGCAGTACCGCCGTCGGCGCGGGCGCCGTGTCGACGATGTCGTCCTCGTCGATCTCGTAGTAGAGATGCAGGAATCCCAGCGTCGGGTAGAGGCGGATCGTGCCGTCCTTCTTGGACGGCCCGATGTATCCACGCGAGCACGCTTGCATCGACCCCGTGTGAGAGCAGGCGGGACAGCAGCGGATTGGCCTTGATTTCGTTTCCGGGCTTTTTTGCGGCGGCCACAATGACTCCATTCCCCCGTTGATGGTGCGGCTTCTTGAAAAGTCTAGGACCGTAGGACGCCTTGCGAGGCTCGATTTCAGTGACGTAGCCGTCGAACTCGTCGCCACGGATCCGGCGGTCAGCGGAAGTGTTCGCATATCGCACTTTCAGCGCGATCGGCTGACGCGTCGCCGTGTAGGTGCTTCTACTGTCAGCATGACCCAGCCGCGGTCGACCGTTCACGACACTATCGAGGTACGCAATCCCGCCGACGGCACGGTCGTGGGTCGGGTTCCCGTCGAGTCGGCGGAGTCAGTCGCCGCCATCGTGAACGAACTGCGCATACACCAGCACGAGTGGGAGGCGATCGGCCCGCGCCGTCGCAAGGCATGGCTCCTGACGTATCAGGACTGGATCCTCGACAACACCGGCCCCATCGCCGACCTGCTTCAGTCTGAAACCGGCAAGACGCGCGCCGACGCGGTCGTCGAGGCGCCCGCCGTCGCCGATCTGATCAAGTACTGGGCGGGGCACGCCGAGCGCTTCCTGGCCGACACTCGGGCCAAACCCCACAGCCCGTTGTTCGCCGCCAAGGCGTTGCACACCAACTACCGGCCGTACCCGGTCGTCGGTGTCATCGCGCCGTGGAACTTTCCGTTCGCCGCACCCGCGATGGACTCGATCCCCGCCCTGGCCGCCGGTGCCGCCGTTCTGGTCAAGCCGTCCGAAGTGACGCCGCTGAGCGCGGTCGAACTGCTGCGCGGCTGGGCCGAGATCGGTGCCCCTCCGGTGTTCGCGCTGGCGACCGGTCGCGCGGAGACGGGCGTCGCCGTCACCGACCGCGTCGACTATGTGCAATTCACCGGCTCGAGCAGAACGGGCCGACGCATCGCGGTGCGATGCGCCGAACGGCTCATCCCGTGCAGCCTGGAACTCGGCGGCAAGGACCCCGCGCTGGTGCTGGCCGACGCCGACGTGGACCGCGCCGTCAACGGCCTGGCATGGGGCGGCATGGTCAATTCCGGCCAGGTGTGCACGTCCGTGGAGCGGGTCTACGTCGAAGAACCGGTCTACGACGAATTCGTCGAGAAACTGACGAGAAAGGTCGCTTCGCTGCGACAGGGACATGACGGCAAGGACTTTCGCTTCGACATCGGGGCGATGGCCAACGTCGCGCAGCGAGACATCGTCGCGCGCCACGTCGAGGACGCGGTCGCGAAGGGCGCCACGGTGCGCACGGGCGGAAAAGCCACCGGGGCGGGCACCTTCTTCGAACCGACCGTGCTGGTCGACGTCGACCACTCGATGGACTGCATCCGTGAAGAGACCTTCGGGCCGACACTGCCCGTGATCAAGGTTGCCGATGAGGCCGAAGCCATCAGGCTCGCCAACGACTCGGTGTTCGCCCTTTCCGCGTCCGTGTGGACCAGAGATCTCGACCGGGGTCGGCGGGTCGCCCGCCGGCTCGAGGCGGGCGCGGTGAACATCAACGACGTGATGGCCAACGCGTTCTGCGTCGCGGTGCCGATGGGCGGCTGGAAGGAGTCGGGCCTCGGCGCCCGATTCGGTGGTCGCGCGGGAATTCTGAAGTACTGCCGCGCGCAGGCCGTCACGGCACCGCGTCTGCCAACGCCGTCCAACGAGGTGATGTGGTATCCGGCCACGCGCCGGGGCGTCGGTCTGGCAACCGGTGTCATGCGTGCGACCGCCGCCCGCGGTCTGCGGCGGCTCGGGCTGCGTCCCGGCAAGCGGCGGTCACCCTGGCGAGGCACTTAACGTAGCTCGGTAGGCTGGGCTCCCATGTCTGCCGAGGGTGGTGCGTCGGGGTCGACGAATCGCCCTACCTCGGCCTCGTCGGTGCCGCTGGCGTCGTCGGTGCTCGGCATCGCGATCGTCGCGATCACCGGCATGCAGCTGATGTCGACACTCGACGGCACCATCGTCATCGTCGCGCTGCCGCGGATGCAGGCGGAGCTGGACCTGTCCGACGCGGGCAAGAGCTGGGTGATCACCGCCTACGTACTGGCGTTCGGCGGCCTGCTGCTGCTCGGCGGTCGCGTCGGTGACGCGATCGGCCACAAGCGCGCGTTTCTGTCCGGCGTCGGCGTGTTCACGATCGCCTCGCTGGTATGCGGGCTGGCCACCGACAGCGTGACGCTGATCGTGGCCCGCGCCGTGCAGGGCACGGGCGCCGCGGTGGCCGCACCGACCGGGCTGGCGCTCATCGCGACGACGTACGCGGTCGGGCAGGCCCGCAACCGCGCGCTGGCGATGTCGGCGGCGATGCAGGGCATCGGCTCCGTCCTGGGCCTGGTGCTCGGCGGCGCGCTCACCGTCATCTCATGGCGGCTGGCGTTTCTGATCAACGTGCCGATCGGCATCGTGATCATCATCATCGCGGTCCTGCGCCTCGGCGAAACCCATCACGAGCGGCTCAAACTCGACATCACCGGCGCGCTGCTGGCCACCCTCGGCTGCAGTTCAGCGGTGTTCGTCTTCACGCAGGGGCCGCCGCGCGGCTGGGTCGATCCATGGGTGATCGGCGCCGGCGTCGCGTCGGCGATGTTCTTCATCGCCTTCCTGATCGTGGAGCGCACCGCGGACCACCCGATCGTGCCGTTCTCGGTGTTCGACAACCGCAATCGGGTGATGACGTTCGTCTCGCTGTTCCTGGCCGGCGGGGTGCTGCTGACGCTGACCGTGATGATCGGGCTGCTGGTGCAGGACGTGCTGGGCTATTCGGCGCTGAAGGCGGGCATCTGCTTCATCCCGTTCGCGATCGCCTTCGGCATCGGCAGCGCGGTGGCGGCCCGGTTGGCACCGCATGTGGCGCCGCGCTGGCTGCTCATCGGCTCCGGCCTGTTCGTCGTCGCGGCGATGCTGTACGGCTCGACATTGGACCGCAACATCCCGTACTTCCCCGACCTGTTCGGCCCCATCGTCGTCGGCGGCTTCGGCATCGGCGCGGTCGCAGTGATCCTTCCGCTGTGTGCCGTCGCTGAGGTGGGCCCGCGCGAGATCGGCCCGGTGTCGTCGATCACGCTGATGGTGCAGAACCTCGGCGGCCCCGTGGTGCTCGTCGTGATCCAGGCGGTGCAGGCCTCACGGACGCTCTATCTGGGCGGCACCATGGGCCCGGTCAAGGACATGACGCCCGCTCAGCTCGACGCGCTGGCCGCCGGCTACACCTACTCGTTGCTGTGGGTCGCCGGAATCGCGGTGATCGTCGGCGTCACCGCCTTCTGGATCGGATTCTCCGCACGACAAATTGCGAGCGCTCAGCACACTCGCGAGGCAGTGGAGGCCGGGGAGTTGTAGGCGCCCCGATAAGGTTGTCGGCTGTGATCACCCGCATGTCCGAGCTGTTCCTGCGCACCCTTCGTGACGATCCCGCCGACGCCGAGGTGCCCAGCCACAAGCTGTTGATCCGGGCCGGGTACATCCGGCCGATCGGGCCGGGGCTGTACAGCTGGCTGCCGCTGGGCCTTCGGGTGTTGCGCAAGATCGAACAGGTCGTGCGCGACGAGATGACCGGCATCGGCGGGCAGGAGATTCTGTTTCCGGCGCTGCTGCCCAGGGGACCGTACGAGACGACGAACCGGTGGACCGAATACGGCGACGGTGTGTTCCGGCTGCAGGACCGCCGCCGCAACGACTACATGCTTGGGCCCACGCACGAAGAGTTCTTCACCATGACGGTGAAGGGGGAGTACAGCAGCTACAAGGACTTTCCGCTGTTGTTGTTCCAGATCCAGACGAAGTACCGCGACGAGGCGCGGCCAAGGGCGGGCATCCTGCGCGGGCGCGAGTTCGTCATGAAGGACTCGTACTCCTTCGATGTCAGTGATGACGCCCTGCGGGCCGTCTATCTTCGGCACCGCGACGCATACCAGCGGATCTTCGAGCGGCTCGGTGTGCGCTACGTGATCGTGTCCGCGGTCTCCGGGGCGATGGGCGGCAGCGCATCCGAGGAGTTCCTGGCCGAGAGCGACATCGGCGAGGACACGTTCGTGCGCTGCATCGAATCGGGATACGCCGCCAACGTCGAGGCGGTGACCACCGCGGTGCCGCAGCCGATTCCGATCGAGGGTCAGCCCGAGGCCAAGGTGTACGACACCCCCGGTACGCCGACCATCGCCACGCTCGTGGAGTGGGCCAACACCGCGCTGGACCACGAGGTCACCGCGGCGGACACGCTGAAGAACGTGGTGCTCAAGACCCGACTGCCCGGAGGCGAGTGGGAGCTGCTTGCCGTCGGTGTTCCCGGCGACCGCGAGGTCGACGAGAAGCGCCTCGGCGCCGCGCTGGAACCGGCCGAGTACGCACTGCTGGACGAGGCCGACTTCGCCAAGCACACGTTCCTGACGAAGGGCTACATCGGTCCGAAAGCGTTGCTGGCCAACGGGGTTCGGTTCCTCGTCGATCCTCGCGTGGTCGACGGCACGTCATGGATCACCGGGGCCGACGAGCCGGGCAGGCATGTGGTCGGCCTTGTCGCCGGCCGTGACTTCGTCGCCGACGGGACCATCGAGGCGGCGGAAGTGCGCGACGGCGACCCGTCGCCCGACGGTGCGGGGGCGCTGGTGTCTGCGCGCGGCATCGAGATCGGGCACATCTTCCAGCTGGGCCGCAAATACACCGACGCGTTCGAGGTGGACGTGCTCGGCGAGGACGGCAAGCCGGTCCGGTTGACCATGGGCTCCTACGGAATCGGGGTGTCCCGGCTCGTCGCGGTGATCGCCGAACAGCACCACGACGAGATCGGACTGCGATGGCCCTCGTCGGTGTCACCGTTCGACGCCCATGTCGTGATCGCGAACAAGGACGACGCCGCCCGTGAAGGCGCCGCGGAGTTGGCCGCCGAACTGGACCGGCTGGGCGTCGAGGTGCTGCTCGACGACCGGAAGGCCTCGCCGGGCGTCAAGTTCAAGGACGCCGAGTTGCTGGGCGTGCCGTGGATCGTGGTGGTCGGCCGCGGCTGGGCCGACGGTGTGGTGGAGCTTCGCAACCGGTTCACCGGCGAGACCCGGGAGATCCCGGTCGGCGGCGCGGCGGCCGAGCATCGTCAACGAGATCAGGGCGATAACCCGAGCTATTCGCTGCCCCCGGGGAAGGCGACCGTGACCGGCGACGTGCCGAGCACGCGCCTCCACCGGGCCGCGGTGACCGCGCACTGGGTCAGTGCGGTCACCGCGAAGGCGCGGTCCTGCTCATTGGCTGACCTGCTCGATGACGGCGCGCCACGCGACGGCGTCGTCTTCTTCCATTCGCACCGCCAGGGTGGCCGCATCGCTCGGGCTGTCGACCTTCGTCGGCAGCTGGTAGCCGGCCGCAGGCAACGGCGCACCCACCGACCGCGCGGCCAGCATCGCCAACGCGGCCTCGCGACGCTGCCGGTGCTCGGACATCGCCGCCGCCACCAGGTCGTTGACGTCGGGGGTGCTGTGCGCGGATACGACGCCGTAGCCGTAGATCGTCGCGTGCTCGGTGGCGACCGCGTCGAACAGCGCGCCGTCGGCGGCGTTCGTGGGCCGCGTCGACGGAGTCGGTTCGGCGGTCGGCGACGATGGGCTGGTCATGCGCTGTCCTGCCCCGGCGGCGGGGCCAGCGCGACCGTGAACGCCGCGGTGCACGCGGCCGCGATCGAACCGAGGAGCCCGGCGCGGTAGCCCGACAGCTTTGCCGCCAGCTCGGTCGCGCTTTCCGCCGACTCGCGCAGCGCGCGATCACGTCCTTGGCGGTGGGGGCCTTCGCCGGTTCGGCGGTGGTGCTCGTCGGCGTCGAGGTGGGTGCGTCCTCGCCGCGCATCCGGACCAGTTCATCGGACAACGCCTGGGCGTGGGCTGCGCGCTCGGTGGCCACCGCATTGAGCGCCTGCAACGTCGACCCGCGCGCCTCGGCCGCGGCGTCGGTGGCCAGCTGGCTGTCGGCACGTGCCCGGTCGAGCTGGGCGGCCAGCTCGTCGACCTCCGGCGGCGGTGTCGATGACCCGCATGCGGCCGTCGGCCGCTCCGAGCAGCGCCAACGCCACCGCTCCGATCAGCACGCGCCGCCTGCTGACGGTCGGGACAGGGCTCGGCACGTGCAACATCTTGCCACCGTGCGGGTCGCGCGATTCGACCGTCGCTGCCGACCCCAAGCCCGACGCGCGTTTGCCGCTTACGGCGGCGGCCCTGGCGTATCGTGGATAGTCGGTTCCAGTGTCTGTTTGAGCGGTACGCCGAACCTGTGTCCGGACAACTCAAGATGAGGAGCTCGCCGTGACGGAGCGGTCTGCGGGATTACCGTCGCAGAAGCAGGTGATCGAGCTACTCGACGGCGAGTTCGCGCGCGCAGGCTACGAAATCGAAGACGTGGTCATCGACGCGGCGACGCGGCCGCCCCGCATCACCGTGGTCGCCGACGGCGACGAAGGCCTGGACCTCGATTCGATCGCCGACGTTGTCCCGGTCGGCATCCGAACTGCTGGACCGTGTCGATGACACAGTCGGTGCCCTACGTCCTGGAGGTCACCTCGCCCGGTGTGGACCGGCCGCTGACCACCGAGAAGCACTATCGGCGCGCCCGCGGCCGCAAAGTCGAGCTGACGCTGTCCGACGGGTCGGTGCTGACCGGCCGACTGGGCGAAACCGACGGTGGTGCCGTGCGGTTGGTGGTGCGCGAAGGCCGCCAGGCCGACTTCTCGGTTCGCGAGCTGCCGCTGGATGAGCATCGCCAAAGCCGTTGTGCAAGTTGAGTTTTCGCCTCCGAATCAGCGCGAGCTGGAGCTGGCCGGCCAATCTGGGAAGGGGGCCCGCGGTGAACATCGACATGGCGGCGTTGCACGCCATCGAGGCCGACAAGGGCATCTCGGTCGACGTGGTCGTCGACACCATCAAGTCGGCGCTGCTGACCGCCTATCGGCACACCGAAGGCCACGAGGCCGACGCGCGCATCGACATCGACCGCAAGACCGGCGTCGTCAAGGTGATGGCCCGCGAAACCGACGAGGACGGCAACGTCATCTCCGAATGGGACGACACCCCAGAGGGTTTCGGCCGTATCGCGGCCACCACCGCACGTCAGGTGATCCTGCAGCGGCTGCGCGATGCCGAGAACGAGAAGAACTACGGTGAGTTCTCCGCCCGCGAGGGCGACATCGTCGCCGGTGTCATCCAGCGCGATGCCCGCGCCAACGCCCGCGGCCTGGTCGTCGTCCGGATGGGCAGCGAGACCAAGGGGTCCGAGGGGGTCATCCCGTCCGCCGAGCAGGTGCCCGGTGAACGCTACGAGCACGGCGACCGGCTGCGCTGCTACGTCGTCGGCGTCAGCCGCGGCGCCCGCGAGCCGCTGATCACGCTGTCGCGCACGCACCCCAACCTGGTGCGCAAGCTGTTCTCGCTGGAGGTGCCCGAGATCGCCGACGGGTCCGTCGAGATCGTGGCGGTGGCCCGCGAGGCCGGGCACCGCTCGAAGATCGCGGTCGCGTCGCGGGTGTCCGGGCCTCAACGCCAAGGGCGCCTGCATCGGGCCGATGGGTCAGCGGGTGCGCAACGTGATGAGCGAGCTGTCCGGCGAGAAGATCGACATCATCGACTACGACCCCGACCCGGCGAAGTTCGTGGCCAACGCGCTGTCGCCGGCCAAGGTGGTGTCGGTGAGCGTGATCGACGAGTCGGCCCGGGCGGCGCGGGTCGTGGTGCCCGACTTCCAGCTGTCGCTGGCGATCGGCAAGGAAGGCCAGAACGCGCGGCTGGCGGCCCGGCTGACCGGCTGGCGGATC
Organism: uncultured Actinomycetota bacterium; assembly: GCA_963720345.1. Lineage (GTDB taxonomy): Bacteria > Actinomycetota > Actinomycetes > Mycobacteriales > Mycobacteriaceae > Mycobacterium. Next base: position 44,944 of record CAVRFN010000025.1, read on the forward strand.
GACATCCGCAGCGATGCCGCGCCCAGACAAGCCCGACCACCCGACGGCGGCCGCACGCGACGCGGTTCCAGCGAGCCGGGTCAGCGCCGCACGGCTACCAGGTAGAGCCGTTTCTTTTCGCAGGGACAGGGACGGTAGACTCAGCTGTGATCCAGCGCGAGACTTCGGCTGCTGAGGCCACGACCCGCGATCGACTCCCGCAAGTGGACCGGTTCGGACATGCGTCGGCTGCCGGAAGCGAGAGCTGGCCGTCGAACTGCTTCGAGTGGTCGCTGTGGGCGACGGGAATGGCGATTGCGCCGTGACCGTTGACTCAGCGAGAAAACTGCCGGGGCGGGGTGCTTGGTTGCATCCCGATCCAGCAGTGTCTACACGCAGCAATTCGGCGGCGAGCGTTCGTTCGAGCGTTGCGCATCACCGGTTCACCGGATACCACCGCGGTGGTGGAGTACGTAAGTGCAGCTAGAGGCACTGACGGGCTCGACCCACCCGGCAACAGAACAGGTAGCGAAGAACATGAGCACACCGTGAAGTCCCGATGACCATGCGTCATAGCTAACCCGAGGCGCGGCGCCTACCACCGCTGATCGCCTCTAGAGATGGAGATGTAGTGGCAGGTAAGGCCCGCGTACACGAGTTGGCCAAGGAACTCGGTGTCACCAGTAAGGAAGTTCTCGCCCGGCTGAGCGAGCAGGGCGAATTCGTCAAATCGGCGTCCTCCACAGTGGAGGCGCCCGTCGCGCGCCGGCTGCGCGAGTCGTTCGGCGGCGCCAAGCCCGCCGCGGACGAAGGTCAAGGCCGACGGCAACGGCTCGCCCGCCAAGGCCGGCCCCGACGGCACCCGCGAAGGCGCGCGGCGCCCAAGCCCGCGGCGCCCGTCGCCGAAGCCCCGGCTGCGCCGCCCGCGGCAGCAGCGGCAGCCGCCGCGCCCGCGAGCCCGCAGCGCCTGCGGCCCCGGCAGCGCCCGCAGCCCGCGCTCCGCCGCCGCGCCACGCCGGGTCCGACGGCCCGGCCCCGGCCCGGCCGCGCCCAAGCCCGCCGCGCGGACCCCGCGCGTCGGCAACAACCCGTTCTCCTCCCAGCAGCCGGTCGAGCGGCCGATTCCGCGTCCGCAGGCGCCCCGTCCGGGTGCGCCGCGGCCCGGCGCGCCTCGGCCCGGCATGTCGCCGGGCAACATGCCGCCGCGTCCCGCTGGCGCGCCGTCCGGCGTCCCGGCGGCCCGGCCCGGCGGCGGTCCCCGCCCCGGCCCCGGCGGCCGTGGTCCCGGCGCAGGCACCGGTGGCCGGCCCGGCGGCGGTGGCGGCGGTGGCGGCGGTAACTACCGCGGTGGCGCCGGCGGTGGCGCCGGCGGCGCCGGTGGCGGTGCACCCGCGGGCGCGCGGCGGTGGCTTTCGCGGCCGGCCCGGTGGCGGCGGTGGCGGACGTCCCGGACAGCGCGGCGGAGCCGCCGGTGCCTTCGGTCGTCCCGGCGGCGCGCCGAAGCGCGGCCGTAAGTCGAAGCGGGCGAAACGCGCCGAATACGAGAACATGCAGGCGCCCGGTCGTCGGTGGCGTGCGGTTGCCGCACGGCAACGGCGAGACCATCCGGCTGGCCCGCGGTGCGTCGCTGTCCGACTTCGCCGAGAAGATCGACGCCAACCCGGCCTCGCTGGTGCAGGCGCTGTTCAACCTCGGCGAGATGGTGACCGCCACCCAGTCGGTGGGCGACGAGACCCTCGAGCTGCTCGGCGGCGAGATGAACTACGTCGTGCAGGTCGTGTCCCCGGAGGACGAGGACCGCGAGCTGCTGGAGTCCTTCGACCTCACCTACGGCGAGGACGAGGGCGGCGAGGAGGACCTCGAGACCCGTCCGCCGGTGGTGACCGTCATGGGTCACGTCGACCACGGCAAGACCCGACTGCTGGACACGATCCGGAAGGCCAACGTCCGCGAGGGCGAGGCCGGCGGCATCACCCAGCACATCGGCGCCTACCAGGTCGAGGTCGACCTCGACGGCAACGATCCGGCCGATCACCTTCATCGACACCCCCGGTCACGAGGCGTTCACCGCCATGCGTGCCCGCGGTGCGAAGGCCACCGACATCGCGATCCTGGTGGTCGCCGCCGACGACGGCGTCATGCCGCAGACGGTGGAGGCCATCAACCACGCGCAGGCGGCCGACGTGCCGATCGTGGTGGCGGTCAACAAGATCGACAAGGAGGGCGCCGACCCGGCCAAGATCCGGGCACAGCTCACCGAGTACAACCTGGTGGCCGAGGACTTCGGCGGCGACACCATGTTCGTCGACATCTCGGCCAAGCAGGGCACCAACATCGAGGCCCTGCTCGAGGCGGTCGTGCTGACCGCCGACGCGGCGCTGGACCTGCGGGCCAACCCCGATATGGAAGCCCAGGGTGTGGCGATCGAGGCGCACCTGGACCGCGGTCGCGGACCGGTGGCCACCGTGCTGATTCACGCGCGGCACGCTGCGCGTCGGCGACTCGATCGTGGCCGGCGACGCCTACGGCCGCGTGCGCCGCATGGTCGACGAGCACGGCGAGGATGTCGAGGAGGCGCTGCCGTCGCGGCCGGTGCAGGTCATCGGCTTCACGTCGGTGCCGGGCGCGGGCGACAACTTCCTCGTCGTCGACGAGGACCGCATCGCCCGCCAGATCGCCGACCGGCGCAGCGCGCGCAAGCGCAACGCGCTGGCCGCGCGCACCCGCAAGCGGATCAGCCTGGAGGATCTGGATTCGGCGCTGAAGGAAACCAGCCAGCTGAACCTGATCCTCAAGGGCGACAACGCCGGCACGGTCGAGGCGCTGGAGGAGGCCCTGCTGGGCATCCAGGTCGACGACGAAGTCGAGCTGCGCGTCATCGACCGCGGCGTCGGTGGCGTCACCGAGACCAACGTCAACCTGGCGTCGGCCTCGGACGCGATCATCATCGGGTTCAACGTCCGCGCCGAGGGCAAGGCCACCGAGCTGGCCAACCGCGAGGGTGTGGAGATCCGCTACTACTCGGTGATCTACCAGGCCATCGACGAGATCGAGAGCGCGCTCAAGGGCATGCTCAAGCCGATCTACGAGGAGAAGGAGCTCGGCCGCGCCGAGATCCGCGCGATCTTCCGGTCGTCGAAGGTCGGCAACATCGCCGGCTGCCTGGTCACGTCGGGCATCATCCGGCGCAACGCCAAGGCGCGGCTGCTGCGCGACAACGTCGTGGTCGCGGAGAACCTGACGGTGTCAGTCGCTGCGCCGGGAGAAGGACGACGCCACCGAGGTCCGCGACGGTTACGAATGCGGTCTGACGCTGACGTACTCCGACATCAAGGAAGGCGACGTCATCGAGACCTACGAGCTGGTGGAGAAAGAGCGGGTCTAGTGGGCGATGAGCGCTTGCGCGAAGCGTAGCGAGCGCACTGAACGCTTGATCCGGCACGAGCACGCCGGCTGGCCAAGCGCATCTCCACCATCGTCGCCTCGGCGATCGAGTTCGAGATCAAGGATCCGCGGCTGGCCGGCGTCACGATCACGGACGCCAAGGTGACCGGCGACCTGCACGACGCCACGCTGTACTACACGGTGCTCGGTGCGACACTGTCGACGACGAGCCGGACTACGCCGGCGCGGCGGCGGCGCTGGAGAGGGCCAAGGGCGTGCTGCGGACCAAGGTCGGCGCCGGCGCTCGGCGTGCGGTTCACGCCGACACTGGCGTTCGTGCGCGACACGGTGCCCGACACGGCGCATCGCATGGAGGATCTGCTGGCCCGCGCCCGCGCCGCAGATGAGGATTTGGCAAGAGTTCGGCAGGGTGCCAAGCACGCAGGCGACGCAGACCCGTACCGTGTAGAGCGGGGCGGAGGAATCCGGCGGGGACCGAGACGACGAGCTTGACGCTGAGGACACCGGTGACCGCGATCGACAAGATCGACTGACGCCCCCGTAGCGGGCGAGCGTGTCGATGCCCGCACGGCCGCCGACCTGCTGACCGCCGCGGACACCGTCAGCGTCGTCTGCCACGTCTATCCCGATGCCGACACCATCGGCGCGGGCCTGGCGCTGGCGTTGGTCCTCGAGCATGCGGGCAAGGGCGTTCAGGTCAGCTTCGCCGCGCCCGCGACGCTGCCCGAATCGCTGCAATCGCTGCCGGGTGGGCACCTGCTCGTCAGTCCCGACGCGATGCGCCGCGACGCCGACCTGGTCGTCACGGTCGACATCCCGAGCGTCAATCGGCTCGGGGCGCTGCGCGAGCTCGCCGACGCCGACCGCGAGGTGCTGGTCATCGACCACCACGCCTCCAACCAGCTGTTCGGCAGCGCCAACTACGTCGACCCGTCGGCGGACTCCACCACGATGCTGGTGGCCGAGCTGCTCGACGCGTGGGGCAAGCCGATCGACGCCGGCGTCGCGCACTGCCTGTACGCGGGGCTGACCACCGACACCGGGTCGTTCCGGTGGGCCAGCGCCCGCGCGCACCGGCTGGCCGCGCGGCTGGTCGAACTCGGCGTCGACAACGCCGCGATCAGCCGCACCCTGCTGGACACCCATCCGTTCGCCTGGCTGCCGATGCTGTCGCGGGTGCTGGCCTCGGCGCAGCTGCTGCCCGATGCCGCGGGCGGCCGCGGCCTGGTGTATGCCGTTGTCGGACACCAGGAATGGGCGAACGCGCGTCCCGAGGAAGTCGAGAGCATCGTCGACATCGTGCGCACCACCGCAGCAGGCCGAGGTGGCCGCGGTGTTCAAGGAGATCGAGCCGGGGCACTGGTCGGTGTCGATGCGCGCGAAGTCGTATCGACCTCGCCGCCGTCGCCAGCGCCTTCGGCGGCGGCGGGCACCGGCTGGCCGCCGGCTACTCGGCCACCGGGTCGGCCGACGACGTCGTACAGGCGCTCGCATACCGCTCTTGGCTGAGCCGGAAGGCGATTCGCCGGTCGCCGCCGGCCACCGGTCGGCGCATCGCCGGGCTGGCCCTGCCCGCGCTCGGCGTGCTGGCCGCCGAACCGATCTATCTGCTCTTCGACCTCGCCGTCGTCGGCCGGCTGGGCGCCCTTGCCGCTGGCCGGTCTGGCGATCGGCGGGCTGATCCTGAGCACGCTCAGCTCGCAGATGACGTTCCTGTCCTACGGCACCACCGCCCGTTCGGCGCGGTTCTTCGGCGCGGGCGACCGCGCGGCGGCGGTCGGGGAAGGGGTGCAGGCCACCTGGCTGGCGCTGGGCCTCGGCGCGCTGATCGTCGTCGTGGTGCAGGCCGCGGCGGTGCCGCTGGTGTCGGCACTGGCCGGGGCGTCGGAGGGACATCGCCGACGAGGCGTTGCCGTGGGTGCGGATCGCGATCGTCGGCGTGCCCGCGATCCTGGTGTCGGCGGCGGGCAACGGCTGGATGCGCGGCGTGCAGGACACCGCGCGGCCACTGCGCTACGTCGTCGCCGGCTTCGCGGTGTCGGCGGTGCTGTGCCCGCTGCTGGTGTACGGCTGGCTGGGCATGCCGCGGCTCGAACTGGCCGGCTCGGCCGTGGCCAACCTGGTGGGGCAGTGGATGGCGGCGCTGCTGTTCTCTGCGCGCCTGTTCGTCGAGCGGGTGCCGCTGCGCATGCAGCCTGCGGTGCTGCGCGCCCAGGTGGTGATGGGCCGCGATCTGCTGCTGCGCACGCTGGCGTTTCAGGCGTGCTTCGTGTCGGCGGGCGCGGTCGCCGCCCGGTTCGGCGCGGCAGCGGTCGCCGCCCATCAGGTGGTGCTGCAGCTGTGGAATTTCCTTGCGCTGGTGCTGGATTCGCTGGCCATCGCCGCGCAGTCACTGGTCGGTGCGGCGCTGGGTGCCGGGCAGCTGGCGCACGCGAAGTCGGTGGCGTGGCGGGTGACGATCTTCTCGACGCTGGCCTCCGCGGTGCTGGCCGGCATCTTCGCCGTCGGCGCCTCGGTGATTCCCAGCGTGTTCACCGACGACCGCTCGGTGCTCGACGCGATCGGTGTGCCGTGGTGGTTCATGGTCGCCCAATTGCCGGTCGCCGGAATCGTTTTCGCGCCTCGACGGGGTGCTGCTGGGCGCCGGCGACGCGAAGTTCATGCGCAACGCCACGCTGATCAGCGCGCTGGTCGGGTTCCTGCCGCTGATCTGGCTGTCGCTGGCGTTCGGCTGGGGCCTGCTCGGCATCTGGGCGGGCCTGACCACCTTCATGGTGCTGCGGCTGGTGTTCGTCGGCTGGCGCGCGTTCTCCGGTCGCTGGCTGGTGCCGGGCACCGGCTGAGCGGTTGCCGCAGTTCGTTACGAAACCGACCGCCGCCGTGGCGAATCGGAATCGCCGCCGTCGGAATCCCCGGCACTGGTGCGACCGCCGCCGTTGTTGCTGCCCGGCGGAGCCGGATTGATGGCCCGCCGCGTTGGCTGCGAGCCTGGGGGTGGGATGCCTGCGATTCCGTTGTTCGGCCGCTCCGTCGTCGGATCGGTTGAGGACCCGTCGCGGCGGGATGGCGGGTCTGTCTCGGACTCCGGCTCGGATGGGTCGCCCGCAGGGGGATCGAACGGTACGTCTTCGGGGACAGGTTCGTAGACCTGCGGTGGCCTGGTGTCGACTGGTGGCTCGGCAGGCGGGCTCGGCGCATCCGTCGGTGTCGGTGTCGGTGTCGGTGGGTGTCGATGCCGGCGCGGCCACGGACGGTGTTGTCGACGGCGCCGTCTGCACAGGCAGTACCGACGGGGTCTTCGACCCCGTCGGCGCCGGGGTGGGCGCGGGCAGAGGTTCGGTCTTCTCGGCCGGGGCGATCGGAACGGCCTGTTGATGCAGCCCGATGTAGGTCAGCCCACCGGCTGCGCCCAGCACTGCGAGGAGCAATACCGCCAGGAAAAGCCCGTTGCGAGAACGTCGGCCTCCGCCGGCATCGTCGACGGACGGCGTCGTGGCATCGTCGGCGTGCGAAGCGGCGTCGATCTCGCTTTCGGTCGTGACGCTGGGGCCGCCCAGCTGGACTTCGTGCAACGTGCTGTCGCGCAGCCATGCCGGTGCCGGGATGAACACCGGCGCGGCGCCAAGCAGAGCGGTCGGGACTGACGAGCCGTCGACGCTCCTCGTCGCAGATGTTGCAGGATTCGATGTGGCGCGAGATGCGTTTGCGCATAAGCACATTGAAGTGCCCATCCCACCCCTTCAGGATCGACGCCAGCTCTGCGCAGCCGCCGGCGCTGCGGGCGCGCCGTGCCACCAGCAGGGCGCCCAGTGATCGTTCGATGGTTTCCCGCAGTCGATGCATGATCGTGTTCGCGGACGTCGGCGTGACGCCCAATGCCTCGGCGAGCTCGGGGCCGTCGAGGCCGTGGCGAAACGCCAGCTCCAGAACCGAGCGGTCGCGGTCGGACAGTCCGCCCGCGGCGTCGGTGATCAGGTCGGCCAACTCCGTGCGCGCCGCCAGTGTTTCGGGGCCGGCCTCACCGGTCGCAGTTTCCGGCAGCTCGTCGGAGGGGGTCTCGCGACGCCGGTCGCGAAGCCGGCGCAGCGCCTCGTTGCGCGCGATCGAGTACAACCAGGGCCGGAGTCTTTCCGGATCGCGCAACTGCGCCAGGCAGGTGGCCGCCCTGCAGAACGCGTCCTGTACGCAGTCCGCGGCGCCGTCTCGGTCGCCGAGCATCCCTACGCAGAAATCGTGCAGCCGGTCGGCGTAGCGGTCGTACATCTGACCGAACGCCTGTTGGTCGCCGGTCAGTGAGGCGCGTACGAGTTCTGCATCGGTGCCGGCCTTGCCGACGGCGTTCCAATCGGATAACGCGGTCATAACACACCCCTAAAGGCGGGTAGATACTGATTATTGGAACAGCCCGCCGCGTGCAGAGGCAAGGGGTGCAGGCACCACCGTTTGGCACGGGTTGCGGGCGGTAAGCATGGACTCAACGGCCGGTCGACTGGGGCCGGCCTGAAGAAATGCCCGGGGGCATTGGTGGATCGATGACGAAGCCGGGTGGGATACCGCCGCCGGGGGCGGCGGGGGCGGGGGCAGCAGGCCACTCCGGCAACCAGTCGGGCCACGGCGGCGGGGGCGGCGGCGGAGGCGGTGGGCGAAGGAGGCGGCCCGGAGAGGGTTCCTCCGGCGAAGGAGGCGAGGGCGGTTCGGCCACCGGCGGTTCGGTCACCGGCGCCGACGGCGGCGGTGTCGGGCCGAGCGCCGACGGCGGCGGGGTCGGTGGCGCCACCTGCTCACGTGTCGGAGGCGCGACGGGGGCCGCGGTCGTCGTCACGCTTCGGTCGTGGCGGCCGGCGGCGGCGGCGTCGGGCTGGGCGCCGTGGTGCTGATCTCTGTCGGCGCGATCTGGACGGTCTTCTGGCTCAACGGGAAGACGACCGCCGTCGTGGTCGCGATCAGCGCGGCGATGAACAACGTGACGCGGCAGCAGGTATCCGTGTGAGGTGCGCGCATTTGTGCGATGCTCCCGGTCCTCGAGGGGAAGCGCGCTGCTCGCCGACGTCAGCTGGACTTGGCTCAGCGTGCTATCGCGCAGCCATGCCGGCGCCGGGATGAACACCGGCGCGGCGCCGAGCAGGGCGGCGGGGCTGACGAGTCGTCGACGCTCCTCGTCGCAGATGTTGCAGGATTCGATGTGACGCGAGATGCGTTTGCGCATAAGCACATTGAAGTGTCCATCCCAACCTTCGAGGATGGACGCAAGTTCGGCGCAGTCGCCGTTGTTCTAGTGCGCGCCGCGACACCAGCAGCGCGCCGAGTGAGCGTTCGATCGTCTCGCGCAGGCGGTGCACGAGCTGATTGGCGTTGGCCGGGTGACGCCCAACGCCTCGGCGAGCTCGGGGCCGTCGAGGCCGTGGCGGAATGCCAGCTCCAGAACCGAGCGGTCGCGGTCGGACAGTCCGCCCGCGGCGTCGGCGATCAGATCGGCCAATTCCGTCCGCGCGGCCAAGCGTTTCCGGGCCCGGATCGCCCGACATCCGTCTCGGGTAGGTCGTCGGAAGGCGTCTCGCGGCGCCGATCGCGAATGCGGCGCAACGCCTCGTTGCGCGCGATCGAGTACAGCCAGGGCCGCAGCTTGTCCGGATCGCGCAGCTGGGCCATGCGGGTCGCCGCAATGCAGAACGCGTCTTGAACGCAATCTGCTGCGGCATCGCGGTCGCCGAGCATTCCCGACACAGAAGTCGTGCAACCGGTCGGCGTAGCGGTCGTAGATTTTCGCGAACGCTCGTCTATCGCCTGCAGCGGATGCCCGGGCCAAGGTCCGCATCGCTGTCGGGCGGGCCTAGCGATTCCCAATTCGGTACGGCCGTCATGACCTGCTCCCCGTGGTGGGTTGGACAATGGTGTGGCTCGGCGGCCGGCCGCGATCGAAATCGACTGCGGCCGGCCGACGGCGCTTCAACTGGTGATGGGTGTCGGCTCGGATTTGCCGAGGCCGCCGATTTCGACGTCGACCGTCGTGACGTCGGCTGGCGGCGCCGCGTAGAACCCCCACAGCTGCACGGACTCGCCGGGCAGCAGCAGGTGATCGCCGGTCGGCTCGAATTGGCTCGAACGGAGGCCCGGCCAGGATGCCGAAGCCTTCGAGCAACTCACCGCCGGTGGTGCACACCTCGGCCCGGCGCTGGTTGGTCCTGTCGGCCACGGTGATGCCGAGCGGGACGGTCGCCTGGGTTGGACAGGCCGCTGCTCCTGCGGGACCTCGATCGCCGTCGATGTCGGATTGGTGATCGTCACGGCGGTGAGGAGGTGACCGCTGATCCGCTTGACGCTGTCGACGGTCACCGTTGCGCCCTGGGCCGCGAGGTCGTCGGGCAACTCCCGAGCTTCGAGTTCGGGCGGCCCGGCCTCGGTCACGTCGCCGCTGCGGATCTCTACACGGCGGTTCTCGGCGCGCCCGTCGGGGTTGTCGCTGCCGTCCGGATTGGTGTTCGGTGCCACCGGGCGGGATTCGCCGAATCCGACTGCGTTGAAGGTGAATCCACTGCCCAGTCTCTCCTGCAGCGCCGCCTGCACAGAGGCCGCACGTGCTTCCGACAGTGTCTGGTTGGACGGATCGTCGCCGATGGCGTCGGTGTGCCCTTCGATCGTGATCGTGCCCTTCGCCGATCCGAGTTGCTCCTCGACCCCGTCGAGCGCGGCATCTGCGCCGCCGGGGTGAGGTCGGACTTGGCGAACTCGAACAGCACGTCGCTGGGCAGCTTGATCACCGACCGGCGCTCGGCGCCCCTTCGACCTCGGCGCCCCAGTTCTTGCACATCCAGCGTGTCGACATACGGTTCGGCGACGCGCGGGCCCGTCAGCACCGGATCGTTTTTGAGCAGGCTCGAGCCCGCAGGTTGGATCGGCACCTCGACGGGCTGCAGCACATCGGCCATGAACCAGAGCTTCGTTGCGTCTTCCGGCGGTGCGGTGAACACGGCGGTGATGGTGGTCGACGAGCCCGGGTGCGATCTCCTCGTACTGGTTGTCGCTGACCCGGCCGTCGAAGCCGTCGGCTTGCTGGACGTCGTAGGAGGTCGCACGGGCAAGGTCGACGAGTTTGAAGTCGCGTTCGATCAAGCCCATGCCGATGTCGTACGGTTCGACGTTCTCCTTCGTGCCGTTGAACAGCTCGAACTGCAGGGCGATGTCCTGGTCGTCCAGCCGAACCAGCCGGATGTCGCGGGCTTCCATCGGAAATGCCGTGGACGCGGGCTTGGCGACGATGCCGGTGCCGCCGGTCGAATCGTCTTCGGCAGGCGCGGTGGTCGACGTCGGTGGGGCGGCAGCAGATGTCTGCGGCGCGACGGGCATGGGCGCGACCCGGGGCTCGCTCTCACGGATGTTCGAGCAGCCGGTGACGACGGCCGCGATCGCCGCCGCGGCGGCCAGACTGCGCATCGGGGCGATCATTTCACACCCGCCGTCGAGTGGTCGCCAATGTGCGAGAAGTCATTGGGATTGCCGATGCTGAACTTGACGCCGGGACCCATATTGACGTTTGGTGTTCGGGGCCGCCCAACGAGCCGGGCTTGGTATCGGGGCCGCCCAGCGCGACGCGGTCATTGGGGTTGCCGATCCCGGACTCACCGGCGTGCTGGGAAGTCGAGGGCGGATCCGGTTGCGGATTGAATGCCTGCGCGGTTCCGCCCCGAGCACGAGCAGGGCCGATGCCGCCGCGCCTGCGATCGCGCCGATGATCATGTATTTGGTGGTGGTCCTCATGGTGGCTCCTCGTGATGTGTTTGCGGCCCCGATGTCGTCGGGCTCGTAGGTAGGAGCCGCGGGCTGCTCGATCTCTTTCACTTTTTCGGCGAGAAATTTCGCCGGTTCACGGCTTCGGTATCAGCACCACGTCCGAGGGGAGCTCCGGCGTCATCGCCAGATCACCCTTGGGCGCGAAGACCGGCGGCGACGGGCTGCGGATTCTCCTGCGGCTTGGGCAGGGGCGCCAGCGGCAGGTCGGGATTGAACACCGGGTGGCTTGGGGTCCGGATCCGGCTGCGGCATCGGAATCTTGAAATCCGGAGTGTCGGCGACCGGGGCGGGTCCGGATCCGGCTGCGGGGGCTGCGGGTCCGGATCGGGCTGCGGCGGCGGGTCGGTGTCCGGCTTCGGAGGGAGAGGCGGATAGTCCGGGATGTCGATGACGACCGTGGTGTCCGGCTGCGCGGGTGGTGTGGCGACGCGGTGGTGTCGGACTGTCGGGTGGTTTTGGTGCGGCGGTGGGGGCCGGTGCCTGTTGAGGTGCGGGGGCGATCGGCCGCGGCGCCTGAGGCGCGGCGGGTTTCAGGTCATCGGCCACGACGGCCTTCGGTGCCGTTGGCTGCGCGCTCGGGGCGACCCCGGCGGTCTGCTGCTGCGAGACTCCGACACCGGGGATCACTCCGGTCGGCTGTCGCGCTGTCGAACTCGAAGAACATCAGGCCCAACGCTGCGCCCGCCGGCGATGCCGCCCGCCAGCGCGGCGGCGATGATGGCGTGCCTGGTGATCGGGCGCCGGTCTGTCACGCGCAGGACCGTCAGGGGCAGGCATCGGGCGCGAAGCCGAAGCGGGCCTCGCGTTCGGGCTGACCGAGTTCGCTTGACGACCATGCGGACGCGACGGTCTGGACGGTCTGGGTCTTCGGGTCGGGGTCGAAGGTGCTGGTCATGGCTGTGTTCCTCGGTGTCGGTGCCGCCCGGGTTGGGTGGCGGTCACGCCTAAGAGCGCGGACCACGCGCTCCTCTGACAGTTTTTGAGGAACTAGTTTGTTGTGGTCCGCGCGATCATCGCCCAGCCGAATTCGTTGGTCTTGCACCTCGACGTCGTCGAAGCCGGCCGCGGCCAGCCGCGTCGGGCAGCGTCGCGGGATCGACCGGGTTGTAGGTGTCGCCCTCGTGGGCGTCGGCCAACTCGTCGCTGCCGAGGCTGTCGCTGGCGACCAGCGCCGCGCCGGGCCGCAGCACCCGGGCCACCTCGGCGAACAGCCGGTCCTGCAGCTCGACGGTCGGGACGTGATGCAGCATCGTGAAGCACGCGGCGCCGGTGAAGGTTCCGTCGTGCGAAGTCAAGCGCGGTCGCGTCGCCGTTGACGATCTCGACGGACGGCGCTGTCGGCGAACCGCTCGCGTCAGCTTGGCCGCCAGCTCGTCGTCGATCTCCACCGACCGCAATCGTGCGGTCACCGCTCGCTCGAGCACGTCGGTCGTGGCGCCGTATCCGGGCCCGACCTCGAGCACGTCGTCGCCCAGGTCGGTTTCGCCGAGCGCCCACGGCAGGATCACCTCGCGGATCGTCTGCCGCCACTCGTCGCTGCCGCAGTATTCGTGAGCCTCGTTCATCGCACCTGCGCCCTTCCCCGCTCGCAGCACCGCTGCCCGGTTGGCGGCGATGTCGTCGCCCGTGGCCGAGCTCATCCACTGCTTGGCCGACATCGCCTCGATCCACAGGCCGGCGTCGGTCTGCTGCCTCGTCGATGCGGTGATAGGACGCCAGCAGCGCGCGCACCGCGTTCTGGTTGTTGCCGACGATCGACGCCGCGACCCGGCGCGCGGTCGGCAGCAGCTCGTCGTGCGGCACCACCTCGGTGACCAGGCCCGCCCGCAGCGCATCGTCGGCCGACAGGTAGTCGCCGGTCAGGCTCATCCGGCGGGCCATGCCGACGCCGACCTTCTGCGGCAGCCGCACGCTCAGGCCCCAGGTGGGCAGCAGCCCGACGCGGGCGTGGGTGTCGGCGAAGCGGGCGTGCTCGGACGCGATCAGGATGTCGCAGTACAGCGCGAATTCCAGGCCGCCGGTCACCGCCGCGCCGTTGATCGCGCCGATCACCGGCTTGGTCATCGGCGGCCACTTCGGCGAGATGTCGGGCAGTTCGGTGGTGTCGCCGAGTTCCTTGAGGTCCAGGCCGGCGCAGAACACCGGATCGGCGCCGGTGAGGATGACGACGTCGACGTCGTCGTCGGCCTCCGCGTCGCGCAGCGCCGCAAAGAACGCCTGCGCAGCTCGCTCGACAGCGCGTTGCGGGCCTGCGGCCGGTTCAGCGTCAGCGTGCGGACCCGGTCTTGGGTGTCGATGAGCAGCACGTCGGCGTCGTTAGGGTTGGTCATGGCATCGAACCTATCGTGGAGGCATGTGCCGAAACATCACCGAGCTGCGCGGCCTGGAACCGGCGGCCACGCCAGAGGAGATCGAGGCCGCCGCGCGCCAGTACGTCCGGAAGGTCAGCGGCATCACCCGGCCGACGGCCGCCAACGCCGAGGCCTTCGAAGAAGCGGTCGCCGAGGTCACCGCGACCACCACCCGGCTGCTGGCCGGCCTGCCGCCGCGACGCCAACCACCCAAGACGGTTCCGCCGCTGCGCCGTCCTGAGGTGCGGGCGCGCTGAACGCCGGAGCCGGGTAGCCGGCGACATCAGACGCATGACATCCACGCTGACCCAGCCCGCGCTCAAGGAGTGGAGCGCGGCGGTCCATGCGCTGCTCGACGGCAGGCAGACCGTGCTGCTGCGCAAGGGCGGAATCCACGAGAAGCGGTTCGCGCGTCGCGGCGTCGCGCTTCCTGTTCTTCCCGACGGTCGCGCACAGCCACGCCGAACGGGTGCGCGCCGAACATCGCGACCTGCTCGACGCAGCCGCTGCCGACAGCACCGACGACGAGCTGGTGGTGCGGGCGGGCGCCAAAGTCGTTGCCGCCGTCGAGGTCAACCGTCCCGAGGACATCGACGAGATCGCGCCGCTGCACATCTGGACCGCCGAGTCGGTGCGGGCCGACCGGCTGGACTTCCGGCCCAAGCATCGCCTCACCGTGCTGGTCGTGCAGGCCAGCCCGCTCGTCGAACCCGTGCGGCTGGCGCGCACACCCGACTACGCCGGCTGCAAGAGCTGGGTTCCGCTGCCCGTCAATCCGGCGTGGGCGGAGCCGGTGCACGACGACGTCGCGCTGGCCGAGATCGCCGAACAGGTGCGTCGCTCAGTCGGTTGACCGCGCGCTCAGCAAAAAATCTCCAGAAAAGTGTCAGAGCCGGGACGGGTGGCCCCTCTTACCTGTAAGCGCAGCCCATCGGGGTCGGCGTAACAGCAAGGAGAGCACCGAAATGAACACCACCCGCACCGCGCAAGAGATTTGTCACCGGCGCCATCGGCGCTGCGATCGCCGGCATGGCGGCACCCGCACTGCTGTTTCTGGCGCAGGAACCGCGCAGGCAGCGCAGGTCGTCACCGAGCATGGCGGCGGCCACCATCACTCAATCGCCCGGCCATGTCGCGATCTACGCCGAACCGCAGGAGGTTACGTCGCCAATCGTCTGGGGTCCGTTCCCATCTGTCGAGGCCATCATTGCCAAGTAGGGAATTCGCTGAACGGCATATTCGCGGAGAAGGACCACGTCCTTCTTCGCGACTTCGGCGTTCTGGGTCTAAGGCAGCTGCGGACCCGCGGGCAGCACGAGCCGCGACTGCGCCCTCGCCGAGGTGGACGGTGTGCGACGCGACCATCAGTTGGCTGCCGCTGACCAACGGCTCGCTGGTGCCCAGATTGCGTGCGAACCGCGGATGTGAACCGCCTGCGATCAGGACCCGGATCCGCGATCCGGCCCGGAAGCGGTGTGCGGTCGCATCGAGCTCGATGCGCACCGTCCCGGAATCGGTTGTGCCGCGCCGATATCCGTCGCTCACATTGCGCGGACGTCCCTTGGCGTCCACCTCGCTCACCCGCACGAACAGGTCGTGGTACGGGTTGTCGCACGAATGCGCCAGCTCGATCACCGGTGTGCCGACGACGTAGAGATCCGTCGGCAACCGGTCGCCGGTGAAGCACAGCACATCTGGCCGTTCGGCGAGCTTCTCGTCCTTGCGGTAGCCGCCCTCGGGCGCCAGCAGCCGGCCGCCGATCGTGGGCGTCGGATTGGCCGGGGTTGTAGGTGAATCGTCGCCGCGGGCGCGGTGTCCGGCGGCGCCGCATCGCCAAGGCGTCCGGTCGGTTGCAGGTACAGCACGCGCTCGGGCATCGCGGGCGGCCAGTCCGGCAGGTCGATCCAGCCCTCCCCGTTGACCTCGATACGCACCGGGCTGCGGGTCGTGCCCCGACCCGCGAGATGCGCATCGAGCCAGTCGAGCGACTCGCGGATCACCGTCGGTGCCGCCCTGGCGGTCATGTGCATGTGCGTCCACGCGCCGATGGTCATCGCGACGTTCACGCCGCGCCGCTTCAATCGGTCGTACTGCGCGAGCGTCTGTTCGAGAAACAGGTCCTGCCAACCGCCGATCAGCAAGACCGGAATCTCGGTGCGGTCCAATGCTTCAGCGATGTTCATGCGCGACCAGAATGGATCGTCGGGCTCCGGGTGATCCAGCCACGATTCCCACCACGGCGCACCCTCGCCGAGCAGTGCCCGGCCCGCCTGTCCGACGGGCAGTGCGCTCGTCGCGCGGGCGAGCGCTCGTCGTGCGCGCAGCTGCCGGACCACCATGCGCAGCTTTCTCGGGTCTTCCTGGTTGGCGACCAGGTCGCTCCAGCCGAGGAAGTCGTTCATCGCGAAGGTGCCTGCGCCCCAGCGTGGTCCGCTGACGTCATGTGGGCCCACCGTGATGACGGCGGCCTTCATCTCCGGCGGTGGATCGGCCAGCAGCGCCCACTGGGTGAAGCCCAGATACGACAGACCGATCGTGGCGAACGAACCGGTGAACCACGGCTGGTCGCAGCCACTCGACGGTGTCTGCGCCGTCGGCGATCTCGTCCACCATCGGGTTGAACTCGCCCCCGGAGCCGAACGTGCCGCGCACGCTCTGGAATACGACGTGGTAGCCGCGCGATGCGTACACGCCGGCGTACAGGGCGGTGAACGGGAAGCGCCTGCCGTATGGACAGCGCACCAGCAGGGTGCCTGCCGGGTTGTCGGTGATCGGTTCGTAGTGATCGGCGAGCAGCTCGACGCCGTCGCGCATCGGCACCCTCACGCGGCGATGCACGGTGTACTCGCATGTGTGCGGCGGCAGGCGGAGCAGGCTGCTCAGCGCGCGTTCGCTGAGCCTCCTGATCCTCGTTCGGGTCGGTGTGGTCGTGGCGGCGTCGGAAACTGCGGTCACGTCAGACAGGTTACGCAGGAGGCCGGTCGTCGTCCTCGATTGCCCGCGTGACCTTGGCCATCAGCCATTCGACGGCGCGTGTCGCGTCGCGGCCGTCGACCCCCCACACCCCGACCAGTCGCTCGTAGGTGGGCAGGTTCCACAGCACGTCGAGAAGCCCTGCCGTCAACCGTTGCTCGGTGTCCGACCATTCGGGAGCCGACTCGGCGACCGCGCGCAGCAGCGCGTCACGCCTGCGCACGTCGACGCCGACGAAGGTGGGGTCCTGCGGCGCCTCAACGGAGTCGCGCACCGAAAACCGTTGCAGTGAACCGAACACCCGGGCGGTCACCTCCGCGAGGTTGGCGAGGTCGACGTCCTCGTATGAAATGCCTGCCTCGGACTCCAGTCGCTGCCATCACGGCGTCGTGCAGATGCCGCTCGGTCGGGAAGTGCCGGTATACCGTCCGCTCGCCAACCCCGGCCCGTTCGGCGACGGCTTTGAACGTCAAGTCGCGCCAGTTCCAGGTGTCGAAGCCGTGCACCAACTCGCTGCCTGCCGCGGTGATGCGCTCCCGTGTCTGCGCTGCCTTCTGTTGGCGAGCGCGGTTGTCGTAGGCGCGCGTTGGCGCTATTGACGACTCGCTCATAATAATGACAGTGTACTGTCACCAAATTGGTGCGGGAGGTGCAACGTGGCATCAGCGGGTGAGTTGATGGCCGGCGCGGTCCAGCGGACCGGCCTCGACGACTTCGGCGACGACTCCTTCCGCGAGGGTCTGGAGATCCTGGTTCGCGCACTGCGCGACGAGGCCCGGCTGAATGCCCGCGGCGAAGGATTCGTCTACAGCCGCATCGGGCTGCATTTGTGCTCAGCGGCTGCAGGTGGAGGACTGGTACCGCCGCCACCCGGAGATCGACGACGAACCGATCATTGCGCCCCTGTTCGGGCTCGGCCTGCCGCGCACCGGGTCGACGGCGCTGTCGTTCCTGCTGGCACAGGATCCCGGCATCCGCTATCTGCGAAGCTGGGAGTCCGCGCAGCCGTGCCCGCCGCCATCGACCGTGCGCGGAGACGACTCACGCATACCCGAAGAGATGCGGCCGGTCATGGTCGGCAGCAGACACCACGTCCCGAACGACATCCGCGGTCCGATGGAGTGCCTGGACCTGATGGCGCTCGACTTCACGTCGCAGATCTTTCAGGCCTACGCGCAGATTCCGTCGTACTCCGAATGGCTGCTGGAGCGGGCCGACTTCACCTCCACCTACCTCTACGAGCGGCGCGTGCTCAAGCTGCTGCAGTGGGGTGAACCGACCCGGCCGTGGCGGTTGAAGTCGCCCGCGCACGTGCTCTCCCTCGACTACCTCGACCGGGTTTTTCCCGACGCCCGCTTCGTGATGACGCACCGCGACCCGACCGACGTGATGCTCTCGGTGGCTGACGTGTACGCCGACATCGTCGGCGGCTTCACCGACGAGATCGACCGCCGCTACCTCGGCGAGCTGAATGTCGACGCAATGGTCGGCGGGTATGGACCGCACGCTGAAGTTCCGTGCAGCCGGCGCCGATGATCGCTTCTACGACATCGACTTCCGCGCCATGCTGGCCGATCCGATCGGCGAGGTGCGACGGCTGTACGCGTGGCTCGGTGAGCCGGTGACCGATGAGTTCGAGGACGCGATGCGCGGCTGGTGGGCCGAGAACGCCGAGCGACGCGAGCCTCACCCGAAGGCGGACCCGCAGGCATTCGGCTTGGATCTCAACGACATTCGGCCGCGGTTCGCCCGGTATGTCGACACATATATGGGGAGCTCGCATGGCGATTGACTTGACCGGCGGCATCGACCCGGCGCGCGAGTACCCGTTCGCCGAGCGGCCCGACAACCCGGAGATGCGCGATTCGGTGAGTTTCTGGGTCTTCGACCAAGCGGGGGCGGTCGGGCTGCCACGAGTCGGCATCGAGGCGGTCGCCTCCAACTGGGACGCCCACAACGTCCAGGTGAACCTCGCCTTCGCCGATGGCAGGGTCTACCGGCTGCGAGAAGATGCGCCGAGCATGCCGGTGAACGGCCCCGACGGACAAGCCGTCTGTCCTCGGCGCAGGCCCGCTCGCGTTCACGTGTGTCGAACCGTTCAGCGCGTGGACCATGTCCTTCGACGGAGAGGCAATCCGGACGTCGTCTGCCGACTCGTGGCGGGCCGCAAGGACGGACCCCGTGTCGACGTCAGATTCTCCGTCGATGCCAAGCTGGCTGTCCCGCCGTGGGTGCAGGGCACACTGCAGGCCGACGCCGGATCGGCGCTCAAGACGTCGATCGAGGGCGATCTGATGGGCGGACCGCGATATGAGCAGCTGTTCCGCGCGACGGGCTCGGTGTGGGTCGAAGGGGAGGAGCACGCGTTCGTCGGCAGCGGGCTGCGCATCAAGCGCCAGGGTGTCCGCAAGCTCGAGGGCTTCTGGGGGCATTGCTGGCAGTCGGCGCTTTTCCCGAGCGGCCGGGCGTTCGGCTACATCGCCTACCCCCCTCGGCCAGACGGTCAGCCGACGTTCAACGAGGGTTACGTCTTCTCGGGCGACGGCGACCTGATTGCGGCGCGAGTTGTCGAAGCGCCCTGGCTGCACCGCCTGCAACCGCTGGGGGAAGACGTCTCCGTTGTGCTGGAGACCGCGCACGGCGTCGAGCGGATCGAAGGCGAGACCGTGGTGTCGACACACGACATCACCGATCCCAGTGACGTCCCCCCGGAGATGGCCGAACTGCTGGCCAACTGGACATTTCCCGCGTTGCAGCAAGCAGGCGTGCGCTATCGGTGGAACGGCGAGGAGACCATCGGGATGCTCGAGCGTTCGATTCCGAAGGACCAGCTTCAGTAGATGTAGTACGGCGCGAGATCGTGCGCTCGCTGCAGGTTGGTCTGCATGCAGTCGGGGTCGGGCTCCGACTCGATCGGCGAGTAGAAAATGCGTCTGCTGAATCACCCCGTAGCTGGTGTCGAACGCCACCGCACAGGTGATCCACCAGCGGTTGTTCCAGTCGGTCGGCTTCATGATCCAGTACTGCGCGGCGCGGTGACCGTCGATATCGAGTTCGACCGCGTCGGCGGGCAGCGTCTCCTCGTACGTGCGCCACACGAATGCTTCGATCGCCATCTGATAGTTCCCGGCGTCGTACTTGCAGCGCAGCCCGTCCTCGGGTGTCGGCGGGGTGAAGGCCAGCCCGAGCCGCTGGACCACGTCGAGCGGGATGTCACGGCAGGGGTTGAACGGATCCGGGTCGGTCGTCGCGATGACCGGCCACTTGATGGAGGTGGTGACGTTGGTCATCGGGATGTCGGACGCGTCGACCTGCGGCCTGCCGGCCGGATTGCTCTGCCACACCACGATCACAGCCGCCACCAGCGCACACAGCGCCGAGAGCAGCCGCAGTCTGGCGACCATCACACCCCCTGCTGTCGTGGCGGCCCGCTGTCTGGCGGCCGCCGCCAAACTCGTCCGACCCTGCCCGGGGAGTGTAGCGGCCCGCGTCGAGCGGCCGAAGCGGAAACGAGAACCTGTTCTAGTTGCCCGAAGAGAGCCGGGAAGGTCGCGCAAGTAGGCTGGTCAGCTGTGACACGTGACGGCCGACGCCCCACCCTGTGGGCGATCAGCGACCTGCACACGGGTCACACCGGCAACAAGCCGGTCACCGAGTCGCTGCATCCGTCCACCCCCGACGACTGGCTGATCGTCGCCGGGGACGTCGCCGAACGCACCGACGAGATCCACTGGGCGCTTGATCTGTTGCGCAAACGGTTCGCCAAGGTCATCTGGGTGCCGGGCAACCACGAGCTGTGGACCACCAACCGGGATCCCATGCAGATCTTCGGCAGGGCCCGCTACGACTACTTGGTCAACATCTGCGACGAGATGGGCGTCATCACCCCCGAGCACCCGTTTCCGGTGTGGACCGAGGAGGGCGGGCCGGCCACGATCGTGCCGATGTTCCTGCTCTACGACTACTCGTTTCTGCCCGACGGTGCGGCCACCAAGGCCGAAGGTCTGGCCATCGCACGCGAGCGCAATGTCGTCGGCACCGACGAGTTCCTGCTGTCCGCAGAGCCCTACGCCACCCGCGATGCATGGTGCCGCGATCGGGTGACCTACACCCGCAAGAAGCTCGAGGATCTCGACTGGATGACCCGACCGTGCTGGTGAACCACTTCCCACTGGTGCGCGAACCCTGCGACGCGATGTTCTACCCCGAGTTCTCGCTGTGGTGCGGCACCACCGCCACCGCCGACTGGCACACCCGCTACAACGCGGTGTGTTCGGTCTACGGGCACCTGCACATCCCGCGAACCACGTGGTACGACGGTGTTCGCCACGAAGAGGTCTCGGTCGGTTACCCACGGGAATGGCGTCACCGCAAGCCGTTTCGGTGGCTACGGCAGATACTGCCGGACCCGAAGTATCCGCCCGGCTACCTCAACGACTTCGGTGGTCACTTCCAGATCACCCCGGAGATGGTCGAGCACGCCGAGAAGGTGCAGGAGCGCATCAAGGCGAGGCGGTCATGACGATCGCCGCGACCCTGCTGTCCGGTGTGCTGCCCGGTCGGCGACTGCTCTGGCCGCCGCCGAGATGTACACGGACCCACCGGAACTGGTCGCCGCTTCCGGAGGAGGAGCCGCTGATCGCGAAGTCGGTGGCCAAGCGGCGCAACGAGTTCATCACCGTGCGGTACTGCGCACGGCAGGCGCTGGGCGAGCTGGGGGTGGCGCCCGTCCCGATCCTCAAGGGGGAGAAGGGTGAACCGTGCTGGCCCGACGGGGTCGTCGGCAGCCTCACGCACTGCGAGGGCTTTCGCGGCGCCGCCGTCGGCAGGCACGAGGCGGTGCGTTCGGTCGGCATCGACGCCGAACCGCACGACGTGCTGCCCAAGGGGGTGCTCGACGCGATCAGCCTGCCCGACGAACGCGTCGAGTTGCAGGCGTTGCCCGCCGGTTTGCATTGGGACCGAATCCTGTTCTGCGCCAAGGAGGCGACATACAAGGCGTGGTTTCCGCTGACGAGACGTTGGCTGGGCTTCGAGGATGCGCACATCACCTTCGACGTCGACGAGCGGCGGCGCGTCGGGCGGGTTCGAATCGCGGATTCTCATCGATCCTGCGGCGGTGTCCGGACCACCGCTCGAGACGCTGTCGGGCCGTTGGTCGGTGCGCGACGGCCTGACGCTGACGGCGATCGTCCTGTGACCGGAAGCTGGCCTTGTCGTCGTCGACAAGCCGGCGGGCATGACGAGTCACGACGTCGTGGGCCGCTGCCGTCGCATCTTCGGCACGCGAAAGGTCGGGCACGCGGGCACGCTCGATCCGATGGCCACCGGCGTGCTCGTCGTCGGCGTCGAGCGGGCCACCAAGATCCTGGGCTTGCTGACCGCGACCGACAAGTCCTATGCCGCCACCATCCGCCTCGGCCAGACCACGTCCACCGAGGACGCCGAAGGTGAGATCCTGCAGACGGTTTCGGCGACACGGGGTCACCGATGCGTCACTCGAGGAGGCGGTCGGTGCACTGCGCGGCGAGATCGACCAGATTCCGTCTTCGGTCAGTGCGATCAAGGTCGACGGCAAACGGGCCTATCAGCTGGCGCGGGAAGGTCAGGTCGTCGAACTGGCCGCCCGCAGGGTACGCATCGAGCCGGTTCGAGGTGCTGGCCGTGCGGCGAGACGCCGACCTCGTCGACGTGGACGTCGAGGTGGACTGCTCCAGTGGCACGTACATCCGCGCGCTGGCCCGCGATGTCGGTGCGGCACTCGGCGTCGGCGGGCACCTCACCGCGCTGCGGCGCACACGGGTCGGCCGATTCGGGCTCGACGAGGCGCGAACACTCGAAGACCTCGCCGAGCGGCCGCGGCTGAGTTACTCACTCGATGACGCTTGCCTTCTGGCGTTCCCGCGTCGCGACCTGACCGCCGATGAGGCCGAGTTCGCCCGCCACGGCCGGGCGCTCGAACCCGCGGGCATCGACGGCGTGTACGCCGCTGCCGCACCCGACGGACAGGTCATCTCGCTGCTGCGCGACGACGGGGCACGGGCCAAATCGGTTGTCGTGCTGCGTCCCGCCACGTTGTGAGAACTCCCAGCGCATACTGAGATCCGATTTTCGGATAGGAGCGCGCCATGACGACCCCGTACAGACTTCTGCAGGGCGCGCTGGCCCTCTTCGGCGTGATCGCCCTGCTGCTCTACCCGCTGTCGGTCGTGTGGCCGTCGGGATGGGCATGGCATGCCGGTGCGCCGTATGAGTCTCAGTACTTCATGATGATCGTCGGCATCTACGCCACCATCGGGGTCTTCCTGCTGAACGCCGCGCGCAAGCCCGAAGCGAACGTGAGCTTCATCTGGTTCGCCGTGTGGTCGTCGGCCGTGCACGCCGTCATCATGGCCGTGCAGTCGTTCGGCGGCGGCCACCACATGCACATGGGTCATCTGTGGGGCGATGTGCCCGCGCTGCTCCTGGTGGCCGTCGTGCTGGCGGTGCTCGTCCGCGCGGCGGGCCTCAAGCAGCCCGTCGCCGCGGCGTGAGCCGGACGTCCATCCCCGTAAGGCCGCGCGGAGAGCTAGCCGACCACCCAGATCGCTTCTGCCGCAGGGTTTCCCAGGTCGACGGTGGTGCCCGGCTCGTGCTCGGAGGCCTCGGCGGATTTGACGGCCACCGAGATCATTCCCGCGAAATCGCGGCGGGCCAGCACCAGCAGTCGCGTGTCCAGGCTGATGCCGACACTGTCGAAGTACCGCAGCATCTCCGGATCGGCGTCGGAGATCCGGGCCACTGTCCCGGTGTCGCCGTCGCGGCAGACCGACAGCTGTCGCGCATCCGGCGTCGGCACCCTGCCGTCGGACGCGGGAATGGGGTCGCCGTGCGGATCACGGGTCGGATATCCGAGCTTGGCGTCGATGCGGTCGAGCATCGTGTCGGACACCGCGTGCTCGAGGATCTCGGCCTCGTCGTGCACCTCGTCCCAGCTGTAGCCGAGTTCGCGGACGAGGAAGGTCTCCATCAGACGGTGTCTGCGCACCATCGCCAGCGCCGCCGCGCGGCCCGCCTCGGTCAGCGTCACCGCGCCGTACTTCTCGTGATCGACCAGTCCCTGGTCGGCGAGCTTGCGGATGGACTCCGACGCGGTACTGGCGGACACGCCGATGCGCTCGGCCAACAGCTTGGTGCTGACCTTTTCGTGCGACCACTCCTGGGCGGTCCAGATGACTTTCAGATAGTCCTGGGCAACCGTCGTCAAGTCGCGCGGGTTACCGTTCGGACTCACGGTTACAAAGTTTAGGCAATCATCACCTGATCTGGGGATCCTGGGAATCCGCGCGCGCCGGGCGCGCCGTAGGCTTGCGCTGTGCTGCGCTGGCGGGGACAGGATGAGATCCCGACCGACTGGGGCCGATGTGTCGTCACGATCGGCGTGTTCGACGGTGTTCATCGTGGACATCAGGAGCTGATCAACCACGCGGTCAAGGCGGGTCGATCCCGCGGGGTACCCACGGTGTTGATGACGTTTGATCCGCACCCGATGGAGGTCGTCTTCCCGGGCAGCCACCCCGCGCAGCTGACCACGCTGACCCGCCGCGCCGAGTTGGTCGAGGAGATGGGCGTCGACGTGTTCCTGGTCATGCCGTTCACCTCGGACTTCATGAAGCTGACACCCGAGCGCTACGTCCACGAACTGCTGGTCGAGAACCTGCACGTGGTCGAGGTGGTGGTCGGGGAGAACTTCACCTTCGGCAAGAAGGCCGCGGGCAACGTCAACCTGCTGCGCAAGGCCGGTGAACGGTTCGGCTTCGCGGTCGAGGGCATGTCGCTGGTCGCCGAGCATCACGCCGAGGAAACCGTCACCTTCTCATCCACCTATATCCGGTCCTGCGTCGACGCGGGCGATGTGGTCGCGGCCGCCGAGGCTCTCGGCAGGCCGCACCGCGTCGAGGGCGTGGTGGTCCGCGGCGACGGGCGCGGCAAGGTGCTGGGCTTTCCGACGGCAAATGTGGCGCCGCCGATGTACTCGGCCATTCCGGCCGACGGCGTCTATGCGGCGTGGTTCACCGTGCTGGGCCATGGACCCATCGTCGGGGCGGTCGTCCCAGGTGAGCGGTATCAGGCCGCGGTGTCGGTGGGCACCAACCCGACCTTCTCCGGGCGCACCCGCACCGTCGAGGCGTTCGTCCTCGACACCTCCGCCGACCTGTACGGCCAGCATGTCGCGGTCGACTTCGTCGCCCGCGTCCGCGGGCAGGAGAAGTTCGCCAAGATCGAGGACCTGGTGACCGCGATGGGCGACGACACCGACCGCGCGCGCACCATCCTCACCGCCCAGTAGCACGCGATTTCGCTGCTCAGCGGCCCGCTGATAAACTCGTCGCCGACCGGGCGTGTGCTGCAGTTCGCGGTGGCTACGCCTTTTACGGGGTTCCAACCCCCAATGTTCGCGGACCGATTGATGGAGTTAATTCGTGGCGCTCAGCACCGAACAGAAAAAAGAAATCTTGGGCTCGTACGGCCTGCATGAGACCGACACCGGCTCGCCGGAGGCCCAGGTCGCGCTGCTGACCAAGCGGATCGCCGACCTGACCGAGCACCTCAAGTTTCACAAGCACGACCACCACTCGCGGCGCGGTCTGCTGCTGCTGGTCGGCCGCAGGCGCCGCCTGCTGAAATACGTCGCGCAGGTCGACGTCGAGCGCTACCGCTCCTTGATCGAGCGCTTGGGTCTGCGTCGCTGACACAAATCCGGCCTTCCCAGCGTTACCACTACAGCGTGACCAAGCCTGAATACGTCCTGGGAAGCGACGAGACCGAGATCGCCCGCCTGCAGACGCAGGCCCAGATCATCGCCGAACCGACGGCTCTGCTGTTCGAGCGCGGAGGCATTCGGCCCGGCATGCGAGTTCTCGACCTCGGAAGCGGCCCCGGCGACGTGTCGTTTCTGGTCGCCGAGATGGTCGGCCCGAACGGCTCGGTGCTCGGCGTCGAGCAGGACCCGTCGCAGATCGCGGTTGCCGAGCAGCGCCGTGACGGCCTCGGCCTGGGCAATGTGGATTTCCGCCAGGGGGACGCGCGCACCTTCGTCGACGACGAACAGTTCGACGCGGTCGTGTGCCGATTGCTGTTGATGCATCTTCCCGACGCTGCCGACGTCCTGGGCCATCACCGGAAGAACCTGCGTCCTGGAGGCGTTTTCGTCGCCATCGACTACGACATGGGCGCGGTGCGCGCGCTTCCCGAGGTCGAGCTGTTCTCGCGCGTCCGGGAGTGGCTGCGGGTGGGTTTCGCACACGCGCAGGTGGACCCGTTCGTCGGGATGCGGCTGCCCGTCCTGTTCGGCCAGGCCGGCTACGCCGACATCGGATCGCTCGGGTTGCAGTCCTACTGGCCGCCGGAAAGCCGGCAAGGAGCCGAGTATGTGGTCGGGGTCGTGCGCGCGATGAAAGAAGCCATAGTGGCCTCCGGTGCCGCGACCGAGGAGGAGATGGGTCTCGACTCGCTGGCGCAGCGGCTCCAGGATGCCCTCCGCGCCGCAAATGCCGTGTACACCGTCCCGACCGTGGTTGGCGGGTGGGGGCGGCGCCCCGACTAGGACTTCACGTCCGGATTTCGGTCCCGTACCTGCTGCGATGTACGATGGGTGCGTTCGACAGCCGTTAGGGCTCGAACGCTTGGGTGCGGTCTCGCAGATCCGCGAGCACCGTTCCCGCGCGTCATATCGACTGTGTTGAATTCACAGACGTGCCTGGTCGCGCGGTCTTCGGTAGTGGTTGCCGGGTTCGACTCCCGGCAGCTTCGATCGATGGCCGTAGCCGCATCCAGGCCGGTGGTTCACACGCTGTGACGACGCGAAACAGCTGAACAGTGAACCAGAGAGGCTATACGGACGCCCATGTCTGTAGTTGAAATTGAAGACGGCGTGTACGAGTCGACAGCAACGATCGACAACGGGAGCTTCGGCACCCGCACCATCCGCTTCGAAACCGGTCGGCTTGCCAAGCAGGCCGCCGGCGCCGTCGTCGCATACCTAGACGACGAGACCATGCTCTTGTCGGCGACCACCGCCAGCAAGAACCCCAAGGACCATTTCGACTTCTTCCCGTTGACCATCGACGTGGAGGAGCGGATGTATGCCGCCGGACGCATCCCCGGCTCGTTCTTCCGGCGCGAGGGTCGTCCCTCCACCGACGCGATCCTGACCTGCCGCCTGATCGACAGGCCGTTGCGCCCGACGTTCATCTCGGGTCTGCGCAACGAGATCCAGGTCGTGGTCACGATCTTGAGCCTGGATCCCAAGGACCTTTACGACGTGCTGGCCATCAACGCCGCGTCGGCGTCCACCCAGATTTCCGGAATTCCGTTCTCCGGTCCTGTGGGAGGCGTTCGCGTCGCGCTGATTGACGGCCAGTGGGTCGCGTTCCCGACCGTCGAGCAGCTCGAAGGAGCCGTGTTCGACATGGTCGTCGCGGGTCGTAAGACCGCCGACGACGTGGCGATCATGATGGTCGAGGCCGAGGCCACCGACAACGTCGTCGAGCTGATCGCCGGTGGCGCCGGGGCGCCGACCGAGAGCGTCGTCGCCGAGGGACTCGAGGCCGCCAAGCCATTCATCGCCGCGCTGTGCGCCGCTCAGCAGGAACTGGCTGATCGCGCCGCCAAGCCCACTGCTGAGTATCCGGTCTTCCCGGAATACCAGGACGACGTGTTCTACGCGGTGTCCTCGGTGGCCACCGACGAACTGTCCAAGGCGCTGACCATCGCGGGCAAGGAAGAGCGCAACGACCGCACCGACGAGATCAAGGTCGAGGTGCTCGAGCGGCTGTCCGAGACCTATGCGGGGCGCGAGAAGGAGATCAGCGCGGCCTACCGCTCGCTGACCAAGAAGCTTGTCCGCCAGCGCATCCTGACCGACCACTTCCGCATCGACGGCCGCGGCATCACCGACATCCGCGCGCTGAGCGCCGAGGTCGCCGTGGTGCCCCGTGCGCACGGCAGCGCGCTGTTCGAGCGCGGTGAGACTCAGATCATGGGCGTCACCACGCTGGACATGGTGAAGATGGCCCAGCAGATCGACTCACTCGGGCCGGAAACGTCGAAGCGCTACATGCACCACTACAACTTCCCGCCGTATTCGACCGGTGAGACCGGTCGGGTCGGATCGCCCAAGCGCCGCGAGATCGGCCACGGTGCGCTCGCCGAGCGTGCTCTGATGCCGGTGTTGCCGAGCATCGAGGAGTTCCCGTACGCGATCCGTCAGGTGTCGGAAGCGCTGAGCTCCAACGGTTCGACGTCGATGGGCTCGGTGTGTGCGTCGACCCTGTCGCTGCTGAACGCCGGTGTGCCGCTGAAGGCTCCGGTCGCAGGCATCGCGATGGGCCTGGTGTCCGATGACATTGAAGTTGATGGCAACACGGAGCGCCGCTTCGTCACGCTGACCGACATCCTCGGCGCCGAGGATGCGTTCGGCGACATGGACTTCAAGTGCGCAGGCACCAAGGATTTCGTCACCGCGCTGCAGCTGGACACCAAGCTCGACGGCATCCCGTCGCAGGTGCTGGCGGGCGCGCTGTCGCAGGCCAAGGATGCGCGGCTGACGATCCTCGAGGTGATGGCCGAGGCCATCGACGCGCCCGACGAGATGAGCCCGTACGCGCCGCGGATCACCACGATCAAGGTGCCGGTCGACAAGATCGGCGAGGTGATCGGTCCCAAGGGCAAGGTCATCAACCAGATCACCGAGGAGACCGGTGCGTCGATCTCCATCGAGGACGACGGCACCGTGTTCGTCGGCGCCACGAATGGCGAGTCGGCGCAGGCCGCGATCGACAAGATCAACGCGATCGCCAACCCGCAGCTGCCCAAGATCGGCGAGCGGTTCCTCGGAACCGTGGTCAAGACAACCGATTTCGGTGCGTTCGTGTCGTTGCTTCCGGGACGTGACGGGCTGGTGCACATCTCCAAGCTCGGCCGTGGCAAGCGCATCGCGAAGGTCGAAGACGTCGTCAAGGTCGGTGACAAGCTGCGCGTGGAGATCGCCGATATCGACAATCGCGGCAAGATCTCGCTGATCCTTGTCGCCGAGGACGACGCAGCCGCGGTTTCTCCTGATGCTGAACCGGTAGATGCCGCAGCGGCCAGCAGTTAGGGCGTTGCGCCGCGGCGCGCGCGGCGCCGAATCATCGGAGACGGTGCGCCGCACCGTGTTACCCGGTGGCCTGCGAGTGGTCACCGAGTACATCCCTTCGGTGCATTCGGCGTCGGTCGGCGTCTGGGTCAACGTGGGCTCTCGTGACGAGGGCGCAAGCGTTGCCGGTGCGGCGCACTTCCTGGAGCACCTGCTGTTCAAGTCCACGCCGACGCGTACGGCGGTGGAAATCGCGCAGGCGGTCGACGCCGTTGGCGGCGAACTGAACGCGTTCACGGCCAGGGAGCACACGTGCTACTACGCGCATGTGCTCGACACCGACCTCGAGTTGGCCGTCGACCTGGTTGCCGACGTGGTGCTGCGCGGCCGCTGTCTTGCCGACGACGTCGAAATCGAACGCGCCGTGGTGCTCGAGGAAATCGCCATGCGCGACGACGATCCCGAGGACACCCTCGGTGACGTGTTCCTGTCGGCGATGTTCGGTGATCATCCCGTGGGGCGGCCAGTGATCGGCAGCACCGACTCGATCTCGACGATGACGTCGCGCGCAACTGCATTCGTTCCACATGCGCCGCTACACACCGGAACGGATGGTGGTCGCGGTCGCCGGAAACGTCGACCACGACGAGGTCGTCGGCCTGGTGCGCGAGCATTTCGGACCGCGGTTGATACGCGGCACCAAACCCGTCGCGCCGCGCAAGGGCACCGGCCGGGTGTCGGGTCAGCCGAGGCTGCAGCTGGTGACCCGCGACGCGGAACAGACGCATCTGTCGATGGGCGTGCGAACGCCCGGCCGGCACTGGGAGCACCGGTGGGCGCTGTCGGTGCTCAACACCGCGCTCGGCGGTGGTCTGAGTTCGCGCCTGTTCCAACAGGTCCGGGAAATGCGCGGGTTGGCGTACTCGGTGTATTCGGCGGTGGACACCTTCTCCGACAGCGGAGCCCTGTCGATCTATGCCGCGTGCCTTCCGGAGCGTTTCGGCGAGGTGGTTCGGGTCACCACCGATGTGCTCGAGTCGGTGGCCCGCGACGGAATCACCGAATCGGAATGGCGCATCGCCAGGGGTTCGATGCGCGGCGGACTGGTGCTCGGCCTCGAGGACTCCGGATCGCGGATGAACCGCATCGGCCGCAGCGAGCTGAATTACGGCGAGCACCGAACCATCGAGGAGACGCTTGCCAGGATCGACGCGGTAACCCTTGAAGAGGTGAACGCCGTTGCGCGCAAGCTGCTGACGCGCCCATTCGGCGGCGCCGTGTTGGGTCCGCAAACCTCCAAAAGGTCGCTGCCCCAGCCACTTCGGATCCTCGCCGGCTGATCGCCTACGCTGGGCGCGATGATTCGACTATCCCGGCGCAATGCGCTGATCGGCGGGTTGACACTCGCAGCGGTTGCCGCAACTTCGACGAAACCCGCGTCCGCCAACCCGCCACCCGTTGTCACCCCTGAGATCCAGATAGCCGGGCTGGAGCAGGCGAATCAGGCCCTCATCGGCCTTTTCGCCGTCAACCTCGAAACGGGTAAGACGCTGGCCAACCGTGCGCAGGAATCGTTCGCGGTGTGCTCGACATTCAAGGGATATGCCGCGGCACGGGTCCTGCAAATGGTCGAACGCGGCGAACTGACGCTGGACCACAAGGTGTTCGTCGACCCCGCCGACATCGTGGCGAACTCGCCGAGAACACAGCCTCGGGCCGGCGGCGAGATGACGCTCGATGAGTTGTGCCAGGCCGCGGTGCAAGTCAGCGACAACACGGCGGGCAATCTATTGCTGAAAACCATCGGTGGGCCGCCGGCCATCACTGCATTCGCGCGCAGCATCGGCGACGACCGGACGCGGCTGGACCGATGGGAAACAGAGTTGAATTCCGCGCTGCCCGGCGACCCGCGCGACACCAGCACGCCGGAGGCACTCGGCGGCGGGTACCGCAATCTGCTCACCGGCGACGCGCTCGCGCCGCCACAACGCCAGCAGCTGGAGACGTGGTTGCGCGCCAACGAGACGTCGAGCGTCAGGCCGGGCCTCCCGCCAGGGTGGACGACCGCCGACAAGACCGGCAACGGCGACTACGCCAGCACCAACGATGTCGGAATGGCCTACGGCCCCGACGGTGGGCGCATTCTGCTGTCGATCATGACCAGGACCACGACCGATGATCCGAAGGCGCCGAACAATCGCCCGCTGATCGGCCAGCTCACCTCGCTGGTGATGCCCGCGCTCTTGACATAGGAGACCGTCGACCTGCCACCCGGCCACCCCTCGTCGGCCGGGACGGCTGGTCAGCGGCTGTGCCATTCAACGCACGGGTACGTCAGCAGCTGACCCGACGGTATGGCAATTGACGCGACCGAGGAATCGGGTAAAACCCTACTTCTTCGTATGGAACCCCCTAAGGATTCGAGGGTGGCCGTCCGGGCCGATCTGTTTTGGCAAAAGTGACATACCGCGGACCGGCATCGACAGCAGGAGGCGACCGTGACGTCGAAGAAGCGTCCGACCGACCCGTGCCCCTGCGGCGCCGACGCGGCGTTCGGTCGCTGTTGCCTGCAATTGCACCGTGGTGAGCGCGAAGCCGAAACCGCTGAACTACTGATGCGGGCGCGCTACAGCGCCTATGCCGTCGGCGATCTCGACTACGTCTGGCGGACGTGGCACCCGCGGACGCGGCCCGACGAGCTGACACCGGACCCCGGATTGACGTGGACCGGACTCGAGGTCGTCGACGTGCTCGACGGTCGACCCGGCGATGAATCGGGTGAGGTCGAATTCCGCGCGCACTACCGACAAGGCCAACGAACCGGGACGCTGCATGAGCGGTCCCGGTTCGCGGTCAGAGCCCGTCGGTGGTTCTACGTCGACGGGGAGTTGTTCAGTTGATTCCGGTTCAGGCCAGAACGGTGGCCGGATCGGTGTAGGGCAGGTCCAGATCGGACGCAACCTGCTCGGAGAGCAGCGCGCCTTCATGGGTCGACAGGCCCTTGGCCAGAGCGGAATCGGCGTGGCATGCAGCCTTCCAGCCTCGTCGGCGAGCTTGACCACATACGGCATGGTGGCGTTGGTCAGCGCGTAGGTCGACGTGCGCGGCACCGCGCCGGGCATGTTGGCCACGCAGTAGAACACCGTGTCGTGCACCGCGAACGTCGGGTCGTCGTGCGTGGTGGGGCGGGAATCCTCGAAGCAGCCACCTTGATCGATGGCGATGTCGACCAGGACGGCACCCGACTTCATGTGCGCGACAGTCGAATTCGTGACCAGCTTGGGGGCCTTTGCGCCGGGCACCAGCACCGCGCCGATCACCAGGTCGGCATCCTTGACCGCGTCCTCGAGATCAAGCGCGCGACGAGTAGCGGGTCTCGATGCTGCCGCCGTACTCGGCGTCGATCTTGCGCAGGGTGTTGATGTTGAGGTCGAAGACGGTGACGCGGGCTCCCATGCCCTTGGCGACGGCGGCGGCGTTGTCGCCGGCCATTCCGCCGCCGATCACCACGACGTTGGCAGGCGCTACGCCGGGGACGCCACCCATCAGGACGCCGCGGCCGCCGTGGGTGCGCATCAGGTGATAGGCGCCGACCTGCGCGGCGAGGCGGCCCGCGACCTCACTCATCGGGGCGAGCAGCGGTAGCGCGCCGTCGGCGGTCTGCACGGTCTCGTAGGCGATCGACGTGGTGCCCGACGCCATCAGCGCATCGGTGCAGGGCTTGGAGGCGGCCAGATGCAGGTAGGTGAACAGGGTCTGACCCTCGCGCAGGCGGGAGTACTCGGCCTCGATCGGCTCCTTGACCTTCAGCAGCAGTTCGGCCTCTTCCCACACCTCGTCGGCGCTGTTGATCATCTGCGCGCCGGCGCGCTTGAAGTCGGCGTCGGAGATCGCCGAACCGTCACCCGCGCCGGACTGGATCATCACCTCGTGGCCACGGTGGACCAGCTCGGCCACGCCGGCCGGGGTGATGGCGACGCGGAACTCGTTGTTCTTGATCTCGGTCGGGATGCCGACTCGCATGATCGCTCCTATAAGTCGTGTTGGTTACGTAAATTGTGAAGAACATTCGGGGCTATGGCAATCATCAACGATGATCATTCGATAGAGTCGAACGTATGGCAGAAGAAACATCAGTTGTAGCGGCGGCGTCTGCCGCGGTCGTCCGAAGGATGTTCGGCCCGTCGACCTCGACGACGTCGACCGGCGGATCCTGACTGCCGCTGCACGCCGATGCGCGGATGTCCAACAGCGCGCTCGCCGATCTCGTCGGCATCGCCGCCGTCGACGTGTCACGGCCGGGCTGCGACGGCTTCAGGAGGTCGGCGTGATCCGCGGTTTCTACGCCGACATCGATCCGGCGGCGATCGGGCTGACGCTGCAGGCGATGATCTCGGTGAGCCTGCAGTCCGGCGCCCGCGGCAAGATCCGCAGCTTCATCCAGCAGATCCGGCGCAAGCCTCAGGTGATGGACGTCTACTTCCTCGCGGGGGCCGACGACTTCATCCTGCACGTCGCTGCGCGCGACACCGACGACCTGCGGTCCTTCGTCGTCGAGAACCTCAACGCCGACGCCGATGTGGCAGGCACCCAGACGTCCCTGATCTTCGAACACCTGCGGGGCGCGTCGCCGCTGTAACCGACTGCCCTATTTCCTTCTGGAAGTTCGGTTATCGAATGCCGGGCATCGATATACAGCCGGCAGGACAGGCCCAATGGCTGCCTGATGAAGGGAAGCACCATGAAGCTCGTCACGAGCGCCGCGGTCGTCGCCGGTGTCATCGCCTGTGCGGCAGTCGGATTCGCGAGCGCTGCCGATGCCGCCCCCGCCGGGCCGCGGTCAGTCGACCAGACCATTTCCGAGCTGCAGCTGCAGGGCTTCCACGTGATTGTCGATAAGGTCGGGACGCATCTGCTTGACCAATGCGCGGTCGATTCCCAGTACGTCCCGGCCAGACATTCGAGCGGAGGGATTCCGGCGCACCGGGGGCAACAAACGACATCGTTACCACCGTGACGTCCAAGACGGTTTACCTCGACGTCTCGTGCTGACCTTCAGCCGGGGGAGTCCCCGTCATCGGGACAGTCGGCGTCGGTATCGGCGTTGTCGACGAGGAGCGTGTGGGCGGTGGTAGTTGTTGACGCGGGCTTGGCCGGTGTCGAGGTGTGGTGGTGGCATCCATGAAGGACAGCCCTGGCGGTTCAGCCTCGCGCGCTCGGCGCGCGGCGGTGATGGGGACTAGCCGGGCTGGACTCTGTCCGCGAGCTTCGACGCGATCGCTTCGGCTGGGTCAGAAACGCTGTTGCCGCAGGCGCTCACGTCGAGAATGACGTTCGACACCGCCTGCAGGAGATGCTGGCCGTGCTGGCAAGGCGTCTCGCTTGACATCTCGATTGACGCGATCACGGTGTGAGGACGTGCCCTCACCGCGGTGACGCGCTGTTGGGTTGTCGAAGTGCCCGCCTTGTCTTTGCTGGTGATGACTTCGTCCGCACACCCTTCCCACGCCTTGGTTTGCTTCTCGATGAACTCATCCGCTTTCGCGACCGAAGGGAGCTGCGCCACCATTTCCACAACGGTGCTGACATTCTCGGCCCCTACGATCCGCCAACGCATCGCGGTGAAATTTGTAGACGCGTATTCGATTTCGCCAGCGATGTAGACCACCCCGTGGCATTCTGGCGGGCTCGCTTCGATCGTGTCGTCAGGTGCGTTTCCCTCGTCCAGTACCTCAGAGCCGCTGGTACCCATCACGTCGTCGATTTCGTCGGCGTCGAGCAGCACGGTACCGGGATCGACAGAGGACATCGCGTTTGGTTTGTCCGGCGAGCCGGAAACCTCGCGTGTGCAACTTGTCAGGCCGGATGCAGCAACCACCAGAAATGCAATCCATACTGCGGCCAGGCGGCCTGGCTTCCGGAAACGACACACAGCCTGACCCTAGTTGGCGCTCAGGTGCTCCGTTCAGTAAATCCCGCGAGGGCCCCAGAGGTAGCCGCGGGCATGCCTACAACGGCAACTAGGCTGCCAACCATGCGAGTCGGAGTGCTGGGCGCCAAGGGCAAGGTCGGCGCGACGATGGTCGAGGCCGTGGAGGCCGCCGACGACCTGACGTTCACCGCCGGCGTCGACGCCGGCGATCCGCTGAGCCAGTTGGTGGACACCCAGACCGAGGTCGTCATCGACTTCACCCATCCCGGCGTCGTGATGGACAACCTGAAGTTCCTGATCGACAACGGCATCCACGCAGTCGTCGGCACCACCGGATTCACCGACGAGCGCCTCAGCCAGGTCGAGCAGTGGCTGGCGGACAAGCCCGGACGTCGCCGTCCTCATCGCGCCGAACTTCGCCATCGGCGCCGTGCTGTCGATGCATTTCGCCCAGCAGGCCGCGCGCTTCTTCGAATCCGTCGAAGTCATCGAACTGCACCACCCGCACAAGGCCGACGCGCCGTCGGGCACCGCGGCGCGCACCGCGCGGCTGATCGCCGAGGCGCGAAAAGACATGCCGCCCAACCCCGATGCCACCAGCACCGGCCTCGACGGTGCGCGCGGCGCCGACGTCGACGGCATACCGGTGCACTCCGTGCGGCTGGCCGGGCTCGTCGCGCACCAGGAAGTGCTGTTCGGCACGCCAGGGGGAGACGCTGACGATCCGGCACGACAGCCTGGACCGCACCTCGTTCGTCCCCGGCGTGCTGCTCGCGGTGCGCCGGGTCGCCGAGCGTCCCGGTCTCACCGTGGGCATCGAGCCCCTGCTCGATTTGTAATGACCGACGGCGCGCGCGCACTGCGCATTCAGCTGCTCATCGGCTTCATGTGCGTGGCGCTGGTCGTCTATTTCCTGCTGCTCGGCCGCATCGCGATGGCCTTCATCACCTCGGGCGAGCCCGCCGCGATCGGTCTCGGCGCTGGCGCTGATGGTCCTGCCGCTGATCGGCATCTGGGTCATGGTCAGCACGCTGCGGGCCGGCCTGGCGCATCAGCGGCTCGCCCGCATCGCCAAGGACGAGGGCATGGAACTCGACGTCAGCGCGTTGCCGCGGATGCCGTCCGGGCGGATCCAGCGCGACGCCGCCGACGCGCTGTTCGAGACGGTGCGCGAGGAACTGGAGGACGATCCGGACAACTGGCGGCGCTGGTATCGGCTGGCCCGCGCGTACGACTACGCCGGCGACCGCAGCCGCGCGCGGGAGACGATGAGGAAGGCCGTCGAGATGGAGGAGCGGACGGGTGAGTAAGACGCTGCTGATCGTCCACCACACTCCGTCGCCGCACTGCCAGGAGATGTTCGAGGCGGTGGTGGCCGGTGCGACGGACCCCGACATCGAAGGCGTGGAGGTTGTCCGGCGTCCGGCGCTGACGGTCTCGCCGGTCGAGATGCTGGAGGCCGACGGCTACCTGCTGGGCACCCCGGCCAACCTCGGCTACATCAGCGGGGCCCTCAAGCACGCGTTCGACTGTCGGCTACTACCAGCTGCTCGACTCCACCCGTGGCCGACCGTTCGGCGTCTACCTCCACGGCAACGAGGGCACCGAGGGAGCCGAGCGCGCCGTCGACGGCATCACCGCCGGGCTCGGCTGGGTGAAGGCTGCGGAGACCGTTGTGGTGATGGGCAAGCCGACCAAGGCCGACGTCGAGGCGTGCTGGAACCTCGGCGCGACGGTCGCCGCGCAGCTGATGGATTGAATTGCTCGACACCGATCTGGGTGCTCGAGACCGGCTGGGTCCCTGAATGTAAGGTTATGAGGGCTCGTCGTCGGCGGGGGAGTCGTCGTCTGTGGCCAGGTGGCGCAGGACTCGTTCGTTGAGGGCGGCGAGCATGTCGAGCTCAGCCGGGGTGAGCAGGTCGATGAAGTTCCGGCGGACGTCCTCCACGTGCCTGGGCGCCGCCTTCTCGATGGCGGCGCGGCCAGCCGGCAGCAGGCAGACCATGGTGCTGCGGGCGTCGTCGGGGTTGGGCTCGCGGCTGATCAGCCCGTCCTTCTGCATGCGCCGCACCTGGTGGGAGAGACGGCTCTTCTCCCAGCCCAGTGCGTTGCACAGGGCGTGGGCGGGCATGCGGTCCCCGTCGAGAGCCGAGAGCACCGCCAGGACCTCGTAGTCGGCCCCGGACAGGCCCGATTCCTGCAGGCGCCGGTTCAGGTGGACTTCGATCTGATGATGCGCGTGTATGAAGGCCCGCCAGGCGCGGTCTTCACGAGCGTTCAGCCAGTTCGGTTCCATCGGCCTCCATGCTACCCGATTGGTTGACGCATCACCAATATTGGTTATGGTTGAGGCGTCAACCTTTTTGATTATCAATCAGGACGGGATACCTCATGAGCAGCATCAGCATCATCGGCACCGGGAACATGGCCCGCGCCATCGGCGCGCTGGCGGTCGCGGGCGGCAACACCGTCGAGGTCATCGGCCGCGATCAGTCCAAGGCCGCCGAGCTGGCCAAGGCGCTCGGCGGACAGCGCCACGACGGGAGAGTTCGGCACCGTCCCGGCCGGCGACATCGTCATCGTGGCCCTGTTGTACGCCAATGTCGTTCCGGTCGTCGCCCAGTACGGAGACGCCCTCGCGGGCAAGGTCATCGTCGACATCAGCAACCCCTTCAACTCCGCGGCCGACGGGCTGGCCATCCCCGATGGCACCTCGATCGCGCAGAGGTCGCCAAGGCCGCCCCGGCCAGCGCCAGCGTGGTCAAGGCATTCAACACCCTCTTCCGTGTTGTCCTGGCCCAGGGCCGGCCGCTGGACGTCTTCATCGCCGGCGACGACGCGCGGGCCAAGGCGGGCGTGTCGGCGTTCATCGAGAGCCTCGGACTGCGCCCGCTAGACGTCGGCGGCTTGAACATGGCGCACTGGCTGGAAGGAGCGGGCCTGCTGTCGGATGGGCCTGGCCCGCCACGGGGTCGGGAACTACGACTTCTCCCTCGGCGTCACCGTTCCCGGCTGAGCCGCACCCCGCCGGCCCGAGCAGACAACGAACAGGGGCACCGTGCGCCCGAATAATGGTTGATGGATCAGCGAAACGAATCATGGAGAGGTTCACGCGATGAAGCTTGGTTTCGCAATTCCAATAGTCGGGCCCGCGGTCAGCAGCGCCGCTGGTCTGAGCGCGTTCTGCCGAGGACTCGAGGACCTTGGCTACGACACGCTATGGGTCGGCGATCGCCTGGTCACGCCGGTTGATATGCACAGCACCTATCCGGGCAAAGAGCAGCCGTACCCGCCGCAGATGACCCGTTACCTCGATCCGGTCCTGCTGTGGACGGTCGCTGCGGCGGCGACCAGCCGGGTGCGGCTGAACGCCAGCACGCTCAGCACGTTCTACTACGAGCCGGTTCACCTGGCCCGGCTGCTGACCACGCTCGACGTGCTCAGCGACGGCCGCCTTGACGTTGGCGTGGGAATCGGGTGGATGAAGGACGAACATGACATCGCCCGCAGCGCGGACTGGCGCCGGCGCGGGCAGATGCTCGATGACGTGCTGGCGTTCCTGCGCGAGTGGTGGACGACCAACCCGGTGTCCTGGGACAGCGAGTTCTTCTCCCTGCCGCCGGTCCATGCCGACCTGCGCCCGGTCCAGCCTGGCGGTCCGCCCATCTGGATCGGCGGTGCCAGTGAGGCCGCGATGCGCCGGGTCGGCCGCAGCGGCACCGGCTGGCTCGGGGTCGAGGGGCTGCAGGACGAGGTCACCGACCACCTGTGGTCGATTGCGCGCCGTGCGGCGCAGGACGCCGGCCGCGATCCTGACGCGCTGAAGACGGCCATGCGGATCAACCTCGAACCGGGCACGTCCGTTGACTCGGTTGCCGGCAGGCTCGAGCGCCTCTCCGGGTCCGGTGCTGACGAGGCGATCGTGGATGCCTTCGCGATGTTCCCCACCCTTGACCAGTTGCTTGACTTCGCCGGCCAGCTAATCGATCGATGGAGTAATCGTGGGAAAGCTTGACGGCAAGGTAGCGGTGATCAGCCCGACGCGTATCGGTCGCGCAGCTTGGCCAGCGTGGCTTCGATCCCGGTGGCGTTGCTCTTCGCGAAACCCGTTCGCACGTAGTAATTCAGCGTGTCCTTCACCGGTCCGGTGTCGCGGAAGTCGAACGTCTCGGTGACCCGCGTGAGCGTCGGAGATATCTGGTCGAACTCCCATCGCCAGTGGTGGCCGAACGGGTGACGCCATTCGATCAGCGCGCCGGGTTTCAGGGCGGTGACGGTGCTGGTGATCCGGTACGGAAGGCCGAACATCCGCATCTTCGTCGAGAATCGCGATCCCGCAACAAGTTTCGCGGGTGCCGAAGCATTCTCGGAGACGGTGCCCGAGCCGTCGATGTCGCCGTGCCTGCGGGGGTCTGCGACTATCGCGAACAGTTCCTCCGCGGGCGCCGCCACCTCGACGGACCTGCTGACCTGACGCGGTCCCGCGTCGACAACTGTGACCGTCACGATGCCTCCTTCGGTGCGTTAGGCGCGCCCACCATCTCGAGGCTGCGGTTCCATAACCGCTCGGCGAGCCCGGCGTCGGATGCCTGCTTGTGTGTCTTGCCGATTCTGTGTTTGGCGTAGTACTCGCCGGAGATCCAGTCGACTCCAGGGTCGGCAGACGCAAGCCAGACCAGCTCGTCAGACCCTGGCTCCGGCCCGATCGTCCCGAACCGGCGCAAGGGTGTGCGATAGAACAAAGTGAACAGCGGGTTCTTCGCATCCGCGCTGAAGTTCGACGCGACCGTGCCGGGATGAAAAGCGGCAGTAGAGATTCCGTCGTTGTGGTAGCGGCGATGCAGCTCCTTGGTGAACAGGATGTTCGCCAGCTTCGAGGGCGGGTAGGCGACCGCTCCGCCGCGGCGCTGCACCGCGTCGAGATCGTTCAAGTCGAGCGTGCTGAACCTGTTGCCCTGGCTCGACGTGTTCAGCACGGCGGCGTCGGATTCGATCAGCCGATCCAGCAGCAGGTGGGTCAGCAGGAACGGGGCGAGGTGGTTGACCTGGAAGGTCAGCTCGTAGCCGTCGATGGTGCGTTGCGGCCCGCTGAACGTCCCGCCGGCGTTGTTGGCGAGCACGTCTATGCGTGGGTACTTCTCGAGCAGGCGAGCGGCTAGCTCGCGCACTTGAGCGAGTTCGGCGAAATCGGCGACGTAGAAGTCCGCGCCAAGTGGCTCGGCCACGGCCGCCGTCTTCTGCGGCGAACGGCCCACCACGACGACGTTCTCCCCGCTGCGGCTCAGCCGTTTGGCGGCTGCCGCACCGATCCCGTCGCTGGCACCGGTGATGACGATTGTTCTGGACGTCATGAACCCGAAGGTTAGCCGCCGCCTACGGCCTGCCGCCCACAGACCACCGTCGGCGCAAAGGTTTGAGCATTGTTTGAGAAGGCGTCGATACCGTGGCGCCATGGATACCCCGAGGTATGTTCTCGTCAGTCTGATTTCGGCGGCGGTATTGGTCGCAGCGGGCTGCGGAAGCTCGCCGTCGGCCCAGCAGTCCCCGCAGGCGTCGCCGAGTCCGACCAGCTCAGCCCCGCCGTCGCCGCCCGCTGTCGCGAGCCTGATCGACGCCAGGTGGATGGGCTTCGACACCAGCGGGCCGTGGAACTGGCAGGAGGTCGAGCGTCGACTCGTACCGGGATTCCAGCGGTTCGGTTTCCGGCCGGTCGGAGAGACGAAGTCGCCGCGTCCCTGCCAAGGTTGTGGAATCAACCCGCCGACAGTGGAAGTCACCGTCTACAACCCTGGCGTATACGACCCTTCCGGTGCCCGGACCGGCCGACCGATCGACGTGAATGGTCGCGGCGGGTTCATCGGCGTGCCCCAGCGCGATCACCCCATCAACGATCCCGACTACCCGATCCTCGACCCAAGTGAGATCTTCGCCTCGGTGATGCTGGTCTGGGAGTACGACGACAATGCCTGGGCGACAGTGCGGGCCATGACACCCATGACGAGCGATCTCGACCGCATGCTCGAGCTCGCGCGCGCCGTCCGGCCCGACGAGCGCACCCCGGTTCGGCTGCCGCTGAGCCTGGGGTTCATGCCGGCGAACATGCCATTGGCCGCAGTCCACACCGATTTCATGCCCGTCTACAGCAGCACGAGCGACGTCGGAACGAGACTTGCGTTCGGCCCGTGCGCAAGCGATGTGAAGGGCGACGACTGCGCGCAGAAGGCCCTGGAGAGCGGGTCGTTAGCGGTTGAGATCCTGCAACGGGACGACTACCCGGAGTCGAGCGTCCTGCAGCCGGTCGACAGGACGATCGGCGGCCGGGACGGCAGATCTGACCCGAAGTACTTCTGGGCTGCGATTCAGGTCGAGAAGGGCGTGTACGTCGAGTTCAATCTCATCTCGCCGCGCACCCCCGAGCGCACCCAGGAGACCGACGACGCTGGGCGCACACAGCTCGACGAAGTCCTGAACAGCGTCACGTGGGCGCCGGATCCCGCGAATGAGGCGAGCTGGCCCGTGATCTCCGACTGGGCGAAGTAGCGCGCGAACTTCGATACGGTCGAGGAATGCCTGGAATCGCCGAACTCGCTTTGGGTGCCGCACCGATCGCAGGGGGCGCGTTGTTGGGCGCCGCCGCAGGAACCTTCAAGGGGCCCGACATTCGCGCCCTGATCGCCAAGGACATGGACCTACTGGAGCGGATTCCGGACGATCAGCCCGAGCTCAAGGCCCGACTCAAGGCGAGCATCGACGAGCGGATCAACGACCTCATCGAAGCGACCGAGAAGAATCGGGAGATCCGTCAGCTGGCGGCGTCCTATCAGGGCAATTGGCGCGACATCGTGGTGTTCATCTGCGCGGTGCTCTTCACCATCGTCTGGTGGAACGTCAGCCACAGCCGGAGCAATTGGCTGGTGATGTTCATCGTGATGATCGTTCTGTCTGTTGTCGCCGCCATATACGCCGGCCGCGGTCTGGTGCGCGGAGTGAGCACGTTCCTGCACCGAAACGACGACGACGAAGCTCAGTAGTGGTAGGTGTCCGACGGCGCCGGGATGTGCGCCGGATCGTCGACATCGGCGAACTCGGACACCTCGAGACCGTACGAGCGGGCGAGATCGAGGATCTTGTTGGCGCGGGCGATGCGCGGCAGGTCCGATCCGTTGCGGATCTCTCCGCCGTCACGTTCGTATTCGACGAAAAACTCTTTGGCCCAAGCGATTTCGTCCGGTGATGGTGACAGCCCCTCGTTCACGGTGCCACACTGGTCGGGCGTCAGACAGATCTTTCCGGTCATGCCGAATTCGGCCGACACGGCCGTCGCCTCGCTGAGCACCAGCGCGCTGGACCCGACGGTGGGGCCGTCGATGGCGCTCGGCAGGTGTGCCGCCTTGGCGGCGATCGTGAACCGCGAGCGCGCATACGCCAGGGTGGTCGGGTTGTCCCCGAATCCGGTGTCCCGGCGGAAATCGCCGATTCCGAAGGCCAGCCGGAAGGTGCCCTTCGTCGCGGCGATCTCGGTGATGCGTTCCAGGCCGCGGGCCGTCTCGACCAGTGCGACGATCGGGACGTTCGGCAGCCGCTTTGCGGTTTCGGTGACATGGTCGACCGATTCGACCATCGCCAGCATCACACCGCCGAGCGATGTACCGGAAAGCGCATCAAGGTCATCGGCCCACCACTGCGTCCCGAAGCCGTTGACTCGGACCCAGTCGTTATTGCCTGCGGCTAACCAGTTGAGGACGTTTTGCCGGGCAGCCACCTTGTTCTTCG
Source organism: uncultured Actinomycetota bacterium (assembly GCA_963720345.1). Classification (GTDB taxonomy): domain Bacteria; phylum Actinomycetota; class Actinomycetes; order Mycobacteriales; family Mycobacteriaceae; genus Mycobacterium. The sequence goes on from CAVRFN010000025.1 coordinate 87,263, forward strand.
GGGCGACGGCGTCCTCGATATCGAGGACGACGATGTCCGCCCGCGACTCGGCCGCCGGCGCGAAGCGCTCGTATTGCGCGCCGTTGACCAGCAGCCAGCTTCGGGCGAGTACCGGATCGATGCGAAACCCGACGTCGGTGGAGTCCGGTTGGTCAGCACTTCCCTGGTCAGCCATGCGTTCATGGTCGCGCACCGCCTTCGCGGCGGGCTGAGCGGGGTGCGTCGTCGGTCAGGGCAGCGCGGTCTCGAACAGCTCCTGCAGCGCGATCCAGTGACGTTCGGCGGCTTCCTTGTCATAGGTCGGGTTGTCCGGCACCGCGAAGCCGTGGCCGGCCGGATAGAACTCGACGGTGTGCGTGACGTCGGCGGCGGTCAACGCCTTGTCCAGCGTCTCCGCGTGCTCGGTGGTGAAGCCGTGGTCGTTCTCGGCCCCGGCGACGTACACCGTCGCCTTCATCCGATCGGCGAGCAGGTGCGGGCTGGAGGCATCGTCGGTGACCAGGCCGCCGCCGTGGAAGGAACCGGCCGCCCCGACCCGATCGGGCACACGCCCGGCCACGATCACCGACGTGCGGCCGCCCATGCAGTAGCCGCAGACACCGAAAGCATCGCCCTTCACCTCGGGCCGGCCGGCCAGGAAGTCGAAGAACGCGCTCGCATCGGTGGCCATCATGTCGGGCGTGATGCTGCCGACCATGCCCATCAGTCGCGTGCGCTCGTCGGGGTCACTGAACGCGGTCGACATGTCGAACGGCTTCCAGTCGCCGTGGCGGTAATACACGTCGGGCAGCAACACCGCATGGCCGAAACCGGCCAGCCGCGCGGCCATCTCTTGGAAGGTGTCGCGCACTCCGCCCGCGTCGACGTACATGACGACGGCCGACCACGGGCCGGTGCCGTTGGGGGTGTGCAGGGTGACAGGGCAGGTGCCGTCAGAAGTGGTGACGGTCGCGGAGATGCTCGGCATGCCTTTCGTTCTACTCCTCGCCTCTGGACGTAAGCTGACCGAGTGCCGGTCGCCACCCCCTACGAGGATTTACTTCGTCTGGTGCTCGAGCGCGGCACCCCCAAGGCGGACCGCACCGGCACCGGCACCCGCAGCCTGTTCGGCCATCAGATGCGCTATGACCTGACGGCCGGATTCCCACTGATCACCACCAAGAAGGTGCACACCAAGTCGATCGTCTACGAGCTGTTGTGGTTCCTGCGCGGGGACTCCAACGTGCGCTGGCTGCAGGAGCGCGGCGTGACGATCTGGGACGAATGGGCTTCTGACACAGGGGATTTGGGCCCGGTATACGGCGTGCAATGGCGGTCGTGGCCGACGCCGACCGGGGAGCACATCGACCAGATCAGCGCCGCATTGGAGTTGCTCAAGACCGAACCCGGACTCGCGGCGCAACATCGTCTCGGCATGGAACGTCGGTGAGATCCCGCAGATGGCGCTGCCGCCGTGCCACGCGTTCTTCCAGTTCTATGTGGCCGACGGCAGGCTGTCCTGCCAGCTGTATCAACGCAGCGCCGACCTGTTCCTCGGCGTGCCGTTCAACATCGCCAGCTACGCGCTGCTCACCCACATGATGGCGGCGCAGGCCGGCCTCGACGTCGGGGAGTTCGTCTGGACCGGCGGTGACTGCCACATCTACGACAACCACGTCGAGCAGGTCACCGAGCAGCTCAGCCGCGATCCCCGGCCTTATCCGGAACTCGTTCTGGCGCCCCGTGATTCGATCTTCGACTACACCTACGACGACGTCGCCATCCTGAACTACGATCCGCATCCGGCGATCAAGGCGCCCGTCGCCGTATGACTCGCGATGACACGGTGGGGCTGATCTGGGCCCAGTCGACATCGGGTGTGATCGGCCGCGACGGCGGCATCCCGTGGCGGCTGCCCGAGGACCAGGCCAGGTTCAAGGACATCACCATGGGCCGCACGGTGGTCATGGGCCGGCTGACCTGGGAGTCTCTGCCGGCAAAGGTGCGCCCGCTGCCGGGGCGAAAAAATGTCGTACTGACCCGGCAGGCTGACTACATGGCCGACGGCGCACACGTGGTTCCCATGCTTCAGGATGCCCTGACCGACGACATCACCTGGGTGATCGGCGGTGAGCAGGTCTACTCCCTCGCACTGCCGATCGCGACGAGATGTGAGGTCACGGAGGTCGAGATCGACCTGCCCAGGGACGACGGTGATGCGATGGCGCCGGTGCTTGACGAGGCCTGGGTCGGCACCGAAGGGGAGTGGCACACCAGCAGCACTGGGCTGCGGTACCGCTTCTTCAGCTACGTCCGCCCGTGACGACGCTGACGGTCGCCCAGGCCCGCAGGATCGCCGTCGCCGCACAGGGTTTCGGCGAGGCGAAACCGCGCGGCGCCGTCACCCGAGCGCACCTGCGACGACTCATCGCACGGATCCAGGTGCTGCAGATGGATTCGGTGTCGGTGTCGGTGCGCGCCCACTATGCGCCGGTGTTCAGCCGGCTCGGGCCCTATGACCGCGACGTGCTCGACCGTGCGGCATGGAGCCATTCCGCCCGGTCGCCCCGGCTGCTCGTCGAGTACTGGGCGCACGAGGCCGCGCTGATGGCCGTCGACGACTGGCCGCTGCTGCGCTGGCGGATGCGCGAGTACACGCACGGTCGGTGGGGCACCGAGATCGTCAAGAAGAACGCGAAGCTGGTCGACGACGTCGTGGCCGCCGTCGCCGAACTGGGGCCGTCGACCGCGGGGCAGATCGAGGAGCACCTGGGTGCGGAGCAGCGCGGCAGGAAGGGCCCGTGGTGGGACCGCAGCGACACCAAATGGGTGACGGAGGCGTTGTTCGCGGCCGGGGTGCTGACCACGGCAACCCGAATAGGCTTCGCGCGGCACTACGACCTGACCGAAAAGGTGCTGCCGCCGGAGGTGGTGTCACGGGAGGTCGACGACGAAGAGGCGGTGCGTGAGCTCACGTTGCGCGCCGCGGGAGCGCTCGGTGTGGGCACCGAGGCCGACATCCGTGACTATTTCCGGCTGGCGCCCGGACCAGTCCAAGCCGGCGATTGCCAAGCTCGTCGCCGATGGCGAGCTGGAACAACTCGAGGTCGACGGGTGGACGGCGCCTGCCTACTGCCCGGCCGGCCAGATCGTGCCGAGACGCGATCGCGGAACGGCGCTGCTGTGCCCGTTCGACCCGTTGATCTTCTTCCGGCCAAGAGTGCAGCGGCTCTTCGATTTTCACTATCGCATCGAGATCTATGTGCCTGCGCCGAAGCGCCAGTACGGCTACTACGTGTGGCCGTTCCTGCTCGACGGGCGACTCGTCGGCCGTGTCGATCTCAAGGCGGACCGCGCATACGACGTACTGCATGTGGTCGGCGCGTTCGCCGAACCCGGCGAGCAGCCATCGCAGGTGGCCGCGGCGCTGGCCGCCGAGCTGCAGACGATGGCATCGTGGCTGGGGCTGGGCGGGGTCACGGTCGGGGACCGCGGTGATCTTGCGCGACCGTTGCGTCGCGAAACCGGCCGGTGAGGCGCGGGCTCGATTCATTACCTCGCGGGTAATCGATTTCATGCTCGACCACCGTAAGGATGGAGGCATGTCCCGACCACCGATCCTGCTCCTGCACGGTTTGTTCAGTACCCCAAAGTTGTTGTCCAACTGGGTGAGCACGCTCGAGTCAGCCGGATACCGCGTCCACACGCCCGCCATGCCCGGCCATGATCCAGTGGACATGCAGCTGCTGTCTCGTCTCACCCTGTCTGACTACGTCGCTCACGCGCTCGCGGCCTACGACGCCCTCGACGAGACGCCGATCGTGATCGGGCACAGCATCGGAGGTTTGATCGCCCAGCACGTGGCCGCGGCGCGCGATCCCAAAGCGCTCGTGCTGCTGGCGTCGGTGCCGCCCGGTGTGCTTTGGCCCCAGCTGCGCTCGTTGCCTCATCTGTTCCCGCTCATGCCCGGCCTCATCAAGGGCCAACCGGTAAGGCCGTCGGACGAGACGTTCCGCGCGATCCCGCTCTACGGACTGCCCCAAGCGGAGCAACAAGAGATCATCGCCGGATTCGTCCCGGATTCCGCTCATGTCTTTCGTGCGATGAGCACAGGCAGCCGCGACACCCGCGTCGATCACCGTGCGGTGCGCTGTCCGGTGTTGTGCGTCAGCGGAGGCGCCGACCGCAATGTCGCGACGTGGATTTCGCGCCGCATTGCGCGCAGGTACTCGGCCCAGCATCACCATCATCCGAACCTGCCGCACTGGATCGTCGCGGACTCGGCGCAGCCCCAGGTCGCCCCACCGGTATTGGGCTGGCTCGAAGCGCGGGTCACCGAATCGGCACCACGCTAGGGGCGCGACCCCAAGGTCAGACGCAGTCCGCGCACACCAGACGCTCGCCTGACTGCAATGCGAGCCGGCTGTGGTGCTGGACCAGGAAGCAACTGGAGCAGGTGAACTCGTTGGCCTGCTTCGGCACCACTCGAACGGTGAGCTCCTCCCCGGACATGTCGATGTCGGGTAGGACGAACGAGTCGACCGCATCTCCGTCGTCGACGTCGAGCACGGCCACATCGGCTTGCTCGCGGCGTTGGGTGGCGAGGTCCTCCAGCGAGACATCGGCGGTGTCGTCGGCGTCTTTGACGCGAGGCGCGTCGTAATCGGTCGGCATTGTGATGACACTCCCTCCAGGTTTGATGCTGGGTTTAACGCCGCGAAGAACCCGTAATGTTCCGTTTCGCGGCGGTGATTGATGACCGATGTCAGACCTCACCTACACGGAGGGCTGATCCTCGCCGCCAACAGTGGCTCCAGGTTGCCGGTCGGAGCACCTCGACCGCGCCAACGTAGCAGGTGAAGCGGTGTGCCAGCCGATGACGCCGCCAGATACTGTGAGCTCGTGGCCGAGACCACGCCGCTGCGCGTGCAACTGATCGCCAGAACCGAGTTCCTGGCGCCGCCGGATGTGCCGTGGAGCACGGATGCCGACGGCGGAGCCGCGCTGGTGGAGTTCGCCGGCCGCGCGTGCTATCAGAGCTGGTCGAAGCCGAATCCGCGGACCGCGACCAATGCCGCCTACCTGCGGCACATCATCGACGTCGGGCACTTCTCGGTGCTCGAACACGCATCGGTGTCGTTCTACATCACCGGTATCTCGCGGTCATGCACCCACGAACTGATCCGTCACCGGCACTTCTCGTACTCGCAGCTGTCGCAGCGTTTCGTGCCTGAACACGATTCGCAGGTGGTGCTGCCGCCGGGCTTGGAGAACGACCCGGAGCTGCAGGAAATCTTCGAGGCCGCCGCCGACGCCAGCCGCGCGACGTACGCCGAGCTGCTTGGCAAGCTCGAGGCGAAATTCGCCGACCAGCCGAATGCCGTGCTGCGGCGCAAACAGGCCAGGCAGGCCGCCCGCGCTGTGCTGCCGAATGCCACCGAGACCCGCATCGTCGTCACCGGGAATTACCGCGCGTGGCGGCATTTCATCGCGATGCGGGCCAGCGAACACGCCGATGTGGAGATCCGCCGACTGGCCATCGAGTGTCTGCGGCAACTCGTCAACGCAGCTCCGCAGGTGTTCTCCGATTTCGAGATCTCCACGTTGGCCGACGGCAGCGAGGTGGCAACCTCACCTCTCGCGACCGAAGCGTGAGGCCGGGCGAGTAATCTGGTGCCCCGTGAGCACCAGCGGATTCGACGTCACCGCCCGGTTGGGCACCGTGCTGACCGCAATGGTTACTCCGTTCAAGCCCGACGGGTCCCTGGACACGGAAACCGCCAAGCGGGTGGCAACACGTCTCATCGACGCCGGCTGCGACGGCCTGGTGCTGTCGGGCACCACCGGTGAATCACCGACGACCACCGACGACGAGAAGATCGCGTTGATCGAGGCCGTGCTGGAGGCGGTCGGCGATCGCGCCAGGATCATCGCGGGCGTCGGCACCTACGACACGGCGCACAGCGTGCACGGCGCGAAGGCCGCCGCCGCCGCAGGCGCACACGGGCTGCTCGTCGTGACGCCCTATTACTCCCGGCCGTCGCAGGACGGGTTGCTTGCTCACTTCACGACCGTCGCCGACGCGACGTCGCTGCCGGTGGTGCTCTATGACATTCCGCCGCGCTCGGTCGTGCCGATCGAATGGGACACCGTGCGCAAACTCGCCGACCATCCCAACATCGTGGCGATCAAGGACGCCAAGGGCGACCTGCACGGTGGCGGCCAGATCATCGCCGAGACGGGGCTGGCCTACTACTCGGGTGACGATGCGCTGAACCTGCCGTGGCTGGCGATGGGTGCCGTCGGTTTCATCAGCGTGTGGGGCCACCTCGCCGCCAGCCAACTTCGAGACATGTTGTCGGCGTTCACCTCCGGCGACATCGCGACGGCACGCAAGATCAACGTCACCCTCGGGCCGCTGAGCGATGCGCAGGCGCGGCTCGGCGGAGTCACCCTTGCCAAGGAGGGGCTGCGACTGCAGGGCATCGAGGTCGGTGACCCGCGGCTGCCGCAGGTGCCTGCCACGCCCGAGCAGATCGAGGCGCTGACCGCCGACATGCGCGCGGCAGCGGTGCTGCGGTAGTGAACGAAGAGCTCGAGCCGCCGGGGCCATTGGCTCCTGGGGGACTGCGGATTACCGCGCTCGGCGGAATCAGCGAAATCGGCCGCAACATGACGGTTTTCGAACACCTCGGCCGACTTCTCATCGTCGACTGTGGCGTGCTGTTCCCGACCCACGATGAGCCGGGCGTCGACCTGATACTGCCCGACCTGCGCCACGTCGAGGACCGGCTGGACGACGTCGAGGCGCTGGTGCTGACCCACGCCCACGAGGATCACATCGGCGCGATTCCGTTCCTGCTGAAGCTTCGTCCCGACATTCGGGTCGTCGGCTCGAAGTTCACGCTGGCGCTTGTCGCCGAGAAGTGCCGCGAACACCGCATCAAACCGATTTTCGAGGAAGTCGCCGAGGGACAAAGCAGCAGGCACGGAGTGTTCGAGTGTGAGTACTTCCACGTCAATCACTCGATTCCGGGCTGTCTGGCCATTGCGATCCACACCGGCGCGGGCACCGTGCTGCACACCGGCGACATCAAACTCGATCAGTCACCGCCCGACGGTGAGCCCACCGACCTACCCGGCATGTCGCGGCTCGGCGACGCGGGCGTGGACCTGTTCCTGTGTGATTCGACGAACTCCGAGATCCCAGGAGTCGGGCCCTCGGAAAGTGAGATCGGGCCGAACATGCACCGGCTGATGCGCGGTGCCGAAGGGCGCGTGATCGTAGCCTGTTTCGCCTCCAATGTTGCTCGCGTGCAACAGATCATCAACGCAGCGGTGGCGCTCGGCCGCAAGGTTTCGTTCGTGGGCCGGTCGATGGTGCGCAACATGGGGATCGCCAAGGAACTCGGCTACCTCACGGTCGACGATGACGACATCGTCGACATCGGCGCGGCGGAGATGATGGCGCCCGAGCGGGTCGTGCTCGTCACCACCGGAACGCAGGGCGAGTCGATGGCCGCGTTGTCGCGGATGTCGCGTGGCGAACACCGCAGCATCACGCTGACATCGGCCGATCTCATCGTCATGTCGTCGTCGCAGATCCCGGGCAACGAGGAGGCGATCTTCGGCGTCTTGGACGCGTTGGCCAAGATCGGGACCCGGGTGGTCACCAACGGTCAAGTGCGAATCCATGTTTCGGGTCACGCCTACGCGGGAGAACTGCTGTTCCTCTACAACGGGGTGCGGCCGCGCAACGTGATGCCGGTGCACGGGACTTGGCGGATGCTTCGTGCGAACGCAGCGCTGGCCGCCCGCGCGGGGGTGCCGGCGGAAAATGTCGTCCTGGCGGAGAACGGTGTCAGCGTCGACCTCGTCGCCGGCAAGGCCACCATTGCGGGCGCCCTGCCCACCGGGAAGATGTTCGTCGACGGTCTGATCACCGATGACGTCGGCGACGCCGTGGTCGGAGAGCGGCTCACATTGTCCTCGGGCTTCATCGGGGTGACCGTCGTCATCCGTCGCGACACGGGCAAGCTGGCAGCTCCGCCGCACCTGCATTCGCGCGGGTTCTCCGAGGATCCGAAGGCACTCGAACCCGCTACTCGCAAGGTCGCTGACGCACTGGAAGCCCTTGCCGCGGAGAATGTCACGGACACCACCCGCATCGCGCAGGCGGCACGGCGCGCGATCGGTAAGTGGGTGGGTGAGGTCTACCGTCGCCAGCCGATGGTCGTGCCGACAGTCATCGAGATCTAGCTACCGCGGTTTGGCTCAGTCGTGAGCCGGGGACCTTTCCGCATACGCCGACCATTCGAGCTGCGTTGCGGTCAACTTCCGGCCGGTGGGCTCGATGTAATGGCGAAGGAAGTAGTCGGGACCGGCCTGTTCGACGAGCCGCCACCCGTACTCCGCCACGAAGGCCGCCACCTCGTCGGGCTGGATACCGAACTGCCAGAGCTGCCGCTTGACACGGAACCTGCGGTACAGCAACTCCGCGTCGTACATGTTCTGTCCGTCGATGAAGTCTTTTCGGACGTAGGTGAATGCCACCCGGCTCCCCGGCGAGGTCACCTGCAACGCGCCAAGAGTGTTACGAACCGCCTCTTCCGTGAGGTACTGCGTGACGCCTTCCCAGATGAAGAAGGTGCGGGCGTCGGCGCGGTAACCGTGCTCGGTCAACGTATCGATCAGGTCGTCGCGCTCAAAGTCCAAGGGCACCAAGTGAACCGATCGAGGCACCGCGCCGATCGCGCGCTTCACCGCGGCCTCCTTGCGCGCGATGTTGCTCGGGAAATCGACCTCGAACACCGGAACATCGGATCGCCGTGCAAGCCGGCAGCCGCGGGTGTCCATGCCCGCCCCGAGGTTGACGACGGCGTCGATGCTTCCCAGCGCTTCGTCGAGCTTGTCGTCGATAAAGCGTTTACGGCACGCGACGAGCGCCCACGAGCCGCGTACGGCTCGCTCACCGGCCGACATCGTCAGTCGGCGCAGGAGCGGCCACCGCATCGCCTGGACCACCAGACGTTGGCCGACGGGCAGGATCGATAAAGCCAGGTCGTCGTCGACGAGGCGGCTTTCCGGCGGTTCGTATTGCTCGATGGCCGCCTGAACCATCGGGCCGAAGGCGGTTTGGGTGGCGGCCTGTTCGTTGGTCACGGCCGTCAGCGTTTGTTGACCGATCCGGCGTCGACCGGCAACGCCACCCCGGTGACATAGCGCGCCTCGTCGGACACCAGCCAGGCGACCGCGTTGGCGATATCCTCCGGTTGCAGTACCTGCACGGGCAACGCATTGCCCATCTCCTGCGGTGTCTTGTCCGCGATGGCGCCCAGCCACTGTCGGGTCGCCTCGTTGTTGATCATCGGGGTGTCCACGCCGGCCGGGTGCACGGAGTTCACCCGAATGCTGTGCTTGGCAAAGAGATTGGCATAGAGCCGCATCAGCCCGACGATGCCGTGTTTGGCCGCCACGTAGCCGAGCGCGCCGGGGTCGTCGCTTCCGACGCCGATGAGGCCGGCCACCGAGCTGGTGAGCACGATCGCCCCGCCGTCGCCCTGCGCGATCATCGTCGGCGCCGCGACCTCCACGGTGTGGTGTACGCCAGTCAGATTGACGTCGATTACATCGCGCCAGCCGTCTGCTCCCGATTGCATCGGTGCGATTCCGGCGTTGGCGACGACGATGTCCAGTCGGCCGAATTCCTCGAGCCCGGCCTGCAGAGCGTTCGCCAGACCCGCTTGATCGCGAACGTCGGCCTGCTGCGCCACGATTCGCGCGCCGGCTTCCTCGACGAGTTTGACCGTGGCCGCCAGATCGTCAGGTGTCGCCAGGGGATAGGGGACTGAGCCGATCTGTTCGCAGATGTCGACAGCGATGACGTCGGCTCCGTCTGAGGCCAGCCGGACTGCCTCGGCGCGTCCTTGACCGCGGGCGGCGCCGGTGATGAACGCGACCTTGCCCTCGAGCGCGCCCATCAGGCCCCTGGCTTCTTCGCGCGAGCGCTCATCAGGCCCGCAGTTGGCCCTTGCTCGGATCCCCGCCGGCAACGGGTTGCAGCATCTTGATGTCGGGTGCACCGGCGAGGTGATCGCCGATCGTGCCGAACAGCTTGCCGACTGCGGGCGCGGTGCTGTGCGTCTTCAGTGCGTCGGCGTCGGCCCACTGCTCGACGAAAATGAATGTCCCGTCTGCTTCGTGCAGCGCATAGAGCTCGCAGCCGGGCTCCTGGTGCACCGCCTCGACGGCCGCCTTGCATGCATCGCGAACGGTGTCTACCGATTCGGGCTTGGCGGTCATGGTCGCAACGACAACGATGGGCATGGGCGGTGGACTCCTCGGTGAGTGCTTGGCCGGACCTGAGCCACCCTACTCAGCGAACCTAACTGATCTCCCCGGTACCTGTCGGTCACACCACGTCGACCCAGATCGTGAACGCGGCGATGAACACGGCGAGCAGGGTCAACCCGATCATGTCGGCCGAACCCAGCCGCGACGGGCTGGTGCGGCCGACGCGGAGCTCGCGCGCGAGCAGGAACAGAGGGAACGTCACGCTGATCGCGGTGACGAATCCGCCGAGGATGTAGACCCACACGAACTTGACGTCGTGCCTGCGCGCCTCGATGACCATCAGGATCGCGGCCGCGAGCAGAAACAGCCCGAGGTCGACGGCGACCGACCTGGAGGCCGGGTTGACTTTGGTGTCCTCCCAGAACGCTGTGAGGAACTGCCCGCCCCGGTCCAGATAGGCGATGTTCTGGCTCCATGTCGCGATCAGAGCTGCGACGGCGATGACGGCGTAGACGACGCACAGCACCTTGCTGGAGGTCGGCAGGGCGGTTGGCTGGGTGGTTGCGGTCATTTCGGCACGTTACGACGGGGTGTGGGCACGATTGATACCTTTCTGTGACCCGTGTGGCAGATGGTGAATATGGGGTTGGTGCGACTAGTCTTGCAGTCATGCCTAGTAAGACCGCCGCCCGATCCGGCGCCCGTTCGACCAGGTCAAAGGCCGGCGCACGGGCGAAAACCCGCACGGCCCCCCGGCGGAAGCCGGCCACGCGCCGAAATCCGTCGCCGATCTCGTCGGCGGGCACCACCGTCGGCCGAGGCGTCCGTGCGGGCTGGATGATGGTGGCCAAGGGCGCCGGGTCGACGGCGCGGTCCGTCGGCAGGGCGCGCGACCTCGATCCCGGCCATCGCCGTGACGGCATCGCCCTTGCGCTACTCGGCATCGCGGTGGTGATCGCCGCGAGTTCCTGGTTCGGCGCCGCGGGGCCCGTCGGTCAATGGATCGACACCTTCCTGCGCATCCTCGTCGGAGCGTCGGTCGCGCTGTTGCCGGTGGCACTTGCCGCCGGCGCTGTGGTGTTGATGCGCACCGAGCCCGACCCCGAGGCCCGCCCACGACTGGTCCTCGGGGTGGCGATGATCGTGCTGCCCGCCCTCGGGCTGTGGCATCTGTGGGCGGGTTCGCCGCAGGACCCCACCGCTCGGCAACACGCGGCGGGCTTTCTCGGCTTCGCGATCGGTGGTCCGCTGTCGGAGGGATTGACCGCGTGGATTGCGGCGCCCCTTCTGTTCATCGGCGTGCTGTTCGGCGCTGCTGTTGGTGACAGGTACGACGATCCGTGAGGTGCCGTCGACGGTCCGGACGATGTTCTCGGCGCGTGCGTTCCGTGGGTGATCACTACGACGAGTACTACGACGAGGAACACGACCGTCGCGGATGAGCCCGAGGACTTCTCCGACGGCTATTACGACGATCAGTCGGCCTACCGCGACGAACCGCAGTCCTGGCCCACCGGCACGCCGATGGACAACTACCCGATCGTGGATGAGGCGCCCACCGTTCCCGAGCCGGCCGCCCGCCCGCGCAAAAAGAAGCCGACCAAGGCGGCGACGCTGTCCCTGGACCGCGTCGTGGAGGGCCCCTACACGCTGCCGCCGCTGGACCTACTCGCCGCTGGCGATCCGCCGAAGCGGCGCACCGCGGCCAATGACCGTATGTCGGAATCGATTACGGAGGTGCTCGCAGCAGTTCAAGGTGGACGCGGCCGTGACCGGCTGCACCCGCGGACCGACCGTGACCCGGTACGAAGTCGAGTTGGGGCCCGGCGTCAAGGTCGAGAAGATCACTGCGCTGCAGAAGAACATCGCCTATGCGGTGGCGACGGAGAGTGTGCGAATGCTGGCGCCGATCCCCGGCAAGTCGGCCGTCGGCATCGAGGTGCCCAACGTCGACCGGGAGATGGTGCGGCTGGCCGATGTGCTGACCGACCCGTCGACGCGCGGCGACCACCATCCGCTGGTGATCGCCTTGGGCAAAGACATTGAGGGCGAATACATCTCGTGCAACCTGGCGAAGATGCCGCATCTTCTGGTTGCGGGTTCCACCGGATCGGGCAAGTCGAGCTTCGTCAACTCGATGTTGGTGTCGCTGCTCGCGCGGGCCACCCCGGAAGAGGTCAGGATGATCCTGATCGACCCGAAGATGGTGGAACTCACGCCCTACGAAGGCATTCCGCATTTGATCACCCCGATCGTCACTCAGCCGAAGAAGGCGGCGGCCGCGCTGGCGTGGTTGGTCGAGGAGATGGAGCAGCGCTACCAGGACATGCAGGCAAGCCGCGTGCGGCACATCGACGACTTCAACAAGAAGGTGCGCTCGGGGGAGATCACCGCGCCGCTGGGCAGCCAGCGCGTGTACCGCCCCTACCCGTACATCGTCGCCATCGTCGACGAGCTCGCCGACCTGATGATGACTGCCCCACGCGACGTCGAAGATGCCATCGTGCGGATCACCCAGAAGGCTCGTGCGGCCGGTATCCATCTCGTGCTGGCCACCCAGCGGCCCTCGGTAGACGTCGTCACGGGCCTGATCAAGACCAACGTTCCGTCCAGGCTGGCATTCGCCACCTCGTCGCTGACCGACAGCCGGGTCATTCTCGATCAGCAGGGCGCCGAGAAGCTGATCGGCATGGGGGACGCCCTGTTCATCCCGATGGGAGCCAACAAGGCGATCCGGTTGCAGGGCGCCTTCGTCAGTGACGAGGAGATCCACGCCGTCGTCAACGCGTGTAAGGACCAGGCCGAACCCGAATACACCGAGGGCGTCACGGCGGCGAAGACCACCAGCGAGCGCACCGACGTCGACCCGGACATCGGCGACGATATGGACGTCTTCCTGCAGGCCGTCGAGCTCGTCGTGTCAAGCCAATTCGGCTCGACGTCGATGTTGCAACGCAAGCTGCGCGTCGGCTTCGCCAAGGCCGGCCGCTTGATGGACCTGATGGAGACCCGCTGCATCGTCGGGCCCAGCGAGGGATCGAAGGCCCGCGAGGTGCTGGTCAAGCCCGACGAGCTGGCCGCGACACTGGCGTCGATCCGCGGCACCGGCTCCGGTGGCGACGAATCGGACTAGATTCCGACTCCTAAGTCGCCCTGGAGGCCGACCCTGACGGGCGGTCCCGAGGGGAGCGTGGCGGCTGGACGGCACCTGCCAAGACAGAGATCCTACGGATCACGGTTTCACTGTACGACTCAGAGCATCAACAGCATTCGGGTGTTGCCCAGGATGTTGGGCTTGACGTAGGACAGGTCGAGGAACTCTGCGACACCGGTGTCGTAGGACCGACACATCTCTTCGTAGACCTCCGCGGTCACCGGTGTGCCCTCGATCTCCTCGAAGCCGTGCCTGCCGAAGAACTCGACCTCGAACGTGAGCACGAAGATCCGGCCGAGGTGCAGGTCCCTGGCGACGTCGAGCAGCCGGTCGACGATCGCGTGGCCGACGCCTTGACCCTTCACCTTCGGGTTCACCGCCACCGTGCGCACCTCGCCGAGGTCCGACCACAGCACATGCAGGGCGCCGCATCCGATCAGTTCGTCGTCGAGTTCGGCGACCCAGAACTCCTGAACCGCCTCGTACAGCGTCACCAGGTTCTTTTCCAGCAGGATTTTGCCGGAGTAGACGTCGACGAGTGACTTGATCGCGGGCACGTCAGAGGTCCGGGCACGCCGAACCACCAGTCCAACCGGTGCGGGCTCATCCGGCGCTGTGCTCACACGTGCGAGGGTATCGGTTCGAGCAACGGATATTCTGTTGCAGTGTCGGGCCAACCCCATGTCGATCCGCTGGTACCGCGTGCTCGCGTGGCGAACATCGCCAACGTGCTCACCGGCGTTCGACTGGTGTTGGTCCCGGTATTCCTGGTGGTGCTTTTCGTCGGTGACGGCCACGAAACATTCTGGCGGATAGTCGCATTCGTCGTGTTCGCCGTCGCGGTGATCACCGACCGGTTCGACGGCGCGCTGGCGCGCAGCTATGGCATGGTGACCGAATTCGGCACGCTGGCCGACCCGATCGCCGACAAGGCCCTCATCGGCGCCGCCCTGATCGGACTCTCGATACTCGGTGACCTGCCCTGGTGGGTGACGGTGGTGATCATGCTCCGCGAGATCGCGCATCACAGTGCTGCGATTCGCGGTGCTGCGCCGCGGCGTCATTCCAGCCAGCCGGGGCGGCAAGCTGAAGACCCTCGTGCAGGCCGTGGCGATCGGCTTGTTCGTGATGCCGCTGGCCGGCCCCTGGCTGACCGGCGCCTGGGTGATCATGTGCGCCGCCGTGGTGCTGACGGTGGTCACCGGGGTGGATTACGTCGTCTCGGCTGTCCGGGACTCCCGCACCGGACCTGCCGCGCCCTGACGGCGCTGGGCCGGCGCTGCGACCTGCGACGACGGACTTGTCTGGCCGATCCGGGAACCAACCCGGCGGCGCGCAGCGTTGCCTTAGTACCAAGCCCGGCGAACTTGAGCTAGCAAGGAGAGCACGATGACGGCATTGCTGCGTGAGGTGATCGGCGACGTGCTGCGTCGTGCCCGCACCGAGCAGGGCCGCACCCTGCGCGAAGTGTCCGATTCCGCCCGCGTCAGCCTCGGCTACCTCTCAGAGGTGGAGCGGGGCCGCAAGGAGGCCTCGAGCGAGCTGCTCAACGCCATCTGCGGCGCGCTTGAGGTGCCCTTGTCGCGGGTGCTTTCCGATGCCGGCGACGAAATGGTGCGCGGAGAGCGGGCCGCCCTCGCCGGCGACACGGTCGGCGCGGCCAACATCGACGCCGCGACCAAGGTCGTCATTCCGCAGGTCGTCTCGATGGCGGTTGCCTGAGCCGGTTCTGGGTGCGGCACCGCTCGCTGACCCGATAGATTGGGCAGCACGGTAGCCGGTGGCAGGCAGGCCGAGACAGAGACCGATACGAAGGCGGAGTTAACCCATGGCCAATCCGTTCTCAAAGGCATGGCGCTACCTGATGGCGCTGTTCAGCTCGAAGGTGGACGAGTACGCCGATCCGAAGGTGCAGATTCAGCAGGCCATCGAGGAGGCCCAGCGGCAACACCAGGCGTTGTCGCAGCAGGCCGCCCAGGTCATCGGCAACCAGCGCCAGCTGGAGATGAGGCTCAACCGCCAGCTCGCCGACATCGAAAAGCTTCAGGTCAACGTTCGCCAGGCACTCACGCTGGCCGACCAGGCCACCGCGGCGGGCGACGCCGCCAAGGCCACCGAGTACACCAACGCCGCCGAGGCGTTCGCCGCCCAACTCGTGACCGCAGAGCAGAGCGTCGAAGACCTCAAGGGGCTGCACGACCAGGCATTGCAGGCCGCCGGGCAGGCCAAGAAGGCCGTCGAGCAGAACGCGATGATGCTGCAGCAGAAGATCGCCGAGCGCACCAAGCTGCTCAGCCAGCTCGAGCAGGCCAAGATGCAGGAGCAGGTCAGTGCCTCGCTGCGGTCGATGACCGAGATCGCCGCACCGGGAGCCACCCCGAGCCTCGACGAGGTCCGCGAGAAGATCGAACGGCGTTACGCCAACGCGATGGGGTCGGCCGAGCTCGCGCAGAACTCGGTGCAGGGCCGCATGCTCGAGGTGCAGCAGGCCAGTGTGCAGATGGCCGGGCACAGCCGCCTTGAGCAGATCCGCGCGTCCATGCGTGGTGACCAGCTGCCTGCAGGCGGAACGGCCGCCACGGCTCCCGCGACGCCGGCGGCCAGTCCGGAAGCCGCTCCGGAAAAGCCCCTCTCGCAATAGCTTTCGCAGGTATAACAGTGAACTCGCGCGCAGGACGACCAGAAGCATGGCGCTCCATGGTGCAGCGCGGCGTCGACACCGCCGCGGAGTGGTCCGATGTGCTGGCCCAAAAGCTCAATGCGGCAGCCGATCCCCGCGCCAAACTGGTGCGCAAGCGGCGCTGGGCGCTTCGGCTCGCACTGTTCTTCACGGTGTCCTCGGTGTTCTGGGTGGGCGTGACGGCCCTGCTGGCGTCGTGGAGCACGCCGGCATGGGCACTGGCCATCCCCGCACCGATCGCCGTCGGCGCCGCGTTCCTGGCGACGTTGGCGTTTTTGCGCTACCGCTGGCTGCGGAGTGAACCGCTGCCACCGCAGCGATCTCGGGATGCCCGGCGTCTCCCACCGTGGGGTTCGGCCGCCCGGCAGCCGATGGCCGCGTTGGCCGCCTCGGAGCGTGGCCTGTTCTCGCTGCTGGGTGTCATGGACCGGGGGCGGATGCTGCCCGCCGAGGAACTTCGTGAGCTGACCGATGCGGCCAACCAGACCGCGGCGACCATGGCCGCCACTGCCAACGAAGTGATGTCGATGGAACGTGCGGTGGGTTCAGCACCGCAGTCGCGCACTCATTTGGGCCCAACAATCCAGGCGTTTACCGCTCAGTTGGACCAGGGTGCGCGTCAGTACAACGAAATGGTCACCGCCGCAGCGCAGTTGGTGTCGGCGGCCAACACCGGGTCGATGTCGAGCTCACCGATGACGCAGCAGCGTTACCGCGACGAACTGTCCAACGCGACCGACCGCCTCATCGGATGGGCGCAGGCGTTCGACGAACTAGGCCATCTGCGCGGCGCGTAACCCCTACATCCTTGCGCGCAGCGACGGGAACACCGTCGCCGCGATCCCGCGGACCGTCGCCTTGGTGAAGTCGAGCACGTCGAGATAGTCACGCCACAACGTGATTCGGCCCGCGTGCACCTCGAACACCCCGCACACCCAGAACTGAATGCGCAGCGGTCCGAAGATCAGCGCGTCGGTGCGCTCGGTCAGCACGGCGTTGCCTTCGGCGGCGATACGGTGAATCTTCACCTCGAAGCCGACGCGGCCCTCTCCGCGACGAAAGAGCTTGATGATGCGTTGGCGGCCACGGATGGTGGGGTATCCGACGTTCTGCCATTCGATACCGTCAGCCATCAAGCCGTCGACGGTGTCGAAGTCCTCGTCGGCCATCGCGTAGAGGAATGTCTCGACCGCGCGCACATTGTCGACGTCAGATTTCAGTGGGGAAGCCTGGTCGGTCATGGCCCCAGCCTAGTGGTCTGGCGCTGTGGCAGGGTAGGCCGGATGCGCGTTGCGGTGGTTGCCGGGCCCGATCCCGGGCACGCCTTTCCGGCCATTGCGCTGTGCCTTCAGTTCCTGGCCAACGGGGATGAACCGACCTTATTAACGGGCACGGAATGGCTGGATACCGCCGGCGCCGCAGGGGTGGACGCCATGGAGCTTCTCGGCCTGGATCCGGCCGAGGGGGACGACGACGCCGACGCCGGCGCGAAGATTCACCGGCGTGCCGCGCGGATGGCGGCAGCTCAACGCCCCGCGGCTGGCAGAGCTCGCGCCGGATCTCGTGGTTTCCGATGTGATCACCACCGCGGGCGGGCTGGCCGCGGAGTTGCTCGGGCTGCCGTGGGTCGAGCTGAACCCCCACCCGCTGTACCGGCCGTCGAAGGGACTACCGCCGCTTGGCAGCGGGCTGGCGCCGGGAACCGGTATCCGCGGCCGACTGCGCGATGCGGTGATGCGTGCGTTGACCGCCCGGTCGTGGCGGGAAGGGCAGCGTCAGCGGGCGGCTGCGCGTGCCGAGATCGGTTTGCCTGCCGTCGATCCGGGTCCGCGACGACGGCTGATCGCGACGCTGCCGGCGTTGGAGGTGCCGCGGCCTGACTGGCCGCCCGAGGCCGTGGTGGTAGGTCCGCTGCACTTCGAACCGACATCGTCGCAGCTGAAGCTTCCGTCTGGCTCGGGCCCGGTCGTGGTCGTCGCCCCATCGACGGCGACGACGGGTGCCCGCGGCGTGGCGGAGTTGGCTCTGGAGACGCTGACGCCGGGGAAGGTGCTGCCCGAAGGATCGCGCGTCGTGGTGTCGCGACTGGGCGGGTCCGACGTGCCGATTCCGCCGTGGGCGGCGGTCGGCCTCGGCCGCCAGGATGAACTGCTGTCACACGCGGACGTGATGATCTGCGGCGGTGGGCACGGCATCGTGTCCAAGACGTTGTTGGCCGGCGTTCCTCTGGTGGTGGTCCCTGGCGGGGGAGATCAGTGGGAGATCGCCAATCGCGTTGTGCGACAAGGCAGCGCCCTTCTGGTGCGGCCGTTGACCGCGGAGGCGTTGGCGACATCGGTCGGCGAGGTGCTGTCGTCGCCGCGCTACCGGGAGGCGGCGCGGCGCGCCGGCGCTTCCGTGGCGGATGTCGATGATCCGGTACGGGCGTGCCACGAAGCGCTGGCGCCGTCGGCGTAAATTGGGCATGTGCGGTTGACGGAATTCCAGGAACTCGTCGAGGGGCAGTTCGGCACGGTGCGAGGCGACGTCGATGCTTGTCGACCACGTGCTGAGCGGATACGGCGGCCGCACCGCCGTGCAGGCGATCGAGGACGGTATCGATCCGCGCGACGTGTGGCGTGCACTGTGCGCGGACTTCGACGTCCCGCGTGATCAGTGGTGATCTGGCGCTGAGCGCGATGCTCGCTGACGCCACTAGCCGCGCTGGCCGAGCAGCTGCGCGGTTTCCCGATGCAGCCTGCCGAAGTTGTAGTACGCCGCGCAGGCGCCCTCGGGGGAGACCATGCACGTGCCGATCGGCGTTTCCGGCGTACACGCGGTGCCGAACACCTTGCACTCCCACGGCTTGATGACGCCCTTGAGCACCTCGCCGCACTGGCACGCCTTCGGATCGGCGACCCGGATGCCCGGCATCTCGAACTTGAGCTCCGCATCGAACTCGGCGTAGTCGTGATGAACCTTGAGTGCGCTCTGCGAAATGAATCCCAGTCCGCGCCATTCGAAGTGTGGCCGCAGTTCGAACGTCTCGGACATCAGCTTCAGTGCCTGGGTATTGCCCTCGGGCCGGACGATCCGCGTGTACTGGTTCTCGACCTCGCAGCGTCCCTCGCGGATCTGCTGCAGCAGCATGTGCACCGAGGCCAGGATGTCCAGCGGTTCGAAACCGGCGACCACCATTGGCTTTCCATACACCTCGGGGACGAACCGGTACGGCCGTATCCCTACCACGGTGGACACGTGGCCAGGCCCGAGGAACCCCGACAGTCGCAGGTCGGGCGATTCCAGGATCGCCTTGATCGGCGGAACGATCGTGACGTGGTTGCAGTACACGCTGAAGTTCTTCACGCCGAGAGCGCGCGCCCGCACCAGCGTCACCGCGGTGGACGGCGCCGTGGTTTCGAAGCCGACCGCAAAAAAGACGACGTGACGATCGGGGTTGTCGATCGCGACTTTCAGTGCGTCGAGCGGCGAGTACACGAATCGCACATCGGCCCCGCGCGCCTTCGCCTCGATGAGGTTGCCCTTGGAACCGGGTACTCGCATCATGTCGCCGAACGTCGTGAAGATGATGCCCGGCTGTTCGGCGAGCCACATCGCATCATCGACGCGCCCCATCGGGATCACGCAGACCGGGCACCCGGGCCCGTGCACCAATTCAACTGTCTCGGGCAGCAGATGCTCGATGCCGTGGCGGTAGATGGTATGCGTGTGACCGCCGCACACCTCCATGAATTTGAAGTGGTCGCCGGTCGCGAGCTGCGTGATCGATTTGACCAAGGCGCGCGCTGCGGCCGGGTCCCGGAATTCGTCGACGAACTTCATGTTCGCAACCTCTTCTGTCTCAGGCGATCTCGGATGAGTTGAATGCTTCGATCTCGTTGGCGTAGTCGGCGCCCATCTTCTGCACCTGATCCAGCGTCATCGCCGCCTCGCGCCTCGTCGATCTTTGCCATCGCGAAACCGACGTGCACTAGCACCCAGTCGCCGACCTGCAGGTTGTCGTCCGCCAGCAGTCGTACGCTGATGTTCCTGCGCACGCCGTTGACGTCGACCTTGGCCAGTGATTGTTCGGCGTCGACGATGTCGACCACCTGGCCGGGTATTCCCAGACACATCGTCAATCTCCTTCTCAGCAGATGCGCGGTAGTGGGTCACCGACGAGCATGTCGACGATCCGGCTGCCGCCGAACGACGTTCTCAGCGCGACGATTCCGTGCGGTTCGGGCACGATCTCGCCCACGATCACGGCATCGGCGCCCTGCGGATGTGCGCGCAACGCGGCGATCGCCGCGTCGGCCTCGTCGGCCGCGACGATTGCGACGAACTTGCCTTCGTTTGCGACATACAACGGGTCGATGCCCAACATGTCGCACGCGCCGAGGACCTGCGGCTGGACCGGAAGGCTTGCCTCGTCGAGGATCAGCGCGAACGGGGAGTCCTTGACGAGTTCGTTGGCCACTGTGCCGACGCCGCCGCGGGTCGCGTCGCGCATCCACCGCGTCGACGGCGCGGCCTCCAGCAGGATCTCCACCAGTTCGTGCACCGGCGCGGTGTCCGACGCGATGTCGGCGTCGATGGCCAGGTCGCCGCGGGCCAGCATGACGGCCATCCCGTGCTCGCCGATCGTTCCCGACAGCAACACCTTGTCGCCCGGTTGAACCAGGTCGCGCCCGAGTCGCCGGCCTTCGGGGATCACGCCAACCCCTGCGGTGGAGATGTAGACGCCGTCGGCGGCGCCCTTGCCGACGACTTTCGTGTCGCCAGTGACGATCTGCACGCCTGCTTTGGCCGCGGCTTCGCTCATGTCGGCGACGATTTCGCGTAGTTCGGCGATCGGGAAACCTTCTTCGATCACGAAGGCAGCCGACAGCCATTGTGGGCGAGCACCCGAGACCGCGAGGTCATTGATCGTCCCATGCACCGCGACGTGACCGATCGACCCGCCCGGAAAGCGCCGCGGCGAAACAACATAGGAGTCGGTGGAGAATGCCAGCCGGTCGCCAGACGGCGTCCGCAGCGCAGCGGCGTCGCCGAGTTGCTCGAGTTCGTCGTTGCGGAACGCCTCGAGGAACACGGCGTCGACGAGTGCCGCCGACGACTTCCCGCCCGCCCCATGCGCGAGCGTCACGACGTCGTCGAGCAGACGCGGACGTCGCTGCCGGAATTTGTCGATGCGTTCCAGCACACGGTCTTCGCGCTCGCGCGGACGTGACCTTGTTAAGTGGTCATAGGGCGTGGGCTCCATTGCGTGGATGGGCCATGTGTTCCTGAGCTACCGACCAGAGCCGGTAGCCGAGCATGGCGTGGCTTTCCTGAATGCGGTGAATGCTCTGCGAGTGCACGGTGAAACAGAAGTCGAGGTCGTCGGCTACCGCCATCCTGCCGCCGTCGTGACCGGAGAACCCGATGGTCAGCAGGCCCCGCTGCTTCGCCTCGGTGATCGCCGTCATCAGGTCTTCGGAGTTGCCCGACGTCGACAACGCGATCGCGATGTCGCGGTCCCGGGCGTGGGCGATGATCTGCCGCTTGAAGATCAGCTCAAACCCGACGTCGTTGCCGAGCGCGGTCACCACCGCCTCGTCGGCGGCCAGCGACCACGCTGCGACCGGACGACCACGCGC
This sequence comes from uncultured Actinomycetota bacterium, assembly GCA_963720345.1. GTDB lineage: Bacteria > Actinomycetota > Actinomycetes > Mycobacteriales > Mycobacteriaceae > Mycobacterium. The sequence goes on from CAVRFN010000025.1 coordinate 108,990, forward strand.
CGGCCGGGTGAACAGTGACGCCAACGTCGCCGCGTCAGTGGAACTGCCGCCGTTGCCGAACGTGTAGAGCCGTCCGCCACGGCGGAACCGTTCGGCCATTTCGGTTCCGGCCGCGGTCAGCGCGTCGGCGTACTCGTCCAGCGACTCACCTTGCAGACGTGCGCTTTCGGCGGCCTTACCCCGCGCCGAGGCCGCCAGATCGTCGAGCAGACCGTGGCGTCGGTCTCCTCGGACTCGATGAACGGGTAAAGGAAGCCGGTGTTCTCGGACTCGGTCATCGGCTCACCTCGCCTCTGCGAGGCGGGTGATCGCCGCTCCGCGCGTGCACCAGCACGAGGTCGTTGGCGCGACGTCGCCGACATCGTGACGTCCACCCATTCCTCGCCCGTTGGCGGTGCGGACCAACGCAGAACTCGGTCGGCGTCGGCAGGTTCGAACAGCACCTCAGCCGAGCCGGCCCTCGTCGCTGCACGTCACGCACACGTCTTCGGTGCACTCGTCGGCGCGGCTTCAGCAGGCCCGGGATGCTCGAAGCAGACGTGGGTCAGCTCCCACAACAGGTGATACATCAGCACGAACGTTCCGGTCGCCGGCACCATCGGATCGTCCGAGTCGATCCAGAGGATGTGGTTGGCGGCGCCCGCAGGCGGGCGAGGACCCGAACCGATCCACAGGGTCAGGACGCCCCACGCCTGCGCGCGGCGCATCGCGTCGATCACCGCGGGTTCGTCCGCGGACGCAACCGCGATCAGCAGGTCTCCAGGCTGACTCGCCACCCGTGCCTGCGCGACCGGATCCGGTTCGACGAGCGCAACGGACGGCAGCGCGCGCTTGCCCATGATCACCGGGTGCACGAACTCGACGGCGACGTGATGGGCGTGCGGCTCCCACTGCGGTGAGATCACCCAGAGCGTGGCGCCATTGTGAAATCTGCGGGCCACGTCCAGCGCGGCGGCTGCCAGATCAGCGGACAGTTCGGCATCGATATACGACCCACCCGGTTTCGCGGTGACCGTCATTGGCGATCTCCCCTCAAGCTCTCCAACTGCTGCCCTACCGCGAGTCTCTGCCGATCCACGGGCGACACGCTTTCGGAACAGGTGTTGACCAGATCGAGCGTGGCCTGTGTGGCCGATGCCAGTGCGGCGGCTTCGTCGTCGGTGAGGGTTCCACACACCCAATCCCAGTGTGCGGACACGGTGCTGCCCGGGTGTCGGTGGCGGGTGCCAGCGATACGTCGCCCTTCCTCCACTGGACCGTCTCGGTCTGTGGTTCGCCGAGGGTCAGCCGGTCGCCGTCGAGCTGCAGGGGCGATGACTTGATCACCACGTGCTCACCCGCGACCGATTCGACCGTTCCCCATCGGACGCGGCAGTCCTGCATCACCTTTAACGCGGTAGCCGCATCGCGGCGCAGGAACCGCACCCAGGGATAGACGACGAAGACATGAAAGCTGTGGTGTGCCAGTACCTCCGGCGGTGGCGGGAACTCGCGTCAAGCAGGCCGGTGACCTGGCCCTTGAACGCCGTACGCAGCCGGCAAGCAGCTGCTGCAGGGTCGACCTTGTCCAGTGACGGGCCGCCGACCCAGTAGCTGCTGACGACGTCCTCGTCGAGCAGCATCGGAGCCTCCGACCGCGTCGGCGATAGCCGTCAGATACGGCCATGCGCCGTCGAATTCCTTGGCGTGTGAGGCAAGTCCGGATGTGCCGCCGCCGTCTGTCGGACCACAGTAGCCGAGCTCGTTCGGCGGGTACGCGTACCGGCCGAACAACTCTTGACCTGTCGTGATGTCTGTCATCCGGAGTTCCCCACCAACAGCTGACCGAGCGCGATTCCGCCGTCGTTGGGCGGGACGCGCCGGTGCGTGATCACGTCGAATCCGTTGCCCTCAGCCCGCGCAGGGCCAGCTCGCAGCAGCAGCGCGTTCTGCAGGACACCCGCCGGACAGCGCCACGGTTGCGCATCCCGACGTTCGCACGGCGAGTGTCGACGATCAGCGCGGCGACCGCGCGGTGGAATCGCGCCCCGATCACTCCGGCCGAAACGCCGGCGCGCAGATCGCGGATCACCGCGTCGAGCACCGGGGCCGGGTCGATCAAGGTCGTCGCCGCACTCTCGAGGCCGAAGGTGTAGGCATCTGGCCCGCAGTCAACGCCGCGTGACAGGCCCTCGAGTTCGATCGCTGCCTGAGCTTCGTAGGCGACCACCTGCCGCACCCCGGCGAGAGCGGACACCGCGTCGAACAGTCGTCCCATGCTCGATGTCGGCACGCAGCCCGAAACCGGTGTCGAGTTGGTGCGCAAGGGCGGACCGCTCGTCGGCCGGACAGGCGGCCATCGGCGCCAAGTCCGTGTCCCACGCGATTCCGGCGGCCCACAGGTGTGCCAGCGCCATTCGGTAAGGGCGCAGGACGCTGACATCGCCGCCGGCCAGCGGCACATACTTCAACTGCGCCAGGCGCTGAAAGCCCTTGTAGTTGGCCAGCATCACCTCGCCGCCCCAGACCGCGCCGTCGCTGCCGTAACCCGTTCCGTCGAAGGCGAACCCAAGCACCTGCGATGAACCGTCGAGGCCGTGCTCGGCCATCACCGCCGCGATGTGCGCGTGGTGATGCTGGACCTTGCGGACCGGCCGGCCCGCCGCGTTGCGGGTCGCCCACGCCGTGGATCGGTACAGCGGATGTGCATCGGCGACCAGCACCTCGCGGAGTGACCGCGGTCAACTCCTGCAGATGGCGCTGGGCCGAATCGAACGCGGACAGCGTGGCCAGGTCGTCCATGTCTCCGATGTGCTGGCTCAACCACGCGTACTTGCCGTCCGCGACGGCCATCGTGTTCTTCAGGTCGGCGCCGACGGCGAGAGTCGGCGGCACCGCAACGGGCAGGGCGATCGGCAGCGGCGCGTATCCGCGGGAGCGCCGGATCGGCAGTTCGACGGCCTCCTGTGGATTGTCGAGCCCCCCGACGGCAACGACTCGCATCACGGAGTCGTCGCACGGCACCAGGATCGCGCGGTCATGCATCAACCAACCATCCGCGAGGTGCGAAAGCCGCTCCAGCGCATCCTCGTCGGTGAAGCAGATCGGTTCGCCCGCCAGGTTTCCAGAGGTCATCACGAGGATCGACGGGCCAGGTTCATCGCCGGCCAGGCCGAACAACAGGGTGTGCAGTGGTGCGTAGGCCAGCATCACCCCGATATCGGGGTTGTGAGGTGCGACCGATTCGGCGACCGGCGGCGCCGGGCAGCCGCGGCATCAAGCACGATCGGGCGTTGCGGGCCCGACAGGATTCGCGATGTCAGTTCGTCGACCTCGGCGATGCCGCGTGCGACGGCGACGTCAGGCACCATGACGGCGAACGGCTTGTCGCCGCGACGCTTTCGTGTTCGCAACTCGGTGACCGCGCGTGCACTGCCGGCATCGCAGGCCAGGTGATAGCCGCCGATGCCCTTGACCGCCAGCACACCGCCGTCGCGCAACAGCCGCCGGGCCTCGCGCAGCCCGGATTCACCACTCGACGTCGCGGCCGTTGCGGTCGCGGTAGGTCAGGGTGGGCCCGCAGTTCGGGCAGCAGACGGGCTGGGCGTGGAAGCGGCGGTCGGCCGGATCGTGGTATTCGCGCTCGCAGTCTGCGCACATCGGGAAGGCGGCCATCGTGGTGGCCGACCGGTCGTAGGGCAGGGACCCGATGATCGTGAAGCGCGGGCCGCAGTTGGTGCAGTTGACGAACGGCGTGTCGATAACGCCGATCGGCGGGGTCACGCTGTTCTGCGGCGCAGTCCGCGCACATCGCGACGTCGGGCGAGGTCAGCGTTCGGCCGCCGTCGGTGCGTGAGGTGTCGGCGATCGCGAAGTCTGTCCCTCCGACGCAGCGGAATGGCCTGGATGTCAACGGACTCGATCACGGCCAAGCGGGGGTGGGTGATCGCGCAGTCGAAGCAGGAAGCGGTCGACGTCATCGCTGTCGCCCTCGACCTCGATGACCGCGCCCGAGCTGTCGTTGCGCACGCAACCGGCCAGACCCAACGCGGCCGCGCGTGCGTATACGAACGGCCGGAAGCCCACGCCCTGCACGACACCGTGCACGCGCGACGCGCAGCCGCCGCCTGGCGGTCATGGCGGGTCCTCGATGCCCTGACCCCTGCCCATCAGTTCCAGACCCGACATGGCGGCGTCGGCGCCGGCCTTGTCGGTCTTCTCGACGACGAAGCCCATGTGGATGATCACCCAGTCGCCAGGCGAAAAGGTCTCCTCGGGCAGCATGCCGATGTTGACCTTGCGGTGCTCACCCGCGACGTCGACCAGGGCCAGCTGATCGCCGTAGCCGTCCAGCATGCCGACGACCTGTCCCGGGATTCCCAGACACATGGTTCAGCCCTTCCCGACGGAAGTAGATTCTCGGGTCGCCCCTTCGCTCCTGCTCTCCGAGTTCTCGCCAGCAGATCCGCCACCACGTCCCCGACCGCCTTCACCGCGACCGGCACGGCATTCGGCCACCGGATCGGACAAGCCCCATGCCCTCCTCGACGTCGGCGACTTCGCATCCGATCACGATGGTCGGAGGCGGCGTTCCGCCGAGCGCGTTCAGGCTCGCGAATACAGCTCCGGGATCCATCGCGTGCGCATCGAAACCCATCGTCGCCGAGAGACTTTCGTGGTCGGCTTCGATGATGTGCACGGTGCCCGGAGCGCCCTGGTTCGGGATGGCATCGACGAGCACCAGTGCTTCGCACCCGTCGAGCAGGTCGTAGGCGAGGTGCATGCCGCGGATGCCGTAGTCCGCCATCTGCACCCGCGGACCCGCGAGTTCCCGCGGGACATGCCGCATGACCTCGGGTCCGAAACCGTCGTCACCGAAGAAGATGTTGCCGATACCGGCTACCAGGATGCGTGACGTGATGTCACCTACATCTGCCGGATCTTCAAGTAGCGCCGCAGATCCGGGATGGAGCGCACCCCCACCACCACGCCGCCGAGCACGACGGCACCCACGACACCTACTGCCACCCAACCCACTACGTCCATTTCGAACTCCTTTCACTCAACGGCTCAACTTCGTCCGGCGCGAAGTAGAGATAACGCCCGTACCAGTCGTGCAGGTCGGCCGCGGGGTCGTCTTCGACCACCACTCCGACGTGCTGGTTGCCCTCGACGTCCTCGTGAACCGAGGTGACCAGGGCGGTCTTGCCCGCGAAGAAGATGTCCTGCGCATCGGCCCTGCGGGAGGGTCGGAGTACGACCCGGCTGCCACGCGTCACTCGAACACCATTCACCAGGATGGCGTCGGTGTCCGGGCGCAACGGCATTGTCGGCCAACGGATCCCACCAGTCGACGCCGTCGGGGATCTCGGGAATCAGACCGGGTGCGTCCAGTGCATGCGGATCCCGCAGCACGCCGTGCAGATTCATCATCGCCTCTGGCGACATCGAGTCGCACCGGTCGATGATCTTGGCGGCCAGCGGATCGGTGGCGCGCGCCTGCGCCTTCTCCTCATCGGTCATCGTCATCACCCGCAAGGTGAGGATCTCGTCGATCTCGGTGGAGTCGTAGAGCGCGCCCTCGCTCTGCTCGGCGATCTCAGGGTGGTCGTAGAGGATGATCGGCGAAACCAGCATCACGTCCGTTTCGCCGGGCCGGCCGGCCAGCACCGGGAAGCACCGGTGCTGACTGCAGCGGGCGACCGCGTCGGCGGCGGAATCGGGCGGCTCGAGCAGTGACACGAACTCGCCGTCGGCCACCAGGGCGATGAGGTGTGTCCCGATCAGTGACGCGGCGATGGCCTCGTCCTTGTCCGCGGGCGGGTCCCCGACATTGCGTGCAGCGAGACTGACTCGCAGCAGTCCGCCGTCGGGCTCGGCGGCCACCGTCAGCTCGCCGCGGAGTTCCCGCCGGCTGCGTACCAGGCGGCCGCCGTCGACCGACTCGACATCGCGCCCACCGGCGAATGGTGATCGGAAGCGTTTGCGGCGCCGCCAGATCGGCCTCGCCGAACGGGCCGAACGACAGCTCGCACTCCACCGCCTCGTCCCAGGTGAGCCACGACTGCGCTCCCACGGTCAGTTGATCGACCGGTTCGAAGACGCCGTTCACCTCTCCGCTCGGCTGTTCTGCGCTGCAGTTGCAGGCAGCGCACGACGATCGTCAGTGCCGCATCCGGTCCGGGGTCGAGCAGCATCTGGGCGGACATGGTGCCGTCCTCGCCGATGCCCCGCTCGTCGGCCTGCCGCGGGCCGAGCACACCGAATTGCCAGCGCGACTGGTTCTTTCCCGACGTCGCCCGGTACGGGTAGAGCAGATAACCCTCGTAGAGCACCGCGTCGGCGATGGCGCGGACCCGATCCCAGTCAGTGCTCATCGCGCCGGTCTCCGCAGCGTCTCGTATCCGAGCTGCTCAGCAACGACGTGATCGCGTCGTCCATGCCGAGGAGACCGCGCGTCGATTTGTACGCGGCCAGCTCGTCGATGGTGTCGCGGTTCAACCGCACCCAACCCGTGTTCGGGTAGTGCAGTCCGATCAGGTTCTGCCACACCGAAACCGGCATGTCGTAGTGGTCCTCGCGGTCCCACGGCACCTGTTGCACCGCGAAGTTCGTCGGGCCCTTGAGGAAAACCGTGCCGCTGAACAGGAATTGCAGGGGGATCACACCGTCGCGCAGAGCATGGAAGTACTTGGCGGCGGTGACCTCGAAGTCGTAGGTGCACTCCAGCGGCAGGTCGACCTGTGTGGCCCCGGTGAACCCTTGCACCATCGCGCTGCTGTGCTGAAACAGGAAGTTGTGTTGCGTGGTGCCCCAGCGTTCGCGCGGGCCGAACATGTCGAGCAGCCCGGCCGCCTCCTCGTCGGAGTAGCCGCGACGCAGCGGTTCGATGCGCACCTGGCAGCGCAGCGCGATCGCGTGCACGGGCTCGTCTCCGTCGGCCGCGATACCGATGCGCGCCGTCAGAACCGGTGTCACCGCGTACTGTTCGGGCGACACGTCGAGCACCGCGAACGTCACTTCGGTCACGGCGCGACCGCCTTGCCCCGGGCCGCGACGTGTTCGAAGAACTCGTCGATGAACGCACGGACATGCTGGCCGCCGTCGAAACCGTGCCACAGCATCCGCAGCCGTCCGACGAACTCGTAGCATGCGTCGATCGGCACCAGATAGCACTCGGGCGGTGTGATCCTCGTCCTCTGGCACACGCACGATCAGCGCTTCGGTGTCGTCGGCGAGCATGTCCACCCGCGGGTCGGCGGCGCGGATGCCGTTCCAGGCGGACAGGTCCAGCTCGGATTCCGTCGCACCGGCCGGACCCGGGTAGAACGCGACCGTGCGGTCCAGTGCCGAGTTGCGGAAGAAGAACGCCAAGCCGACCGGAATCTGCAGCAGCTGCCATTCGCGCCGTCCGAGCGCGAACTCGGGGAACGAGAGGTAGCGATCGGGCACGGCGCGGAAGCGCAGCGTCGGCAGCGGTGTCGGTGAACAGCAGGTAGCAGCCGCGGCATACGCACATCAGCTGCCGCCCTTCGACATTCACGACGTGCTGGTGCTCGTCGGCGATCTGCTCGGAGCACATCTCGCACCGCTCGCCCGCGGGCTGGGGAGCGCTGCGGTTGGCGCGAATGCGCGCCAGGACGTCGTACGCGCCGGTCATGTCATGCCCGCCCCGCTCTGCTCCGCGGCCACCGCGATGGACAGCACACCGTCGCGGACCAGCAGCGGGATCGGGTCGAGATGTACGGCCGGATCGGCTTCGTCGATGCCGGCGCCCGCATGGACCACGTCGAAATGTGCGTGGCACAGCGGACATCGCAGCACCGCCTCGCCGATGGGCGCACCCATCCGGCGGTGCAGCGCGGCGCCTGCCAGCGAGCCGTCGCACTTGCCGCAACGGTCCTGGTAGGCGAACAGCTCGTCGCCCACCCGGCAGGCCACCACGGTGATGCCGGCCACCCGGAATCCGCCGACTTCGCCCGGCTCGAGCTCGGCGAGGTCGGGCACCGGGTGCCAGGTGGTCGAGCCGTGGCCGTTCTGGTGCACGCGGGACATCAGCGACTCGGCGGGGATCACGCTCGACGACGGCGCCTTGGCCGGCTCCTCGCGTGGCCACCACTTCGATCGACGCGATCTCCGGCGCCGCCGCGCGCACGGCGTCCTCGACCGTCAGCTCCAGCGTCACCGCCGACGACGGACAGGACTTGCAGCTGCCGGCGAACTGGAGGCGGACCACCTGTCCGTCGGGCCCGTCGACAACGCCGAGCAGGGTGACGTCGCCGCCGTGCGAGCCCAGGTAGGGCCGGACGCTGTCGAGGGCGTCCTCGATGCGCCGCTCCACGTCGTGCGGGTGCAGCCCGTGCACCAGCATCAGGCTGGCCACCAGGTCGTCGCCGGCGAACTGTCTCGACGAGCTGCCGGGTCGGCGGCAAAGGCGATCCGCAGCATCCGCTCCAGCCCGGCGCCGTAGAGATCGGTCACCTCACCGACCAGCTGCTCCGCCCGCTCGTGCGCGGCAGCCCCGCCTGCCGCGCTCGCGTCGAGCAGCGTCTGGATCCGATCGCCCGCCGTGCGCCACTGCGCGTCGTCCTGGGTTTCGTCCGGGCCTGGCAGTGTCGGCGGGGCCATAGGTTATTCCCCGGTGACGGATTGGGTCGGGGAGTGCAGTCTCTCCAGCGTCTTGCCGTTGCCGAGGTACATGTGCACCCCGCACGGCAGGCACGGGTCGAAGCTGCGCACCGTGCGCATGATGTCGATGCCCTTGAAGTGCTCCCGGTCGTTCTCCTCGAAGATCGGCTGTCCCTGCACCGCATCCTCGTACGGGCCCGGCGTGCCGTAGCTGTCACGCGGATTGGCGTTCCACGGTGTCGGTGGATACGGGTGGTAGTTCGCGATCTTGCCGTCGCGAATCACCATGTGATGGCTCAGCACTCCGCGCACCGCCTCGGTGAACCCGCAGCCGATGCCCTCGTCGGGCACCGTGAACTTCTCCCACGTCTTGGTCCGGCCCGCCCGGATCTCGATCGAGCGCCTTCTCGGCGAAGTGCAGTGCGCACGCCGCGGCGTAGGCCTGGAAGTAGGTCCGGGCGCGGTTGCGCTCGATCGTGTTGCTGCCGTACTGCGGGATCTTCCACTCGAACTCGACCGGCCCCTTCAGTGCGGTCTTCGGCAGGTTGATCTGCACGCTCTGTCCGGTCGCCTTGACGTAGCCGATGTCGACCAGGCCGGCGAGCGCCGTCGACCACAGCCTGGCCAGCGGACCGCCGCCGGTATCCAGCGCCAGGTGGTCCTTGCCGTCGAACCAGCGCGGCGACATCACCCAGCTGTAGTTGTTCGTCGAAGTCGCGCTTCTGCGGGCGCGGGTTGGTGTGCTGGTTCCACGGATGGCGCCGGTCCACCGGGTTGCCCAGCGGATCGTTCTTGACGAACATCTCCTGGTCGTTCCAGTCGTCGTAGTACGAGTGGCCCAACAGGATTCGGATGCCGAGGTTGATGTCGACCAGCGAGTGGGTGTGCAGCTTGCCGTCGATCACCACGCCCGGCGTGACGAACATGGCGTTGCCCCACTTCTCCATGTCCTTGTAGTCGAAGTTGCAGACCTCGGGATCCTGGAAGGAGCCCCAGCAGCCGAGCAGGGTGCGCCGCAGGCCCACCTGGTCGTAGCCGGGCAGCGCCTCGTAGAAGAAGTCGAACAGGTCGTCGTGCATCGGCACGACCTTCTTCATGAACTCGACGTAGCGCATCAGCCGGGTCATGTAGTCGGTCATCAACTGGATCGTGGCCGTCGTGCCCACGCCGCCCGGGTACAGCGTGGACGGGTGCACGTGCCGGCCCTCCATGAGGCAGAACATCTCCCGCGTCCACCGACTGACCTGCAGCGCCTCGCGGTAGAACTCGCCGGTGAACGGGTTCAGCGCCCGCATGATGTCGGCGATGGTGCGGTAGCCGTGCGCGTCGGCGTGCGGCGCCTGGGTGTTCTCCGCCTTGGCCAGCACGCTCGGATTGGTCTCGGAGACCATCTTCTCGCAGTAGTCCACGCCGACCAGGTTCTCTTGGAAGATGTTGTGGTCGAACATGTATTCCGCGGCCTCGCCGAGGTTGACGATCCACTCGCCGATGTGCGGCGGCTTGACGCCGTATGCCATGTTCTGCGCATAGCACGAGCAGGTGGCGTGGTTGTCGCCGCAGATGCCGCAGATGCGGCTGGTGATGAAGTGCGCGTCGCGAGGGTCCTTGCCCTTCATGAAGATCGAGTAGCCGCGGAAGATCGACGACGTGCTGTGGCACTCGACGACTTCTCGGTTCTCGAAGTCGATCTTGGTGTAGATGCCGAGGCTGCCGACGATGCGGGTGATCGGGATCCCACGCCATCTCCACCAGTTGGCCGGGGTCCCGCTTCACATGTGACGGTTCGGGGATGATCGTTGTCATCGAAGTGTTCTCTTTCGTCTAATGAGCAGCGCTAGAGGACTTTTCGGCAAGCCGAACAGGCCTACCGATGAACCGCGGGCCGGCACTCGCACCTACCAGGTGCGAGTCGCTCCGGTCGTGAGTTGCGTGCCGGGATGGCGCCACTTCGGTTCTTTGTCGACGGTGCGGCCCGTGACGTGACGCAGGCTGCGGATCACCGAGCCGTACAGACCCGATGCCGTCGTCGAGACCTTGCCGCCCGGCGGTTCATCCATGAACGGCATGAACTTGTCCGGGAAGCCGGGCATCGTGCACCCGATGCAGATGCCGCCGACGTTCGGGCAACCGCCGATGCCGTTGATCCAGCCGCGCTTGGGCACGTTGCATTTGACGACCGGACCCCAACAGCCCAGTTTCACAATGCATTTCGGCGATCCGTACTCGGTCGCGAAGTCGCCCTGCTCGTAGTAGCCGGCCCGGTCGCACCCCTCGTGCACGGTCGCGCCGAACAGCCACTTGGGCCGCAATGCATCGTCGAGCGGAATCATCGGAGCCTGGCCGGTCGCCATGTACAGCAGATAGGTCAGCGTCTCGGACATGTTGTCGGGATGGGCCGGGCAGCCGGGCACGCAGACGATCGGGATGCCGGCCTTGCTCTTCCAGTCCCAGCCGAGATAGTCGGGCACGCCCATGGCTCCGGTCGGGTTGCCGGCCATCGCGTGGATACCGCCGTAGGTGGCGCAGGTGCCGACCGCGACGATCGCGGTCGCCTTGGGCGCCAGCCGGTCAAGCCATTCACTCGTCGTCATCGGCTGGCCGGTGGCGGGGTCGTTACCGAACCCGCACCAATAGCCTTCGTTCTTGAGCTTCTCGTTCGGGATGGATCCCTCGACGACCAGCACGAACGGTTCCAGTTCGCCTCTGTCCGCCTTGAAGAACCACTCGAGAAAATCGTCCGCGCCCCCGTTGGGTCCGCACTCGAAATCGATCAGGGGCCAATGGACGGCGATTTTGGGCAGACCGGGGAGGGCGCCGAGGGCGATCTCCTCGATACTGGGTTGCGTGGCCGCAGTCAGCGCCACTGAATCACCGTCACAACTCAATCCAGCGTTGATCCACAGAACATGGATCAAGGCTTCTTCCGCTTTGACTGCTGCCTCACTTGGCATGTGTCACAGCTTTCTGGGGGCCGGGCTGGGGCCCTCGAGTCCGGGAGCCGGGCTGGGCTCCCTCGTCGCAGAAATTCGACGAATCGCCGACTCGTGGGACTGTCTCGTCGCACTGGGTCGACATAGCGCCCACTGCTCCAGCGCTGCCTCTCGGTTTACTCCCGGGGCTATGTCTTGTCAACGGGTCTTAGGGGCATGGGCGAGTTTGCGTGAGCGTCAATCCACTCGTACCACCCAGGGCTACCTTCACCCGTGGTCGCCGACATCGGCAAAATGTTTGCATCCCGGTTCAGCGATCGCACGTAGCCAGCACAAGTTTCAAGATCGAACTCCACATACGGCAGTAGATCGATCTTGTTGATGATCACGAGCCCAGCCGCGGCAAACATGTGTGGGTACTTGAGCGGCTTGTCGGCGCCCTCCGTGACGGAGATGACGACGACTTTGCTGTGCTCGCCCAGGTCGAACAGCGCCGGACAGACCAGATTGCCGACGTTCTCGATGAAAAGTATCGAATCGGGTTCGGGGTCGAGAGCGTCCAACGCGCGACGCACCATGTCGGAGTCGAGGTGACACCCGGCGCCGGTGTTCACCTGGACAGCACGAGCGCCCGCAGCCTTGATGCGTTCCGCGTCGAGCAGCGTCTCCTGATCGCCCTCGATGACCGACACCGGGCGGTGGCGGCTGAGGTCGCGGATGGTGCGTTCGAGAAGCGTCGTCTTGCCCGCACCGGGGGAGCTGGTGAGGTTGAAGGCAAGGATGTTGCGTTCGGCCAGCCACTTGCGGTTCTGCTCGGCAAGGAGGTCGTTCTTCGCGAGCACCTTCTGTTCGAGGGTGATCGTCTCGGTGTGCGTATGGCCGTCGTCGTGATGGTGCTCGTGGGGATGGGGGTGCTCGTGGGGATGGGGGTGGCCCGGGCAATGTGACGGTTGCCCCGTCGTCGCCGCAGCCGCAGGTTGCGCACATTTCAGCTCACTTCCATCGAGAGAATCCTGAGGTCCCGGCCGGCGACCACGTCCACATCGGCACTGCCGCAGGGGCACAACAGAATCAAGTCAGGCAGTACGAAGCTCTGCCCGCAGGTGCGGCACCGGGCCGCGCCGGGCTGGACGTTCACGTCGAGGCGCGCGCCGTCGGCGACGGTGCCCGCGGTGGCCAACTCGAAGCAGAACTGCATCGAATCGGGCACGACCGCGCACAGCGCGCCGACCTCGAGCTTGACGCTGTGCACCCGGCGGCCGGCGGCATGCTCACACACCGCATCGACAACGCTCTGCGTTATCGCCATTTCGTGCATGTCTGTCCGCTCTGGCCGGATGATCCCCACGATAGATCCGGCTCTGGTGAACGGTCCAGCGTTCGGGTTGGACGACCGGTTCAGCGGTTGACGCCAGGGCCGCCGGAGTGCTCGATGCAAATGGCCCGGTGCCGACCACTCTTGAGTCGAACAAGCGACAGCTGCGGCGAGCTGGTCAGTATTCTCTGCGCCGGATTCCATGCTCGTCATCGAGTGCTTGCAGGTAACCGCCAAGAGTCAAGTGTTCGCGAAGCGTAGAGCGATCATGTCGGTTCCCGGGAAACTGATTCCGCTGCAATCTTCGGTAACAGCGCGCAATTGAACCGCACACTGCCAACGCAGCAGGGCCAACGAGTGTGCCGAACCCACGTTTCGCCTCGCAAATCGATGCAGCTTCACTCAGGTCGTCGACATCGTTGCCATCCTGCGAATCTTCCTCTCCCATAAGGTGTATGGACGCCCACACAATAGCTGCTATTCCATAGTCGTTACGAATGGACGGTATCGATGATACGAATTGCTCGAGTTGACCTTCAGCTGTTGAAGGCGCGCGTTACATCTGAGTAATGACAACGCTGCGCGCACTCGAATGTTTGGTGGCGTTGGAAAAGTATGGCTCGATGAGCGCCGCGGCGGATGCGCTGTACATGTCTCAGCCGGCGCTCTCGCATCAAATCTCGGCCCTGGAGAAGGAATTGGGAGTCCCAGTGGCAGAGCGGTTGTGGCGAGGAGTTCGCTTGACCGTTGTGGGCCGCGCCGCGGCTGAAGAAGCACGCATTGCACTACGCGCAGCTGAGAACGCAGTTCAGATCGGCAAACGGGTTGGCGACGGCCGTGATGGTGGCGCTGGACGGTTGCGCATCTCCTGCGTCGAAACAATGACGACGTGGTTATTGGTCCCGGTCTTGCGACGATGGCGAACTCGCCGTCCCGGGGTCGCGTTGGATCTGACAGAGTTCACCAGTGCCGACGCCATGGCCGAAGTGCTCGTCGCGGGAGGCACTGATATTGCGGTGGGACCCCGACCTACTCGAACCGAAGCGCACATCGACGTCATTGGCCAGCAAGAGATGGTCGTTGTCGCTGCCGCCGGACATCGATTCGCCGCTATGTCTGATGTGCCGATGGAGGCGTTGGCCGACGAGATGTTCGTGCATTATGACCCTGCCAACGCGATGGCCATATGGCTCGACCAGTACTGCGCGCAGCACCAAGTTGTTTTGAAACCGGTGCTGCGCACCCGAAGTCCTCGCACGGCGGCCCAACTCGCTGCGGCCGACATGGGCGTGACGATAGTTCCTGTATCGGCGCTGCCGTCGCGTCCGCCGGAGTGGTCCGTCCACTGCGCCCAACAGTCATGGGCGATGTCGTTGCGATGGTGGCCGCCCCCTCCGACACTCTGGTGCGGGCCTTTCTTGCCGATTTGCACGGCGTGTGGGGCAGGCACGATGCCTGATTTGCATCGCGCAATGTGGAACAGGCCTTGGACATGCTACGCAATGCGGCATTGACTCGATGACATGAGCGGGAAGCGATCAGAGACACTCGAGGATCACATTGAGCTCATCAAGCCGCGGACTACCAAACGCCGCCTGGCAGAAGTGATTCACACACACCGGCAGAACTTCATCGGGTTCGTGTCTTGTTGTTTCGGATTCGTAGTTCGAATACGAGCGGCGCACCGCCAGCCAGTGAAGTGTCGTTTGCATACAGGTGGAACCAACCGAATGGGCTGCAGGCAACGAGGACGTCGAAACGCGAGCACGAATGGATGACAGGCAGACAAATGCTCATCGGCAGCGCATCTATGAATGATCATGAAAATCGTCAAAAACTACTGGCACAACACGTACGCGACCCGATGATCTGGGCGAGCCGTTGCCGCCAGAACTCGACAATCCGATCGTGGTATTGGTTGCGGGTGCCTGGCATGCGGGGTGGGCGTGGAGCAGAGTTGCTGCCAGCCTGACAGCGTGCGGGTGGCGAAATGAGGTCATAGAGCTGCCGAGCACCGCCGGCGTTGAGATGCCCCGTCGGGGTCTGCATGATGACGCCGACGTCGTTCGGAGGAGGATGAACGAAATCTTCAGTCGCTATGGCGGGTCGGCCATCGTGGTCGCCCACTCGTACGCCGGCGCTCCAGTCTCGGAAGGGCTGGCCGGAATCCACGCGGTGCGACACATTGTGTATCTGGCGGCCTTTCAGCTCGATGTCGGCGAGTCCGCGTTGGGTGCAGCCGGTGGGTCGCCCGCACCGTGGTGCCATTTCGACGACGGAGATGTGGCGAGAGTGGCTGATCCACATGATGTGTTCTTCTCCGATGTGCCACCACGTGACGCGGAGTGGGCGGTCGAAGAAATTGCGGCCGATGAGTCGCGCGGCGTTTCGCGAGTCAGTTATTGCCGCTGCGTGGCACACGGTGCCCAACACATACGTGGTTTGTGAATATGATCGTGCGCTGCCCGTTGAACTGCAGAACCGTTTTGCTGCACGTGCGACAAGGATTGAGAGGTTGCGAACCGGCCACTCACCGTTCCTGTCCAGACCGGCTGAATTGACGCAGTTGATCATCGACATCGCCAAGAACGCAGGAGCGTCTGACGGAGTAGGGATCCAGGACCGGACGGTGGCATTCGCTGAAGTTATCGCAAGGCATCGCAAGATCCATGGCGCCGGGCCGGCGTCGGCAGCACGAAGCGTTTGTGTCGAACGTTGTAAGTGGTGTGAGCGAAACAGAATTCACGTCCACACACCCGGTATCGACCCGATATTGAAGGCTCTCGTCGACGCCTCCCCGCTGCAATTCAGGATCGAAGATGGAGTCGAGTACGCGCGAGAACAGCTTCGTGCGCTGAAGCCCCCACCAGAAACGCTGCCGGCCATGCGCCGAATACAGGATCGTACGATCGGCTACGCCGATGTGACCGACGTCCCGGTCCGGATCTACTGGCCTCGGATCGACCAGCACGACAACCTGCCGGTGGTGGTCTTCTACCACGGCGGCGGCTGGGCGATCGGAGACCTGGATGTGTACGACGGAGCAGCGAGGGCACACGCCCTCGGTGCGGAGGCGATTGTCGTCTCGGTCGGCTACCGACTGGCTCCCGAGCACCCCTATCCCGCAGGCATCGACGACTCGTGGGCGGCACTGCGATGGGTCGGTGAGCACGCGGCCGAACTCGGCGCTGATGCCACCCGGATTGCAGTCGCAGGCGACTCGGCGGGTGGCAACATCTCCGCGGTCATGACGCAACTTGCGAGGGACCACGGTGGGCCGCACCTCGTGTTTCAACTGCTTTGGTACCCGGGGACCATGATTGACCTGTCACTGCCGTCGATGGTCGAACATGCCGATGCGCCCATGTTGAGCGCCGACGTGTTGGCCGCGTATCTGCGTTGGTATCTTCCGGCTGGCGTCGACGCCGGTAACCCAATTGCCCTGCCGCCGACGCTCGCTCCTGCCAACGCCAAGGATCTGTCGGCTCTGCCGCCGGCTTACATCGGTATCGCAGAATATGACCCGTTGCGCGACGACGGGGCACGTTATGCCGAATTGCTCCGTGCGGCAGGTGTTCCTGTCGAGCTGCACAATGCCAAGACGATGGTTCACGGCTATATGGCCTTGGCGGCGGCGGTGCCGGCCGCAGCCGAAGCCACCAACCGCGGACTCGGGGCACTGAGGGCCGCGCTGCACCGCACGTAAGCTTTCAGGCGGCCACTTTTGCGACCACGCGCCGCAGGAACTCGATCTGGTCGGCTCTGGCCGCAGGATCGTTGTAGATGTCGAAATGGCCGTATGGGTAGCGGCGCACCTCGCCGCGGGGTGCTCGCTCGCCCGCCTTGATTGCGGGCGCAGGCGGGGTGGTCGCATCTTGGTCGCATGCACAAATCAGCAGCGGCATTTTGAGTTTCGGTGCTTTCACCGCCGGCCGACGAAGGGCAAGCCTGAGTGCTACCCGAGCGCTTACTTCATTGCGCCACAGGGAATTTGGCGAGATCAACGCTTCGAAGCCGGGTTTGGCTTCTGGCGCTGTCATCGCGGCGAAAGTGCCCGGATCTCCGACGGCCGGGATGAGGTATGGCGAACGTCCCAGCCACGCACCGATCTGGTCCCGTAGTCCCGAATACGTCGCCAGGAGAATGTTCGTCAGCGGCATGGCCGCCATGGTCGATATGCCGTCGGTGAAGGGCGCCTGGGAGATCACGGCGGCGAGGTTCGGGTCGGTGGCGGCCAGGGCGAGCACGTGGCCACCGCTGAACGACGTGCCCCAGGCGACGATGCGCGCGGGGTCGACACCGCCGAGTCGACGTGCGTAGGCCACCACTGCGCGGTAGTCGTCGACCTGGCGTTTTATGTCGAGCAGTTGGCGGGGTTCGCCGGTCGAGGCGCCGAAGTGCCGGTAGTCGAATAGGACGACGGCGAATCCGGCGTCACGGAACGCCTCGGCGTAGGCGGGCAACCCGTCGTCGCGGGTGCAGGAGAATCCGTGCGCCATGACGATGCACGGCACATTCCCTTCGGCCGGCTCAGGCCGGTACAGGTAGGCGGCGAGCTGCTCGCCCGCCGAGGGAATGCGGATATCCTCTGCGACGCGCATGTGCTGAACCTATCGCTGTGATCTGCGCTTTTGTCGGGAATTTGCGATGTTCTGGGGACGACACGCGGGGCATCGGCGTGTCAGCTTGAATCGAACAGGTGTTCGTCTACTGTGGGCAGTGTTCGACGGCTAGGTCAGACCGACTTGTCGGTGGCTGCCTCTAGCGTCACGGCCAACTGATCGACAACCGATCACTCACGAGGATGGAGACCACCCCATGTCGCAGGCCCCTGACCGCGAGAAAGCCCTCGAGCTGGCGCTCGCACAGATTGAGAAGAACCACGGTAAAGGCTCGGTGATGCGGCTCGGCGACGAGGTTCGCCAGCCGATCTCCGTCATCCCCACCGGCTCGATCGCCCTCGACGTGGCGCTCGGCATCGGCGGGCTGCCCCGCGGCCGGGTCGTCGAGATCTACGGCCCGGAATCCTCGGGTAAGACGACGGTCGCGCTGCACGCGGTCGCCAACGCGCAGGCCGCGGGCGGCATCGCGGCGTTCATCGACGCCGAGCACGCGCTGGACCCGGAGTACGCCAAGAACCTCGGGGTGGACACCGACTCGCTTCTGGTCAGCCAGCCGGACACCGGCGAGCAGGCGCTGGAGATCGCCGACATGCTGATCCGCTCCGGCGCACTGGACATCCTGGTCATCGACTCGGTGGCCGCGCTGGTGCCGCGCGCCGAGATCGAAGGCGAGATGGGGGACAGCCACGTCGGTCTGCAGGCCCGACTGATGAGCCAGGCGCTGCGGAAGATAACCGGCGCACTGAGCAACTCGAATACCACCGCGATCTTCATCAACCAGCTCCGCGAAAAGATCGGGGTCATGTTCGGCTCTCCCGAAACGACAACGGGTGGAAAGGCGTTGAAGTTCTACGCCTCCATTCGACTGGACGTGCGGCGTATCGAAACACTCAAGGACGGCACCGACGCGGTGGGCAACCGGACCCGTTGCAAGATCGTCAAGAACAAGATGGCGCCGCCGTTCAAGCAGGCCGAGTTCGACATCCTCTACGGCAAGGGGATCAGCCGGGAAGGCTCGCTCATCGACATGGGTGTCGAGCAGGGCTTCATCCGCAAGTCCGGCTCCTGGTTCACCTATGAGGGTGAGCAGCTGGGCCAGGGCAAGGAGAACGCGCGGACCTTCCTGATGGAGAACGGCGACGTGGCCAACGAGATCGAGAAGAAGATCAAGGAAAAGCTCGGCATAGGTGCCGTGGTTACCGCTGACGTGGCCGATGGCTCGATCGATGACGTCCTGCCCGCCCCAGTCGACTTCTGAGGTCTCTCGCGAGGAGCAGGCGCGAGCGCTGTGCCTGCGTCTGCTCACCGCGAGGGCACGGACCCGCGCCGAGCTGGAAGGGCAGCTGGCCAAGCGGGGATACCCCGATGACGTCAGCGGCAGAGTGCTGGATCGGCTGATCGAGGTCGGACTGGTCGACGACGCGGATTTCGCCGAGCAGTGGGTCCGGTCGCGGCGGGTGAACGCCGGAAAGGGCAAGCGCGCCTTGGCCGCTGAGCTACGGACCAAGGGCGTCGACGACGAGGTGATCAACGCTACGTTGGCCGACATCGACGCGGGAGCCGAGCGGCAGCGGGCCGAACAACTGGTCCGCGACAAGCTGCGCCGCGAAAAGCTCGGCGATGACGACGACATCAAGGTCGCGCGAAGACTCGTCGGGATGCTCGCCCGTCGCGGGTACAGCCAGACAATGGCGTTGGACGTCGTCACCGCTGAGTTGGCGGGTGAGCGGGAGCGCCGACGCGTCTAGCCTTCGCGACGACTTCGGATGGTTGCGTTGAAATCTCTGAAGGCGTAGGTGTCTTTGCATGCTGCTGTCTGTGAAGCTCGCGCCGGCCTTCGACTACGCCACCATGGAGCAGTTCTGGCGCACAGCCGATGCTCTCGGGTTCCCGGCGATATGGAACTACGACCACTTCTACGGATTGGTCGACGCGAGAACTCCAACGCTCGAAGGGTGGACGACGCTGGCCGCGATGGCTGTCGTGGTTCGACGGGCGCGGGTGGGCTGCTTGGTCAGCGGCGTGACTTATCGGAACCCGGCGGTTCTGGCGAAAATGGCGGTGACCGTCGATCACATCTCCGGCGGCCGAATGGACTTCGGCATCGGTGCCGGCTGGCACGAGGACGAGCACCGCGGCTACGGCATCGCATTCCCGAGTCCGGGCACGCGCGTGGACATGCTGGACGAAGCGCTCACCGTTATTCGCAGGCTGTGGACCGAGGAGTCAGTCGATTTCGCAGGCCGCTTCTACACGCTCGACAACGCGATCTGCGAGCCCAAACCCGTGCAACAACCACATCCGCCGATCGTGATTGGCGCCGGCAAACCGAAGATGCTCCGCGTCACTGCCCGCCACGCGGACGAATGGAACATGCCGGGCACCGAACCGCAGGAATGGGCGGCGGCGAACAGCTCGCTCGATGACGCCTGCGCCGAACTCGGTCGTGATCCCGCGACGATTCGTCGGGGCGTCCAGCTGTTCCTACATCCGTCCCAGCCGGAACAAATCAACGCGCAACTGAAGAGCATTACGGAGTACGCGGGGCTGGGTTGTGAGCATGTGGTGCTGTCCTTCTACCAGCCGCCGGATGAGCCGCTCCTGCGCCGCTGCGCCGACGAGTGGGTGCGGTGATCAGCGATCCACGCAGACTCAGTCGCCTGTCTTGGAATCGGAAGTAGCGTCGGCGTGACGATCGCCGTTCTTGGGCTTCGCATCATCATCGGCAGATGCCGAAGAGGTCTGGTGGGAGTCGTCGGCCGTGGAAGCCGTCGGGGCGTCGTGGGAGTCGACGGTGGTGGACTTCGTCGTGGCGTCGTGGGCGTCGACCGCGGTCGATTTCAAGTCGTCGACACCCGTTGTCTCCATTGAGCATTCGCTGTCGCTGTCGCTTTGCGTACGCACGATCGCCGCCTCGTCAGCGAGGTTCCGTTTCTTCGGCTTACTCGCTGTCGCGGCGCCGTCTTTGCTTCCAGAACCGGCATCGTCAGGGTCGTCGAAGCTGTCGGCCGACGCATCGGCAGATGGCTCAGGCTTGGCGCTGTCCGCCAGCTGAGCAATCGTGACGACCTTCTTCGCCGGCGCCAAGCCGTCGGTGGTCGAGGTCACCAGCCCGTCGACGGTGAGGGGAATGGCGGTCACGACATCGACGGCGTTTTGAAGGACCTTCGCGACGAACCGAAGTTGAAAGTCGATGTACTGGGCGGCGAAACCGACCAATTCGCGTCCCGCATCGAGTTCGACCTCAATGAATGTCTGCAGGGCGCGGTTCAGCGCGATGGGTACCTGCGTACCGTTCTCGATGTCCTGCGCCAGAGTTCCGGGTATCGCGAATTCGCGTTCGAACAGCACGGCGCCCGTCGTCAGGAAGTCCGCGACGAAGGCGACATGGAAATCGACCTGTTCGGCCAGCGGGTCGAACTGCTGTATTACGGGCAGGGCCGTCGGCTGCGCGGCTCTTGGCTCGACCACGGCCGCAGGCAGTGGTCGCGTGGCAGCGGTGAACGTCACCGCGGGTTGATTGGTGCGGACATCAGCGGCCTGCTGCGACACGGCAGGTGTCACGACGACGCTTGCTGCGATGACCGAGAGACTGGCGACGAGCGAGTTTGCGGCATCCATTCTCTAGGCACGAACCAGTCGTCGGCGTGGTTCAAACAAGCGGGTTCAGATTGTGCCTCCGGCGCCTGCACCAAACGTGCCCTGCGTGAGGGGCTCGTCCGCATGCATCGGCGCCGGGCCGCGACGTGATCGCCGCATTCGTCGCTCCAGCCATGTCGCGAACCAGGACAGTGAGAAGTTGACGGTGATCATCAAGAGTGCGATGACGATCAGTGCCGGAATGTAGTTGCTGTACGCAGCACCGACGTTGGTGCCCTGCCGAACCATCTCGAGGAAGGTGATCTGGTAGCCGATCGCGGTGTCCTTCAGCACGACCACCACCTGCGAGATCAGCACGGGCAACATCGACGTGACTGCCTGCGGTAGCAGGATCGCCCGCATGGTCTGGCCCCAGCTGAGGCCCAATGCCGACGCGGCCTCCGACTGGCCGCGCGGCAACGCGTTGACGCCGGCGCGCACGATCTCCGCGATGACAGATGCGTTGTACAAGGTCAGGCCGGTGATGACGCCCGCCAGCGCCAGATGCTTCGATGGAAAGACGTCGTAGTCGCGCGTACAGGAAATACGCGAAGATCATCATGATCAGCACGGGCACGGCGCGGAAGAACTCCACGAACACCGAGCACGACCAGCGGATCCCGGAGTGGTGGGAAAGCCGGCCGACACCGAGCAGGAACCCCAGCGCAAGCGCCATCGCGATCGACACCGCCGCGGCGGTCAGCGTGCCCTGGATGCCAGGCAGCACATAGGTCTTCCAGAGATTGGCCGTCAGGAACGGCTCCCACTTCGCTGCCGTCAGCTGGCCCTTGGAGTTCAGCCCCGAGTAAACCAACCAGATCACCAACAGGGTGATCACGACCGACAGCACAGAGATGATCTGGTTGCGCATCTTCGCCCGCGGTCCTGGCGCATCGAAGAGGACCGACCCGGCCACTAGAGTTGTCCGTTCTTCGCGCAAGCGCTCATCACCGTGCCACCGCCCATCGCTTGCCCAGCCACCCGAACAACAGCCCCATCGGGAGCGTGAGGACGACGAACCCGGCCGCGAAGATGGCGCTGATCAGCAGCAGTGCGGCCTCGTTCTCGACCATCTGCTTCATCAGCAGCGCGGCCTCGGCCACCCCGATGGCCGACGCGATCGTGGTGTTCTTCGTCAAAGCGATCAGCACGGACCCGAGCGGCGCGATCACCGCGCGAAACGCCTGCGGCAGCAGCACGATTCGCAGGTTCTGCGAGAACGTGAAGCCAAGCGACCGCGCCGCTTCCGCCTGTCCCAGCGGGACGGTATTGACGCCGGACCGCACCGTTTCGCAGACGAACGCCGCGGTGTAGACCGTCAATCCGAGCACCGCAAGCCGAAAGTTGCTGTCGTCGATCGACGTCGGCGAGTTGCGGTCCACCAGCGTGATCCCGAGCGTCTGTGCGAGTCCGAACGAACAGAACAGAAGGATCAGCGTCAGCGGGGTGTTGCGGACCACGTTGACGTAGGAGGTGCCGAGCCAGTTGAGCATCGGCACCGGCCCCAGTCGCATCGCGGCCAGCAGCGTCCCCAGGAGCAGCGCTCCGATCGCGGAGAACACCGTCAGCTGGATCGTGGTCCAGAACGCCTCGAGGACGTTGTATTCATTCGTACCGAACTGCAGCACCTGGCGCCTTTACCCCGGATCCGCGGTCAGCAGGGGTCGAGCGCAGGTGGCGCGGGGGCGGCGATCCCGGCGGGGCCGAGGTTCTTGTCCCACGCGGCTTTCCACGCGCCCTCGGACTCCATCTTCTTCATCGGCGTCGCTGACCTTGGTGCACAGATCGGTGTCGCCCTTCTTCAGGCCGATGCCGTAGTTCTCCTCGGAGAACGGCTTGCCGACGATCTTGAAGGCGCCCGGGGCTCTGCGCGGCATAGCCGGCCAGGATCACCTCGTCCGTCGTCACGGCGTCAACGGCGCCGTTCTTCAGCGCCTCGACGCACGCCGAATAGGTGTCGTACTGCTGCAGCTGCACGCCGGGGTACTTGTCCTTGATGCGTTGCGCCGGAGTGGAACCCGACACTGAGCAGAGCTTCTTGTTGTTCTGCAGTGACTCGGCTCCGGTGATGTCGCTGTTGTCGGCCTTCACCAGCAGGCTCTGCCCGGTGACGAGGTACGGGCCGGCGAAGCTGACCTTCTCCTTGCGGGCGTCGGTGATCGAGTAGGTGGCGGCGATGAACTTCACCTGGTCGTTCTGGATCAGCGTCTCGCGCTGTCCGGACGGCGCTTCCTTCCACTCGATCTTGTCTTCGGCGAAGCCGAGTTGCTTGGCCACGTACTTGGCGACGTCCACGTCGAAGCCGCTCATCGTGCCGTCCGGGTTCTTCAAGCCCAGGCCGGGCTGATCGAACTTCGTGCCGATGACGATCGTGTCGCCACCGCCTTCACCGCCACCGCACGCGGTCGCCGACGAACGGCATCGCGATGGCGAGCGCAGCAGCGGTCAGGACGCGATCGAGCGCCTTGAGATGGACGGCATGGTTCGTTTCCTTTCGCCGGGGCGTTGGTGCATCAATGCTTGAGAATCTTGCCGAGAAAGTCTTTGGCGCGATCGCTGCGCGGATTGGTGAAGAATTCATGCGGCTCGGCGGCCTCGACGATCGCCCCGTCGGCCATGAAGACGACCCGGTTGGCGGCACCGCGGGCGAACCCCATCTCGTGCGTCACCACCACCATCGTCATCCCCTCCTTGGCCAGCGAGGTCATCACGTTGAGGACTTCGTTGATCATCTCGGGATCCAGCGCGCTGGTCGGCTCGTCGAACAGCATCACCTTCGGGTTCATCGCCAGCGACCGCGCGATCGCCACCCGCTGCTGCTGGCCGCCCGACAACTGCGCCGGGTACTTGTCGGCCTGGTTGGCCACACCGACCCGCTCCAGCAGAGACATCGCCGTTTCGCGCGCCTTGTCCTTGGACGCCTTGCGCACCTTCATCGGCGCCAGCGTGACGTTTTCCAGAATTGTCTTGTGCGCGAACAGGTTGAACGACTGGAACACCATGCCGACGTCGGAGCGAAGCTGCGCCAGCTTCTTGCCCTCGTCGGGCAGCACCTCGCCGTCGATCGCGATCGTGCCCGAGTCGATGGTCTCGAGCCGATTGATGGTGCGGCACAACGTCGACTTGCCCGACCCCGACGGACCGAGCACGACGATCACCTGTCCGCGATCGACCGTGAGGTTGATGTCCTTGAGCACATGCAGACTGCCGAAGTGCTTGTTGACCGCCTCCATTGAGACCATCGGCGTGCCTGAAGGAGTCGGATCTACCTCTTTCACGTCGGACCCCGTGGACTCCATGGGTGCAGACCTTACCCAGGGAACGCTCAGCGTGCCTGGAACTCGTGAATCCGCTCGGATCGCCGCGCTGACCTGTCCGTACGATGGGGCCGTGACTTCGGTAGTGACGCAAGCGGCGACGCCCAAGGCGGCCGTTCGCCAGCGGGTGCGCACCTATCAGGTCCGCACCTATGGCTGCCAGATGAATGTGCATGACTCCGAACGGCTGGCGGGGTTGCTGGAGGCCGCCGGATACCGCAGGGCCGCCGAGGGCGCGGACGCCGACGTCGTCGTGTTCAACACGTGTGCGGTGCGCGAAAACGCCGACAACAAGCTGTACGGCAACCTCAGCCATCTGGCCCCGCGCAAAAAGTCCGAGCCCGAGATGCAGATCGCCGTCGGCGGTTGTCTGGCTCAGAAGGACCGCGACGCGGTGCTGCAGCGAGCGCCGTGGGTGGACGTCGTCTTCGGCACCCACAACATCGGTTCACTGCCCGCGCTGCTCGAGCGTGCCCGCCACAACAAGGCCGCCCAGGTCGAAATCGTCGAGGCGCTGCAGGAATTCCCGTCCGCCCTGCCCGCCGCGCGCGAATCCGCTTATGCCGCTTGGGTGTCAATCTCCGTCGGCTGCAACAACACCTGCACGTTCTGCATCGTGCCCGCACTGCGCGGCAAGGAAGTGGACCGCAGGCCCGGCGACGTGCTGGCCGAGGTTCGGTCGCTGGTCGACCAGGGTGTCCTCGAGGTGACGCTGCTCGGCCAGAACGTCAACGCCTACGGCGCGTCCTTCGCCGACCTGACGACATGACGCCCGCGATCGCGGTGCATTCGCCACATTGCTGCGCGCGTGCGGGGACATCGACGGTCTGGAACGCGTGCGCTTCACCTCGCCACACCCCGCCGAGTTCACCGACGACGTGATCGACGCGATGGCCGAGACTCCGAATGTCTGCCCGACCTTGCACATGCCACTGCAATCGGGATCCGACCGGATGCTGCGGGCCATGCGGCGGTCCTACCGCGCCGAGCGCTACCTCGGCATCATCGACCGTGTCCGCGCGGCGATCCCGCACGCCGCGATCACCACCGACATCATCGTCGGGTTTCCCGGCGAGACCGAGGCGGACTTCTGCGCCACGCTCGAGGTGGTGGAGCGCGCACGCTTCGCCAGCGCATTCACCTTCCAATACTCCAAGCGGCCCGGCACACCCGCCGCCGAGCTCGACGGGCAGGTGCCGAAAGACGTTGTGGCCGAACGGTATCGGCGGCTGATCGAGCTCCAGGAGCGAATCTCGTTGGAGGAGAACACCGCGCAGATCGGGCGCACCGTCGAGCTGCTGGTGGCCACCGGCGAGGGCCGCAAGGATGCCAGCACCGCCCGCATGTCCGGCCGTGCCCGCGACGGCCGCCTGGTGCACTTCGATCCGTCGGGTCTCGAGATTCGGCCAGGGGACGTCGTCACGACGACGATCACCGGCGCCGCACCGCATCACCTGATCGCCGACTCGGCCGTGCACGGACATCGGCGCACCCGTGCAGGCGATGCCCATGCGGCCGGGCAGCGTCCACGCACGGGCGTCGGGCTCGGCATGCCCGGCATCGGCGCCCCGGCGGACGCCGACATCGACCGGGTGTGGCCGGTGACGCTCCGGCAACGGCGACTTCGAGGACTTCAAGGGCGACATCGAGGCCGCTGAACGCCGCATCGCACGCGAAATCGACCCCGGCGCAAGGGCATTGGTGATCGCCATCGGTGTCTTCGTGCTGCTGCTGTCCTTCGCCCTGCCGCACACCGGCGGCGCAAAGGGATGGGACGTGCTGGTCGGAGGTGAAGCGGCGATCCGCGAAGGGGTATCGCTGCCCTCGCGGGTGTTCACCTGGCTCGCGCTGGTGTTCGGTGTCGGCTTCTCGATGCTGGCTCTGCTGACCCGCCGGTGGGCGCTGGCGTGGATCGCGCTGGCCGGGTCGCTGGTCGCCTCGCTGTCGGGCCTGCTGGCGGTGTGGTCACGGCAGACGGCGCCGAGCCCCATCCGGGCCCTGGCATCGGGCTGATCGTCGCGTGGATCGCGGTGATCGTGGTGACCTACAACTGGGCGCGGGCGGTGTGGGCGCGCACCGCGCTGCAGCTCGCTGCCGAGGAAGAACGCCGCCGCCGCGTGGCCCAGCGACAGCGCAGAGGCCTACTCGACGACCTCGGCAAGGACGACGACGACGGCGAGCAGGGCCCGAAGAAGACCTAGCCGCGGCGACCTAGCGCCTGCCGAGCGCCTCGGCCGCCGCGTCGGCCCATTGGCGCCATTGCTCGGCGTTCGCGCGCGCCTGCTCGGCGTCCTTGTCGCGTCCGGCCGCGGCGGCCTTCTCCGCTTGACGCTCGTATTGCTCTGCCCGAGCACGGAATTGGTCGGCCCGCGCCTGCGCCTCCGGGTCCACTCCGCGCGTCGGCGCGTCACGTATCTTCTTCTCCACCGCACGCAGTCGGCGCTCCAGCTCCGCACTGCGCTCGCGCGGCACCTTGCCGATCGCGTCCCACTTGTCGCCGATCACCCGCAGCGCGGCCCTGGCCGCTTCGAGATCCGAGGTGTCGAGTCTCTCCGCCTCCGCCAGCAGCTTTTCCTTGGCGTCTGCGTTGGCGTGGAACTCCGAGTCGCGCTCGGCGTTGGCCGCGTTGCGTGCCGAGAAGAACGTGTCCTGCGCAGCCTTGAACCGCTGCCACAGCGTGTCGTCGACGTCCTTGGCCGCCCGCCCCGCCGCCTTCCACTCGACCAGCAGATCGCGGAATGCCGCCCCGGTGGCGCCCCAATCCGTCGAGTCGGCAAGTCCCTCGGCGCGTTCACACAGCGCCTCCTTGGCCTGCCGGGCGCCGGCGCGCTCACGGTCGAGGTCGGCGAAATGCGACCCGCGCCTGCGGTTGAACGCCTCGCGGGCCGCGGAATACCGCTTCCACAGCGCGTCGTCGGTCTTGCGGTCCAGCCCGCTGATGGTCCGCCACTCCTCGAGGATCTCGCGCAGCCTGTCGCCCGCGGCCTTCCACTGGGTGGCGTTGGCGGCCAGATCCTCGGCCTCGACGGCCAGCGCCTCCTTGCGGGCGGTCTGCGCGGCGCGCTGCTCCTCGCGCTTGGCCTTGTCGGCCGCAGCGGTCTGGTCGGCGTGCTCGACGATCGCGGCCAGCCTGGCGGCCAGGGCGTCGACGTCACCGAGCACATGCGCGGTCGGCAGGGTCTCGGCGAGCGCGGCCGCGGCCGACTTGATCTTGCGGGCATCGCCGGTGCCGGACTCGAGCCGGCTCTCCATCAGCGCGACTTCGGTGCACAGGTCATCGAAGCGACGGCCGAAATGCGCGAACGCGGCCTCGGTGTCACCGGCCTGCCAGGAGCCGATGTTCCGTTCGCCGGAGCCGGTGATCAGCCACACGGTGCCGTCGGGGTCGACCCGGCCGAACCGATGCGGATCGCTCGACGGCGGCGTGGCAACGGTCGCCGCCGGCCGGCCGGGGCGGGGCGTGGGGCGTGGCGGCACCGGGCCGGGGAGCGGGCCTGGGCGAGGACGGCTGCCCTCCTGGTTCGCTGGTCGTCATATCCGTTCCTCGTACCCTCCGCGCGGGGATCCGCGCACCTGCCGCGCGACGCGGCGCCTCATATCTGTCGCGATCGAACGCTGCTATTGAAACAGGTCGCTGCGCCGTGTGCGCACGGCTTTCACGATGCATCTGCCTAGGCTGTCTCGACGACTAGGGAGGATACCGATGGCCGGCGTCGATGACGGGGCGGATATCGCCGCCCTGCTCGCCCTCGGCGCTGCCTTGTTCATCGCGATCGGCGACGTCATCCACCAGCGTCAGGCGCACGAGGTCACGGACGAACAGGTCAGCCACATCGAGCTGTTCACTGCGGCTGCTGCGCGACGGCCAGTGGTGGCTGGGCAGCCTGGTCGCCGCCGTCGGGTTCGCGTTGCAGGCGGCCGCGCTCGGCTTCGGATCGGTGCTGCTGGTGCAGGCGCTGCTGGTCACGTCGCTGCTGTTCGCTCTGCCGATCAACGCACGGCTGACACACCGGCGGGTGACGCGGTGGGAGTGGACGTGGGCGGCGCTGCTGGCCGCCTCGGTCGCGGTCATCGTCACCGTCGGCAACCCGACCGAGGGCCATTCGCGCGCATCGTTGGAGACGTGGACCGCGGTGATCGCCGTGCTCGGCACCGGTGCTGGTGTTGTGTGCGATCGGCGCCCGGATCTGGTCGGGCCCGGTCAGCGCGGTGCTGCTGGCGGTGGTGTCGGGTGCGCTGTGGGGTGTCTTCGCCGTGCTGACCAAGGGCGTCGTCGACCGGCTCGACGACGGCGTCTGGGCGCTGCTGCGCACGCCGGAGCTCTACGCGTGGGCGTTGGTGGCCGTCGCGGGCACCGCCTGGCAGCAGTTCTCGTTCCGGGCGGGCTCGCTGACCGCGTCGTTGCCGACCATGACGGTCACCGAACCCGTGGTCGGATCCGTGCTCGGCGTCGTCGTGCTCGGGCGAGGCGTTGCGGCCCGGCGACGCCGGCTGGCTGGTGCTCGGATCGTCGCGGTGGCGGTGATGGTCGTCGCGACGGCCGCCCTGGCCCGTGGCGAGGCGGTCAGCGCCGACCGATCCAGCCACGCAGCATTAGCGTGGTGGCGTGCTGAGCGCCATCGCGATCGTCCCGTCGGCGCCCGTCATGGTCCCCGAGCTCGCCGGCGGGGCGGCCGCGGAGCTGGCGGACCTGCGGGAGGCGGCGTTCGCGGCGGCGGGATCCCTGCCCGCGCGCTGGATCGCTGTCGGCGTGGGTGCCAGCGGACGCGGTCGTGGTCCCACCGCGGACGGGCACCTTCGCCGGCTACGGCGTCGACCTGCGGATCGCGTTGGCGCCGGGCACCGACGACGAACCGGTGCCGACTGCCGCTCTGCGCGCTGATCGCCGGCTGGCTGCGCGGCCAGGTCAACCCGGAGGCCCGTGCCGAGGTGCGGGTGTATGCGGACGACCACGACGTCCGACGCGGCATTCACCCGCGGCCGGCAGTTGCGCGCCGAGATCGACGAGGCGGCCGATCCGATCGGGGTGCTCGTCGTCGCCGACGGCGTGCACACCCTGACCCCGCCCGCGCCGGGCGGCTACGACCCCGACTCGATCCCCGTGCAGGCGGCGCTCGACGACGCGCTGGCCGGCGGTGATGCCGCCGCGCTGGCCCGGCTGCCGGACGCCGTCGTCGGCCGGGTCGCCTATCAGGTGCTGGCCGGGCTCTGCGACCTGCGCCGCGATCGGCCAAGGAGCTCTACCGTGGCGCGCCGTACGGCGTCGGCTACTTCGTCGGCGTCTGGCTGCCGTGATGCGGCCGATCGCGATCGTCGGGCCCGACCGGTACCGGGAAATCGGCGCTGGCGCTGGCGGTGGCCGAGCGGGTGGGCGGCGAGATCGTGAATGCCGACGCCATGCAGCTCTACCGCGGCATGGACATCGGCACCGCGAAGCTGCCGGTCGCCGAGCGGCGCGGCATCCCGCACCACCAGCTCGACGTTCTCGACGTGATCCGAGACCGCGAGCGTGGCGCGCTACCAGCAGGCCGCCGCCGCCGACGTCGAGGCGATCGCCGCGCGCGGCGCGGTGCCGATCGTGGTGGGCGGCTCGATGATGTACATCCAGTCGCTGCTCGACGAATGGACCTTTCCCGGCCACCGACCCGAGGTGCGGGCCAAATGGGAGCAGCGGCTCGCCGAGGTCGGCGTCGGGCGGGTCTGCATCGAGGAGCTGGCCGGGGTCGACGCCGATGCCGCGGCATCGATCCTGCCCACCGACGGGCGCCGCATCGTGCGGGCGCTGGAGGTGGTCGAACTGACCGGCCAGCCGTTCGCGGCGTCGTTCCCGGCGATCGGCGCACCCCGGTGGGACACCGCGATCGTCGGGTTGGATTGGGAGACAAGCATTCTCGATGAGCGGCTGGCTCAGCGGACGGACAAGATGTTCGCCGACGGATCTGGTCGGCGAAGTGACGCACGCTCCTGGGCCGCGGTCTGCGCGACGGGGTGACCGCGGCGCGCGCGCTGGGGTATGCGCAGGTGATCGCCGACCTCGACGGCGGCGGCGACGGCACGGCCGCTCGCGAGCCGACGTTCGTCGGCACCCGCCGCTACGTGCGCAGGCAGCGGTCGTGGTTCCGCCGCGACCACCGCATCAAATGGCTCGACGGCGCCGCGGCCGACAACGTCGAGCGACACGCTGCGGGTGTGGCGGCACGTATCCTGAGCAGGTGGAGTTCGCCAAGGGCCACGGCACACAGAACGACTTCGTGCTGCTGCCCGACCCCGAAGGCCGGCTCGCGCTGACGCCCGCCGCGGTGTCCGCGCTGTGCGACCGCCGCCGGGGTCTGGGCGCCGACGGCGTGCTGCGGGTGACCACGGCCGCGGCCGCGCAGGCGGCACGGGGTGTTCGACCGGCTTCCCGAGGGTGTGAGCCGAGGCGACTGGTACATGGACTACCGCAACGCCGACGGTTCGATCGCCGCAGATGTGCGGCAACGGCGTGCGGGTGTTCGCCCACTACCTGCGAGCCAGCGGCCTGGAGAGTCGCGACGAGTTCGTCGTCGGCTCGCTGGCCGGCCCGCGGCCGGTGGTGCTGCACGCATGGGACTCCACCACCGCCGACGTCACCGTCGAGATGGGCAAGACCAACCAGCTGGGCACGGGCGAGGCGATCGTCGGCGGCACGGCCGTTCGCGGGCCTGGCGATCGACGTGGGCAACCCGCATCTGGCGTGCGTGGATCCGGTCATGACCATCGAGGAACTGGCCGCACTCGACGTGGCCGCCCCGGTGTCGTTCGACGCCGCGCAGTTCCCCGAGGGCGTGAACGTCGAGGTGCTGACCGCGCCGATGGATGGGACGGTGTCGATGCGGGTACACGAGCGGGGTGTGGGCGAGACTCGGTCATGCGGCACAGGAACCGTCGCCGCGGCGGTCGCGGCGCTGGCGTACAGCGGCGCCACCACCGGCAAGCAGTGAGTGCGCATCCCCGGCGGCGAGGTCACCGTCACGGTCACCGATGCCAGCAGCTACCTGCGCGGCCCGTCGGTGCTGGTCGCCAGGCGGCGAGCTGTCTGAGGAATGGTGGCGCTCTGCACAGCGTTAATTCACGTGCACGCGTCGACGTAGCCGTGCAACTCTGTAATCACTTATGACACATCCCGAATTTCCGCGGCAGCGGCACTCCCAGCACAGGCGAGCTCGCGCTCGAAGACCGCACGGCGTTGCGCCGCGTGGCGGGTCTGTCGACCGAACTCGCCGACATCTCCGAGGTCGAGTACCGGCAGCTGCGACTGGAACGCGTCGTGCTGGTCGGAGTGTGGACCGAGGGCAGCGCCGCCGACGCCGACGCGAGCATGGCCGAACTCGCGGCGCTCGCCGAGACCGCGGGCTCGGAAGTGCTCGAAGGGCTCATCCAGCGTCGCGACAAGCCGGACCCGTCGACCTATATCGGCTCCGGCAAGGCGGCCGAACTGCGTGACATCGTCGTCGCCACCGGCGCCGACACCGTCATCTGCGACGGCGAACTGAGCCCCGCGCAGCTCAACGCGCTGGAGAAGGCGGTCAAGGTCAAGGTGATCGACCGCACCGCACTGATCCTGGACATCTTCGCCCAGCACGCCACCAGCCGTGAAGGCAAGGCGCAGGTGGCCTACGCGCAGATGGAGTACATGCTGCCCAGGCTCCGCGGCTGGGGTGAGTCGATGTCGCGGCAGGCAGGCGGGCGCGCAGGCGGCGCCGGCGGCGGGGTGGGTACCCGTGGGCCTGGCGAGACCAAGATCGAGACCGATCGTCGCCGCATTCGCGAGCGAATGGCCAAGCTGCGCCGCGAAATCAAGGACATGAAGAAGATCCGCGACACTCAGCGGAGCAAGCGGCTGGCGCAGTGACGTCGTCCTCCATCGCGATCGTCGGCTACACGAATGCAGGCAAGTC
This sequence comes from uncultured Actinomycetota bacterium, assembly GCA_963720345.1. GTDB lineage: Bacteria > Actinomycetota > Actinomycetes > Mycobacteriales > Mycobacteriaceae > Mycobacterium. The sequence continues at coordinate 141,339 of CAVRFN010000025.1, forward strand.
GAGTCTGCTCAATGCGCTCACCGGCGCGGGTGTGCTCGTCGAGAACGCGTTGTTCGCGACACTCGAACCGACAACGCGCCGTGGGGAATTCGAGGACGGCAGGAAGTTCGTCCTGACCGACACGGTTGGGTTCGTCCGGCACCTGCCGACCCAGCTCGTCGAGGCGTTCCGGTCCACGCTGGAGGAGGTCGCCGACGCCGAACTGCTTGGTGCACGTCGTCGACGGCTCCGACGCCAACCCGCTGGCCCAGATCAATGCGGTGCGTCAGGTCGTGAACGAGGTGATCGCCGACCATGACAGCAAGCCGGCCCCGGAACTATTGGTGGTAAACAAGATTGATGCCGCAGACGATCTTGCGCTGGCACAGTTGCGCCATGCGCTGCCGGATGCGGTATTCGTCTCGGCGCGCACGGGGGAGGGGCTGGACCGGCTGCAGCAGCGGATGGCCGAACTCGTCGTTCCCACCGATACCGTCTGTGGATGTGACGATCCCGTACGACCGCGGAGACCTGGTCAACCGCGTGCACGCCGCGGGCCGGGTGGACGCGACCGAGCACACCGCCGACGGCACGCGGATCAAGGCGCGGGTACCGATCCCGTTGGCGGCCGCACTTGGCGAGTTCGCGACGTTCTGAAGCGCGCCGCACTACGCTTCCGCGCATGGCGAATCTCGACCCGTTTCGCAGCCCGCGGGCTCGCGCGCAGTTCATCGAGAAGTACGACGCGGTCGTCGCCGATTGGCCGGTCGCCTGCGAAGAGCGTGATGTCGGAACCGAATTCGGCACCACGCACGTAATCGTCAGTGGTCCGGAATCCGCGCCGCCGCTGGTACTGCTGCATGGCGCCGGCGCCACCGCGTCTGATGTGGGGTCCCGTCATAGAGACGCTCAGTGCGACATATCGCTGCTACTGCGTCGACACGATCATCGAGGGCAACAAGAGCATTGCCACCAGGCGGAGCCTAGGAAAGACCAAGCTCGTCGCGTGGTTGCGTCAGGTGTTCGCGGCCCTCGACATCGAGCAGGCAGCGTCGTCGGCCTGTCCTACGGCGGGTGGCTCGCCGCCAACCTGGCGGTGCAGTCGCCCGAACTGGTGAATCGCCTTGTGTTGCTGTGCCCTGCCGCGACGTTCGCACCGATCATCCTCGAGTTCTACCGAGGAGTGCTGTCGGCCAACCTGCGGCACTCGCCCGAACGGGCCCGGCGCTTCATCCAATGGTTGTCGAGCACACCGAACGTCGAATCACGATCCCGCTGCAGATCTGATTCGTGACGGCCCTGCTGTCGGGCAAGTCGCATCCCCACCGGATTGACACCGCCGACGGTGCTTTCGGACGACACGCTGCGGCGAATAAGCGCGCCGACAACGGTCGTGATCGGCGATCGTGAAGTCATCTACCGCGGCGGCCCGCGGGCCGCGCTTGCCAGGGCGCAGAAGCTGATCCCCGACGTTCAGACGCACCTCATGCCCGGCGCCAACCACATGCTGACGATCGACTGTCCCGAGGAGCTGTCCAGCACGCTGGCCGAAGCGTTGGTCTGACTCCGGACAGGAGAAAGGTCCCGACCCCTCGCGGATTCGGGACCTTTCGGCTATGGGCTAGTTCTGCTCGGCCTCTTGCCGCTTCTCGGCAGTCTTGGCTGCGGCGCGCGCGCCTTCGGCTTCGGCTTCCTTCTTGGCGGCGTTGCGCTGCGCCTCGGCCTTGTCCTGCTGGGCCTGGCCCTCGCGGTACAGGTCGTCGCGTCCGGCGACCGCTCCGGCGACCTCTTTGACCTTGCCCTTCACGCCTTCGACGACGCCCTTGATGGCTTCCTCGGGACCGCTGTTCTTCGACGACATTCGCGTTTCCTCCTTGATCGATCTCGTTGTCGGCGGATGTTTCCCCGCATAGCGAGGTGGCTAAACCCAATGGCCGAGGTGTGGTGTCCGCATGCTCACAAGCTTGCACACGCAAGTATCTTGTGGCCCGCATGCGAATCGGCATCAGCGACGTCGAACAGTTCAGCTACGCCGGCCGCCATCACTCGTTGCGCCAGTAGCGCCTTCAGCTCGTCGAGCCGCGGCTCCTGTGCCTCGCTGCGGGTCTCGGTGCGGGCAAGGTCGATGAACTCGTCGGTGACGAAGCCGTCGCGCAGCAGCAGCGTGACCGACCGATCCCCGAGGCACGACCACGAACACGAAGTCCTCGAGCAGCCGGCCGCGGTCCGACCGCACCAGCGAGCGGTCGACGATATAGCGGCCGTCGGTGACCGCCCGCGTCACCGCCTCGAACCCGTCGCGCGCGCCCGGGCCGCGGAACGCCGTCCGCACGATCACCGAGCGGCGATCGGGCGGACCGTCGGGGGAGAGCACCGTGAATGCGCGCTGCATGACCTTGAACGCCATCGCCACACCGGCGGGCGAACGGACACCGTGATAGCGCATCATGTCGTCGAACGTGAACGTGATTGCCCGCCCCGCTCTTCGACGACGATGATCGATCATCGTCGTCACGCGCGACGCGATCACCGGCGGTTCATGTGCCCGTACCGGCGGCAGCGGTCCGTCGAACTTCTCCACCTGCACCAGCACGTGCGCGCCGGTGCAGCCGTGCGCCAGCGACGACGTCCCGACGTCGTCGGTGAGCACATTGGGGTTGCCGTGCACGCACATCGAGTCCGGGTCGGCCGGGTCGAGCGGGTCGAACCACGCGCCCGTCGACAGCTGCACGACGTCGGGGCGCACGCCGTCGTCGATCACCACGCCTGCCAGGCAGGCGCCGCGGTCGTTGAACACCCGGACCACGTCACCGTCGATCAACCCGCGCGCCGTCGGCATCGTCGCGGGTGCATCCGGATCGGCTCGCGCCCTTGCACTTTCGACGTCTTGGCTGGTGGCGCCGCCGTCGAGCTGGCTGTGCAGCCGCGAAGCGGGCTGGTTGGCCAGCAGGTGCAGCGGATAGCTCGACCGCCCGCGGCCCGCCGAGCCACTCCGTCGGCTCGTACCACGTCGGGTGGCCGGCGCAGTCGTCGTAGCCGAAGCCGTCGATGTCGTCGGAGAAGATCTCGATGCGACCACTCGGCGTGCCGAGCCGGTGTGCGACCGGATCGGCGCGGAAGTCGCCCAGCAGCGTCAACCCGGTCTCGGTCGGCAGCCGCAGCCTGCCTCGCCGCCAGAACTCGTCGAACGTCGGCACCGCGAAATCCAGTCCGGCCGCCCACTTGTCGTACAGATGTGCCAGCCACTGCCGCGCGGTGCGGCCCTCGGTGAACTGCTCGCCGAACCCGAGCCGCTCGGCCAGCGCCGCCAATGTCGTGTAGTCGTCGCGCGATTCGGCGTAGGGCTCGGTCCAGCGCGGGCATCGCCATGAACAGCGGGTCGTTGCGCGAACCCGAGTAGTCGTCGCGCTCGAACGCGGTGGTCGACGGCACCACGATGTCCGCGTGCTTGGCCATCGCCGTCCAGTACGGGTCGTGCACGACCACGGTGTCGACGCGGCCGAGCGCGCGCCGCAGCCGGGGGATGTTCTGGTGGTGGTGGAACGGGTTGCCGCCGGCCCAGTAGACCAACTTGATGTCGGGGTAGGTCAGGCGCCGTGCCGTTGTAGTCGAACGGCTCGCCGGGATGCAGCAGCATGTCGCTGACCGCCGCGACCGGGATGAACGTCCGCACCGGGTTGAGGCCCTGCGGCAGCGACGGCAGCCGGCAGCGCAGCGGCGGCAGCCCCGGCTCGTTCATCGAGCCGTAGCCGTGGCCGAAACCGCCTCCGGGAAGGCCGATCTGGCCGAGCATCGCCGCCAGCGTCAGCCCCATCCACGGCGCCTGCTCGCCGTGCCGGGTCCGCTGCAGCGACCAGCTGACGGTCACGATCGTGCGGCCGGCCGCCATCCGCCGGGCCAGCGCGGTGAGATCGTCGGCCGACAGCCCGCAGATCGCCGACGCCCACTCGCGGCGATTTGGCCACCCCGTCGTCGACGCCGAGCAGATAGCGCTCGAAACGCTCGTAGCCGGTGCAGTAGGTGCTCAGGAAATCGCGGTCGGCCAGGGACTCGGTGGCCAGCACGTGGGCCAGGGCCAGCATGATCGCCACGTCGGTGCCGGGCACCGGCGCGTGCCATTCGCAGTCGCCCGTCGACGTCGTCGCGCAGCGGGGAGAACGACACGATCCGCCCGCCCCGGTCGCGGAACCGGCGCAGTGCGTCGCGGGCCGGGATGGGCGGTGGTGCCACCGTGCGTTGATCCCGGTGTTCTTCAGCGCCAGCCCGCCGAAACACACCAGCAGATCGGTGTGTTCGACGATGACCTCCCACTCGGTGGAGCGCTTGAACAGGTCGTCGTGGGTGCCGACCACCCGCGGCATGATCACTCCCGTCGCACCCAGGCTGTAGGAGTGCCGGGAAAAGGTGTATCCGCCAAGGAGTTTCAGGAAGCGATGCACCTGGCTCTGGGCGTGGTGGAATCGCCCGGCGCTGGCCCAGCCGTAGGAGCCGCCGTAGATCGCTTCGTTGCCGTGGGTATCGACGACCCGCCGAAGCTCGTCGGCCAGCAGCTCGGTGAGCTCGTCCCATGACACGGCGACGAACTCGTCGGCACCGCGCTGGGCGCTGGGCCCGGGGCCGTCGCGCAACCAGCCGCGCCGGACGGCCGGGGTCGCGATGCGCGAGCGGTGGCGGATCGAGCCCGCCAGGTTGCCCAGCAGCGGGGACGGGTCGGTGTCGCCGTCGAGCGGCGTGACGGAGGCGATGTCGCCGGATTCGATGCCTGCGGTGAATGCGCCCCAGTGGGTGAGGCTGGTGCGGGCCGGAAGCCATGGCCGCGAGTTTATGCGCGCGGAGACCCAACAATCGGGCGACCAACCATCCGGTTGGTATATCTTCTCGTGCGAACCCGTAACCAGTACCGGAGGTAACGCCATGGGCGGTGTCGTCAACTACGAACGCACCTTGTTCGAACCCGAGCACGACCTGTTCCGCGAGTCCTACCGGGCATTTCTGGAACGCCACGTCGCGCCGTACCACGAGCAGTGGGAACAGGACAAGATCGTCGACCGCGGCGTGTGGCTGGAGGCCGGCAAGCAGGGCTTTCTGGGCATGGCGGTACCCGAGGAGTACGGCGGCGGCGGCAATCGCCGACTTCCGCTACAACACGATCGTCACCGAGGAGACCGTCGCCGGCCGCTACAGCGGCATCGGCTTCGCTCTGCACAACGACGTGGTCGCCCCGTATCTGCTGCGGCTGGCCAACGAGGAGCAGAAGCAGCGCTGGCTGCCGCAGTTCTGCACCGGCGAAATCGATCACGGCGATCGCCATGACCGAGCCCGGCACGGGCAGCGACCTGCAGGGCATCAAGACCCGCGCCGTCAAGGACGGCGACCACTACATCCTCAACGGCGCGAAGACGTTCATCACCAACGGCATCCACTCCGACCTGGTGATCGTGGTGGCCTGCACCGATCCCGACAAGGGCGCGCTGGGCTTCTCGCTGCTGGTCGTCGAACGCGGCATGGAGGGCTTCGAGCGCGGCCGCAAGCTCGACAAGATCGGGCTGGACGCGCAGGACACCGCCGAATTGTCGTTCACCGATGTGAAGGTGCCCGCCGAGAACCTGCTCGGCGAGGAGGGCCAGGGCTTCGTCTATCTGATGCAGAACCTGCCCCAGGAGCGCATCGAGCATCGCGGTGATGGCCGCCACGGCGATGGAGGCGGTGCTGGAATAGACGCTGCAGTACACCAAGGAGCGCAAGGCATTCGGCCGTCCGATCGGCAGCCAGCAGAACAGCCGGTTCCTGCTGGCCGAGCTGGCGACCGAGGCGACCGTGGTGCGGATGATGGTCGACGAGTTCATCAGGCTGCACCTCGACGAGAAGCTGACCGCCGAGCAGGCCGCGATGGCGAAGTGGTATTCCACCGAGAAGCAGGTCAATCTGATCGACCGGTGCCTGCAATTGCACGGCGGCTACGGATACATGCGCGAATATCCGGTCGCGCGGGCATATCTCGACGCCCGGGTGCAGACGATCTACGGCGGCACGACCGAGATCATGAAGGAAATCATCGGCCGCAGCATGGGCGTCTAGCGAATCCGGTCCGCACGGTCTCAATCGGCGCGATCGACGCGCGACGCTAGATCCGAGTCTTTCGCGTGCGGCGGGTATTTTCTCTCCAAGAACGGGCGTGTTCCTTGGTTATGGCCGTCGACTGACGCACAGTTGACGGGCGCGATACTTCCAGGGAATTTGCGCCGACGCTGGGAGGACGAATGAGCGGGCAGTGAGACCCGGCGCAGCACGGTGATCCAGTCGGATGGTCATCGGTCTGCTGGCGGTCGCGGCGGACTCCTGCTGGCGCCGGTCGCGGCGGCGACGCCGGAGATCCGACGCCAACGCCGCGATCACCGCGGCATGGGACGCCAGCGGCGGCGACGGCGGCCCGCTGGGTCCCCGCAACGGCGACGTCTATCCCGTCGGCGAGGGCTTCGCCCAGAACTTCGCGAGCGGCAAGATCTTCTTCACCCCGGCCACCGGCGCGCACATCATGCAGGGCGCGATCCTGGAGAAGTACGAGTCGCTGGGCGGACCGGCCGACAGCGACCTGGGCTTTCCCACCATCGACGAGGGTGCCGGGCGCGCCCCGGACAGCCGCAACACCACGTTCAGCGCCAGCGACAACCCGGTGATCTTCTGGACGCCGGACACCGGCGCCCGGGTGGTGCGCGGGCCGATCAACGCCGCCTGGGACAAGCTCGGCGGCTCCGCGGGAACGCTCGGCGTGCCGGCGGACGACGAGGCCTACGGCGGTGACGTCGTCACCCAGAAGTTCACCGGTGGCGAGCTGTCCTACAACACGCAGGACAAGACGTTCACCACGGTGCCGCCCGACCTGGCCGGACAGCTGGCGGGGCTGGCCATTCCCGACGACCCGGTCGCCGCCATCAACGCAGCGCGGCGCGCCGCCGGCGGCGCGCTGGGACCGCTCGGCGCCGCCGACGGCGCGCCGTATCCGATCGGCAACGACGGCCTCGGGCAGAACTTCGCCGGCGGCAAGATCTTCTACAGCCCGGACACCGGCGCGAACGTCGTCACCGGCCAGGTGCTGGCCAAGTACGAGAGCGTCGGCGGACCCGAGGGTGACCTGGGGTTCCCGACCACCAGCGAGGTCGACGGCGGTCTCGCGACGGCAAGCCGGATGAGCAGCTTCGCCGCCGAGGACAAGCCGGTCATCTTCTGGACACCCGACTACGGCGCGGTGATCGTGCGCGGCGCGATGAACGCGGCCTGGGACAGGCTGGGCGGCGCCAAGGGCGCGCTCGGCGCGCCGATGGCCGACCAGACCGAGAACGGCGACGTCATCACCCAGCGGTTCAGCGGCGGCGTGGTCTCGTGGGACCGCACCAAGAACACCTTCACGCACCGAGCCGGCCAACCTGGCGTCCGACCTGGCCGGCCTGCAGGTGCCGGGACAGAACGTCGCCCGAGGCGCCGCAGCGGCTCCGCAGGCATCGGATTCCACCGGCAACAAGTGGTTCGCACTGGAGTTGGTGGTGGCTGCTGGCCATCGTGCCCGTGCTCGTGCTGGTCGGCACTGGTGGCGTTCGCGACGATGCCGGCGCCGCGGAGCCCGGCGAGGACCCGTTCGGCTACGGACGACGCCGAGCTTCGATGATGACGCGATGCACACGTCGTACAGCACCGTCGGGCTGCACCGCAACGGTCGACGCTCGATGACGACTACTCGCGGCGATGTTCGGTGATCGCTACGCCAGCGAGGGGTTGGGCGTCCGCTGTCCGTCCGCCGGACCAGAGGTCGCCTCCGCGACGTCGCCGCACGACCGCGAGACGAGCGCTATGGAGGACGCCCCGGCGCGTCGACGGACGACGACGACGACGACGAGGCGCCGCGGTCCTCGAGGAGGCGGAAGAAGATCCCGACGCGGTCGACACCGCGCCGACCCGCGTGCCGACCGCTGATCGAACGCGACCCGCTGACCGACAGCGGCCGTCACGCCCGGATCGACGTCGACGAACCGGAGCCGGCGCCGCACCGCATTCCGCCTGCCGCTCGACGATCCCGATCGAGGCGCCGGAGGGATATCCGATCAAGGCCGACACCAAGTCGGGGCTGTACTGGGCGCCCGGCAACGCGCTGTACGACGAAGCGCGCGCCGAAATCTGGTTCGCGAGTGAAGAATTCGCTCGCACGAACGGGTTCGTGTCCGGGCGACTAGATCCCGCTAGATCTTGCGGATGACCGTGACGATCTTGCCCAGCACCGCGGCGTCGTTGCCGGGGATCGGATCGAACGCCGGGTTGTGCGGCATCAGCCACACCTGACCGCGCGTGCGCTTGAACGTCTTCACCGTCGCTTCGCCGTCGATCATCGCCGCGACGATGTCGCCGTTGTCGGCGACGTTCTGCTGGCGGATGACCACCCAGTCGCCGTCGCAGATCGCCGCATCGACCATCGAGTCGCCGACCACCTTGAGCAGGAACAGCGATCCCTCGCCGACCAGTTCGCGCGGCAGCGGGAAGACGTCCTCGACGGCCTCCTCGGCGAGGATCGGTCCACCGGCGGCGATGCGGCCCAGCACCGGCACGAATGTCGGTTCCGGTAGCGCGTCGGAGCCGGCCACGTCGGTGGCGACGATCGGCGCCGCCACTCGTCGGCGCTGCGCACATCGACGGCGCGCGGCCGGTTGGGGTCGCGCCGAAGGTAGCCCTTGCGCTCCAGCGTGCGGAGCTGGTGGGCCACCGATGAGGTCGACGTCAGCCCGACCGCATCGCCGATCTCCCTGATGCTCGGGGGATAGCCGCGGGTGGTCACCGAGCGCGCGGATGACGTCGAGGATGGTGCGCTGACGTTCGGTCAGACCCGATCGGGTCCTCGGCGTCCGCCCGCGCTGCCGTGCGCTGGGGCATCGCTGCTGTCGTCCATGGCGCCGAATGTAGCCCGCGGCCGACCGAATAATCAAACATGTGTTCGAGGCGTGTCGCGTTGGCCGGCTCGGCGAGGTCGCCGCAACCGGTGGCCGGAGCTTGTCGGTGGGGTGCCCTATCGTTTGGCAACAGTTCGATCACATGTTCTATAAATCGAACAGGTGAGCGAGTATGTTCGAACACAGGAGCGAACAAATCGGACCGGAAGGCAGGAAGATGACGATTCTCGATACCCGGGAAATCCAGGCGAGCACCCGTGGTCAGGCCCGGGATCCGGCCGGCCGACACCCGGCGGCGGCCCCGGCTCACGGCGACCCGGCGGGGCGCCGATGCGCTACCGCGGCACCGGCGTCCTGATGTCGCGCGCATCGCATCGCGGCGGCCGATCACCCCGGCCACCACGGTCCTGCTCGCGCTGGTTGCCGCGGCCATCACCGTGTGGCTCGGTCTGGTGGCCCAGTTCGGCGGCGTGGTCGGAGATTCCGCCACCGTGCCGGGCCGGCTCGCGGTGATCCAGGTGCAGACCGGCGAGAACGCTGCAGCAGGTGGCCCATCGGGTGGCCCCCGACGCGCCGGTCGGCCAGGTCATGGATCGAATCCGCGAACTCAACAAGCTCGACTCCGTGGCGCTGGATGCCGGCCAGACGCTGATCGCGCCGGTCGGCTGACGGCGCGCCGTGAGCGGTGAAAGAACCGATCGCGCAACGATGATTCGGCAAGCATGTCGGCCGCATATGTGCCAATCAACCCGATGCTGGGCTGCCGGGGTGCCGCGCAGGTACGCTCAGAGGCGTTCGAGATAGTCGTTTGTTGGCGTGGCGAAGGAGCGGTGATGCACTGTCCGTTCTGCCGTCATCCCGATTCCACGAGTGGTCGATTCGCGGGAAACCGACGAAGGGCAGGCGATTCGGCGGCGCAGGTCATGCCCGGAATGCGGCAGGCGGTTCACCACGGTCGAGACCGCGGTGCTGGCCGTCGTCAAGCGCAGCGGCGTCACCGAGCCGTTCAGCCGCGAGAAGGTCGTCAAGGGCGTGCGCCGGGCATGCCAGGGGCGGCAGGTCGACGACGACGCCTTGAATCTGCTCGCCCAGCAGGTGGAAGACACCGTGCGGGCGACCGGTTCGCCCGAGGTGCCCAGCAACGAGGTGGGGCTGGCGATCCTCGGCCCGCTTCGCGAACTCGACGAGGTGGCCTACCTGCGGTTCGCCTCTGTCTACCGCGGATTCACGTCGGCCGAGGATTTCGAGCGGGAGATCGAGGCGCTGCGCGCGCACCGAAAGTCTCCACAGCCCGCGCCGCGCTGAGGGCCGGCCGGCGCGATCTTCAGTCGATCTGTCGTGTCCCGTCGTTGACGACGCGGCCTGCGATGCGCACCCAGCCCTCGGGGCTCCACTCGGTGTAGATCATCGATCCCTTGCCCTGCACGATGGTCAGATCGCGGCTGAGGTAGTCGGTGATGCGCACCGCGGCGGCGCCGGTGGCCTCATCCTCGGGCACGCCGAGGTGGGTCGCGAACATCCGCGAGCGGATCGTCCCCTGCTCCTTGTCGGTCCAGGTCCACAGGTAGTGCTTGACGTCGTCGGGGTAGTCGGCCGGATCCGCGGCGAAGAGTTCGTCGATCGACGTCGAGGTCATGGATGGCGAACTCCGGCGCCCACTCCGAACGGGCGCTGACCGCGGTCAGGTCGTCGCTCGTATGCGACCTGGACGATGCCCGCGGGCACCTGCAACGTGTGGACGGGCGTGCCCTGCTCGCGCAGCCACCACGAAGCGCCGACGGTCGGATGTCCGGCGAAGGGCAGTTCGACGGCCGGTGTGTAGATGCGTGCGCTGCGCCGTGCTGGCCCCGGATTCCGGCAGGTCGATGAATATCGTTTCGCTGTAACCCAATTGGGTGGCTATCCGCTGCCGGTCGGCGGGCTCCACAGTGCCGGCGTCGACGACGCCGAGAGGATTGCCGTACTTGCCGTCGGGGTCGGTGAAAACGCGCAACACTGTCACGTCGATGGCCATGCGCCGATGCTACGTGGTCGGGTGGACGCGGCGGCGCGGTCAGGTGGCGCTGCGCTCGTCGGCGCCCATCGCGTCGAGCACCGCGACCCGGGTGTCGGTCGGGCCCGGAGATGGCGCCCTCGCTGATGCCGTCGCGCAGCAGGCCGCGAAGGTAGTCCTGGTCGTAGACGGCGGGTTCGGTGGAATCGATGAACCGCTCCACGACCTCGACGAAGCGGTCGGGATCGTCATGGAACGGGAAATGCCCCGAGCCCTCGAAGATCTCCAGCTGTGAACCGGGCATCGCGGCGTGCGCCATCTCGGCGTGGCTGACCGGGATCACCGAGTCGCCTGTGCCCCAAATCAGTTGCACTGGAACGGATTGCGTCAAATAACATCGGTCGAGCATGGTGACCACCTGGCCGCGCCAGTCGACCACGGCGCGCAATGTGCGCGCGAACGCCGACGACGCGGTCGGCTCCGGCAGGTCGGCCAGGATCCGAAGCACGTCGGGCAGGTCGCGGCCCAGCGGGGTCGACCCGAACAGCCGCGCCGGCCACGCGGCCCACCACCTGCAGCGCGGGCAGCACCAGCGGCAGGCGCAGGAAGGCCAGCGCCTCGCTGCCCATCGGCAGCGACGCGATGCGCAGCGCGATGTTGACGTCCTTGGTCACCCCGCCGGCGCCGACCAGGATCAGCCGGTCTACCAATTGCGGGAACTGGTAGGCGAACTGCATCGCCACCCCGCCGCCCAGCGAGTGACCGACCACGGTGACCCTGTCGATGTCGAGCACGCTCAGCAGGTCGCGCATGCCGTTGGCGTAGGCGGCCACCGAATAGTCGGCGCGGGGCTTGTCGGACTTGCCGTGGCCCAGCAGATCGGGGGCGATGACGGTGAACCGCTGGGCCAGCTTGGTCTGAACCGTGCTCCACGTCGTGGAGTTGTCGCCGATGCCGTGGATGAGCAGGATCGCCGGACCGGAGCCGGCCACCCGGTACGCGCGCCGGTACCCGTGGATGGTGCGGAACTGCAGCGACGGGCGTCAGTTCCCGCACGGGGCGCAGGTTGGGCTTTCGCGCGGCCATTGCGACAACTTAGCCGGCCACCGGGGTCGAGCGCTATTTGGTTACGTCGGGTCGTCGTTGCCCTTGTCGCCGTCCTGTTGGCGCAGGAACCGTTCGAACTCGGCGCCGAGTTCGTCGCCGCTGGGCAGGTCTTCGTCGTGCGCCAGCAGCGACCGGTTCTCCTGAGCGGAGACGAAGGCGTCGTACTGGCGCTCCAGCGCGGCCACCACCTGAGCGACTTCGCTGCTTGCCTCGACCTGCTCGTTGATCTTGGCCTGCACTTCGGCGCCCGCCGCGTCCAGCGCCGCCAGCGGGATCTGCAGCGAGCCGCTCTTGGCGACCTCGGCCAGCAGCGCCTCGGCGGCGGCGGGGTAGTCGGTCTGGGCCAGATAGTGCGGCACGTGGACGGTGAACCCGACCACTTCGTGGCCGTGCTGGGCCATCCGGAACTCCAGCAGGTTCGACACGCTGCCGGGCACCTGCACCTCGCCCACCCACGGCGTGTGCTCGGCGATCAGCTCCTTGTCGTTGGCGTGCGCGGTCATCGTGATGGGCCGGGTGTGCGGCACGGCCATCGGAATGGTGCCAAGGCCGATGACCCGGCGCACGCCGAGCCGTTCGGCCAGCAGCCGCACCGCGGTGATGAACCGCTCCCAGCGCAGGTCCGGCTCCATGCCCGCGAGCAGCAGAAACGGCGTCCCGACGCTGTCGTGCAGCGCGTAGAGGTTGAGTTCGGGGTCCTCGTAGTGCGTGAAATGGTCGGTCTTGAACGTCATCAGCGGCCGCCGGGACCGGTAATCGAGCAGTTCGTCGATCGCGAACGACGCCACCAGCTCGGTGTCGAGCGTGTTCTTGAGGTGCTGGGCGGCCAGCCGGATGGCGTGTCCGGCGTCGGAAAACCCCTCCAGCGCGTGGATCATGACCGGTCCACGACCGTCCGCGGAGGACAACTGCGGCGCGGGGAACTCCAGCTCGTACATGCCGGTCTGTTCGGGCTGGTAGCTGCTGCTCAGGGTTATCTGCGTTGTCAGCCATCTGCCTCGCCTCCTCGACGGTGCCAAGACATTAGAAGCCTTCGTACCGTGACAACAAGTGTCGCGCATGTTGCGTTCCCGATGCGGCCACACCCATGCGCTTTGACGGGCAAGATCTGTGGAATGCGCGCATCGGCCACCGGGATCGTGGCCTGGCGACGGGCCTGCTCGCGGTGGTCACGTCGTGCTCGGGGCATCTTCCGTCCGACGGACACGGCGGATGGATCCGGGCAGCGGCCGTCCGCCGCCGCGGTCGGCGGTGATACCCCGCTGCGCTTCCGTGCGAAGCCCGACCCGGCCGTCGGCGCGGTATTCCTCGGCGGCGGACCGCTGCACACCTGCAGCGCCGCGGTGCTGGACTCGGCGGCCGGGGACCTGATCCTGACCGCCGCCCACTGCCTCGCCGACGGCATCGACGCGACGTTCGTCGCGGGCTTCGACGAACGACGCAGCCGCCGAGGACGTCTGGCACATCGACGCCGTCTATCTGGATCCCGCGTTGGGTTCAGAACCAGGACCCGCTGGCCGACTTCGCGATCGCGCGGGTGAGCCGCGACGCAGGCGGCGCGGTGCAGGAGCAGACGCGGCGGCGGGCTCGCACTCGGTCAGGCGCCCGAAACCCGGCGCCGTCGTCACCGTCACCGGTACGGCATGGGGGTCGGCGGCGGACCGGTCAGCTGCACGGCGCCCATCGCCGAGCGAAACAAGGGGCTTCCCGTCGCTGCCGTGCTCGGGTTGGTCGACGGGGTGTCCGGCGCGCCATGGATCGACGGCTCGACCGTCACCGGTGTCGTCGGCGGGCTCGACGGCGGCGGATGTGACGAAAGCGTCTCGTACTCACCGCCTTTCGACGAAGCGATCGCCGGTCTGCTGGCCCGCGCCGAGGCCGGCGGCCCGCCGACAACGCGCCGACGGTGTTCGACGACGACTGCTAGGCTAGGTCGCGGAACTGGTTGAGCGCCCGCAGCTTGTTCATCACGTCCAGCGCGGCGACCTTGTAGGCCTCCGAGAACGTCGGGTAGTTGAAGACGGCGTCGACGAGGTATTCGACGGTGCCGCCGCAGCCCATCACGGCCTGGCCGATGTGCACCATCTCGGTGGCGCTGGTGCCGAAGATGTGCACGCCCAGCAGCTTCAGGTCGTCCGTCGACACCAGCAGCTTGAGCATGCCGTAGGAGTCGCCGGCGATCTGACCGCGGGCCAGCTCGCGGTACCGCGACACCCCGACCTCGTAGGGGATCGATTTCTTCGTCAGTTCCACTTCGGTGGCGCCGACATAGGACACCTCGGGGATGGAGTAGATGCCGATCGGCTGAAGGTCGGTCATGCCTTTGGCCGGCTCGCCGAACGCGTGGTAGGCGGCCAGCCTGCCCTGATCCATCGACGTCGCGGCCAGCGCCGGGAAGCCGATCACGTCGCCGACGGCGTAGATGTGGTCGACCTTGGTCTGGAAGTTGCTGTCGACGATGATCCGCCCGCGGTTGTCGGTCTCCAGGCCGGCGTTGGGCAGGTCGAGGTGCTCGGTCTGGCCCTGGCGGCCCGCGGAGTACATCACCGTCTCGGCGGGGATCTGCTTGCCGCTGGCCAGCGTGGTGACCGTGCCCGCGGCGCCGACGTCGACGGCGGTCACCTCCTCGCCGAACCGGAACGTCACCGCGAGGTCGCGCAGGTGGAACTTCAGCGCCTCGACGATCTCCGGGTCGCAGAAGTCCAGCATGTCGTCGCGCTTCTCCACGACGGTGACCTTGGTGCCCAGCGCGGCGAACATCGAGGCGTACTCGATGCCGATCACGCCCGCGCCCACCACCACCATCGACGTCGGCAGCGACTTCAGGTCGAGGATCCCGTCGGAGTCCAGCACGCGGTCCTCATCGAACTCGACACCCGCCGGTCGCGCCGGCTTGGTGCCGGTGGCGATCACGATGTATTCGCCGCTGACGGTCGTGCGCTCGCCGCGGGTCTGGTCGTCGACACACACGGTGTGCTCGTCGAGGAACCGGCCGTGCCCGGTGTGCAGGTCGACCCGGTTGCGCATCAGCTGAGAGCGGACGACGTCCTGCTCCTTGCCGATGACGTGGCTGGTGCGGGCCAACAGGTCGGCAGGGGTGATCTTCTCCTTGACGCGGTAGCTCGCGCCGTACAGCTCGCGCTGGCTCATGCCGGTCAGGTAGACCACGGCCTCACGCAGCGTCTTGGACGGGATGGTTCCGGTGTTCACGCAGACGCCGCCGAGCATCCGGCCGCGTTCGATGACCGCCACCGACTTGCCGAGCTTCGCCGCGGCGATCGCGGCCTTCTGGCCGCCCGGACCTGAACCGATGACGACGAGGTCGTATTCGAGCGTGGAACCCATGGGACAAGGTCTACGCCGGTTGAGCGAATCTCGCACGCCGACTGGCGTCAAGAAGGCGTGAATTAATCAGCCGTTGGCGCAAGTCGATGCCATCGCGCGCGCCTGACGACCGGCCCCGTCGCCCGATGAGACGATGACGCCGATGGTCGGCACGCTGTCGTGGTGCCGTGCGCGGGTGTGCGCTGTTGGCGGTGACCGCGTTGCTGGCCGGGTGCGAGCCGGGTGACGCCGGGAACCGCCGACGATGGGCGGCCGAGGGCCCGCCTGTGCCGGTTGCCGATCTGTTGATTGGGCCCGACCGCTTTCCCGTCCGGTATCCCGGCGTGGTTCTCGACGCCACTGCCGTCTATCGCGCTCTGCAGGACATCGACGGTGTTCCCCGCGGATCGGTGGTCACGCCCGGACGTGCGCGCCGGTGCCGCTTGCGCCGGAGCACACCGCGGCGGCACAGGGTATCGACACCGGGACCTTCAGCGTCCTCCTCGTGACGGTGACCCGGCCGGCGCCGCCGCTGAGCGCCAGAATCGACCAACTGCGCGGCTGTCCGTCCTTCAACTTCGGACACGGCGAGGACATCTCGACGGTGACGGTCTCCCTGCTGCCCGCACCGCCGGTCGACGCCGACGACCGCGGTGCCGATCGACCAGACCGTCACCTCAGTCGGCCTCGTGCGCAGAACGCTCACATTCCTCGCGCAGATCGGCGACACCCGGATCAGCGCCACGTGGTTGCAGGACGGCCCATCCCGACGATCCCGACACCGCATCGCTTGATGCGGTGTTCAGCGACGCCGTGCTGAAGGTGCGGCGCGGAGGCTAGTCCGTCCCCAACCGCGAATTCATCCCCAGGTTGCGCGCTGACTCGTCTCGACGAGCGTTCGCGCGTCGGTGCCGCCGACAACGGTGGACACATGACGACATCGCAATCACCCGACTTCCATCTCAACCGGCCCGGCGTGCTGATCGCCGCGCTGCCCGCGGTACTCGGCTTCGTGCCGGAGAAATCCCTCGTCCTCGTGACGGTCGACCGTGGCGAGATGGGATGCGTTATGCGCGTTGATCTTTCGGACGAGCTCACCGAGTTCGGTCGAGCACATCGCCGACGTGGCCGCCGCGGCGCAGCCGGACTCGGCGATCGCCGTCGTCGTCGACGAGGACGGCGCGAGTTGCCGGATGTGCAACGACGAATACCGCGAGCTGGCCGGCGACCTGGCGAGCGAAGCTGGGCGAGCGGGGGATCGAACTGCTCGCCGCGCACGTCGTCGACCGGGTCGCCGCGGGCGGGCGGTGGCACTGCGCGGACGGCTGCGGCAACGCGGGCACCGTCGAGGACCCGTCGGCGTCGCCGCTGGCCGTGGCGGCCGTGCTGGACGGGCGCAGGCTCTACGCCCGGCGCGCCGAACTGCAGGAGGTCATCGCCGTCGCCGACTCCGCCGCGCAGCGCCGCGCTGGCCGCCGTCATCCGCACTGTCCGACGCCGACCGGCCGGACGCCGAGGCGCGCGGCGACATCGAAGCCGCGATCGCGGCGGCGGCGCGGGTGGCCGACGGCGAGCGGTCTTGCCGACGACACGCTGGCGCGGTTGGCGGCCGCGCTGACCGACCCGCGGGTGCGCGACACGCTCTACGCGCTGGCGGTGGGGGAGAACGCCGGGCAGGCCGAGTCGTTGTGGGCCGAGCTGTCGCGGACGCTTCCCGAGCCGTGGCGGGTGGAGGCGCTTGGTGCTGCTGGCGTTCTCGGCGTACGCGCGCGGCGACGGGCCGTTGGCCGGGGTGTCGCTGGACGCGGCGCTGCGGTGCGATGCGACGCACCGGATGGCGGGCATGCTCGACACCGCGCTGCAGTCGGGGATGCGACCCGAGCAGATCCGCGACCTGGCGATCACCGGTTACCGGCTGGCCGATCGGCTCGGTGTGCGGCTGCCGCCGAGGCGCGCGTTCGGCAGGCGGCGCGCGGGGTAGGACTGCCGCTCAGACCTTTTCGACCTTGACGGCGTGCGCCATGTCGTGCGGCAGCTCCACCTGCTCGTGGCCGGGGATCACGATCATGACTCCGCCGTGGTCGTTGGCTTCGACGGTCACGCGGGCGTTGGGCACCACGCCGGCGTCCTTGAGCCGCCCGATCAGCTCGACGTCGCCCTGCACGTGTTCGGTCAGCTGCCGCACGACGACCGCGACGGGCATTCCGGCGGGCAGCTCGGTCAGGCGCACCAGGTTGACCTGATCGGCTCCGGACGGAGCGTTGATCAGGCCGAGTTCGGACAGCCCGGGGATGGGGTTGCCGAACGGGGAGGTGGTGGGGTTGTCGAGCACCTGCACCAGGCGGCGCTCGACGTCCTCGCTCATCACGTGCTCCCAGCGGCACGCCTCGGCGTGTACTTCCTCCCACGGCAGCCCGATCACGTCGACGAGCAGCCGTTCGGCGAGCCGGTGCTTGCGCATCACGGCGACGGCCAGCCCGCGGCCCTTGTCGGTCAGCTCCAGATGCCGGTCGCCGGCGACGTGCAGCAGGCCGTCGCGTTCCATGCGCGACACGGTCTGGCTGACGGTGGGCCCGCTCTGCTCAAGACGTTCGGCGATGCGTGCACGCAGCGGCACCACGCCCTCTTCCTCGAGGTCGTAGATGGTCCGCAGGTACATCTCGGTGGTATCGACAAGATCGTTCATGGCACCCTCCGTCTCGGGCGAGTCTACCGGTTTAGCGGCCTGAACTGCGGTGCTATCGTCACGCCGACAAACGGGCACAAGAATGCCCGCCGGTGGGGGATTCCGGCGGGCATTCAGCGTGAGGGTCGTCAGCTGGCGTAGGAGCGCAGCCGGTCGGCGCGCTCTCCGTTGCGGAGCTTGGCCATCACCTCGCGCTCGATCTGGCGGACCCGCTCGCGGGACAGCCCGAACAGCTTGCCGATCTGGTCGAGGGTGCGCGGCTGGCCGTCGTCGAGCCCGAAGCGCAGCCGGATCACCTGCTGCTCGCGCTCGTCGAGCGTGGCCAGCACGTGGCGGATGTCGGTGTGCAGCAGCTCGGAGATCACCGCGTTCTCGGCCGACATCGCCTCGGCGTCCTCGATGAAGTCGCCCAGCGGGGCTTCCTCGTCGCTGCCGACCGGCATGTCCAGGCTCACCGGATCGCGGCTGTGCTCGAGCAGATCGGTGATCTTCTCGACCGGGATGCCGGACTCTTCGGCCAGCTCCTCATCGGTGGCCTCGCGGCCCAGGTTCTGGTGCATCTCACGCTTGATCCGGGCCAGCTTGTTGACCTGCTCGACCAGGTGGACCGGCAGCCGGATGGTGCGGCTCTGGTCGGCCATGCCGCGGGTGATCGCCTGGCGGATCCACCACGTGGCGTACGTCGAGAACTTGAAACCCTTGCTGTAGTCGAACTTCTCCATCGCGCGGATCAGACCCAGATTGCCCTCCTGGATCAGGTCCAGCAGCGGCATGCCGCGTCCGGTGTAGCGCTTGGCCAGCGACACCACCAGCCGAAGGTTGGCCTCCAGCAGGTGGCGGCGGGCCGCCTCGCCGTCGCGGCCGACCGCAGCAAGATCGCGTTTGCGGTTCTCGCCCAATCGCTTCCGGGTATCGAGCAGATTCTGCGCGTAAAGCCCCGCCTCAATGCGCTTTGCGAGTTCCACCTCGTCGGCGGCGTTGAGCAAGGCCGTTTTGCCAATGCCGTTCAGATACACGCGCACGAGGTCAGCGGCTGGACTCTGGGCGTCCAAGTCGGTGTCGACGCGGCTAATGGTGGCATTTGCCATGACGGCCTCCTGATCGGGTCGAACTGTCATGAGCTACAACGCCCACGTGCTCCAAAGAGTTCCCACGCGGAGGCCGGGTTCACACCTTCTGATCAGCGGTTATTCGGCGATCGACCTGAGAATGTGCTGAGAATAGCAGCCAGAAGTTTCTCAGTTGGGAACATCGCCGGGCTTGTCACCGCGTGTCCGGTTGCGGCGCACGCGTGTGCGCGGCGCTCCAGACGCGGGCCGCTCGGCGGTCGGGAAGAGCGGTATCTGGCGCGGACGTCGTAGCGCCGCGGCTCCTCGGCGCGCCGCGGCGGGCGGTCGTTGGCGATCAGCACCGCGATCCACGGCAGCGGGATCGATACCGCGATGATCGCCAGCGAGATAAGCCCGTTCTCCCAGATGCCGTACGCCACCGCGGCGAGGATCAGAGCCGGGATGCGCCAGAACATCAGCGTCAGGTACTTGCGGACCCGTTCGCGATGCTGGACTTCGTAGGCGGGTGCGGCGCGGGTGATCAGGACGGGCCGACCGTCGTCGTCGAAACTCAGCTCTTGGCCTTGTTTCATACCTCCACTGTTCCACACTCGTCGTCTGCTGTACGGGTCGGATTTGCTTGCCAGGCAAAATGGATGCATGCGAACCCAGACGATCGAGCGCACCGACACCGACGAACGCGTCGACGACGGGACCGACAGCGACACCCCGAAGTTCTTCCACTACGTCAAGAAGGACAAGATCGCCGAGAGCGCCGTCATGGGTACGCATGTCGTCGCGCTGTGCGGCGAGGTGTTCCCGGTGACGAAGGCGGCCAAGCCCGGCTCGCCGGTCTGCCCGGACTGCAAGCGGATCTACGAGAAGCTCAAGAAGTAGCGCCGTCGGCCTTCGGCCGTCGACGCCGCAGGGTCGGGTGCCGGGCGTCCTGATCGTCGCCCAGCTGGCTCGCGGCCGTTCCCGTTGAGCGAATCCGCCTTCTCCTCCAGCCACCACCGGAGCCGCTTCGCGTGGGTGTCCGGCGCGGGCCACTCCTCCTGGATGGCGGCGTTGAGCTCGGCGCCGATCATGATCGCGAACCCGAGGAAGAACGCGAACAACAGGAACGCGATCGGGGTCGCCAGCGCGCCGTAGGTGTAGCCGGTGCTGGTGATCCACGTCAGGTAGACCCGCAGGCCCAGCGTCGCGATCAGGAACACCACCGTCGCCAGCACGAGCCCCGAACGCCAGCCGATGCGACGGCAGCGGCCTGGGCAGCGCGACCCGGTAGAGGATGTTGACCCCGACGAACAGGGTGAGGAACAGCACCGGGTAGTAGCCGAACGCCAGCACGTTGTCCCAGCTGTCCGGGAGGTGCTCGGCGATCTTGGGCGGTCCGAGCGCGACGAATGGTGCCGCCGCGATCGCGCCGACGAGCATCACCACGTAGAGGCCGAGCGCGTAGAACCGCTGCCGCACCGGGTGGCGCAGCTGCGTCTGGTCGTGGGCCTCGACGATCGAGTCGACGAACGACGAGATGGCCGACGACCCGGCCCACAGCGAGATCACGAAACCGATCGACACCACTTCGCCGCGGGCGCCCTTGACGATGTCGCGCACCGTCGGCGCGATGATCTCGTTGACGACGTTGGGGGAGAAGAAGCGGCCGGCCGTGCTGATCAGCTGCTCTTGGATGGCCGGCAGGGTCTCCGGACCGAACAGCGGCGCGATGTAGGCCAGACTGCCCAGCATCCCCAGCAGCAGCGGCGGCAGCGACAGCGCGCACCAGAACGCCGCCTGCGCCGACTCGGAGAAGATCGAATCGTCCCAGCTCTTGGCCAGTGTGCGCCGCGCGATATGCCGGATGTGGTGACGCGACGGCGGCAGCGGCAACGGCTGGGACTGGTCAGTCATGACCAGTCCAGCATTCCTGACGAAAGGCGATCCTGCCCAACCCGGGCGAAGCCCGGCCTGGCGCTAGGCGTCCTGCGGGCTCACTTCGAGCACCGCCGCCAGCTCGACCAGCTTGGCCTCGTGCTCGTTGGCGTGGTGCTGGCAGAACAGCAGTTCGGCGCCCGAAGGAAGCTTTGCCCGTACGCGAGCTGCCGCACCGCAGCGATCGCAGCGGTCAGCCTTGGTCAATTCAGGACTGGTAAGCGTTGCGTTCATGGCACCTCCAGGATTGCTCGCGTATGTCTACTGTCTCAGACGCTTTCGGTTCCGGCCTTGTTCCCCGGGGGTTTACCGGTGTGTCGTGTCTCACCGTTACGCCGAGTTGCCGACAAGGCAGGCTGGCGGTATGCAGCCGTTGCCGGCCGTCCTGGTCCACCTTTGCAGTGCCGATGACTGGCGGTCGGCCCAGGCGAGCGGCGAACATCGCCCCGAATCGCTGGCGCGAGCGGGTTCGTCCACCTCTCGACGCCTGAGCAGGTGCATCTGCCCGCGAACCGGCTGTACGCCGGCCGCACCGACCTGGTGCTGCTGCGCATCGATCCCGCACGGTTGTCCTCTCCGACGTTCGCTGGGAACCCGGTGTCCCGACCGATCCCGATGCGATGGTGTTCCCACATCTGTACGGACCTTTGCCTGCGGTTGCTGTGATAAGCGTCACGCCGTACCGGCCGGACGCGAACGGCCGGTTCGCGCCGCTGGCGGCGTAGCGGTCTACTCGTCGACGTACGCGTCGACCTCGATCTCGACGAGCAGCTCCGGTGAGATCAGCGCGGACACCTCCACCATGGTGGCCACCGGACCGGACATCGCCGAACACCTCGGCGTGCACCGCGCCGACCTCGCGCCACAGCGAGATGTCGGTGACGTACATCCGGGTACGCACCACGTCGGCCAAGGAGGCGCCGACCTCGCGCAGCGCTACCTCGATGCGGCGCAACGCATCCCGCGCCTGGGCCGCGATGTCGTCGCCGGCGCCGGTGGTGCCGGCCACGGCGACGAACGGGCCCGATGCGCACCGCGCGCGAATATCCGACGATCGACTCGTACTCCGAGCCCGATGACACGTTGCTGGCGCGCGCATCAGTACAAACTAATCGCGGCGGTCGTCGGCGCAACCGGTTTACAGTCCCGCCGTTGACTGACAACCTAGACTGACCCATCGTGGGCATTCTGTTGGGCTTCGCGCCGTGGATCGTCTATTGGGTCCTCGTCGGCAACGTCCCCTTCACCACCGCCGTCCTGGTCGCGCTCGGCGATCGCGGTGCTGTCGTTCGTGATCGGCCGCGTCAGGGGTGCTGCCGGGCCGCACGCTCGAAATCGGCGCTGTCGGAACGTTTTTGGTGCTGACGGTGCTGACGTTCACGTTGAGCCAGTCGTTCATGGAGCAGTGGATGCAGCCGCTGAGCAACGCCGGGATCTTCCTGGTGGCGCTGGGCGGCGTGCTGGTCGGCAGGCCGTTCGTGCGTGAGTTCGCCGAAGTCGGCCAGCCGAAAGAGGTGATCGAGAGCGAGCTGTTCAGGCGGATCACGGCGCTGCTGACCTGGATCTGGATCGGCGCGTTCGCCGGCATGACCGTCTCGTCGGCGATCCCGCCGATCGTGTACGGCGGCGCGACGATCCTGGACACCAAGACGCCACTGTCGTTCGTCTGCTACTGGGTCGATTCCGTTCACGCTGCTGGGCCTGGCGGCGCTGGCGTCGCGGGTCCTGCCCGAGCGGATGGCCCCGCCCGACGAGGACATCGTCCGGAAGACGACGTTCGTCGCGTTCGCCGAGGCGGAGATCGACCAGCTGATCTACCTCGCCACCGAACACGCCAACCGCGAGGTCGGTGCGGGCAAGGAGGCGTTCGACATCAGGATCGGGAGCAAGGGGGTGCCGCTCGTGGGTGACGAGACCCGTGAGTCGTGGCCCTCGACGTACAAGGTGCGCGAGAAGAAGCGCTAGACGCGCTAGGGCTTAGACGGGGGAGGCCTCGACGATCGACAGGGGGGTGACGGTCTCGATGACGCGATCGAGCCGAAAGCCCGCCCCGCTCAACAGCTTCGCGTACTCGTCGCGGGTGCGCTCTCGACCGCCGACGGTGATCAGCATCTCAAGGTCGAGCAGCAATCCGAAGTGAGGTTTCGCCCGATCCGGGATGACGAACTCGAACAGCAGCAGCTTGCCGTCGGGCCCGATCGCCGCCCGCACATTGCGCAGGATCTGCAGCGAGGTGTCGTCGTCCCAGTCGTGGATGACCGTCTTCAGCACATAGGCGTCCGCACCGGCAGGTACTGACTCCATGAAGGATCCGCCCTCGCGTGAGCATCGGTCCGCCACCCCGGCCGCTTTGAGTGTCGCTCGGCCCCTGCGACGACCGACGGCAGGTCGTAGAGCACCCCGTGTGCTTGGGGGGCGCGACGCAGGATCATCGACAGCAGTGCGCCATGGCCGCCGCCGACGTCGACAAGCCGGCGGAACCGCGTGAAGTCGTAGGCCGACAGGCTCGCATCGGTGGTCAGAGAGCTCGTGGCGGTCATCGCGTCGTTGAACGCGTCGGCCAATTCGGGGTCGGTGTCGAGATAGTCGAAGTACGGCATGCCGCGGAGTTTGAGGGCCGCGGGCTGACCCGACTGCACCGAGTGCAGGAGCTGACCCCAGTCCTCCCACCGGGCGGTGTGACCGAAGAACAGCACCAGCGCGCGCATGGACGCGGGCGAGTCTGCGCGCAGCGCATCGCCGACTGGAGCCAGCGCGAACCGGTCGTCATGACGGTGCTTGAGGACACCCTTGCTCGCCAGCCCCCGCATCAAGCGGTACACCGCATCGGGGTCGGCTTGGATCCGCTCGGCCACCTCGGCCGCATGCAGCGGGCCTTCGGAGAGTTGGTCTGGAATCCCGAGCTTCGCTGCGACATAGAGCATTTGCGTCGTCCAAGCGCCGGTGACCATCTCCAGTAGCGCGATGTTGCCCGGTACCAGGGACCGGTGCAGCTTCTCGAGGCCCGCGCGCACGCGCTCGATGGCGCGGACCACGGGCACGGGCGGGGTTTTCAGGGACTTCACAGGCACGGCGAGAAACCATACCGGGCCCGGCGCGACTAGAGCTGCGCCCAGACCGACTTCGTCTTCAGGTACATCTCGATGCCCTCTTTGCCGAACTCGTGGCCCCAGCCGGATTGCTGGTGGCCGCCGAACGGCACGTCGTGGTCGAAGACCAACTGGCAGTTGATCTGCACACTGCCCGCCTTCAGCCGTTTGACGATGCGGTGGGCCCGGCCGACGTTTTCCGTGTAGACGGTGGCGGCCAGGCCATAGGTCGTGTCGTTGGCCAGGGCCACGGCCTCGTCTTCGTCGTCGAACGGCAGGATGCTGACCACCGGCCCGAAGATCTCCTCCTGGAACAGCCGCATCGCCGGGTCGACGTTGGTGAGCACCGTCGGGTGCACGAAGTAGCCCTTGCGGTCCAGCCGGTGGCCGCCGGTGACCACCTCGACGCCGTCGCTCTTGCCCTCGTCGATGAAGCCCATGACGCGGTTCAGTTGCTTCTGGCTGATCAGCGGCCCGCTCATGCAGCCCTCTTCGCTGGGGGCGCCCAGCTTGAACGTGTTCGCCATCATCGCGATGCCTTCCACGATCCGGTCGTACACGCCGCGCTGCGCGAAGATCCGCGACCCGCACACGCAGCCCTGGCCGGAGTGCACGAAGATGCCGATCGCCGCCCGAAATATGGCGTTGTCCAGATTGGCGTCGTCGAAGATCAGCACCGGCGACTTGCCGCCGAGTTCGAGCGTCACCTTCTTCAGATTGTCGGCCGACGCCCGCACGATCGCCTTGCCGACCTCGGTCGACCCGGTGAAGGCCACCTTCTCCACGTCGGGGTGCGCGGTGATCGCCGCGCCGGCAGTGTGGCCGTAGCCGGTCAGCAGGTTGACGACGCCCTCGGGCACGCCCGCCTCGTGCACGAGGCGGTCCAGCAGAACAGCCGAAAGGGGCGTCTCCTCGGCGGGTTTGACCAACAGGCTGCCGCCGGCGGCCAGGGCGGGCGCGAGCTTGGCGCTGGCGTTGAAGATCGGGCCGTTCCACGGGAAGATCAGCCCCACCACGCCGTAGGGCTCTTTGAGCGTGTACGCGTGCATGTCGACGTAGGCGTCGCCGGCGATGCCGTCGGTCTTCACGTCGTATGCGGTGCCGTTGATCTTCGAGCACCAGCCGGCGTAGTAGCGGAAGAACTCCGAGACGGTGGACATCTGCAGTTGCGCCTGCATCAGCGGCATACCGGTGTTGAGCGAGTCGAGCTCGGCGAACTCTTGAGCGTGCTCGTCGATCAGATCCCCGATGCGCCACAGGACCTTGGCCCGCTCGCGGCCCGGCAGCTGCGACCAGACGCCGGACTCGAAGGATGCCTTCGCCCGCGCGGCGGCCTCGTTGACCGCTTGTTCGCCGCAGTCGGTGAACTCGGTGATCGTCTCTTCCGTCGCGGGATTGATGACGTAATGACGTCACCCGTGCCCGGGCGCTTCTCGAATATCGTCCAGGACCGTCTGCAGCGTCATCGTCGACCTCTCACTCCCGCCACGGCGCTGGGCGGCCGTGTGCTGAGCACCTGCTTAGCATTCCGAAGTCGGGTCGGTCAAGACCGCGTTCGCGGCCGAGACCGCAGGCGCGGAGCAATTGCGTCTGTTTATCCGCGGATGCGGTTGTCTTGGGCCATTGCCGTCGATACGCTTCCGCTCGTGCCAGAACTCCGCGTGCGCGAAGCGGCCGAGTTGATGGGGGTCAGCGACGACTCCGTGCGGCGCTGGATCGACGACGGCGCCCTTCCTGCCCATCTCGACGCATCGGGACGCAAGGTGATCGACGGCGCCGCGCTCGCGTCGTTCGCACGGGCGAATGCCAGTGGAGCACCGAAGGACCCACTCGCGATTGCGAGTTCGGCACGCAATCGCTTCGCGGGGCTCGTGACCAAAGTCGTCAGCGACAAGGTGATGGCACAGGTCGAGATGCAATGCGGGCCGTTCACCGTCGTCTCGTTGATGAGCGCCGACGCGGCCCGGCAGCTGCAGCTCGAACCCGGCAGTGTGGCGGTGGCGGTCGTCAAGGCAACAACCGTGATCGTGGAAACCCCTGGAGGTCAATCATGAAGAGTGCCAAGCTATTTGCGTCGGCCGCCGCGCTGACGCTGGTTCTGGCGGGGTGCGGCTCGAGTTCGGAGTCATCCGGCACAGGCTCCGGTGAGCAGGGGGCCAGTGGCGAGATCATGGTGTTCGCGGCCGCATCGCTGAAGCAGACTTTCACCGAGATCGGTGAGCAGTTCAAGACCGATAACCCGGGCGCCTCGGTCGAGTTCAACTTCGCGGGCTCTTCAGATCTGGTCACGCAGTTGACCCAGGGCGCCGAGGCCGACGTCTTCGCGTCGGCGGACACCAAGAACATGGACAAGGCCGTGCAGGCGGGGTTGCTTGCCGGCGACCCCGTCAACTTCGCCTCGAACACCCTGACGATCGTCGTCGCACCGGGAAATCCCAAGCAGATCAACTCGTTTCAGGATCTGACGAAACCCGGCCTCGCCGTCGTCACCTGCGCGCCGCAGGTGCCATGCGGGTCGGCGACCAAGAGGGTCGAAGACGCCACCGGCGTGCAACTCGCGCCCGTCAGCGAGGAGTCGTCCGTCACCGACGTCCTGAACAAGGTCACATCGGGTCAGGCCGACGCGGGGCTGGTGTACATCACCGACGCCAGAGGCGCAGGCGACAAGGTCACCGCGGTGTCATTCCCGCAGGCGGCGGAAGCCGTGAACACCTATCCCATCGCCGCGTTGAAGACCTCCGACACCCCGGAATTGGCGCAAAAGTTCATCGAGGCCGTGACGGGGGCGGCGGGTCAAAAGACGCTGAGCGCGGCCGGCTTCGCGAAGCCCTAGCGACGGATCCGGCCCCGTGTGTGGGGTTGTGTCTGGGCTAGTCGAGGTAGTCGCGCAGGACCTGAGAACGGCTGGGGTGCCGCAACTTCGACATCGTCTTGGACTCGATCTGGCGGATCCGTTCGCGGGTGACGCCGTAGACCTGGCCGATCTCGTCGAGGGTGCGGGGCTGGCCGTCGGTGAGCCCGAACCGCAGCCGCACCACGCCGGCCTCGCGCTCGGACAGCGTCTCCAGCACCGACTGCAGCTGGTCCTGCAGCAGCGTGAACGACACCGCGTCGACGGCCACCACGGCCTCGGAGTCCTCGATGAAATCGCCGAGCTGCGAGTCGCCCTCGTCGCCGATGGTCTGGTCCAGCGAGATCGGCTCACGCGCGTACTGCTGGATCTCCAGCACCTTCTCCGGCGTGATGTCCATTTCCTTGGCCAGCTCTTCGGGCGTGGGCTCGCGGCCCAGGTCCTGCAGCAGCTCGCGCTGGATGCGGCCGAGCTTGTTGATGACCTCGACCATGTGCACCGGGATGCGGATGGTGCGGGCCTGGTCGGCCATGGCGCGGGTGATGGCCTGGCGGATCCACCACGTCGCGTAGGTGGAGAACTTGTAGCCCTTGGTGTAGTCGAACTTCTCGACCGCGCGGATCAGGCCGAGGTTGCCCTCCTGGATGAGGTCGAGGAACGCCATGCCGCGGCCGGTGTAGCGCTTGGCCAGCGACACCACCAGACGCAGGTTCGCTTCCAGCAGATGGTTTTTCGCGCGGTCGCCGTCGCGGCAGATCCAGGACATGTCGCGACGCTGCGCGGCGGGCAGCTTCTCGCCCTTCTCGGCGAGCTCGGTCATCAGCTGGGTGGCGTACAGGCCGGCCTCGATGCGCTTGGCGAGCTCGACCTCTTCCTCGGCGTTGAGCAGCGCGACCTTGCCGATCTGCTTGAGGTACGCGCGCACCGAGTCGGCCGAAGCGGTCAGCTCGGCGTCCTTGCGGGCCTGCCGCAGCGCCTCGGATTCCTCTTCGTCCCAGACGAAGTCGCCGGAGGCCTTGTCCTTCTCGCTGGGTTCGGCGATCTCGTCGTCCTCGGCGGCAGGCACCTCCTCGGCGGCTACGGCGGCCGGCTTGGCGGCGACGACCTTCGCGGTGCCTCTCGGCGTCCTCGGCGGTCGTCGTCGTCGACCTCGAGGTCTTCGAGATCGATCTTCGGCTCGTACCTCGAGGTCGTCGCCGGGCTCGGCTTCGAGGTCGTCGTCGGTCTCGAGTTCGTCGGTCTCGACGTCGGCTTTGGTGGCTTCCGGCTCGGGCGCGGTGGCCTTCTTGGCGCGGCTGCGGGTGGCCGGCGCGTCGGCCGCCTTGGCCTTCGCCGCCGCTTGGCCGGGGCGGCCTTGGCGGGCTTGGTCGCGGCCGGCTCTTCGGCGGCCTTGGCGGCGGCTCGGTCTTGGCTGGCTTGGCGGTCGGCTGCCTTCGTGGCCTTCGTCGCCAGCGGTCTTGGTGGCCCGCTTCGCGGGCGCCGAACCGTTGGCGGACTTCGCCGTCTTCGCCGCTGGAGCCTTCTTGGCGGGGGCCTTGGTAGCGGTGCGCTTCACCGGGTGGTCGGTTGCCGGGCTTGCCTTTGTCGCTGCCACGTACACCCTTTCGGTCTTGCGTATTTCCGGTGGGCGCAGGTCGTGCGCCATCGAAAAATGTCGGCTGTCGAATATCGGCGGTTTGATTTCGCCGCTATCCGGTATGCGGCCGCCGTCGACCATTGTAACGACAGTGTGTGCTACTGCCGCGCTGAGCGGCAAATTCGATGCCCGCGGCGAGCCGCGAAGTGCAACACCGCGGCGAGCGCGGTCTACTGCGCGCACGTAGCGTCGTGACGTCGACGTCGGCCGCCATCGCCGCGCCGACGATGCCTGCGGTGTTCTGCAGCGCGGCCGCCACCACCGGCGTGCGGTTCTTCAGCAGCGGGACCCATTTCTCGGCCTTGCGGCTGATGCCGCCGCCGGCGATGAACAGGTCCGGCCAGATCGCGTTCTCGATCGCTACCAGCACCTTTGTCACCTCTTCGGTCCAGCGCTCGTAGCTCCAGTCCTTCTTTTCCTTGACCGAGGATGCGGCGCGGTGCTCGGCTTCCTTGCCGCCGACCTCGAGGTGGCCGAACTCGGTGTTGGGCAGCAGCACGCCGTTGTGGATCACCGCCGAGCCGATGCCGGTGCCGAATGTGAGCAGCACGATCACGCCGGAGTTGTCCCGGCCCGCGCCGAACTTCTCTTCGGCCAGTCCGGCCGCGTCGGCGTCGTTGAGCACGATGACCTGCTGTCCGTCGAGGGCCTTGCTGTAGAACTCGCTGGCGTTGCTGCCGATCCAGCCCTTGTCGACGTTGGCCGCGGTGCGCACGATTCCGTCGGTCACCACGCCGGGATAGGTGACGCCGACCTTGTCCGTCCAGCCGAACTCGCGGACCACGGCGGCCACGGTCTTGCTGACCGCCTCGGGCGTGGCGGGTTGCGGGGTCTCGAGCTTGAAGCGCTCGCCGATCAGCAGCCCGGTGTCCAGGTCGACGATGCCGCCCTTGACGCCGCTTCCGCCGACGTCGATGCCGAATCCGCGGTGCTGGCCCCCGTCGGTCGTCGACGCGGCAGCGGGTGAATCGGTGGCGGTCATTGGCGCTCCTCTTACGTCAGCCCGGCAGTGCGATGCGCTCCACACCTTAGTGGCTCGGGAACCTCATGCTGGGACCAGTCGCGCGACCCGTTGCACGCGGGGGCCAGATCGACTACCGTAGCCGAATGTGCTGCGATGGATCGAGTGGCCGATAATCGACACCGATCCCGTCCTGCTGCGCTCGGTCGCCGAGCAACTGGCCACCGAGGCCGCCGCGTTCGTCCGGCGGCGCCGCGCCGAGGTGTTCGGCGACTCGGCCACACCGCAGGACGCCGAGTCGGCGGTGCGGGCCAAGAGCACGCCCACCGACCCCGTCACGATCGTCGACACCGAAACCGAACGGCTGCTGCGCGACCGGCTGGCCGTCCTGCGGCCCGGCGAGCACGTTCTCGGCGAGGAGGAGGGCGGGTCAGCCCGCCGGTGGCGACGGGCAGCTGACGTGGGTGCTCGACCCCATCGACGGCAC
This sequence comes from uncultured Actinomycetota bacterium, assembly GCA_963720345.1. Lineage (GTDB taxonomy): Bacteria > Actinomycetota > Actinomycetes > Mycobacteriales > Mycobacteriaceae > Mycobacterium. The sequence continues at coordinate 171,366 of CAVRFN010000025.1, forward strand.
GGTGAACTTCGTCTACGGCATCGAGGCGTACGCGGTGTCGGTGGGCGTCCAGCGCGACGGCGAGTCGGTGGCCGGCGCCGTCGCCAACGTGCCCGACGGGCGCGGTGTACTCCGCGGCGGTGGGCCACGGCGCCCGTCTGCAGCGGGCGGGTGTGACGACGCGCACTGCGGTCCAGCGCCGTCGCCGATCTGTCAATGTCGTTGGTGGGCACCGGATTTTCGCTATGCTCCCGAGCAGCGCGTCCGGCAGGCCGAGATCCTCGCCGAGCTGCTGCCGCAGGTGCGCGACGTGCGACGCATCGGCTCGTGCGCGCTCGATCTGTGCATGGTGGCCGCCGGGCCAGCTCGACGCCTACTACGAGGACGGCGTGCACGTCTGGGACTGGGCCGCAGGCGCGCTGATCGCCGCGGAGGCGGGCGCGGGGCTGCGGCTGCCGCCTGCGGACGCCGGAACCGGGGCTTGTGGTGGCGTCGGCGCCCGGCTATCGCGCGACGCGCTGGTCGCCGCGCTGCGCCGATCCGGAGCGATCTAGGCCGCCGAGTCCCGCTGTGCGCCAACCGAATACGGCCTTAGCAGGCGGCGGTGTGAATCTTGGTCAGCAGCGCGGGGTCGGCCGCCTGCGTCGCGTCCGGGACGCAGGCTGGCGAGCACCGCCTCGGTGTCGTCGCCGCGGCTCAGTTCGGTGAACTCGGTGCCGATCGCCAGATCCACCGTGTCGTCGGTGCGCTGGTCCTGGAACAACTCGGTGCACGGCGCCACCAGCCAGACCGCGGCGGCGGCGGCCCGGCCGGACGGCCCGAACCGGATCTGGCCCTGGCATTCCAGCCGGCCGTTCGCGTACAGCGGGTCGTTGGCCGCACTCGGGTCGGCGAAGCCCAGGTCGCGCAGCGCGCCGGCCACCTCGGCGGCCTGGCCGCCCTGCCCGCTGGCGTTGAGCACCCTGATCTTGGTGTCGGCGAGCTTGGCGGGGGTGACGTCGATCATGTCGCTGCGCGTCACCTGCTCGCCGAGGGCCTGCGGGCGGCGCGTTCGGGTCGGCCGGCGGCGGGCGGCGCGTTGCACGCGGCGGCCTCCTGGACGTCGGGCGGGCGGTTGAGGGCGATGACCCAGACCATCATCGTCACCACGGACAGCGCGACGAACAGCACGATTGCCGGCAGGTAATTGCGTCGGCGAAACGGTCGACCGTGCTTGTCGAACGCCGTGCCCTCTGTGATTTGCGCGACCACGAGAGCACTCTAAGGCCAGCGGTCGCTGGGCCGTTCGGGACGGCGTCTCGAATCGGATGTGACGTAAATCACAGTAGAACGGGTACCAATACGGGCACGAATCGTTTGGTAGATGCGTTCGACGCTGGTACAAAGCTCTGCTGCAAGGTTTATGGAGGGGACACGAGGATGGCTACCGATTACGACGCCCCACGGCGCACGGAGACGGACGACGTTTCCGAGGATTCGCTCGAGGAACTGAAGGCGCGGCGTAACGAGGCCCAGTCGGCGGTCGTTGACGTCGACGAGTCAGAGTCCGCGGAATCCTTCGAGCTGCCCGGCGCCGACCTGTCGGGCGAGGAGCTGTCGGTGCGCGTCATCCCGAAGCAGGCCGACGAGTTCACCTGCTCGAGCTGCTTCCTGGTGCACCACCGCAGCCGGCTGGCCAGCGAGAAGAACGGCGTGATGATCTGCACGGACTGCGCCGCCTAGTGGCTCGGGCAACCCCGTGTCACTGGGCTCCGCGCAACGCCGAGAGCACCCGATCGGGGTGACGGCAGCTCACCAGCCAGTACGGCGTGGGATCGTCGGGATCATCGAGAACCAGCAGGACCATCGGGCCGATCCATGCCCGGTGCACGACGTAGGCCGCGGGGTCCAGCTGGCGGCCCAGCGCGGCCGACTTGGCGCTGCGCGGCACCTCGGCGGACCGGGAGACGACGCTGACCGGCAGGTGCGCGCGCGCCGACCCACAGCTCGGATTCGCCCTGCCCGCCGAGCACGCGCACCTCGATCCGGCCCAACCACAGTCAGCGCGACGGCGGCGATCGGCAGCAGCACGGCGAACGGCAGCCAGGTGGGCACCGCAGGCACGCCCTGGTTGACCTCCAGCGCGATCAGCGCGGCCAGCCCCAGGCCGGGCGGCCACCACCACCACGGCACCCACAACCGTTCGCGGTAGCGCACGGATTGCGACGTGGCGCGCGTGTCGGACACGCGGCCAAGAGTAATCTCTGACGTCGTGTCCACCACTCTGGCGGTCGTGCGCCTGGACCGTGATCTCCCGATGCCCAGCCGCGCCCATGACGGCGATGCGGGCGTCGATCTCTTCAGCGCGCTCGACGTCGAACTGGCGCCCGGTCAGCGCGCGCTCGTGCCGACCGGAATCGCGGTGGCCATCCCCCACGGCATGGTCGGGCTGGTTCACCCGCGGTCGGGTTTGGCTGCCCGCGTGGGACTTTCGATCGTCAACAGCCCCGGCACGATCGATGCCGGCTACCGCGGCGAGATCAAGGTGGCGCTGATCAACCTCGACCCGCAGGAGCCGATCGTCGTGCACCGCGGAGACCGGATCGCGCAGCTGCTGGTTCAGCGGGTCGAGCTGCCCGAGCTTGTCGAGGTGACGTCGTTCGACGAGGCCGGCCTGGCTGACACATCCCGTGGCGACGGTGGCCACGGTTCCTCCGGCGGACATGCGAGTTTGTGAAATGGCATTCGGCAGACGAAAAGACAACGACGACACCCCCGAGGAGGTCCACGACGGCGCGCGACGCCGACGGCGGCGAGCTGGACGGTCCGTTCGACATCGACGACTTCGACGATCCGGCGACAGGCGACCGTCGGACGGCTCGACCTGGGTTCGGTGCTGATTCCGTTGCCGGAGGCCGGCCAGGTACAGGTCGAGCTCACCCAGCAGGGCGTCCCCAGCGCGGTGTGGGTCGTCACGCCCCACGGCCGGTTCACCATCGCCGCCTACGCCGCCCCGAAGAGCGCCAGCCTGTGGCGCGAGGTCGCCACCGAACTGGCCGATTCGCTGCGCAAGGACGTCGCCAAGGTGGCCATCGAGGATGGCCCATGGGGCCGCGAGGTCGTCGGATCGCCGCCGGGCGACCAGCCTCAGGCAGGCGTGGTGCGGTTCATCGGCGTCGACGGCTATCGCTGGATGATCCGCTGCGTCCTCAACGGTTCGCAGGAGAGCGTCGACGCGTTGGCGCAAGAGGCGCGAACCGCGTTGACCGACACGGTGGTTCGCCGCGGCGAGACACCACTTCCGGTTCGCACGCCGCTGCCCGTGGAGTTGCCGGAGCCGATGGCCAACCAACTGCGCGCCGCCGCCGAGCAGGCCGCGGCCCAGCAGGCCGCGCAGCAGACGCCGGCACCGCCGCAACCCGCCGCCAGCCGCAGTGAGCAGGGTTCGGCCATGCAGCAACTGCGAACCATCACCGGCGGCTAGCGATTTCGGCGCGGTAACCGATGCGCTGCGCGTCTGGTTGCGCGCCGAAACCGCAGGGGTCAGGCCTCCAACAGCGCCATCAGGCACGCCGCGCCCAGCACCGCCGGGTCGGCGCCCATCTCGTCGAGCGTGACGGTGCGCAGCGCCGCCCGCGGCGCCGCCGCGGCCCACTCGATGCCGACCTCGATCGGGATGGACGGGATCATCGGTCGCCGCGGCGACCCCCATCGGAACTGTCAGCCGCGCAAGCGCACCGCACGTGGGTGCGACGTAGGCCGCGGCCTCGTCCATCGCGTCGGGCAACGACGGCCACTGCCCGACCCACGATCGGGTCAGCTCGTCGGCCAGCCACGGTGGGCTGGAGGCCCGCATCGCGTCGGTCGCCGATGCCAGTCCGTCGCGGCGCAGCACGCTCGCGGTGTGGCGCGCAGCTAAGGCCGCGGGCGCCGAATCGGGTGAGCCGGTCCACGCCGGCAGGGCCGCGAGCACCGCGACGGCGCTCACAGGATTGGCCAGCGCCCAGTTGGCGGCCGCAGCGGCCCCGATGGAGACCCCGCCGACGGCGATCGGCGCCGTGCGCGCTGCATCGTCAAGTGCGTCGCGGTAGCCGTCGACGAGCCGGTGCGGCTGGGGTGGCGGGGTGACGACGACGGCGCCCGCGTCGTGCAGCGCGGCCGAAAACGCCCGGTAGACATAGTCGTCGTCGGATCCGGTGCCGGGCAGCAGCACCGTCGTGACGCCGCGCAGATCGACCGCCATCACACGATGGTGCCCTGCGCGTTTCTCGTTCGGCGCGCCGACCCCGGCCCGACGTGGCAGATCGGAACCAACAGGTCTACCGTTGCGTTTGATTGGGTAGATCCACAGAGGATCTACAGAAGGTCAGGAGAGGCCATGGCCACGGCCGAAGGGTATCTGCGCCGGCTGACACGGCGGCTGACGGAGGACCCTGAGCAACTCGACGTCGAAGAGCTCAGTGACGAAGCCGCGAGCACCGGCGCCCAGAAGGCGATCGACTGTCAACGCGGTCAGGAAGTCACGATGGTCGGCACGCTGCGCAGTGTCGAATGCAACGGCAAGGGTTGCGTCGGAGGCGTCAAGGCCGAGCTGTTCGACGGCACCGATTCCGTGATGCTCGTCTGGCTGGGCCAGCGCCGAATCCCCGGCATCGAATCCGGACGCACCCTCAAGGTGCACGGCCGCGTCGGCAAACTGGACAATGGCGCGAAGGCAATTTACAACCCGCACTACGAGATTCAGAAGTGAGCGACCCCGGAACCGAACCGGGGAAGCCGACCACTGGATCGTCTCAATCTTCTAAGGCCCACGCCGTCCTCGATCAAATGGGCGGCATCAGCGGCCTGATCTACTCCTCGCTACCCGTGGTGGCGTTCGTTCCGGTATCCCAGTTCTTCGGACTGACCGCTGCAGTCGCTTCGGCGCTGGGCGTGGCCGCCATCATTCTGGTGTGGCGGCTGGTTCGCCGCGAGTCGATCCAGCCGGCGATCTCCGGCTTCATCGGTGTCGGCGTCTGCGCGTTGATCGCCTATGTGATGGGGGAGTCGAAGGGCTACTTCCTGCTCGGCATCTGGTCGTCGCTGGTGTGGGCCGCGGTGTTCATGCTCTCGGTGCTGATCCGCCGGCCCGTGGTCGGCTACGTGTGGGGCTGGGTCAACGACCACGATCGCGCCTGGCGTCGGGTGCGCAAGGCCGTGCTGGCCTTCGACATCGCGACGATCGTGTGGGTGCTTGTCTTCGCGTCCCGCTTCGTCGTGCAGCAGCATCTCTACGACGCCGATCAGACGGGATGGCTCGGCGTCGCGCGCATCGCGATGGGCTGGCCGCTGACGGCGGTCGCCGCCCTGGTCACCTATCTGGCCATCCGCGCCGCGCAGCGCGCCATCCACGCGCACGACGCGGCGCAAACACCTGACACCGCCGGACACACAGGCCGAGTCTCCAGGCGTGGCTCAGCCGGATGCCCGCTGACGCGTGGGTTCAACGTCGGCGCCGCGCCGACGGCACCGACCGGCCGCTGATCGCGGTCGCCGTACTGGCCTCGTTCGTAGCCTTCCTCGACGGCTCGGTGGTCAACCTGGCACTGCCGGCGATCGGCCGCGAGTTCGGCGGCGGGCTGGCGCTGCAGCAGTGGGTGGTGGACGGCTACCTGCTCGCCCTCGCCGCACTGATCCTGGTCGCGGGCGCCATCTCCGATCAGTTCGGCCGGCTCAGCGTGCTGCGGATGGGCCTCGGTCGTGTTCGCGGTGTCCTCGGTGCTGTGCGCGGTGGCGCCCAGCCGGCTGGGTGCTGATCGCCGCCCGGTGCCTGCAGGGCGTGGGCGCCGCGTTCCTGGTGCCCAGCTCGCTGGCGATGATCAACGCCCGGTTCTCCGGTGCCGCGCCAGGCGCGCGCCATCGGTACGTGGACGGCGTGGACCGGGACGGCGTTCGTGATCGGCCCGCCGCTCGGCGGGGTGCTGGTGGACGCGCTGAACTGGCGATGGATCTTCGGGGTCAACATCGTGCCGCTGGCGATCACGCTGTACCTGACGACGAAGCTGGCCGGCGACGAGTCGCGTCGCCGCCGAGCCGGCCGGACGCCTCGGGGACCGGACGGGCCGCATCGACGTCGTCGGGGCGGCGCTGAACGCGGTCGGACTCACCGGCGCCGTATACGCGCTCATCGAGGGCCAGCGGTTGGGCTTCTCGAATCCGGCGGTGCTCGTCGGCCTGGTGGTCGGTGTCGCCTGTTTGATCGCGTTCCCGCTGTGGGAGCGCCGCACGCCGCATCCGATGATGCCGCTGCACATCTTCGCCGCCCGCAACTTCGCGGTCGGCAACCTGGCGACGGTGTTCCTCTACGCCGGGGTGTCACTCGGCATGCTGATCGTCGGGTTGTTCCTGCAGGAGACCGCGGGCCTGTCGGCGACGCAGGCGGGTCTGGCGACGCTGCCGATTCCCGTGCTCTCGTTCTTCCTGGCCCGCCGGTTCGGCACGCTGGCCGGGGTGCACGGCCCTCGGCTCTTCATGGCGGTCGGTCCGCTCATCGCGGCGATCGGCTACCTGCTGATGGCTCGCGTCCATCAGCCGTTCGACTTCTGGACCCAACTGCTTCCCGGGCTGGTGGTGTTCGGCATCGGGCTGTCCGATCACGGTGTCACCCCTGACGGCGGCGATCCTGGCCGCGGTCGACCCTGCGCAGAGCGGCATCGGGTCGGCGGTCAACAATGCGATCTCCCGGATCGCGGGACTGATCGCGATCGCGTTCACGGGTGTGATCGTCTCCCTGGGCGAGCGAAGCGATGGAAATGGTGTCAGCGCAGTCGATTTCGCGGGGTTCCGGCAGGGTGTGGTCGTCACGGCCGTACTGTTCGTGCTTGCCGGTGTGGTGTCGGCGTTCGGTATTCGCAACGAGCAGTGCGACTTCGAGCGTGTCTCGCCCGAGGCGGCCGCGGGCTGCCACGATCGGGCCACGCCGCCGGCCTACGTACCCACTGATCCCGGGTACTCCTCACGTCCGCGCTGAGGTCAGCGCGTCTGCGGGTGCAGCAGCAGCTCTTGCAGTTCTTCCTCGACCTCTGACGACGGCCACGAAGAGCAGCTCGTCGCCACCCTCCAGCGGCTCGTCGGCCTCGGGCACGATCACCCGCGCGCCGCGCAGAATCGTCACCAGCGTGGCGTCGCGGGGCAGCTCGAGGCGCTTGACGGGCTTGCCGCCCCACGGCGTGTCGTCGGGCAGCGTGATCTCGACGAGATTGGCCTGGCCCTTGCGGAACTCCATCAACCGCACCAGATCACCGACCGCGACGGCCTCCTCGACGAGTGAGGCCAGCATCCGTGGCGTGGACACCGCGACGTCGACACCCCAGTTCTCGTCGAACAGCCACTCGTTGCGCGGATCGTTGACCCGGGCCACCACGCGCGGAACCGCGAACTCGGTCTTGGCGAGCAGGCTGACCACCACGTTGACCTTGTCGTCGCCGGTCGCGGCGATCACCACGTCGAACTCCTGGAGGTGCACCGACTCCAGCAGGCTCAGCTCGCAGGCGTCGCCGAGGCGCCAGTGCGCGGCGGGAATGGCGTCGACGTCGATGTGGTCGGGGTTGCGTTCGAGCAGCGTGACCTCGTGGGTCTCGACGAGCTCGCGGGCGATGGATCGGCCGACCGCGCCGGCCCCGGCGATGGCGACTTTCATTGGGCTTCGATGTCCTCGCTGGGCGGCAGCGCCGCGATGGCCAAGTGCTTCGGCGATGCGCCCGGCGATCGCGGCCATGTACACCTGATCGCCGGCCTGGATGACGGTCTTGGCGTCGGGCAGCAGGCCCGCGCCGAATCGGATCATGAACGCCACCCGCCCGCCGGTGGCGGCCTCCAGGTCGGTGATCCGGCGGCCCACCCAGCCCTCGTGCAGCGCCAGCTCGGTCACGCCGACGTTGCCCGTCGGGTCACGCCACTTGGTGGTCTCGGTTTCGCGGGTCAGCACGTTGAGCAGCCGGTCGGTCGTCCACGGCACGGTGGCCACCGTGGGGATGCCCAGCCGCTCGTAGACCGCCGCGCGCTTGGCGTCGTAGATGCGCGCGACCACGCGCTCGACGCCGAACGTCTCGCGGGCCACCCGCGCCGAGATGATGTTGGAGTTGTCGCCCGACGACACCGCGGCGAACGCGCCCGCCTCCTCGATGCCTGCCCGCAGCAGCACGTCGCGGTCGAAACCCATACCGAGCACCCGCTCGCCGGGGAACTCCGGGGACAGTCGGTGAAATGCCGTGCCGTCGCGGTCGATCACGGCGACGTCGTGACCGATGCGGGCCAGGCTGTCCGACAGCGACGCGCCCACCCGGCCGCATCCCATCACCACTACACGCACCCTGACGGTCCCTTCCGATCGAACCCGCGCACTGGGAACGCTACAGCTTTCCGACGCCCAGTCGCCTTCGGGCTTACTCTTGGCTCTCGTGTCCAAGCTTTCGACCGTCGCGCGGCGGCTGGTACTGGGCCGGCCGTTCCGCAGCGACAGGCTTTCGCACACCCTGTTGCCGAAGCGGATCGCCCTGCCGGTGTTCGCGTCAGACGCGCTGTCGTCGGTGGCGTACGCGCCCGAGGAAATCTTTCTGGTGCTGTCGGTGGCGGGCCTGAGCGCCGTACGCGATGGCGCCGTGGATCGGGCTGGCGGTCGCGTTCGTCATGTTGGTCGTGATCGCCAGCTATCGGCAGAACGTGCACGCCTACCCGTCGGGCGGCGGCGACTACGAGGTGGTGACCACCAACCTGGGTCCGACCGCCGGGCTGACGGTGGCCAGCGCGCTGCTGGTGGACTACGTCCTGACCGTCGCGGTGTCGATGTCCTCGGCGATGTCGAACATCGGGTCGGCGGTGCCGTTCATCAACCAGCACAAGGTGTTGTTCGCCGTCATCGCGATCCTCGTGCTGGCGTCGATGAACCTGCGTGGCATCCGGGAGTCCGGCACGGCGTTCGCGATTCCCACCTACGCGTTCATGATCGGCATGTACATCATGCTGGCGCTGGGGGCTTTTCCAGATCTTCGTCCTCGGCACGCCGCTGCGCGCCGAATCGGCCGGCTTCGAGATGCACTCCGAACACGGCGACATCCTCGGGTTCGCGTTGGTATTCCTTGTCGCGCGGGCGTTCTCGTCCGGCAGTGCGGCGCTGACCGGTGTCGAGGCCATCAGCAACGGGGTGCCGGCGTTCCGGAAACCGAAGTCGCGCAACGCCGCAACGACGCTGGCGCTGCTCGGCGGGATCGCGATCTCGCTGTTCATGGGCATCATCATGCTGGCCAAGGAGACCGGCGTGCAGATCGCCGAGCGGCCACACGAACAACTCATCGGCGCCCCGCCCGACTATCACCAGAAGACGCTCATCGCGCAGCTCGCCGATGCGGTGTTCCACGACTTCCCGATCGGGCTCTACCTGATCGCCGGGGTCACCGCGCTGATCCTGGTGCTCGCCGCCAACACCGCGTTCAACGGCTTTCCCGTGCTGGGATCGATTCTGGCCCAGGACCGTTTCCTGCCGCGGCAGCTGCACACCCGCGGCGACCGGCTGGCGTTCTCCAACGGCATCCTGTTCCTGGCGTTCGCCGCGATCGCGTTCGTCGTCGCGTTCCGCGCCGAGGTCACCGCGCTCATCCAGCTCTACATCGTCGGCGTGTTCGTGTCGTTCACGCTCAGCCAGATCGGCATGGTCCGGCACTGGACGCGGTTGCTGCGCACCGAAACCGACCCGGCGGTGCGCCGCCAGATGAAGCGCTCCAGGGTGATCAACACCGATCGGGTTCCTCTGCACGGGAACGGTTTTGATCATCGTCGTGGTGACAAAGTTCCTCGCCGGGGCCTGGATCGCGATCCTGGCGATGGGTGCGCTGTTCGTGATCATGAAGTTGATCCGCAAGCACTACGACACCGTCGCGCGCGAACTCGAGGCAGCAGGACGCCGAGGAGGCCGACGGCATGGTGCTGCCGAGCCGCAACCACGCGGTCGTGCTGGTGTCCAAGCTGCACCTGCCGACGCTGCGCGCGCTGGCCTACGCCAGGGCCACCCGCCCCGACGTGCTCGAGGCGATCACCGTCAGCGTCGACGACGGGGAGACCCGCGCGCTCGTGCACAAGTGGGAGGACAGCGATATCAGCGTGCCGCTCAAGGTGATCGCCTCGCCGTACCGCGAGATCACCCGTCCGGTGCTCGACTACGTCAAGCGGGTCAGCAAGGAGTCGCCGCGCACGGTCGTGACGGTGTTCATTCCCGAGTACGTCGTCGGCCACTGGTGGGAGCAGGTGCTGCACAACCAGAGCGCGCTGCGGCTCAAGGGCCGGCTGCTGTTCGAGCCGAACGTCATGGTGACATCGGTGCCCTGGCAATTGAGTTCGTCGGAGCGCCTGAAGACGTTGGAGCCGCAATCCGCTCCTGGCGACGCACGCAGGGGCTTCCTGGATTGAGAGCTGAAGGGGAGGGCGAAGGGCCGCCGAGTCGCCGTCGGAACTCACGTTGACTGCGGGACCGCCGGCCAACGGCGGCAGTTGTGTCGCGCGTCATGACGGGCGCGTGGTGTTCGTCCGCTATGCGCTGCCCGGCGAGAAGGTCAGGGTCCGCGTGGTCGGCAGACCACGGATCGTATTGGCACGCAGACGTTGTCGAGGTGATCGAGCCGTCCGCCGGATCGCGTGCGAGTCGATTTGCCCGATCGCCGGAGTGGACGGCGCCGGCTGCTGCGATATGGCATTCGCCGAACCGCAGGCCGCACGCCGGATGAAGGGCGCCGTGGTCGCCAACCAGTTGACGCGGCTGGGTGGATACCACTGGCGCGACGAGGACGACGCAGCGGCCGAGCCGGTGGGCGACGTCGGGAGCACCGGATGGCGGACGCGGGTGCGGCTGGACACGTCGGCCGATGGCCGTGCGGGCTTTCATCGCTATCACAGCGCGGAACTGGTCAGCGATCTGAACTGCGCGCAAGTGCCGCCCGGCATGCTCGACGGTATGCACGACGGCGCCTGGCCGCCCGGTGCGCAACTGCACGTCGCTGTCGACGACGACGGCGACCGGCACATCGTGCGGTCCGGGCCACGGCGGGGCAGCAAGATCTCGACCCAGGTCATCGAGGGTCAGTACGAAGCGCTGCAGCGGGTCGGCGAGCGCGTCTGGCGGGTGCCGGTGACCGCGTTCTGGCAGGCGCACCGCGACGCGGCCGGTCTGTACAGCGAACTGGTGACGGGCTGGGCACAGCTCGACGCGGGGATGACGGCCTGGGATTTGTACGGTGGCGCAGGGGTTTTCGCGGCGGCGCTGGCGCAGGCCGTCGGCGACACCGGCAAGGTCGTGACGGTCGACACGTCGCGCGGTGCTTCGCGTTCGGCGCGTGCGGCGATGGTCGACATGCCCTGGGTGTCGGTCGTGACCGATTCGGTGCGCCGCGCCCTGACCACGCAGCGCAGGCGGGCCGATGTCGCGGTGCTGGACCCGCCGCGGTCAGGGGCGGGCCGCGAGGTGATCGACCTGCTGGCCGATGCCGAGGTGCCGCGAATCATTCACATCGGCTGCGAGGCGGCGTCGTTCGCGCGTGACGTCGGTCTCTACCTCGGCCACGGCTACACCGTCGAGGACCTGCGGGTGTTCGATTCCTTCCCGCTGACGCATCACGTCGAGTGCGTCGCGGTGCTGACCCGCTGAGCGTGCGCCGCGGGTATCACGCGCGATGCCTGCGGCCGAACATGGGCGCGTACGGCGTCGGATCGATATCTGGGCGACGGCCGTCGATCAGATCTGCGAGCATGCGTGCCGAACCGCATGCCATCGTCCACCCGACGTGACCGTGCCCGGTGTTGAAATACAGGTTGTCGTGTCGGCTCAGCCCGATCAGCGGCGGGCCGTCGGGGGTCATCGGGCGCAGCCCCGTTCGGTATCGCGCACTGTCCCAGTCGATCGCGCCGGGAAACAGCTCATTGCCCGCCGCGATGATGCCCGCGTAGTCGGCGGGCGTGGAACTGCGGTCATAGCCGACGAATTCGGCCGTCGCGGACATCCGGATGTCGCCGCCGAACCGCGACCACGCCACGAGCGACTTTTCATCGATGCCGCCGACGATCGGGGCGCGCTCGGGGTCCTTGATCGCGGCGGTCAGCGTGTAACCCTTTGCCGGATAGACGGGAATGCGCACGCCTATGCTGCGAGTCAGTAGCGGACTCGCCGCGCCGGCAGCCACGACGACAATGTCGAGGTTGATGGTGCCGTTGGTTGTCGAGATACTCGTGACGCTCGAGCCGTCGGTCGCCAGTGCGGAGATGGTGGTGCTCAGATGGAATTGCACCCCGAGCCTGCGACAGGCCTCGGCGAGCCCAATCGCGAACCGTTGCGGATCGCCGGTCGCGTCCGACGTGTCGTGGATCGCGCCCGCGAATCGTGCGTGGCTGTGCTTCAACGCCGGTTCGACCGCCATCATCTGTTCGGTGTCGAGGACCTTCTGAGCGCGACCGTGTTCCCGCAACAACATTGAATTGCGTTCGGCCGCAAGAAGGTCAGCGGCATCGCGGTACAGATAGAGCACGCCGTTGCTGGTGTGGTGGTACTGCAGCCCTTCCCGATGGGAAAGTTCGTCCATCAATCGCTGGCTGTATGCCGCCAGTCTCAGCTTGGCAAGCGTGTTCGCCCGCGACCGCGTCGGTGTGCACTCCCGCAGAAACCTGAGGCCCCATCGCAACAGTTCGACATCGGCGCGGGGCTTCAGCCGGATCGACGTGTCCTCGCCCAGCAGTGATCGCAGGAGCATTCGCGGAGCGCTCGGTGAAGCCCAGGCATAGGAGTGCCCCGGTGCGATAAGTCCCGCGGTGCTAGCGCTCGTATCGGAGGCGACTTCGGGGCGGCGGTCATAGACGTGCACCTCGTGGCCGCGTTCCGCCAACGCGTGGGCTGTCGCCACCCCCACGACACCGGCACCGATGACGCCGATCTTCACTCTGTGGGTCCTGGGACATTGTCGTCGCCGCGCAACACTTCCTGAACATAGAAGCGCCACCCGAGGAATCCGACCCAGAGGGTCACGGCGATGACAGCGCTGGGGACTCCGTAGTAGAGCAGGTTGGCGGTCATGCGAATTCTCCTTGACGGACGGGCGTCGGTTGCCGGCGCGACGGATAGCGGCTTGCCGTGGCAGTCGCGACGACGATGAAGACGATCAAGTTGGCAAGCACTCCGGGGATGAGTCCGTCATCGAGTCCGAACGGCGCGGGCAAGACCCATTGCCATACCGCGGTGACGATTGCGCCCGCGGCGATTCCTGACAGTGCAGCCGGTGCGGAGCGGATTCCGAACAGCACGGCCGCGAACAGCGGCACGATAATGGTCGGCGCCCAGAGCGTATAGCTGTACAGCAACGCATCGACAATCGTGGGTACGCTCAACGCGAATATGGTTGCGGCGGCGCCCACTAGCACGCTGGTGGCGCGTTCGATCGTCAGTCGGCGTGCGGCCGGCACCGGGGTCGCACGCAACGGCTGATAGATGTCCTTCGTCAACACGACCGCGGTGGAGTTGAGATACGAGCTGGCGGTGGACATCACGACCGCGAGCAGTGCCGCGACGACGAGGCCGAGGACGCCGATCGGCATCAGATTCATGACGACCGTTGGCAGCGCCTGGTCGCTTTCGATATTCGGAAACATCACGAGTGCGATCAGACCGAGCGACGCCGAGATGAAGTAGAAGGCGAACGAGAAGAAGCCTGCCATCGTGAAACCCAAACGGGCGTTACGCGAGTCGGGTGTAGAGAAGGTGCGCTGCGCGTACGGCGGCACCAAGGTCTCACCGAGAAGCAGCGCGCAAAACAGTGTGAGGAACTGCAACGGCGTGTAGTCGCCCAACATGGTGAGGTGCGCGGCAGGCACCTGGTCGATCAGCGAGCTCGGGCCGCCGACCGCGTCCAGGCCGATCAGCAGGGCTACTGGCAGCAGAACACCGAGGAACACGAACTGCAACATGTCGGTCTGGATCACCGCCCATGCGCCGCCGAAGGACGAGTACAGGATGACCACGCCCATGCCGATGAGCACCGCAGGCACGGTCGGGATATCCAGCGTTGCGTTGACCACGGTCCCGATCGCCAATGCCTGCGCGCCCAGGATGCCGGCGCACAAGGCGAGGGACAGCACGCCGGTCACGATGCGCGCCGGCTTCCCGTAATGCTCGTGCATGACGTCGCCCAACGTGTGGGCGCCGACGTAGTTCTTCAGCCGCGGCGCGACGAACAGGCCTACGAGCACCGTCTGGATGCCGAACGCGCAGAACGCGAACATGTAGACGTATCCGTCGCGCATCGTCGCGCCCGCCACGCCGATCGACGCACCACCGCCGAGGAAGGCCGCGGCGAGGCTGCCGAAGAACACCGGCCAGACGATCCGGTTGCCCGCGACGGCGAAGTCGTCGGGGTTCTTCACCCGTCGCATGGTCTGCACGCCGATGAGGATGAGAAGGGCGAAGTAAGCCGCCAGCAGAATCCAGTCCAGAGGTGCCATGGGAACTCCTTGTCGAGGATCGCCCAATCGTATGAACGGGAAGTGATCGACGTCACTAGGCAAATCACCTAGACTTCTGTCTCAGTTGCCTTAAAAAATAGGCAATCTGCCTAATAGGGATCGGTGGGGGACGCATGCTCGGAGAGGCTCTCGCGCAGCAGATCGCCAATGACATCACCGACGTCATAGGCCACAACGTGCTGATCACCGATGAGTCCGGAGTCGTCCTCGGCAGCGGCGACGAGTCACGTGTCGGGCAGTTTCATGAGGCGTCAGTCGAGGTGGTCCGCAGCAGGCGAACGATGGCTCACTCCAGCGATGACGTTCGCGATCTCATCGGCACGCTGCCGGGTGTGACGATCCCGCTGGTCATCGACGACACGGTGGTCGGCACGATCGGGCTGTCCGGGCCGCCGGAGGAAGTCGTTCAATTCGGGCTCGTGGTCAAGCGACAGACCGAGATCCTCATGGAGGAGGCGACCAGGATCGGGACCCGGATGATGCATGAACGGGCGACGGCCGACCTACTGCGCGAGATCTGCGAGTGGCACCATTCCGGGGTCGCGAAATCGCAACTGCTCCGTCGCGGTCGGACTCTGGGACACGACTTGACGCTGCGACGGCGGATCGTGCTGATCCAATGGGAGGACGCCGACGGGTCGCAACACGAGGCCTACTCAGAACAAATCGCGCGTCGGATCGAAGAGGTGTTCCGGTCATCGGATGACCTCATTTCGCCGTTGGCGCGAATGGTGATCGCGGTCGCGACGCCCGACGGTGCCGTCGAGGATCGCTGTCGCGAGCTGATCGTGTCGGCGGAGGCGACCGGCTTGCGCGTGCGCGTCGGGATCGGTTCCGCTGGAACGGGCGTCAGCGAACTCAACGTCGCCGCACGAGATGCATTCGACGCGCTTCAACTGGGGCCGGTTGTGAAACCGGAGACGACGATCCATCGGATCGAACACGTTCGACTCCATCAGGCGCTTTCGGTCGTGCCGATCGACTCGCGGGCCCGACTTGTCGACGGTCTGCTGGCGCCGCTCCTCGCCGACCGCGACTGGATGACGCTGCGCCCCACGCTGATCGCTTGGGGGGAGAACGCTTTCAACGTCACGAGGGCGGCCGATCGCCTTCACATTCATCGCAACACACTCATCTACCGGCTCGAGAAGGTCGCTCGCGTCCTGCGGAGATCGCTCGACGAGCCCGGCCTGGCCGTCGCGCTGTACCTCACGTGCGTCATCGATGAGCTCGGTCGGCGAAACACCGCCCCGGTGCTGACCCGCTAGGAGTCGCCGCGGGCCAGCACCGATCGGACGTCAGACCTCGCGGCGGCGCTGTGCGGGCCGAACTCGTTGGCAATGACGGTGATGGCGTTGGCGGGAAAGCCGCCGCGCCGCGCGTGCTCACGGATCGCGTCCTCGTCGTCGGCCTCGTGCACGCAGTAGATCTTGTCGCCCGCGACGTAGCTGGTGATCCAGCGGTACGGCACACCCAGGGACTCGACCACGTCGTTCGACTTGCCGGCGATCCCTGCCAGCTCCGCTTCGCTCAGCTCGCTCGCGCCGGGAATCTCGCGCTCGATCACATACTTCTTCATCGCCTTCTCCTGTCGGTGTAGATGGTTCCGCAGCCGTGTGCCGCGGGTACGGACAACGTTCGACCATGGGGGCCCGACGGGCATGGGGAGAAGTTCCCCATATTTGCGACGCTTTACATATTCACTGCTCAGCGGCTCCATTCGGCATTTAGGATCGGTCGCTGTGAAGCTGATCGAGCGCGATCAGGAGTTCGGCCTGCTGCAGGCCAGGGCCGATGACGCGCGCGCCGGGCGCGGCAGCATGCTCGTCGTCAGCGGCGAGTCGGGGGCGGGCAAGACCGCGTTCGTCGAGTCGTTCGTCGAACAGTGGGTGCGCGATGAACGTCTGCTGTGGGGTGTCTGCGATCCGCTGCCCACGCCCCGGCCCCTCGGTCCGATCCACGACCTGGCACATCGGCTGGCGCCCGCCACGCAGAGAAGTTCTCGACAACAGCGCCGCGCCCTACGACATCTTCGCCGCGCTCTACGACGACTTATGCGCCGCACCTTCGGTTCTCGTGCTCGACGATCTTCACTGGGCCGATCAGGCGACGATCGACCTCCTGCGGTTCGTGCTGCGGCGTATCGCGCGGTCACGCTCGCTTGTCATCGGGATCATCCGCGATGACGAAGTGGGCGCGACCCATCCCATGCGGGCACTGCTCGGCGATGTCGCCCGGTCCCCGCGTGCGGGCTCTCTGTCGATACCCGCGCTCACCGTGGGCGCGATCGAGTCCCTCGTCGGTGAGCGCACCGTCGATCCGGCCTGGTTGCACGGCGTCACCGGGGGCAACGCGTTCTTCGTGTGCGAGATGCTGGATCACCACGGCGATGACCTGCCGACCACGGTGCGTGATGCGGTGCTGGCGCGGACATCGGGACTGGACCCCGCGGCGTGGGATCTGCTGAACCTGCTGACCTGCTCGCCTGGCGTGATTCCCGACCACCTGCTGGCCGAGCTCGGCGTGACGCTGCCTGCGTCGCGCGCTTTGGCCGAGGCGGGTCTCATCCGCAGGAGCTCACGCGGGGTGGCGTTCCGCCACGACTTGTGCAGGTTGGCCATCCGCAGCGTCATCCCGGCGGGCGCCGAACCGCAGTCTGCACCGGCGGCTGATCGATGCCTACGAGTCGACCAGCATGGCGATCCCGCGGTGCTCACCCATCACGCGCTGGGTGCCAACGACGTCGACCGGATTCGGCGCTGCGCAACCGAGGCGGGCGTCTCCGCCGCACGTTCCGGGGCGCACACCCAGGCCACCGAGTTCTTCACCATCGCGCTGGAGCAGGGCGGCCCGTTGCAGCCGGAGCACGAAGCCGAACTGCTCGAGCAGCTCGCCTGGGAGTTCTATCTCATCGACCGCTTGGCCGACGCGATCACCGCGTGTCACCGCGCGATGCGGATCCGACAAGACGCTCGGCGAGTCGGCGGCGGTCAGCGCCAACCATCACTCGCTGTCGGTCTACCAGTGGTACAACGCCAACCGGGGTCTCTCCGAAGGCCATGCCACCGAAGCCATGAGCGTGCTCGATGAGGAAACCGACGACGCCGCGCAGCTCGTGCAGCTCGGTCACGCGTTCGCCATGCAGGCTTACCTCGCGGTGCAAGCGAGCGATCTCGATGCCGCCAAGCCGTTGATCGGCCGTGCCCGCGAAATCGCCGAGAAGACACGCGATTCCGACTTGATGATCCGCGTCCGCCTGATCGAGAACTACAGTGTCGTTCTCAATGGTGACGACGCCGGACGTGACGAGATTCTCGCGATACTGAACTCGGGGCCCAAGCACATCGACGAGTTGTACTCGGGCGGATGGAGCAACATCACCTACTTCGACGTCGAACAGCGCCGGCTGGATGTTGCGGCCGAACTGCTCGATCTCAGCATCCCGCTGATGCACGAACACGATCTGCCGATCTGCCGGGTGTGGCAGATGGGTTCGCGCGCGAGGCTCGCGCTGATGGTGGGGGACTGGGACGACGCTGCGGCCGATGCGGACCGACTGCTTGCAAGGGCCGACCGCGCCGCTGGCCAGGACATGGCCGTCGCTCATCCGCGCGTTGGTCACGCTGCGCAAGCAAGGGACGGCGAGCGCCTCCCTCGACGACGCATGGAAACTCGCGCGCCAGTTCGGTGAACCGATTCGTATGTTGCCCGTTGCGGCGGCGATCGTCGAATTATGCTGGACAACGGGCGAATCCGACGATCGGCTGTCGGCATGCCGCGAGCTGCTGACCGGCGGCCCCGTCACCGGCCTGGAATGGTCTCGTGGCGAGTTGGCGGTCTGGCTTCGGCGGCTGGGTCGATGACGTCGACGCGGTCGGCGTGGCCGAACCGTATCGCTTGCTCCTGGATGGCGAGTACGAGGCGGCGGCCGATGACTTCCACCGTCGTTCGATGCCGTACGACGCGGCACTCGCGCTCGTCGACAGCGGCGATCCGGCGCGCGCGGCGCGCGCGCTGGACATCCTCGATCGGCTGGGCGCCGACGCGGTGGCGACGAAGGTGCGTCGCGATCTTCGGGCCAGCGGTCAGTCCGTCGTACCGGCACGCCGGCGCTCGGCGACGTTGGCGAACCCCGCAGGCCTGACTGCACGCCAGGTCGAGGTGCTGCGGCTGCTCGAGGACGGGCTGACCAACGCCGAACTGGCCGACCGGTTGTTCCTGTCCGTCAAGACCGTCGACCATCACGTCTCGGCCATTCTTGGCAAGCTGGATGTGACCAAGCGCCGCGAAGCGGTCCGGCGGGCGCGCGAACTGGGTCTGTTGGCCTAACTGCGCGTCGACGCGCCGGCGAAATTCCGTTGCAGGCGACGCTGCCGGTGGCCGAACAGTGCCCGGATACCGACGGCGACGATCGGTGTCAACAGCCGCAGTGGGAACCTGAGTTCGAATGTGAGGCGATCTCGCACAACGGCTTTGGCGTCACCGGCTGGATCGATTGTGCGTTCGTGTTCCCAGCGGCTCATGGTCATCATCGTCGACTTCTCGTGGAAGCCGCGGCCGGGCCACAGTTCGGCGATCATCAGGTGGTCGTAGTCGAATGGCAGCACGCCGAACAGGCGCATCCAGCACCGCCCGATGGGCGTGCCGATGGGGATGTTGTCGACCGTCAGGCCCTCGGCGCCGCGCGGCATCGACATAGTCATCCACGGGCGCAGTTCGTTGTTGATGCCCTCCGGCGTGATCACACGCGCCCACACCTGGCCGGCGGGGGCGTCGATGAAGCTTTCCCGTTCGATGATCATGCCGTTCGAAGGTATCCGACGGATTGGCACCTCGGGTGCCTACGTCGGCGGTTGGTGAGAGCCTTGATTCCAGCGATCCAAAAGCGCAGGGATCTCCTCGAACAGGAAATTGTAGAAGTCGCGCATATGGGTGAGGCGTTAGTGGGGGAGGCTGCCGGGTTCGGTTGCGCTGATGCCGGCTTCGGCCGCTGTGAGCACGGCGCTCGTCACCTCGTTTTGATTCGTGTATTGAACCGCCCAGGCGTCGTCGCGTAGCCGGTAGTGATCCCGCCGGCTTCCCGGCGCGGGCACGCGTTCCACGAGACCTACAGAAGTCAGCATCTTGGTAGCGCCAGAGATTGCGCCCGGGCTGGCCCGCAGCTGTTCGGCGAGCTCACCCATGGTCAGTGTCGGCTGCTCGGTGAAAATCAGGGCCGCAAGAACCCGTGCGGTCATCCGCTGCAGTCCATGTGAGCTGAGAACGAGGGCGAGCTGCTCGGCCGGCTGGTGTGCATCCGAGGTCACCACGGTCTCCTCACGAGTCTTCAAAGATTTCTGAAAAGTCAGTATCGTCAGCGGCGGTGCTCCGGGAAGTCTGGTCGGAACTGGCATCCGCATATCCAGAGGGGACCGGCCGAACATGGAGATCGTCACCGCGGCGGCAACCGCGTCGAGCACCACGACCGAAGTGATCCGTGTCTGCGACCTCACGTTCACCTATCCGAAGTCGTCGGCGCCCGCGGTGCGCGGAATGGACTTCGCGGTGGGACGCGGTGAGATCTTCGGCTTCCTCGGGCCCAGCGGCGCAGGCAAGTCGACCACGCAAAAACTCCTCATCGGTCTGTTGCGTGGCCACGGCGGCCAGGCGACGGTGTGGGGCAGGGATCCGCTGGCGTGGGGGCCGGATTACTACCAGCGCATCGGAGTTTCGTTCGAGCTACCGAATCACTATCAAAAGCTCACCGGCCTCGAGAACCTCCGATTCTTCGCCTCGCTGTACGACGGCGAGAGCCTGGATCCGATGGAGCTGCTCGACGGCGTCGGGCTTACCGGCGACGCGAATACGCGAGTTGGCAAGTACTCCAAGGGAATGCAGATGCGGCTGACGTTTGTCAGATCGTTGATCAACAACCCCGAACTTCTCTTCCTCGACGAACCCACGTCCGGGCTGGACCCCGTGAACGCGCGCAAGGTGAAGAACATCATCCTGGACCTCAAAGCGCGGGGGCGGACGGTGTTCCTCACGACCCACGACATGGCGACAGCCGACGAACTGTGCGACCGCGTGGCCTTCGTCGTGGACGGCCGGATCGTCGCTCTGGACACGCCCGGCGAGCTGAAGATCGCGCGCAGCCAGCGGCTGGTACGGGTCGAGTATCGCGGTGCCAATGGCCGCCTCGATACAGCCGATTTCCCCATGGACGGCCTCGCCGACGACCCGTCGTTCCAGGCACTTCTTCGGGCGCACCACGTCGAGACCATCCACAGCAAGGAAGCCACTCTCGACGATGTCTTCGTCGAGACCACCGGGCGGCAGCTGACATGACCCGACTCATAAGCGCGCTGAGGCTGGAGCTGACGCTGCAGGTTCGGCAGCGGTTCCTGCACGCCGCCGTCTTTTCGGGGCTGATTTGGCTGGCCGTGCTGCTGCCGTTGTCGCGTGGCTTGCGGCCGGTCGCCGAGCCATACATCCTGCTGGGCGACACCTGCATCATCGGGTTCTTCTTCGTCGCGGGCGCGGTGTTCTTCGAAAAGCAGGAGCGCACGCTGGGTGCGGTCATCTCCACACCGCTGCGGTTCTGGGAATACCTTTTCGCCAAACTGGCATTGCTCGTGCTTATTTCGTTGTTCGTCGCAATGGTGGTGCCGATGATCGCGCACGGATTCGGTTATCGCCCAATCCCGTTGGTGGTCGGGGTGGTACTGGGCACATTGCTGATGCTCCTGGTCGGCTTCGCCTCGTCGCTTCCGTTCGCCTCGATCAGCGACTGGTTCTTGGCTGCGACGATCCCTCTTGCGGCGATGACCGTGCCGCCTGTACTTCATTACTCGGGTGTATGGCCTAATCCGGTGCTGTACCTGGTCCCCACGCTTGGACCGATGCAGTTGCTCGGTGTCGCCTTCGATCAGGTCACGCTGACGTCGTGGCAGGTCGTTTACGCCGTGACATACCCCGCAGTCTGCATAG
The DNA here is from genome assembly GCA_963720345.1 of uncultured Actinomycetota bacterium. GTDB lineage: Bacteria > Actinomycetota > Actinomycetes > Mycobacteriales > Mycobacteriaceae > Mycobacterium. The sequence goes on from CAVRFN010000025.1 coordinate 192,822, forward strand.
TCGGCCTGTATTGGGCGGCGAAGGCGATGTTCGTCCGCTACGTCGTCGCCGAGTCTGGAGGCAAGTGATGTCGTCCTCCGCGACGGTTAATGTCAGGGCGCTGACGGCATTCGGCCGCAACGACCTACGCGGCACCTACCGCGATCCGCTGCTGGTCATGATCGTCGCCGCTCCGGTCATCTGGACGACGGGCGTCAGGGTCCTCACGCCGCGGTTCACCGAGATGCTCGCGAGCCGCTACAAGTTCGACTTGGTGCCGTACTACCCGTTGATCCTCACCGCGTTCCTGCTGCTGACGAGCATCATCATCGCCGGTGGGCTCGCAGCCTTTCTCGTGCTCGACGAGGTCGACGCGGGCACCCTGACGGTGCTGCGCGTGACGCCGGTGCCGCTGTCGACGCTGTTCGCGTATCGCGCGGCGACCGTGCTCGCCGTGACGACCACGTATGTGATCGCCACAATGTCCTTCAGCGGGATCATCGGTCCGGGTTTGGTTCCGGCGCTGGTGCCGATCGGACTGCTTGCCGGGCTGTCCGCCGTCGTGAGCATGCTGATGATCCTGGCGATGGCGAACAACAAGATCCAGGGCCTCGCAGCTGTCCGCGCGCTGGGCATGCTCATCGCCGGCCTGCCGTGCCTGCCGTGGTTCATCGACTCGCCGTGGAATGTGGCATTCGGTGTGCTGCCACCCTATTGGGCAGCGAAGGCGTTCTGGGTGGCCAGCGATCACGGCACGTGGTGGCCGTACCTACTCGGCGGCGTGGCCTATAACGTGGCCGTCGCATGGCCGCTGTTCCGCCGATTCATCGCGAAGAACACTTGAGCCGACTCTGGTTCAGGCGAACACGAAGTTGCGCAGTCACAAGTAGAGCGCGGACAACGCGATGGATACGACCGTGATCGGCAAGCTCTGAGATGTGACCAGAGCGCCGCAAAGCGGTTCCGACCGCAGTGCGGGAGTTGGGCGTCTTGTCCTAGCCGCGCGTCGACGCGCCGGTGAAATGCCGTTGCAGGCGGCGCTGCCGGTGGCCGAACAGCGCCCGGATGCCCACGCCGATGATCGGTGTCAACAGTCGCAGCGGCACCCTGAGTTCGAATGTGAGGCGATCTCGCACAACGGCTTTGGCGTCACCGTCGGGGATCGATCGTGCGTTCGTGCTCCCAGCGGCTCATGGTCAACATCGTCGACTTCTCGTGGAAGCCGCGACCGGGCCACAGCTCGGCGATCATCAGATGGTCGTAGTCGAACGGCAGCACGCCGAACAGGCGCATCCAGCAGCGTCCGACGGGTGTGTCGATGGGGATGTTGTCAACCGTCAGGTCTTCGGCGCCACGCGGCATCGACATCGTCATCCAGGGCCGCAGTTCGTCATTGATGCCCTCGGGCGTAACCACCCGCGCCCACACCTGTTCGGCCGGAGCATCGATGATGCTTTCCCGTTCGACGATCATGGCTGGCGCTCATGGCGCGACGCTATCCGAACGGTCGGCGCGGCGGGGGGCTACCTCCCGGATGGCACACGTTCGTGGTCGGATACGCGCTGCTGCTGTATTGCGGTGAACGCCTGGGTGCCCTGCACCAGCGCGTCCAGGTCGGCGACGGTCATCTGGCCTGCCACCTCGCCGAACGCACGCACTCGTAACGTGACGAGTTCGTCGAGAACTGCGCGGCCCTTGTCCGTCAGTTCGAGCAGGGTGGCTCGCCGGTTGGTCGGGGAGACCCGCCGCGTGATGTAGCCGGCCTCGGCGAGTCGGTCGCTCAACCGGCTGGCCGTTGAAGACAGCAGGTTCATCTCGTCCCCGAGTTCGGTGACCAGGCTCGGTCCAAGTCGTTCCAGCGACTGCAGGGCACGAAGCGGCGTGAGGCCGATCCGCTTTTCCATCTGCTCGAGCACGGAGACGTTCAGTGCGAGCAATCCGCGGGTGGCGCGTTCCAGTCGCTGGAGGAAATCGTCGTCGCGGCGCGACTTCCTCGGCGCCCCGCGCTTTTTGGCCGTCGCCATGCCGACCTCCTTGTGTACAGAGGATACATTCGCGAGGCCGAAGAAGGTGCGATTGGGAGTTCATGCATATTGCATGATCTCGATCATGCACGTATCGTGGTGAGGGCAATAGGCGCTCATGGCATAGTCGGCACATCCCGGGTATCGCAGCGAAAGGCACTGTCATGCCGCGATTCTCGAGGGTTGACCCATCTGGGTTGTGCCACATCAGGCGGGAGAGGTACTCGTGACCGAGAATGTCGAGAAAGTGCACGAGAAGTTGGCACGCGCAGGTGCGCAACTGCTGCGCTCACCGCTTCTCATGCGGGCTCCGATTTGGATGTACAGGGCGCGGTTGGGGTTCGTGTTCGGCTCGCGGCTGCTGCTTCTCGAGCATGTCGGCCGCAAGACCGGCGCCCGCCGGCTCGTGGTGTTGGAAGTGGTAGGTCATCCGGCACCCGACACCTATGTGGTGGCATCGGGATTCGGATCCCGTTCGCAGTGGTATCGAAATGTGACGGCCAACCCGCACGTCCGGGTTTCGGTAGCCCACCGCGCGGCGGTGCCTGCCGAGGCTCGCGTACCCGAGCCGGGCCAGGCCGAAAAGGTGATGCAGGCGTATGTCGATCGTCACTCGTACGCGTGGTTCGCTCTCAAACCGGTGTTGGAGAACACGCTTGGCGCCCCTATTGGTGACGACGGTGCCGGGCTCCCGTTGATGCAGTTTGAGTTGACTCCGTCGATCTGAGCACTCGAAGAAGGTTGTCGTGCTGAAGGAACTTGCGGGTATGCCTGACGGAATCGTGGCTCTGGAGGCCGCCGGGACCGTGACGGCACGCGACTATCAACGAGTATTTGCGCCATTGATTGAAGATTCGCAACGGACGGGCCGCCGCATGCGGCTGCTGTACCAATTCGGACCGGAGTTCCAGCGCATCACGCTGGGCGCGTTGTGGTCAGACACCCGACTTGGAGACGAGCTACTTGCAACGCTCGATGGCTGCGCGGTGGTGAGTGACGTCGAGTGGATTCGGATACCGACCCGCCGCATCGCCACGTGGATGCCTTGTCCTGTGCGGGTGTTTCACAACGCAGAACGCGATGACGCCGTCGCATGGCTGGCTTCGCTCACCGCGAGCGACGACGTGTCCGCCGGCGACATGATCCGGTCCTACCTCGGTGGCGTGGGCGCAGTCGCCACGGGAGCCGGGGAGTTTCTCATCTCCACGGGCGCCAGGTGCGTGGAAGCGGACTCGGAAAGGTCCGTCATGAGAATCGCTATCAGTGGCGCCGGTGTGGCCGGCCCGACGCTTGCCTACTGGTTGCTCCGCACCGGTCATGAACCGACACTGATCGAGCTTGCGCCTCGGTTGCGCACCGGAGGTTACGTCATCGACTTCTGGGGACTCGGTTACCAGGTCGCTCAACGAATGGGATTGGAGCCCGTCATTCGCGATCTCGGATACGACGTGGAGTCGATCCGGTCCGTCGACAGCGACGGACATATTCGAGCCAGACTTGGTGTCGACACGTTTCGTCGTGCGACGACCGATCGATTCACCAGCTTGCCGCGCGGCGATCTGGCGGCCGCGATCTACGCCGCCATCGAGGACGATGTCGAAACGATCTTCGGTGACAGCATCACGGCCATCGACCAACATGCAGACGGGGTGAGTCTGAGCTTCACAGAAGGCGCCACGCGAGATTTCGATCTCGTCATCGGTGCCGATGGCCTGCACTCCAAGGTGCGTCGTTTGGCTTTTGGAACCGATCCGACGGACCAAGTCTATTTGGGCTGCGTGGTTGCGGCTTTCGTGGTGAACGCATATCGGCCACGTGACGAACTGGTGTACGTGACGCACAGCATGCCGGGACGAAGCGTCGGGCGGTTTACCTTGCGCGACGACCGGACGCTGATTCTCTTTATCATTCGGTCAGATCGCCCTGAGATCCCTGACGATGCCGATGAGCGGAAAGCACTGTTGCGCAGCATGCTGAGAGACGCCGACTGGGAATGCCCGACAATGCTGGCCGCGCTCGACGAGACCGACGATCTGTACTTCGACGTCGTCAGTCAGGTGAAGCTGGATCGATGGTCCCGTGGCAGAACGGCACTTGTGGGTGACGCCGCGGCCTGCGTGTCGCTGATGGCAGGCGAGGGTACCGGACTGGCCATGACGGAGGCCTATGTGCTCGCAGGCGAACTCCTGTGTGCCAATGGTGAATATCGTCGAGCGTTCGATGCCTACGAGGCGAGACTGCGGTCATTCGTGAACGACAAGCAGAAGGCCGCCCGCGGTTTCGTGTCGGTGTTCGCCACCAAAACCCGGTTGGGCATCGGATTCCGTGATGTGGTGATGCGCGCGATGAACTCGTTACCGTGGGCGGCGAACCTGGTTATTTCGCGTAGCCTGAGCGACGAGCTCGCGCTACCCGACTATCCGATGTGACGCCCTAGTAGCAGGCCCGTCAGTAGCTCGTAGAGCGCCCAGCCGAAGAGCGCAACCATGAGGATGATTTCACGCCACGCGAGCCCAGGATGGGCCTGTATCGCATAGGACATGACTTTCCTTGGTGCCGCCGATGTTTCGGGAGCCGTATCCTTCGACAACGGCTCGTCGAAGCGATGAAAGAAAATCTGGATGACGAGCATCCCGACGACGAGGCCGGTGATGAAGCTGAGCTGGTGAACTCCGGTTAAGAATAGAAGTACGAGCAGCACCACGATGACGACGAGTGTGATCGTGTCGTAGATGCCGATGATGCGGCCGTTGCGCTGATAATAAGAGGCAATGCGCCGTAATTCGTGTCGAATAGGGGACGAGGAAGCCGACGGCGAACTTCACGAGTCCCTGGATGCAGAAGGCGATCAACAGGATTGACAGAGTCACGGACATAACAGCATCTTCACCCGAATACGAAGTAGCGTAGCCACAGGTACAACGCGGAGAGCGCGATCGACACCACCGTGATCAGCACGCCCTTGCGGGTGAACTCCCAAAAAGAGATGGGATTATCGGTGCGGCGCGCGATACCCAGCATCACCACGTTGGCGCTCGCGCCGACCGCGGTCAGGTTGCCACCGAAATCGGCACCCAGAGCCAGCGCCCACCAAAGTACGTGGGGGTGAGGCAGATCCGACACACTCGCTGACAGCTCGCCGACGATCGGTGTCATCGTCGCGGTAAAGGGAATGTTGTCGATGACGCCGGACACCGGCGCGGAAATGCCGAGGATCAGCATCGTCGTCAGCAACCCGTTGCCGTTGGTGAGTTCGATCGCGGACCGGGCCAATGCGTCGACGACACCGGTCTTCACCAGTGCGCCGACCATGACGAACAAGCCGGCGAAGAAGAGCAGCGTTTCCCATTCGACACTGGCCAGGTAATCGCGTTGTTCGAGCCGGGATATCAAGATCAGGATCCCGGCGCCGAGCAATGCGACGACGGAGGGTTCGATGTGAATCACCGAGTGCCCGATGAAAGCCGTGAACACGGCTACGAGCACCGCCGCGCACTTGACGAGCAGGCGTGGATCTTGAATGGCTTCACGCTCGTTCAACGTCATGACATCCGCTACCCGTGCCGGATCGACGTCGAAGGATCCACGGAAGATGACGGGCAGCAAGGCCACGAAGGCGGCCATGACGATTATCACGATCGGCGCCATGTGCACGAGAAAGTCGTTGAACGTCAAGCCCGCACGGCTGGCGATGATGATGTTCGGGGGATCGCCGACGAGGGTCGATGCGCCGCCGATGTTTGATGCGAGAACCTCGGCGATCAAGAACGGTACCGGGTTGATCTCCAGTCGCTCGCACACCAGCAGAGTGACAGGTGCGATGAGCAGCACCGTGGTGACGTTGTCCAGCAGGGACGATGCCGCTGCGGTGACCAGGACGAGCAGGATCATGATTCGCAGCGGAGAGCCGTTGGCGCGCTTGGCGGCCCAGATCGCGATGTATTCGAAGACGCCGGTCTGCCGCAACACGCCGACGATGATCATCATCCCGAAGAGCAGGAAGATGACGTTCCAGTCGATACCGGTCTCGTGGGAGTAGAAGGCGTCGTCGGCGCCGACGATCCCGAGGGCGAGTATCACCGCGCCTCCGCACAGCGCGACCAACGTCTTGTTGATGCGGTCGCTGGCGATCAGGATGTAGGCGACCACGAACACGGTGATCGCGATGGCAGCTACAGGCATTAGTTCCTCAGTGCGGCGTCGAGCAGCCGCGATGCCGTGATGACACCGTGCAACTTGCGGTCCTTGATCACGGCGACAAGTGGACTCTTGAATCGGGCCATGATCGCTGCCACTTCGATGATGGTGTCATCCGCATTGGCCGCAGGAATGTCGGTGAGATGTTCTGGCAGCACGTCGTGGACCTTCTTGTCACCCAGCTTCGCTGCGGCCTTGTCGGCCCACGACTCGCTGATCACACCAGCCAGCGACGGGTCGTCCTGGACGTAGGTCGGAACGATGAACCGCACCACCTGCGAGGCGGGCAGCACGGCATATGGGTTTCCCGACTTGTCGGTGACGAGGATGCCCGGCAGACGATGTTCGGCGAGCAGACGGGCAGCGTCCAGCGCGTTCGTGTCGACGGTTATCACGGGGAACTGCTCGGCCATGTCCTCGGCGTGCATATCAGCACCCTCCGAGCGCGTAGTCGTTCATCGTTTTCTCCTTCACGTAGTCAGATCACGACGGGCATACCTGGTGATACCCACGGCGGCAAAAACGGCGCCGATCGCGATGAAAGCGCCGGTGGCAGGCCCAGTCGGGGGTGCGTTGGGCACCGCGGCGAGGTGCGCGAAGGGGGACAGCCCGATCACCCAATTCGGCGCGGATGAGCCCTGGGTGACGACGTTGAGGAGAAAGCCGCCCACCACGGGGAATGCACCGATGACGCCGACTGCGGACGGCAGGCAGCCGACTGCCAGTGCCGCGGCGCCTACCGCCAGCCAGGCGATCGGCGCGGAGTTGAGTGCACCGGCAAGCGCGTCGTCGATGCCGAAGTGAGCTCCGGTGATCGAACCGCCGGCCCAAATGGCCAGAGCGGCGACCAGGTGTAACAGCACCACCCCAATGGTGATGACCGTAAGTTCATTGCACGCCAGGCGAATTCGCGACACATCCGTCGCGAACACCGGTGTCCATCTGCGGGCTCTCTCGTCTGCCACCATGGCGGCGAACCGCGTCGTCGCGAAAAGGCCGGTCGGTATCGCGAGCAAGCTGAACAGTGCGGCGGCGAACCCGTTCGCGGAATCGAGGCCGCCGAACCCGGCGGCGGCCGCCATATCGGCGAACCCGCGATTAGTGTCGAGGAATTCGATGATCGACGCGATCAGCGCACCTACCAGCAGGAAGTATGCGGCGATTCCGACCGTCCATGCGGCTGTCGGGAACACTGCGCGCCGAATCGCGAATCCCGCGATGGACCCCAGCAGACGGGTACGGGGTGGATGGCTGCTCGGCACCGCGACCAGGCCACCGCCCGCATCGCGATGGCGCGCCGCCAGCAGCCCAGCCATTGCAAACGCGATCGGAAAGACCGCAAGCACCAGCAATGGGACCACGCGGTTGTCGGCATACGGCGCGGCGCGCGCGGTGAGGCCGAATGGCGTCGTCCATCCCAGCCAAGCCAATGGCGCGGCGCCGTCTGCAAGCATCCGAACCGAGAGACAGACGAACAGAAACGCCACGCCGAACCCGACCGCGGCCGACCGGGTCGGCATCAGCTGTGCGGCGAACAGGCCTGCGGTGGCGAAGGTCAGGGTGACGCCGAGGATGGCGGCGGCATAGATGATCGCCCCCTTCGGATCAGTCCCGGCCGCAACGAGGCCTACTCCGACCGCAACGCTTATCAGGAATGCCGACGCCGAGGCGGCGGCGAGGCAGCGTGCGACGACGTCAACCATGCGAAGTCGGCCGGCCAGCAGCAATTCGAGGCGCCCGGCGTCTTCTTCACCACGGGTGATGCGAGTAGTGGCAAGCAGAATCCAAACACCCGCGAGAACCAGCACAGGCAGACCGGTGCGCCAGACGGTGAACCCGCCGACGTCATCCAATGCAACTGGAGTACCGAAAAGAATTCGGATGGCTGGGTTTTCGGCGAGTGCCTGCAGGCCGGAGGCGGCAAGTCCACCCTGGAACATGGATCGATACTGAACGGCGACCATCGCCGACATCCCGGCGCAGACCAGGGCGACTATAAGCGCACCCCGGCGGATCTGATGCAGCGCAAGGCGACCGACAGCCCGTCCTGCCGCAGAGGGTGGTGCCCCAACCACTTTCGGCGGCGGCATTGTGGCGGCGGTCATCGTGCTGTCTCGCCGTAGTAGTCGAGGAAGATCTCCTCGAGCGTCGGTTCTCGCATAGTGAGCGCTGTGACGTCTGCCGTTACCAGTGTCTGCAGCGCGGGTGCCGGTGATCCGGACAGGCTGAAGCGCGTACGTGATCCGTTGACGTTCTCGACATTCGACACGCCGGGGATGCCTTGCAACGCGGGCGCGGCACCGCGGTACGAAACCTCGACGATTGTCCGGCGGAGTCGGCGAAGATCGGCGATGGTGTCGACTTCGACAAGCCGGCCCGCCCGCAGAATCGCGACTCGGTCACACACGGCCTCGACCTCGGCGAGCTGGTGCGAACTGAGAAACACGGTCTGCCCGCGCTCACGCGCCTCGCCGACACAACGGCGAAACTCGCGTTCCATCAAGGGATCAAGGCCGCTGGTCGGTTCGTCGAGCACCAACAGGGGCGCCCGGGTGGCAAACGCCGCGACAAGTGCCACCTTCTGCCGGTTGCCGGTGGAGTAGGTCTTGCCCGCCCTGTCGAGGTCGAGCTGAAAGCGCCTCACCAGCGCTGTGCGGTACTCCTCATCGACGCCCGGGCCGACATTGCCGAGTAGCTCTAGTGTTTCAGCGCCGGTCAGCGCCGGCCATAGGGCAACGTCGGCCGGGACATACGCCAGGTGACAGTGCGTGCGACGGACATCGCCGACAGCGTCGCCGAACACTGTTGCGCTACCGGCGCTAGGCCGTATCAGCCCCAGCAGCAGGCGAATAGTGGTCGACTTGCCCGCTCCGTTCGGACCGAGAAAGCCGAACACTTCGCCCTGGGGAACCGTCAGGCTGAGGTCATCGACAGCGTCGATTCGTCCGAATCGTTTGGTCAAACCGTCGATGCGAATGGCGAAATCGGATGCGGTGCACGCGGGCGCCGCCGCTGAAGCGGTCACGATGAGCCTTTCGGGAGTCGGTCTACTGACTGCCGACCAGACTTCCCGGCGCACCAGGCGTGAATCTACCCGTGCCTGGCACCGGCCACCAGCGGTTTACGACGAGAACCGTGACAGCGCTTCAGTAGGATTCCGTCAATGCCCACGCCGCTGCGACTGCTCACGCGCGGCTCGTGGTCGGAGTCGCAACGGTTCTCCGAGATTCTCCGCAAGGAGACCGTCGGCGGCATGCTCCTGTTGGCGGCGGCAGGCGCGGCCCTGGTATGGGCGAACTCGCCGTGGTCGGCGGCCTATCACACGGTGTCGGCGTTCGCCTTCGGTCCCGAATCCCTACACCTGAATCTCAGCGTTTCAGCGTGGGCGGCCGACGGGTTGCTCGCCGTCTTCTTCTTCGTGGTCGGTCTCGAACTCAAGCGGGAGTTCGTCGCAGGAGACCTGCGCGATCCGCGGCGGGCGGCGCTGCCGATCGCCGCGGCCGTCGGCGGAATGATCGTGCCTGCCGCGATCTACATCGCCATCACCCTCGCCGCCGGTCGCCCCGAGAACCTCGACGGCTGGGCGGTGCCGATCGCCACCGACATCGCATTCGCGCTGGCGGTCCTGGCCGTGTTGTCCACCCACCTGCCGAGTGCGCTGCGCACCTTCCTGCTGACGCTTGCCGTCGTCGACGATCTGCTCGCGATCACCATCATCGCCGTCTTCTACACCGACCACCTCGCGCTCGGCCCGCTGGCGCTGGCGCTCGTCCCGATCGGGCTGTTCGCGCTCGCCGTTCAGCGCGGCGTCCACCACTGGTGGCTGCTGCTGCCGCTGGCCGTGGCCGCGTGGGCCCTGGTTCATGCCAGCGGCGTGCACGCCACGGTCGCCGGGGTCGTGCTGGGCTTCACCGTGCCGGTGCTCGGCCGGCACGCGGCCGCCGAGGATTTCGAGCACGCGATGCGTCCTGTGTCAGCCGGGTTTGCCGTCCCGGTGTTTGCGTTCTTCGCGGCCGGTGTGACCGTTGGCGGATGGTCAGGGCTCGGCGACTCGCTGCTCGATCCCGTCACCGACGGGGTGATCGCCGGCCTGGTGATCGGCAAGCCCCTCGGGGTGCTCGGCACCGCGTTCCTGCTGGCGAAATTCACCCACGCAAGCCTCGACGACGACCTCGCGTGGCGTGACGTTCTCGGCGTGTCGCTGCTGGCCGGAATCGGGTTCACCGTTTCGTTATTAATCGGTGAACTTGCGTTCGGTCACGGCTCTGAGGCCGGTGACGACGTCAAGATCGGCGTGCTGGTCGGGTCCGTTGTCGCAGGTGTATTGGCCTCGCTGGTGTTGTTGAGCCGCAACGCCGCATATCGGCGAATTTACGAACTGCGAGACCGCCGACTCCGATCGCGACGGTGTGCCCGACATCTACAACGCTCGAGAGGACTGAGTCCTACACGCGTGCGTACACTAACGGGATGCTTGAACAGATCCGCGGTCCCGCAGATCTGCAGCACCTGACACAGTCGCAGCTCAGCGAACTGGCGCGGGAGATCCGCGAATTCCTGATCCACAAGGTCGCTGCAACAGGCGGGCATCTCGGCCCCAATCTGGGCGTCGTGGAGCTCACGCTCGCGCTGCATCGGGTGTTCGATTCGCCACACGATCCGATCGTCTTCGACACCGGACATCAGTCCTACGTCCACAAGATGCTGACGGGGCGCAGCCACGACTTCGACACGTTGCGCAAGAAGGGTGGCCTGTCGGGCTATCCGTCGCGCAGCGAGAGCGAGCACGACTGGGTGGAGTCCAGCCACGCCAGCTCGTCGCTGTCCTACGCCGACGGGCTGGCCAAGGCGTTCGAACTCAACGGCCACCGCAATCGCCATGTCGTCGCCGTCGTCGGCGACGGCGCGCTGACCGGCGGTATGTGCTGGGAGGCGCTGAACAACATCGCGGCGGCGCGGCGGCCGGTCGTGATCGTCGTCAACGACAACGGCCGCAGCTATGCGCCGACGATCGGCGGATTCGCCGAACACCTGGCCGGGCTGCGGCTGCAGCCGGGCTACGAGAAGGTCCTCGAGGAGGGCCGCAAGGCCGTCCGCGGCGTGCCGATCATCGGCGAGCTCTGCTACCAATGCATGCACAGCATCAAGGCGGGCATCAAGGATGCGCTCTCTCCGCAGGAGATGTTCAGCGACCTCGGCCTGAAGTACGTCGGCCCCATCGACGGTCATGACGAGCACGCGGTGGAAAGCGCACTGCGCCATGCGCGGGGCTTTCAACGCGCCGGTGATCGTGCACGTCGTCACCCGCAAGGGCATGGGCTATCCGCCTGCCGAGAACGATGAGGCCGAGCAGATGCATTCCGTCGCCGCCATCGACCCCGAGACGGGGCTGGCGACGTCGGTGCCCGGCCCCGGCTGGACGTCGGCGTTCTCCGACGCGCTGATCGCCTATGCCGCTCGGCGACGCGACGTCGTGGCGATCACCGCCGCGATGCCCGGCCCGACGGGTCTCACCCCGTTCCGGCAGCGGTTCCCCGACCGGTTCTTCGATGTCGGCATCGCCGAGCAGCACGCGATGACGTCGGCCGCAGGCCTTGCCATGGGCGGCATGCATCCGGTGGTGTGCATCTACTCGACGTTCCTGAACCGTGCGTTCGATCAGATCATGATGGATGTGGCGCTGCACAAGCTGCCGGTGACGATGGTGCTGGACCGCAGCGGCGTCACCGGGCCCGACGGCGCCAGCCACAACGGAATGTGGGACCTGTCGATGCTGGGCATCGTGCCCGGCATGCGGGTCGCCGCGCCGCGCGACGGCACTCGGCTTCGCGAGGAACTCGGCGAGGCGCTCGACATCAAAGACGGTCCGACCGCCATTCGCTTCCCGAAGGGCGATGTGGGCGAAGACATTCCGGCGATCCAGCGTCGTGACGGCGTCGACGTGCTCGCCGTGCCCGCGGACGGAATGACCGACGATGTGCTGCTGGTCGCCATCGGGCCGTTCGCCTCGATGGCGCTGGCGGCCGCCGAGCGGCTGCGCAACCAAGGCATCGGCGTCACGGTCGTCGACCCACGCTGGGTGCTGCCGGTGCCCGATGCGATTAGCGGAGTTGGCGGCGGCGCACAAGCTGGTCGTGACGCTCGAGGACAACGGCGTGGCCGGCGGTGTCGGCTCCGCGGTGTCCGCCGCACTGCGCCGCGCCGAGATCGACGTGCCGTGCCGCGACGCCGGGCTGCCCCAGCAGTTCTTCGCGCACGCGTCGCGCGGCGAGGTGCTCGCCGACGTCGGCCTGACCGACAGCAACATCGCCCGCCAGATCACCGGCTGGGTGGCCGCGCAGGGCAACCACGTCGCCCCTGAGCGCGAAGTCAGCGAGCGCCTCGACTAAGTCGGCGACCACGCGGAGTCAGTACCCTCGCGGGTATGGACGCTGAGCTTGAGCGCTGGAAATCCGCGGGCGAGTACTTCGACTACCTCGGGTTCGATGTCTTCTACCGCGTGCAGGGCAGTCCCCGCAAGCGGGAGGTCCCCAGTCCACATCTGCTGCTGATTCACGGCTATCCATTCAACTCGTGGGACTGGGCGGCGCTGTGGGACAGGCTGACCGAGCGGTTCACCGTGATCGCGCCCGACATGCTCGGCATGGGGTTCTCCGAAAAACCCGTCGCCTATGAGTACTCGGTGCACGACCACGCCGACATGCATGAGGCGCTGCTGGATCATCTCGGCGTCGAGTCGGCGCACGTTCTGGCCCATGACGTGGGCGATTCGGTCGCCCAGGAGATGCTCGCCCGTCAGCGAGTTCGCCGAGCATGCCTACGGAGCGTTGCGGATCGAATCGATCACCTGGCTCAACGGCGGCCTCTTCAACGAGACGTACACGCCTCGGCTGATGCAGAAGGTGTTGTCGCGAACACCCTTGGGGGACTTGATGAGTCCGCTGCAGGGCAGCCCGCTGTCACGACGGTTGATCGAACCCACGATCAACGAGATGTTCGGGCCCGATACCAAGCCGTCGCGGCGAATGCTCGACCTTTTCCACGAGATCCTCGACTACAACGACGGCAAGCGGGTGACCCATAAGGTGGGCAGGTTCGTCAACGACCGATACACCTATCGCAATCGGTGGGTGCGCGCGATGCGGCAGACCGCCGTCTCCATGCGGCTCATCGACGGGCCCGTTGATCCGAACTCGGGTCGGCACATGGCGCAGCGCTACCTGGAGATCATCCCCAATCCCGACGTCGTGATGCTGGACGACAACATCGGGCACTGGCCGCAGATCGAGGCGCCCGACGCGGTGCTGGTCCACTTCCTGGACCACATCGACCGCCTCGGCTAAGAGTCGTCGTCTTCTGAGTCGGCGCCTAGATCATCGGGCCCGCGGCGCCGCAGGCGCAGCACCCAGATGGAGATCGTGAGTACGAGCACCAAGCCGCCGAGCACGCCGACCTGGACGATCGCGCGCGAGAACTCAGGCCCTTTCTCGAGCAGTTTGGCCGCACCCACGGACATCACCACGATCTCCTTGATGCAGGCCAGAATGCCGACGATCAGGAACGGTTCGGCGACGATCTCGTGGGACCGCAGCGAAGTCCGTACCGCGTACAGCAGCTCGACGAAGATGAAGATCAGCAGCAGACCGTCGAGCGACTCCAGCATGATCGTGCTGGCCGGAGCGGTCCGTAATCTGAGCAGGATGTTGACCTGCGCGATGATCAGCGCGACCGAGCCGGCGAGCAGCACCACCGCGATCGCCCAGTAGACCGTGTCCTCGGCGATGCTGAGGGCACGGTCGGCGAAGCGCTGCCGTTCCTCTTCGTCCTCGGACTCTTCTTGCTTCGCCATCCTGGTCACGCTATTCCTGTGAATGCGCCAGAGAACGCAAAATCACCCTTCAGGCAGCGTGTCGGCGGGACTTTGCCCCATCTCGCCCGAAGTAGTGAGCGCCTCGGTCAGCACCGGGACGACCAGATCGCGTTGCCACCGGCGCGCCTGCGCTTCGCGGAGAAAGTCGTCGATGGCCGCTTCGGTGTCCTCCGGGTTCTCGGCGGACTGCCAGTCCCAGCACAACCGGCGCACCACGTCGGGGGAGACGATGTTCTCCGGCGGCACCGAAACCCGTTGGGACAGTTTCGGCCAGACCGGCGCGCGCAGCCTCCAGCCGGGCAGCGGCCTCGGGCTTGCGCCGGGCCCACCGCGACGCGGGCGGAGGTCCGGTCGACGGCTCCTGAGCCTTCGGCGGATCGTCAGTTGTGCGCGCCCGGGCCAGCGCGTCCAGCCACGTCTGCGCGCTGCGCCGCTGCCGCGGCCCGCCGAAGACCGGCAGTGCGGTCAGCTTCTCGATCGGTGTCGGGGTCCACGGTGGCGGCGTTGACGATCGCGGCGTCGGGCAGGATTCGTCCCGGTGCGATGTCGCGGCGCTGGGCGATGTGATCTCGGGTCACCCACAGCTCACGCACCGCGGCCAGCGCACGCGAGTCACGGACCTTGTGGATGCCCGACGTCCGCCGCCAGCGGTCCCGCCGCGTCGGCATGGCCTCGAACGTGCGCAGGAATTCGAATTCCTGCGCCGCCCAATCGGTCTTGTGCTGTTCGTCGAGGACCGCCGCGATGGCGTGGCGCAGGTCGAGCAGCACCTCGACGTCCAGCGCCGCGTAGTTCAGCCAGTCGTGCGGCAGTGGTCGTTGTGACCAGTCCGCCGCGCCGTGCCCCTTCGTCAGCTGCAAGCCGAGCAGACGCTGCACCATCGCGGCGAGATTCACCTTGTCGTACCCGGCGAGGCGGCCTGCGAGCTCGGTGTCGTACAGCTTGGTCGGCACCATGCCGATCTCGGCCAGGCACGGCAGGTCCTGATCGGCGGCGTGCAGGATCCATTCGTCGGTGGCAAGCACCTCGGCCACCGGCGCGAGAGTCGTCACCGGGTCGCCACCGTGGCTGACCGGGTCGATCAACACCGTGCCGGCGCCCTCGCGGCGGATCTGCAGCAGGTAGGCGCGGTTGGAATAGCGGAACCCCGACGCACGTTCGGCGTCGACCGCGAACGGCCCATCGCCGGAGGCCAAAAGCTCTGCGGCTCTTTTGATTTCGCTGGTGCTGATGGACAGGTCCGGCACCCCGTCGCGGGGTGCCAACAGTGGTGTGGCTTCCGGCTCTGTTTCTGAGCCCGATTCGGAGCCATCCTCCGGGGAATCGCCCATCGTCAAGCGCGCGTGCGGGAGCTCAGGTCGGTGACACCCGCCGGGGGCAGGCCGGCGGCGTGCTCGAGCACCTCGCAGAACGCTTCGACATGCGGACCCAACGCCAGCGACGTCGCCGTCCACGATGCCCGCAGCTCCAGCTGGTGGGCACGTGGCGGACCGGATATGTCGCCGTAGCGCACCGAGGTGGTGGCCGTGACGGTGCCGCCCAGCGCGGTGACGTGTTCGGCGCGCGACTCGAGGGCATCCACGAGCCAGCTCCATGCCACCTCCGGCAGCAGCGGGTCGACGGCCTCACTCGAGTCAAGGTCGGCCTGAATGTAGGCGACCAACCGCATGGTGCCGTCCCACGCCTCGGCACCTTCGGGATCGTGCAGCAGGATCAAGCGTCCGAACGCGTCACCCTCCGAGCGCTCGGGCACGATGGCAGTCTCGGGATGGCGGACCTCGGCGCCTAGCGCGTAGCTGAATGGCGCCAGCCGCTGCGGCGGCCGGATGGGGCCGAGCTCGATCTCCGCTCGCACGGTGGTGGCATTCATCGCCGCCACCGCTTCGCGGAACTGAGCCGGTTCGGCGGTGGTCACGCCGTTTGACGCTAGACCATTTGGCCAGGTCTGTGCGCAGGCGCGCCGAACTCGGGAAGCGATGCCACCCGGCCCGCACCATCACGCCGCGCCCGTGGCCGCCCGACCTTGGCCGAGGAGGATTCGGGGTCCCGCTGAGCCATGGCAGCATTGGACTCGATGAGTATCCGCCGCGAGCTGCCCGAGTCGCCCTATCTGGCCGCCACATGCGGGCGCAAACCCAGCCGCGTGCCGGTGTGGTTCATGCGTCAGGCCGGTCGTTCGCTGCCCGAGTACCGCGAGTTGCGCGCGAAGAACACGATGATGCAGGCGTGCTTCGACACCGAACTGATCACCGAGATCACCCTGCAGCCGATACGCAGGCACGGCGTGGACGCCGCCATTCTGTTCTCCGACATCGTCGTCCCGCTGCGGGCGTCGGGCATCGAGCTGGACATCGTGCCCGATGTCGGGCCGGTCATCGAGCATCCGGTGCGCAGCAGCGCCGACGTCAAGGCGATGAAACCTCTTGAACCGCAGCAGGTTGCTCCGGTTGCCGACGCGGTCAAGCTGCTCGTTTCGGAGCTCGGCGACGTGCCGCTGATCGGGTTCGCCGGCGCGCCGTTCACGCTGGCGTCCTACCTGGTGGAGGGCGGCCCGAGCCGCAATCACGAGCGCACCAAGGCGATGATGCTCGGCGAGCCCGACACGTGGCACGCGCTGATGACGGCCCTGACCGACGTGACGATCGCGTTCCTGCAGGCCCAGGTGTCGGCGCCGGGGTGGACGCGATTCAGGTCTTCGATTCCTGGGCGGGGACGCTGTCGCTGGCCGACTACCGCAGCTATGTGCTGCCGCACAGCGCGCGGGTGTTCGCGTCGCTGGCGGTCGACGGTGTGCCGATGACGCACTTCGGGGTGGGCACCGCCGAGCTGCTGGGTGCGATGTCGGGCCGCGGGACGGCGCGGCGTCGTTGGTGTGGACTGGCGCACCTCGCTCTCCGATGCCGCCGCGCGCGTCGAGCCCGGCACCGCGCTGCAGGGCAATCTCGATCCGGTCGTGCTGCTTGGCCGGCTGGCCGGCGGTCGAGCAGGGCGGTGCGCGCGGTGGTGGAGGACGGCCGCCGGGCGATCGACGCCGGCGCGGCGGGCCATGTGTTCAACCTCGGCCACGGTGTGCTGCCGGGTACCGATCCCGGCGTGATCACCGAAGTCGTGGCGCTGGTGCATTCGCTGTGACCGCGTCGTATGCCATTGTCGGCGGCGGCATTTCGGGATTGGTCGCCGCGTTCCGGCTGCGGGTGGCGGCGGGGCCGGACGCATCGATCACGTTGTTCGACCCTGCCGACCGGCTGGGCGGCGTGCTGCGCACCGAGCGGGTCGGCGGACAGCTGCTCGATGTCGGCGCGGAGGCGTTCGTCGCGCGACGACCGGAGGTGCCTGCGCTGTTGGCCGAGCTGGGTCTGCGCGGCAGGCAGGTCGGCACGACGGGCGCACGGCCGCTGATCTACAGCCAGGCCAGGCTCCACCCGATGCCCACCGGCACTTTGCAGGGCATTCCCGCGCAGCCGTCCGCGTTGGCCGGGCTGGTCGACGACGCGACGATGGCGCGCATGATCGGCGAGCGCTCCCGGCCGTTGACGTGGCAGCCGGGGGTCCGACCCGACGGTCGCCGATCTCGTCGGCGACCGGTTCGGCGAGCAGGTGGTGGCACGCTCGGTGGATCCGCTGCTGGCGGGCGTGTATGCGGGGTCGGCGGCCACCATCGGCGTGCGTGCGGCCGTCCCGACGCTGGCGCTCGCGCTGGACCGCGGCGCGCGCAATCTGACCGAAGCGGTGCGCGATGCGCTGCCGCCGCCGACCAGCGGGTCGGTTTTCGGTGCGGTGGACGGCGGCTACGCGGTGCTGGTCGACGAGCTCGTCCAGGCGGGCAGCCGCGCACTGGCTTCAGGTTGCGGTTGAGCGGGTCAATCGTTCGTCGCACGGGTGGGAACTGGTCGACGACGAGGGTGCGCGCCACCTCGCCGACGCCGTCGTGGTGGCGGTTCCCGCGCCGCGGTTGCCCCGCCTGATCGAGGGTGTCGCGCCGCGGACCGCAGCGGCGGCGCGCCGCATCGAGGCGGCGTCGACGGCTCTTGTTGCGTTGGCCCTGCCGGGTGGCACGCCGCTGCCTGCGCAGTCCGGCGTCCTGGTGGCCAGCGGAGAACGTCTGCGCGCCAAGGCGATCACGCTGTCGACGCGAAAAGTGGGGTCAGGCGCGGCAACGTCGAGTTGGTGCGGCTGTCGTTCGGCCGGTTCGGAGACGAGCTGGCCCGAAGCGCGGGGGACGAGGACCTGCTGGCATGGGCGGCGCAGGACCTGGCCACGGTGTTCGGCGTCGCCACCGAACCGGTGGATTGTCACGTGCAGCGCTGGATCGACGCGATGCCGCAATACGGCCCGGGCCACGGCGAACTGGTCGTCGAATTGCGCGCGGGACTGCCGCCGACGCTGGCCGTGGCCGGGGGGTATCTGGACGGTATCGGTGTGCCCGCCTGCGTGGCGGCGGCCACAAGGGCGGCCGCGTCGCTTGCAACCGCGACTGCGGCACATTAGGCCGGCGTGGTGCGCGTGGCACGATAGTCGTATGGCCAAGCTCGACTACGACGCGCTCAACTCCGCGGTCCGCTACCTGATGTTTTCGGTGTTCGCCGTGCGGCCCGGGGCACTTGGTGAGGAGCGCGCAAGCAGGGAAAAGGCGGCCGACGAGACCGCGACCTTCCTCAAGCAACGCGAAGACAACGGGGTAGTGGTGCGCGGGCTGTACGACATCGCGGGCATGCGGGCCGACGCCGATTTCATGATCTGGACACACGCGGAGACGGTCGAGGCGCTGCAGGCCACCTACTCGGACTTCCGCCGGACGACGACGCTGGGCCGTGTCTGCGAACCGGTGTGGAGCAGCGTCGCGCTGCACCGTCCGGCCGAGTTCAACAAGAGCCACATCCCGGCGTTCTTGGCCGGCGAAGAACCGGGTGCCTACGTCTGTGTGTATCCGTTCGTGCGGTCGCTGGAGTGGTATCTGCTGCCCGACGACGAGCGCCGCAGGATGCTGGCCGAGCACGGCATGGCCGCGCGGGAGTACAAGGATGTTCGGGCGAACACGGTGCCTGCGTTCGCGCTCGGCGACTACGAGTGGATCCTGGCCTTCGAGGCGCCTGAATTGCACCGCATCGTCGACCTGATGCGTGAGCTACGGGCCACCGACGCGCGCCGCCACACACGCGAAGAGACCCCGTTCTTCACCGGGCCACGTGTCAGCGTGGAGGAGTTGATCGCCAGAGTGCCCTAGGCCCGCCTTTGCTCGACCGGCGTAAACGTGTTGGTCCGTACCACCCGGGCAAATGCCATTTAGCCTGGTTAGCTATTCCGTTCCGCGAGAACCTGTTTGCTAGCGTCTGTGCGGTGTCGAGGTTCGCGGGGGTCGCGGGTATCGCCACGGTCATAGCAACCGTATTCGCAGCGTGGGTTGTCGGTGGCTGGGGTGGCGAACCGACGATCCGCGTCGTGGAGGCACTCGGGTTGGTGGGCTTCGCCGTATTCGCCACCGCTTGTTGCGTGCTGGCCGCGCGATCGGCCGGCGGTCGGCAAAGGCGCGCGTGGACGTGGATGGCCGTCGGCTTGGGGGCGTGGACTCTCGGCGAGGTGATCTGGGCCGTGTATATCCTCGCCGCGGGGACGGCGCCTTTCCCTTCTGTCGCGGACGCCGCGCGTCTGCTCTATCCGCTCGGCGCATGCATGGCGCTGCTCCTGTTTCCGGTCGGTTACACCAGCCCGTCCCGTATTCGAATCGCCCTCGACGGATTGCTCGTCGTGACGGCGTTGTTCGAGATCTCCTGGACCCTGGTGTTGCGCGACGCGCTACCTGGCGGCGGGCGACGCGAGTCTGTTCGCGGTGGGTACCTCGATCGCTTATCAGGTCAGCGACCTCATTGTCATCACGGTGGCGCTGCTGGTGCTGATGCGCGCACGCACCGACCAACGTGTCACGCTGGTCCTGCTGGCAGTGGGCAATGTGCTGAATGCCTTGTCGGACACCGCTTTCACAAACCTGGCCACCCGACATTCTCATGACGCCGGCGGCATCGTCGACGTGGGTTGGATCGCCGGCTTGTTGCTCTTGGCGCTGGCCGCGCTCCACAGTTCTCGCACGACGCACATCGAGTCGGCGGCAACCCGTGTCCCATCGCGGCCGGAGATCTGGCTGCCGTACCTCCCGGTCGCGATCGCCGTGGTGGTATGCATCCCGCAGTTTCTGCCGCTGTCATCGTTGGGCCCACTGCTCGTTTCCACAACCATGCTCGTGATCGGTGGTGTTGGCCCGCCAGTTCCTCATCGTCGGCGAGAATCGGAAATTGATGTCGTCTGCGGCCGATCAAGCGTTGCGCGATCCGCTGACCGGACTGGCCAACCGAGCCCTTTTCCATGACCGCCTGACGCATGCCATGCAGCTGCACCAGCGCGACGGCCAGTTGGTCGTCGTGATGTCCTTGGATCTCGATGACTTCAAACTCGTCAACGACAGTTTCGGCCACCACACGGGCGATGCGGTGTTGGCCGAAGCCGCCCAACGCCTGTTCGCATCCGTGCGAGCGAGCGACACCGTCGCCCGAATGGGAGGCGACGAGTTCGCGGTGCTGATCGAGGGCAGCAGCGACTTCGCGCGGCTCGTCGCACGGCGGGTGATTCAAGCCTTTGAGCAGCCTTTCGTCATCGATGGAGACGAACTCGTGATTCACCCGAGCGTCGGTTTGGCGGTCGCGGCCGACGACGGTCGGGAGACCTCGGCTGACACACTTCTCAAACAGGCTGACGTCGCGATGTACTCGGCGAAACGGTCACGGACCGGCCGCGTGCACATGTTCAGCCCGGGCATGTACGTCACCAACCCGACCTCCGACGGGTCCGTCGAGCGCAGCAGTGCCACGGCCGTTCGCACGCTGGGCGAATTGCGTCATGCCATCGAGAATGTCGACCTGAGTGTGGTCTATCAACCCAAGTTCGATCTATCCGCGGGCCATGTCGTCGGGGCCGAGGCACTGGTTCGGTGGCCCCATCCCGAACGCGGCCTGCTCGACCCGGCGCACTTTCTGCCGTTGGTGCGTCGGCACGGCCTGATGTGGTCACTGACGGAGTTCGTTCTGTCGCGGGCCCTCGACGACATGGTGTGGTGGCGCTCGCGCGGCGTCACGTTGCCGGTCGCCGTCAACGTCTTCGCCCCCTCGCTCGCGGATCCGGGACTGCCGGCACAGATCGTGCATGCGCTCAAGAGTCGAAACCTGCGGGCAGACGCGCTGACCGTTGAGGTCACCGAGGATCTGCTCCTCGAAAACGTGGACGAGACCCGCAAGGTGCTCGAGAGACTGCGGCATCACGGAATCCGAATCGCGATAGACGATTTCGGCACGGGATATTCCGCACTCTCCTATCTGCGCGAGCTTCCGATCGACGAGATCAAGCTCGATCGGCAATTCGTCGCGCCCGTACTGGTCGACTGGCGTGCGGCGTCGATCGTTCGCGCGGTCATCGATCTCGCGCACGTCCTCGGCGTGACGACCGTCGCCGAAGGCGTCGAGAACGAAGAGACCGCCGCCCGCCTCCGCACGTTCGGCTGCGAGGTCGCCCAGGGATTTCTCTACAGTCGGCCGATCACTGCCGCCGCCATGCTCGACCTGCTCAAGTCGAAGATGACGACACCGGCCGCGACCGGGTCGAGCTAGGATCGCCGGGACAAAGTCCGCGTTTGCTGAATCCGCCAGTCGGATCGTGATCTGTGCGGCGTGTACTGCCCGTTTTGGCAATGGTGTCCCACCTCTGGGCAACACGTCCCGCGACTTGAGAAGCCAATTCGGACTCATTGCGGCAAACTATGGCACAGGCCGGAGTGCCAATGTACCCAGGTGCCGAAAACTTTGCTAGCCTCTCTAGATGCCGAGCGTCAAGTGGTTCGTGGGGCTGACCACGGCCGCCGGCACGTTGTCCGCGGCCTGGCTGCTCGGCGGCTGGGGCGGAGAGCGGACCGTCGCATTGGTAAACCTGGTCTCCATCGCCGGCTTCGCGATGCTGGCCGCCGTTTGTGCGGGGCTGGCCGCGCACAGGTCGCGGGGCCGCCACCGCCTGTGCCTGGGCATCGCTTGCGGTTGGACTCACCGGGTGGGCGCTCGGCGAGTGCATCTGGGCCTACTTCGACCTGGTGCGCCATACGGATCCGTTTCCGTCGATCGCGGACGCCGCCTATCTCCTCTACCCGGTCGGAGCCTGCGTGGCTCTGCTGCTGCTGTCCGGTGGGCAGACGGGCCAAAGCCGCCTTCGGATGGTGTTGGACGGGCTGATCGTGGCGGGCGCGCTCTTCGAAATCTCGTGGGTGACCGGGATGCGCGCCGTCTTCGAGGCCCGCGGCGAGAACGTTTTCGAGACAGCGCTGTCGTTGGCCTATCCGGCGAGCGACATCGTCGTCGTCACGGTGGCCCTCCTGATGTTGGCGCGTTCGCGGCGTGGTAACCGGATGACGCTGTCCCTGTTGACCCTCGGCAATGTACTGAATGCGCTTTCGGACAGCGGCTGGGTCTATCTCGACTCGCAGGATGCGTACACCACGGGCGGCATCGTCGATATCGGGTGGATCGCAGGACTGCTCTTCTTGAGCATCGCGGGATTCGTCGGCTGGCGCACTGCAACCAATTTCGACGAGCCGCGCCGCGCGCCTTCCCGTGCCGAGATATGGATGCCGTACCTGCCAGTCGGCGTGGCCGCAGCGGTGTGCACGCCGTGGATCGTCGCGATGCCCGGCATGACCCCACTGCTTGTCTCTTCGACGCTTTTGATTTCCGCGGTGCTCGCCCGGCAGTTCCTGGTGGTTGGCGAGAACAGGCGCCTGCTGGCGATCGTGGCCGAACGGGCATTGCGCGATCCGCTCACCGGTCTGGCCAATCGGGTTCTGTTTCGTGATCGCCTGAGCCACGCGATGGAGCTGCATCAGCGAGACGACCAGTCGGTCGCGGTGCTCTCGGTGGACCTCGACGATTTCAAACTCGTGAACGACAGCCTCGGTCATCCCGCCGGCGACGCACTGTTGATCAAGGTGGCAGACCGCATAAGCGGCTGCGTCCGAGGTGTCGACACCGCCGCCAGGCTGGGTGGCGACGAATTCGCAGTTCTCGTGGAAGGGATGCCGGACGATGCACGACTCATCGCCTTCTCTGTGGTGCGGGCATTTGACCAGCCCTTTGTCGTTGACGGCCATGAGCTGACCATCGGGGCAAGTGTGGGACTTGCCCTGGCGACGGCCGACGACCTGGGCCTGTCCACCGATGCGTTGCTCAAGCGCGCCGACACGGCGATGTACTCGGCGAAGCGTTCCCGGTCAGGCGTCGTACACACGTTCACGCCCGAGATGGACCCGATAGCCAGGAGGGGCCCGATCGCGAGGGTGGGGTGCGAATGCTCGCAGAGCTGCGCCGCGCAATAGACAGGATGGAATTGGCGCTGGTCTACCAACCGAAGTTCGACCTCCGCAGTGGCGCGGTGGTCGGCGTGGAAGCGCTGCTTCGATGGCCGCACCCGTCGCTCGGCGTGCTCGTGCCGGACCACTTTCTGCCGTTGGTCCACCGCCACGGCCTGGTGACGTCGGTGACCGAGCTCGTGCTGGCGCGGGCGCTCGATGACACGGCCGACTGGCTGGCGCATGGCCATCGCGTGCCCGTCGCCGTCAACATATCCGCACCGTCACTCGGGGATCTGAATCTGCCCAACCGGATAAAGCAGGCACTCAATGATCGCGATCTGAGCGCTGACCTACTGACGGTGGAAATCACCGAGGATCTCCTCGTCGACAACATCGACCGCGCTCGCATAGTGCTGAACAGCCTGCGAGAGTACGGGATTCGGGTGGCCATCGATGATTTCGGCGCCGGCTATTCCGCGCTGTCATACCTGCGCGACCTGCCCGTCGACGAGGTCAAACTCGACAGGCAGTTCGTCGCGCCGATACTCAACGATGTGCGGGCCGCCGCGATCGTTCGCGCAGTCATCGACCTCGCACACGTGCTGGGGATGACGACCGTCGCCGAAGGAATCGAGGACGACGCGACCGCGGCCAGGCTGGCCGAGTACGGCTGCGAGATCGTTCAGGGCTTCTACTGCAGCCCGCCCGTCGGCGCCGCGGCCATTCTCGACATGCTTCGCGATCGACAGCAGTGCTGCACCGACCTCGAGGCGGCCACAACGGGCAGCTGCGAGATACCGCTCGTTCCGTCGCGCTCAACCAGGTGAGCTGACGACCGCTCGATCGGCCCGATAGTGTGTGAATCTCGAGGCCGAACGTCAGAGGGGATCGTCGAACTTGTCTGAGGCAAAAACCGGACAGGACCTTCTGTTCGACGCTCTGATGACCAAGGGCACCGCCTTCACCCACGCCGAGCGCCGCAAGTTCGGACTCCTGGGACTGCTGCCGACGGCGGAGAAGACGCTCGACGAACAGGTCGAGCACAGTTGGGCCGAGTTCTCCACTCGCCGTGAGGGTCTCGATCAGCACATCTACCTGCGCGCGCTGCAGGATCGCAACGAGACGCTGTTCTACAGGTTGCTGCACAAACACATCCCCGAGACGATGCCGATCGTGTACACGCCGATCGTCGGTGAAGCGTGCCAGCGCTTCAGCGACATCTATCGAAAGCCGCGGGGCCTGTTCGTGTCGTATCCAGACCGGGAGTGTCTTCGCGAGGTGCTTCACAATCGCCCGCGATCGCGGCGTGACGTCGATGTGATCGTGGTGACCGACGGACAACGGATCCTCGGCCTCGGTGATCAGGGCATCGGCGGGATGGGCATCCCGATCGGAAAGCTCTCGCTCTACACACTCATCGGCGGGATCAATCCCGCCCGCACCTTGCCGATCGTGCTCGACGTGGGGACCGACAACGTGGAACTCCTCGAGGACCCGCAGTATCTCGGCTGGCGCCACAGGCGGATCAGCGATGACGAGTACTTCGCGTTCATCGATGACTTCGTCGCCGCAGTCCACGAAGAAATGCCGGACGTGCTGCTGCAGTGGGAGGACTTCGCCACCGCGCACGCGCTGCCGATACTGGAGCGCTACCGCGACAAGCTGCTCACCTTCAACGACGACATTCAAGGCACCGCCGCCGTGGCGCTTGGCGCCCTGCACGGCGCGGCGAAGGTCGTCGGTCGTCCGCTGTCGCAGCAGCAGGTCGTGATGCTGGGCGCGGGCTCTGCGGGCATCGGTGTTCTCGACATGGTGCAACGCGAGATGGTCGCGCAGGGGTTGTCCGCGCAGGACGCGGCGTCGCGAATCTGGGTCGTCGACGTCGTGGGACTGCTCACCGACGACCGCACCGATCTATCTGAGGGCCAACGCAAGTTCGCCAAGCCGGCAGGCAGCGTCGCCGCACTGGGGATTGTCGGGACACGCGCAACTGACCGACGTCGTGCATCACGTCGATGTCGGCATTCTGGTCGGGCTGTCCACTGCGGCAGGCGCGTTTACCGAGGACATCGTGCGCGAGCTCGCGGCCAAGACCGAACGACCGATCATTTTCCCGCTGTCCAATCCGACAAGCCGCGCCGAAGCGCATCCGGCCGAGATCGATGCATGGACCGACGGGCGGGCGCTGATCGCCACGGGCTCGCCGTTCGCGCCGTTGCGGCGCAACGGTGTCGAGCGGCCGGTCGCTCAGTGCAACAACGCCTACATCTTCCCGGCGATGGGGCTGGCGGTCACCGCGGCGCAAGCCACCCGGGTCACCGATGAGATGATGCGCGCCGCGGCCGCCGCCCTTGCCGACGCCTCGCCTGCGCTCAACGATCCCGGAGCGCCACTGCTGCCCGCCTGGAACGACGTGCCGGACGTGGCGGTGCGTATCGCCCATGCCGTCGCCGTCCAAGCCGTCACGGACGGCGTTGCCCCGAACGCACGGCCGAGCAGCTGAGTGAGCGGATCACAGAGGTGCGCTGGATTCCCGAATACGCAGCGGACTGAGCCGAGCAAAGCGGGCAAACGCGGTCTATCCGGCGTAGCGGACGCTCAAGTCCTTGGGCACCAGCCGCAGCGAGATCGAGTTGATGCAGTAGCGCTGATCGGTCGGCGTCGGGTAGCCCTCGCCCTCGAAGACGTGGCCGAGGTGGCTGTGGCAGTTGGCGCACAGCACCTCGACGCGGTGCATGCCCATGGAGTCGTCGGAGCGCAGGATCACCGCGTCGGAGTCGGCTGGATCGAAGAAAGACGGCCAGCCGCAATGGGATTCGAACTTCTCGCTGCTGCGGAACAGTTCGGTCCCGCAGGCCCGGCACTCGTAGACACCCTCGGTCGTCGTGTCGGTGTACTCACCGATGCCGGGCCGCTCGGTGCCTGCCTCGCGAAGGACGTGCGAATTCTTCGGGCGTGAGTTTCTGGCGCCACTCGTCGTCGGTCAGCTGCAGCTTGGGGCTGGGGTGGTCATGCGTCCACGTTAGCTCTGTTCGACCATTACGCACCCGCTCCTCGGCGTAGGCGAACGCCGCCGTCCTCGTCCTCGGGTTCGAACGCGCACATGGCCGTGCACCGTCCATCGTGCCACCTCGCCGACGATGAGCCGCGTCCACTCGTACCGCTCGCCGTCTTGCCCGTCCGCGTCGCCGCTCGTGGCGGCCGACGCAACATTCGGCGACAGCCAGCGTTCGGCCGAGTGCCATGACTGCGTCGATGCGACCATGCGGTTCAGTTCTTCGTGAGAGGCGCGAAGCTCGTCGGCCGAGCGATCCGGGAAACCGGATCGTGTCCGGTTCTCGACGCGCATGTCGGGGTCGACGAGGTCGTTCGAACAGGCGGTCGAAATCGCGTCCGTTGAGTGCCGATCAGATACTCGGCCGCAGCGGCAACGCCGTCGGCGAACGCCGCGCCTTCGCCGGCGCAGTAACGCCGGGTCGAGCTCGCGATAGGCGTCCTCGAAATCGTCCTCATCGAAGCGACCCTCGTAGATGACCTGCCCGCGCTCGTTGACCTCGTGCACGATCAGATAGCAGGTCTCGAAGCCGGACTCGTTCGACCAGCGGCTCCAAACCAGGTGCAGGCGCTCACCCCGCACGGCCAGCGTGCGACCCTCGAAGCGGCTGTACTGTGCCACGACGCGTTCATGAGCCGAGCGGATATCGTCGATCGGGATTTCCGCCCAGCCGGCGCCGATCGTCGTACACGAACGGGTCGGCGTAGAGCGTGACCGCAGCGTCGGTATCGCGTGCCTTCAATACCCGCTGCCCCTCGTCCCACGTCCGGGTGGCCAGATTCGTCAAGCGACAGTCGAGCTGGTGGCCGCGCGCATCCGCTCCTCGGCGTAGGCGAACGCGGCGTCCTCATCGTCGACGTTCGAACTGGCAGGCCGACGTGATCCGGCCGTCGCGGAACTCGACCACGTAGATGCCGCGTCCACGCGTACTGCTCGCCGTCCCGCCCGACGGCCTCGCGCTCGCATCGCGCGACGACGCACGGTCGGCGACAGCCAACGCACCGCCGAGTGCCACGTCCGCGCCGAGCCGACCATCGCGTTCAGCTCCTCGAGGCTGGCGCGAAGCTCCGCCGCTGAGCGATCCGGAAAGGCCGACCGCGACCGGTTCTCGACGTCGCAGGTCGGGCGAGCTGAGTTCGCTGAACATCCGGTCGAAATCGCCCTGGTTCAGGGCGATCGACGCACTCGGTCGACCGTGGCGCCCGCTTCGGCGAACGCCGCGCCCTCGCCGGCGTAATAGCGCTGCTCGAGCTCGCGGTAGGCGCCCTCGAAGTCGTCTTCGTCGAAGCGGCCCTCGTAGACGATCCGCCCGTCGTCGCCGATCTCGCAGCACGTGAAGGTAGGCCGTCTCGTATCCCGGCGTCGTTCGACCAGCGGACGTCCAGCCCAGGTGCAGGCGCTCACCCCGCACCGCCAGCGTGCGCCACTCGAACTGCGCTGTACTGCTCGAGGATTCGGTCGAGCGCAGCTCGCAAGTCGCGACGTGTCCGTCGATCGGGTCACCGGTGAGTCGTCGGCGATCGTCGTACACGAACCGATCGGCGTAGTACGCGACGAGCGCGTCGACATCGTGGGCGTGCATCGCCCTGCCAGCCGGCGTCGCACGTCTCGGCTGGCCCGGTTCGTGACCGGCGAGCCGGCTGGCGGTCGCCCGCATCCGCTCCTCGGCGTAGGCGAACGCCGCGTCCTCGTCCTCGAGGTCGAACTGGCACGACGCGTCAGCCGACCGTCGCGGACCTCGCTCACGTAGATCCGCGTCCACGCGTACTGTTCGCCGTCGTCGCCCGACTGCCTCGCGCTCGAAGCGGGCGACGCAACAGCGTCGGCGACAGCCAGTGCACCGCCGAATACCACGTCCGCGCCGAGGCGACCATCGCGGTCAGCTCCTCGATGCTGGCGCGGAACTCCGCGACCGAGCGATCCGGGAAGGCGGAGCGTGACCGATTCTCGAAGCGCAAGTCGGGGGCGGTGAGCTCGCCGAGCATCCGGTCGAAATCGCCTTGGTTGTAGGCGATCATGTAGTTCGGTTCGCCGCAGCGCCGGCTTCGGCGAACGCCGCGCCCTCTCCGGCGTAGTAGCGGCGCTCGAGCTCGCGGTAGGCGCCTTCGAAGTCGTCCTCGTCGAAGCGGCCCTCGTAGATCGATCAGCCCGTCGTCGCCGATCTCGAACACGTGCAGGTATGCCGTCTCGTTGCCGGCGTCGTCCGACCAGCGGCTCCAGTTCAGGTTCAGACGCTCGCCGCGGACCGCCAGCATGCGATACTCGAATGGCTGTACTGCGCGAAGGATTCGCTCGAAAGCGGCTCGGAACTCGGCACGTGCCGCTGATCGGGTCACCGCTGAGTCGCCGGCGGTCGTCGTACACAAACCGATCCGAGTAGCACTCGATCGATGCCGTCGACATCATGGGCCTGCATCGCCCTGTGCAGCCGTCGCGCGGACTCGCAGGCACCGGTTGGTCACCGGCGAGCCGGCTGGTGGTGGCCCGCACCCGCTCCTCGGCGTAGGCGAACGCCGCCTCCTCGTCCTCGGGTTCGAACTCGCACACCGATGCGAACCGGCCATCGCGGAGCTCGCTCACGATGAGCCGTGTCCACGCGTACTGCTCGCCGTCCTCGCCGACGGCCTCGCGCTCGAGGCGGGCGACGGACACAGTCCGGCGACAGCCAGCACACCGCCGAATTCCACGTCCGCGCCGAGGCGACCATCGCGTTCAGGTCCTCGAAGCTGGCGCGCAAGCTCGGCGGCCGAGCGGTCCGGGAAGCTGAGCGGGACCGGTTCTCGATGCGCAGATCGGGGGCGCGTGAGCTCGCCGAACAACCGGTCGAAGTCGCCCCGGTTGATGGCGATGTACGGACTCGGTCGCCGACAGCGCCGCCTTCGGCGAACGCGCGCGCCTTCTCCGGCGTAGTAGCGCCGTTCGAGCTCGCGGTAGGCGCTCTCGAAGTCGTCCTCGTCGAAGCGGCCCTCGTAGACGATGCGACCGTCGTCGTCGATCTCGCTGACATGAAGGTATGTCGTCTCGTTGCCGGCGTCATCCGACCAGCGACTCCAGATCAGGTGCAGACGCTCGCCCCGCACCGCCACGTGCGCGAACTCGAACTGGGTGTACTGCTCGAAGATGCGCTCGAACGCCGCCCGGAGTGCGGCGATGGCCGCGGATCGGGTCGCCGCTGAGGCGCCGCCGATCGTCGTACACAAACTGTCCGAGAAGCAGCGCGATCGTGCCGTCGACGTCGTGGGCCTGCATCGCGTCGCCAGAACTGCTGCGGCCGTTCGCAGTCGCCCGGTTCGGCGACCGCCAGCCGGCTTGTCGTCGCGCGCATCCGCTCCTCGGCGTAGGCGAAGGCCGCCTCCTCGTCATCGGGTTCGAACTCGCACATCGACGCGGCTCGCGCCGTCACGGATTTCGATCACGTAGGCCGTGTCCACGTGTACTGCTCGCCGTCGTCGCCGACGGCCTCGCGCTCGAGCGCGCATGACGACCCATGCCGGCGACAGCCAACACACCGCCGAGTGCCACGTCCGCGACGACGCGACCATCGCGTTCAACTCCTCGAAGCTGGCGCGGAACTCCGCGGCCGAGCGGTCTCGGAAGACTGAGCGCGATCGGTTCTCGATACGTGCGTCGGGGGTGGCTGAGCTCGTCGAAAGCCGCGTCGAAATCTCCTCGGTTGAGCGCGATTACATAGTTCGTGACGGTTGGGCCGCCTTCGGCGAATGCCGCACCCTCGCCGGCGTAGTAGCGCCGCTCGAGCTCGCGGTAGGCGCCTTCGAAGTCGTCCTCGTCGAAGCGGCCGTCGTAGATGCACAGATCCGTCGTCGCCGACCTCCGCAACGTGAAGGTAGGTCGCCTCGTTGCCGGCGTCGTCGGACCACCGACTGCGGGCCAGTAACAGGCGTTCGCCACGAACCGCCAGTACGTGAAGCTCGAACTGGGTGTACTGCTCGAAGATGCGCTCGAGCGCGCGTCGCATGGCGTTCAGTCCGACGATGGGGTCGCCGCTGAGCCGCCGACGATCGTCGTACACAAATCGATCCGCGTAGAGTGCGGATGGCTGCGTCGGCATCGTGCGCCCGCAGTCGCGTGCCAATTGGACTCGATGATCTGGCTGGCTCGGTTGGTGACCGCGAGTCGGCTGGTGGTCGCGCGGACGCGCTCCTCGGCGTAGGCGAATGCCGCGTCCTCGTCGTCGGGCTCGAACTCGCACATCGACGCAATCCGACCGTCACCGAACTCGGCGACAAGAAGGAAGGACCACGCATAGTGCTCGCCGTCCTTGCCGATCGCTTCCCGCTGACAGCGGAACACGCCGCACGTCGGCGAAAACCAACGCTCGGCTGAGCTCCACGATCGCGCCGACACCACCATGGCGGCGAGCTGTTCCAAGGTCGTGCGATATTCCGCCGCCGAGCGATCCGGGAAGGCCGACCGCGACCGATTCTCGATGCGAAAGTCGGGGGCGGTGAGTTCGCCGAACAACCGGTCGAAGTCGGCCCGGTTCAGGGCCAACGCCCACTCGGTGAACGCGGCACCGGCTTCCGCGGATGCCGCGCCTTCGCCGGCAGAGTAACGCCGGTCGAGCTCTCGGTAGGCAGCCTCGAAGTCCTCGTCGAATCGCCCCTCGTAGACGATCAGCCCGTCATCGTCGACCTCGGTCAGGATCAAGCCCGCCGTCTCGTTTCCGGAGTCGTCGGACATGCGGACATCCGCCAGCGCCAGTCGTTCGCCGCGGACGGCCAACATGGTCGCGTCAAAACGGTTGTACTGCTGACAAATTCGCTCGAGTGCGGCGCGTGCCGCAGCGGGGTCCTCGATCGGATCGCCACTCAACCGTCGGCGATCGTCGTAGACCCTATGGTCCGAATAGGTGGCGACGCCCGCGTCGACGTCGCGGCTATTCAATGCGCTGATCAGGAGGGACCCAGTTTCGGTGGCCAGATTGCGGACCGCCAGCTGTCGCGGACGCCGCCGGAGCCGAGTCGACCGTGGGCGGTGGCGTCGGCGCGATATCGGGGATCACCCGGCCGATGGAGCTCGCCACTTCCTTCGCGGCGTACAGCGCCTCGGCCTGACCGCGAGCATCGTTGGCCCCCCTGCCATCTCCGGTGGCAGCGAGCACCCGGCTGAGCGCAAGACAGGCGTCGGCATGGTCGAGCACCAGGTCGGTTCCGGCGGCGACCGAAACCGCGTCGCGCGCCATCGCGGCGGCCTCGTCGTGGCGGCCTTGAGCCGCCAGGATCTCCGCGCGCACGGCGCGCCACGCGATCGCCGTCTTGAGATTGCGGCCCGCCAGACTGCTCACTTTCGGTCGCATAGGTGTCGGCCTCGTCGACGCGGCCCTGTGCGAGAACCGATTTCGCGAGGAGTGCAGCGGCCTGGCCGGCATCCGCACCGACACCGAGCGCGTCCAAGCCTTCCAGCGCCGTCCGGAAGTGCGGCTCGGCGGCGACCGGGTCGCCCTCCATCGACTCGATGATCCCGGCGAACAGCTCGGTCTCCATCAGCCCGTGGCGCAGGCCGAGATCGGCGACCACCTGGCGGGCGTCGGCGAGCATGGTGCGGGCCTTGTCCGGTCGTCCTCGAAGCAGTTCCAGCACGGCGAGGCAGCGCAGCGAGGTCGCCTCCAGCGAGGGTGCGGCCGTCGTCATCCGCTGCATCCGCACGACATCGAGGCACCGCCCGCCCGCCTTGGGTACCGGACTCGGTCCCCACAGCGCGGCACTCGGCGCCGCGCCCAGCGCCGCGGTGATCTGCCGGTGGTCGCCGCTCTGCCGCGCGGCGATCAGCGCCTCGAAGAGGTCGGCTTCGCAGTCGCCGATCCGGCCGAGCCGCGACCGCGCACTGGCTCGCACGCGGTGCGCCTTCGCCAGTCCCGCATGGTCTCTGCGACGGCCGAACTCGTCGATCGCGCCCTGAAGGCGGGCATCGGCGTCAAGCAGCCGATTGGGGTCGGTGTAGATGATGAACTGGCACCGGTAGCAGATCGCCCACGGCGAGAGCGCTTCGTCGGCGATCCGTTCGAGGTCGTCGACGAGGGGCGCACCGGCCGCGACGTCGCCTGCCGACAGGAAAGCCTCGCAGCCGATGAGCAACAGCTCGGCGTGCAGTTCGGCGTCGGCGGAGGCCAGAGCGGCGCCGCGAGCGGCCTGAGTGCCCGCGGACACCAGCTCGTCGCGGTCGAGCGCGCGGCGCGCGGACGCGGCGTAGTGGCGCGCGGCCCGCAGGGCGAGGTCTCCGGTGTGTTCATCGACGGTGCCGAGTTCGAGACGGTACGTATGGGCGGCTTCCAGATGCCGGGCGACCATCTCGTCGGCGTCGAAGGCCACGCTCGAGCCGCCCGCCTCGACCCAGTCGGCCAGTCGTTCGTGGAGGTCGGCGCGCTCCGACTTGAGCAGCCGCCGGTAGGCGACGTCGCGAATCAGGACGTGGTGAAAGCGCCAGACCGGCTCGTCGCCGACATAGGCGCCGCTCGGCTGGGCCAGCTCGAGCCGGCGAAGTCGGTTGAGGGACAGCTCAACTCCCGCGACGCCTCGCTCCGGCGAGCGCACGTACGGTGCCCAGGGAGAAGTCGCTGCCGACCACCGAGGCGATCTCGAGGACGCGCCGATCGGCGGGGTCGAGCCGCTCCAGCCTCGACGCCAGCAGCGCGTGGATGGTCGGCGGAATCGTGATGGCGTCGACGTCGATGGTGAGTCGCCAGCCGGTCGGCCGCTCGACGAGGACCCCATCGTGGGCCAGCATGCCGATCAGCTCGCGCACGAACAGGGGATTGCCGCCGGTGGACGACGGCAGACGGCGCAGAAGGTCGTCGGGCAATCGTGCGGCGCCGAGCACCTTGGCGGCGAGTTCGGCTGTCGCTCCGGCATCGAGACCACCGAGGTGAACCGCCTCCGACACCCACCGGCTGACCGTCACCAGGTCGGGCCGCGTCTCGCGGAGTTCGGGCCGTGCGAGGGCCAGCACGAGAACCGGCACCTCCTGCACCCACTCCACGAGGTGCTCGATGAAATCGATGAGCAGCGTGTCCGCCCACTGGATGTCGTCGAGGACGAGCAGCACAGGCTGATCCGCGGCGAGCACCTCGACGAACCGCCGCAGTGCCCAGAAGTTCTCCTCGACCGAGCCGGCGACGCCGGACACCAGTCCGTTGAGGTCGCGCAGCAGCCGGTCCCGCTCGGGAATGCTTGCGGCAATGTCGGTTTCGAGGTCGCGCGCGCTCAGCACCTCGACAAGCGGGGCCAGCGCCACCGTTCCTTCGAGGACACACCGGGCTTCGACGACGCGGGCTTCACCGTGCGTTCCGGTGAACTCCGCGGCCAGGCGGCTCTTGCCGACACCGGGGTCGCCGATGACCGTCACCATTCTGGCCTGTCGCGCGGCGATCGCGTCGCCGAGGACGGCCTGCAGCCGCCGCATCTCGTCGCCGCGCCCGACGAACGGTGCCGCGTCGGCGGTTTCGGTGTGCCTGCCGAGCCACTGATACACCGCCACGGCTGCGGTCCGGCCCTTGACCTGCACCTGACCGAGGGATTCGTACTCGTATCGGCCGCGCGTTGCGCGCCAGGTCTCCTCGCCGACGACGACGCGACCGCGGGGGCACTCGGCCTCCAGTCGGGCGCCGACGTTCAACGCGTCGCCGACCAGATCGGCGTCGCCGGCACCGACCACGACCTCACCGGTGTTCACCGCGACGCGCAAAGCCAGTTCGGCGCCGTGGGTTTCGACGACGTCGGCAGCGAGTTCGACGAACTGCTCCTGCAGTGCGACCGCCGCGTCAACGGCGTGGGCGGCGTCGTCGGGCCCGATTTCGGGAACACCCCAGACGGCCATGAACCCGTCGCCGATGTACTTCGTGACGCCCGCCCGATGGCGCTGCGCGACGGAGCGCAGGAGATCGTGGTAGCGGCCGATCACGTCGCGCGCGGTCTCGGCGTCGACGTTCTCCTCGAAGGTCGTCGATCCGGCGAGGTCGGCGAACATCACCGTCACCGTCTTACGCACCGGCGCCGCAGCGGGAACGTCCGGCGCGGGCTCTTGACCATCCAGCGATGCGCCGCATCCGCGGCAGAAGCGTGCGGTCGCACTGGCTTCCACGCCACACGTCGCGCAGATCCGGGCGAGTGACGACCCGCAGCCTTCGCAGAACCGCGCGTCCTCTTCGTTCGGCGTTCCGCAGGAGGCGCAGGCGCGACGCTGCTCGGCCATGGTCAGTCGGGCCTCAGCGACAGGCCATCGTGGTCCTCGATCGCCGCTGCGGCGCCGCGCAGCATGGTGCGCAGCAGGGACAACTGGCGGTCGTTGGCGATGTCGATCCGGCCGACGCCGAGCACCGGGTAGACGAAGCACCACGCGGTGGTGATCCGGTAGTCGCGGCGCAGTTGTGCTCGGGGATAGTCGATTCCGTGTTCGGCGAGACGCTCGGCGTAGCGATCGAGCAACTCGTCCTCGCAGGCGCGCCGGGTATCCGGGGTGAGGCTTTGACTGAGGAAGTAACTCAGGTCGTAGGCGCCACGGCCTTTTGCGGTGATCTGCCAGTCGAGGGCCGTTACCGGCGGATCGTCGGGCGTGACCGCGAAGAACAACTGGTCCAGTCGGAGATCGCCGTGCACGAAGGTCAGCGGGGGGCGGGTCAGTTCGGCCAGGAACCACGGCATCAGCGACGGCAGTCGTTCGCCGAAGTCGCGCATGGCAGGCGACATGTCAGAGCCCACACGTTCCAGGAATATCGGCCAGGCCGCCTTGTAGTTGGTGGCGACGACATCGGACATCGGTGGCTCGCTGAACGGCGTCAGCCACTTCAGTGCGGCGAGGCGGTCGTTGTCCCACCAGTGGGCGTGGTGGCGGGCCATCGCGTCGATCACGGCTCCGGCGTCCGTCGGACTGCAACCGACGATCTGATCGGCCAGCCGCAGCCGTCCCAGATCCTCGAGCACGAGCACGAAATTGTGAGTCGCCTCGTCGAACGCGGCGAAATACGGGCGCGCGGGCGGCAGGGGATTCGCGAGGCCGATCTCCTGGTAGAACCGGACTTCTCGGAGGTAGAGGTCGCCCGGCTCGCAGATCGCCGTTCGCGCCGTGCTGTCGAGAATGGGGAACTTGACGATCACCGTTGCAGGCACATCCGGTCCGCCGTCGAGGTGCGCCCGGTACAGGCGGCCGAGCAGCCCGACCCCGATGGCGATTTGCTCGAGCCTGCACGCCGCGGACTTCGGCGCCGAGCACCTCGCTGAGCCATTCGGGCGTCACGGAGAGGGGATCGACCGGAATTACCGGCATCCGCATCGCCTCCCCCTGACTGTCTGCGAGCGAATTGATTTTACGAGATCAGGGGCCCGTTTCGTCGAAATTGACGCCAGGGCTGTGATCGTCGAGGAATCACGACCCTGAGTGCAGTTTCGAGGCGCTTTCCGGCTCGGGCCTCCCGCATCCACAGCGGGTCGATGCCGTCCGTCGAGCCGTCCGTCGTCTTTGGCATCCCGGTAGCGGAAGAACAACACCGCGAACACGACCACCAGCATCAAGCCCCAGCCGTACGTGAACTTCATGTACTCGAGGAAGCGGCCCGTCGACGGCCAATGTCCGAGCAGCCATCGGTCAGCGCTCATGAACCCGTAGATGGCCAGCCACGCCACCCAGTTGCGCAGCACCGAATTGGGCAGCACGACCGTCATCAGGAACGGGAACAACATCATCGAGTAGTAGCCCTGGCCCAGCGTCAGCACAAGGAACGACGTGATCAGCAGTACGCCTGACGACGTGGCCATCCAGAACAGCGGGTCGCGGGTGCGGTAGTACTTGTAGAGCAGCCACAGTGAGACCACCGCAAGCACGCCAAAGGCGATGCGCAGCAACAGGATCAGCCATATCGGCAGGCCGTAGTAGGTGCCGTTGCCCGAGATCGAGCTGTTGAAGTAGTCACGGGTGGTGAAGATGTACTGCATCGTTTGGGTGAAGAAGTTCATCGGGTCCTTCACCCGGAACCTCGCGATGGGGCTGAATATCGCCGCCAGATTGAACACCAGCGGGACGGCGAATGCCGTGATCAGCGCGCGCCATTGGCGATTGAGCAGCGGCAGCAGCAGTAGCGGCGCCAACAGTGGTTTGACGACGAGCGTCAGGCCGATGGCGACGCCTGCCCACCACTGGTTGGTCACCTTCCCGTCGAGCAGCCACCGGAAGAACAGCACCTCCAGCAGCAGGATGCAGCCGTTGATGTTGCCGAAAACCAATGTGTTGATGACGCTTTCGGAGACGAACATGGCGGCGAGCAGGGCGGGCAGCGCGACCGATCGGAACCCGTAGCCGAACAGCCGCACGAGGAAGTAGGCGGCCAGAACGATGGCGATCGTGTTGAACGTGATGAACCAGTACCGCGATGCGTCGACCGGCAGGTACCCGAACGGCGCCATCAGCAGCGTGCCTCCGGGCGGATACAGATAGTGCGGGTCGACGTAATTGAAGTGCTCGTTGTAGATGTCCCAGCCCATTTTCAGGTTGACGACGGCGCGATACACCGGCCCGTAGTCGTCGGTGATGTAGCCGTTGGTGGCCAGGACGTAGCTGCGGTGGATGATGAACAGAATCGCCAGCGGCCACAGGATCGACCGCAGCACTGTTGCCGTGCTCGGTGCCGAAGTGCGAGGCGCAAAGGCGTTCAATAGGCCGGTACGGATGGAGTCTGGTGCCGCCACCAGCGCACCCTATACCGACTGCGTCCAGGCGAGCTGTCAGGCCGGGCAGAACGTGTCGGTATCGGGCAGCTTTCCGCTGTCGAGGTAGCCGATCACCGGTGGCAACGCGCACGGCGTGTAGATGGACGCTCCGTGCCCGATGCCCTGCCACATCACCCGCTTGTTGGCGGCCCCGGCGTTGATGACGGTCGCCGCGACGGCGGCCACGCCCTCGTTGCCCACGATCGGGTCGTTCTGGGTGCCCAGCAGCAGCACCGGAAACTTCAGGTTCTTCGGCTCCGGCGGCGTCGTACCGCTGGGCCAGCTCAGGCAATTCACCATTTCCAGTGCCCCCACCGTGCCGAATTGCGGGTACAGCTTGCCCCACGCGACCACGAGTTCACGGACGCGGTCGGGCGTCGGCCGGTTCAGTGAGTCGCTGCAGCCGTTGACGAACTGGCCGTCGGTGTTGCGCAGCGTTTCGGCGTCGTTGATCAGGTTGTTGAGGGCGTTCCAGTCGCCCGAGCGGGCACCCGCCACCGCCGTTGCCAGGCTGTTCGTGGCGGCGACGCCGTCGCCGCGCGGATACGCCAGCGTCGTCGCGATCGCTTCGGCGACGGTGGCCACCGACCGTGAGCCCGTCGAGTCGGACCCACGCACCTGGTTCAGCAGCGCATCGACCGCCCCCTTGGGGTCGGGACCCAATGGGCAATTGATGGCCACACACTGGGCCGCCCAAGCGTCCAGTGCGGCCTGTTCACCCTTGACGCGTTGCTCCATCGCCGCTTCGGCCGAGATGCCCAGAGGCAGGCCGGAGTCGAGCACCAGCCGCGACACCTTGTTCGGATGCGATCCCGCGTAGGCCAGCGCCACCTGGGCTCCGTTGCCGACGCCCAGGAGCGCCAGCGTCGGTACGTCCCACGTGCTGCGCAGCCGCTCGATGTCCTCGGCGGCGTGCGAATTGTCATAGGCCGAGTCGCCGGGGGCGATCGTGTCGGTGCAGCTTGTCGTCGCGGTCTGGGCGATGGCCGCGAGGTTGGCGACCGGATCGTCGCCCCCCTCGAACTGCGCCTGGTCGAGCATCGACTGGCGGTCGAACAGGTCGCGGCAGTCCAGCGCGCCCGACATGCCGATGCCGCGTCGGTCCACCGCGACGATCGGCCGTGACTTCAGGACGTCGGACCCGGAACGCAACAGCCAGATCGGCAGCTGCGTCGACGTCGGCACGTCCGACCCGGTCGTCATCACCAGCGGGCCGGCGTCCTCGGGCGTCTGCGCGTTCTTTGCCCGCACCACGCCGATGCTGACGGTCCCGGACGCACCGTTGATCGAGTCGAGGTCGGCGTCATAGGTGGCGCAGTCGAGCGTCACTCCCGGGATCGGGGCCACCGACGCATCGGAGAAGACGCGCGATGTGCAGTCACGCCACGAGAGGTCGTTCTTGGGTACCTCGATCGGTGGCGGTCCTTGCGGCGGTTCGGGGGGCGGCGGCTGTCCCTGCGGCCCGGCACCGGTATCGGTGGCGAAGCGTGGATTGGCGGCCAGACCAGGCGCGCAACCGGCCAGCAACGTGGACAGCACGACGGCCGAGGTGCTCAACACCCGGACCACACGACGCCCACGCATGCCGACCACAGTACTGAAGGGTGTCTCAGGCGCCCCGGACGTAGCGGGTGTACAGATACCCCTGGTCGTCGGACATCAGATGCGCCGGCCGCATCGTGGTGTGCACGTCGAGGGGGCCGGTGGCGATTCGCCTCGCGAGGCCGCCGACCATGATCGGCGCCACCGTCAGGCAGAGTTCGTCGAGCAGATCGTTCTCGATCAGCAGGCTCAACAGCAGCGGTCCGCCCTCGGTGAGCACCCGAAACAGTCCGCGCTCGGCCAGGATCTTCAGCATTGTTGCGCTGTCGGCCTCGCCAGAGTCGGGTCCCGACGCGTTGAGCACCTCGGCGACGCCGCCCAGTCGGCGGCGGGTGTCGTCAACGGCGTCGGCGCACGTCATGACCAGCGGCGGTACCTCGGTGCGGGTGAAGAACCGCGCCTCGGGATCGAGATTGCCGCTGCGGGTGACGACGGCGATCGGCGGTACCTCCGACTGTCCGCGGCGCTGCCGCGCGTTCCGTGCTCCGACGGGCACCTGCGCGCCGGAGTAGTTCTCGACGCGGACCGTCTGGGCGCCGACCAGGATGACGTCGGCGGCGTGCCGCATCAGCGAGAACAGGGCGCGGTCACCGGGCCCGGCCAGCCCGCCGGCCTTTCCGTTCGCGGTGGCGCCGCCGTCGAGGCTGGCGATCATGTTGCCGCGCACCCAGCAGCCCTGCAGCTCGTCGGGGTAGGAGTAGAAGTCGGCCAGCCGGCCCTCGTCGATGACTGCGGTGTTGCCGAGCACGGTGAACTGCACCCCGGCGGCGGTATCGGCCATGAACAGAATTGCAGCACGCCGATAAGGTTCCCGCATGAACGGGTCCGGCGGTGTCCACCATCTGGTCGATCGGCACCCGAGCGTCACGCCCGAGCGGTTGGTCGCCCAACTCATTCCGCCGCCGACCTTCGCCGACGTCAGCTTCGACACCTACATCCCGGATCCGGGGGAGCCGACGCAGTCCGCGGCGGTGGAGTCGTGCCTGCGGTTCTGCGCCGAGGCGGTCGACCGCCGGGCAGGCAAGAAGAAGTTGTTCGGCCGGCGCGAAGTGCGCCCGGGCGTAGGGATCTACCTCGACGGGGGATTCGGTGTCGGCAAGACGCATCTGCTGGCGTCGTCGTATTTCCGGCTGCCGGAACCGAAGGCGTTCGCGACGTTCGGCGAGCTGACCCAGCTGGCAAGCGTTTTCGGCTTCGTGGAATGCATCGAGCTGCTGGCCGACTACGTCGTCGTGTGCATCGACGAGTTCGAGCTGGACGACCCGGGGAATACCACGTTGATCTCGCGGCTGCTGTCACAGCTGGTCGAACGTGGTGTCTCGGTGGCGGCCACCTCCAACACGCTGCCCGAGCAGCTCGGTGAGGGCCGCTTCGCCGCGCAGGACTTCCTGCGCGAAATCAACACGCTCGCAGCGATTTTCACCACAGTGCGAATCGACGGGCCGGATTATCGGCATCGCGACCTGCCCGCCGCGCCGGAGCCGTTGAACGACGATGAGGTCACGGGACGCGCCGCGCGGATTCCCGGGGCGACACTGGACGACTTCGACGCGCTGTGCGCGCATCTCGCGACCATGCACCCGTCGCGGTATCTGGCGTTGATCGAGGACGTGCCCGCGGTGTTCATCACCGGGGTGCATCCGATCGACGATCAGAATGTGGCGCTGCGGCTCGTGTCGCTGACCGACAGGCTCTACGACGCCGGCATCCCGGTGGTGGCGTCGGGCACCAAGCTGGACACCATCTTCAGCGACGACATGCTGGCGGGTGGGTTCCGCAAGAAGTATCTGCGGGCGACATCGCGGCTGCTCGCGTTGACCAATCCAGCGGCCGGACGGTGATTACCGTGGTTCGTGCGTCAGAATGTCCGGCACTGGTGTGAACTAGTCCAACGTCAGTACGGAGGGAATCTGTGCCCCGCATCGCCGATTGCGCCGCAGAGTCTTCACCGTGGTCGCCGCGTGAAGCCGAGTTACTCGCGGTGACGCTGCAGCTGCTTTCGCAACACGGCTACGAGCGATTGACGATGGATGCGGTGGCCGCGACAGCCAGGGCGAGCAAGGCCACGGTGTATCGGCGGTGGCCGACGAAGGCCGAGCTCGTGCTGGCCGCGTTCATCGAGGGCACCCGCCAGGTCGCAGTCGCACCGGACACCGGGACCTTGCGCGGTGATCTGTTGCGGATGGGGGAGGTGGTCGCCTCGCATGTGCGGGCGCATGCGGACGCGATGCGGGCGGTGCTGGTGGAGGTGTCTCGAAATGACGCACTCAATGCCGTGATGCAAGACCAATTCCTCGAGCAACGACGAGCGTTGATGGAGCACATTCTCGGGCTGGCTGTCCAGCGTGGCGAAATCGACGCCTCGGCCATCACCGATGAGCTCTGGGATCTCCTGCCCGGATATCTCATCTTCCGGACGCTCCTGTCGGGCCGGCCTCCCTCTGACCAGACGGTGCAGGCCCTCGTCGACAACGTCATCATGCCGAGCCTGACGCGGCGTATCAGTTGAGGGCGATGGTCGCGCCGCATCGCCCCGAGCCGCGGGTCGAGCGGCCGTCTTGTGGAGTCCGGTCCCGTACCGTACTGTCAGTGCCGTCGACCTCGCCACAGGCGTGGCCAGGGTCGTTGCAGGCCACATCCACTCGTCGCTGCTTGTCGAAAGGCCGTCGATGACCCGGATCTCGATGGGCACGACCCTCAAACGCCGGTGGATGCTCTGGTGACCGTGGTCGTGGTCGCCGTGGCGGGCTTCGCGGTGTATCGGTTGCAGGGGATTTTTGGTTCACATGATGTGACGTCGACTGCAGACGCCCTTTCGGATGAGATCGTTCCCTTCAACCCCAAGCGGGTACTGCTCGAAGTCTTCGGCGAGCCGGGTGCTGTCGCGACGATCACCTACCTGGACGTCAACGCCCAGCCTCAGCGCGTCGACAACGCGCCGCTGCCGTGGTCCTACGACACGACCACAACTCAGCCGGCGGTCTTCGTCAACGTGATGGCCCAGGGCAACAGCAATCCGCTCGGCTGCCGGATCACCATCGACAACGTCGTCAAGGACGAGAGGTCGGTCCACACCCGGAACGCCTACACCTACTGCTTGGACAAGTCCGGATGAGCAATGCTGACGACACCGTCGCGCAGCCGCAGAGCAAGGTCGCCCAGACAATTCGCCGGCTTGCACTGCCGATCCTGCTGATATGGCTGGCCCTCGCCGCGATCACGAATGTTCTCGTCCCTCAACTCGAGGTCGTCGGCGAAGCCCACAACGTGGGGCTGAGCTCTCCCGATGCGCCATCGCTGAAGGCGTTCAAGCGAATTGGCGAAGTCTTCCAGGAGTTCGACTCCGACAGTGCCGCGATGGTCGTGTTGGAAGGCGACCAGCCGCTCGGGGCCGATGCGCACCGCTATTACGACACGCTGATGGAGCGCATCGGCGCCGACCACAAGCACGTTCAGCACATCGACAACTTCTGGGGGGATCCGCTCACCGCGGCGGGTTCGCAGAGCAGCGACGGGAAAGCCGCGTACGTCCAGGTGTTTCTCGCCGGCAATCAGGGCGAGGCACTGTCATTGGAGTCCGTCGACGCGGTCCGCCATATCGTCGACAACACACCGGCCCCGCCCGGGGTCAAGGCCTACGTCGCGGGCGCCGCGGCCCAAATCGCCGACCAGTTCGAGGTCGGCAACGAAAGCACCACGACGGTCACCCTTTTGACGGTTGGGGTGATCGCCGTGATGTTGCTCATTGTCTACCGGTCGATCACCACCATGCTTCTGGCGCTCATCACCGTCCTCATCGAAATGGCTGCGGCCCGAGGGATCGTCGCGTTCCTCGCCAATTCCGGGCTCATCGGCTTGTCGACATACTCGACCAACATCCTCACGCTCCTCGTGATTGCGGCGGGGACGGACTACATGATCTTCGTTCTCGGCCGCTACCAGGAGGGACGTAGCTCCGGGCTTGACCGAGAAGCCGCCTACCACAACATGTATCGCGGAACCGCACACGTCGTGCTCGGATCCGGACTGACCATCGCCGGCGCGGTGTACTGCCTCAGCTTCACCCGGATGCCGTACTTCCAGAGCCTGGGTGTCCCGGCGGCGATCGGTGTTCTTGTGGCGTTGGTGGCAGCGCTCACTCTGGCGCCTGCCATGCTGATTCTGGGCAGTCACTTCGGTTTGTTCGAACCGAAGCGCACGACGAGGAAGCACGGATGGCGCCGCATCGGTACGGCCATCGTCCGTTGGCCCGGACCCATTCTCGTCGCGAGCTGTGCGGTGGCCCTGATCGGACTGTTGGCGCTGCCCGGCTACAAGACCAGTTACGACGTCAGCTCCTACA
Organism: uncultured Actinomycetota bacterium; assembly: GCA_963720345.1. Lineage (GTDB taxonomy): Bacteria > Actinomycetota > Actinomycetes > Mycobacteriales > Mycobacteriaceae > Mycobacterium. The sequence goes on from CAVRFN010000025.1 coordinate 235,982, forward strand.
TGCCTGCCAGCGCCAAGTCCAACCTCGGCTACGCGGCAGCCGAACGCCATTTCTCCAAGGCCCGATTGAACCCCGAACTGCTCATGGTCGAGGCGGATCACGATCTGCGAAATCCCACCGACATGATCCTGTTGGAACGAGTTGCCAAGGCGGTCTTCCACACCGCAGGCGTCGCCCAGGTTCAGTCGATAACCCGGCCGCTGGGCACGCCGCTCGACCACACCTCGATTCCGTTTCAGATCAGCGCGCAAAGTGCCGCCCAAATCGAGAACCTGCCGTTTCAGCAGGACCGCGCAGCCGATTTGGTCAAACAGGTCGCCGAAATCGACAAGACGATCAACATCCTGCGTCAGCAGTACTCGCTGCAGCAGGAGGCCAACGCCGCCACTCACGAACAGACAGAGGCGTTTCACGCGACCGTGCAAACCGCGAAGGACCTACGCGACAAGATCGCCAACTTCGACGATTTCTTCCGGCCGCTGCGCAATTACTTTTATTGGGAGCCACACTGTTTCGACATCCCGATCTGCTGGGCCCTGAGATCGATCTTCGATGCACTTGACGGCATCGACGCGCTCACCGATCAGTTGAGCAACGTGACAACCAGCCTCGACAAGCTGGATGCGCTGCAGCCGAAACTGCTTTCGCTCATTCCGCCGCAGATCGCAAGCCAGCAGACCAACCGCGACCTGACGATGAACAACTACGCCACCCAATCAGGCATCTACGGCCAGTCGCAGGCGGCGTTGGAGAATTCGACCGCTCTGGGGCAGGCGTTCGATGCCTCCAAGACCGACGACTCCTTCTACCTGCCACCGGAGGCGTTCAGTAACGCCGAATTCCAACGCGGCCTGAAGCTCTTCCTGTCCCCGGACGGCAAGGCTGCCCGCATGATCATCACCCACGACGTCGATCCCGCGACCCCCGAAGGGATCTCGCACATCGACGCGATCCGGCATTCTGCGCAGGAGGCTGTCAAGGGCACGCCGCTGGCGGGTTCGAATATCTACATCGCGGGCACCGCGTCGACCTACAAAGACATCGGGGACAGCGCGAGGTACGACATCATCATTGCGGCCATCGCAGCGTTGAGTCTGATCCTGCTGGTGATGATGTTCCTCACGCGCAGCTTGGTTGCCGCACTCGTCATCGTGGGCACCGTGGCACTGTCGCTCGGCGCCTCATTTGGTTTGTCGGTGCTGGTCTGGCAATACCTCGTGGGCGAGCCGCTGTACTGGGTGGTGTTGGCTCTGTCGGTCATCCTTCTGCTGGCCGTCGGTTCGGATTACAACCTCTTGCTGGTGTCGCGATTCAAAGAAGAGCTTCACGCCGGCTTGAACACCGGAATCATTCGTGCCATGGCCGGAAGCGGCGCGGTGGTCACTGCCGCCGGGCTCGTATTCGCCTTCACCATGGCCTCGTTCATCTTCAGTGACCTGCTAGTCCTCGGTCAGGTGGGGACGACCATCGCGTTGGGTCTGCTATTCGACACGCTGATCGTGCGGTCGTTCATGACACCGTCGATCGCCGCGTTGCTCGGGCGGTGGTTCTGGTGGCCGTTGCGTGTACGCCCCCGTCCGGCCAGTTCGATGCTGCAGCCCTACGGTTCCCGCCCCGCGGTCAGGCAACTGCTGCTGTGGGACGACGACGACGAGGTGACTCAGAGTGAGCGCACCATCACGTAGTCGTTCTCGATGCCTGCTCCGAGCCGAAAAGTCTTGGTGCCGTTGATGGCGAAGCCGTGCTTGGTGTAGAAGCGTTGGGCGCGCTGGTTCTGCTGATTGACGCCGAGCCAGACGCTCTTGTCACCGAGTTCTGTGGCCCGGCTCAACGCCGCCGTCATCAGTGCCGCGGATACGCCGCCGCCGTGGCTGTCGGGCAGCACGTACATCTTCGACAGCTCGATCGCTGGACGTAGCGCCACGGCGCGCTGGACATCGTCGTCGTCGGGCACACCGCGAATCATCATGACGTAGCCGACCATTCGGGCACCCTCGCGCGCGGTGAGCACGATGCGATCGCCATCGGCGAGGTAGTCGCGGAACCGGGACTCGGACAGGTTCTCCTCGATGAACGCCGCGATGTCCTCCGGTGTGACCGACGGGGGACAGGCGAGCGGAAACGTGCGGGCGGCGACGTCGGCGAGTTCGGGAAGATCGGCGATGACGGCCGTGGCGACGTCAATGGCCAATAGTCAGGACACGTTCCACTGCGCCAGGTGCTGTCCGGTGATCTTGTCCAGGAGCACAACGTTGGTGATCAGATCGCGATAGCAGTCCCACCACACGCCGCCGCTGACCGTGGAACCGGCCGGGGCATTGGTCAGCGCGGCCTGCAACGCGTCGGGGGCGTCGGTGTTGCGCGGTTCGTAGGAGTCGCCCGTCGCCGTGACGCCGCGGAACTGGTAGGTGATGAGCTGGGCGTACGGGGTGGGCACCTGGATCGGATGCACGACGACCTGAGCGCGCCAGACCTCGTACCGGGGTGCCCGCGGCGGATAGCCGAAACCCGGCGGGATGTCGGAGGGCCCCAGGTTCACCACGGTGACGTCGGCGACCAGTCCCTTGAACTTGACCTGCAGCGTCTCGCCGAGGCGCCCGATCGGCGCGGTCGCGGCGGACGCGGGCGCAGCCACGAGACCGGTGACGGCCGTCATCATGGCGATCAGGAGCACGAACCAGCGACGCATCCTCGCATGATGGCACAAACTGAAACGTGTTACAGCCGCTTCAGCGTCAGCACCCAGTGCCCGGTGCCGCCGACCTTGTCGATTCGGACGCGGGTGAGCAGACCTTCGGGCGCGTTCGGGCGGAGGGAAGTGCTCGTCGGAGCCCAGCATCACCTTGGCCAGCTTCTTCAGCAGCTCGGGCGCGCCGCCCTCAACGATGCGCGCCGTGCCGGTGATCGCGATGTACGGCGTCTGCTGTCCCGGGTGCTCGGTGGACAGAATCGTCACGGCCACCCGCGGGTCGCGGCGAATATTGCGCGTCTTCTGATACTCGGAGAGGTGTGCGGAGACCAGCTCGTCGCCGTCGGGGGTGGACTCCAGCGCCATCCACACGACGGTCACCTGAGGGCTGCCGTCGGCGTTGATCGTGACCAGAGTCGCGTCGGTGCCATCGCCGATGAGCTGGCGGGCCGCGTCATTGAGTTCCATGTACTCTGTTCTACCGCTGCGCGCGCGCTTTCATTCCCTTTTCAGGCGGCCTCAAGGTCGAGCAGCGTCGACTTGGCGAGCGGCGCCGCCGGCGTACTGACCCGTCGACCCGTCCGAGCGCACGACGCGGTGGCACGGAATCACGACCGGCAGCGGATTGCGGGCGCAGGCCGTGCCGACGGCCCGCACGGCTTTGGGGCTGCCGATTGCGGCGGCGACGGCGGCATAGCTCTCGCGGTCGCCGTAGGCGATCTCGCGGAGATGCTCGACGACGGTACGACGGAACCCGTCCGCGAGGCGCAGATCGACCGGTACGTCAAAGGCGGTGCGCCGCTTGGCGAAATACTCATCGATCTGCCGGGCGGTGGCGTCGAGGCGGGCCGGTGCGCGCAGGATCCGCGGGCTGACCGCGGCGGCCAGTCGCGCGAGGACGGCGTCATGGCCCTCGATGTCGTAGGCGACGCGGACCAGGCCTACGGCGGTGGCGGCCAGCAGGAGTGTGCCGACGGGGGTGTCGACGGTGCGGTAGGCGACGTCGAGGACGCCGTGCCTGTCGGCCGCGTCCTCCAGTCGCTCGTGCAGCCGGGCCATCGTCTGGTCGTCGGGGCGTAGTTCGTTGAAGAGGTTGGCGGTCATGATGTTTCGTCCTTCTGGTAGATCTTGCGAAGCGTCTTGATGCCGTCGGCGGCGGCGCGGCGGGCGGCGTCGGGGGAGTTGTCGAGCAGTTCGGCGATGTCGGCGAACGGCAGCCCGGCGATGTGGTGGTAGGCGACTGCCTGCCGTTGCTTGGTGGGCAGCCTGCCCAGCGCCGCCCACAGGTCGGGGTCCCGGGCGGCGGGATCGCCGTGTGGCGACGGCCGGTCGGGCATCGTGTCGGTGGGTGTCGGCCTGCGCGAGCGGGCGCGGCCGACGTCGAGAGCGCGGCGGTGCGCGATGGTCACCAGCCACGCCTCGACGTTCGCATCGTCGGGTAGGTCGGGGTAGGCGCGCAGCGCCGACAGGAACGTCTCCGACCAGGCGTCCTCGGCGTCGACGGGTCCGACGACGGCGCGGCAGACCCGCAGCACGGTCGCGCCGTGCTGCGGTCACCACGTCTTCGAACGGACGCACCTTCACATGATGTAGACGTCGCGGCGGTTCCGGATGTGAGATCAGTTTTTGGTGAACGGCTCCAGGGCGGCGGCCAGATCGCTTTCGAAGCGATCCTTGTCGACACCGAGGCGGTGCAGAACGCCGTCGTCCTCCTCGGCCTCGAGCATGGCCAGCACAATGTGTTCGGTGCCGATGTAGTTGTGGCCCAGGCGAAGTGCCTGTCGGAACGTCAACTCGAGCACCTTTTTGGCCGGGCCGTCGAAGGGCGTCAACGCGGGTAGGTCGCCCTCGGTCCCCGGCGGGAGTGTGACGGCCTTCGCGACCGCGGCGGAGTCCACGCCCTGACCGGCAAGCAGCTTGACCGCGAGCCCGTCGGAATCGTCGAACATCGCGAGCAGCAGATGGTCCGGCGTGATCTCCGTGTTGGCGGCCTTGTGCGCCTTGTTCTGAGCGGCGACCACGACGTTGCGGGCCCGGGGGGTGAAGCGGCCGAAGCCGGCATTCGGGTCCAGGGCGGCGAAATCGGTGGGCACCTTGGGCACGAATCGCTTCTGGGCGGCTTGTTTGGTGACGCCCATGCACTTGCCGATGTCGGTCCACGACGCGCCGGACCGGCGGGCCTGATCGACGAAGTGGCCGATCAGGTGGTCGGCGACCTCGCCGAGCGATTCGGCGGCCAGCACCGCGTCAGTGAGCTGCTCGAGGGGTTCGACGTGCACCTTCTTGATGACGTCGATGAGGTCGTCGAGGCGGACGGGGTTGGCGATCTTGGCGGGCTCGGTCATGGCGTCAACTCTAGGTTGACGATTGTCGTTACGTCAACCAGTGGTTGACGTACGGGGATAGCCACGCCGCACGGTGCGGTCGAGGATGCCGAGGGTCGCGCGCAGGGCGAGCTCGGAGACGATCGGGAAGATGTTGGCGTCTCGCCAGTGCTGGTCGATGTCGGACCAGTCGTAGAACGAGGTGACCAGCGTGCCGTCGTCGGCGGGCTCGAGTTGGTAGCCGTACACGTGGCCGATGTCAGGCTTGAGCTGGCCGAAGATCGTCCAGCCGATCAGCCGGTCCTGGTCGAAGTCGCGGATCGAGACCGTGACGTCGTAGCGGCCCAGCGGGTAGTCGTTGAGCGACTCGCGGTCCATGTGCACGACGAAACTGTCGCCGACCGCCCGGACCGGGGTTCCGTCTGCGTCTTGGAGCATGCCCGTCGCGTCGATCGCGACATGGCCCTGCGGGTCGCAGAGCACCGCGAAGATTTCGGCGGGCGGTGCGGGGATGGTGCGTTGGACTTCGATTCGTTCGGTCATGGGCAAATCGTCTCAGGGATGTGATCTGGGTCAGGTCCGTTTTTCGTCTTCCGAGTTTCGGGTAACCGACGGACCGTTATGCCGAACCGTGTCGACACCAAAACCGGGCATCCTCCGCTGTTGCGGCGGGCGCTCGCGTACATCGATGACAATGCGCATCACGACATCACGCTCAGCGATATTGCCGCGGCCGTCAACGTGACTCCGCGCTCGGTGCAGTACACATTCCGGCGCAATCTCGGCACGACCCCGCTGGAGTACCTGCGTCGCGTCAGGCTTGACCGCGCGCACCGCGAGCTGCAAGCCGCCGATCCGTCCATGGACACCGTGATGGCGATCGCGGGTCGATGGGGGTTCAGTCATGCCGGCCGATTCAGCCGAATCTACAAGCAGACATTCGGAACGCCACCGAGCCAGACGCTTCGCGGTTGGTAGAGCGACGGCGCTCTACCGTCACATCGGGAAGAAGCCGTCGCGGGTGAAGATGCCGGGCTGCCATCCCTGAGCGCCTAGGCACAGCATCGGCCGTCCATCGGGATGTTGCGCTGCCGCTTGGGGTTTCGGGCACGGGGCACCGATCTCCTGAACGCCGTACAGCTGGTAGGCCGCGACCCAGAAGCCGGTGTACTGCGGCGGCCACTGGTTGACGATCCACCGGCATTGCAGCACCTCACCGGCGGGGCCACGCCCGAAGGTGAAGCGGTCCAGGTTGGTGCAGGGCGCGGTGAGGTGGGCGTCGTAGCTCATGCCGGGAACATCGCCGTCGTAGTGTCCCGGCGCGTCGAAATACATGTTGTCGGCTCCGGCGACGGGTGCCGCGCAGATGGCGGCGCCGGCGATCGCAACGGCGGCGAAAAGTTCGCGGATCATGTCCCACCCTTAGGTCTGATGACCGGTTGGCCTTCGGTAGAGCCTAGTGGGTGTCGAACAGCGCGTGCGCGAATTCTCCGACGGGGTGCGTTGTGGTCACGTCATGGACTCGCCACGTGAACGGTCAACGGAACGTCGACGCGCTCGTGCTGGCCATCGAGTCGGAAGGTGTACTGGTGAAGTCCTCCGCCAGGCTCGACGGGCAGGACCATCATCGGCATGAAGAGGAACAAGATCGTCGAGTCCAGGGTGAAATTCGACGAGTGCGCCGGTGTCCAACGGTGCCCGGAGGGCCCCTGGCCGTCGACGATCAACGAGAACGGCTGCCCAACATCGTCGGGGTCAACATCGCAGAGCACCACGGTGTAGCTCTGGAAACCCACCGCGTCGGGTGCGACTGTGGTGCTGTTCCAGAAGCCGCCGTCCACATTCAGCATGCCGTTGACGACTTCAGCGCGGTTGGCAAAGAAAGCCGCGGTCAGGCGCATTTCTGCAATCTAATCGATGAATCGTGGCGCCGCAGGCTGATCCATCGCCTATGACAGCGTCTCCTGAACGGACCGAACCACTCGACCGCAAACACGGTCAGTGCATCGCGTGTCGGCCGCTCGGCGACCGGAAACCCTCCCATGCGCGGATCGGCGCAGTCACAAGTGGGCTGTCCCAGACAGCCCCTGTCAACATGGCGAGGAACAGCCCCATCAGGCCTGCTGTCGCGAATAGTGCCTCGTTGGCCATGCGCAACGAGTACCCAGACAATCGGGCCTCACACGCTGAAAAACCTCAGCGGTCGTCACCCGGGCGTGTCGGCGTCTCAGATCGCCGGCAACAACTGCGACGACACAAACTTGTGCGCACACAGAGGTTGAGCAGTGTCGAGGTGAATTGCATGACGTGCCAAAAACAATGGACCGCGTACCCGTTGATTTTCCTCCGGGGGAGTAAGGAGTTCCACGGAAAACGACCTGTGGTGCAGCCGATGCTCTGGTGTGCTTTAACGGCTGCTGGTCTTGGGCGCGACCGGGACGGGGCCGAACGTGTGGCCACACATTTGACGCCCTGCAAATTAGCTCACGTCCCCAGCTTGTTTGCCCGTAGCGCGTCGCGTTTGCTTACCGCCACAACTAGCGAGTACGCGATCCTGTGGACATACTGTGAAAGACTTTGACGGCGGCGTAAGTTGGCTTCTCAGCTAGCGCCAGGCCGCGCTGCCCGGCGCACCCACTTCGAGGAAGGGTGTCGGGGGATGGCCACCATTGGAGCGCCGCGTTTGCGGCGAGTGCTGACAGTTATCGGAGCGGCGCTGACCGCTTTGACCTTGATCCTGGTCGCACCGGCTGGCATTGCCTTCTCGCCGACCGGCATCGCGGTCGCCGAACCCGATAGACCCAACCCCGGCCCCGGCACCGACCCGAGAGCGGCCATCAAGACAGCGCTGACCGCCCATCTCACTGCGGTCACCACGGCGGTCGGCCAGATCAAATCGGGCATCAAGGCGGGCGATAAGACGCAGGTTCAGGCGGGCGTGGGCCAGATCCGCACGGCCAACCAACAGTTACGGACTGCATCCAGGGCATCGTGCGCGGCGGCGGTAGCAGCGGCGGCGGCGACAGCGGCGGGGGTAGCAGCGGCGGCGGCGACAGCGGCGGCAGCAGCGGCGGCGGCGACGGTCCCGGCGGCACGTGACGTACTAGCGTCGACTCGTCACCGTCACACCGGGCGGTGACGAGTTGACGAGACTGCGGCGACCGGCGGCACGCCAGCCAATGGTCAAAACGGGCCTGCAAGGCCGCGAGCGCCCGGACGCGATTAGCGTTTGCTCGCCCATTAAGCGCCTCGACCAACCGGCCGATAGCTATGTCTGAACTCCGGTGATGCTGGTGCGCGATACTGCGAATGAATAACTACCTGAGCAAATGATGATTCACCCGGCGGGCGCGGGGGCAGTCGATTGGTCGCCCGAAGGCGCTGGATCAGTCGAAAGTCGCTCTAGCGCAACGGATGCACGCCAGCGGCGAGGCGGTCACCACGATTGCCTCGGCATTGGGTGTCAGCCGTGCCACCGTCTACGGGGTGCTTGCTGACTAACCTCTCTGTACGGTCGGTCGGCTTAGGGCGAACGCGGCGCTAAAGTGCACAAATCCTGGCTAACGTGACCACATGATCGCCACGCGCGAAGTCACCTACGACGTCGACGGACTGACGATGGTGGCCCACTTGGCACGGCCAGACGGCAAGGGTCCCTGGCCGGCAGTGCTCATCGGACACGACGGAATCGGTCTCGATGACTATCAACGCGGCCGCGCCGACGACCTCGCCAAGCACGGCTACATCGCCCTCGCGATGGATTACCACGCTGGCCGGACGTTCTTCGGCGACCCGCAAGCGATGCTGGCGCGGGTCATGCCCCTGATGGCTGACCCCACCCGCATGCACGCCATCGGCCATGCTGCGCTCGACGTTCTACTTGCTGTGCCCGGCGCCGACCACGACCGGCTCGCAGCGCTCGGATACGGTGCCGGTGGCCGAATCGTGCTGGAACTTGCTAGCGCGAGAGTGCCATTCAAGGCACTCGCCGCGATCCATCCGGGCTTGCCAGCCGCCCGCGCCGAAGATTGGAATAACGTGGGCGGAGCCTACTTACTGTGCACAGGCTCCGAAGACCCACTCTGCACTCCCGATCAACTGTTCGCGTTCACCAGCGCGCTTCAGGATGCCGGAGTTGATTGGCGTGTAAACGTTTACGGTGGAGCCAAGCACGCTTTTTGGGCCGCTCCGATGCATCCTGACGGCTCATTGACCGGTGGCACCACCCACGTCGTCGCCACCGTGCCCGGCGTGGGCCATCACGCTTTGCACGCGACACGGGCGTGGCAGGCGGTGCTAGACCTGCTCGATGAGACAGTTGGATCTTCGTCGGTTTCGATTCAGCAGCCGTGACGACGGGCTTATTGCTCCGCGGTATCTGGGTCGCAAGGTTCATCACCGATCATTGCTTACGGGGCGCTGTCCGTTAAGACAGCGAGAAATCCCGCCCATCTCCAATTGCCGACATCGTCGCTGCCCGCGAGACTTGAGGAGCCCCGCTATCCGCTCGACGAGCAGATCGAGGTAGTCGGGGAGACTTACCGCGTCAAAGACATTCGCCGGGTTTTCAAGGAAGCCGGTATGCCGATCACCGGCTGTAAACCGAATTTGGCAGACCGTGCCATGCGCTTCAGCTCAGTTGGCGACCCGCTCTTGCGGGTATGTTGCACGGAACTTGTATAGCTAACCTAGGCACCATGTCTGAACTGCGGTAATGCTGGTGCGCGATACTGGGATTGAACCAGTGACCTCTTCCGTGTCAGGGAAGCGCTCTCCCGCTGAGCTAATCGCGCCTGACTTGGAGGTGGAGACGGGAATCGAACCCGTGTGCACGGCTTTGCAGGCCGTTGCCTCACCACTCGGCCACTCCACCGCTGGGGTTGATGCCACTGCACCCTTCGAGCGGATGACGGGATTCGAACCCGCGACCCTCACCTTGGCAAGGTGATGCGCTACCAACTGCGCTACATCCGCGCGCCACGAACGACATCGTCGCCCGTCGCGAAGCACGACGATAGTCCACCGAAGTGTAGCCGCACAAATCCCCCCGCCGGTCGCCACGTCGGCCCGTGGAGAGGTCAGAACAGCCGGTACGCCTCGCAGCGAAATCGTGAAGCCATGGCCGGTTTCGACGTCGCGGCACGTGATGCCCGACTCGGCGCTCTCGCAGCGCATCGACCCGGCGGTGATCGAGTCTCCGTACGGCCAGGACCGTCATCCGGGCCGAAGGCGGTGTCGCCGGCGCAGACGAAGTGGGCCTCCTCGCCGGGCATGATCGCGATCCCGTGGCCGTAGTCGAACTCGCAGTCCGCCGGCTGGGGCGGGGGAGACCAGTCGCGGTCGATGATGTCGCAGCGGGCCAGGTCCGCGTCGATCATGCAGGCGACATTGCCGGTCGGCGCGACGAAACCGCCGGAGTCGACCTCTTGGTCGACCGGTTGCGCGTCGGGCGTCTTGTTGGGTTGCTTCGCCGTCGCCGATCGCCGTCGCCCGAGTCGAAACCGATGTCGCGTCTTGCGGTTGCGGGTCTGCCGAATCACCGCACCCTGCGAGCGCGAGCGTGAAGGCAACGCCGGCAACTACGACGCGAACTCGTTCGCCACGATCAGCCACGGCGTGACCATAGCCCGGCAAAGCAGGCTCGGCCCGATGAACGTGTGAAGTGCCCCGCGGCGCACAGGCGATCCCGGCCTTGAGAATTCGGGGCGAAAGCCCTGACCGTGCTAATCTTCGACCTCGTTCGATCGTTCGGTCGAGCTCCCCGGTCTCGTAGCTCAGTGGGAGAGCGTCCGCCTCACACGCGGAAGGTCGCTGGTTCGAAACCAGCCGGGACCACCACAAATCCAGATCAGACGGGGTTTGTTGGAAGTAAGCCGCAGCCCCCGGCAAAACCATCGGGCCAACTCGCCGACGTCAGCTTCCGTGTTGCCGCTGACGAAACCCTCGGCGCCGTGATCAGCGAATACCGTGGAGCATGCCTGCGTTCGAACGAACTGGCTGCGGTCCGCGATCTCGACGACGCTGCCGAGCATCACATCGTCGGCGAGGTAAGCCTGCGGTTCATTATCTCGGCATGATCGCTGAGGTCGCCCGCCATGCCGGCCACGCCGACATCTTGGCCGAGCAGATCCGCGCGAACCGTCATTGTTGAGACCGACCGCGCCGGCGGCAAGGGAGCTCGACTTGCTCGACTCCCCTGTTAGCAACCAAGAAGGCAATCGCTTGCCTTCCAATGCATTACTCGCGTGAAGACTCCTGTCGCGGTTGAGGTTCGGTTTACGGGTGCAGCAGAACCTTCGTCCAGCCGTCGAGTCGCTCGTCGAACTTCTCGTAACCCTCGGCGGCGTCGTCGAGGTTGAGCTCGTGCGAGACGATCAACCCGGGATTGAGCTTGTCGCGGTGTATCAGGTTGCGCAGCGGCCGGTTGTACTGCTTGACGTTGGCCTGTCCCGTTCCCATCGACTGACCCTTGAAGAAGAAGGTGCCGTAGTCGATCGCGAACTTGCCTTCCTCGGCCTGATCGTCCTCGGCCGACGGATCTTCGGGGACGAAGACGCCGACGACGCCGATGCGGCCGGTCGGCCGAACCGCCTGAATCGAGTCGTTGATCGTCATGCCGGGCTTCTCGTGACCCTCGTGGTCGTGGGCCTGGTAGCCGACTGCCTCGACGCCACGGTCGGCGCCTTCTCCGCGAGTGGCGTCGAGCACCTGCTGCACCGCGTCACCCGCGCTGTCGTCGATCGGGGTGGCGTCCACGGCCTCGACGAGCTTGAGCCGGTCGGGTTGCCGGTCGATGACAAACACCTCGGCAGCGCCAGGCAGTCGCGCCGACATCGCGGCCATCAGCCCGACGGGCCCGGCGCCGTAAATGACGACCGAATCACCCATGCCCACCCCGGCCAACTCCGTGCCGTGATAGCCCGTGGGCAGGATGTCGGACAGCATGATGTAGTCCTTCTCCTTTTCCCGCGCGTCGTCTGGCAGGACCAGGGCGTTCCAGTCGGCGTAGGGCACCCGGAGCAGCTCGGCTTGCCCTCCGTTGTAGAGGCCCGTGCTGGCGTAGCCATAGGCCGCGCCGGCGCTGCCTGGATTGGCGGTGAGGCAGAACCTGGTCAGACGCGCCTCGCAGTTCTTGCAGAATCCGCAGCCGATGTTGAACGGCAGGCACACCATGTCGCCCACCTTGACGCGGTCCACGCCGTCGCCGACTTCGATGACCTCGCCCATGTTCTCGTGGCCGAGAACTTTGCCCTCCTCGACGTCGGTGCGGCCCTCATACATGTGTAGATCGCTGCCGCAGATATTCGTTGTGGTGATCTTGATCAGGGCGTCGGTGGGTCGTTCGATCTTGGCGTCGGGAACTTCGTCGACAGAGACGTTCTTCGGTCCGTGGTAGACCAGTGCGCGCATGGCGATCTCCTTATGTCACTCAGCGTTTGCGCCCCACTGCTGGACCGCGAAAAAAATCGTTCTCGGTGTTGAGCCCCGTCGCTGATCATCACGCGGTGCCGGGCCGCAGAAAGTGATTCCTTCCGCAGCTCGACTGCGAGGTCGACGGTCCGCAGTAAACTGGCTCGCGATGGCTGACATCACTGCGCTGATACTCGCCGACCACGAATGGTTTCGCGAGCAGTTCGCGCAGCTCGACGATCTGCAGGCGCGCGAGACGGTGAGCAAGGCGGCCCTCGAACGGGTCTGGCGCCCCCTGGCCGACAAGTTGGATGTGCACGCCTATCTAGAGGAGAAGATCTTCTACCCACAACTGCTCCGGCGTGGCGCCGACGACCCGGAGGAGGAGACGCTCGACGCGATCGGAGATCACAACGACATTCGTGACGGCGTGCGGGAGGCTGACGCGGCGGCAGCGGGTACCGATGAGTGGTGGGCGGCCGTCGGTCGCGCCAGGGCGGCCAACGACGAGCATATGGGCGAAGAGGAGCGGGAAGGTCTATCGGACTTTCGCCGCAATGCACCGCTTGGACTGCGCGAGGCGCTCGGGCAACAGTACAGCGAATTCATGGCGCAACATCCAACGCCGAAGGGATTGAAAATCGCCGACCGTGACCCGCAAACATATGTTGATGACGTCGAGAACCAGCAGCGCCAGAAGCCGAAAGACACGTCGTTGGGCATTGGCAGCCTGAAAGGCGAATGACCGCGGGTGTCCTAGTCCATAGGCGGTGCAGGCCGTCGCTCTGCGATTAGCCGTTCGCCGAGGTCGTAGTCGTCGTCGGAGTTGTGGGTGAGGACGCCGACAACCGCGTCGTCGGCCTCATACCAGACCGTGAAGCCATCAGGGCGGTTCAGCATGCGGCTGCGTTGGTAGCCGTCACCCCACGCGTGGTACTTGATAGTGGCCTCGCCGATGGTGCTCCAAAAGCCCGGCACACCATCCCAAGTCGCGCTCTGTCCGGCTGCTGACGTCCCCGCGATCGAGCCTTGGTCAAGCGCGTCCTGCCAATGTTCGATGGCCAGGTGCCGCCCCGCGACGGCGTGGCGAGCCAGCGCAACGTCGCCGGCGGCGTACACATTCTTCATCGAGCTGCGCATGTCAGAGCCGACGACGATGCGGGAATCACGAACCTCCAGGCCGGCGCCGGCGGCGAATTGATGCTGCGGTGTCACGCCTGTCGCAGCAAGGACCAGATCGCAGTCAATCGTCACGCCGTCGTCAAGGCGGACGCCGACCTCGGTGATCTCTTCGACATTGACCTCGCCGACGTAGCGTGCTCCAGCCTGGATAACCAAGTCGCGCAAGCGTTCTGCCGCCGCGCTGCCTAAGCGCGGCTCTTGGGGAAGCGGCTCCGGGGCGACAAGAGTGACCGATAGTCCGCGCATGGCCAGCGATGCCGCCGCCTCACAGCCGATGAATCCTGCGCCGATCACTACCGCGGTGCCGGCATCCTTTGCCGCGTCTCGTAGACCGGTGGCGTCAGCCAGCGAGCGCAACAGTCTGGCGCGTTCTCCACCGGGCATTGGAGGGGCAGTTGGCGATGCGCCGCACGCCAGGATCAGGCTGTCGTACCGATAGCGGTGCCCTCCTGCGTGGACCGTCTGCTCGGTGAGGTCCAAACCGTCCACAGATATGTCGTGGATGAGGTCGATCGCTTTGTCCTCGAACCACTGCTGCGGGTGCAGGTCGACATCATCGGTCTGCCCGCGCAGATACTCCTTGCTCAGTGGCGGTCGGGCGTAGGGCAGGTCGGGGTCGGCTGTCAGGATCCGCACTGGACTGGATGTGTTGTGTTCGCGGAATGATTCCGCTGCCGCCACGCCGGCCGGCCCGCTGCCGATGACAATCAACCCATGTTCACTCACGGCTGTCTAATACCCGTGCGTTCGGTTCTCATACACCGCTTCGCGCGGTGTCCCGCAGTCTGCGTCTGTTATGGGACCGGACGGTGGCAGCCTGCCGGATGGCTATGCGAGGTGCCGCGCGACCTCTTTGGGTTAGCGCGTGGTCGTTGGCGCTAAAGACAAGCAGTCCATACGTGTTTGCGTGACAACCGCGCGGGTATCACAACAGAGCCTTCGCTTCCAGCCCACGGAGCACCGTCGGTAAACCACTACGGAAGCAACAAATGACCACATCTCATCCTGTCCGCACGCCCGAATCCACGTCGAAATTTCGGGACGCCAGTCCAAAAAGCTGCCCTCGCCGTCGGCGCAGTGTTTCTGGCCGTGGGCATTCTCGGCTTCGTTCCCGGCATCACCACGAACTACGACCAACTCACGCTTCGCCGGCCATCACTCCGATGCCGCGCTGCTCGGAATCTTCAACGTGTCGGTACTGCACAACCTCGTGCACCTGGCATTCGGCGTCGCCGGGGTCGCACTTGCGCGCACGTTCAACAGTGCCCGCTCGTACCTCATCGGCGGCGGCATCGTGTACCTGGTGCTGTTCGTCTACGGCCTTGTCGTAGATCACGACAGTTCGGCCAACTTCGTTCCGGTCAACGACGCCGACAACTGGCTGCACCTGGGGCTCGCGGTCGCCATGATCGCCCTGGGTGCCGCACTGGGCCGCACGCGCAGCGACACCGGCCGGCCCGTCGGCACGGACGCAGGCACACCAACGGCCCGGTCCGCTGACGTCGAACGACACGAATCCGCCTGCACGGCCAAGCAATTCAAAAGGAGAATCATGTACTTACACACTCAGCAACTCATCAACGAGATCGTCGTCGACGAGCCCGATCCCGCCGCCGCCAACGCACTTCAGGAAGGCCTCGGTGGCCAGTTCGGCGAAATGCGCACAATGATGCAGTACCTGTTCCAGAGCATCAACTTCCGCGGCGACGCGACGTCGAAGCCGTACAAGGATCTACTGCAGGGCGTCGGCACCGAAGAGATCAGCCACGTCGAATTGATCGGGACGACCATCTCGCGACTGCTGGACGGCTCACCCGAGTACAACGGCAAGAAGACCGATCCGGTCGACAAGCCAGGTGCCAACGGTGCGACGCCGCTCAAGATCGCGTTGGACACCAGCAACATTCACCACTATCTCGGTGGGCGCCCAAGGCGCGCTTCCGGTCGACGCGGCCGGGAATCCCTGGCTCGGGTCCTATGTCTACAACAGCGGAAACCTGGTGCTCGACCTGCTGTACAACCTGATGCTGGAGTCGACCGGGCGGCTGCAGAAGTGCCGGATCTACGAGATGACCGACAACAAGACGGCCCGTTCCACGATCGCGTATCTGATCGTGCGCGATCAGGCCCATGAGAATGCGTTCGCGAAGGCGTTGGAGAGCCTCGGGGTGAATTGGGGTGCGGCGCTGCCGATCCCGAAGACGAATGCCGAGCAGTTCCCCGAGGTCAAGAAGCTACTCGATCTGGGCCTGCAGAGCATCCAGTACACCTTCAGCGCCGACGACGAAAGCCAGGCGGCGAAGCTCTACCGCGGTGCATCCCCATCGAACGACGGAACCGAGCTGAGCACCGCGGTCATGCCCGAAGGTTTCCCGATGACCATCGCACCGGAACGGCGCGAAGAGTTCGCTCCCGGTTTGGACAAGGAGCTGTTGGCGCTCATTCAGGCCACCGCCGAGGTCGAGATCGCAACCAACGGCGCGGCAACGCATGTAGTGCAGTGGGTGGGTCGGCGTCTCAGACGCCACCCACCCATCTGCGCCGGTCCGAAAAGTTCAAGAGAAGGCCAGCTCAATGACCGACACCCGGAAGGACTCCGTAGCCGGCGCCAATCGGGCCCAGACAGCCGCGACAGGCACGTCGACCCCCGCGACACCGACCACCCGACCGGTACCGAACAGGCCGCCGAGAACGCCGCCACCGAGTCGCCGAGCTAGCCGATGCGGGGCCTCGTCGTCAACGGGGGCCAGTGGCAATGTCGGCACAGCTCTGCTCCGCGCGCTGCCCGTCGAGCACGACGTCCTCGGGATCGTGCGCCGTATTCCCGCGGCTCAGGGGGTGTACGGCCGCGCTGAGTGGCTCTCGCTGGACCTTGCCGGACAGGACGGCATCCCCGATCTTCGTCGGGCGTTCGAGGGTGCCGACGTCGTGGTTCACCTCGCATGGGGGTTCCAGCCCACGCGCGACACCCGGTATCTGACGCAACTGGGCGTAGGCGGCACGGCTGCGGTGTTGCAGGCAGCTCACGCCAGCGGAGTCGGCCATCTGGTGCACATGTCCTCGGTGGGCACCTACGCTCCTGGAAGCTACGGCGAGCCGGTCGATGAGACATGGTCGACGACAGGAATCCAGTCGTCGCCATATAGCCGAGATAAATCTGCGGTCGAAGCGCTACTCGACGAATACGGACAACGGCTCGGGAGCGCTGCCATTCCCATCGCCCGGATGCGTCCCGGTTTCATCATGCAGCGAGCCGCCGCCAGCGGCTTGATGCGCTAAGGACTCCCGGAATACGTACCCATGCAACTGGTTTCGTGGCTACCGCTTCTGCCGCTTGATCGAAACCTGTGCATCCCACTTGTTCACGCCGACGACGTCGCCGAGGCGATCTGGCGAGTGATCGAGAAACGGGCGACGGGCCCGTTCAATCTTGCAGCCGACCCGCCGATCGGACGGACTGCCATCGCGGCGGCGCTCGGCGCGCGGCCTGTCCACATCCCGTCCGGCGTGCTCGGGGCCCTCGTCGAGCTGAGCTGGCGGGCGCGGCTGCAACATATCGACCGCGGCTGGCTCGACATGGCATTCGGTGTGCCATTGCTGAACTGCTCGCGCGCCGAACGCGAACTCGGCTGGGTTCCGCGATGGTCTTCGACCGACGCCTTGGCAGATCTCCTGGACGGCATCGCTCACCAAATTCACACCGACAGCGCACCATTGCGGCGACGCTCGATGCTAGATCTGCTACGACGCGACGTTAATGAAGGTTGGATCTCATCGCGTCGGGTGCCCTGAGAATTTGACGGGTTCACACGACTGGGTGAGACGGCCCACCCATGACGACTCGGAATACGCGAAGGGCAGCGTCGAAGACAGAAACGTCAGCATCGGCTCGAGCAACTGAGCGCCGTCGGTTTCGTGCGGAAAGTGCCCTGCTCCGGCGATTTCAATCGTCGCGGCACCGGGAACGTGAGTCGCGAAAGCACGATGATGTTCGGGCGGAATGGTGGTGTCGGAGTCACCCCGGGCGATCAGCGCCAGATTTCTGGCGAATCGACGCTGATCGCTTTGTCGGCCAGTACCTGCCCGGTCAGTTCTTGTTCGCCCGCGCGGCTTGGCGCTTCTGCTTTTCGACGTCGGCCAGTTCCTCGACCCTGTCCGCCTTTGCGCGCTTGACTTCGGCCTTGTTCCTCGCGGACTCGGCGTCGTCGAGCTTCGACTTGGCAGCCGCGGCAACTCGCTGCTCCTCGGCCCGAATGGCGGCTTGTTCCTCCCGCTTGGCGGATTCGACCGAATTCTTGCGCCGGGCAGCTATGTCATCGGCCTGCTTCTTCGCGGTCGCGGTACGCTGCGCAGCTTCCTCTTGCGCCGCACGCTTACGCTCGTCGGCCGATGTCCGGGCCTCCTCGACTGCACGCTCCTTGGCTTCGCGGGCGTTCTGCTGGTCTTCGACCGCTTTGTCGCCCTTGGCTTTCAGATCGGCCGCCGACTGCTGCCGTGCCTGCTCGGCTGTGGCGTCGAGCTTGGCCGCTCGCCCGAGAGCTTCGCTGCGGTCAGCGAGTGCATCGCCACGCATCCGGAGCCGCGAGTCGTGCAGCGCGTTGCCCACGGCAGCGTCCAACAATCCCAACGAACGCTCGTAGAACAGCCGCGCGGGTGCTTCCGAGCCCATGCGAGCGATCACGCGGTCCTCGATCACCTGAAGGGGAAACCGAGCGATTCGGTACTGGAAACGCAGAACCGCGAACGGGGCAGCGGTGATGTTCATTGATAACTCCTGTATCTGGGCGGTGCTCAAGGCAGGTCGGCTTGGTTGGTCAGGTTGTGTGCTTGCGCTCTGATGCGATCGGCTTCCGCCTCGGCGCTTGCGGCGCTCTGTACCACGCTCAGGTGATCATCAACGGCCTCGACGACTTCGTCGGCTGCGGAATCGATTTCGTCACGCTCTTGGGCCTTGGCGTGCTGCACGTCGGCCAACGCGTCGAGTTCGGCCTGTGTTTTCTTCTGAGCGGCGTCGCGTTGTGCGTTCTGCTCGGCGACACGCTTCTGCGCGGCTTGCTGGTCTGCGATGTTGCTTTCCACGACCGCTGCGTTGGCGTTCACTGCGGCGCGCTCCTGCGCACTCTCGACCCGGGCTTCGTTCAGCTCAGTGTGGGCCTGGGCGGCTTCGGCATCGGCGACGGCTTCGACGCTGTTGGCCTCTTTGCGCTCCTTGGCCTGGGTCTGCTCGAGTTGCCCTTCGGCGGTCATCGAGTCGTTTCCGGTGACAGCACCGACGAGTTCCTTCGCCTTGCCCTTCACCGAGTCGATCAGGCCCTTGCGTGCCTCGTCGGCCTTGTTGTGCTTAGTCATGTGCGTCTTTTCTGTAGTAGGGCAACAATCCGAAAAGTGAGTTGTTGCCGGTGGTTTTGTAAGCGACGGTTCCCCGAGCCGCCTAGGGTCGGCCCTTGACGACTGGGAATGGGTTTGCGGACCAGCTGCTCTAGTCGTGAAGCTCTACCCAGGATTCGTCGGGCAGCTTCAACTCGCTAATCGCCGGTTACCCCGCCCCCGCGGCGCCAAACAAAACCGTCGGCTCGACCTGGAGCGGCCCTGACCGGGTATGGCAGCGCATCAGCGCAGGGCTGTCGACGGCGACACGAGGCACGGTCACGCCGTGCGACGGGCGCGGTGGGACGGCGTCGTATCCGAGGTCGTGTTTTCCATGGTGGCCGGTGGTCCGCCGGACCCTGGGATCGCTGATCAGGCGGCGTGAAACGGCGCTGAGGTGATCACCGCGACCTGGTTCGGGAATCTCAGTCCAGGTCGGCGAGGGCCCTGCGCGCGGCTTCCAGTTCGGCTTCGAGGGTGGCGACCCGGGCGGCCTGCTGCGAGCGCGCCTGCTCGATCAACTCATCGATCGGGGTGGAAAGGTCCTCATGCAGTTCCTTCGCCGCGCGGGAGACGGCGGCCGCCGCGACCGCGAGGTTTCGGGCCACGTAGGTGGTGCCCTGCTTGAGCTCGGCGCGCCATTCGCCGTCGGCGGTACCGGTGACAGTGAGGGTCAGCTCGAGAGTCTTGGTCTTCTTGCCTGCCGCCTTCTTGGCCGGCGCCTTCTTGGGCTTCTCCGCGGCGGTTGCTTCAGCGACGGTCGCGTTGGGCGCAGGCGCGCTCCCAGACGAAGTGCCCTCGACAGAAGGAACCGAGACGTGGGAAGTGTCGGAGTCGGTGGGCGGCGCTTCTGCTGGCAGAGTGTCTACAGTCATCGTTGCGGCGAACTCCTTCTGAAAATCGCCCGTAGCGAGCGGGCTGGCGCTGATAGTATTAGAACACATGTTCGACTCTTGAAGTCAACTGGTCGCTCACCCGACTCGCCGGGGTTCAGTTCGACTGAATTGGAACACGCTGACCAACAATAACGTAAATCGTTTGAGCCGCAAGACATCTCACACACGGAAGGTTGCTGGTTCGAAACCAGCCGATGGCCGCCGCGCCCGACGCGTGGTCCTGTTAGTACCCGTCGCAGCAGGCGGTCAGCAGTGACTGGCAACCCGCCCGCACGTATGACATCACGGAGTCGGGGTACACCCGCGGGGTCGGGTTTCCTACGGAAGGCATCTATGACCGTGCCACGACCGCGGCTCGACCAGCGGGATCAGGCCGAAGCCGAACGCGTCGTGGCGGCTGTGGCGTCGGCATTCTCGGCCAAAGTGGTCGGCCAGAACGACCTTAGGGAGTCACTGCTCGTGAGCCTGCTCGCCGGCGGGCATCTGCTGATCGAGAGTGTTCCCGGCCTGGCCAAGACCACCGCAGCCCGGGTCATCGCCGAGTCGATCCGGGGCGGATTCCGGCGCATTCAGTGCACGCCTGACCTGTTACCCAGCGACATCATCGGCACTCAGATCTACGAGGCGGGCACCAACTCGTTCGTCACCCAACTCGGGCCGGTGCATGCCAACATCGTGCTGCTCGACGAGGTCAACCGCTCCAGTGCGAAGACGCAGAGCGCCATGCTCGAAGCGATGGAGGAGCGCCAGACCACGATCGCGGGTGTCGAGTACCCGATCCCCGATCCGTTCCTGGTCATCGCCACCCAGAACCCGGTCGAGCAGGAGGGCACCTATCCGCTGTCGGAGGCGCAGACGGACCGCTTCATGTTGAAAGAAGTCGTTCAGTATCCGTCAGTCGCCGACGAAGTCGAGGTCGTGCTGCGAATGGATTCCGGCCTCTACGAGAGGAGCCATCGAACGGCACCGGTGGTCGGGATCGACGAGATCCGACTGGTTCAGGACCTGGTGCAGACGGTGCACATGGATCGTGGGCTCATCGAGTACGCCAGCCGATTGGTCGGCGTGACGCGCGAGCCCGAGCGGTTCATTCCGGCGAACATCGCTCGGCTGATCGAGTACGGTGCCAGCCCGCGGGCGACGATCGCGTTCTGCCGCACAGCGCGCGCACTGGCCGTTCTACGTGGCCGCAATCATGTCGTGCCCGATGACATCGCCAGGCTTGCGCACCGCGTTCTGCGGCACCGCATGATCCTCGGCTTCGAGGCGGCCAGCATGCAGATCACGCCCGATGTGATCGTCGACGCGGTGCTGGCCGCGGTGCGGGTGCCGTGAGGTCGTGGGCAAACATCTCGACGGCGCCAAGCGGTTCTTCGGCCGCGACACGACCGGACTGCTAGAGGGCGGTCGGTACTCGCTGGTGCACACCCGCAGCCTCGAATTCGATGACCTGCGGCCCTATGTACCGGGTGACGACGTCCGCGACATCGACTGGAAGGCCACCGCACGGTCGGGTCAGGTGCTGATCAAGCGCTTCGTCTCGGAAAAGCACCACAAGATCCTTGTGGTTGCCGACGCCGGTCGCAACACGACCGCGCAGGCACCGTCGGGTGAACGCAAGCGTGACGTCGCTGCGCACATCATCGGCGCAATCGGACTGATCACGCTCCGCCGGTCGGACGAGATCGGCATGGTGTTCGGCGATGTTCGCGGATGCGTCGACATCCGGCTGCGGCGAGGTGACACGCACATCGAAAGTATGCTGCACCGGTTTCACCATCATGTGGCCAGCGCACCTGCCTCGAGTAGCGTTCTGACACAACTGGATTGGGTGGCAAGGCATTATCGACATCCATTACTGATCTTCGTGGTGTCCGACGAACCCGATATCGACGAAAGGCTCGGCGACGCGCTGACCCGGCTGACTGCGCGTCACGACGTGATGTGGGCGATGGTCGCGGATATGCCCGCGGTGGGATCCGCTGACGACGAGGAGGACGGTTACGATGTCGTCGGTGCCCGCGTCGTGCTGAGCGGCGCCGAGCTCGGTCGTGACGTCGTCGAGGCGTACCGCCGAGCTGAACTGGAACGGCGAGAGGAACTTTCGGAGTTTCTAACGATACGTGGCGTTCCGCATGCAAGGATCACCGGCAGCACACGCATCAGGGCCGGACTGACCGCGATGACCGGAGTCTTCGCCCGTGCCGGATGATCTTCTCGACTTCGTCATCGGCCCGACGCCGTACTCGTCGTCATGGCTGTGGGTCGCCGTGCTCCTGACACTCGTTCTGATCGGCTGGTACACAGCGGTGTTCATGTTCACGATGCCCGGCCGACGGATCCTTGAGCTGCCGGTCATCGGAGCCACCCGCAGCGAGCTGCTCAAGCGCCGATTCGCCCGCGCGGTGCGCGCCATCAGCGATCGCCATCGCACCGGTGAACTGCCCGCCGCCCCTGCCGCGGCGGCCGTCAGTCGCGAGCTGCGGGCCTTTATGCACAAGGCCACCGGCGCTCGCGCCGAGTACATGCAGGTCGAGGCGATCGCCGCCGCCGGTGAGCTGGCCTCGGCCGCACCAATTTTGACCGAACTGATCGACGTGCAGTTCAATGCCGACTCGACCTTGGACGTCGGGGCCGTGAGCGATGCCGCCGAGGAGCTGATCCGAACGTGGAGCTGACGTGGTGGGCGGTGGCGATCCTCGGCTGCGTCGCTATGGCGATCTGCATCGGGGCGGTGATGCTGCAGCCGATGGACAGCGAGCGCCGACGCTTACGCCTGTTGGCGAACGTCGGCCGACTGACCCGGTTGCCGGAATACCGACGGGCAGCCCGCTTGCGCACGTTGTCCGCTGTGGTTGCGATCATCCTGCTGATGCTGGATCTTCGGCGCCTCAGTGGTCGCCGCAGCCCGCCCGATCGGATTACCTTCCGCTGCACGAGCAATCCAACGACGCCCAGCCCGAGGACATCATGCTGTGCATGGGTGGACCTTCGACCGATTCCGCCGTCGGCGCGACGTTGCGGTACTTCGCCGACCGAGCGAAGACCTTCAGCACCCAACGCATCGGATTGACCACCCCCAACAGGCGGGTGGTCCCGCTGACCCGTGACTACCAGTACGCCGCAGCTCAATTCAACAAGTACGCCGCCGCATCTGTGCAGTCGGACGCGGCAGTCAGGTGGGCTCCGGCGGTGTCCTACGTCGACTATGCAGGCGGTGTCGAGGACGTCCTGGCGATGTGCCTGACGGGGTTCCCGTCCTTCGATCAGACCTCCGCCCAACGCCGATCGCTGATCTACGTCGGACCCGGATCGCGCCGCGCGCCCGGCGACGCCCGTCCCGTGCTGTTCACCGCCGACGCGGTCCGCGATCTGGCGAAGGCGTCGGGTGTTCAGGTCAACGTCGTCACGACGGGTCGCGCCGAGCGACGATCTGGACGCGCTGGCAGGTGACACCGGCGGACGTTCATTCTCGGGGGACTCCAGGGTGACTGCGCACTTGGCCGAGGTCAGAAACCACCCACCGCCGCCGACGGCCACCGCAGATGACGCCACCCTAGTGAAGTCCGTCGAAACGCCGGACATTCCACTGCTGTTGGCGCTGGCGGCATTGGCCGGCCTGGTGTTGTGGCCGCTTGTGGTGCGGCGATGACCCTGCATCCGGTACTTCCACCGCTACTTCTCGGCGCCGTTGCCGTGCTGATTCGTTGCGGCCCGAGTCGTCGCCTTTCGCCAGTGGCAGGCGTCGGGACGTCACCGGGCGGCGCTCTGGCGCTGGCTCGGCATCAGCTCGGCGGCACTACTGCTACTCGTGGCGGCGACTCGCATCGTGAACGTCGACGACCAGGCCGCCATCCGGAGTGCCGGCGACGCCGAACCGAACGTCTTCCTGCTCGTCGACCGCTCACCGGACATGGCAGTCCGGGACCTGGGAGACCGCACCCGGATGGACGTGGCGCGCGACGACATCGAGGCGCTGATCGATCGTTATCCGCATGCGCGCTTCGCCGTCATCGAGTTCGCGTCGGCGCCCGCATTGCGCTGGCCGCTCTCGGCGGATACCTGGAGCCTGCGACCGGAGCTGGACACCGTCACCCCGTACAGCTATGGGCCCGACACGGTGACGCAGGCCAACGCCGGCGCGGCAAGCACTGTGCTTCGCTACCAGCTGATCAGCGCCGTCCAGCAGTATCCGCGAGCCAGAAATCTGGTGTTCTACCTCGGCGCTGGCGCCCGCCAATCACGGCTGCCTGCAAGAGAATTCGATCCACCGGCAGACTCCGTCGACGGCGGTGCGGTGCTTGGCTACGGCACCGCAACGGGAGGACCCATCCCCGGTACCGACATAGATCGGTCCACCGCCGACGAAGCCGCGCTGCGGGCGATCGCCGGTCAGCTGGACGTGCCCTTCGTCGCGCGTTCCGACAGCGCGCCCCTAGGCAAAGTGCTGCCTGACGGCGGTGCCGAGACCCGGCCGGCGACGACTGTTACCGCAGCGGGTCCGCGGACCGAGACGTATTGGCTGCCGGCCCTGGGTGCGGCGGCCCTCATCCTGATCGAGCTCTATCTGGTACTGCGAGACGTCCGCCGCAGCAGGCTCGGCGGCGTGGAGGTCATGCCGTGAACGTCGTGCACTGGTGGCGAAGCGGGCCGACGCGACTGCGGCTGCGCCGTCGGCTGCTGGTGTACTCCGCGCCCCTTGCGCTGCTCCTCGTCGTCGTGATCGTGAAGTCGCTGTCGGTCGTGGTCGCAGGCGAGTCCGCCGTCTCGGCGTATGCGAACGGGACAACGGCGCGTTGCGCAGGGCGGTGGATTCGCTGACCGTGCTCAACGTGGTTCAGCCGGCCAAGGCGCACTTCGCCGCAGGCGGCCTCGCGGTGCTCGAGAACCGCCTGCCGGAGGCGGACCGCCAGTTCAGCGAAAGCCTGAACCGCACCGCGCCTGCCGAATCCTGCCCGGCACGCGTCAACCTCGAACTCATCAGGGAGACACTGGGGGACCGTGCGGCCGCAGTGTTCGATGCGCGAAGTGCAGTCGCCCAGTACCTCAGTGCGCGAACGATTGTCGAACAGGCCGAGCCCGGCTGTTTCGCCGGGAACACCGACCCGAACTCGCAACGCCAGGGGTTACGCAATGACGCGTTGCGGCGCCTCGACCAGAAAGTCGCCGCCGTGCAGATCGCACCGCCGCCACCTGCGCCGCCGCCGGGGGCCACGGCAGCGCCACCTCCACCACCACAGCAGTCCGGAGGGCCCACCAATCCGGAGACGCAATTGCGGCTCGATCCGGGCGCCGGCACACCGTTGGATCGGCTGCAGCAGATACTGCGCGACGCTGCGGCGCGGCAAGGCAGCTGATGACGTTTACGCACACGGCCCGAAACCGGACAGCGGAGGAACCCCTCCCTCGCCACGCTGCGATGCACCCGAAGCGGCGCGGTAAGCCCGAGATGCCGCCAATCTCTTCGCAGAAATCGTGTTTACGAGCCCGCTTGGGGGGCACTTCGCTCATACGCGTTGGCGCGAGAAATCGAGGCTATTGATGACGAGAAACCCAACCGAGTACCTCGGCAAAGATTTTGTACCGCCCCGTGGGATTGGTCAGCTCAGTCCTCGGCGGCTTACTCGCTGGCGTCATCTTCAAACAGGTATGGCGTCGAGCGGCTCCCGGTGAGAAGGCTGATCCTCCAAAGGCGTTAGAAACCGAGTACGCCTTCAAAGAGATCATTCTCGCGGCCGCGATCCAAGGCGCCATCTTCTCGGTGGTCAAGACGGTCATCGACCGGCAGGGTGCGCGGCTGTTTGAGAAATGGACCGGGGAATGGCCCGGAAGTTGACTGCGTGCCTGCCGATGGACGTCGGGACGATTCCGTGACCGCCGAGAATTCCACTCATGAGGAGACAGCGCCCGGGCCGGACGATCCGCGTAAACCCGAGTCTCCGACAGATCTAACCAAACCCTCCGCTTTATTCGTCGTGCGAAAAACGGCGCGTGAATTCTCCAAAGACCAGTGCACGGACCTAGCGGCGGCCCTGACCTATTACGCGGTGCTGTCGATCTTCCCGGCCCTAGTCGTCATCGTTTCGTTGCTCGGGGTCTTTGGACAGGGCCAGCGCACCACGGACTCGATCCTGCAGATGCTAGGCGAAGTCGCTCCGGGCGCTGCTGCGGACACCTTGCGCGCACCCATCGAGCAACTTGTCGAATCACCCTCGGCCGGAATCGCGCTCATTGTCGGGCTCTTGGGTGCGCTGTGGTCGGCATCCGGCTACATCGGAGCCTTTGGTCGGGCTATGAACCGGATCTATGAGATCGACGAAGGACGACCGATTTGGAAGCTTCGGCCCCTGCAGCTGGTATTGACTTTTGGTGCCTTGATCGCGGCCGCGGCTGCTGCGGTCATGCTCGCTGTGAGCGGCCCAGTTGCCAGGGCGGTGGGCGACAGCATCGGCGCGGGCGAACTGGCTCTGGCGGCATGGAACGTCGCGCGATGGCCATCGATACTGGTGCTCATGGTCCTGGCTGTCGCGACACTGTATTACGCAACTCCCAACGTCCAGCAGCCGAAGTTCCGCTGGATCAGCGTAGGGGCGGGCGTGGCCATCGTGACGTGGGTGGTCGCGTCGACACTGTTCGGGTTCTATGTAGCCAATTTCGGCAGCTACAACAAGACCTACGGAGCACTCGCAGGAGTGATTGTTTTCCTGCTATGGCTTTGGATCTCAAACCTCGTGTTGCTGTTCGGTGCGGAGCTGGACGCCGAACTCGAGCGCGGACGCCAGCTTCAGGCCGGGATTGCCGCCGAGCGCACCTTGCAGCTCCCGGCCCGGGATGACCGCGTGGCCAAGAAGAACGACGCGAAGGATGAGGAAGATGTTTCGCGAGGACGGGCACTTCGACGTTCCCGCGGCCAAGACGATTAGCCCCAGGTTAAAACGCGTACGCCCGGAGCGCTGACACCGTTGGAAATCGCAACCGAGACGGGATCCGGATGGCGGGCCAAACGGCGGCCTGTGCCGAGTCCGGCATCCGGGGCATCATCAGCCGATAGGAGCCTGGCCAAAGTTTCCATGCGCCGATCGAGCAGCCGCGCAGGTAACGGAATCGAATTGCGCTCCTAAGTTGACGATTTCGTGTGATTCGCGGCAGCTGTACCCGTGACCGCGTCGGGGGTTCAGTCGTTTCGTCGTTACGCCGAAGGGTTCCTTCAGGGTGTTTGGTCTCCCGGGGCCGGGTATACGGCGCTAAACGCTGCGTGGGTGAGAAGTTCGGAGGAAAACAATGGCCCAGGATGTCGCCGACTACCTGCTCGAGCGGTTGCGGCAGTGGGACGTGCGACACGTGTTCGCCTACCCGGGCGACGGAATCAATGGAATCGTCGCCGCGTTCGGCCGCGCGGACAATAAGCCGCAGTTCATCCAGGCCCGCCACGAGGAGATGGCCGCATTCCAAGCGACGGGCTACGCCAAATTCACCGGGGGAGTGGGGGTGTGCATGGCGACATCCGGTCCGGGCGCCATTCACCTGCTCAACGGCCTCTACGACGCGAAGCTCGACCACGTCCCGGTGGTCGCGATCGTCGGCCAGACTGCCCGCAGCGCGATGGGAGGTCATTATCAGCAGGAGGTGGACTTACATAGCCTCTTCAAAGACGTGGCCAGCGACTATCTCGTCGAGGTCAATGTCGCCAGCCAGCTGCCCAACGCACTTGACAGGGCCATTCGCACCGCGCTGACGCGCCGCGCTCCTACCGCACTGGTGATTCCTTCTGACCTCCAGGAGGAGCCCTATTCGCCGCCGGGCCACGAATTCAAGCAGGTGCCCTCGAGCGACCCCAGCTACTCCCACCCTGTGCTGCTGCCTCAGGAGTGTGAGGTCAAGCGGGCAGCCGAGATACTCAATGCCGGTTCGAAAGTCGCGATTCTCATCGGGCAAGGTGCCCGGTCGGCGGCCGCGGAGCTGCAGGAAGTTGCCGAGTTGACGGGTGCCGGCGTGGCAAAGGCGCTGCTCGGCAAGGATGTGCTGCCCGACGACTTGCCCTACGTCACAGGGTCGATCGGCCTGCTGGGCACCCGGCCGAGTTATGAGCTGATGCGCGATTGCGACACGTTGCTGATCGTCGGGTCAAATTTTCCCTACAGCCAGTTTCTGCCCGACTACGGCCAGGCGCGCGCGGTGCAGATCGACATCGACGGCAGCCTGATCGGGATGCGGTACCCGACAGAGGTCAATATCGTCGCCGACGCGTCCGCGACGTTGAGGTCGCTGATACCGCTGCTCGAACGCAAGGCCGACCGATCGTGGCGCGAGACGGTCGAGAAGAATGTCGCCCGGTGGTGGGAGACCATCGAACGGCAGTCGATGCTGTCGGCGAAGCCGGTCAATCCGATGCGGATCGCATGGGAATTATCAGAACGATTGCCCGCCAACGCCATTGTGACCGCGCGACTCGGGTTCGTCGACAAACTGGTACGCCCGCTGCCTGCGGTTCCGCGACGGTGTTCGCGGATCGCTGTCGGGCACACTGGCCACGATGGGCCCTGCCGTGCCGTACGCGATCGGCGCGAAGTTCGCCCATCCAGACCGGCCGGTGATCGCTATGGTCGGTGACGGCGCCATGCAGATGAACGGGCTGGCCGAACTGCTCACAATCAAGCGTTATCGCAAGCAGTGGTCTGACCAACGACTGATCATCTGCGTGTTTCACAACAACGACCTCAATCAAGTCACTTGGGAACTACGTGCCATGGGAGGCGCCCCGAAATTTGAGGAGTCGCAGTCACTTCCAGATGTCTCCTACGCCGACATCGCTCGCACGATGGGTCTGAACGCCATCGCTGTCGACACCGAAGACGGCGTCGCCGGCGCATGGGAGCAGGCGCTCAGTGCTGACCGGCCGACCGTGCTTGACATCCGATGTGATCCCGAGGTGCCGCCGATCCCGCCGCACGCTACCTACGAACAGATCAAGGAGATGACCGCTGCAGTACTCAAAGGTGACCCCAACGCCTGGCATCTGATCTATCAGGGCGCCAAGACCAAGGCACAGGAATTCGTCCCTCACCGCAACTCGTAGCGGATGTTTGCTTCAGATGATCGGGGGTTTGACGGCACACGGCGGGGTATTACCCGTGCGGCGGCTTCGGGCTCACGCGAAGCCAGACTGAACTGAGCGTGTCATAGGGAGAAGGGCTGATGGGTTTCTCGGAAGAGCATCAAGATCCCCCGGGTGTCCAGGCGATGATGAAGTCAGTCCCGGACTGTGGAGAGGCGAGTTATCGAGGTTCGGGTCGGCTCGCCGGTAAGCGCGCGGTCATTACGGGCGGCGACAGCGGTATCGGTCGTGCTGTCGCCATCGCGTACGCCCGCGAGGGCGCCGACGTGCTGATCGCGTACCTGAACGAGGATGAAGATGCCGCCGATGTGGCGCGCTTGGTAGAGGAGGCGGGTCGAAAATGTGTGTTGGTCGCCGGCGATCTGTCCGATCCGGCGCACTGCCGCGCAGTAATCGA
The DNA here is from genome assembly GCA_963720345.1 of uncultured Actinomycetota bacterium. GTDB lineage: Bacteria > Actinomycetota > Actinomycetes > Mycobacteriales > Mycobacteriaceae > Mycobacterium. The sequence goes on from CAVRFN010000025.1 coordinate 265,362, forward strand.
ACGGGCTGCAGAAGAATTGGGCGGCATCGATGTGTTGGTCAGCAATGCTGCGTATCAGATGACGCACGACAATCTCGATGAGATCAGCGACGAAGAGTGGGACTACACATTCCGTCTTAATGTCGGAGCGTATTTCTATCTCGTCAAGGCCGCGCTGCCGCACATGAACGCAGGGAGCTGCATCATTGGCAGTTCCTCGGTTAACTCCGACATGCCGTCGCCAACCTTGGCGCCCTACGCCGCCACCAAGGCAGCCATCGCCAATCTGTCCGCCAGTCTGGCGCAGTTGTTGGGGGATAAGGGCATTCGGGTCAACAGCGTGGCGCCGGGACCGATCTGGACGCCGCTGATCCCGTCAACCATGCCGCCGGAGAAGGTCGCCTCGTTCGGCGAGAACACCCCGCTGGGCCGGGCGGGCCAGCCCGCCGAGCTTGCGCCGGTGTATGTCCTTCTGGCCTCCGACGAGGGCAGCTACATCTCCGGTGCGCGCGTTGCGGTCACCGGGGGACGGCCGGTCCTGTAGCACCGCCGACGGTCGATGCGTGCGCGCTACCGAGGTGCTGTCATCAGCGCGCACCCTCGTCCAGGACGTGTTGCGGCGGTACTTCGCGCAGCGATCGAGCTTTTGCGCCGCAGCACCGAGGCTGTCGACGACGGGCAGTTCGGCTTCGGGATCGCAGATGCACAAAATTCGACGCACACCTCGATTGCCGATGATTGTCCAGTCCACATCACGTCGCGCACAGTGGACGCTGACGTAATGCAAGGCGGTGAATCCCTGGCTCCCGAAAAAGTCTACGGCGCTCAGATCGAGAATTAGTTGCGCAGACGCGCGGGTGTGCCGCTCGACGAACAGTCCGAGCGCCTGGCGATTCGTGGCGTCAACGTCGCCTGAAACCGTTACGCACACGCGTCCGGATGTCAGGTGGAGAACTTCCAAGAAAGCTCGGCCACACTGTTGTGTCTCCCCAATGGCGGACAACCTTGACTGATAATGCAAGACCGGGCGGGTGGGGGGCACGGGCGAACTCCTTCTCCTGGCGCCGAGGCGATGGAGGATTCAACGGCCCTGCAGTCTGAAGACCCGGAAAGCGGCGCTAGTAGCGGCCGCGACCGGCTGTAAGCTCAACCAACGTTGAGGATACTACGTTCGAAAATTCGAATCCAGTAACATCAAGATCGTTTAAGTCCTTGCCGGACTTGGTTTCCACCCAAGCTTCTTGCTCAAGCATGGGCGCTGGTGCGGGCCGCTGCTCTGCAATGAGCCGTTCGCCGAGTTCGTAGTCATCGTCGGCATTATGGGTGAGGACGGTGACAACCGCACCTCGATCACTGCGCACTGGTCTCTGATCGCGACTGCAGGCGGCCGCTTGAGGTGACTGGGTCTGGCCGTCCGTAGACATCCCGCTGAATGAGCCCGCGGTTCTCAAATTCCCGCAACCATCCTTGCATTGGCCACCATCCCCATCGCTGGTGAAAAATCGTCGCGTTACGAACGATGTCATCGAGGTGCTCGATCGGCGGGTCCGATACAGGGTGGTATTGGTGAAATGCGTCCGCGCCACCGACCCAGCGCATCGTCACTCCCGCGGCAGCCGCCTTCTGCGCATAATCGGTGTCCTCACCCCCGTAGCCGAGATATCGCTCGCAGAATCCGCCGATGCGCACCCAGGTCGCTGCGCTCACCGCGAACGACAGCGACCAGAACAAGGTGTAGTCGGTGCTCGCGACGATGTCGGTACCCGCCGGCGCGGGGCGATCCGGGTGTGGGTTGATTCGGCTGGCCAGTTGGTCCACCGCGTAGCCGCCGGGTCCGGACGGCGGCAGGTAGGTGACGGGTCCGCAAAGCAGGGCCTGTGCGTGCTCACGCAGGGTGGCGGCATGGCGGTATCGGCCGATCAGTGCTGCTGCGGGTATGCAATCGACATCCAGGAACACCAAGAGCTCAGCGCCACGCTGTAATGCAGCGGCCGCTCCGACGTTACGACCGTGCGCGATCGGCAACACACCGTCGGGGGTCGCGCAGTCTATGACAACCGCGCCCGAGTCGGCGCAGGCCACCACATCCCGTACGGCGGCGTCGCCGAGAGCGACGACAACGTGCAGATCCGGCGGCCGCACGCTGAGCTGAAGGCCCGCGATCTGTCGACGCAGATGGTCGCCTCGGCCGTGCACGGTGGTGATTACCGCGGTCCTCATTCGGGCGTACGTCCTGCGTAACATCGAGCCGTCCCCTCGATCGCTTCGGCGGCTCGAGCGGCCGCGCCGCGAACGTTCCACTGCCGCCACTTCCCGAGGTCGCCCGCCTGGGCCTGCGTTAACAGCGCGGGCCACGCCCGCTGGTCGGGCCAGCGCCTGGTCACTACGGCCAGCCGGTACTGGCTGAGGACACGGGCGGTCGCGTGTTGTTCGTCGAAGGGACGGGGCTGGGGGATGACTACCGCGGGGCGTTGCGCTGCCGCGACATCGGCGATCGCGCTTTGTCCGGCGTGGGTCACGACGACATCGGCGCCGCAGATCTGCGGCCATGGATCGTCGACCCAGTCGGTCTGCGATGTACCCAGCGTCTTCCAGGCCACGCCTGGCAGCGGTGTCGGGTAGTCCTGGACTGCGCGTAGGCCGTCTGCGCCGCACAAGAGCAATACCGTTGTCGGGGAAGAAAGTTCGCGACGTGCGGGCGGGGCTGTAGGGATGTCTCGGTGCTCGAATCGGCTTACACCGCCGACATAGCTGGTCTTGTCTTCATAGGAACGTAGCCATGCGGGCACGCAAAGCTCCTTGGGCCATGTGGCGACGATGTGATCGGCGAGCCGGTGCACCAAGAGATGAGGCGCGTCGATTCGCTTGCCGGGCAGCGCCATCACGATGACGGGGACACCGAGCAGACGTACGAACATGGCCACTTCAACCGAGACGTCGGTGACGACGGCTTCGGGTTGGGCGTCGGCCACCCAACGCGCGATCGCATCCATTCTCGAGTTCAGGCCCGGGTCGTGGTGCGGCGCCCAGTGCAGTGCACCGTGCGCGGTGGGCTCACTGGCCTCGGGCGCCGAGTCATCGCGCGGCAGCTTCACCACGGCCGCGAACGGGTGAGGATCGGGCACGTCCCGGCTTGTCAGTACGGTGACCGGGCGGTGCATCTGCTGACAGATGCTGAGCGCCCGGGCCAGATGCCCGAAGCCGTGATGGTGCACGTAGTAACCGATCATCGTTTCCGTCCCTGGTGCCCTGGATCATGTCGCGGTACATCGTCAAATACTCGTTCAACGTCGCCGTCGATGAGCACCGCAGGATCGCGTGCTCGCGGACACGACGACGCGAAAGCCTGACCACGTCGGGGATGGCAGCCGCCATCGCCGCGACGTCGCCAGGCGGCACCAGACGCCCGGCGCTGTGGACCAAGGAGTTCGGGGATACCGCCGCGCGCGAACGCAACGACCGGGGTGCCGCATGCCATCGCTTCGGCGACTACGAGCCCGTAGGGCTCTTCCCACATCGGCGTGATCAGAGCGGCTGACGCCCCGCCGACCAAATCGGCCAGCTCTTCCTGGTTCAGATGTCCGGCGTAGCTGACGTCGTTATGGAGGTGGGGGGCCACTTTGTCGGCGAAGTAGTCTGGGTCCGAGATCGGTCCGGCAAGTACCAATGGCATTCGGGCCCGTTGGGCCGCGGCGATCGCCGCATGAGCCCCTTTCTCGGGGGTGATGCGGCCGAACCACACCAAACGTGAGCCGCCGGGACCCATCGGCCAACGGCGAGTGTCGACTCCGTTGGGCACAACGGCGATCTCGCCTACTGCGTGCTGCCAGGAGGCTGCGGTGTGTCGGCTGACGGCGACGAGTTTTGTTCCGGCGCCGGAGGTCACGTCCAGCGCTGATTCCAGCCACGGAGTGGGCGGTGTGTGCAGAGTCGTCAGCATCGGGATGGTCAGTGCCGGTGCCATCGCCAACGGCAGGTGGTGCAGGCTGTGGTTGTGAATGAGGTCGAAGTGCCGGCTACCGGATCGCGCTAACTGCAGCATCAGTGACAGGTACGCGTGATGTTCGGCCATGAACGTCGCGTCCGGCATGTAGGGGTCTGAGCGTGCCGCTTGCGAGAGCGCTAGCGGCCGCACCGCCAGCATTTCGCAACCCGGTCCCGGGTCCGAGCCTGGGGCGGCAAACAATGACACTTCGTGTCCGCGGTCAGCCAGCGCGCGGGCCAAGTGCCACACGTGAGCCTCCAGCCCGCCCGCGAACGGTTGGCGGATCGGAAAGCGGCTCGAACCGATCAGGACGATTCGTAAATTGGCAGTCACTGCAGTGCCCGTTCGTAGATTTGCCGGTGGGCTTCGGCGAGCCGGGCACGCTCGGTGCGACGCTGCGCCCAGGTGGCGCGCGGCGCTGGAACGCCCGTCCGCCAGCGCCAGTAGGCATCGCAGACGGCGTGGCGCAGCGAGGCGAAATCGAAGCGGCCCTCGGTGAAATCGAAGACTCCGCACGGGCGTTGCTGGTCGTAGTAGCCACAACTGGGCGCGATGACAGCTGTGCCGAGGTCGAAGCAGGCTTCAAGCCATCCCGAATGAGTGCCGAACCGGTAGGGAAGCACCGAGACGTCCAGCGAGCCCAGATATTCCCAGAGTTCGGCGTCGGTGAAGTACGGGTGCACCCGGACCTCGACCTTATTCCGGGCGCGCACGGCTCAGTATTGCGGTGCCGACGTCGGGTGCGAACCAATAGTTGTCGGGATGGAAGATCTCGTCGTGGACGTCGACCTGCAGGATCGCGGCAAGGTAAGTTCGGCGACCGCCGCGCTGAGGGCGTCGATGACAGGGAAGCGGATCCATGTTGGCGCGCAGGCTCTTGGCGTGCACCCCAACGACGAAGCGCTCACCGTTACATGACGTGGGCGTTCGATCGCAGCGGGGCTGAGCACGTGCGGGTGAGGCTAGTACCTGGGCGGACCGGTTCCATCGCTGGTCAATTACCGCGGGCGGCTCCCGGTGTCAGTGTGATTACGGTGTCCGCCGGCAGCCAGCAGCACTTCTTGTTGCTCTGCGTGTACGCCGGGTTCGACATGATGCGGGTTACGCAGGTCGTGCACCGTGTACACGAGCGGCTATGTCGTGCACCTTCAGTTCGTGTACCACTTCGGTGAGAGCTTCGGGACCGATGGCGTCGAAGCCGAAATGGATGTGGAATACATCGAAAGCCGGTGGTGATTGTCTGCTGACCCAACCGGGTTCGAGCATCAAGGGCGGCCACCAGCCCCCAGGGACAGTACGGCCGTCGTCCAGGCACCGGATCGTCAAGGCGCACAACGGGATCGATCCCACCCGGCTGCTGACAGGTGTCGAACATAAATGTGCGAGGCAGGCACAGAGGCAATACGCAACGACAAGCTTTCCATGGGTAGGTCATCAGGGTTCGCTCGCGTGGGCCCCTCCACATTTGCGACAGTGCAAGATCTGCAGGCGGGTCATGGAGCGGCAGTTCCCGCGCTGCTCCAGGACGCTGCGCACAGGTGATACCCCTCGGCCACCGGTTAAAACTGGGCGCGCGCACCAACGATTCCACGAGGCGCCACCGGCATACTCAACGATGTCAACATCAAGATCATGAACGCCGCCACGCGCACGTGCGCCGCGATTACGCGGTTGTCGTGCACCTGATCTCGGCACCTCAAGGTCGATGGAATCCCACCGAAGCCCACAGACTTGGCCGCCTCGGATGTTTTGGATGCTTCTGAACCCGATGACCCTTGATCCGGGCGATGGGCTGCACCGGGCGACGACAACAGCCCGCCGGTTTAACTCCGCCAATTCAGGGCACTAACCACCGCACAGATGGACTCAGACCCTTCCGAAGGACCCATGTGACAACCGCCTATACCAACGTCGACGGCGTCATCACTGCAGCGGCCGGCGTGTACGTTCCGCAGCAGGACTCACAGCTGCTCATTGATGTGATGGGCAGGACCGGATTGGCGCTGGGGCACCGGGTAGCCGATCTATGCACCGGATGTGGTGTCGTCGCAATCGGTGCAGCCGAGCAGGGTGCGTCGCAGGTCGCCGCGTTTGACATCTGCCCGCGCGCAGTGCGTTGTGCCCGAGCGAATGTGTTGGCCAGGGGAGTTGGCGTGGAGGTCCACCTCGGCTCTTGGGCGCGAGCGGTCGAATTCGGTCCGTATGAGCTGGTGGTGTGTAATCCGCCTTACATTCCCCACGAGTTCGACGACGATTCCGTGCACACCCCGGCGCAGCCTAGCCGTGCCGTCAACGCCGGCCCCGACGGTCGACAGGTGATCGACCCGCTGTGCGTGGCTGCACCTGCGTTGCTGGTCGACGGTGGCGTCATGCTGCTGGTGCAATCGGAGTTCTCCGGAATCGACCAGACACTGACCGCCGTCGAGAACACCGGACTTGGAGCTGAAGTCGTTGCGCAGCAGTGGATTCCCTTTGGTCCAGTGCTGACTACACGCGCCCGATGGCTTGAGCGCATGGGCCGGCTAGAGCCCGGTCGACGTGACGAGCGACTGGTGGTAATCAGAGTCGAGAAGAAATGAGCGGCGCAAAACCCCGCCTGGTGCGGGTAGTCCCGTCAGGACCCGTGATGGTGCAGGGGCCGGTCCGCATCGAGCTGCCCGACGGCAAGGTGGTGGAGTCGGATCGATTCATGGTGGCAATCTGCGCGTGCCGGTGTAGTAAGACCTACCCGCTGTGCGATACGAGCCATCGCCGACGCCGCCGCACCGAGGGCGAGCAGTCAACGCAGCGGCCGGCGTAACGAGGTCTGCCCCGCCGCCCAGCGCTGCATCATGTGTGCGGCGAGCCGGTCTTCGACCACATCGCGTGCTTTGATCCCGAACACGACGTCCTCGGCCAGATGTGGTTCCCGCCGAAGCAAATCGCCCACCACCTCGGTCCGCACGACCTGTTCGTGGACAGCATCCGCCTCGACGTGTTCACGGTAGAAGTGCACACACGGCTCGGGAGCACCCATACGCTGCAGCGCTTCGACAAGTCGGCGCGATCCGGGCGACGAGGTGATCTCCGTAGAGGCGAAGTGACCGATCACGGCGCCGCGCAACTGTCGGTGCAACCCGAACATCGACATCAGGTTGACCGACGCCAACGCCTCGCCACCGACCCAGTCGAGATAGCCGAGATAAGTGGAGTCCAGGCCGGCGGCATCCATGAGTTCGGCGTAGAGATATTGGTGCAGTTGGGTTCCGCGTCCGCCGCCGTACTCGTCGAACTCGACCGCGACAAACGCCGCCTTGGCGTGGCCGAGTAAACGTGGGATGGCCCACGCATGGGGGTCACCTTCCTTGAGGTGATACAGCGAGCGGTGCACAAAAAACTCACGCATCTGCTCCCACGTGCCGCGTCCCGCAAATAGTAGGACGGACCCTGGCCGTCGGCCGGCTCGACGCACAGCGCATCTATCACGTCGTCAACGCTTTCGTCCGAGGGCAGCTGACCAACATCTCGGCGGACAGCCTGCAGGAATGCGTCCTCCAGCAGGCCGCGCAGATGCAGAAGCGCCGGGTTCCACTCCCAGCTCGGGTCGACTCCGATGAATCCCCGGTAGTGCAGTTCGTAGCACACGTAAAGCGCCAGCTGCAGATCCCGACCGTACGGGTCGGAGTCGCCGATTGGCGCCTCGATACGCGAAAAATGGCGCCGCACCGGCCGCTCAGACAGGGCACCGAGAACGGCACCGGACAGCGGGCCGACCTCCATTGGCAAGACCGGCTCGACCGATGTGGAAAAGGACGTCACGCAGATGTAATTCCCGGACGCTATGCACACCAAACCATGACTGTCGCAGCTTCCTTGGGCATCTTTGTTACGGCACATGATGAATCGTTCGGCCGCACCGTGCGATCGCATTCAAAGGTTTGATCGGGCTGGATCGAACGCGTCTCGCCTACAATCTGCTGTGGCCCGACAATGCGGGCAATCCGTATAGTCCGCGCGGTCCAAGGAAACGGCTACTGAACCACTTTGTGAATGCCTCGGCGACATTGATCCAAACTTCGAGAAGATCGACGAGATCGAACGGAACGCTTGCTGATCGACGCATCGGCGGACGGCGACTCTGCTCTTGGGAGCGCGCAACAACGCGACAGCGTAGAGCTCACCTGGCTACGTCGTTGAGGCGCGGTGACAAGCGGTGGTCGAGTGTGGATGGGCATCGAGAGAACAGAAGGGCTGAATCGGGTACCCAGGGCCGATGGAGCGACTTCGCCTAGACGCCGGGTTCGGCAAGAACCTCGGGCCCGACACGCACGGCCCGAAGCAGCGCGCCCAGCCCGCCCGCGCATCGCCGACGATCGGGGTAGAGGAGGAGCATTTCCTCGTTGATCCCGAATCGCGGTTGCCTGGCGAGGCCGGCGCGGCGGTCGTCGCGCGAGCGGCCAAGACGATGGGAGACAGCGTTTGCGGTGAATTCAGTCGGTCACAAATCGAACTGAGAACCTCGCCGTGCCAAGATGCAGCCGATCTGCGGCGAGAACTGCTCGCGCTGCGGTCGGCGGTCGCGGTAGCCGCGACGGCCGAAGGTCTGCGGCTGTGTGCCGCGGGTACCCCGGTTATCGGTACTGGCGGGCCGCTAGCGGTGGGGGACCACCCTCGTTACCGGGCCGGCCTAGAGCAATACCGCGGCATGATGGACGACTTCGATGTCTGCGCCGTCCATGTCCACACTTACCTTCCAGACCGCGAGCTGGCCGTCCTGGTTGCCAACCATCTCAGACCCTGGTTACCGCTGCTGGTGGCACTGGCTGCCAATTCGCCTTTCTGCCATGGCCGTCACACCGGATACGCTGACTGGCGCGCCGTGATCCGGGGACGGTTTCCCTGCCTCGGACCACCTCCGTACGCGGAATCGTTGCAGCACTACGACGAAGTCGCCGCGGCCATGGCCGAGACGGGCGCGATGTTAGCCTCAGATCTTCCGTTCTGGGATATCCGCCCGAATCCGCGGCTGCCGACGATCGAGATTCGATGCATGGACGTCGTGGCTGACGTGGAGGACACTGTGGCACTGACGATGCTGGTGCGGGCGCTTGTGACAACGGCGCTCACGCTGGTGCACACCGGCGATTGCGGGCCCCGCATAGAAAGCGAGCTACTGCGCGCAGCGTACTGGAGAGCGGCCAGAGACGGTTGGTCGGGCGATGCCATCGACCCCCTCACCGGCGGGATCGTTCCCACTACCGTCCTGACGGACAGGCTGTTCGGGCAGATCGGCCCGGCGCTCGAAGAGCATGGCGACACCGCCGTTGTTGAGGCCTTTCGGCGGCGGCTGATGAAGCGCGGCACCGGCGCGGACGCTCAGCGCGCCACACTCGCCCGGTGCGGCAGTTTGGAAGGTGTGGTCGACGACCTCATCGCAGCGACGGCGGCGCGAACGTAATCACCAGGACGTCCCGCACCGCTGGGCGTCGTCGGTCGGCGGGCCGGATCGGCGAAACGCCGTGCAGCGTGCGACGGTCATCGCCCAGCAGCATGGTGCCTGGTTGCGAAAGGACCGTTGCCAGTAGGGGATTGCCTCTGAGATCGAATACTGAACTTTCACCGCCCTCGGCGTTGCGGCGGCTTATCAACAGAGACGTGACCAGGGTGACACCGTCGCGGTGTAATCCTTCGGGTGCAGGCTGTCCCGGCTTGTCGGCGGTCGCCACCACCCGAAACGGGGTGACTTTGACACTGAAGGCGAGCCGGTGGTCCATCGTGATCGCGATGCGTCCCAACATGGCCAGCACAGCATGCAGCAAGGGATCTTTCGCGAATGCGTCGGTGAGTGGTTGGAAGAGGCGTTGCCGCCCCACATATAGCGGATTGGAATCCTGCGGCTGCACGAAGGCATCGTGGGCCATCATCGTCGGGACTCCGTCGCGGAACAGGAAGTGTCCGTATCGGCGAAGCCGACGCGTGCCACATTCCGCGGCGTAGGTGTCGACCGCCAAATCGTCCCAATGGGCGCCGAATACTCGCCACGCGTCGTCGGAGACTCCGACGCACGCGCCGAGTGCGGCGGGACGCATCACCGCGGCACCCACCGTCGAAAGCAGCTGCGCGGCGTTCGGTTCGTCGTCGCCAGCGTTTCCTGCAGCGGCGTCGTTCGCCATGGCGTTGGCTTCCACAATGGGCGAGAGGTACCTCGAACCGAACAACGTTAAACCTTCAACGCCGTGGAGAGCCCCCTGCAGAAAGGTCCATTGCCGAACTCAGCGACGAGTTTTGTATGAACCGAGCAGCTTCCCGAAATCAATCGCATCGGGCAGCGGTCAGTGCTGCCGTTTGAGGCCACGCTGGCCGGGTAATGACGCCCCATGACTTCGTGGTGGCAAACCGACCGTGTCGCCTCCGCACCGCCGCCAGGAAGGGTCACCGACGCGCCCGATCCCGACATCGTCGTCGTTGGTGCAGGTATCACCTCGTCAGGTGAGACGTTCCGCCCAGGCCACGAGCTCAGCGCTCAGAACAATCGGTCAGACGCTCCAGCATGATGACAGCCCAACTGAATGCCGGGGTTACCCCGGCGACCACTGCGGCTCTGAACCGCTGACCTCAACCCCTCTGCAACAGAGCGATCTCGCGCCTCAGATGGCTCTGCGCGGTTCCAGGCAAAGTTGGTGGGTTACCGGAGGCGCTGGCGGGTAATTGCACTTCGTGGAAGCACCGCCACAATGTGCAGGCGCAGTGCCTGTCTGCGTTGTGGCACTGAATAACCGACCGAGAACCCGAGCCCTATCATCCGCACGTGAGCAATGACCAACCCATCGGAAAGCAGTCCGCATTACCCGGCTCGCGATGACCCACGGCGAAAGTCAGCCGGCCGAAGTGCTGACTCCTTATTTGCTGGAGTGGCTGAGCGTGTGCGACACCGCGATGCGCCAGGCAGGGGCCGATGGTGCGGCGCTTGCGGTCCTAACTCGGTCATCACGTACCAGGGACCTGGTGCATGCGACCGACACCATTGCCCGCCAACTCGACGAACTGCAGTACACCATCGGCGAAGGACCCTGCCTGGATGCTTACGTCTATAACAGACCCCAGGTCTACCCCGAACTCGATAACGTCGCGCAGACGTCGCGGTGGCCGACGTTCGCCGCCGAGGCAACCGAGCTGGGAGTGCACGCGTTGTTCGCGTTTCCCATCCCCGACGGGCAACGACCGGTGGGTGTGTTGGAGTTGTACCGCCGCACCGCCGGCAGCCTCGCCGCCGCCGATTACGCAGTAACCGCAGCTTGCGCGGCCGAAATAGGCCGCCTAATGCAGTCAAATTGGGAGGCGCACGCCGCCCAGTTCGACAACGCTGAGAAGGCCATCGATGCCGCGGCGACAGGCGGCGCCGCATCTGACGAGTCGGCCGAGGCGTTCGCCCGGACCCAAATCCACATCGCCGGTGGAATGGTGGCCGTACAACTCGCCGTCAACGCCGATGAGGCGATTGACCGGCTACGGGCCTACTCCTACGCGTGCGGTCGTTCCATCTCTTCGGTGGCCGCCGACATCATCGCTCGCCGTCTCACAATGCGCGATTAGCGATGGACTGGCGATCTTTTGGGTAATTCGACCACTATGGATCAATCCCAGGCGCCTCTGTTGGACGCGCTGGTGGAGTACCACGCGGCCGATCGCTACGGTTTCACGCCTCCCGGGCACCGGCAGGGCCGCGGCGTCGATGACCGAGTGCTGGACGTGCTGGGCCATCAGCCGTTTCGTGACGATGTCTTGGCCAGTGGCGGACTCGACGACCGCCGCATGTCGAACAGCTATCTCAAACGAGCCGAGGATCTGATGGCCGAGGCGGTCGGCGCCGACACGGCCTGGTTTTCGACCTGCGGAAGTTCGCTCTCGGTGAAGGCGGCGATGATGGCTGTGGCGGGCGGTGGCGACAGCCTGTTGGTCGGGCGCGACAGCCATAAGTCGATTGTCGCTGGGCTCATCTTCTCCGGTGTGCAGCCGCGGTGGGTCACGCCGCGCTGGGACGCAGCGCGGCACTTCTCGCATCCGCCGTCGCCGCAGGATTACAGCGACGCGTGGGACGAATACCCCGATGCCGCAGGCGCTCTGGTCGTCAGCCCCAGCCCATACGGCACCTGCACCGATCTGGCCGGGATCGCTCAGGTATGCCACGACCGCGGGAAGCCGTTGATCGTCGACGAGGCTTGGGGTGCGCATCTGCCCTTCCACGAAGGCCTACCGACGTGGGCGATGGACGCCGGTGCCGATGTCTGTGTGGTCAGCGTGCACAAGATGGGCGCAGGGTTCGAGCAAGGGTCGGTGTTTCACCTGCAGGGCGACCTCATCGACCCAGACCGGCTTTCGGCCTGCGCGGACCTTTTGATGACCACCAGCCCCAACGTGCTGGTGTACTCGGCGCTGGATGGCTGGAGGCGCCAGATGGTCGAAAACGGGCACGAACTGCTCGGCGCCGCACTAGATCTGGCCTACGAGCTACGCGACGAGCTGGAACGAATCCCAGAAGTCGACGTGCTCGACGAGGAATTGCTCGGCGCCGAGGCGTCCCACGATCTCGACCGGATGCAGGTGCTGATGGACGTCTCGGCTACCGGCACATCTGGGTATCAGGCCGCCGATTGGTTGCGGGAAAACTGCCGCATTGATGTCGGCATGAGTGATCACCGCCGGATCCTAGCGACGCTGTCGTTCGCCGACGGCAAGGACACCGCGGCGCGGCTTGTCGACGCCATGCGGTCGTGGCGCACTGCGGCCGAGAATTTTGACCGTCCGCGCCCGATCGCGCTTCCCGCGCCGGCGGAGATTCAGCTCGAGACGGTGATGGCACCGCGCGACGCGTTCTTTGCGGCGGTGGAGCAGGTCCCCGCTGACGAAGCGGCCGGACGCACCGCCGCCGAACAAATGACTCCGTACCCGCCCGGTATTCCCGCCGTCGTGCCGGGGGAGCAGCTCACCGACAGCATCGTCGAATATCTGCGTACTGGGGTGGCAGCGGGTATGAACGTACCCGACGCCGCCGATACCACGCTGTCCACGTTTCGCGTTGTCGCGCAATGAGTTCGGCGCGTCGCAGGCAGTGACGACATGGATGTCGACCATCCTGAACGGGACCAGAACTGGGATGACCGGGCCCGCAAGGAGACCGAAACCGAACGGCTGGACCGCAATTGGTCGACCTTGCTTCAGGAGCTGAGGGTGACCCAGACCGGCGTCCAGCTGCTGACCGGTTTTCTTTTGACCCTCCCGTTTCAGCAGCGCTTCGACCGGCTCGACGACTTGATGCGTGGCGTCTACGCCGCCACCGTGGCGTGTTCGGTCGCTGCGACGTTGGCGCTTGTGGCCCCTGTCGCGATGCACCGGGTGCTTTTTCGTCAACATCGGCTCAAGACGCTGGTGTCGGCCGCGCACCGGCTCGCCTACGCCGGGCTGGTGCTACTTGGGTTGGCCTTGGTGGGCGTGACGGTTGTCGTCTTCGATATGGTCTATGGCCGAACAACGGCGACCGTCGCCGGAGCCTTTGCCCTTGGCGCTTTTGCTGTTTTGTGGGTGACGTTGCCGCTGTTGATGCGCAGATACGGCGAAGCGAGCGGAAACGAGGCTGACCGCGCGTGACCACCCGCGCCCGGCGGAACCAGCTTCTCCAGAACCGGCCCTCAGGCCGTCTGCATCAACTACGAACAGTTTTCGTTAGGAGCGCGAATTCTGGCGGATCGTCCTCTGCACGAAGCGGAGCCAACCCTGGCGAAATGACGCAATTTCGATGCACTGTAGAGCCTTACGCTGACCGACGGGTTTGGCTCAAGAAGCCGGACCAACTAGACAAGGGTAGGGCCGAGACGGGTCGAAACGAATCCGGTGTTTCCCTACATCCCGATATCGTCTTGCAACATAGGTCTTGAATGCGTTCGTGGTGGAAACAGGTAAGCCGTCCTACTAAGACCGTCCTCTTGAGGAGCATCGTGATGCCGACTTCTGTCACCGCTCGCCTCCGCGAGAACGGGTTACTGCTCGCGTGTCTAGCCTTATTCGCAGTGTTTTTTGCCGGGATGATCGTCTCGGGCGCTGCGACATACAACCAAGAACAGCAGGAACACGGCTCGCAGGAACAGGTATCGGTCCTGAAGTACCTCACCACCGGCGACTTCGTGGAGGCGACGTTCGAGAACTGGGAATCCGAGTTCTTGCAGATGGGCATGTACGTCGTACTGACGGCGTTCCTGTTTCAGAAGGGGTCGTCCGAGTCGAAACCGATGCACGAGCCAGCGCCGCAGGACCAAGATCCGCGCGGCGTGCAGCCGAACCAGTACACACCCTGGGCCGTGCGCAAAGGCGGCGTGATCCTCGCGCTGTACGAACACTCCTTGGCGATAGCGTTTTTCGTGTTGTTCTTCGCGTCCTGGACCCTGCACGCAGCGGGCGGGTCCAAGGCGTTCAACGAGGAGCAAGTGCAACACGGCCAAGCAGCTATCTCGATGTGGCGCTACATGACAACTGCGCAGTTCTGGTTCGAGTCGATGCAGAACTGGCAGAGCGAGTTCATCGCTGTCGCGGCGATTGTCGGGCTGTCGATCTTCTTGCGGCAACGAGGTTCTGCGGAGTCCAAGCCGGTCGCCGAGCCGCATCGGCAGACCGGTGCCTAGGCGGGCCTGCAGATGTGACTGGCGAGGCGAATGGTCCTGATATGAGTTGAAGGCCATCCCCCGCGGGTATATCTCGTCTGTGAGCGATCGTCGCACAAAAGTACTGGTCATCGGGGGCGGTTTCGGGGGTTGTTCTGCGCACGCAGACTCGGCGGCGTGGACGTTGACGTGACCCTGCTCGATCGCGCGGCCTGTCACGTGTTTCAGCCCCTGCTGTATCAATGTGCAACCGGAACGCTGGGCATCGGGCAGATCAGCCGCTCGCTGCGCGAGGAACTGGAACGGCACCGCAACGTGCGAACCTTGCTCGGCGAAGCGGTCGATCTCGACCCGGATGCGCGGCGCGTGACGGCTCGCCGCCCAGACGAGTCCACGTTCATGGTCGACTATGACGTTTTGGTCCTCGCTGCGGGGATGCAACAGTCCTACTTCGGAAAGCCCGAGTTCGCTCGGTTCGCGCCCGGGATGAAAACACTCGATGATGCCTTGAGCATTCGCCGTAGGTTGTTTTGCGCCTTCGAAATCGCCGAAACGCTGCCGGCGGGACTCGAGCGTGACGGCTGGCTCACTTTCGTGGTGGCGGGCGGCGGCCCTACTGGCGTCGAGCTGGCGGGTCAGATTCGCGAAATCACGACTCGGGCCTTGGCCAACCAGTTTCACAGCATCGAACCGCCTGAAGCTCGCGTGCTGCTGTTCGACGGTGGGGAACGGGTACTCAAGGGCTTTTCGCCGCGTCTGGCCGTGAAAGCCACGGAAAAGCTCGAGAGCCTTGGTGTCGAGTTGCGCATGGGTGTTCACGTCACAGACGTCCAAGACGACCGGGTCACCGTCTCACCCAAAGCCGGTGGCGCAGATGAGCATTACGCGGCGCGCACGGTGCTCTGGACGGCAGGTGTGGAAGGCGGTGCCATTCGCGCGGCGGTTCGCCAAGTTCTCAAAGCCGAGTCGGATCGTGCAGGGCGCATCGCCGTCGAGGCTGATCTGTCCGTACCCGGCTATCCGGAGATTTTTGTCATCGGCGACCTTGTCGGCCGCGATCGACTGCCCGGCGTTGCCGAGAACGCAATGCAGGGTGGACTACACGCTGCTGCATGTGTGCGCCGCGACCTCGCCGGAAAGCCACGCAAGCCGTACCGCTACCGCGACCTCGGTTCGGCCGCCTATATCAGCCGCGGCCATGCGCTGGTCGAAGCTGGGCCGATCCAACTAGCCGGCTTACTCGGCTGGCTGGGCTGGGGTCTGATCCACATCGCGTTTCTCACCGGCGTCCAGAATCGTGTCAGTACCCTCGCGACCTGGCTCATTACCATCGCGCGTGCCAGCCGTACGGACCGAACTTTTTTGCTAGGCAGCCCCATTCCCCCTGAAGACCCGTACACCTGGCCAACAGAAGTCAACGCGCCGAAAGGGACGGTGCCCAAGGCCGTCGGCGTCACTGAGGCAAGGAACTAAAGCGAGCCGTCCCCGCTCCCGCTCGTCGCCGGCGTAGGAGTCCTCGTACATCGCGAGCATCGCCGACCGGATGGACTCCTCTTTGCCGTCGCCCGTGGCCACCCGAAGGCTTTCTCCTGGACGAGGAGGTTTTAGAGTTGTACGCGGCCGCGCGCCAGTTGATCTGACGCCTCTTGAGAATGCGGGGAGTCACCACCGACGGCCCATCGCGCTCAGCTCTCGGGGATCGCACGTTCGATCTCATCCAGCCAGATGCGTGCCGACATGTCCGAGGGTGCACGCCAGTCACCACGGGGCGACAACGATCCGCCGTGGGATACCTTGGGACCGTTCGGTAGTGCTGAACGTTTGAATTGGGAGAACGAGTAAAACCGCTGCGCGAACACCTGCAGCCAGTGCCGAATCTCTCTAAGCGTGTAGGACGGCCGCTCGTCGAGCGGATAGCAACTGGGCCAGTCGCCGTGCTCGGCGTCGTTCCAGGCGTGCCAGGCCAGGAACGCGACCTTCGACGGGCGGAACCCGAAGCGCAGCACCTGGAATAGCGAGAAGTCCTGCAGGACATATGGTCCCACTTTTCCCTCACTGCTTTGGATTTCCTCGTCTTCGCCGGCGGGGACCAACTCGGGACTGATCTCGGTCTCAAGTACCGACTGCAGCACTTCGTTGACCGTATCGTCGAACTGCTTGGACGCGATCACCCACCGGATCAGGTGTTGGATCAGTGTCTTGGGCACGCCGCCGTTGACGTTGTAGTGCGACATCTGGTCGCCCACACCGTAGGTCGACCAACCCAGCGCCAGTTCCGACAGGTCACCGGTACCCAACACGATGCCGCCGCGCTGATTGGCCAGCCGGAACAGGTAGTCGGTGCGCAGGCCGGCTTGCACGTTCTCGAATGTCACGTCGTAGACTTTCTCGCCGCGCGCGAAGGGATGATCCATCTCGGTCAGCATCAGCTTGGCCGTCTCGGTGATGTCGATCTCGGCGAACGTCACCCCCAACGCTTCGCCCAGCCGCAGGGCGTTGCCCTTGGTGCGCTCGCCGGTGGCGAAACCGGGCAGCGTGAAGGCCAGAATGTCACTTCGGGGCCGCTCCTCGCGGTCCATCGCCTTTGCAGCGACGATGAGCGCATGGGTTGAATCGAGCCCGCCGGAGAGCCCGAGCACGACCTTTGGATAGTCCAGCGCCCGCAGTCGCTGCTCCAGCCCGGAAACCTGAATGTTATAGGCCTCGTAACAATCCTGTTCCAGCCGTGCATCATTCGACGGTACGAATGGAAAACGCTCGACCTCGCGGCGAAGACCGATGTCGCCGGCAGGCGGATCCAGGTCGAATTCGATTCGACGGAAGGATGTCTCGTCCACCGATTCATGACGTCTATTGTCGTCGAACGTGCCCATTCGTGCACGTTCAGAGCGCAGGAGGTCGAGATCGACGTCGGCGATCGAGCACCGCTCGCCCTTCGGAAACCGCTCCGATTGCGCAAGACATACGCCGTTCTCCCACACCATCGTCTGGCCGTCCCAGGCGAGGTCAGTGGTCGACTCACCCTCACCTGCGGCCGCGTACACGTAGGCCGCCAGGCAGCGCGCCGACGCCGAGCGGGCGAGCAACGAACGGTCCTCGGCGCGACCGATGGTGATCGGACTGCCCGATAGGTTCGTCAGTACAGTCGCGCCGGCCAGCGCGGCCCTCGCGCTCGGTGGCACCGGGACGAACATGTCCTCGCAGATCTCGACATGCAACACGAAACCCCGCAGGTCGGTGGCGGCGAACAAGAGATCGGCTCCGAACGGTACGTCGGCGCCGTCAACGCGGATGACGCCGGGTTCGTCGTCACCCACTGCGATCTGACGACGCTCGTAGAACTCACGGTAGGTGGGCAGATAGGACTTGGGCACCACACCGAGCACCCGACCGCGGTGGATCACGACGGCCGTGTTGTAGATGCGGTGCCGAAACCGCAGTGGCGCACCGACGACCAGTACCGGCAGCAGATCGGCTGTACCAGCGACGACCTCGGCGAGCGCCGACTCCACCGAGTCCAACAGGGTGTCCTGCATGACGATGTCCTCGAGCGAGTAGCCAGACAAGGTCAGCTCGGGATAGACCGCAACCCCCACGTGGTCGTCGTGACAGGTCTGCGCGACGCGCAGCACCGATTCCACGTTGGCCGGCGGGTCGGCGACCGCGGTGTGCAGCGTGCAGGCCGCCACCCGCACGAACCCCTGGTGATAGGCGGAGAAGAAGTCCATCCGCCTGTTGTGTCCCGCCGACGTGTCGGGTAAACGCGACGGGGTATCACCCTAGTCGTGAGTGAGACTGCCCTACTTGTGGTCGACATGCTGAACGCGTACCGGCACGAAGACGCCGACGTTCTGGCAGACAGTGTCGGCGAGATCATCGAACCCCTCGCCGGACTGATCGACCGGGCGCGCAAGCCACGACGAAGTCGACATCATCTACGTCAACGACAACTACGGCGACTTCACCGCCACCCGCGATGACATCGTCCAACAGGCTCTCGACGGTGCGCGTCCCGATCTGGTCAAGCCGATTGTGCCGGACACTGGCTGGCCATTCCTGGAAAAGGTGCGCCACAGCGCCTTCTACGCCACCCCGCTGAGCTACCTACTTACCCGGTTGGAGACGAAGAGGATCATCCTGACCGGCCAGGTCACCGAACAGTGCATCCTCTACAGCGCGCTCGACGCGTACATCCGCCATTTCGAGGTGACCGTCCCATCCGACGCGGTTGCGCACATCGACGCCGACCTCGGCACAGCGGCGCTGCGCATGATGGAAAACAACATGCGGGCGACCGTGGTATCCGCCGGCGAGTGCTTGAGCTGAGTACCAGCGAGCGAGGCGGGCCGGAATTCGGTCTCTGAATCGCCCGCATCCGGTGAAGTCCTCGTTCAAGGCTCGTATCTGAACCTGGCGACAAAATTCAGACCTTGCCGCCCGCTTGACGAAACCTGGCAATTCGAATGCGTGTCTCGCAGCGCAATCGGGGTATTCGAGACGCACAACGTAGAGGAGGAACCGTGGCGAAGGATCATGGACCCAGCGTCAAGAACGACAAACAGTACGAGGGCCTGCGCAAGAAGGGGATGAGCAAGGGGCGGGCCGCGGCCATCTCCAACTCCGAGGGAGCCTCGAGCCGGGGCGGTAAGAGTTCGGGCAGTAGTCAGAGTAAACGCAGCAGCGGCAGCGGAAGCGGCGGAAACACATCCCAGAAGAAAGCCGCCGGGCGTAAGGGTGGCAAAAAGTCGAGCTAGCCGCCCCGCCTAGATTTATCCACCATCTAGTCGCGGACGCGCTCGTGTGTGGTCAGCAGTAGGCGCTCGAACGCCGCGCGGGAGGGCAGGGCTGGATGGCCCGGCTTCAGGGCACTCACATCATGGAGAAGTTGCGCGGCCAGCGCGCGGAGCTTGACGTTATTCTCCTGCGAACGGTGCCGCAGCAGTGCAAAGGCGGTGTTGGCATCGATGCCGTAGACGTACATCAACAGTCCTTTAGCCTGGTCGATCACTGCCCGATGCCCCACTATCTCGGTGACGGCCTCGGTGATCGCATCTTCGCGCTGCCGGGTGAAGGGGGTGACGTCGACGTCAGTCACACAGAGAATATATATCCGCCGGCTCGGAATTGTGCATCGAAGTTGCATCGTTTCATTTTCACGTCATATTTCCGGGCGACGGGGTCGAGGCAGAGTGGGGCGCTCAAGGAAAGGGCTGACCTCGCGGGAGCGTGGCCCTAGCTGGGAGAGACTGCCCGAGGCGGCTACTGCCGTCGCTTCCAAATGACGAAGCCGACCGCCACCGCGCCCGCGAGCACGATGGCCGCGACCGGGATCGTCCGCTTCGGGTTGTCGGTGGCCGCGTGCCTGAACGTGTCGGCTGTGTCGACGACCCGGTCCTTCGTTTCCGCGGCCTTCTCCTTGGCGCGCTCCTTGACGTCCAACTTCGCGGACAGGGCTTGGACCGTCTGGCCAAGCTCGTCTCGTGTCTGCTCGATGTCGGCCTCGATGTCGCTGATGCCGGCGTCCGGCCCGGGCTCGGGGCGATCGGGATCAGGTGTGGTCATGGCGCGCGTCCTTCAGTTCTTGGATATCTGCTTTCACAGTTTCGACCGTCTTTGGAGCGGCCGGCGTGATCTCTTCGGCTTGTTTTCGTCCCACCAGGGCCGCGATACCCGCGGCGACAAACAACACGACGGCGACGATCAGGGCGGCAGCCCACACTTCCAGCACCAGCGAAAGGCCCGCCACCGCCGCGGCGATCAGCGTCGCCAGACCGAACACGGCCAGAAGGCCCGCGCCGCTGAAAAGTCCGGCGCCGATACCCGCATGCTTTGCCGACTCCTGAAACTCTTTCTGCGCCAATCGCATTTCGTCGCGTACCAGACGCGACGTCTGCGTGGACAGCTGACTCATCAACTCGCCGACCGACGCATCCGCGGCGGGTTTGGATTCCACACTCATCACTACCAACCCCTGACTCGATTGCTCTGTCCCCACAGTGATGCCCCCAGTCGGGGGATTGAAACGTTACCGGCCCCGGATTTCCACGATTCTCGGCAAACATGCGACGCCTAGGGCGGCGAGCGCGGCGTCCTCGGCAACGATCCGATAACGCAGCCGAACGTCACTGTTTGGAAACGGTCGGTGCGGCGTGGTGCGTCCTTCGAATTTGGATGCTGATAATTAACGCGGCTGTCTACCGCAACCGCGGTGCGGCATGCAGTTCTGCTGCACCACGTGAATGCGGAATGTCAAAGTGCGAGTGAAGGGTCGACGTCGATGATGATCTTTGATCGAGTCAACATCAAGGTAGTTGTTGCTGCGGCTGGGTTGTGCGGGTTCGCCGTGACCTTCAGCCCGGCTGCGTCGGCCGTTCCGTTCTTGACCGGCGGCTACGAATGCGTGCAGTCGTCGGCCGGCGGGGCAGCTGCTGCCGGCGCGCCGGCAGCAGGAGCGCCTGCGGCGGCCGCGTCGGCGGCTGGAGCGCCTGCGGCGGCCGCGTGCGGTCCGGCTAGCGCGCCACTGACCGACATGGCCGGTGTTCCGCTGGCCCTGCCCGGGCCGGTTCCCGGTGGCGGCGCCGGTGCCGGTCGGTGCTCCGGTGCCGGTCGGAGCACCGGTTCCGGTGGGAGCTCCGGTTCCGGTGGGAGCGCCACTTGGTGCGCCGGTTCCGGTGGTGGCGCCAGTGGGTGCGCCGGTTCCAGTGGGCGCTCCGTTGGGCGGAGCCCCGCTCACCGAAATGTCCGGCCTTGGCGGCAAAGGGGACCCGATTAGTCCGCCGCCAGCTGGTGCACCTGCGCCAGGCCAGCCGATTATGCCCGGCCCTCAGGGCTAACGCCGCCCAGCCACGAAGCGTCGCTCGTCGCCGACCCATGTTCGGCGGCGAGCAGGCTTGTCGTGCCGCGCAACAACCTTGCCGAATGCAACCGTTGTGACCCGAGCGTGACGGATCCTTGATCGAATTGCTAAGGCGCACTTACACATCGAACTGCCAGGGTCACCCTACGATCGAATTGACACCGTTGTAATTTCGAAGGAATCCGAGGAATCCGAAGCCATGCGTGGGATTGCCCTTTGTGCTCTTGCTGCGATCGGGATCAATGGTGTTTTTGCTGCGGGTCCGGCCGATGCCAGCACGGCTGCACCGCGCCAGTCGTATTGGCCCGCCGCAGCGTTCCGGTCGTATGAGCCCGCCATTGCTTCAGTGCTGCCCGCTCAGGGTGAGGTCGTCGGGGTGGCGCACCCCGTCGTCGTGACGTTCAACTCGCCCGTCGCCGACAGGCACGCGGCCGAGCGCGCCATCGACATCAAATCGGTGCCCGCGATGACGGGCAAGTTCGAATGGCTCGACAACGATGTCGTGCAATGGGCGCCCGACCGATTCTGGCCCGCGCACACCACCATTGCGCTGTCGGTGGGCGGCCGGTCAACAAACCTCGTGACCGGTCCCGCCGTCGTCGGCGTCGCCAGTATCTCGGATCACACGTTCACCGTCACCATCGACGGCGTCGACGCGGGACCTCCCACTGCACTGCCTTCACCGCACCATCGACCCCACTGGGGAGAACCCGGGGTGTTCCCGGCTTCGATGGGTCGACCGGAGTATCCGACGCCTGTCGGCATGTACACCGTGTTGTCCAAAGAACGTGACGTGGTGATGGATTCGAGCAGCGTCGGTATCCCCACCGATGCTCCCGACGGTTACCTGCTCGACGTCGATTACGCCGTCCGTATCACCGGCCGTGGCCTTTTCGTGCATTCGGCTCCGTGGGCTGTCAATTCGCTCGGCTATGAGAATGTCAGCCATGGCTGCGTCAGCCTGAGCCCCGAGGACGCAGAGTGGTATTTCAATACGGTCAACGTCGGCGACCCGGTGATCGTGCAGGAGAACAGCATCGAAGTTCCTCGAACAGTGTCCCGTTGACGACGCTGATCAGTCTGCGTCACAAGCGAATTCGGGGGGCGCAGGCTAGCCCGACTTCTCCTCGGCCGCCGTCACCAGGTCGGTCGCAATCCGGAAGAGCGGCACGTTGGAGTCCTGGGAAAGCTTGCGCAACAAGTCGAATGCCTGCACCGCATCGACGCCGTAGCGTTCCATGATCATGCCCTTGGCCTGGCCGATGACATCACGGCTCGCAAGTGCGCGCTTGAACTGCTCGTCGCGGCGCGCCGAGTTCCACGCCACCGACGAGTGCGCGGCGAAGATCAGCCCGATGGTTCTGGTCTCCGGTCCGAACGCGTTGGGCTCGTCGGAGTAGACGTTCAACGCGCCCATCGTCTGGCCCGCGATGAACAACTGGAACGCCATGATCGCCCGGATCGGGGTTTCGGCGAGCGCGTCCTGCCGATACAGCGGGAAACGGTCATCGGTCTCGAGATCGGCCACATGGATGGTCTTCTCGTCCCATGCCGCGGTCAGACACGGACCCTGACGGTGGCGTTGCTGGATTTTGTCCAGAAGCACCGGATACAGATGGGTCGCGGCGGGAGTCTCGATGTCCTTGGCGTCGCGGGTGAGCGTGATTCCGGCGTATTGGGCGCCGGGGACTTCGACGGCCGCGTGCTCTGCCAGCTCGGCGACCACGGTGTCCGAATCGGTATCGGATCGGGCGTACAGCGCTCGCACCACCTCGGCGATGCGCAGATGCGTGGCCTCCACGCCGTTGGGTTCGTTCACCGTCACCGTCCGACTGTACTCGGTAGGAGGTCAAGGCTACGCGCTGCGGACCGGGTAAGCGCTGCATCTACAGCGCCCGCAGATATCGGTCGGTCACCACCCGCTGGATCAACGACGTGACCGGCGACGCCAGCCTGCTCCACCACGTCGCGTGCCGGGAGAACGCCGTCGACCTCCGCATAGCACCTCCTCGGTGGCCGGGTCGTAGCGGACGAGGAACAGCTCTTCGCCCGATTCGGCGTGACCGGGAAGCGTGCCGTAGGCGAATCCCCGCCGATCGGGCTCGTCGACGACGTAGACCACCCGGCACGGCACACGCACCGGCCCCAGATGGACGATCACCTCCGAGCCGACCGCGGCGACATCGGTCGTCGCCTCGACCCTGACCCCGGCGCCGCGCAGCATGCCCCACCGCATCCCGGCTGCGCGGCGTCCTCGAAACGTTGCCGCCCCTGGCCGATCACCGCCGACTTCTGCACATGGTGATATCCGGCAGGCAATGGTCCGGCCGTCGCGCCCACTTCGGAATAGGTCAGCGGCAGCGCCGAAAGTTCACTGAGCTTCACCAGGCCACCTTGTCATCGTCGGCGTACGGTTTCTGAAATGACCACCTTCACCATCGGCGGCGACCTCACCGTCAACCGCCTCGGATTCGGCGCCATGCGGTTGACCGGCAAGGGGATCTGGGGCCCGCCAGACGATCCCGATGAATGCATCCGTGTCCTTCGCCGCCTCGTCGAACTCGGCGTCAACTTCATCGATACCGCCGACTCGTACGGCCCGTTCATCTCGGAGCGGTTGATCCGCAAGGCGCTGCACCCGTACCCAGACGGGCGTCGTGATCGCGACGAAGGCCGGATCTCCTGCGCACCGGTCCCGACGAGTGGGTACCGACTGGGCTTCCCGGACGTATCTGCGCCAGGAGTGCGAGATGAGCCTGCGCCGGCTGCGCGTCGACACCATCGACCTGTTCCAGCTGCACCGCATCGACCCCAAGTTCCCGGCCGAGGACCAGATCGGCGAACTGGTGAAGCTTCAGCAGGAGGGCAAGATCCGCCACATCGGGCTGTCCGAGGTCAGCGTCGAGCAGCTCGAAGCCGCCCAGAAGGTCGCGACGATCGTGTCCGTGCAGAACATGTACAACCTCACGACGCGCGCCGCCGAACCGGTGCTGGAGGCCTGCGAGGCACAGAACATCGGCTTCATCCCGTGGTTCCCGCTGGCCTCCGGACCTCTCGCGGCGCCGGGGGGCCCGCTGGAGCAGCATCGCCGCCGACCACCAGGCCTCGGCGTCGCAGCTCGCGCTGGCCTGGCTGCTCAAGCGGTCGCCGGTGATGCTGCCGATCCCCGGCACGTCGAAGGTCGCCCATCTGGAGGAGAACGTCGCGGCCGCGGACATCGAGATGTCCGACGACGAGTTCGAGACGCTGAGCAAAGCCGGGGCAGCCCAGCAGTAGGCGAGGCAATACGGTGGGCGGGTGACCACCGAACGGCCCGTCGACGCGCATCCGGGCGGCGGATTCAACCCGCCGGTCCCCACCGACCAGGGTGGGCCCGACTACGGCCGGTTCGTCGACGCCGTCCGCACGCTGCAGGACCTCACCCGTGCCGCCGACGCCCCCGACGAGGTGATCAGCGAGGCCGCCGATCTGATCGAGAAGGTGTCGACCCTGCTCGGGCCGTACGCCGCCGACGAATGGGCATCGCCGTCGGGGCGCCGGATGGACCTGCCCAACCGCGGAAACATCTTGGCGATCCCGGCGGACCTGCACAAGACCTCCGATGACCGCATCGAGGGCACCGCGGAGTTCCGCCGCTTTCACCTCGGCCGCAACGGCGCCGCCCACGGTGGCGCGGTGGCCCAGCTGTTCGACTCGCTGCTGGGGTACGCCGCCTTCACCCTCAGCCGCAGCCGCGCTCAGCGCACCGCGTTCCTGCACGTCGACTACCGCAAGATCGCGCTCGTCGAGAAACAACTGCAGGTCGACGCCCGCCTCGACGGCATCGAGGACCGCAAGATCTTCGTCTCGGGCCGGCTGCTCGACGGGGATGCAGTGCTGGCCGAGGCCCACGCGCTGTTCGTGAAACTCCGCCCGGGCCAACCGTGACACAACAAGAAGATGAGGAACGACCGGGCTTTCGGCACCGGTGGGCGCGCTGGCGGGACCGGCTGCGGGAACGGCGCCGGGCCGATTTCGTCTATCGCATCGTCGTCGGGGTCGTCGGCCTGGCGGTCTTGGCCGTCGGCATCGTCGCGATCCCGTATCCGGGACCGGGCTGGGCCATTGTGTTCATCGGCCTCGGCATCCTGGCCACCGAATTCGACTGGGCGCGGCGGCTGCTGGCCTACGCCAAGGAGCGCTACGACAAGGCGATGGACTGGTTCCACGCCCGACATTGGTCCGTGCAGGTCCTCGGTGGCATCTTCACCGCGCTGATCGTGGCGCCTCACGCTGTGGCTGCTCGGCGCGCTCGACTGGACGGCGGAACTGGTCGGCATCGACCAGGAGTGGTTGAACAGCCCGATCGGCATCGGGACTTGAGCGGCCGCACAGATAGCATGGTCGCGTTCGACCACCCCTAATGCATTGGAGAGTCACCGATGAGCGCCGCCGCCAGCCCCGCCCCAGCAGCCCCGATCCGGGTCGCTGCCGGGACGACCGCGGGGGAGGCGGTCCGCGACGCGGGCCTGCCCGGCCGTGGCGATCCCGCCGCGATCGTCGTGGTGCGTGAGGCCGACGGACGGCTGCGCGACCTGTCGTGGACGCCCGACGCCGACGTCGAGGTGACCCCGGTGCCCGCGGACACCGAGGACGGCCGCAGCGTCATCCGGCACTCCGCGGCACACGTGCTGGCCCAGGCCGTCCAGGACATGTTCCCCGAGGCCAAACTCGGCATCGGCCCGCCCATCACCGACGGCTTCTACTACGACTTCGACGTGCCACGCGCGTTCACGCCGGAGGATCTCGAGGCGCTGGAAAAGCGCATGCGCCAGATCGTCAAGGAAGGCCAGCTGTTCTCCCGGCGCGTCTACGAGTCCAAAGACCAAGCGCGCGAAGAACTTGCCAACGAGCCGTACAAGCTCGAACTCGTCGACGACAAGTCCGGCGATCCCGAGGTGATGGAGGTCGGCGGCGACGAGCTCACCGCCTACGACAACCTCAATCCCCGTACCCGCGAACGGGAATGGGGCGACCTGTGCCGCGGTCCGCACATTCCCACGACGAGCTACATCCCGGCGTTCAAGCTGACCCGCAGCTCGGCCGCGTACTGGCGGGGCGATCAGGACAACGCCAGCCTGCAGCGCATCTACGGCACCGCGTGGGAGTCGCAGGAGGCGCTCGACAAGCACCTCGAGTTCATCGAGGAGGCGCAACGCCGCGACCACCGCAAGCTCGGCGCGGAGCTGGACCTGTTCAGCTTCCCCGACGAAATCGGTTCGGGGTTGGCGGTTTTCCATCCCAAGGGCGGCATCATCCGACGCGAACTCGAGGACTACTCGCGCCGCAAGCACAGCGAGGCCGGATACGAGTTCGTCAACAGCCCGCACATCACCAAGGCGGAGCTGTTCAAGATCTCGGGCCACCTGGACTGGTACGCCGACGGAATGTTCCCGCCGATGCACCTCGACGCGGAGTACAACGAAGACGGCACAGTGCGCAAGCCCGGCCAGGACTACTACCTCAAGCCGATGAACTGCCCGATGCACTGCCTGATCTTCCGGTCCCGCGGGCGGTCGTATCGCGAACTTCCGTTGCGGCTCTTCGAGTTCGGCACCGTCTATCGCTACGAGCTCTCCGGCGTCGTGCACGGTCTGACCCGGGTGCGCGGGCTGACGATGGACGACGCGCACATCTACTGCACGCGCGACCAGATGCGCGACGAGTTGACGTCGCTGCTGCGCTTCGTGCTCGACCTGCTCGGCGACTACGGCCTGACCGACTTCTATCTCGAGCTGTCCACGAAGGATCCGAAGAAGTTCGTCGGCTCCGACGAATTGTGGGAGGAGGCCACCAGCGTGCTGGCCGAGGTCGGCGCCGCGTCGGGCCTGGACCTGGTGCCCGATCCGGGCGGCGCGGCGTTCTACGGCCCCAAGATCTCGGTGCAGGTCAAGGACGCGCTGGGCCGCAGCTGGCAGATGTCGACGATCCAGCTGGACTTCAACTTCCCCGACCGCTTCGAGCTGGAGTACACCGCCGCCGACGGCAGCCGGCAGCGGCCGGTGATGATCCACCGCGCACTGTTCGGCTCGATCGAGCGGTTCTTCGGCATCCTCACCGAGCACTACGCCGGCGCGTTCCCGGCGTGGCTGGCGCCGGTGCAGGTGGTCGGCATCCCGGTCGCCGACGGGCACATCCCGTACCTCAACGGCCTTGCCGCGCAACTGAAGATGCACGGCGTCCGCGCCGAGGTGGACGCCAGCGACGACCGGATGGCCAAGAAGATCGTCAACCACACCAACCAGCGGGTGCCGTTCATGCTGGTCGCCGGCGACCGCGACGTCGAGGCCGGCGCGGTCAGCTTCCGTTTCGGTGACCGCACCCAGATCAACGGCGTGCCGCGGGACGAGGCCGTCGAGGCCATCGCGCAACTGGATCGCCAGCCGGGAAAATGCCGCTCCGACAGCCGAATTGCTGAAGGTGGGCACGGCGAAGTGACGCGCGATGAGCACTGCGCGAGGAGCCGAGTGCAGGCCTGACGACCGCGCGATCGTCGACCGCGGGGTGGGCGACTCCGACCACTTGCAGCGCCTGTGGACGCCGTACCGGATGGACTACATCGCCGAAGCGCCGGTGCGTCGCGAGGACGCCTCGCCGTCGCAGCCGTTCACCGACATCCCGACGATGTCCGACGAGGACGGTTTGGTGGTGGCGCGCGGGGAGTTGGTGTACGCCGTGCTCAACCTCTACCCGTACAACCCCGGCCACTTGATGGTGGTGCCGTACCGGCGGGTGTCGGAGTTGGAGGATCTGACCGACGCCGAGAGCGCCGAGCTGATGGCGTTCACGCAGAAGGCGATTCGCGTCATCAAGAGCGTGTCGAACCCGATGGGCTTCAACGTCGGCCTGAACCTGGGCAAGGTGTCGGGCGGCTCGCTGGCCGAACACCTGCACATGCACGTGGTGCCGCGCTGGGTCGGCGACGCGAACTTCATCACGATCATCGGCGGCACGAAGATGATCCCGCAGCTGCTGCGGGAAACCCGTCAACTGCTCGCCACCGAGTGGGCGAAACAGTCGTGAGCAACTTCTACCTGATGACCCGCGCGGCCTACGAGAAACTGTCCAGGCCGGTCGCGAAGGTGGCGCTGCGGGCGGGCTTCACCCCCGACAGCATCACCATCCTGGGCACGGCGGGCTCGGTGGTCGGCCGCGCTGACGCTGTTCCCGATCGGTCAGCTGTGGTGGGGCGCGTTCACCGTCTTCATCTTCGTGCTGGCCGACATGCTCGACGGCGCGATGGCCCGGCAGAGCGGCGGCGGCACCCGCTTCGGCGCGGTGCTCGACGCCACCTGCGACCGGATCGGTGACGGCGCGATGTTCTGCGGGCTGCTGTGGTGGGCGGCGTTCGGGCTCAAGAGCACATCGCTGGTGGTGGCCACACTGATCTGCCTGGTCACCTCGCAGGTGATCTCCTACATCAAGGCCCGCGCCGAGGCCAGCGGCCTGTCCGGCGAGGGCGGCCTCATCGAGCGACCCGAGCGGCTGATCATCGTGCTGGTCGGCGCCGGGCTGTCGGGTGTGCCGTTCCTGCACATGCCCTGGCTGGTGCACGTGGCGATGTGGGTGCTGGCGGTGGCCAGCCTGGTCACCGTCGGCCAGCGGCTGCACACCGTGCGGACCTCGCCGGGCGCGATGGAGCCGCTGACAGGACGTCCGCCCGCGGCGAGAAGCCGGATGCCGCCAATGCGGGCGGCGAGACTTCCGAGAACGGTGGCCGTGACCACCACCCCGGCGGAGCCGAGCCCGGATCGCGGTGATCGCTTCTCGTGGGCGGCCAGGTCACCGACTGGGGATATGCGGCCGGCTGGCGACTGGTGCGTGCGATGCCGGAGTTCATGGCGCGCAACGCTTTCGGCGCCGGTGCGCACTACGCGGCGCGCGGTGGCGGGCCCGAGCAGCTGCGCAAGAACCTGGGCCGAGTCATCGGCGTGCCGCCCGAGCAGGTGCCGGACGGCCTGATTCGTGCTTCGCTTGCCTCCTACGCCCGATACTGGCGGGAGGCGTTCCGGTTGCCGTCGATGGATCTGACGAAGCTCGGCCGGCAGCTCGACGCGCATTTCGGCGGTCAGGAGCACATCGCGGCCGCACTCGACGCCGGCCGCGGCGCGGTGCTGGCGCTGCCGCACAGCGGGAACTGGGACATGGCCGGGGTGTGGCTGGTGCAGAAGCACGGCACCTTCACCACCGTCGCCGAGCGGCTCAAGCCCGAGTCGCTGTACAACCGGTTCATCGCCTACCGGGAAAGCCTCGGCTTCGAGATGCTTCCCCTCACCGGCGGCGAGCGGCCGCCGTTCGAAGTGCTCGCCGAACGGCTGCGCGACAACAGGGTGGTCTGCCTGATGGCCGAGCGCGACCTCACCCGCAACGGCGTGCAGGTCGACTTCTTCGGCGAGCCCACCCGCATGCCCGCCGGGTCGGCGAAGCTGGCGATCGAGACGGGTGCGCGACTGCTGCCGGTGCACTCGCTGGTACCCACCGCGACGGGTGGGAATTCAGCACGCACCCGCCGCTGGACACGTCGTCGGGCGACGTCGCCGTCGATCACCCAGGCGCTGGCCGACCGGTTCGCCCGCAACATCGCCGCGCATCCGGCCGACTGGCACATGATGCAGCCGCAGTGGCTGGCGGACCTGTCCGACGAGCGGCGCGCCAGGCTAAGCCTCGCGGGCAGGACGCTGATGCGCATCGGCATGGTCTGCCCGTATTCGTTCGACGTGCCACGGCGGCGTGCAGTCGCACGTGCTGCAGCTGGCCGAGGTGATGCACGACCGGCGGCCACGACGTCAGCGTGCTGGCGCCGTCGTCGCCGCACGTGGAGCTGCCCGACTACGTGGTGTCCGGCGGCAAGGCGGTGCCGATCCCGTACAACGGGTCGGTGGCGCGGCTGCGCTTCGGCCCGGCCACCCACCGCAAGGTGAAGAGGTGGCTGGTCGCAGGGCGAGTTCGACGTGCTGCACCTGCACGAGCCCAACGCGCCGAGCCTGTCGATGCTGGCGCTGATGATCGCCGAGGGGCCGATCGTGGCGACGTTCCACACGTCGACCACGAAGTCGTTGACGCTCAGCGTGTTTCAGGGAATCCTGCGGCCCTGGCACGAGAAGATCGTCGGCCGCATCGCGGTGTCCGACCTGGCGCGGCGCTGGCAGATGGAGGCGCTGGGCTCCGACGCCGTCGAGATCCCCAACGGCGTCGACGTCGCGTCGTTCGCGTCGGCGCCGCTGCTGGACGGCTATCCGCGCGCGGGGCAAGTCGGTGCTGTTCCTCGGCCGCTTCGACGAACCGCGCAAGGGCATGGCCGTGCTCATCGGCGCGCTGCCCGAAACTGGTCGAGCGTTTCGCCGACATCGAGATCCTGATCGTCGGCCGCGGCGACGAGGACGAACTGCGCGAGGACGCCGGGAAACTCGCCGGGCATCTGCGCTTCCTCGGGCAGGTCGACGAACGCGAGAAGGCCTCGGCGATGCGCAGCGCCGACGTGTACTGCGCCCCCAACATCGGCGGGGAGAGCTTCGGCATCGTGCTGGTGGAGGCGATGGCCGCCGGGCACGCCGGTGGTGGCCAGCGACCTGCGACGCGTTCCGTCGGGTGCTCATCGACGGCGCGGCGGGACGGCTGGTGCCCGTCGACGACGCCGACGCGCTGGCGGCCGGGCTGATCGAGGTGCTGGACGACGACGCGGCACGGCAGCGCTACATCGACGCCGGCAACCGAGGCCGTGCGCCGCTACGACTGGTCGGTGGTGGAACGGCAGATCATGCGGGTCTACGAGACGGTCGCCGGGGCAGGGGCGAAGGTGCAGGTGGCCGGTTCGAGGGCTGGGTCGCGCAGGGCCAGAGTGCGACGCGCGAGCGCAGGGGACGACCGGGGATCGATGATCACCTGGATCGTTGTCATCGCGCTGGTGCTGCTGGCGGTGGTGATTGCTGCTGGTCGGCGCGTGGGCCTTCCAGACCGCCAACCGGCTCGACCGGCTGCACGTGCGCTACGACCTGTCCTGGCAGGCGCTGGACGCGGCGCTGGCCCGCCGGGCGGTGGTCGCCCGCGCGGTCGCCGTCGACGCCTACGGCGGCGGTCCCGAAGGGCAAGCGGCTGGCGGCACTGGCCGACGCCGCCGAACGCGCGCCACGATCGGCGCGGGAGGCCGCCGAGAACGAACTGTCCGCGGCGCTGGCGATGGTCGAACCCGCGTCGCTGCCGGTGGCCCTGGTCGCCGAGTTGGCCGACGCCGAGGCGCGGGTGCTGCTGGCCCGCCGCTTCCACAACGACGCGGTCCGCGACACCCTGGCGTTGCGGGAACGGCCCGCGGTGCGCGTGCTGCGGCTCGGCGGAACCGCCGCGCTGCCAAGCTATTTCGAGATCGCCGAGCGGGCCGGAGCCGGCCTGCCGGCAGATCCGATGAGGCCACGCCGACGGTGAGCAGCCGGGTGTCGGCGCGGGTGGTGCTGCTCGACGACGAAGGCGCGGTGCTGCTGTTCTGCGGATCCGACCCGGCGTTCCCGGACGGCTCAGACGGCCCGGCGCCGCGCTGGTGGTTCACGGTCGGAGGGGCGACCCAGCAGGGCGAGACGCTGGCGCAGGCCGCGGCGCGCGAGCTGGAGGAGGAAACCGGGCTGCGGGTGGACCCGGCCGACATGATCGGTCCGGTGTGGCGCCGCGACGCGGTGATCGACTTCAACGGGTCGGTCATCCGCAGCGAGGAGATGTTCTTCGTCCACCGCACCGAGCGGTTCGAGCCGTCGGCGGCCGGGCGCACCGCCCTGGAGCGGGCCTACATCCACGGCCACCGCTGGTGCGATGCGACAATGATCAGTGAGCTGGTCGCCAAGGGCGAGACCGTGTACCCGCTGCAGCTCGGCGAGCTGCTGGAGGAGGCGAACGCGCTGGCCGATGCGCGGGGCGGCGTGCCGCGGCGGCAGTTGCAATCGATCCGCTGATGCTGCGGATTCAACGGATTTGCGGCCCCCTTTAGACTGGATCAGTAGCGATTCGGAGGAGATAGCAGTGGATACCGCACCGGAGAACGGGTCGAACGGGTCGGTTACCCAGACCGGTACCGCCCGGGTCAAGCGCGGCATGGCCGAGATGCTCAAGGGCGGCGTCATCATGGACGTCGTCACGCCCGAGCAGGCCCGCATCGCCGAGGGCGCAGGCGCGGTGGCGGTGATGGCGCTCGAGCGCGTGCCCGCCGACATCCGCGCCCAGGGCGGCGTCGCGCGGATGAGTGACCCCGACCTCATCGAGGGCATCATCTCCGCGGTCACCATCCCGGTGATGGCCAAGGCGCGCATCGGTCACTTCGTCGAGGCGCAGATCCTGCAGAGCCTCGGCGTCGACTACGTCGACGAGTCCGAGGTGCTCACCCCCGCCGACTACACCAACCACATCGACAAGTGGAAGTTCACCGTGCCGTTCGTGTGCGGCGCGACCAATCTCGGCGAGGCGCTGCGCCGGATCACCGAGGGCGCCGCGATGATCCGCTCCAAGGGTGAGGCGGGCACCGGCGACGTGTCCAACGCGACCACGCACATGCGCGCGATCGGCGGCGAGATCCGTCGGCTGACCTCGCTGTCCGAGGACGAGTTGTTCGTCGCCGCAAAGGAATTGCAGGCGCCCTACGACCTCGTCGTCGAGGTGGCGCGGGCCGGCAAGCTGCCGGTGACGATGTTCACCGCAGGCGGCATCGCGACCCCGGCCGATGCGGCGATGATGATGCAGCTCGGCGCCGAGGGCGTGTTCGTCGGCTCGGGCATCTTCAAGTCCGGCGACCCGGCGGCCCGCGCCGCCGCGATCGTCAAGGCCACCACCTTCTACGACGACCCCGACGTGCTGGCGAAGGTGTCGCGCGGGCTGGGGGAGGCCATGGTCGGCATCAACGTGGAGGACGTCGCCGCCCCGCACCGGCTCGCCGAGCGCGGCTGGTAAGAACATCAGGTGGCGATCGAAAAGATCCTCGATCTCGAGCAGCTCGAGGTCAACATCTACCGCGGCAGTGTCTTCAGCCCGGAATCGGGATACTTCCAGCGCACTTTCGGCGGCCATGTCGCGGGGCAGTCGCTGGTGTCGGCGGTGCGCACGGTCGACCCCCGCTATCAGGTGCACTCCCTGCACGGCTACTTCCTGCGACCCGGAGATGCCCAGGCGCCCACGGTGTTCATCGTCGAGCGGCTGCGCGACGGCGGCTCGTTCGCCACCCGTCGGGTCAGCGCGATCCAGCACGGCGAGACCATCTTCTCGATGTCGGCGTCGTTCCAGACCGACCAGAGCGGCATCCATCACCAGGACGCCATGCCGTCGGCACCGCCACCGGACGACCTGCCGGGCCTGACGGAGATCAAGGCGTTCGACGACGCCGGCTTCAAGCAGTTCGCGGAGTGGGAAATCCGGGTCGTGCCGCGGGAGAAGCTCGAACGCCTGCCCGGCAAGGCTTCCCAGCAGCAGGTGTGGTTCCGCCACCGTGACCCGTTGCCCGACGACCACGTGCTGCACATCTGCGCGCTGGCCTACATGAGCGACCTCACGCTGCTGGGCTCCGCGCAGGTGCACCACCAGGAGGAGCGCAAGCACCTGCAGATCGCCTCGCTGGATCACGCGATGTGGTTCATGCGGGCGTTCCGCGCCGACGAGTGGCTGCTGTACGACCAATCGTCGCCGTCGGCGTGCGGCGGTCGGTCCCTGACTCAGGGCAAGATCTTCACCCGGTCCGGTGAGTTGGTGGCGGCGGTCATGCAGGAGGGCCTGACCCGCTACAAGCGCGACTACCAGCCGTGAGCGCTCCCCACGTCGGCGTGCTCGCGCTGCAGGGAGATACGCGCGAACATCTGGCCGCATTGCGCGAGGCCGGCGCCGAGGCGTCGACCGTCCGGCGCCTGCGGGAGCTCGAGGCCGTCGACGCGCTGGTGATTCCCGGCGGGGAGTCCACCACGATGAGCCATCTGCTGCGCGAGCTCGAGCTGCTCGAACCGCTGCGGGCGCGGCTGGCCGAGGGCATGCCCGCCTATGGGTCGTGTGCAGGGATGATCCTGCTGGCCACCGAGATCCTCGACGCCGGTGTCGCCGGCCGCGAGGCCGCTCCGCTGAAGGCCATCGATATGGCCGTGCGGCGCAATGCCTTTGGCCGTCAGGTGGATTCGTTCGAGGGCGACATCGCGTTCGAGGGACTCGACAGTCCGGTGCATGCGGTGTTCATCCGGGCGCCGTGGGTGGAACGCGTCGGCCCGGATGTGCAGGTGCTCGGCCGCGCCGCGGATCACATCGTCGCGGTGCGGCAGGGACCGATGCTGGCGACGTCGTTTCACCCGGAGATGACCGGCGACCGTCGCATCCACAAGCTGTTCGTCGACACGCTCTAGCGATTTCGTGCACGCTTAGCAGCGCTCACGCGCGCCAAACTGCGCACAAATCGCAAGGAACTAGCGGATCTCCAGGCCGGTGACGGCGCGGCCGATGACCAGCCGCTGAATCTCGCTGGTGCCCTCGAAGATGGTGAAGATCTTGGCATCGCGGTGCATCCGCTCGACCGGATAGTCGCGGGTGTAGCCGTTGCCTCCGAGGATCTGGATCGCCTCGTCGGTGACATAGACGGCGGTCTCGCTGGCGACGAGTTTGGCCATCGACCCCTCGGCGCTGTCGAACGCCTTGCCGTTGCGCGCCATCCAGCCGGCCCGCCACACCAGCAGTCGCGCAGCATCCACGCGGGCCTTCATGTCGGCCAACTTGAATGCGATGGCCTGGAATTCGCCGATCTTCTTGCCGAACTGCTCACGCTGCTGCGCATACTCCAGCGCATACTCGTAGGCCGCGCGGGCGACTCCGACGGCCATTGCGCCCACGGTCGGGCGGGTCCGCTCGAACGTGGCCATCGCCGCCTGGCCCTTGGCCTTCTTGCCTTCGCGAACGCGCGCGATCCGCTCGTCGAATTTCTCTCTGCCACCGAGGATCAGGCGGCCCGGAATGCGGACGTCCTCCAGTACCACCTCGGCGGTGTGCGAGGCCCTGATGCCGTGCTTGAGGAACTTCTGGCCCTGGCTGAATCCCGGAGTGTTCGGCGGGATGATGAACGACGCCTGGCCGCGGCTGCCCAATTCGGGGTAGACCGATGCGACGACGATGTGCACCTCGGCGATGCCTCCGTTGGTCGCCCACGTCTTCGTGCCGTTGAGTACCCATTCGTCGGCGGCCTCGTCATAGCGGGCGCGGGTGAGGATCGCGCCGACGTCGGAGCCTGCGCCGGGTTCGGAGGAACAGAAGGACGCCACCTTGGGGTCGTCGACCGTGCCGAACATCTGCGGCAGCCATTCGCCGATCTGCTCGGGGGTGCCGCTGCCGGCCAGCGACGCGGCGGCAAGGCCGGTCCCGAGGATCGACAGTGCGATACCGGCGTCGCCCCAGAACATCTCCTCGAACGCGACGAGCATGCCGAGCCCCGACGGTTCACCGGCCTGCTCGGCGAAGAACTCCATCGAGTAGATGCCGACCTTTGCGGCCTCCTGGATGATCGGCCACGGCGTCTCTTCGCGCTCGTCCCATTCGGCGGCGGCCGGCCGGACCACGTCGGCGGAGAAGTCATGGACCCAGTCCCGGATATGGATGAGGTCGGGGGACAGGTCAAGAGAGAAAGACATGAGTCGCGGTCCTTTCGGTGCACGATCCGCGCTGACTGTACGACTCTTATCTTACTTCCGAGTAAGTTAAATGCGAAATACTGTGGTCTAGCTAACAAGCGGCGTCAGGTGACCTTCGCGACCAGGGCGGCCAGTTTTGCGTCCAACTCCTCGGCGGCAGCAAGCAGTGGGGGATTGGACTCGACGACCATCAGGGACGACGGTTTGACGTAGGTGATGCTGCTGCGGCCGTCATCTTCGTCGAGGACGAGAAGTTCCACCGGAGCGAACAAACCCGCTGTGACGTCGTGGCGGATCATGGTGATGGCGATCAGGGGATTGCCCAGGATCACCCTCAGCATCTTGCGATTGATGCCCGCGTAGTTGATCCACCCGCCGTGATCAAACACGTTGAACAAGATGAATCCGCTTGGTCCGACGTGTGACTCGACCTTCTGCTGATATGACTCCCAATTGTCATAGGTCTTCGGGAACTCGTCGACCGGGACAGGTGTCGCGCCGATGTCGGCGAAGAGAGCACCGACGACTTCGTCGTAGGTCTTATCGCTCTCGACTCGCAATCGGACACCGGTGAACGGGATTTCGCGTGTTTCAGACTGCGACATGGTCGACCTCCTTGGTGTTGTGGACGTATGCGGTGGGTGTGCGATCGATCAACAGGCTGAGGAGCTCTGGGCGGCCGTAATGCCCGGCCGAGTCCATCTTCGACTTGCGGGCGTCGATCAGCGCGAAGTCGAGATCGGCGACCACCTCGCCCTCACCTGTCCGAATGGGTTCGCCCAACAGCTCGCCCGTGGGCGAGACGATGGCGGTGAACGAGCCGCCGGAGATCGCCTCGATCGGGCCGCCGGCGTCGGCGATGATCTGGGCCTGCTGCTCGGCGTCCAGCCATCCCGTGGCGTTCACGACGAACGCACCCGACTCGAGGGCGTGGTTGCGGATGCTGATCTCGGTCTGCTCGGCGAACAGCGGGCCGCCGAAGGATCCGGGCCACATGGCAGAGTGGATCTGCTCGCCGTCGGCGACGAGTGCGTACCGGGCCAACGGGTTGTAGTGCTCCCAGCACGCCAACTGGCCGATGCGTCCGACGGCGCTGTCGACAGCCACAAGTCCCGACCCGTCGCCGACGCCCCAGAGAATGCGTTCGTGATAGGTCGGCGTCGTCTTGCGCCTGCGTTGAAGCAACGTGCCGTCGGCATCGAAGAGCAACTGGGTGTTGAACAGGCTTCCGCCGTCACGTTCGTTGACGCCGATGGACACCACCACGCCGGCTTCTCGGGCTGCTTCGCTCAGTGCGTCGACGGCGGGCGAGGGGATTGTCACGGCCTGATCCATCAGCCTGAGGTGTTCGGCGCCGAGCTTGTAGGGCGGCAACAGGAATGAGAAGTACGGGTAGTACGGGACGATGGTTTCGGGGAACGTCGCGAACTGCACTCCTTGACGGCCGAGCTCGGCGATCTTGGCGGCGATCTTCTCAACGGTCTTCTCGCGGCTGTAGAGCACTGGGCTCAGTTGAACCGCCGCAGCTCGTATCACGGTCATCGGAATCCTTACTTCGGTGTGTGTTCCATCCGTTTCAACGCCTCACACACCAGTGAATATTCCTTCTACGTCATGAAAGATGTTGCAACACAACCGAATTAGATACATATCGAACGCGCCGCCGTTCGATGCGGTACGAGGCATGTCTGCGCTCAGGACGCTGCGAGAGTGATCAACTTGTCAGGCTCACTCGCGCGGCGCCACGCGGTGCGGTCACGATCGAGGGGAGCGGCGCAGGTGGTGCACCAGTCGGCACTCTCGGTCGGCTGTCCGCACACCGCGCATTCGATGAGCAGGATCCCGGCACCGGGAATTGGTGAGGTGGTGTGTCGTCTACCCCACAGCGCCAGCGCGTGCAGTACGGGCAGGGTGTCCTCGCCTGCATCCGTGAGGACGTACTCGACGCGCGGTCGGACCGTGCCGCCGTAGGGCCTGCGGACGAGGAGGCCGGCATCGACCAGGCGCTGCAGGCGGTTGGACAGCACCGTGTCCGTGACGCCGAGTTCGGACTTCAGGCCGTCGAATCTGCGGTTGCCCGAGAACACCTCGCGCAGGATCAGCAGTGTCCAGGGGTCGCCGAGCAGATCCACTGATCGCGCGACCGGACACACTGCGTCCGACATCGATGTTCGTACCGTCACAACGTCAGCGTAGCACTATAGCTAGCTTAAAGCTAGTTAATACTTCTGCTCACCGCGCGATCTGCGCGAAGTAGTCGGCCACACCGGTGGAGTCGTCCAGTGCCACCACCGCGCCGATGTAGCCGTCGGGACGCACCACCACCCGGCCGCCGTCGCGCAGGCCGTAGCGCGTCGCCACCAGGCCGTCCGGATCGGCGATGACGGCGTCGTAGCCGCCGACGGGCGTGTCGTCGGACGTGATGAGCACCTGCACCTGACCGCCGGGTCCCGCCGCCGGAGCGGGCTTGCCCGCGGTGACCGTCAGGATCGTGTGCCCGGCATTGTCCGCAGCCGCAGACGCGCAGCGAGTTGCTTCTGCAGATTCGCGTCATCGATGTGTGGAAGATGCTGACCGGCAACAATTTTCGCGTTCCGGGACCGCGACAGCACGGCAGGGCTTCCGGCATAGTCGACGTCGATCTCCTCGACGATACTGGCCATCTTCTCGCCGACGGCGGGAATGTTGCCGACGACCTTCAGGAGGGCGTTGCGGACCACGCGGGCGCCGCCGCGCAGCGTGCCCGCCTTGGTGAGGTTGGAGCTGAACGCGATCACCTTCGCGGCGACGGGATGCCGCTCGGCGTGATAGCTGTCGAGAAGCGTCTGCCCGCCCTCGCCGCGGGCGACCGCCGCGACGCTTCCAGGCGATGTTGAACGCGTCCTGCATTCCGGTGTTCATGCCCTGCCCGCCGGCCGGGCTGTGGATGTGGGCCGCGTCGCCGGCCAGGAACACCCGCCGTGCCGGTAGGCGGGCACCTGGCCGTGGTGGATCTCGAAGCAGGTCAACCAGTGGCTGTCTGGTGATCGTGATGCCGCCGACCCGCTCATCGAGAATCTGCTGCAGGTCGTCCTGCGTCGGATGCAGGTTCAGCGGCGCGCCCGGCGCGTCGTGGATCTGCGCCATCAACCGTGCCCTGCCGTCCGCGCATCGGCATCATGACGACCGTGCCCTCGGGCGAGAAGACGGTGTACATCGACTCGGCGTCCATACCGTGGCTCGGCATCGCAGTCACCGAGGATGAAGCGCTCGCCTTGAAACGACCCTCGCAGCTTGGTCCCGACCAGATGCCGCACGGTGCTGTGGGCGCCGTCGGCGGCGATCACCCATGAGGTGCGTGAGCGCTCTCGCGTCGAGCCGTCACCGTGCCGCAGCGTCAACTGCGACGGCGTCGTCGTCCTGGTTCAGCTGCGATCGAGTTCGACGCCGCGGTCGATCGTGACGCCGAGCCGGCCGAGCCGCTCGGTCAGGACGCGCTCGGTTTCGGTCTGGGCGGTCAGAAGCGAGTACGGGAAGGCGCTGTCGACGCCGCCGAAGTTGACCTGGAACAGCTGGTGTCCGCCGCTGAGCATCCGCATGCTGGTCGACTTCACCCCGGTGGCGACGAGGTCGTCGAGGATCCCCATCCGGTCGAACATGTCCAGGCTGCGGGCATGGATCGCGATGGCGCGCGACTCGTTGGTCGGCTCGGTCAGCTTGTCGATGATCCGGATCGCGAACGCCGCGGCGGGCCAGTTCGCAGGCCGCGACCAGGCCGACCGGGCCGGCTCCTACGACGACGACATCGGGGTTCTGGATGCTGCTCATGACCTTCTCCTGATTTTCACGTTCCGTTGAAACTAGTTTCACGGTACGATGAAACAAGTCTCAACGCAAGAGGAAACTTTCACAGGAGTAGGAATCGTGGCGAAAAGGGCGATACCACCTGGTCCGCAGGGATGAGCGCGGGGTGCTGGCCGCGCGCATCCTGGACTGCGGCGCGCGACGGCGTTCGCCGAGACCGGGTGGGCAGGAACGACGATCCGCGCCGTCGCCCGCGGTGCCGACGTGGACCCCGCGCTCGTCTACCACTACTTCGGCTCCAAGGAGGGCCTGCTGGAAGCCGCGACGAACCCGCCGCAGCGATGGCTCGAGAACGTCGCGAAGACCTGGACCACGCCGGTCGACCGAACTTGGCGCCGCGTTGCTGCGGCTGATGCTCGGCGCATGGGCCGACGAGGAGATCGGCCCGTTGCTGCGATCGGTGCTGCAGACCGCCGCACACGAGCCGAGCACGCGCGAGAAGCTGCGCGAGTCGTCGAGGGCAGCCTGATGGGCGTGTCGCACCTGGGCGCCGACGAACGCGACCGGCTGGTGCGCAGCGGCCTGATCTCCTCGCAGATCATGGGCCTGGCGATGATGCGCTACGTATGGAAGATCGAACCGGTGGCGTCGATGAGCGACGACGAGGTCGTCGCGGCCGTCGCGCCGAACCTGCAGCGCTACATCGAAGGCGAGATCCGATGAGCCGCGGCGCCCGCGCCTGACGCGGTTCGGTAGGGGATAAACCTCCACGTAGACTCGTTGAGCAGAATCGACGCACGAAAGAGGTAGTACCTGCATGAGCGGCCATTCCAAGTGGGCCACCACAAAGCACAAGAAGGCCGTCATCGACGCACGCCGCGGCAAGAACTTCGCGCGGTTGATCAAGAACATCGAAGTTGCCGCGCGCGTCGGTGGTGGTGATCCGGGCGGCAATCCGACGCTGTACGACGCGATCCAGAAGGCCAAGAAGAACTCGGTGCCCAACGACAACATCGAGCGGGCCCGCAAGCGCGGCGCAGGCGAGGAAGCCGGCGGCGCGGATTACCAGAGCATCACCTACGAGGGTTACGGCCCCAACGGCGTCGCGGTCCTGGTCGAATGCCTGACCGACAATCGCAACCGCGCCGCGGGCGAGGTTCGCGTCGCGATGACACGCAACGGCGGCAACATGGCCGACCCGGGCTCGGTGTCCTATCTGTTCTCCCGTAAGGGCGTCGTCACCCTGGACAAGGCCGACCTGAGCGAGGACGACATTCTGACGGCGGTGCTGGAAGCGGGCGCCGAAGAAGTCAACGACCTCGACGAGAGCTTCGAGATCATCTGCGAGCCAGGCGATCTCGTCGCTGTGCGCACCGCACTACAGGACGCAGGCATCGACTACGAGTCCGCCGAGGCCGGCTTCGAGCCGTCGGTTTCCGTCCCGCTGGACGTCGACGGCGCGCGCAAGATCATGAAACTCGTGGACGCGCTCGAGGATCTCGACGATGTCCAGGACGTCTACACCAACATCGACATCCCCGACGACGTCGCCGCCGAACTCGACGACGAGGAGCGTAGCCCGGCGCCCGCATGTCGACAGCCGAGGTGACAGCCAACAAGGCGGCATTCAGGCGCTTCCGCGACGCGATGAATACCTGCGACGCGGATGTCATCTCGCAGACGATTGACGAGCTTGTCGAGCCCGACGCCACGATCCGTACGCCACTTGCCGGGCGACGCGACCGGGCCGGAGGTACTCAAGCAGGTGTGGGCGGTGCTCCTCGCGGCCTTTCCCGACCTGCAGCTCGATGTCGAGGACCTGATCGGGGAGGACGACAAGGTCGTCGCCAGGATCGTCGTCACCGGGACCCACCTCGG
This sequence comes from uncultured Actinomycetota bacterium, assembly GCA_963720345.1. Taxonomy (GTDB): domain Bacteria; phylum Actinomycetota; class Actinomycetes; order Mycobacteriales; family Mycobacteriaceae; genus Mycobacterium. The sequence continues at coordinate 307,137 of CAVRFN010000025.1, forward strand.
TGAGTACATGGGGGTCGGAGCCACCGGCAAATCCATTGCCTACGACGAGATCTTCATCTTCCGCTTCGTCAACGGCCGGGTTGTCGAGACCTGGGGCGTCGTCGACATCCACTCGCAGATGCGACAGCTGGGCCTGCTCAGCTAGTCTGGAGCGCGAAACATGCGCAAATATCGAGCGCTCTTCGGGTCCACAATCTTGCTGCCGCCTGTGAAATCTCTGCGGTGAACGCAAACACGAGCCGATGGCGTTGAAGTTGTTGTGGCTAAACCAGATTTGGGTGCAGTTATTTCCCAGTAAGTTGTCCGAGCGTGCGCTGGATCGGACATGAGGTGACGAAGTCATCAGCAATCGACGCCGGTCGAAATGCCAAGGACGAGATGACCTCCCCGCTGTCCCGAGAACAGCTCGGTCATATCCGCCATATCGACAACCTCTCCCGGCAGTTGCCTAACGACTGGTCGACGATGCAGCCCAAGGCATACGGCCAATTCGACTTCGGGGGTTATCGCTTCCAGATCGCGTACATGGCCTACGCGATGGGCCTGGCACATCGACACCGTCTGCCGAATGCTCCCGGCGTCTTCAAACCCGCGTTCGAGCGACTCATCGACAAACTTCTGTCGCCCGAGGTTTGGCTGTACTGGCGCGACGTAAGTCGTGGCGGGGCCGTCTTCAACGCTCACCTGGCCGACGGCTACCACGAAGAGTGGAATCCGGTGGCTGCGCGACAACATCATGTACAGCGCCTACGTTCAATCGCTGGCGACGATGTACCACTATCTGTTCAACGACGATCGCTACACCAAACCAGGGTCTTTGACCTTCGAATACTGGTCGTTCTTCTGGGGTGGTGAACCCAAGCGGTTCATCTACGACGAGCACTCGTTGAACGAGCACATCTACTGGCTCATGGCAGAAACCGGCTTCCTCGGAGTGGCGTGCGAGCCCAACTGCGCGTTCCAGATCTGCAACCAGCCGGCCATTCTCGGGTTCCGGATGCACGACTTGGCTACCGGCGGCCATGTGGCCGACGAGGTGACCCGCAGCTACGAGCAGGCTTGGGCTCAGCAAGGCGGGCGACTCGACTCGACAGGCCACTACAACATGATGAGACTGCAGGACAGTGGTGCCGTCATCCCCAACAGAGCGAAAGCTCCCTGGATTGACGCGTGGGCGGGGACGATGCTCAACATGTGGAACCGGGACTTCGTCCGGGCTCACTACGGGGATCAAATCAAGGATTTCGTCGTCGACAGGCACGACGGCACCAAGACGGTCCATATCGGGCCGCCTGTTGAGTTGATGGGACAGACCGTCGACAACGACACCTGCGACTTCGGTTGGGTTTCCACCTGGGCGTCGGAGATGGGTGACTCGGCGACTCTGGACGCGCTGTTGGCATACGCCGACCGGCATCTGAATCCAACCTGGCGCGCCGGAGGCCTTTTCTACCCTCGAAACGATGCGCAGCACGACGATCAGGGCAATCCGACACTGATGGAGCCGCTAACGGGGAACGCGTTGCTGGCCTATGCACGTTTGAATGTTCCAGATGGACTGTGGAAGCTCTACAACGTTCCCTGGACCGAATCTCACTTCGCCGAACCGGCCCTGAGCGAGGTGGCCAAGCGATGTGTCCGTGAGCCAAGCCGAATGCGACTCCGCTTCAGGCGATTTGGTGTTCCGAGTGCAGCGCGACCCGCGGGACGAAGGGGAGGGAACGTTGACGATTCAGAACGTTCCCGAGAAGCGTAACTGGTCGCTACTCGAGTGTGGCGACCAGATTGCCGCCGGTGTCGCAGGCTGCGCAAGCATTGAGACAGATTCCCCTGCGGACGACCAGTTTCGTGTCACCCGAGTGGATGCGGGCCTCCAGTTGGTGATACGAACTGGTAGCCCGCTCGCGTTCCGACTCCGCGTTACAAGCTGAGGCTCGGCGTATGGGCCCGGACAATCGCACAGCGGGTAGCCGTCACGTGGCAGCGACGTTCGATCTGACAGATCACGACGGGCGGCGGGTCACCGCGCGCTCGTACCGAGGCAAGCAAATGGTGGTGTTCTTCGGATTCACCCATTGCAAGATGGTGTGCCCGCGGGCACTAGGCCGGTTGTCCGCCGTGCTTGACCGTCTGGGGCCGAGAAGCAGACTCGTTCGCAGCGCTCTACATCACCGTCGATCCAGAGCGAGACACGCCTGCAGTGATGAAAGCTTTTCTCAACGAGCACTTTCCGCGTTTCACTGGCCTGACGGGTGAACCGCGGCAGATTGCCGATGCCAAGTCGTCGTTTCGCGTCTTCGCTCGAAAGGTCGCCGACCCCGATGACCCACACGGCTACCAGATGCCGCATTCGGCCTTTACCTACATTCTCGACGCAGAAGGAAACTATCTGACCCACGTCACCGATGCAGTCGGTCAGGACGAGCTCGTCGATCTGTTCAATGAGCTGAGTTCGTCGTCGTAGTCGGCGTGTTCGTCGAATGCCCGCGCGCGTTCTTCGGCCTCGGGGCTGCCCGAGAACAGACCGGATGCCACCCGCGGCGTCCCGCCCTCGACATCGCGGCGCTTGTGGGGTTCGGATGACGGCGCCGTCGGCTCGATGCGCTGCGTTGGCAGCACCTGCCGGTGTTGCACCCAATCGACCATGCCCTCGCGCACCGCGCACCTCAGATCGAACAGCGCGCCGGCGTTGGGTGCACTGACCACGATGCGCACCCGAACCACGCCGCCGACCGCGTCGGTCACCTGCAGCACTCCACGGCGGCCGTCCCACAGTTCGCTTTCGGCCAGCAGCCGGTCCAATTCGGCACGCATGTCGTTGAACGGGACGGAGAAGTCGACGTCGAACTCGACGCTGCCCATGATCTCGGTGTTGCTGCGGGTCCAGTTCTCGAACGGTTCGGTGGTGAAGTAGGTGGACGGCAGCACGAGCCGGCGCTCGTCCCACAGGCGCACCACGACGTAGCTCAGGGTGATTTCCTCGATGCGGCCCCACCATTGGCCGTTTTCGAGTTGCACCACATCGCCGACTCGGATGGCGCCGGAGAACGCGATCTGCATGCCCGCGAAGACCGCGCCGAGTGAGGTCTGCGCGGCCAGTCCCGCCACCACCGACAGGACTCCGGCTGAGGCGAACAGTGTGGTGCCGATGTTGGAGAACGCCGGGAACGTCATGAGGATCGCCGCCATACCGAGCACGACGACGATCGCGATGGCGAGCCTGCGCAGGACCGTCACCTGGGTCCGGATCCGCCGCCAGATGCGGTCCGCGTCGGAGATCTCGTCATCACCGCCCCCGTAGCGCGCGATCATCCGTCGTTCGGCGACCAGCACCAGGCTGGTGACCAACCAGGTCAGAGTCGCGATCACGAGGATCAGCAGAGTGTGATCCACCCAGCCACGCCAGGCATCGTTTGCACCCGAGGTGCGCTGCACAGCCATCGTGCCTGCGAAGACGACCAGCGTGGCACGAAGCGGGCGGCGGGTCAGCCGTGCGACGTCGGACAGCACGCTGCTGCGGCGGCCGATGCGCATGAGCACCCAGGTCAGCACCACCCCCAGCAGATACGCAGCGACCACTGCGCCTGCGGCCCAGGCCAACGTCACGGCCAGATTTGTCGCGCTTTCCAGTTCTTTCTCGTCGGGCATCGGGTGAATTCAGCTCCACAGGTTGGGGGCGGTTCCTTCGCGACGTTATCGTCCTTCGCGCGCAGCGTCACATCGACGCTGTGACGCTATTCGGGCGCCAATCGCCCCAAATAGCCAGCGTGACAGGGGCGTGTCCTTGCCCTGAGGTGTCGTTCCCTGCCGTTAAGCTCTCGAACAGGTGTTCACAGAAGGAGCTGGCGCGTGCGCGTGATGGGTGTCGACCCGGGTCTGACGCGCTGCGGGCTGTCCGTCATCGAGGGCGGCGAGGGCGGCAGGTCGTCGCGCTGGACGTCGACGTGGTCCGCACCCCGTCCGACGAGCCCTTGCAGCTCCGGCTGCTGACCATCAGCGACACCGTCGAGCACTGGATGGACACCCACCGCCCCGACGTGATCGCCATCGAGCGGGTGTTCGCCCAGCAGAACGTGTCGACGGTGATGGGCACCGCGCAGGCCGGCGGCGTGATCGCGCTGGCGGCCGCCAAACGCGACATCGACGTGCACTTCCACACGCCCAGCGAGGTCAAGGCCGCCGTCACCGGCAACGGCAACGCCGACAAGGCGCAGGTCACCGCGATGGTCACCAGAATCCTTGCGCTGCAGACGAAACCGACACCCGCCGACGCCGCCGACGCGCTGGCGCTGGCGATCTGCCACTGCTGGCGCGCCCCGATGATCGCGCGGATGGCGGCGGCGGAGGCGACTGGCTGCCGAGCAGCAACGCAAGTACAAGGCGACTTTGAAGGCGAAAACGCAGGCAGAGCTGAAGGCAAAGGCAAAGTCAAAGGCAAAGGCGGCACGATGATCGCATCCGTTCGCGGCGAGGTTCTCGACATCGCACTCGACCACGTCGTCATCGAGGCCGCAGGCGTCGGCTACAAGGTGATGGCGACCCCGTCGACGCTGGCCACCCTGCACCGCGGCAGCGAGGCCCGGCTGATCACCGCGATGATCGTGCGCGAGGATTCGAAGACGCTGTACGGCTTCGCGGACTCCGACGCCCGCAATCTGTTCCTGACACTGCTCGGCGTATCCGGCATCGGGCCAAGCATCGCGCTTGGGGCGCTGGCAATGTATGACGGCCCGACTCTGCGGCGGGCCATCGGCGACGGCGACATCACCGCGCTGACGCGGATTCCGAAGGTCGGCAAGAAGACCGCCGAGCTGATGGTGCTGAGTCTGCGCGACAAGATCGGCGCCAGTCACCCCTTCGGGCGCGGTTGCGCTGAACGGCCACTCGGTGCGCGGCCCCGTCGTCGAAGCGCTTGTCGGCCTTGGCTTTGCGGTCAAGCAGGCCGAGGAGGCCACCGACAAGGTGCTGGCCAACGAGCCGGAAGCGACCACCACTAGTGCGTTGCGCTCGGCGCTGTCGATGCTGGGTAAGAAGTGACGGGCCGCTTCGAGGAAGAGGACCCCGACGACACGACCGATCGGGAGGTGTCGGCCGCGCTGACCGTCGGCGAGGGCGACGTCGACGCCAGCCTGCGGCCGCGGTCGCTTGGGGAGTTCATCGGCCAGCCTCGGGTGCGCGAACAGCTGCAGCTGGTCCTCGAGGGCGCCAAGAACCGCGGCGGCACACCGGATCACATCCTGCTGTCCGGCCCGCCCGGGCTGGGCAAGACGTCGCTGGCGATGATCATCGCCGCCGAGCTGGGCTCCTCGCTGCGGGTCACCTCCGGTCCCGCGCTGGAACGCGCGGGCGATCTGGCTGCGATGCTGTCCAATCTCGTCGAGCAGCGACGTGCTGTTCATCGACGAGATCCACCGCATCGCCCGGCCCGCCGAGGAGATGCTGTACCTGGCGATGGAGGACTTCCGCGTCGACGTCGTCGTCGGGAAAGGCCCTGGCGCCACGTCGATTCCGCTCGAGGTCGCGCCGTTCACGCTCGTCGGCGCCACCACCCGGTCCGGCGCGCTGACCGGCCCGCTGCGCGACCGGTTCGGCTTCACCGCGCACATGGACTTCTACGAACCGGCCGAACTCGAGCGCGTGCTGTCCCGCTCGGCAGGCATCCTCGGCATCGAGCTGGTCGCCGACGCCGGGGCGGAGATCGCCCGACGCTCGCGCGGCACGCCACGCATCGCCAACCGGCTGCTGCGCCGGGTCCGCGACTACGCCGAGGTGCGCGCCGACGGCGTGATCACCCGCGACATCGCCAAGTCCGCGCTCGCGGTCTACGACGTCGACGAGCTCGGGCTCGACCGGCTCGACCGTGCCGTACTGTCCGCGCTGACACGCAGTTTCGGCGGCGGGCCGGTCGGGGTGTCCACGCTTGCGGTCGCGGTGGGGGAGGAAGCCACCACGGTCGAGGAGGTGTGCGAGCCTTTCCTGGTGCGCGCCGGAATGATCGCCCGCACCCCGCGCGGACGGGTCGCCACCGCGCAAGCCTGGACGCATCTCGGCATGACCCCGCCGGCCGGGGTCAATGGTCTGGGGCAGCCGGTACTGTTCGACTAGTCGGGGGACGATGGGAAGCGGGACAACGAGGATCGGCGGACTCTTCGGAGTGGCTTCCGCGGGTGTCGTCGTTCCGGCATATCTGGTCGGCTCGCCCGAACGGCCGAAAACCCCTGCCGAGGCACATAACTACTTCGACAGTGCGGCATCGTTCCTCACCGCCAACGGCGCGCTGCCGCTGCTGCACGTGCTTTTCGGAGTGGTGTTCCTCGGCGTGCTGGTGTCGATTCTGCGGTCGGCGGCCGGACCGACCGGTGCGGTCTACATCGCGCTGATCGGCGGTTCCGTGTTCATGGCGGTCACGGCTGCGGGTCTGGCCGCCGAGGTCGCGGTGCCCGCCGCGATCGTGCGTTTCGACGACGTCACCGTGGCCGATTACTCGCAGCCGTTTCTCGGTTTGGCGGTGTGGCTGTACCACTACAGCCATATGGGCGGCGCCGCACTGATCTTCGCGACGGCCTATATCGTCTGGCGTACGGGCGTGCTGCCGAAGTGGTCAGCGGGGTTGGCGATCCTCGGCGTGCTTCCGCTGCTCCATCTCTGGGTCGGGCTCCCAGGCGCCTACAGCATGATCGCCTGGATCGGGTTGACGGGCTTGGTCATGTTGGCCATCCCGCCGGTGGTGCACATCGAAAGCGTAGGTGCGTAATGGTTTATGCCGGTTTGATTTTCGCGGGACTCGCCGCGGTACTGCACGTCTACATCTGGGTGATGGAATCGCTGACATGGACGTCGGCGCGTACTCGGGCGACATTCGGCATCAGCGAAGAGGAGGCGCAGGCCACCAAGGAGCTCGCCTTTAACCAGGGGTTCTACAACCTGTTCCTTGCGGTCGTCACGGTAGTGGGCATCGTGGCCGGCGGGTTCGAGTATTTCGACATCGGGCTGGCGCTGATCTTTGCCGGTACTGGGTCGATGTTCGCGGCGGCACTGGTTCTGCTCATTTCGTCGCCGGACAAGGCACGCGCGGCCGTCACCCAAGGGACACTGCCACTGATCGCGATCGTTCTCCTCGCGGTGGGTTTGGTGTTGTAGCGTCCCGCTTTTGAGGACGCGAAAGTGCGGTTCCGTACGCTCAACGCCGCGTATTGCGTACGAAACCGCACTCCCGGTCAGAGCAGGCCGAGCAGCTGCAGATCGGTGATGTACTTGACGATGATCTGCGGCGTCACGTGCGGGATGTCCTTGTCAGGACCGACTTTCGCATCCTGCACCGCGGTACGGAACCTATCGGTGGACGCGAAGGACCCACGCAACGGCTTGGCCGGCTGAGCATAGCTGTGGAGCAGCGGCAGCAGCGAGGCTTGGCGTTGCTTGTCCGGTAGTGACCGCATGCTCGTCTCGAACCGCGACAACCATTCCTGGTAGTCCGCGACACGGTCGATCGGGTATCCGGCATCCACCAGCCAGCCGACATACTCGTCGAGCCCGATTCCGTCGTCGTACGGATTCATCACGTGGTATGTCTCGTATCCGTGGGTCTGTTGGGCACCCAGGGTGGAGATCGCCTCTGCGATGAAATCGACTGGCAGACCGTCATAGTGGGCACGCTGCGGCTTGCCCTCGGCGTCCAACTCGTAGAACGAACCCGGTGCGATTCCGGTGGCCACCAGGCTCAGCAGGAGACGGGTGAACATGTCGGGCACGTTGAGCTGTCCGGCGTACCTGGGCTCCGCCAGGATCATGTCGCAGCGGAAGACCGAGACCGGTAGGCCGTAGAGGTCGTTGGCCTTGCGCAGCAATACCTCACCGGCCCACTTGCTGTTGCCGTAGCCGTTCGCGTAGGTGTCGTTGACCTGGCGGGTCGCACTCACGACGCGGATGTCGGCATCCTCGGTGAATTTCGCCGGCTCGATCTGATCGCCGACACCGACCGTCGATGTGTACACGTACGGCTTGATCTTCGTCGTCAACGCGATCCGGATCAGCTCCGCCGTGCCAACGACGTTGGGGCCGAACAACTGGTCGTACGGCAGGACGTGATTGACCAGCGCGGCAGGATCGATGATCAGATCGACCGTGTCGGCCAGTCGCTGCCACGTCGCCTGATCCAGGCCGAGGTCGACATCGCCCTTGTCTCCGGCGAGCACCTCCAGGTGCTCGGCGGCCAACCGCCGGTAGTGGTTGAGCAGATCAGCGTCACCGGTGTCGAAGGTGTCGTCCAACCGCTGCCGGGCCGCGGCGTCGTCCTTGGCCCGCACCAGGCAGATCACCTTGCCGTCGACGAGGTTCATCCGCTCGAGCCATTCCAGGGCCAGGTAGCGGCCGAGGAATCCGGTCACGCCGGTCAGCAGAACGGTGCGCACCTCCTGGCTCGGCCCGGGCAGCGACGCGGCGGCAGAGAGCGTCTGCGCATCGAGGAACTTGTCCAGCGTCAGATCGCTGGCATGGACCTCGGTGGCTCCGCGGCCATGTACCGCGGCGAACGTCGGCCGCTTGCTACCTGCCCGTTCGGTGTCGATGTAGTCGGCAAGCGCCTGAAGGTCGTTGGCGGGGCTGACGATCACGCCGACGGGCACGTCGATGTCGAAGATCTCGCGTAGCAGGTTGGCGAATGTCAACGCCGACAACGAGTCTCCGCCCAGTTCGGTGAACTGTGCATCGGCGGGCACCTCGGAGGCCGCCGCGCCCAGCAGCGCCGCCGCGGCGCGGCTGACGGTCTCCACGACCGGACGCTGGCCGGCGTTCTGGCGAAGCTCGCGCAACTCGGTCGCCTGGCCTTCGGCCAGATCCGTGTACAGCTGCTCCAGCCGGGGGGCGTAGAGCTCCTTGAGCTTCGGCCGTGCCAACTTGCGGATACCGGTCAGCAGACCGTTCTCCAATGTGAACGGCGTTGGCTCGATGATGAAGTCGCGCGGGATCTCAAAGGCCTGCAGGCCTGCCGCTTTCGCGACATCCTGCAACGAGTCGCCGATCGACGCGATGCAGCTCTTCGGTGTCACCCTGCGCGGCCGCGTCGGCCACCGGCACAACCACCGCCAGCAGATACGAGCGCGCACTGTTGCCGTAGATGTAGATCTGACGGACCAGCGGACTGTTCTGGAACACCGCTTCCAGCTTTGAGGCCGTGACGAATTCGCCCTGCGAAAGCTTCAGCACGAAGTTGCGGCGATCGACATACTGCAGGCGCTCCGGCTCGAGCTCGACCACGATATCGCCGGTTCGGTAGAAGCCATCGGCGTCGAAAACCTCGGCGGTGACCTCGGGCCGCTTGTAGTAGCCGGGGAACATGTTCATCGTCTTGAGAAGCAGCTCACCACGAGGATGCGGGCGGTCGGTACTGAAGTAGCCCAACTCGGGAACGTCGACGAGCTTGTAGTCGATCACCGGTGGCCGGCGCACCTGCCCGTCGGCCATCACGCCGCCGGCTTCGGTCGATCCGTAGCCGTCGACCAGGTGCATGTCGAGGAACGACTCGACCCACTGCGTCAGTTCCGGTGAAGTCGGGGCCGAGCCGGTCACCACGGTGATGTATCGGTCACCGAGCAGATGCGCGCGCACGTCGGCGACGATCTCGGCCTCGGTGGCGCCGTCGGCGCCCTCCGGCAACAGCCGGTTCAGCTGGCTGTGGACTTCCGCCGACAGCATTTCCCAAACGCGCGGTACGAAATTCAGCTGGGTGGGCCGCACCAGCGCCAGGTCCTCCAGGAAGGTCGACAGGTCGCTCTTGGCGGCGAAGTAGGCCGTCCCGCCGTGCGCGAGGGTGCCATAGAGACTGGCGCGCCCCATCACGTGGCTCATCGGCATGAAGTTCAGCGTGATGAACGGGTCGGGGCTGTCTGCCCAGCCCCACGCGGCCGGGCGCCACATCTTGGCCGCCAAGCTCTGGGTATAGATCGCACCCTTCGGCGCACCCGTGCTGCCGGATGTGTAGATCAGCAGCGCCAAGTCATCTGCGTCACGTCGGGCAGCAGGATTCGCGGGCAACGTCTTTCCGCGCTCCAACACGTCCTGCAACGTCTCCACCACGACCGTGCTGCCCGCCTCTGTGAGCCGTGCGCGCGCGGCGTCGTAGGCCTCGCGGTGCTCGTCGATCTCGGGGCTGAAGTCGAACACGATCAGCCGGCTAGGCGTGTGGCCGGTGAGCACCAGCTCGACGGCTTGGTCGATGTAGTCGATGCTGGACGCGAAGACCACCGGTTCGGTTTCGGTGAGGATCGGGCCGCAGCTGAGTGGTCGGCGCGCTGGTCTGAAGCGGCACGGACACTGCGCCGAGTGTGACGGTCGTCAGGTCGATGACCGTGTAGTCGACACTGGTGAAGCCGAGGATGCAGATGCGGTCGCCGGGAAGCACATCGAACAGGGCACTCGTGAGCGCGCCTACGCGGCTCCACACCTCGCCGTAGCTGATGGTTTCGAAGTGGGGGAGAACCTTCGCCGTCGTGCGGCCGCTCTGCGGGTCGGTGACGAACTCGACGGCGCGCTGTCCGACCGCCGGGCGGTCGGAGTAGCCCTCCATCACGGTTCGCGCGGCCTCTGCCAGTGGCAGCCCGGGCTGTTCGATCGCCGCGGAAATCTCAGGGTTGGGCTTGGCGTCCGCGAACTGCTGGTCGGTGACATACAAATCTGCGATGCGGCGCTCGAGGCGCTCTTCGCGGGTATCAGCGGACATCGGAATTCCTTAGAAAATCAAAGGAGTAAGGGGAGAGGCGCTTCGTTGGGCCTAATAGAAATATCGTTAGCGAAGCTAAAGCTATTCCGTCAGAATGCTGCCAGTTGGCTGTGAGCGCAGCGGAATACGAGGTGAAGCGGGCTGTCGCCGGATCGGTGGCTTTCATCACAGGCCACGGCGACGGCTAACGCGGCGGATTACGCCGCCTGCCGTTCGGGTACTCCCGCGCGCATGACTGATACGCGAGTTCGGACCCGCGGTGGCCGCCTTCAGATGCAGCGCAGCCGCGGCGCAATGAGTGGCTTACTGCTGATTCTGCTGGGTGCGTGGGGTGCTCTCGTCCCGTTCGTCGGACCGTATTTTGACTTCGCCTTCAGCCCGGATCGGGCGTGGGCGTGGACCGAGGCGCGCGGGTGGCTCCAGGTGCTGCCCGGTGCGGTCGCCGTTGTCGGTGGCCTTCTACTCCTGGTCTCGCGAAACCGCGCCACAGCGATGCTTGGCGCGTGGTTGGGTGCGATCGCCGGTGCGTGGTTCGTTGTCGGTCGCGCGTCGGCCGGGTTGCTGGGGATTGGCGACGCGGGCGCACCGGTGGCGGCGACGGAGAGCAAGGCCGTGGCACTCGAGTTGGCGTACTTCTACGGACTTGGCGCGCTGATCGTGTTCCTGGGCGCGGCGGCGGTGGGCCGCATTTCGGTCCGCAGCGTGCGCGACGTCGAGTATGTCGACAACGCTGTCGCAGCGGATGTGCCGCCGCAGCCCGCGTTCTCGGACACCGACGAGGTCACCGAGATTCAGCCGACGGGCACTTCTACGGGACGGCACCGCGGCTGGCGTGACACGTTCGGCAAGCGCACCGCCGTCCACTAACTAGTTCGGCGCAGCCATTTGCCGCGCCGCTTCCTGCGCCAGTTGCACGCGCGACGTCAGGCCGAGTTTGTTGTAGACGTGGCGCAGGTGCGACTGCACGGTGCGTGGTGACACGAACAGTCGGGTGGCGATGTCCTTGTTGGGGATGCCCTCGGCCACCAGGCGCACCACGTCGACTTCGGTCGGAGTGAGCGAGGCCCAGCCAGTGGCTGGACGCTTGCGTTCACCACGACCCCGTTGCGCGTAGGCGATTGCTTCCTTCGTCGACAGCGCCGCGCCCTCCGCCCATGCGGCATCGAAATCGTTGTCGCCCATCGCGTTTCGCAGCGACGCGACGAGCGCCTCGTGTTCGGCGTCGAAGATCTTGAGGCGGACCGCGCCCATTCGCTGCCGCAATGCGTGCGCCGCGCCGAGCAGTCGGGCGGCTTCGCGGTGACTGTCGGCGTCGCAGGCCAGATGCGGCCAGGCATTCGAAGGCATCCGGGACGCGAGAGAGCGCGTCGGTCTTGGCGGCGGCAACGAGAGCCTCGTGCAAATCGTCTTCTGCCTGATCGTGATTCGCCGCACGCGATCTTGACGCGCGCCCGCACAGTGAGACCAATGGCCAACCAACAGCCTTCGGGTCACGGCTATGGCGCTGTCGGCGACGCGACGCGCCGTCGCGAGTTCACCGGCGGCCAACGCCGCGTAGACGACCCAGTACGCGTTCACAGCGTTATACGGATGCGTGATGGTGGCGCGAGCGCACGTTCGCAGCGCCGCCCATGCCGCCGGCGACATCGCCGCCGGCCAGAAGACGCCAAGACCGCAGTGGGGTGACAGGCACTTTCGAACCAGTCCGCCGACCTCGGCGCCGCCGTCGAGGCGCTGCGGCGATCGCGAGCTGAGCGCCGGCCGCGTCGCCTTGAAACGACAGGGTGATCGATTCGGACATCAGGCCCGTCATTTCTGACAGGAGATCGTGCGAAGCCCTGGCACTCGATCGTGACGGTTCGCGCCTGGTCGCGCAGCCGCCGGCCAGCTCACCGCGCACGACAGTGCGGCCCCCGATGTAGATGCCGCATTGGCATGCGCCGTCAATTGGTCACCGATTCGTCGCGCGAGTTCACGTCCTTCGTTCGCCGATAGAACACCGTGCAAGTCGCCGGCGACAAACAGCGCCCTGAACGACTGCCGCTCGAGTATCTGGCTTAGCCGCCACGAGTCCCCTAGGTCGCGCGCAAGCTCGAGCCGCCTCGACGAAGTACGGGTCAGCGGCGTCGCCTTCGTAGAGAACGACACAGCCGCGCGCTACCAGCGCGCGAATCAACAGTGCCTGATCGTCGGTTTCGCGGGCGGTCGTGAGGGCCGCATCGATAACTTCCACATCCGGCGGGTCCAACGAGCCGTACCACGAATCGAGCAGCGCCTTATCGGCGAGGGCTCTTACGCGGGCCGCAGGCATCGCCGGTTGACCTTTCGCATCGATCAGCGAGAGCGGCGTCGAGCCAGGCCAATCCTTCGCGAACGCGGCCTTGCGCCAGCCATACTGACTGCAGCGCACGACGCAAGCTCCAACGCCTCTGTGATCTCGCCGTTTTCGATGCTCCAGACAAACGCCGCGCGAAGATTGTCCATCTCGCTCATCGCCTGCTCACATGCGCTGCTCGTGGCCGATTGTCGCCGGCGCGTCGAGCAGGCCGCCATCGACTGTGTAGTGATCACGGTGCCGTGCGCGCACCTCATCGGCTTCGCCCGACTCGCCGAGTTTCTCCAGCGCGTACTGGCGAACCGTCTCCAGCAGCCGATATCGTGTTCGGCCGCTGGCATTTTCGGCGACGACGAGCGACTTGTCGACGAGCAGGCTGAGCTGGTCGAGGACCTGGAAGCGTTCCACCTCGGTGGTCCGTGCGACCGCTTGCGCGGCGTCGAGATCGAAGCCACCCATGAACACCGCCAAGCGGCGGAACAGGACCGTTCGGGCTCGGTGAGCAGGGCGTGCGACCAGTCCACCGAGGCGCGCAGGGTCTGCTGGCGCCGCACCGCCGTCCGCGCGCCGCCGGTCAGCAGCCGGAACCGGTCGTGCAGGCTGTCGACGATCTCGTCGAGCGACAGCGCCCGCACCCGCGCGGCGGCGAGTTCGATCGCCAGCGGCATGCCGTCGAGCCGCGGCAGATCTCGGTCACCGTGCCGGCGTTCTCGTCGGTGACCGCGAAGTCGGGCCGGGCCCGGCGGGCGCGGTCGGTGAACAACTCGACGGCCTCGTCGGCCAGCGACAGCGACGGCACCCGCCAGTTCACCTCGCCCGACACACCAGAGCGGCTCACGGCTGGTCGCCAGCATCGTCACCCGCGGGCAGCCGCCGAGCACGTCGTCGACCAGCGCGGCGCTGGCATCGAGCAGATGCTCGCAGTTGTCCAGCACCAGCAGCATCCGACGATCGCGCGATGAACCGCAGCAGCGTCTCGATCATCGAGCGCCCTGGCTGGTCCGGCAGCCCCAGCGCGCGAGCCACCGTGAGCGGACACCAGCTCTGGGTGGGTGATCGGCGCCAGATCGACGTAGCAGACGCCGTCCGGAAACTGACTGCCGATTCGGCCGGCGACTTCGATCGCCAGCCGCGTCTTGCCCGCCCGCCGGCGCCGGTCAGGGTCACCAGCCGGTTCTCCGCCAGGATGCTGCGTGATCTCGTCGATCTGCGCGCGCGCGCCCGACGAAGCTCGTCAGCTGAGCCGGAAGATTGTGAGCGCAACCACATTCGCTGTGCCGCAGCGGCGGAAAGTCGTTGCGCAGATCGGGGTGGCACAGCTGCGATAACCCGACGGGTCGGGGGAGATCGCGCAATCCGTGACGGCCCAGATCGGTCAGCCAGACGTCGTCGGGGAGTTGGTCGTCGACCATTTCCTCGGTCGCGGCCGAGATGACGGTTTGGCCCCCGTGCGCCAGGTCCCGTAACCGGGCGGTCTTGTTGATCGTCGTGCCCGCGTAGTTGCCTTCGTCGCGCAACTGCACGTCACCGGTGTGCACTCCGATCCGCAGCTTGATCGGCGCCAGATCCGCTCGTTGCAGTTCGAGCGCGCATGCCACCGCATCACCGGCCCGCGCGAACGCGGCCACGAAGCTGTCGCCTTCACCCTGTTCAACGGGGCGTACCCCGTCGTGCTCGGCGATGAGCCTCTGACAGCCATCTGATTCATTCGTCCGATGGCGCCCGTCATCGCCTCGGGCTGGGTGTCCCACAACTGTGTTGAGCCCTCGACATCGGCGAGCAGCAGGGTCACCGTGCCGGTTGGTAGCAGCTCAGCCATTTCGATATCGCTCCACTCAGTCGCGCTCATGGTACCCAGCATCGGGCGTAGAGCATGCGCGAAACATCAGCCCAATGGCGCATTTTCTTTACTGTGACGTGCGGCTTCCTGGGCGAGGTGCACTCGCGAGGCCAGCCCGAGCTTGTTGTAGACGTGGCGAAGATGTGTCTGCACCGTGCGTGGTGAGACGAACAGCCGGCCGGCGATGTCCTTGTTGGGGATGCCCTCGGCGACGAGCCGGACCACGTCGAGTTCGGTCGGAGTCAGCGATCCCCAGCCCGTTGACGGCCGCTTGCGTTCACCACGACCCCGCAGCGCGTAGGCGATTGCTTCCATCGTCGACAGGGCCGCGCCCTCGGCCATGCGGCGTCGAAACCGTCGTCGCCCATCGCGTTACGAAGCAAATTCCGTAGCGCTTCTTGGCCGGCGTCGTACACCCTGAAGCGGATGATCTCGAAACGTTCTCGCATCGCGGCTGTGGCGCCGAGTAGCCGAACCGCCTGTTCGCGATCACTCAGCCCCACCGGCGAGCTCTGCTAGACGACTCCAGCAGTGTCCGGGAACGAACAGATATGACATTCATGTTCGAGGCGATCGTCAGGCCTTCGTAGGCGTCCGCTGCGGCCGATTCGGAGTTGCCTTCGGCGATATGGACTCGCGCCCGAGGTATGAGAGCCTGGCAACCATCATGCCGGTCGACGCCGCACGGCCTGCTCCGCCCAAAGTTTTGCACGAGCGACATCGCCGGAAGCCAAGGCGGCATTGGCCGGCCAGATCACCATCGCTTTCTCCACCGCGGCGTTCGTATTACCTCGCAAACCGTCTTCTGCGGCTTCCAACGCCGCGGCGGCATCCCCTGCGGCCAGCTCGGTCGTGATGACCGTCATGTAGGCGTTCTGCTGGAGAAAACCCAGCTCAGTGCAAGCTTGCACCTCGTCGCGCCGCCGCCCGAGCTGACGTCGATGTCTCCGTGATATGCCAGCGCAATCGCGCCGGGAATGATGGCCTGATACTTTCGACATTCATCGTGTGCGTCGCTCGCCTCGGCTATCAGGGTTGTGAACAGGCGCACCGCCTTGGCGGTCTCGCCGCGGCAAAACTGTGCCAACGTGATCAGACAAGCCGCACTGCCGGGAATTGAAATTGTCTCCGATAGCGTCGGCGAGCTCACGTCCTTCCGTTCCACCGGCTCGACCGCGACGAAGTCACCGATGAGTAGCGCTCCTATGCCTGCCTGCCGAAGATCTGGCTCAGCCGCCACGAATCGCCGAGTGCGCGAGCGAGCCCGATCGCCTCATCGAAGTACGGCGTTGACAGATTCGGATCGTGGATGGTGACGCAGGCGCATGCAGTGAGCGCCCGGGTCAGCAGGGCGGGATCGTCGATGTCGCGGGCGATCGCCAAGCGCCTCCAGAGCCGGTTCCAGGCTGCCGCCGATATCGACCCACGAACTCATACAGCCTTGTCGGCCAATGCTCGGGCCAGATCGCCGTTCGGCAGCTGGCTTTCCGGCGCCAGCGCCGCGTCGAGCCACGCCAGACCCTCCGAAAGGCGGCCGCGCGCCAGCCACAGCGGATCAGCGACGAGGCAAGCTCGAGAGCCCTGTGCGACGTCGTCGTTTTCGTGGCTCCAGATGAACGCGGCGCGCAGGTTGTCCACGTTCGTTTTCGGCCTGCTCGAGGAGTTGCTCATAGTCATCGCGCGCGGGCGCGTCCAACCGCGTAGCCATAGAGGTGTAGTGATCACGGTGGCGCGCGCGCACTTCGTCAGCTTCGCCGGACTCGCCAAGTTTTTCCAGCGCGTATTGGCGCACGGTTTCCAGTAGCCGGTATCGGGTTGCGCCGGTGGTGTTTTCGGCGACGACGAGCGACTTGTCGACGAGCAGGCTGAGTTGGTCGAGCACCTGGAAGCGTTCTACCTCGGTGGCTCCCGCGACCGCTTGCGCCGCGTCGAGGTCGAATCCGCCCATGAACACCGCCAGCCGGCGGAACAGCACACGTTCGGGCTCGGTGAGCAATGCATGCGACCAGTCGACCGACGCACGCAACGTCTGCTGGCGCCGTACCGCCGTGCGGGCACCACCGGTGAGCAGGCGGAACCGGTCGTGCAGGCTGCCTGCGATCTCATCGAGCGTAGAGCGCTCGCACGCGCGCGGCGGCGAGTTCGATTGCCAGCGGCATGCCATCGAGCCGACGGCAGATCTCGGTGACCGTGGTCGACGTTGTCGTCGTTCACCGCGAAGTCCGGCCGCGCTCGGCGCGCCCGATCGGCAAACAAGTCGATCGCCTCCTCGGTCAGAGACAGCGACGGCACCTGCCAGTTGACTTCGCCGGACACCAAGAGTGGCTCACGGCTGGTCGCCAGGACCGTGACCCTTGAGCAGGCCGCCAGCATGTCGTTGACGAGTGCCGCGCTGGCCTCTAGTAGGTGTTCGCAGTTGTCGAACACCAGCAGCATGTGGCGGTCGCGGATGTATCGCAGCAGCGCGTCAGTGATCGAGCTGCCAGGTTGGTCGGGCAGACCCAGGGCGCGAGCGACGGCGAGCGGCACCACCTCTGGATGCGTTATCGGCGCAAGGTCGGCATACCAGACGCCATCGGGAAACTGACTTGCCATCTGGGCTGCCACTTCGATCGCCAGACGGGTCTTGCCCGCGCCGCCTGCGCCGGTCAGCGTGACAAGCCGGTTCTCCGTGAGGATGCCGCTGATCTCGTCCATCTGCGTGCCGCGCCCGATAAAGGTCGTCAGCTGCGCTGGAAGATGATGTACCGCAGGGATATTCGTTGCGCGTAGCGGCGGAAAGTCGTTGCGCAGATCGGGGTGGCACAGCTGCGATACCCGGACGGGTCGGGGGAGGTCGCGCAATCCGTGACGGCCCAGATCGGTCAGCCAGACGCCGTCGGGGAGTTGGTCTTCGACCATTTCCTCGGTTGCGGCCGAGATGACGGTTTGGCCCCCGTGCGCCAGGTCCCGTAACCGGGCGGTCTTGTTGATCGTCGTGCCCGCGTAGTTGCCTTCGTCGCGCAACTGCACATCACCGGTGTGAACTCCGATGCGCAGCTTGATCGGCGCCAAATCCACTCGTTGCAGTTCGAGCGCGCATGCCACCGCATCACCGGCCCGAGCGAACGCGGCCACGAAGCTGTCGCCTTCACCCTGCTCAACGGGGCGTACCCCGCCATGCTCGCCGATGAGCCGTGAGCCATCTGATTCATTCGTGCGATGGCGGTCGTCATCGCCTCCGGCTGGTTGTCCCACAACTGTGTTGAGCCCTCGACATCGGCGAGCAGCAGCGTCACCGTGCCGGTTGGTAGCAGCTCGGCCATTTCGATATCGCTCCACTCAGTCGCGCTCATGGTCCCAGCATCGGCCGATGGCAAGGGGCGAAACATCCGCTTTAGGGCGCATTTATCGGACATCCACCTGCCATTTCACGGTGACCTCACCCGCCGGCGCGCCGAATCCGGCGCTTGTTGGCCGCGTGATTTGTGCCTCGATTCCGTCAGATCTACGCCCAGCGGCGGATGATCGGTAGTTGGACTAATCAGACACTGGAGTCGTCCCGATCAATCGATGAGGAGGCCGACATGACCACCGCCAGTACTCGCCAGGCCACAACTGCAGCCGTGTGCGAAGCGCTGGGCGTGCCCCAGAAGGATTGGACCTTGTTCTACCGCTGGGCCGCCACACCTTTGACGCCGAAAGCCACAGACGAGTTGCACCAGTACGTCGACGTGATGATCGCCGACCGATGCCGTCGGCCTGCCGACGACCTCATGAGCAAGTTGATCGAACTCGAGGTCGACGGTGAGGCCCTGACGGTCGATGACATCCGCAATTTCGTGGCCGAATTGGTAGCCGGAGCCGTTTAGCCTCGCGAGTCCTTCGGATCGAGCTCATCGAGCAACCGCTGCATCGTGCGCACCATCTGCGTGAAGTTCCTGTCTCCCACCAGGGCCCTCCACCGGCGCTCGATGTCGACGACTCGGCCGCCGGCGTCCGCCATCAGCGCCTGACCTCGCTTCGTGAGGTCGATGAGCTTGGCGCGGCCGTCGGCGGGATCCGGCCGGCGTGTCAGATAGCCGAGGTCGACGAGGTCGTTCACCAACTCCGATGCGGCGGCGAGGCTTAGCTGCGCCCGGTCGGCCAGCTCAGTGAGGCGAATGCCGCCCATCCGGATGTTGCCGAAGATCTGAAAGTGCGTCTCGCGGACGTCGCCGTAGCCCGCATCCGCGCGTGGGGCCGCCAGGTCATCTCGGAACTCCCGCAACAACCTGACCAGGAGCTGCCCGATCGCGAGACGGTCGGGCGCCGGCTCTCTTGACGCGGCCATGGGTTGTGAGGATACTACGGATACCGAAGTTTCGGAGTCCGAAGTAAATGGAGACGGCGCGATGAACACCCCGAGTATCGATTTCGTCAAGACCGACCTCGGCCGCCTCCACGTCCGAAGCATCGGGACAGGCCCGCCGGTTGTGTTGTGGCACAGCCTTTTTGTCGACTCCCGATCCTGGGGTCCACTGATCGACGCCCTGGCCCGGGACCGCACGGTCTACACCATCGACGGGCCGTCGCACGGCAAGAGCGAGGCCGTACGGCGTGATTTCACGTTTGCCCAACTGGTCGTCGCCACTGAACAGGCATTGGACCGGCTGGGGCTGACTGAGCCCGTCGACTGGGTCGGCAACGCCTGGGGCGGACACATCGGTATTCGGCTCGCTACCGGATCGCGACTGCGGACGTTGACCACCATCGGTACCCCCGTGCAGGGATTTAATCTGCGGGAAAAGCTAACGACGGCGTGGCCGCTCGTCGGGCTCTACCGGTTCACCGGACCCAGCGGGTTCATCATGAAGCAGCTGTTCGACTCGTTGCTCGGAGCCGAGTCGATCGCCACTGCGCCAGAGCTGGCGGAGACGATCATGGCGTCGTTCCGCGACGCCGACCGCAAAGGCATGTTTCATGCGATGCGGTCGATGATGCTGAAGCGCACGGGCATCGAAGATCTGCTGCCGAGCATCAAGGTGCCGACCCTCGTGATGCCCGTGCGCGACGACATCACGGGCTGGCGGCCCGACGAGGCGCGCCAAACGTGTGCCGTCATACCGAACTGCCGTGTCGAGGAGATCGCGGGCACCGGCCACATCTCGCCACTGCTGATCGACCGCGACCGCATCCTGACGCTGATCAATGACTTCCACAGCCGCGAAACGGTATTCCAGCAGCGAAAGTGCGAGTAGAGACCTGCTGGAATTTCCCCTACTTCGTGTGGCCCAGTTTCGCGAAAACCTAGCCGGTGAAGGCCATCACGTGCTTGATGCGCGTGTAGTCCTCGAGGCCGTACATCGACAGATCCTTACCGTGGCCCGAGGACTTGTATCCACCGTGTGGCATCTCGGCGACCAGCGGGATGTGGGTATTGATCCAGACGCAGCCGAAGTCCAACGCCGCCGACACCCGCAGCGCCCGCGACACATCCTTCGTCCACACCGATGACGCCAGGCCGTATTCGGTGCCGTTGGCCCATGCGATCGCCTCGTCCTCGTCGGAGAACGACTGCACTGTGATCACCGGGCCGAAGATCTCCTGCTGCACCAAGCGGTCGTCCTGCCGAAGCCCGCCGACGACGGTCGGTGCCACATAGAATCCCTTGTCGCCCTGGCGTTCTCCACCCGCAGCCACCTTGGCGTGCGACGGCACATCGGTGAAGAACGACAGCACCCGTTCCATCTGGTTGACGTTGTTGACCGGCGGCACCCACGCGTCCTCGTCGTCGGCGGCCTTGCCGAACGTCGTCGTCGCACCGCGCGCCTGCTCGGCGAGCGCATCGGTCAGGTCCGAGGCCACCTTGGCAGTCGCCAGCACGCGGGTGGCCGCCGTGCAGTCTTGGCCGGCGTTGAAGTATCCCGCCGTCGCGATTCCCTCAGCGGCGCTGGCGATGTCGCTGTCGTCGAACACGATCACGGGTGCCTTGCCGCCCAACTCCAAGTGGGTGCGCTTCAAATGTCCGCCCGCGCTCACCGCCACCGCGCGGCCAGCCGCCACCGAACCGGTGATCGACACCATCTCCGGTGTCGGATGCGCGACCACCGCTGCGCCGGTATTCCGGTCACCGCAAACGACATTCAGCACACCGGGCGGGAAGTGTTTGGCCGCCATCTCGGCGAGCATCACAGTCGTGACCGGAGTGGTGTCGCTTGGCTTGATCACCACGGTATTGCCCGCGGCGATCGCCGGACAGAACTTCCAGATCGCCATCATCATCGGGTAGTTCCATGGCGATACCTGGCCGATCACGCCGACCGGCTCACGGCGGATCCACGAGGTGTGGTTCTCCATGTACTCCCCGGCGGACTTGCCTTCCAACACCCTTGCCGCGCCGGCGAAGAAGCGGATCTGGTCGAGCATCGGCGGAATCTCTTCAGCCGCGGTGACATGGTTCGGCTTACCCGTATTGCGGCCCTCGGCCTCAACGAGTGCCTGGGCGTTTTTCTCCACCTCGTCGGCGAAATCGAGCAGCGCCTTCTGGCGGTTGGACGGCGTCGAGCGCTTCCAGTCCTTGAAGGCCTTCGACGCCGCACCATACGCGTTGTCGATGTCGGCCTCGTTGGAGACGGGCGCGGTGGCGTACTCCTCGCCGGTGCTCGGGTCTACGAGCGGCATGGTGGCGCCACTGACGGAGTCGACGAGTTCGCCGCCGATGAAATTCTGAACTCGCACACTGCTGGCCACAGGAACTCCTTTTCGGTTACAGGTCTTTCAATACAAGAGCAAGGACATCGAGACCTTCGACAAGAAGGTCGTCGCTGATGGTCAGCGGAGGGAGGAACCGCAGCACATTTCCGAATGTGCCGCAGGACAACACGATCACTCCCGCGGCATGGCAACCGGCGCACAGCGCTTTGGTCAGATCTGCGTCGGGCTCGGTGGTGTCGGACTTCACCAGCTCCATCGCGATCATGGCGCCGCGACCACGTACGTCGCCGATCCGATCGTCCTCGGCTTGCAGCCGCCCGAGCCGATCCTTCATCAGCGCTTCGATCTGCTGCGCCCGCTCGATGAGCCCGTCGGCCTCGATCGTCTCGATGGTCGCCAACGCCGCCGCGCACGCAACCGGATTGCCGCCGTAGGTACCACCGAGCCCACTGACATGCGGTGCGTCCATGATCTCGGCCCGGCCGGTGACCGCCGACAGCGGCATACCGTCGGCGATGCCCTTGGCGGTGACGATCAGATCGGGTTCGATGCCTTCGTGTTCGCACGCGAACATCGCCCCGGTGCGGGCGAACCCGGTCTGTACCTCGTCGGCGATGAACACGACGTCGTTCTTGCGGCACCAGTCCAGCAGCGCGGGCAGGAAGCCGTCGGCGGGCACGATGAACCCGCCCTCACCCTGGATCGGTTCGATGATGACGGCAGCGAGGTTGTCGGCACCGACCTGCTTGTCCATCACGGTGATCGCGCGCTTGGCCGCAAGCTCACCGTCGGTGGCCATCTCCTTGCCGAACTCCGCGTCGCGGAACGGGTATGACAGCGGCGCGCGGTAGATCTCGGGTGCGAACGGCCCGAAGCCGTGCTTGTAGGGCATCGACTTCGCGGTCAACGCCATGGTCAGGTTGGTGCGGCCGTGATACGCGTGATCGAACGACACGACCGCCGGTTTGTGGGTGTAGGTCCTGGCGACCTTGATCGCGTTCTCCACCGCCTCCGAGCCCGAGTTGAACAGCGCCGACCGCTTCTCGCCAGTGCCGGGTGTCAGCCGGTTGAGCTGCTCGGCGACCGCGACGTAGCCCTCGTACGGCGTGATCATGAAACACGTGTGGGTGAACCGGGCCGCCTGATCGGCAACGGCGGCGACGACGGCCGGCGACGAGTTTCCGATGGTGGTCACCGCGATGCCCGAGCCCAGATCGATGAGCCGATTGCCGTCGACGTCTTCGACGATGCCGCCGAACGCCCGCGACGCGTACACCGGCATGGTGTTGCCCACCGCGCGGGATACCGCGGCGGTTTTCCTGTCGATCAGCGCCAGTGACAGAGGGCCGGGTATCTCGGTGGCGAGATAGCGGCTCTGCTCGACGGTGCTCAATTCCCGCCTCCTGACGACTTGGATTCGACGCCCGACGCGCCGCGGTTCGAGCCTAGTCGGCGGCGCACCGATCCGATTGAAAACTCCGGTAGCTTCTAACGGAATCATCGGTTGCCATGGATTGACGCAACGGATTTCGTCGCGAACGCTCAATCCCGGTCGTGATGACATACGGCTTCGAGCATCAGTCCCCACGGGTCGAGCCAGAACGTCGCGAAGTACGGCTGCGGATACTGCGGAAACACCTGCGGCCGGTGCAGCACCTGGCCGCCGAACTGCGGCATCAGGACGGTGACGAGTTCATGGACGTCATTCACCATCGATCGGGTCCGCATCATGAACGCCAGATGCTGAAGTCCCGTCCGGTGCCGCGTGTACTGCGAATCCTCGGCCGACGGATAGAAGAACAGATACGTACCGGGCTTTCCGCCCGCCGGCCGGTACGCGAACTCGTCCTCGCCGGTGAGGTACTCGTCGAATCCCAGCAGCGGCATGACCGCGTCGTAATAGGCCTTGGCCGCCCTCAGATCAGGAACGTTGATGCCGAGGTGCCCGAGCACTACAGGAAGCTAACACTCGGCCGCAGCGACGGGGGCACTCGGTGATCCGTGGCCGCAATGGCACACTGGTCACTGACGAAGCGCCTGACCTGCCGGTCTGCGCTGTGACACCGAGACCGATACGAAAGACAGCTGCTGACATGGACCTGGTCATCTTCCTGCCCCTCATCATCATCATGGGGGCCTTCATGTTCTTCGCATCGCGCCGTCAGAAGAAGGCGATGCAGGCCACCATCGATCTGCACGAGTCGCTGCAGATCGGCGACCGCATCCACACCACGTCGGGCATGGAAGCCACGATCAGCGGCATCGGCGATGACACCGTCGACCTGGAGATCGCTCCTGGCGTGGTCACCACATGGATGAAGCTGGCCGTGCGCGACAAGATCGGGCCGGACACCGATGACGACGAAGATTTCGAGGAGATCGACGACATCGACGACCAGGAGTCGACCGCCACGGAAATCACCGAAAGCCCGAACAAGACGGACTGAAGGCTGAGTACTCAGCCTGAGCACGTACCCTTTGCGGTGCTGACGAACTGATCTCGAGGAGACCTTAGAAACGTGGCATCGACTTCGACGCCGGTGCACCCTGCCCGATACCTTGCGCTCTTTTTGGTATTGCTGGTCGGCGCATACCTGTTGGTGTTCCTTACGGGGGACAAGAAGGCCGACCCCAAACTCGGCATCGATCTGCAGGGCGGCACCCGCGTAACGCTCACCGCCCGCACGCCGGACGGCTCGCCTCCCACCCGTGACGCCCTCAACCAGGCGCAGACGATCATCAACGATCGTGTCAACGGTCTGGGCGTGTCGGGGTCCGAAGTCATCATCGACGGCGACAACCTCGTCATCACTGTTCCGGGTAACGAGAGCAGTGAGGCCCGCAACCTCGGCCAGACGGCACGGCTGTACATCAGGCCGGTGGTCCACGCGATGCCCTCAGCCGCGGCGCAGGGCCAGCAGCCGCCGGCCGAGGAGCCCCAGGGCGCACCCCCAGGCGCTCCGCCGGGCGCTCCGGCCGGGATCCCCGGTATGCCGCCAGGAATCCCCGGTATGCCCGGGCTGCCGCCCGGTGCCGAGCCCGGCGCAGCGGTGACCCCGCCGGGAGCAGCCGCCTGCCGCGCCGCCTGCGCAGTCGCCCGCGCCGCAGCCCCGTCCCTATCCTCAGGAGCCGCCGGCCCAGCCCGCACCCTGAGCCGCCCCCGACGCCCACACTCGCGCCGTCGCCAGGGCAGGAGCCGGCGCCGGCCTCCCGGGACGCAGGCACCCGCGCCGCCGCCCGGTGACGTTCCGCTCTCGCAGCGCATCGCCGACGAGAAGGAACTGCGTCAGAGCACCGATCAGCAGATCCAGATCCTGGCGCTGCAGTTCCAGGCCACCCGTTGCGGTCGAGGACGACGTGCTGGCCGGCAACGACGACCCGAACCTGCCGCTGATCACCTGCTCGCAGGACGGCAACGAGGTCTATCTCCTCGACAAGTCGATCATCAGCGGTGAACAGATCGAGAACGCGAGCTCGGGTCTCGATCAGCAGCAAGGCGTCAGTACATCGTCGACCTCCAATTCAAGAGCGACGCCACCAAGATCTGGGCGGACTTCACCGCCGCGAACGTCGGCACGCAGACCGCGTTCGTACTGGACTCCAAGGTGGTCAGCGCTCCCGAGATTCGCGAGCCCATTCCGGGCGGCCGGACTCAGATCAGCGGACAGTTCACCGAGACGACGGCGCGCGAACTGGCCAACGTACTGAAGTACGGCTCGCTTCCGCTGTCCTTCGAGTCCTCGGAAGCTGAAACCGTCTCGGCCACATTGGGTTTGACGTCGCTACGGGCGGGTTTGATCGCGGGTGCTGTCGGTATCGCACTGGTGCTGCTCTATTCGCTGCTCTACTACCGCGTGCTGGGAGTGCTGATAGCACTGTCGCTGGTCGCTTCCGGCGCAATGGTTTACGCGATTCTGGTGCTCCTGGGCAGATACATCGGTTACACGCTCGACCTGGCCGGCATCGCGGGTCTGATCATCGGTATAGGTATGACCGCCGACTCGTTCGTGGTGTTCTTCGAGCGCATCAAGGATGAGATACGTGACGGTCGCTCGTTCCGGTCGGCCGTGCCCCGCGGTTGGAACAGGGCGCGAAAGACGATCCTGTCTGGAAACGCGGTCACGTTCCTGGCCGCGGCCGTCCTCTATGTCCTGGCGGTTGGCCAGGTGAAGGGCTTTGCCTTCACGTTGGGCCTGACGACCATTCTCGACGTGGTGGTGGTGTTCCTGGTGACGTGGCCGATCGTCTACATCGCGTCGAAGTCGCCGACGATGGCCAAGCCGAGGGTGAACGGGCTGGGCGCGGTTCAGCAGATCGCCCGCGAACGCCGAGCGGCCACACACGTGACGGGACGGGGATAGCGAGATGGCCGCCAAAGCATAGAGATTCAGAGGACCTGACGACGGAAGCCGTCGAGGCGCCCGACATCGAGACCGCAACACCGCATCATGGCTTCTTCACCCGGCTCTACACCGGCACCGGCGCGTTCGAGGTCATCGGCAAGCGCAAGCTCTGGTTCGGGATCAGCGGTTTCATCGTCGCCGTGGCGATCGCCAGCATTCTGCTTCGCGGCTTCACCTTCGGCATCGACTTCGAGGGTGGCACCAAGGTGTCAATGCCGGCGCAGGGCGCGTCCGGCACCGTCAGCACCCAACAGGTCGAAGACGTGTTCAGCAAGTCTTTGGGCAAGGAAGCCGACGCGGTGGTCGTCGTCGGCAGCGGCGAATCTGCCACCGTGCAGATCCGCTCGGAGACGCTGAACAATGAGGAGATCGAGACGCTGCGCACGGCGCTCTTCGACGCGTTCCAGCCGCGGGGCGCCGACGGTCAGCCCGCCAAGAACGCGATCAGCGACTCCGCGGTGTCGGAGACCTGGGGCGGGCAGATCACCGAGAAGGCTCTCATCGCTCTGGTGGTGTTCCTCGCACTGGCGGCCGTCTACATCACGGTGCGATATGAGCGCTACATGGCCCTCGCCGCGCTGGCGACGCTGGTGTTCGACCTCGTCGTCACCGCCGGTGTCTATTCCATCGTCGGCTTCGAAGTCACGCCTGCAACGGTGATCGGTCTGCTGACCATCCTCGGCTTCTCGCTGTACGACACCGTGATCGTGTTCGACAAGGTCGAGGAGAACACCCACGGCTTCGAGCACACCACCCGCCGAACGTTCGCAGAGCACGCCAATCTCGCGGTCAACCAGACATTCATGCGGTCGATCAACACGAGTGTCATCTCGGTGCTTCCGATTCTGGCTCTGATGGTGGTCGCGGTCTGGCTGCTGGGCGTCGGCACGCTGATGGACCTGGCGCTCGTGCAGTTGGTCGGTGTGATCGTCGGTACGTATTCGTCGATCTACTTCGCCACGCCGCTGCTGGTGACGCTGCGGGAACGCACCGCGCTGGTGCGCAACCACACGCGCCGGGTGTTGAACCGCCGCAAGGGAAGTGCCGCGAAGGTGTCGGATACCGGCGAGGGCACTGACGACGATTCGGCGGCGACGCCGGCACCGGCGGCAGTGTCCCGCCGGTGGCCCGCACCACGCCGCCGCCGGACAAGCCGGCGCCTGGTGCGCGGCCCAACCGGCCGACGAACAGCCGGACCGGACGACCGTCGGGTAAGCGCGACGCCCGGCGGCGGTAAGCCAGATGATCCTCCGCAAGCGGGTGGGTCCCCAGTCAGCCAGGGGAGTGGCCATGGCATGGAGCCGGCGTGCGGGTGTGTCTGGCCGCCGCGCTGATGGTCGGGGCCGCGGGCCTGTCCTCGTGTTCGCGCGGCCCCGCCGACAGCATCGACTTCGCCATGGACGGTCTGCTCACGACCTACAACGTCAACACCGTGGCAGGTGCCGCATCCGGAGGCCCGCAGGCGTTCGCACGGGTGCTCACCGGTTTCAACTATCACGGTCCCGACGGCCAGATCGTCGGCGATCACGACTTCGGCAAGATCTCCGTCGTCGGCCGGGCGCCGCTGGTGCTCGACTACCGAAATCAACGACGCCGCTGTGTACTCCGACGGCAAGCCGGTCACGTGCGACGACATGGTGCTGGCCTGGGCGTCACAGTCCGGCCGGTTCCCCGGTTTCGATGCGGCCAGCCGCGCGGGTTACACCGACATCGCGTCTGTGGAATGTGCGCCCGGGCAGAAGAAGGCTCGAGTGTCCTTCGCGCAGGATCGCGCGTTCGTCGACTACGGCCAGTTGTTCGCCGCCACGTCGATGATGCCGTCGCATGTGATCGCCGATGTACTGGGCCTTCCGGACGGCGGCGTCACCACCGCCATCACCAACAACGACGGCGCGACAGTCGACCGAATCGCGAAGGTGTGGAACACCACCTGGAACCTGACGCCGGACATCGACATCAAGAAGTTCCCGTCGTCAGGCCCCTACAAGCTGGACTCGGTAACCGAGGACGGCGCCGTCGTGCTCGTCGCCAACGACAAATGGTGGGGAGCCGCGCCCGTCACCTCCAGGATCACCGTGTTTCCGCGTGGCGCGGACATCCAGGATCGCATCAACCAGGGCGCCTACGACGTCGTCGACGTCTCGGCGGGCTCCTCGGGCACGCTGAACCTGCCCGACGACTACGTCCGAACCGACGCCCCATCCGCAGGCATCGAGCAGCTCATCTTCGCCTCGCAGGGGCCGTTGTCTCAGGCACCGGCGCGGCGTGCACTGGCCCACTGCACTCCGCGTGACGTGATCGCCCGCAACGCCGCGGTGCCGATCGCCAACTCGCGTCTGAACCCCGTTACCGAAGACGCCTACAGCGCAGCCGAAAGTGCGGTCGAGGGAGGACAATTCAGCGTCGCCAATCCCGAAGCCGCGCGGGCCGCGATCAATGGACGACCGTTGACCGTCCGTATCGGATATCAGAGCCCCAACGCCCGGCTGGCGGCGACCGTCGGTGCGATCGCCAAGGCGTGCGTCCCCGCCGGCATCACCGTGGAGGACGTCGCGACCAACGAAACGGGTCCGCTGACGTTGCGTAACAACGAGATCGATGTCCTGCTCGCCAGCACGGGTGGAGCTGCCGGCAGCGGGTCGACGGGATCCAACTCGATGGACGCCTACGATCTGCATTCGGCCAACGGCAACAATTTGTCCCGCTACACCAACGAGCGCGTCGACGGGATCATCGCGGCGCTAGCGGTGACTTCCGATCCCAAGGAACTGTCTCGGCTGCTCGGTGAAGGCGGATCGATCTTGTGGACTGACATGCCGACCATTCCGCTCTATCGTCAGCAGCGGACCGTGTTGACGTCGAAAGACATGTACGCGGTGAGTAGCAGTCCGACTCGATGGGGCGCGGGATGGAACATGGATCGCTGGGCACTGGGCGGGTGAGCACCGGAGCCGCTGGCCCGGCGACAGCAGGCCAAGACATCTCGGCGCTCGTCGAATCGCTGATGCGGGAGGTGCCCGACTTTCCCGAGCCGGGTATCCAGTTCAAGGATCTGACGCCGCTACTCGCCGATGCGCACGGTCTGGCCAGGGTCACCGACGCGCTCGCCGAGACCGCTCAAGGTGCCGACCTGGTGGCGGGGATCGATGCGCGCGGGTTCCTGCTGGGCGCAGCGGTCGCCCTGCGGCTCGGTGTAGGTGTACTGGCAGTCCGCAAGGGCGGCAAACTGCCTCCGCCGGTGCACAGCGAGACCTACCAGCTGGAATACGGCACCGCCACGCTGGAGCTACCCGCCGACGGCATCGAACTCGCCGGGCGCACGGTCGTGATCATCGACGACGTTCTCGCGACCGGTGGGACAGTTGCCGCGACGCACAGGTTGCTGCAGCACTGCGGTTCGATAGTTCCCTGTGCTGCAGTTGTGCTCGAATTGAGCGCGCTGAACGGCCGCGACGTGCTCGAACCGCTACCGGTGACGTCCCTGCTCGCGATCTGAGCCGTATCCTGAAAAGTCTGAGCGATTTCAGGAGGTGACCATGGCTTCGAACGGGGATGCTCCCGGCACGGGACAGGCTGTGCAGTCGCCGCCGGAAGCGCATGTGCCCGAAACGCAGCCCCTGGAAATCCCCAAGACCGATACCTCGAAAGCGGCGACCAGCGCATCGCGTCGGGTGCGGGCCCGGTTGGCCCGCCGGATGACCGCGCAGCGCAGCACCGTCAACCCTGTACTGGAGCCGCTCGTCGCGGTCCACAAGCAGTCCTACCCCAAGGCCAACCTGACCCTGTTGCAGCGCGCATACGAGGTGGCTGACGAGCGTCATGCGGATCAGTTGCGCCGCTCAGGTGATCCGTACATCACCCATCCGCTGGCCGTCGCAAACATCCTGGCCGAGCTCGAGATGGATACCACGACCCTGATCGCGGCGCTGCTGCATGACACCGTCGAGGACACCGGTTACACGCTCGAGGCACTGACCGAAGAGTTCGGCACCGAGGTCGGCCACCTCGTGGACGGCGTGACCAAACTCGACAAGGTCGCACTGGGCACCGCGGCCGAGGGCGAGACCATCCGGAAGATGATCCTCGCGATGGCTCGTGATCCGCGGGTGCTGGTGATCAAGGTCGCCGACCGGCTGCACAACATGCGTACGATGCGTTTTCTGCCACCGGAGAAGCAGGCGAGCAAGTCCCGTGAAACGCTGGAAGTCATTGCGCCGCTTGCGCATCGGCTTGGCATGGCAAGCGTCAAATGGGAGCTCGAGGATCTGTCGTTCGCGATCCTGCATCCGAAGAAGTACGAGGAGATCGTGCGACTGGTCGCCGATCGGGCACCGTCACGCGACATCTATCTGGCCAAGGTGCGCGCCGAGATCACCGCGACGCTGAACGCGTCGAAGATCAACGCGGTGGTGGAGGGCCGGCCCAAGCACTACTGGTCGATTTATCAGAAGATGATCGTCAAGGGCCGTGACTTCGACGACATTCACGACCTCGTGGGTGTGCGCATCCTCTGTGACGAGGTCCGCGACTGCTATGCGGCTGTGGGCGTGGTGCATTCGCTCTGGCAGCCGATCGCCGGGCGATTCAAGGACTACATCGCCCAACCGCGGTTCGGCGTGTACCAGTCGCTGCACACCACCGTCGTCGGGCCCGAGGGCAAGCCGCTGGAAGTTCAGATCCGCACCATCGATATGCACAAGACCGCGGAGTATGGCATCGCAGCGCACTGGCGCTACAAGGAAGCCAAGGGCCGCAACGGACTTCCGGCCAGCTACGCGGCCGCGGAGATCGACGACATGGCCTGGATGCGCCAGCTACTCGACTGGCAGCGGGAGGCCGCCGACCCGGGTGAGTTCCTCGAGTCGCTGCGCTACGACCTGGCTGTGCAAGAGATCTTCGTGTTCACGCCAAAGGGTGATCTGATCACGCTCCCCACCGGGTCCACACCGGTGGACTTCGCCTACGCCGTGCACACCGAAGTCGGTCACCGCTGCATCGGCTCACGCGTGAACGGCAGGCTGGTCGCGTTGGAGCGCAAGCTCGAAAACGGCGACCAAGTAGAGGTTTTCACGTCCAAGGCGCCCAACGCCGGCCCGTCCCGGGACTGGCAGACGTTCGTGGTCTCGCCTCGGGCGAAGGCGAAGATCCGCCAGTGGTTCGCCAAGGAGCGGCGCGAAGAGGCGCTTGAAAACGGCAAGGATGCCATCGCCCGCGAAGTACGACGTGCTGGAATTCCCCTGCAGCGGTTGATGAATGCCGAGCAGGTCGCAGCACTGGCCCGCGAGTTGCGCTACGCCGACGTGTCCGCCCTCTACACCGCGGTGGGCGAAGGTCACGTGTCGGCCCGACATGTGGTGCAGCGCCTCGTTGCTCAACTCGGTGGAGACGAAGACGCCGCCGACGAGATCGCCGAGCGTTCTACACCGGCCACCATGCCGGTGCGCCACCGCAGCACCGATGACGTGGGCGTGTCCGTACCCGGCGCGCCGGGGGTGCTGTCGAAGCTCGCGAAATGCTGCACTCCCGTTCCGGGCGACATCATCATGGGGTTCGTCACCCGTGGCGGTGGAGTCAGCGTGCATCGCACCGACTGCACCAACGCATCCTCGCTGCAGGAACAGTCTGAGCGGATCATCGAAGTTCAATGGGCACCGTCGCCGTCGTCGGTTTTCCTGGTCGCCATCCAGGTGGAGGCGCTCGACCGACACCGGTTGCTTTCGGACGTGACCCGCGTGCTGGCCGACGAGAAGGTCAACATCCTTTCCGCGTCCGTGACCACGTCCGACGACCGCGTGGCGGTCAGCCGGTTCACCTTCGAAATGGGCGATCCGAAGCATCTGGGACACCTGCTCAACGTGGTGCGCAACGTGGAGGGCGTGTACGACGTCTACCGCGTGACGTCCGCGGCATGACGGTTTTCGAGCAAAGAATCGCGCGAGCGTCAATTTCTGTCATAATTCGGCGATGCGCACCGCTCTTGTGGCGGCTCTTGCCGTGGTCGCCGTGCTGATCTCCGGTTGCGGCTCGACGATCAAGCCCGAGGGTGCAGCGCAGTCAATCGTTGATCTGGTAAAGAAGCAAACGGGTTTCACACCCACCGACGTGAAGTGTCCCGAAGGCGTCGAAGCCAAAGTGGGCACGAAGTTCGAGTGCAAGTTCACCGGGCCTGAGGGCACGGGGTACACCGCGGATATGCGCATCACCAAGGTCGACGGCGACGACGTCGAGTTCTACATCGAGACCCGTCCCAGCTAGGCCCGATCCGCCTCAGTCCAACCGCACCGATTTGATCGTCACGTCCTGGTTGGGTTGGCCGTCGTCGCTGCCGTCGGCCACGCCGGCAGCGGCGATCTTGTCCAGCGTGGCCAGTCCGGTCTTGTCGATGGTGCCGAACACCGTGTAGGTCGGCGGCATCACGGAGTCTTTGTAGACGAGGAAGAACTGGCTGCCATTGGTGCCCAGCCCCGAGTTGGCCATCGCGAGCGTGCCCCGCGGGTACAGCACGGGCACCTTCATCAGGGGGTCGGTCAGCCGGAACTGGTTGGTCGGGTACTCGTTCGGGAACCGGTAGCCCGGACCGCCCTGGCCGGTTTTGCTCGGATCGCCACATTGCAACACTCCGAGCGTGGGGGTGGTGGTCAGCCGGTGGCACGTCGTGCCGTCGAAGAAACCCTGCTGGGCCAGGCTTGCGAAGTTGTTGACGGTGCAGGGGGTTTTGGCGTTGTCCAACTGCAGCCCGATCCCACCGCGGTTGGTGGTGATGCTGGCACTGATGAACGCGGGGTCGGTAGGCACGCGGCCGGTGCGGGGCGGCTTGGCAGGCTTGGTGGCCGGTTCCGTCGTGGCCGGATATTGGCAGTTGGACCCGAGCGTGGCGGGTGGCTTGAACGGCGGCAGCGGCAGGGCGTCGATCGGCTGGGTCGGAGTTGCCGTGTAGTCCGACGTCATCCCTTGGTCGAACTCCTCGAGGCTGCGACCCAGCGCGATGATGAATATCACGGCCCACACGATGACGAGGATCATGAAGGCAGTGAACAGATAGCTGATGATCAGGCCCGCGACGGCAAGTCCGCGGCCCCCGTCACCGTTCTTCTTGATCTGCGACAGACGCAACGTGCCCGAACGCGATCCCAAGAGGCGCGAACACGAACGCACACACAAGTGAAGCGATTGCGAGGGCGTTCGTCGGCTGCGGATAACCGCCGTACGCCGGCGGATACGCCCCGTAGGGCGGCGGATACCCGCCGTATGGAGACGGCGGATACCCGCCGTACGGCGGTGGGGGGTACGCGCCGTAGGGAGGTGGCGGGTTGGTCACGGATCCAGCTGCAGCTTGGTGATCTTGACGTCCGACTTCGGCGTTCCGTCCGGCGCGCCGTCGGCGGTGCCCGCCGCGGCGATCTTGTCCAGCGTGGCCAGTCCGGTCTCGTCGATCGTGCCGAACACCGTGTAGTTGGGCGGCAGTTGCGAGTCCTTGTACACCAGGAAGAACTGGCTGCCGTTGGTGCCCGGCCCGGCATTGGCCATGGCCAGCGTGCCGCGGGGATACAGCACCGGCTCCATGCAGCTTGGGGTCGTCCGGCTGGTACTGGGTCGTCGGGTACTCGTTGGGGAACTGGTAGCCGGGACCGCCGGTGCCCTGGCCGGTCGGATCGCCGCACTGCAGCACCGACAGCGACTCCGAGGTGGTCAGCCGGTGGCACGTGGTGTCGTTGAAGAATCCCTGGTTGGCCAGGCTGGCGAAGCTGTTGACGGTGCACGGGGACTTGCCGTTGTCCAGCATCAGGCCGATATCGCCCTGGTTCGTCTCCATGCTGGCGCTGACCTGCGCAGGATCGGTCGGCACCTTGCCGGTGCGCGGCGGCTTGACCTCCTTGCTGGCCTTGTCCGGGGTGGCCGCGTATTGGCAGTCGTCACCGAGACCGGCCGGCGCGGCGAACGCGGGTAGCTTGCCGGGGCCGGTCGGTGCCGGACTCGACGTGGTCGGTGTGTCGGTCGAAGCGGTGTTCTCGCTGTCCTTGTCACCCCTGGTGAGGACGACGGCCGCCACCACCGCGGCAACGACGATGATCGCGCCGACGGCGGATCCGACGATCATGAGAATGCGGCGCTTGCGCTCTTTGGCCGCCCGGCGTTCCAGCTGTCGTTCGAGTTTGCGCTTCGCTGTCGCACGCCGTTGTTCGTTGGTCGGCACCGCCGGTGTCCTCCTCGTATAGATCGGTCGGCAACGAGTGTGCCAGGCATTGCTGAGTGTGGCGTTGCCGACCACGTCATCGGGGATGGAAAACTGGACGTCGTGTTGGTCACCGGATTCCCGGCGGGCATGTTGGCATGCAATTGCTACGTGCTGGCTAATCGCGTCGGCGCGGACGCGATCATCGTCGATCCGGGCCAGCGGGCGATGGGTCCGTTGCGGCGGATTCTGGACGAGAACCGCCTGACACCTGCAGCGGTGCTGCTCACCCATGGACACATCGACCACATCTGGTCGGCGCAAAAGGTGGCCGACATGTACGGGTGCCCGGCCTACATCCACCCCGAAGACCGGTTTATGCTCACCGATCCGATCAAGGATTTCGGGCCGCGAGTGGCGCAGATCGCTTTCGGTGCGCTGTTTCGGGAACCCAAGCAGGTCATCGAGCTGGACAAGGACGGCGACAAGGTGGAAGTGGGGGGAGTCACCGTGACGGTCGACCACACCCCTGGGCATACCCGCGGCTCGGTCGTGTTCCGGGTCTCCGAGGGGACTGATGAGGTGGTGTTCACCGGCGATACCCTGTTCCGGCAGTCGGTCGGCCGTACCGACCTGCCCGGCGGTAGCGGCCGAGATCTGCTCGGCTCGATCGTGACAAAACTGTTGGTGCTCGACGACGACACCGTGGTACTACCTGGACACGGAGAGAAGACCACGATCGGTGACGAACGCCGCACCAACCCGTTCCTCGAAGGCTTGAACTAGTGAGTGACTTTCAGGCGCCCAAGGGCGTCCCGGATTACCTGCCGCCGGATTCGGCGCAGTTCGTCGGTGTCCGCGACGGTCTGCTGGACGCGGCCCGCCGCGCCGGCTACGGCGATGTCGAACTCCCGATCTTCGAAGACACCGCGCTGTTCGCGCGCGGGGTGGGGGAGTCCACCGATGTGGTGTCCAAGGAGATGTACACCTTCGCCGACCGTGGCGACCGCTCGGTGACGCTGCGCCCGGAGGGCACCGCAGGGGTAATGCGCGCGGTGATCGAGCACGGGTTGGACCGTGGACCGCTGCCGGTGAAGCTCTGCTACGCCGGGCCCTTCTTCCGCTACGAACGCCCGCAGGCCGGTCGATACCGCCAGCTGCAGCAGGTCGGCGTGGAGGCGATCGGCGTCGACGATCCCACACTGGACGCCGAGGTGATCGCCATTGCCGATGCCGGCTTCCGGTCACTCGGGCTCGACGGCTTCCGGCTGGAGATCACCTCGCTGGGTGACGACACGTGCCGCCCGCAATATCGGGAACTGTTGCAGGACTTCCTGTTCAAGCTCGACCTCGATGAGGACACCCGACGGCGCGCCGAGATCAACCCGCTGCGGGTACTCGATGACAAACGCCCCAACGTGCGGGAGATGACCGCGGACGCACCGGTCATGCTCGATCACCTCTCCGATGTCGCCAAGCAGCACTTCGACACCGTCCTCGCGCATCTGGATGCGCTCGAGGTGCCGTACGTCATCAATCCGCGCATGGTCCGCGGCCTGGACTACTACACGAAAACCACCTTCGAGTTCGTGCACGACGGACTCGGTGCACAATCGGGCATCGGTGGTGGCGGCCGGTACGACGGCCTGATGCACCAGCTCGGTGGAAAAGATCTGTCCGGCATCGGCTTTGGACTCGGCGTGGACCGGACGATGCTGGCACTGAAGGCCGAAGGCAAGACGGTCGGCGGGACGGCCCGTGTCGACGTGTTCGCCGTGCCGCTCGGGGAGCAGGCGAAGATCACGCTGGCGGTGCTGGCGGCGCGGTTGCGCGCCGCGGGTGTGCGCGTCGACCTCGCCTACGGTGACCGCGGCATCAAGGGTGCGATGCGCGCCGCGGACCGTTCCGGTGCGTCGATCGCTCTGGTCGCCGGAGACCGCGACATCGAGGCGGGAACCATCGGGGTGAAGAACCTGGCGACAGGTGAGCAGGTCGACGTCGGCGTCGATGATGTTCTGGCAGGGGTACTTTCGCGGTTGAACCGGGCCTAGCCCGGAGACGCCGATCGGTGTCACCTTCGTGGTCAAATCGCGTACAAACTAGGCCCGCACGCGGACAGCACCATCGCAGCGAAGACTTCGCCGATCTCGTCCAGCGAGTTGCGGCCGCCCGGGCACGTACCAACGGTGAATCCAGTTGTGCATACCCAGAATGCCGAGCATCACGAGTCGAGGATCGAGGTCTGAACGGAAGACCCCGGTCTTGACACCCTCGTTGATGATCGCAAGCAGCGTCTTGCCGTAGGCGTCGGCGTTGGCCACGATCGGTTTGGCCGCTTCCGGGATCGTGGCAATGTGCTGACTCTCGCTGAAGAGCAGGAACAGTTCGGGGTGGTTCTGCAGATCGTCGATGTAGGCATGCAGCGCCTTGACGCAGCTTCTCGTCGGCGGGCAGATCTGCCTGCAGTGCTTCGCGGCAGTGCTGCGTCATCTCGTAGGCCGGCCCTTCGATGAGCGCGATGAGCAGTTCTTCCTTGGTGCCGACGTAGTAGTACAGAGATGCGCGGTTGATGCCCACCTCGGCCGCGACGTCCTCCAGCCGGGCGCGGGAGTAGCCCTGCCGCCGGAACACCACGGCGGCGCCCTCGAGGATCGTCAGCCACCGCTCGTTCGACGCGCGCCGGTCGGCGGTGCGGCGCTCTTGCCGGCGCCGGGCGTTGTCGCTCTTCGGTGCTGCGGCGGGAATCTCGTCCTCCTCCGGTTGTGCTTGTTTCAGACAGTCTAGACCAGTCAAGGTACGCCATCGGTCGTGGTCAGGGCGGTAACCAGTCGTGAACATGAACGTAGACGTTGACAATACCATGGACGCAATGTTGCTGGTCGGCGCCGGGCAGCGCACCGGTCGCATTCGGCTCTGATCGGGTGTCGTGAGGTTCTACCACCATCCGATGATGGTCGCCTCATCGCCACCGTCACGGGTGAATCGTCCGCGTAGGGTTGAGCCGACCCGACCACGGAGGTGTCATGTCGCTGATCGCACTCGAAGAGCATTTCGCCTGGGATCCGGCCAGCGCCGACAACGTGGTGGGCACGTGGCTGCGCACCAACAACCCGGTCGCCTACGACCGGCTGTACGACCGGGGCCCACTTCGAATCGAGCAGATGGACGCTGCGGGCATCGATTTCCAGATCCTGTCGCTGTTCGACCCCGGCGTGCAGGACGAGACCGACGTCGCCCGCGCAGTGGACCTTGCGCGTCGCGCCAACGATGACCTGGCCGAGTCGGTGCGCGCCAACCCGAACCGATTCGGCGGCTTCGCGACGCTGGCAACCCAGGACCCGGAGGCCGCCGCCGTCGAATTCGAGCGTGCGGTAACCGAATTGGGGTTGGTCGGCGGACTGATCAACGGGCACTGTCAGGGTCGCTATCTCGACGATCCGGCGTACGAGGACTTGTTCGGGCGCGCCGAATCATTGGGGGCACCGGTCTATCTTCACCCGACGACGCCGCATCCCGCCGTGATGGACGCATGGTTCGCACCGTATGTCGACGACGGTCTGCACTTGGCATCGTGGGGATTCGCCGCCGAGACGGGAACGCACGTGTTGCGCCTGATCTATTCGGGACTCTTCGACAGGTTCCCGCAATTGCAGATGATCATCGGCCACCTCGGTGAGATGCTCCCGTTCGCCGCCTACCGGGTCGACCGGTATTACGGCCTCGGCGGAAGCGGCTCTGGCCAGCGGCTGCAGCACCTGCCGTCGGATTACCTGCGCAACAACTTTCACGTCACGACAAGCGGCAACTTCTGCCCGCCGGCCTTCGCGTGCACGCTCGAGGTGATGGGCGCCGATCGTGTGATGTTCTCGGTGGACTATCCGATGGACGACAACCAGGCCGGTGCCGAATTCCTCGCGTCGTATCCGATGGATGACGCGACGCGCCGGAAGGTCAGCTTCCAGAACGCGATAAAGCTCTTCGGCGAGCGAATTCCGCGCTGCTCTGGGCGCCTGAGATCCGATCAGAGAGCGAAGACCTGGCCGTCGCGCGCGACGGTGATCTCGCCCGAGAAGTTCTTCCCGATTTCATCGGTCCATTGGGAGTCGCGGCAGATCGGTTGGGTCGTAGTGACTCAGGACGACGTGCTTGGCGTTGGCCGCCGCAGCCACCTCGCCGACCTGCTCAGCGGAGGTGTGCGAACTCTTCAGGTAGTTCGGCGGGAACCGGTTGCCGTAGTAGGAGTCATCGAGGCTGAACTGCGCCTCGTGCACGAGGATGTCTGTGTCTTTCGCCAGCGTGATGAGGTTGTCGGATTTGGTGGTATCACCGGAGAACGTCACGGACACACCGGATTTGTTCAGATCGAATCGGAAGCCGAACGCGGGGTAGACGTCGTAGTGGGAGACCAGCGTTGCGGTGACGGTGACGTTGTCGTCCGACATCACCGGAAAGGGGTCCGTCTTCGGTGATCTGTTTTGGTAGTTGGCTTCTGGCGGCACCGCGATCTCCGTGACGGTGAACAGCTTCTGGAGGTCGTCGGTCCCCATATCGCGGATGAAGATGTTGTTCGTGTAGGCGAACGCCTGCTGTAGGGACTTCGTCATCTCGGCCAATCCCGGGGTCGGGTGCGCGGGATCGATCGTTGCCGGATCCGGATTGCCGACTCTGGCTGGGCGGCAGGCCGCCCGCCGCGCCCGGCCCATACACCGTCACCGGCGCTTTGCCTTTGGAGGCCGTATAGCCGCCGGAGAAAAGGAAGCTGCCGTAGTCGACCGTGTGATCGGTGTGCAGGTGCGTGATGAACATGCTTCGCAACTGGTCGAACTTGAGCCCGGCGTTGGTGAAAGCGTTCAACGAACCCAGGCCGCAGTCGATCTGGTAGACGTCGTCGCCGATCTTCAGCGCGGACGAGATCCCGGTCTTGTTGGGAACCGGTGGCGGTCCGGCTTGGACGCCGAGGGTGATGAGTGCGTTCTCCGGTAACGCCGCTTCGGTCGTTGACGGCGCTGATCGGCATGACGACACGCCGAACGCGGCCCCGCCGACAGCTGTTGCGAACAGCGCGAGCGCGGACCGCCTCGAGACCTGCACGGGATCAGCCGCCGCGGACGACGGCACTGAGAACTTCGTCGACGTTGCCGACGCCACCGTCGAAAGGGTTGCCGCGCTTGAGAACTTTCGTTCCACCAGGTGTCAGTGCGACGAGTTTGGGTGAGCTGGAACCGATTTGCATCCTGCGAGCGAAGCTGCACCTGGTCCAGCGGGACGATGGCGCCGCCGCCATAGCTGAACAACCCGAGCTTGCGGTCGATCACCGCGACCGAGCGGCAACTGTGCAGCGGCTGGCTGCGGCGCCGGCGGATCTTGCGCACCACGACGATACAACACCACTGCGAACACGACACCGACCGCGACGAATATCGCGCCGAGCGCCGTGGAGGGAACTCCGGCGATGAGCGCCACCACGCCGAAACCGCCGACGACAAGCGTGAATATGCCCAGGACGAATGCCAGTATCGTCAGCGCCCCGTGCAGCGGTCGAAGATATTGACCCGGCGGCCGTCGTCGGTGACGACCAGCCCGCCCGTGTCGACCAGTACACGGGTTTCGGTCGCGTTCAGTCACGCCTTGCAGCGTGCCATTCCCCGCGCGGTGAGCGTGCGCAAACTAGCAAAGACGCGGGGCGTGTCTGCGGCAAACACGCACACGGGGAAGTGGCGCGCTAGATGGCCATGGCGGCGCGGACGTCGGCTTCGGACGCCGAGCCGCCGGTACCGCTGGACGTGACCCGGCCGGCCTCCAGGATGTAGTAGCGCTGCGCGGATTCCAGCGCGAAGCCGATGTGCTGTTCGACCAGCAGCACCCCGAGGTCGCCCCGCTGGGTCAGGGCGGTGATCGCGGCCTCGATCTCGGCGACCACCGACGGCTGGATGCCCTCGGTCGGCTCGTCGAGGATCAGGCATCTGGGGGTGGTGATCAGCGCGCGTGCGATCGCCAGCTGCTGGCGCTGGCCGCCCGACAGCAGGCCGGCCCGCCGCGTGAGAAGTTCCTTCAAGGCGGGGAACAGATCGAGCTGCTCGTCGATGAGCTGCTTGCCGTTCTTGCGGCCGTCGGCGACGACCTGAAGGTTCTCGGCCGTCGTCAGCTGACCGAACGACTGCTGCCCCTGCGGTACGTAGGCCAGGCCGCGCGCGACGCGTGCGCTGGGCCGCAGCTTGGTGATCTCCTCACCGTCGAACAGCACCTTGCCCGAACTGCATTTGAGCAGGCCGACCGCCGCGCGCAGCAGCGTCGTCTTGCCGGCGCCGTTGTGTCCCATCACGGCGGCGACCCCGTCGGTCGGTACCTCGATGCTGACGCCGTGGATGACCTCGGAGCGGCCGTACCCGGCGTGGACTTCGAGAAGTTGCAGCATCAGGAGTTCTCCTCCACGAGTTCGATGCCGTCGGCCCCTGCCGCGGCGGTACCCAGATAGACCTCCTGCACCTTCGGGTTGGCCTGCACCTCGGCCACCGAACCCTCGGCGATCACCCGCCCGCGCGCCAGCACCGTCACCGATGTCGCGAACGCGCGCATGAAATCCATGTCGTGTTCGACGACGACGACGGTGCGTTCACCGCCGATGCGGCGCAACAGGTTTCCGGTCTCCTCGCGTTCCTCGGTGCTCATGCCGGCGACCGGTTCGTCGAGCAGCAGCACGTCGGCGTTCTGCACCAGCAGCATGCCGATCTCGAGCCACTGCTTCTGCCCGTGGGCGAGCACCCCGGCGGGCTTATCGGCCAGGTCGGTCAGCCCGATGGTGTGCAGCGCCTGTTCGATCGCCGGGAGCACGCCGTGTGCGGCGGCGCAGCAGGGTCCACACCGACCGGTCCGCACCTGCCGCGATGTCGAGGTTCTGCAGCACGGTCAGCTGCTCGAACACGCTCGCGGTCTGGAAGGTGCGTCCCACGCCGCGCCGCGCGATCTGGTGCACCTTCTTGCCGAGCAGTTCCACGCCGGACTTGTTCACCGACCCGGACGCCGGCACCAGGCCGGTGATCGCGTCGATCACCGTCGTCTTTCCCGCGCCGTTGGGGCCGATCAGGAATCGCAGGTCGCCCTGGAACAGGGTCAGGTCGACGTCGCTGACCGCCTTGAATCCGTCGAAATCGACTGTCAAGCCTCGGACTTCGAGGTACTGGGTGCCCATGCCGACGTTGCCGCCTACGACGGGTTCCTTGCCCGCGGTGCTCGCTTCGACTCGTCATGAGCTGGCGCCCACCTTCTCTGCGTCGGGGTCGGAGTCAGGGGTCTTCTCCGACTGCGGTTCGGCAGTTGGCCTTTCGGCGGCGCTTCAGCAATACCGCCAGCCCGGCGAAACCGGCGGGGAAGAAGCCGACGACGACGATGAACAGCAGGCCCTGGGCGTAGGTCCACTCCGACGGAAAGCGTTCGGAGAACAGGGTTTGCGCCCAGGCCACACCGATCGCGCCAAGTACCGGTCCCAGCAGCGTGGTGCGCCCGCCGATCGCGACGCCGATCAGGAACGCGATCGACGGGAGGATGCCGACCTGTGACGGCGCGATGAAGCCGACGATCGGGGCGAACAGCGCGCCGGCGATGCTGGCGAACAGCGCGGCGACGGTGTAGGCGACGACCTTGATATTGGCGGGGTCGTAGCCGAGGAAACGCACCCGCTCCTCGCCGTCGCGCACGGCCACCAGCAGCTCGCCGTATCGGCTCTGCATGAGCTGCCGGACCACGGCGACGACGAGGAGCAGCACGCCGGCGGCGATGAAGTACAGCATCCGCCGGTTGGCCGGGTCGTTCAGGGTGAAGCCGAAGAACGTGCGAAACCTGTTGAGCCCGTTGCTGCCACCGATGCTGGTCTGTCCGACCAGAAGGATCGCCAGCGCGGCGGCCAGCGCCTGCGACAGGATCGCGAAGTACGCGCCCTTGACGCGACGCTTGAACACGCCGAGACCCAATGCCGCGGCGATGGCCGTCGGCACCAGCACGATCGCCAGCAGCGTGAAGGCGGGGGAGGCGAACGGCTCCCAGTAGGCGGGCAGTTCGCGCACCCCGGCGATCTGCATGAAGTCGGGCACGTCGTCGCCGCGAATCTGCGCGTCGGCGATCTTGAGGTGCATGCCCATCATGTAGCCGCCGAGGCCGAAGAAGACGCCCTGGCCGAGAACGAGCATTCCGCCGCGGCCCCAGGCCAACCCGATGCCGACCGCGACGATCGCGAAGCACAGGAACTTTCCGAGCAGGGACAGCCGGAAGTCCGACAGCACCACCGGCGCCACGCCGAACAACACCACCGCCGCGACGCCGAAGCCCGCCCAGGTCTGCCAACGACCGAGAATTGTTCTCACACCAGACTCCTTGTCCGAACGGTGAACAGGCCCTGCGGACGGACCTGCAGGAAGATCACGATGATCACGAACACGATCACCTTGGCCAGCGACGCGGTGGTGTTGTACTCGATGAACGAGTTCAGGAAGCCCAGCGCGAACGCGGCGATGACGGTGCCCTTGATCTGGCCGAGCCCGCCGACCACGACGACCAGGAACGCGTCGATCAGGTAGCTCTGCCCGATCGTCGGACTGGTGGACCCGATCAGCGTCAACGCGACACCGGCGACGGCCGCAAGGCCCGAACCGATGAAGAACGTTGTGATGTCGGTCTTGCGTGAGGAGATGCCGCTGGTTTCGGCGAGGTCGCGGTTCTGCACGACCGCCCGGATGCGACGGCCCATCGGGCTGACCTTGAGCGCGGTGGCCAGCGCCGCCACGCACGCCACGGCGAGCACCAGGATGAAGATGCGGGTCTTGGGGACCACCGCGCCGAGGATCTCCACACCGCCCGACAGCCATGCCGGAGCGATGACGTTGACGGCGGGAGCGCCGAAGACGTCGCGGGCGATCTGCTGCAGGATCAGACCGACACCGAACGTCACCAGCAGGGTGTCCAGCGGCCGGTGGTACATCCGCTGGATCAAGGTGACTTCCAGCAGCGCACCCATGGCGCCGCCGACGAAGAAGCCGACGACCAGCGAGATCAACAGGGACGCACCGGCACTGGAGATCATCTGCTGCACCACGTAGGCGGTGTAGCAGCCGGCCATGATGAACTCGCCGTGCGCCATGTTGATGACGCCCATCTGACCGAAGGTCAGCGACAGTCCGAGCGCGGCCAGCAACAGGATCGAGCCGAGGCTCAATCCCGTTGCCAGCTGCCCGATCAGAACATCCATACCCGAATCAGCCGGAGAGACCGGCGGCCCACGGGTACGACTTGAGGTACGGGTCCGGCTCGATCGGGCCCGGGGACTCCCAGATC
This sequence comes from uncultured Actinomycetota bacterium, assembly GCA_963720345.1. Classification (GTDB taxonomy): domain Bacteria; phylum Actinomycetota; class Actinomycetes; order Mycobacteriales; family Mycobacteriaceae; genus Mycobacterium. Next base: position 350,604 of record CAVRFN010000025.1, read on the forward strand.
GTGTAGATCAGGCCGTCGGGGCGGATCTCGCCGATGCGTGCGGTCTTGGTGATGTGGTGGTTCTCGCCGTCGATGGTGACCAGGCCCTCCGGGCGCGTCGAACGTGACGCCGCCTGCGTTCTCCTGGATCGCCCTGACCTCGAACGACTTCGCCTTCTCGACGGTGTTCTTCCACAGGTAGACCGAGACGTAGGCGGCCTCCATCGGATCCGACGTCGGCTTGTTGGCGCCGTACTTGGCCTTGTAGGCCTTGACGAACGCCTCGTTCACCGGGGTGTCGATCGTCTGGTAGTAGTTCCACGCCGTCAGCTGGCCGGTGATGTTCTGCACGCCGATACCGCCGACCTCCTCCTCGGCGATCGACACGGACACCACCGGCATCGCCTGCGGCGTCAGTCCGACGTTCTTGTACTCGCGGAAGAACGCCACGTTGGAATCGCCGTTGAGGGTGTTGAACACCGCGTCGGCGTCGGCGGTGCGGACCTTGTTGACGATGGTGGAGAAGTCCGTCGAGCCCAGCGGGGTGTAGTCCTCGCCCTTGATCTCGATGCCGTTGGCCTCGGCGTAGGCCTTGATGATGCGGTTGGCGGTCTGCGGGAACACGTAGTCGCTGCCGACGAGATAGAGCGACTTGACGCCCTTCTCCTTCAGGTAGTCCAACGCGGGCACGATCTGCTGGTTGGTCGTGGCGCCGGTGTAGAAGATGTTCTTCGACGACTCCAGGCCCTCGTACTGCACGGGGTAGTACAGCAGCGAGTTCGCGCTCTCGAACACCGGCAGCATGGCCTTGCGGCTCGACGAGGTCCACCCGCCGAACACCGCTGCGACGCAGTCGCTGCTGATCAGCTTCTCGGCCTTCTCGGCGAACACCGTCGGCTCCGACGCGCCGTCCTCGCCGACGACCTGGATCTGCTTGCCCATCACGCCGCCGGCGGCGTTGATCTCCTCGACCGCCAGCGCGATGGCGTCGCGGACCGTCACCTCGGAGATCGCCATCGTGCCCGACAGCGAGTTCAGCGAGCCGACCTTGATGGTCGGACCCGAGGTGTCCACGCACGACTCGCGTTTGCCGAGTCGGACTCGGTCGCCTTGCTTCCACAGCCCGCCAACAGCAGGGCGCTCGCGGCGACGATGCTTCCCGTCGCTAGCGCCGACCTTCTCAACGAGGAGCGTCGTGGTAGTCGCATTGACAGCCTTTCCCTATATCAGCAGCGCACATCGGAGGATGAGCGTCGACTGGAGTGCAGAATTCGTGACACCGCGGGGGTGTCGAATCGGGACGTTAGAGCGGCTGTGTTTCTGCGAAATGTCTGTGTGTGACGAACAAATTAACCTGTAGGCAGACGACGTGTTTGTTTGCCGTTGGCGGGTGCCGGCATAGGTGATCTGACGAGCTTGTAACAGTCCGGTACGGTGCGGCGATGTGACCGAATATGCGAAAAGCGACATCCATGGTCGGGGCGGCGCTCGTGCTGGCGGCAGGCTCACATCGCAGTCAGCCAGGCAACGGCGGACGCGCAGGACGGGGCCAAACGTCAGATACGTCGTCAGCGCGGATGCCCCGTTGAGCTTCGACATCAACTACGTGATCAGTTCGCCCGCGGACTTGCAGGCATTCAACGCCGACGCGTCTGTCTACTCGACCAGAGGCAGCTTCGTCGCGCCGTGGGAGGCCACCGCGACGCTCGCCGACCCGCAATGGGCGTACATCAGCGTGGCTCGGGCCGGTCATGCCATGGAGGCTCCGCCGAACGCGCATTGCGAGATCTGGGTCGACGGTCAACTGGCCGTCCAGAACACAGGTCCCACCACGGCCTTCTGCCAGCTCAGTCAGTGGTGAGCACGATTCACCGTGCTGGCGAACACATAGACCCAGGCTTGATCGCCTGACCGCAGCGGTACCGCAATTCGCTCGTAGTCGTCGACCTCGTAGTCGTCGGCTGCCTCCAGGTCGCCGTCAGCTGACGGCGTACACCGTGCCCTCGATCGCGGCATCGGCCCGATCGGTCGGCTTCAGCATCGGGTGCCGGTCGCTGCCGCTTGCCGCGATGACGCGTGGATCGGTGATCGTCACGTAGTCGAGGTCGTAACCGACGATCGCGTCCGGTCGGCCATCGAGTTCTCTGCCGAAAACGTCGCGCTGAACGCCCGGCTGTCGCAGCGTGCCGTACGGAGAACAACAGTTCCGTCACGAGCGACACCATAAGGGAGACAACGAAAGAAGGGGGAGTGCACACCCCTTCCACTTTCAAGATATATCGCACCGGGGGGCTTGCCGCAAGACCCCGGTCATGCCGCACAATCGTCAGGGTCCCGCCGTACCGAATAACCAGCGGAATTGGGGTGGCGGGAATGCGAGTGTTGTTGTCGACGTGGGGGTCACGCGGAGACGTCGAACCGATGTTGGGATTGGCGGTGCAGTTGCGCGCGCAGGGCGTCGATGTGCGGATGTGCGCACCGCCGGATTTCGCGGAGCATGTCGCCCGCATCGGTGTTCCGATGATCGCGGCCGGGAAGTCGGTGCGGGACTTGGTGCACGGTGTGAAGGCTTCCGGCACGAAGCCGTCGACGCCGGCCGATGCGCCCCGCGTCGCGGCTGCGTTGGTGGCCACTCAGTTCGAGACGGTGGCCCCGGCCGCCGAGGGTTGTGACGCATTGGTGGCGACGGGTCTGATGCCCGCCGGGGTGCGCTCGATAGCCGAGTCGCTCGGCATCTCACTACGCGTGCGTGGCGTTCATGCCGGGTGTGCTGCCGTCGCCGCATCAGACGCCACTGTCGCGGCCGGGCTGAGCCTTCCCGCCGGGCGCGACAACACGGACATGTGGGAAGTGGATGCCGAACGCGTTCAGGCGCTTTACGGCGCCCCGCTCAACGCGCACCGCGCGGCGCTGGGGCTGCCTCCGGTGGACAACGTCCGCGACCACGTCCACACCGACCGGCCGTGGCTGGCGGCCGACCCGACCCTGGGCCCGTGGCCGGGTTCGCCCGACCTGGACGTCGTGCAGACGGGCGCGTGGATTCTGCCCGACACGCGGCCGCTGCCCGCCGAGTTGGACGGCGTTCCTGGAGGCCGGCGCGCCGCCGGTGTACGTGGGCTTCAGCAGCGTCCGCGCCCCGGAGGGCGTCGCCGGGTCGCCGATCGAGGCGATCCGCGCGCAGGGGCGCCGTGTGCTCATCGAGCCGCGGCTGGGCCGACCTGGCCCCGATCGACGATCAGGACGACTGCTTCGTCGTCGGAGAGGTCAACCTCCAGGCGCTGTTCACCAGGGTGGCGGCCGTCGTACACCACGGCGGCGCGGGAACGACGACGACAGCGGCCCGCGCAGGCGGCGCCCCAAGTGGTGGTGCCGCAGATCGCGGACCAGCCGTACTGGGCAGGCCGAGTGGCCGCCCTGGGCATCGGCGTGGCCCACGACGGCGCGAATCCGACGAGCGAATCCCTGTCGGTCGCACTCGAAACGGCCTTGGCCCCCGACAGTGAGCGCGCGGGCGGGTGAACTGGCGGGCACGATCCGCACCGACGGAGCCGCGGTGGCTGCGAAACTGCTGATCGACGCCGTATCAAGCGCGTAATTACCTTGACATCCCATCGAACATAAGTTCGAATAGATGGATGCGGTGGGACGGTCAGGGCGTCAGCGTCGACGACGGCGCGCTGCCCGGCCTGCAGCGGATCGGCTTCGTCCGCAGCGTGCGCGACGCCGCAGTTCGAGGGCATCACGTTCCACGAGGTGCTCTGCAAATCGGCGCTGAACAAGGTGCCCAACGCGGCCGATGCTGCCGTTCCGGCTACACCGTCAACGGCTACCGCGGTTGCTCGCACGCCTGCCGCTACTGCTTCGCCCGGCCCACCCACGAGTACCTGGAATTGGACTCCGGCGCGGACTTCGACACCCAGGTCGTGGTGAAGACGAATGTCGCCGACGTGCTGCGGCGCGAGCTGTTCCGGCGGTCGTGGCAGCGGGAGACGGTGGCGCTGGGCACCAACACCGACCCGTATCAGCGCGCCGAGGGGCGCTATGCACTCATGCCGGGAATCATTGCCGCGCTTGCAGATTCCGGTACACCGTTCTCGATCCTGACCAAGGGCACGCTGTTGCGCCGCGACCTGCCGCTGATCACCGAGGCGGCCGGACGGGTCGACGTCAGCGTCGCGGTGTCGCTGGCCGTCGGCGATCCCGAGCTGCACAAGGACGTCGAGCCGGGAACCCCGTCGCCGCAGGCCCGCCTCGGGCTGATCTCCGCCATCCGCGAAGCGGGCCTGGACTGCCATGTCATGGTGGCGCCGGTGCTGCCGCACCTGACGGACTCCGCGGAACATCTCGACGCGTTGTTGGGTCAGATCGCCGCGGCGGGCGCGACGGGGGTGACCGCGTTCGGGCTGCACCTGCGGGGCTCGACGCGCGGGTGGTTCATGGCGTGGCTGGCGCGGTCCCATCCCGAACTGGTCGGCGGTGTACCGCGAGTTGTACAGGCGCGGAGCGTATCTGCCGTCGGACTACAAGAAGATGCTGCACGACAGGGTGACTCCGTTGATCGCCAAGCACGGCCTGGCCCCGGACCGCCGGTCGTTTCGGGCGGTCACGGCGCCTGCGGTGGACTGTGCCGAAGTCCTGCAGCCGACGCTCTTCTAGCCCTTGTTGCGCTTGACCTGATTGAACGGCACACCACGGTCGGCGGCGTGCTCGCGCGGAAAGCCCAGCACGCGTTCGCCGATGATGTTGCGGGCGATCTCGGTGGTGCCACCGCCGAGCGCCGCCGCCTGCCGCGACAGGTAGCGCTCGCCGTAGCGGATCATGTCGTTGTCGACATCCACGACGCCGGAACTCCCGGTGAGCGACAGCACGGTGTCGAACTCCAGATGATGCACCTCGGCGTGGGTGACCCGGATGATCGAGCCCGCGGCCGGCGGCAGCGAGCCGTCGAGGACGCCGTGATACACGTGGTCGATGAGCTGCTCGCGCACCGCCCGGTGCACCAGCGCGCGGCCCGCTGCCTCCTGCGCCCGCTCGCTGTCGGCCTGCCCGGTCGCCTCCAGCAGCGCGACGTAATCGATCGGCACGTCGGACTTGCCTTCGGCGCCAATCCCGCTCGCGAACTCCGAGCCGCCGCCGACCGCGCGGCGCTCGTGGTACAGCTGCCGGGACGCCACGTGCCAGCCGCCGTTGACCTCGCCGACGACGGCGTCGTCACCGAGTTCGAGGTTGTCGAAGAACTCCTCGCAGAACTCGACCGAGCCGTTGACCTGCTTGATGCGCCGAAGCGTGATGCCGGGGCTGTTGATGGGCACCAGGAACATCGTCAGGCCTTCGTGCTTGGGCACGTCCCAGTCGGTGCGGGCGAGCATCAGCCCGTAGTCGGCGGCGAATGCGCTGGTGCTCCAGGTCTTGGCGCCGTTGATCACCCATTTGTCGCCCTTGCGGTCGGCGCGGGTGATGACGCCGGCGAGATCCGACCCGCCGCTGGGCTCCGACAGCAGCTGCACAAGCACCTCGTCACCGCGCAGTGCGGCCGAGATGTGTTGCTGCTTCTGCTCTTCGGACCCGGTGTCGAGGATGGTCGCGGCGCAGATCGTGAAGGTCGGGGTGTTCAGGATGACCGGCAGTTCGTAGCAGCGCGACTCGTTGTTGAACGCCTTCTGGTAGGCGATCGGAAGGCCGAGGCCGCCGTACTCGCGCGGGAAGCAGATCCCGGCGAACCCGCCCTCGTACAGCTTCTTCTGCAGTTCCCGGGCGCGCTGCCACGGTTCCTCTTCGCCGCGGTCGTGCTCGGGCGGGTTGGCCGGATCGATCGGCGGCATGTTCTCGGCCAGCCAGGTTCGGGCCCGCGCGGCGAACTCTTCGACCGACTCGGTCGTTGCGGCGGGTGCCGATGCGGTGTCGGTCATGATGCGTGCTCCAGGTTCTTGGTGAGCGCGTACACGCGGAGATTGTGATCCTCGGGTGTGCCGAACATCGAGCGGTACAGCGTGGCCCGGCGCAGAAAGATGTGCAGATCGTGCTCCCAGGTCACGCCGATGCCGCCGTGCAGTTGGATGCAGTCCTGCAGCATGCCCGGAGCGTGTTCACCCACATACGATTTCGCGACGCTGACCGCCATCTCGGCGCCGGCCGAGCGCACCGCCACCTCGGCCACCGCGGCGTTCGTCGTCGCGCGGCACGACTCGAACCAGATCTTCAGGTCGGCGTACTTGTGTTTCAGGGCCTGGTAGGAGCCGATCGGCCTGCCGAACGAATGCCGGTCGAACCCCCACTGGATGGTGAAGTCGAGCACCGTCTCCAGATATGCCCACAATCTCGGCGCACTGGAGAATCGCGGCGATCTGGCTCTGCCGCGCGATGAGCGCCGGGGTCTGCTCGGCCGAGCCGACGACCGCGGACGCGTCCACCTCGACACCGTCGAAATGCACTCGGGCATAGGTCTTCACCATGTCGATCGACCGCTGCGATTCGACGCTGACGCCGGATGCGTCCGTCGGAACCAGGAACTGTCGCACCGCGCCGTCGCAGTTCGCGACCACCAGCAGAACCGCGCTCTCGGCGCCGGCCTCGACACGGTCCTTCACACCGTCGATGCGGTATCCGGTCTCGGTGCGCGTCGCGGTGACTGCCGCATCGAGTGGCGACCACTGTTTGCCCGGTTCGTAGACGGCCCACGAAGCCACGACCTCACCCGAGACCAGGGATTCGATTGTCTGCTCGTGGTTCTCGGGCGCTTCGGCCAAACCCGCCAGCACGGTGCTGACCGGATGCAGCGGACCGGGTGCGACGGTCCGGCCGCACAGTTCCGCGACCAGGGCAAGGTCGGCGACGCCGTCTCCGGACACGCTGCCGCCGCCGAGTTCCTCGGGCACCAGCAGACTGGTCCAGCCGAGTTCGGCGGCGCGACGCCACCAGTCCATCTCGAACGACGTTCCGGCGTCCTGGAGTTCACGCAGCCGGCCCAGTGAGGCGCCCTTTTCGAGGAACGACTGGGTGGTGGATGCGAACAGCAGCCGTTCTGGGTTTGCGGCGTCGGTCACGGCGCGAGCTCACTTTCAATAACGCGTGAACGTGCGCGCCGGAGTACCGACACGCACGTTCACGATAGATGCCGTTGGGATCAGGCGAATTCCATGGCAGGCACACCCGGCTTGTGGACGACCTCGTTCGGAATCTTGAACAGGTCGATCATGTTGCCACCCATGACCTTCCGCTGCCCCTCGGCGTCGAGTCCGGAAAGGTCGTCGATCAGGTGCGTCGGCTGCGCCAGGCCCTCCGGGTGGGGCCAGTCGGAACCGAAGATCACGCGGTCGACGCCGCACAGCTCGGCCATCTGGGCGAAGTCGTCCTCCCAGAACGGCGCGACGTAGACGCATCGACGGAACGCCTCGATCGGATCCTCGAGGAAGCCCTGGGGCATCTTCGAGTAGACGTTCTTGAACTGCTTGAACAGGTAGGGCACCCAGTCCGCGCCGTTCTCGATCGACAGGATGCGCAGATCCGGGTTACGGGTCAGCGCGCCGTGGCAGACCAACGCCGCCATGGTGTCCTCGATAGGGCGCTTGCCCATCGCGACCATGCGGAACGACGTCGGCGCGAACGGCTTGAACTCGTCGCCGGGCTCCCAGTCGTTGAGGTACTCGGAGTACCCGCTGTCCGAGGCGTGCATCGACACCGGGATGCCGGCCTTGACGCAGGCATCCCAGAACGGGTCGAACTCCTCCACGCCCAGGGAGCGAGTGCCGCGGTAGCCGGGCACCGGCGCCGGCCGGACCAGGACGGTCTTGGCGCCGCGCTCCAGGCACCACTCCAGTTCCTCGAGTGCGCGGTCGACATTGCCCAGATTGATGACTGGCGTGGAGAAGATGCGGTCCTCGTAGTTGAACTGCCAGGTCTCGTACATCCACTGGTTCAGCGCATGGACGATGTCGAGGATCAGGTCGGGATCGTCCTTGAGTCGCTCCTCGACCAGGCTGGCCAGTGTCGGGAACATCAAGCGTGTAGTCCAGCGCGAGGCTGTCCATCACCTCGAGGCGTGCCTCGGGGTTGCGGAAGGCGGGAATCGCCTTCATGGGCTTGCCCATCACCTCGCGGAAGCTCTTGCCGCCGCTGCCGTGCCGGAAGTACTCCTCCTGCGCGCCGGGCCGGGCGACCACCTCGAACGTCGGGTTGGGGATGTAGTCGCTGACGACGTTGCGCACCATGATCTTGGTGCGTCCGCGGACGTCGATGTAGTCGATGACGCCCTTGCGGTGATCCGGCAGGAACTGGGTCAGCGCCTCTTTGGGCTCGTAGAAGTGGTTGTCGGCGTCGAACACCGGATACGGCAGTTCGCGGGTCATTTCCGCCTCCTGGAAGTCTCGATTGGGCTGTGGTGGTAATGACATTACCACGTCTGGACCAGCGAAAACACCACCCCTGGTTGAGGTGTTTTTCACATTGGATGCCGGTGCAGGTCAGGCGGGGTCGCGGCGGCCGGTAAGACTGCTGACGCAGAAGTCGTAGATGTGGTCGGCATCGACGGGGATGCCGCTGAGTTCGGCGCCGAGCACCCGCAGCCGCATGGCCCCGAGCGCCGACTGCATGATCAGCGCGGCCGTCGCGTCGATGTCGATGTCGGTCCGGAAACGGCCCTCGTCGATACCGCTGTGGATGATGTCTTTGATCAGCTCGTGCACCGGCGAGAGCACGCGCGCGTACTCGCTGGGCAGCGCCTCGGCCAAGCGGTCGTTGTAGAACGTCAGGCCCCGGTTGACCTTGTCCTGTGTGGTCGTTTCCGCGGGCGTGCAGATGCGGTCGATGAGTATCCGCAGGGCATCGACGGCGGGCAGGCCGGCCGTGTCTTCGCGCCACTTGCGCGTCGACTCGGACATGATCTTGTCGACCAGCGCGAGCAGCAACTCGTCCTTGGTGGAGAAGTGCTGGTAGAAGGATCGAAGGGAGGTCTTGGACCGTTCCACGACCTCCAGCACGGTGAAATCGGTGCGTCCGGTCTCGCCGAGAATTGCCAACGCCGACTTCATGAATCGCTTCGGGCGTGACTCCGGATCCAGGTCGACGACTGCGTCCGACGTCGCCGGGCGGGCTCCTCCGCTCGGCGGCCGACCGCTGCGCTTCGCCATGGTGCACCTTCCGGGTTGTGCGCGAATGTCGGTAACGACGTTACCGCTTTTGCGCAGGCTCGGTTAGTGTTCCCTCCCATGACCACAGACTCAGCGCAGACGCCCTGGACCGTTCAGAGCCTGCTCGACCTGTTCGACGTGCAGCCCGACGGCGAGAACAGATTCACCGCCGAGACGGGCCCCGCCGGTGAGGACGATCGCCAGGTGGTCGAGGGCACGCAGGTTCTCGCCCAAGCGATTGTCGCTGTGGCCAAACGCTTTCCGGAGAAGTCGGTGCGCTCGGTGTCCGCGGTGTTCGCCCGTGCGGTCATGGTCGGTGCGGGACCGGTCGAGCTGGAGATCGACGTGGTCAGCGAAGGCCGGTCGACCGCGACCGCGATCGTCGCGGCCAAGCAGAACGGCAAGCGGTGCATCACGGCGACAGTGCTCACCGACGTTCCCACCGCCGACGTCATCCGCCACCACCTGCCACGTCCCGATGTCACGGGGCCCGCCGATGCGAACGTGTCGCCGATGCCGATGACCGGGCGGGAACTGCGCCTGGTCGACGTCGTCGACGTGAACAGCCCCGATGAGGTCGGGCCGCCGGAGCTGTACGCGTGGCTGCATTACGACCCGATCCCCGCCCGGGATGACCTGGCGAAGGCGCTGATCGCGTATTTCACCGGACACCTTGGCATTTCGACGACGATGCGCGCACACGAGGGCATCGGGACCGCGCAGGCGCACCTGACGGTGTCGACGGCGCCGATGACGGTGACGGTCAGCTTCCACGAGCCGTTCACCTGGGACGGCTGGCTGCTGTACACCCACGAGAGCACCCAGGTGGGCGCGGGGATGTCCTACGTGCGCGGCGCCGTACACACCGAGAGCGGTGAGCTCATCGCGTCGTTCGGTCAGGACGCATTGATCCGCCCGCTGCGCACCACCGACACGAGCATCAAGGAGCAGTCGCGGCTCTAGATCTTGAGATAGCCCTTGTCCGCGGGGATCTGAGCCGCGGTCACCAGTGACGACCCATCGCCGGCCAACCACAACACGATGTCGGAGATCAGGTTGGGATCGGCGAGCGAATCGGTCGGCAGGGCGCCCGGCGAGAAGCTGTGGATGTATGTCTGATGGTCGGCGAACATCTGGTACATCGACACGTCGTTGCCCATCGGCGTATCGGTGCCATACGGGTGCACCGAGTTCACTCGTATTCCGAACTCGCCCAACTCGATCGCCAGTGAGTTGGTCAACGCGACGACACCGAATTTGCTTGCGCAGTAGTGGCCGCCGCCGGGAACGGCCTTGATGCCCGCCGCTGAACTGATGTTGATGATCGACCCGCCGTTGCCCGCCTCGATCATCGCCGGGACGACCGCCTTGATGGTGTTCCACACGCCGGTCAGGTTGATGTCGATGACGTCCTGCCACTGCTGGGCCGAAATCTCCCACAGCCGGCCCCAATTCAGCACGCCGGCGTTGGCGACGACGATGTCGAGCCGGCCGAACTGCTCGATCGCGTCGGCCACCACCCGCTGTTGGCCGTCGAGGTCGCGGACGTCGACCTCTTCTGCGCGGATCTTGCGCCCCTCGCCCTCGACCAGATTCACCGTCTCGGCGAGATCCTCGGGCAGCGCCGGGGGATAGCCGTTGTGCTCGGCGACCGGCCCGCAGGCATCGATCGCGACGATGTCAGCACCCGCCCGGGCCAACCGAATGCAGTGTGAACGTCCTTGTCCGCGCGCCGCTCCCGTGACATAGGCGACCTTGCCCGCCAGCGGTGTGTCTTCAGCCATGCCCGACATCGTGCGCGTGATGGACGATGTCGTGCAAGTGGTAGATCGCAATTGATGCGATCGTGAACTCGCTGCCGTTGCTGCGCAGGCCGCGCCGCGACCACGCGTCGGGCGGTACGCGCGTGTAGGTGTCGGCGACGATGCCGGCGGCGTCGAACAACTCGGTGGCGACGGTGGCCGGGTCCTGTGAGCCGTAGTCGTCGGCCAGCGCCGTCTCGTCCTGATCCCAGTTTGGAAACAGCGGTTCGTCTTCGTCGAGCATCAGCCGGACGCGGTGGTTGAAGATGCGGTGCACGTCGCGGATGTGGCAGCCGTACTCCAGCGTCGACCACACCGTCGGCTGCGGTCGGTCCCTGACACCGGGTCCGGCCAGCCGCGGCACCCACCGTGCGGCGTCGGCGCGGATGTGGTCGGCGACATCGGTGTGGTGCACAGAGTTCGGGGCGAAGCCGCAATCGGGGCAGGGGCGCGAAAGGACCCAGGTCCAGTCCTTCGTGTCGGGCTCGATGGGCGTCGTGCTCGGGCGTCACCCGTCAGTGTGGCAGCCGTGTCGCGGATCCGGGTCCGAGCGGCCGCGGTGATCGGTTCGCCGTGGCCGAAGCAGGCCGTCTCGACGTCGAGACTCGGCCAAGTCGCCTGAACGACGCGACGGTCTGTGCCCGGTCCTGGTTGAACGTGCCGAGCATGACCGTCCCGACGTTGGCGATGGTGTCGCCGGTGAAAAGCACCCCGTGGCGCGGCAAATGGATCGCGATGCTGCCCTCGGTGTGACCGGGGATGGCAAGGATCTCCGCGCCGCCGCCGAAGTCCAGCACGTCGCCGTCATGCAGATCCCGTAGCGCGTTCAACCGGTGGCGCCGCTTCGGGCAGGCCGGCTGAAACACGTTGGTGAATCGGGATTTCCCAGTCTTCGAACACCGGTGGTGGCATTGCGCCGCCGCTCCTGATCACCGCGGCGTCACCTGAGCCCGCGAAAACGGTTGCACCCGTGGCGTCGTGTAGTTCGGCGGCGGAGCCGCAGTGGTCGACGTGGCCGTGGGTCAGCACGATCCGGTCGATTCGCGGCACCGCCGCCAGGATCTCAGCGCCCGAGCCGGGTGCGCCGGTGTCGATGACGGTAACCGAATCGTCATCCCGCCAGACGTAGACCTGCCATCCGCTGCACACGCAGCATGGTGAGGTTCGGCGTGACGGCGACGGTGTCCATGCCTCGACGCTAGATCGCGCGGAACAGCGATCAAACCGGATCAGCTAGCGGCGAAATCTACCCGAGGTTGTTGGCGGAGAACGTGTCGCAGCTGTTGATGTCGCCGGTGCGGTATCCCTCGGTGAACCACTTCTGCCGTTGCTCGGACGAGCCGTGGGTCCATGCCTCGGGATTGACGCGCCCGGTGGCCGCCTGCTGGATGCGGTCGTCGCCCACCGATGCCGCGGCCGACAGCGCATCGGCAATGTCTTTGTCGCTCAACGGCTCCAGGAACGGCACCCCGGTGCTCTCCTGCTTGGTGATGGTCGCGTAGTGCGCCCAGATGCCCGCGTAGCAGTCGGCCTGCAATTCGGTGCGCACGCCGCCGCCGGTGGCGCCCTCCGGATCCCGCTGCGCGTTGACAAGTGAACCCTGGAGGTTCTGCACGTGATGGCCGAACTCGTGGGCGACCACGTACTCCTGCGCCAACGGACCACCGCTGGAACCGAACTGCTTCTTGAGCACATCGAAGAATCCGACGTCGAAGTACGCGGTCTGGTCGCCCGGGCAGTAGAACGGGTCCGACGTCACTGGTCGCAGGCCCGCAGGCGGTGTGGATCTGATCCGGTGAACATCTCCATCCGCGGCCGCTGATAGCCCGGCAGCAGCTGCTGCCACACCGCGTCCACCGAGTTGCCCGTCGCGATCACCCGGCACTGCACGATGTTGTTGGCGTCCTCGCCGGTCTTGCACTGGCTGGTGTCGAAGCCGGGCGTCTCGACGCCGCCGGTGTCGATCTGCTGTTGCTGCGGTATCACCGTGCTGGGGTCGACGCCGAGGAACAGCGCGACGACGAGGATCAGCAGACCGCCGACGCCGCCGCCGACCGCGATGCCGCGGCCCGGTCCGCGGCCGCCACCGCTGGTGGACGTGGTGCTCGTGTCGATCTGCATGCCTTCGTTGAAGGTCATCGCATTACCTCGATTTGCGCTCGCCGCACGGGTCTGGCACCCAGTTGCATTCAGCTTTGCACACTACGATTCAGACGTGGCAGTCGTTGTCGGACATTCGACCGTCGTGCATACGGACTTGGGGGACATGCGCGGTACGACCGAGGGCGGTGTCGGGGTTTGGCGCGGCGTGCCGTACGCCGAGCAGCCGGTGGGGGATCGACGATTCCTGGCGCCCACGCCGCTGCAGCCCTGGACCGGTGTGCGCGACGCACTCGAACACGGGCCGCTGCCGCCGCAGAGCAAATCGTTCGTCGGCGGCGGCCGTGACGATCCGAAGATTCGCGACGAAGCCTGTCTGACGCTGACGGTGTGGTCGCCGGACACCAGTGCGTCGCTTCCCGGTGATGGTGTGGATTCCCGGCGGCGCGTTCGTGTACGGCGCCGGGCAGTTTCAGCTCTACAACGGCTCGCGGCTGGCCGCCAACGGAAACGTGGTGGTGGTCAACGTCACCTACCGGATCGGGGTGTTCGGCGGGTTCGAGCTCAGCGACCTCGGCGACGGATTCGACGACAACCTCGCGCTGCGCGACCAGATGGCGGCGCTGCGCTGGATCCGCGACCACATCGCCGCGTTCGGCGGCGATCCCGGACCGGGTGACCGTCTTCGGCGAGTCGGCGGGCGCCACCTCAGTGCTGGCACTGCTGGCGAGCCCCGCGGCCAACGGACTGTTCAGCCGGGCGATCGCACAGAGTCCGGCGTTGCCGCTGATCGGCGAACGCGAGACGCGGGCCAGGCAGGCGCACGAATTCCTGAAGCGGTTGGGCGTCGGCGTCGGCGAGGTCAAGGCGCTGCCGCAGCGCCAACTGCGCCGCGCCGCCGGGCATGCTTCAGCTCAAGAGTGCTTCGAGCACTCCGAAGCTCGCCTACGGACTGACCTACGGCGTCGACCTGCTGCCGCGGCATCCGGTGGACGCCGCCCGCGACGGCGCGATTGAGCGGATGCCGCTGATCATCGGGACCAACAGTCATGAGGCGTCGATGTTCGCGTGGACGAAGCCGCCGATGCTGCCGACCACCACGGCGTCCATCGGCGCCTACCTCGATCGCGTCGCGCCGGATGCCAAGGACGAGGTGCTGGCCGCATATCCGGACTATCCGCGGCGGCGGGCGCTGATCGCGTTCGGTTCCGACGTGATGTTCGGCGGCCCGGCGTGGGCGTTCGCCGACGCGTACAGCGCTGCTCGCGCCGACGCACATGTACCGGTTCGACCATGTCGGCTGGAGCCTGCGGGTGCTGGGACTCGGCGCCACCCACGGCAGCGAGATCGTGCACATCCAGCACAGCTACGCGTCGTTCATCGGGCGCAAGCTGCACCCGCTGGGGCGTCGGTTGCAGCCGCCGGTCGGCAGGCGCATGCAGCGGGCCTGGCTGGACTTCGCCGCCAAGGGCTGGGACACCGGCGAGATCCAGTGGTCCAACGGCCACGACTGGCCGGTCTATGACACCGACCGCCGGGTCACCCGGATCATCATGACCGCCCGCGACACCGTGACCGAGGACCCCGACGCCGAGCGCCGAAAGGCCTGGGCCGGCCTGTACTGATCGGCGATGCACGACGAAATCAGCGTTCCGGTACGCATCTGGACTCGAAATGCGTGCGATAACCCTGATTTCGCGGGTCGACACTAGACCGCGAAACGCTTGTCGGAGTACTCGCGAAGGTTGTAGAGGAACTTCTGGAACGTGCGTGCCATGACGGCTTGCCGAGCGTCATCCCGATGCGGCCCGCAACGCCCTTCGGCTTCATCGCCATCACCCATGTCAGGTGGCAGCCGTCGGCCGTCGGCACCACCCGGTAGTCCTCGGCGAACGCCGCGATGGTGCTGCTGGATGCCTCGTTGAACCGAAAAGCCATGTGGGTGAACGGTTCCCATGCGAGGAACTCCTCGTCGCCGACGATGCCGCCGCGCATGTTCACCGTGCGGGTGGTGCCGATGCCGCGCGGTTCGGGACTGGTCCAGGTCACCTTGGTGATCGCGGTGGCCCAGTGCGGCCACGACTCGGCGTCGGCGAGCACCTCGAACAGCTGCTCGGGTGTGATCTTCAGGTCGACGGTGCTGACGAACCGGAACGGCGCGCTGTCGATGAAGTCCAGGTCAACCCGCTCACATGCGTGCATGGCCATACACAGTAGACGACGGTGTCTAGCCCGGCTAGATCGTCACGCCGAACCGCATGATCGGTGTAGCTGCGCAGCTTGGCCAGGTACTCGCGGTACTTCGACAGTCATCACGCGTTTGGCCGACGACCTTGTCGCAGCAACGGCGGATTCGTCGGATCGTGTGCGAGCGTCCATGTCAGCCGGCAACCTTGTGGCAGTCGGTTCGATGCGGTGCTCCTCGACGGATGCGCCCTCCGTGCGGCAGTGGAGCACTTGTTCATGCGGAAAGCCATGTGGCTGTGCGGTTTCCACGCGATGACTTCTTCGATGACGCGTGCTCCGACGCGCATCTCGATGGCGCGGGTGCTGCCGACCCTGAAGCGGCTGCGGGCTGGTCCAGGTCATGCTGGGTCACCGGCGACCAGCGCGGCCAGGACTCCGCTTCCTCCAGCACCTGCCACAGCTGCTCAGGTGTGATGGCAAGGTCCACGGAGTTGGTGGAACGGAAACGCGCGGTGTCGATGAGTTCCAAGCCGACGTGCTCACACGGGATACAGCTCAGGCACGGCCTGACTTTAGCCGGGCCCGTCGCTGGCCGCGGCCAGCAGCGGCACCAGGACGTCGCTGATCGGGGTGGCCAGCCCGTGCTCGGCGGCCTTGCGCGAGATGACGCCGTTGCGGATGTCCCACTCCAGCGGCCGGCCCGCCTCGCGGTCGGTCAGCATCGACGTCGTGATGTCCTCGGGCGCCTCGGCTGAACAGGCCCATGATCTCGTCGATCACCTCGTCGCCGAGATTGGCGCCTTCGGCGCGCGCGACCGCGAGGCATTCCGCGAGATAGCGCCGCGCCAGTGCGGCGACGTCGTCGCGGCGGAACATGCCCGATGCGCCGTCCGGTCAGCACCATCAACCCGACGACGGCGTTGACCAGCAGCTTGTGCCAGGTCGCGCTGACGAAGTCGGGGTCGAGGTCGACCGACAGCCGCGCGCCGCGCGAACAGCGTCGGCGAGTCTCGTCGGCGGCGCTGTGTCGGGCAGCGACCAGCCGGACTCGGCGTGCGCAGCCGCACCCAGCCCTCGGGCTGTGTCTCGGCGGAGAACCACACCGCCGCGGGCACGACGGTCGACGCGGGGCAGTACCGGCCGACCCGCTCGACCTGCTCGACGCCGTTCTGCAGCGCACACACCACCGTGTGCTCGTCGCACAGCCGGGCCAGCCAGGCGCCGGCCTGCTCGTTCTGGGTGTCCTTGACGGCGAGCAGCACCACGTCGGCGGGTTCGGTGATCTCGGCGGGGTCGGTGTAGCACCGGGCCCGGCACCACGATCGGGTCGCCGTCGTCGGGCCTGCACCTCGATCGACGTCGCGCGGCGTGCGCCCGCACAGCGATGACCTGCGTGGCCGGCGGCGTGCAGCAGGGCGGCGACCGTCGATCCCGATGGCGCCGGGTCCGACGAGTGCGATCGCGCGAGCTCATGACGCCAAACTACCCGCGAGGTCGCACCTCTACACTGTGGCAGTCGTCCATCAGGCCATTTGCGAGGAGAGTTCGTGCTGCGCAGTCATGCCGCCGGTTCGTTGCGGTCCACCGACGCCGGTCAGAAGGTGACGCTGGCCGGCTGGGTTGCGCGTCGCCGCGACCACGGCGGCGTCATCTTCATCGACCTGCGCGATTCGTCCGGCGTGTCGCAGGTGGTGTTCCGCGAAGCCGGACGTGCTGGCGAAGGCGCACCGGCTGCGCGCGGAGTTCTGCATCGCCGTCGAAGGGGTCGTCGAGATCCGGCCCGAGGGCAACGCCAACGCCGAAATCCCCACGGGCGAGATCGAAGTCAACGCCACGTCGCTGACCGTGCTGGGGGAGAGCGCACCGCTGCCGTTCCAGCTCGACGAGCAGGCCGGCGAGGAAGCCCGGCTGAAGTACCGCTATCTCGATCTGCGCCGCGAGGGCCCGGGAAATGCGATTCGCTTGCGTTCCAAGGTGAATGCGGCGGCGCGCGGCGTGCTGGCGCGCCACGACTTCGTCGAGATCGAGACGCCGACGCTGACGCGCTCGACCCCCGAGGGGGCGCGCGACTTCCTGGTGCCGGCCCGGCTGCAGCCGGGCAGCTTCTACGCGCTGCCGCAGAGCCCGCAGCTGTTCAAGCAGCTGCTCATGGTGGCGGGCATGGAGCGCTACTACCAGATCGCCCGCTGTTATCGCGACGAGGACTTCCGCGCCGACCGCCAGCCCGAGTTCACCCAGCTCGACATGGAGATGAGCTTCGTCGACGCCGACGACGTCATCGCGGTGTCCGAGGAGGTCCTCAAGGCGCTGTGGGCGCTGATCGGCTACGACCTGCCGACGCCGATCCCGCGGATCAGCTACGTCGACGCGATGCGCCGGTTCGGCTCCGACAAGCCCGACCTGCGATTCGGCCTGGAACTCGTCGAGTGCACGGAGTACTTCTCCGACACCACTTTTCGGGTGTTCCAGGCGCCGTACGTCGGCGCCGTCGTCATGCCCGGCGGTGCGTCGCAGCCGCGGCGCACGCTCGACGGCTGGCAGGAATTCGCCAAGCAGCGCGGGCACAAGGGCCTGGCGTACGTGCTCGTCGCCGAGGACGGCACACTCGGCGGGCCGGTCGCCAAGAACCTCACCGATGCCGAACGTGACGGGCTCGCCGCACATGTCGGCGCGAAGCCGGGGGACTGCATCTTCTTCTCCGCGGGTCCGACGAAGGCGGCGCGCGCGCTGCTCGGGGCGACCCGTATCGAGATCGCCAAGCGCCTCGACATGATCGATCCCGACGCATGGGCGTTCACCTGGGTGGTGGACTGGCCGCTGTTCGAGGCCGCCGACGAGGCCACCGCGGCCGGCGATGTGGCGGTCGGGTCCGGCGCGTGGACGGCCGTGCACCACGCGTTCACCTCGCCCAAGCCGGAATCGGAAGCGACGTTCGACACCGATCCGGGTTCCGCGCTGGCCAACGCCTACGACATCGTCTGCAACGGCAACGAGATCGGCGGCGGGTCGATCCGTATCCATCGGCGCGACGTCCAGGAGCGGGTGTTCGCGATGATGGGCATCGACCACGACGAGGCGCAGGAGAAGTTCGGATTCCTGTTGGACGCCTTCACTTTCGGCGCCCCGCCGCACGGCGGCATCGCGTTCGGCTGGGACCGCATCACCGCGCTGCTCGCCGGGTTCGATTCGATCCGCGAGGTGATCGCGTTCCCGAAGTCCGGCGGCGGTGTCGATCCGCTGACCGATGCGCCCGCGCCGATCACCGCGCAGCAGCGCAAGGAATCGGGCATCGACGCCAAGCCGCGCAAGGACGGCGACTGACCGAATCGGCGTCGTGCGCGTCGCGCACGAGGCTACGATCCGCGCGTGGACGAAGAGGCGCAACAGGCGCAGGCGGAAAAACCTGAAGAACCCGCGCCGCGTCCTGCCAATCGGCGTGCGTGGCGCATCATCGTCTGGACGACGGCGGGCGCGGTCATCGCGTTGTATCTCGCATCGGTGCTCGGATATCGCGCAAATGTCGACACCTATCGCGATTTCGCATTCACCGAGACATCGCCGGAAACGCGAGACGTCGGTCATCATTCGATTGCGCCAATTCGATACGTTGCAGAACAGCCTGTCCGTCGACGTTCTGGTCCATCCCGGCAGCGAATCTATTGAGTAAGGACCCGCAATCGGTGGACAAGCTGGCCATTCGGTTGAGCTCCTGGACGCCGTCCGGCGAGCTGATCTACCTCCACGCGCGATGTGGCCCCCGACAGCGCCACCACGACGCTGATTGCGGTCGGCGACCCCGACAACTGGCCCTTCGACTCGTACACCACCGACATCATCGGGGTCGAGGTCTTCAGCGGCACCGGCGCACAGCGCCAGGCTGTTCCGGCGGGCATCATCGTCGCCGGGCACATCAACGGCTGGAAAATCGGCAACGAACCCGGAACCATCGCCTCTCCGCCCGCGCCGCCGCAGACCCTGCGTCTCACATTGGAGCGGTCCTCGGCCGCACTCTCATTCGACCTCGGCCTCATCTTGGTGCTGCTCGCTTTGCCTGCGGCCGCGTTGTTCGTCGCGATCCAGACGCTGGCCGGTCGCCAGCCGTTCCTGCCCCCGATCGATGACCTGGTTCGCCGCAGTGCTTTTCGCGGTGATCCCGCTGCGCAACCTGTTGCCCGGTGCGCCGCCTGCGGGCGCCTGGATCGATCAGCTGGTGGTGTTGTGGGTGCTGCTCGCCTTGGCGGCGGCCATGGTCATGTACGTCGTGGCGTGGTGGCGAACGCGACGGTCAACTAGACGCCGGACCAGTCGCATCCCGTCAGCTCGGCGGAGCGCTCCCATAACCGGCGGGCCATCACGGGATCAATCGCCTTGCGCCGCAACTTGGTCACCTTCGGCGGGCCGAACTGATTGAAGCGTGGCGCGAGATACGTGCCGCTGGGCAGATCGGTCGACACGGCCTGCAGGCTGGCCCGCGCACCTTGGTCGGGGGTGTGCAGAAGTCTGCGCATCCCGCGGTGCTCGCCCATGCCCATCGACCTGGTGATGTCGGTGTCGGTCGCACCGGGATCCGAGGCATAGGCGCGGATGCCGCGCGCGGCGAGTTCGCGGACGAAGAGCAGGTTGGCCAGCTTGGACTGGCCGTAGGCGCTCCATTTCGAGTACTTGCGCGTGTGCCAGTTGAGGTCGGCCAGATCGAGCCGGGTGAACAGGTATGTCGCGCTCGCGACCGAGACGACCCGGTCTTTGATCCGGTCGCCGAGCAGACAGGTCAATGCGAAATGGCCGAGGTGGTTGGTGCCCATATGCGCCTCGAAGCCGTCGACGGTGCGGGTCAACGGCATGCCCATCACTCCGGCGTTGTTCACCAGCACATCAACGGATTCCACCGAATCGGCGAATGCCCGCACGCTGGCCAGGTCCGCCAGATCGAGTGAACGCACCTCGACGTCGCCGGGCATCTCGGCGGCGGCTCGCTGGGCCTTGTCGATGGTGCGGCACGCGATCACCACGCTGTGGCCCTGCGCGGCGAGCGCCGTCGCCGTCGCCGCGCCCACACCGCTGTTGCCGCCCGTGACGATCACCCGCATGCCTGCTGATTATGCGGACGCGGAATAGATCCGGCCGCGCAGGGGATAGTTCAGTCATGACCGAGATACCCGACGCCGAAACCATGAAGGCGTTCAACGCGAATATCGTCGACGAGTTCCGCGCCAACGGCGGCAAGGTCGGCGGCCCGTTCGAAGGCGGAACCCTGCTGCTGCTCACCACGACCGGCGCCAAGTCGGGCCAGCCGCGGCTCGCGCCGCTGGCGTACCTCACCATCGACGACAAGATGATCATCATCGGCTCGAAGGCCGGCGCCGACACGAATCCCGACTGGGTGCACAACCTGCGGGCCAACCCACAGGCGCACATCGAAGTCGGGACCGACGGACTACGACGTGATCGCCCGCGAGCTGCCGCCCGCCGAGCGCGACGACGTGTACCCGAAGATCGTCGCGTCGGCGCCGGTCTTCGGTGACTACCAGGCCAACACCAGCCGCGTCATCCCGCTCTTCGAGCTCCAAAAGGCGTGATTCGCGCAGTTTCCGGCGGTGGCGCCGGCGGGCACAACTCGCTACAGCCCTGCGGCGTGATCGAGTGTCGAACATCGAGCGGTGCGTCCGCGATGAATTCCTCGATTCGGTGCTGAGCCGTTGGCCGGTTATCGCCGGAGGCGGCATCGCTGATGCCTGCCAGGCGTCCCTCTTGTTGATCGATTCCGTCACTGCCTCGAAGTGCCTGTAGCATTGGCCGCGTCATCGGGGCTGCCGATCAGATCGAGAAACGTCGTCACGGTGGTCCGCTCGAATGGGAGGGCCCGATTGAGGACGCGGCTGACCTCTGCGGCCAGCTCCTCGTGGCTGTACTCGACAGGTCCAGTCAATGTGTACGTGCGTCCGCCGTGCCCCTCGGGTGTGGCCAGGATGGTCGCTGCGGTCAAAGCGATGTCCCGCCCAGCGATCGGAGCGAACCGACTGTCGGCGTCAAAGGGCATGACGTAGCGACCGTGTCGGATCAGCCCGGCGATGTAGCGTCAGCCATTCCATGAAGAACGTGACCCTCAGATTGGTGATTGGAACCCCTGACCAGTCGAAGATCTGCTCGGACGAGCCAATGGTTCTGCGTCGCCTTGCTCCGTGAGCTTGCGGGCGCGACTGAATTTGGGACATGTTGACGATGAGTTCGAGTTGTTCTTCCTTCGCGGCCTGGGCGAACATGACCGCCGCTTCGACGAGTCCTTCGCCGACTGGGAAGTTGAAGTAGGCGCGCTGTGACACCTCGAAGTGCTGCGCGAACATCGCGGAAGTTGAGCAAGTCGCCGAAGACGACCTCGGCACCCTCGGCGCGAAGTCGTTGGGCGCGGGCGTCATCTTTGCGGACCAACGCCCTCACCTGGCTGTCCGCTATTGAGCAAGTTGATCGACCATTGGGCGACCGGTGTCGCCATTGGCGGTCGTTACCAGAATCTTTGTACATGGTCGTCTTTTCGCAATAGAAAGGTGTGATTTCGGTGCGCGCAACATACTCGCGTGAGCGTGAACAACGTCGCACCGAAATCGCTGACTAGAGCCGCTCGATGATGGTGGCGTTGGCCATGCCGCCGCCCTCACACATCGTCTGCAGCCCGTAGCGGCCGCCGCGCTGCTCCAGCGCGTTGACCAGCGTCGTCATGATGCGGGCGCCGCTGAGCGCCCAGCGGGTGACCGATCGCGATGGCACCGCCGTTGACGTTGGTCTTCGCCAGGTCGGCCCCGATGTCGTGTCGCCCACGCCATCACGACCGGCGCGAACGCCTCGTTGACCTCGAACAGGTCGATGTCGGCCAGGGTCAGTCCGGCCCGCTGCAGCACCTTCTCGGTCGCGGGGATGACGCCGGTCAGCATGTACAGCGGATCGGAGCCCACCACGGTCGTCGTGTGGATCCGGGCCAGCGGGCGCAGGCCCAGCCGCTTGGCGACCTCGCTCGTGGTGATCAGCACCGCCGCGCTGCCGTCGGACAGCGGCGACGAGTTGCCGGGCGTGATCTCCCAGTTGATCTGCGGGAACCGCGCCTCGTAGGCGGGGTTGTAGAACGCGGGCTTCAGACCCGCCAGCGTCTCCACCGTGGTGCCGGGGCGGATGATCTCGTCGGTGGCCAGTCCCGCGATCGGAGTCAGCTCGTTGTCGAAACGGCCCTCTTTGGTTGCCTGCGCGGCCTTTTCGTGGCTGCCGGCGGAGAACTCGTCGAGCTGTTGACGCGAGAAGCCCCATTTCGCGGCGATCAGTTCGGCGCTGATGCCCTGCGGCACAAGCCCTTCGGGATAGCGCTGCGCCATGCCGCGCCGAACGGGTCGCTGCCCGGCAGCACGCTCGAGCCCATCGGCACTCGGGACATCGATTCCACGCCGGCGGCGACGACGATGTCGTAGGCGCCCGCGATCACGCCCTGCGCGGCGAAGCTGATCGCCTGCTGGCTGCTGCCGCACTGGCGGTCGACGGTGGTGCCGGGCACGGTCTCGGGGAAGCCCGCGCGCCAGAAGCGCGTTGCGCCCGATGTTGACGGCCTGATCGCCGACCTGGATGACGGCGCCGGCGATGACGTCGTCGATCTGTGCGGGGTCGATGCCCGTGCGCGTCGACCAGTTCGTTCAGGCTGTGCGCCAGAAGGTCGACGGGCAGCACGTCGTGCAGCGCGCCGCTGGCCTTGCCCTTTCCGATCGGCGTGCGTACCGCCTCGACGATGACCGCGTCCCGGCCCGCATATCCAGCCATTTCTGCCTCCTGTACTCGCCACTGAGTAATGCTTCCTATACCCAGCTATATCACCTGGGTATACTTAGAACAACTCAGAGGAGGGGTGAATTCCATGACAGTGCTGCAGGGCCGGCTGGCCGACCGCGACGCCTGGTCGGCGGTCGGGCGAATGCCCGGTCGAGAAGACGATGGCGCTGCTGGGGACCAAATCGGCGATGCTGATCATGCGCGAGGCCTACTACGGCACGACCCGGTTCGACGACTTCTGGCGCCGCGTCGGTGTGACCAAGGCCGCAGCCGCCGCGCGCCTGTCGGAGCTGGTGGAGGCCGGCCTGCTCGAGCGGCGGCCGTATCAGGAGCCGGGGCAGCGCAGCCGCGACGAGTACGTGCTGACCGAGGCGGGCATCGACTTCATGCCGGTGGTGTGGGCGATGTTCGAGTGGGGGCGACGGCACCTGCCCAACCGCTCACCGCTGCGCCTGGCGCACGCCGACTGCGGGGCCGAGGCCACCGTCGAGATCCGTTGCGCGAAGGGGCATCACGTGCCGCCCGACGAGCTGATCGTCCGGGCCGTCAGGAGCTAACGCTCCTCGGCGAGGAACGTCTTCGCCAGCGTCTTGGGTGCCTGCGCGAGCCACGCCTCGGTGATGAGTTCGGTGAGTTCGGGCACCCCGATCTCGGCCAGCCGGACCAGCACCATCGGGTAGCCGTCGAAGTGCGGCGTGGTGAAGTACACGTCGGGCTCGTCGGCGATGAGCGCGAATTTCACCCCTTCATCCGCGACGCGCGCGCCGAGGATGTCGCCGTCGGGAGCGTCGTCGCCGAGCGCGGCGTAGTCGGCCTTGCGCAGCGGCCGTTCCCAGACCATGAGCTTCTTGCGCACCCGCCAGTTTCGCGGCGACGGCTTCGGCGGTCTCCGGCAATTCGGCCGACGATGCGGCCGACGTCCTTCCAGGTGGCCACGCACGACGATTGTGCGCGGTTAGGGTGCACCGTGCTGCATTTGCGGGTGATCGCGCCCGAGGAGATGCGCGACGACGATCCTCGACGTGCTTCGCCGCGAAGTCGGCGTCGCGAACATCGTGGTGCATCCCGGGGCCGCGCTGGAGCCGGTCGGCGACGAGATCACCGCCGACATCGCGCGCGAATGCGCCAACGACGTCATCAAGCAGCTGAAGGCACTCGACGTGCAGCGCGCGGCGCGATCACGCTGGAAGTCCTCGACACCGTGCTGTCGAGCGGGCGCACAAGGCCGAAGACGAGGCCGAAGGCGACCCCGCCGACGCGGTGGTCTGGGACGAACTGATCGGGCGGACCCGCGAAGAAGCCGACGCTGAGCGTGACGTTCCTGACTGTTCCTGACGTTGGCGTGCCTGCTGGCCGCGGTCGGTGTGGTCACCGACTCCACCGTCACGGTGGTGGGCGCCATGGTGGTGGGCCCGGAATTCGGTCCGCTGGCCGCGCTCTCGGTGGCGATGGTGCGCCGCCGACTGGATCTGGCGCGGCGCGCGTCGCTGGCATTGCTGGTCGGGTTTCCGCTGGCCATGGTGATCACGGCGCTCGGAACGATGGGCGCTCAAGCTGTCGGGTGGCTGAGCCTGGACAGCGTCAAACACTCGGCGAGGTGGACTTCATCTTCCAGGTCGGTCCGCTGTCGTTCGTCGTGGCGCTGCTGGCGGGTGCGGCCGGAATGTTGTCGCTGGTTTCGGCCAAGTCGGCCGCGCTGGTTGGCGTCTTCATCTCGGTGACGACCGTGCCCGCGGCCGGATTCGCTGTGGTGGCCGGCGACCTCGGCGACTGGGATGTCGCCGCGAAATCGGCGCTGCAGCTCGGCGGTGAACCTGGTCGGCATCGTCGTCGCCGGGGTACTCGTGCTTGTGCTGCGTCCGAAGGGCACACTCATACCGCGCGTGGCCCAGACCTGAGACAGGCGCCAGGCGAGTCACGCCGCAATGCGCGCCCTCCTACCTTGTGATGGGATCTTGCGATGGGCATCAAGGTGGCGCTGGAGCATCGCACCAGCTACACGTTCGACCGGCTGGTGGAGGTGCATCCCCACGTCGTCCGGCTGCGCCCGGCGCCGCACTCGCGCACTCCGATCGAGGCCTACTCGCTGACCGTCGAACCCGCCGACCACTTCGTCAACTGGCAGCAGGACGCGTTCGGCAACTTCCTTGCCCGGCTCGTCTTTCCGAACCGTGCCCGCAGCCTGACGATCACCGTCGGCCTGATCGCCGACATGAAGGTGATCAACCCGTTCGACTTCTTCATCGAGGAGTACGCCGAACAGAGCCGGGTTCGCCTACCCCAAGGCGCTCGCCGAGGACCTCAAGCCCTATCTGCGGCCCGGTGGACGAGGACGAGCGAGGGGTCCGGACCGGGCGACCTCGTCCAGGCGTGGGTGGCGAACTTCTCCGTCGCGCCGGGGACCCGCACCATCGACTTCCTCGTCGCGCTCAACCGCGCCATCAACGCCGACGTGGGCTACAGCCTGCGGATGGAACCCGGCGTGCAGACGCCGGATCACACCCTGCGGACCGGGATCGGCTCCTGCCGCGACTCGGCCTGGCTGCTGGTGTCGATCCTGCGTCAGCTCGGGCTCGCCGCCCGCTTCGTGTCCGGCTATCTGGTGCAGCTCACCTCGGACGTCGAGGCGCTCGACGGACCGTCGGGCCCGGCCGCCGACTTCACCGACCTGCACGCGTGGGCCGAGGTGTACATCCCCGGTGCGGGCTGGATCGGGCTGGACCCGACGTCGGGGCTGTTCGCGGGCGAGGGCCACATCCCGCTGTCGGCGACGCCGCACCCGGAGTCGGCGGCACCCATCACCGGCGCCACCGAGCCGTGTGAGACGACGCTGGACTTCTCCAACATCGTCACGCGCATCCACGAGGACCCCCGGGTCACGCTCCCGTACACCGAGGCCGCCTGGGGCGCCATCTGCGAGCTCGGCGGCCGCGTCGACGAGCGGCTGGCCGCGGGTGACGTCCGCCTGACGATGGGCGGCGAGCCGACCTTCGTCTCGATCGACAACCAGGTCGACCCCGAGTGGACCACCGACGCCGACGGGCCGCACAAACGCCGGCTGGCATCCGAGCTCGCCGCACGACTGAAGAAGGTGTGGGCGCCACAGGGCCTGGTCCATCGCAACCAGGGCAAGTGGTATCCGGGAGAACCGTTGCCGCGCTGGCAGATCGGGCTGTACTGGCGCACCGATGGTGAGCCGCTGTGGCGCGACGAAGCGCTGCTGGCCGATCCGTGGCCGTCGACGCCGGAGACGATCGAGGCGGCGCCCGACGCCGGACTGCAGCGTGCTCGGCGCGCTCGCCGACGGACTCGGTCTGCCTGCGTCGCAGGTTCGGCCCGCCTACGAGGATGCGCTGAGCCGACTCGCCGCCGCGGTGCGCCTGCCCGACGGCGAACCGGTCGCCGCCGCAGACGATCTGGAGGCCGACACCGCCGATGCCCGCGCCGCCCTGATCGCGCGGCTGGAGGAGACCGTCACCGAACCCGCCGCGTACGTCCTGCCGTTGCATCGAGCCGACGACGGCTCCGGATGGGCCAGCGCCGACTGGCGGCTGCGGCGCGGGCGAATCGTGCTGCTCGAGGGCGACTCGCCGGCCGGGCTGCGGTTGCCGCTGAAGTCGATCAGCTGGGAGTCCGCCGGAACCGACCCACGCGGCAGATCCCTTGGCGCAGCCGCGGGGCGCTGCCGCTCGAATCCGAACCTGACGACGCGGACGTCGTGGATGCCGAGACGCCATGCCGACCACCGCGATCGTGGCCGAGGTCCGCGACGGAACTGCTTCTATATCTATCTGCCGCCGACCGATGAGGCCGAGCACTTCGTCGACCTGATCCGCCGGGTGGAGGCCGCCGCGGCCAAGACCGACTGCCCGGTCGTGCTCGAGGGCTACGGGCCGCCGCCGGATCCGCGAATCACGTCGATGAGCGTCACCCCCGACCCCGGTGTCATCGAGGTCAACGTGGCGCCCACGGCCAGCTTCGCCGAGCAGAAGCAGCAGCTGGAAACCCTCTACAGCGAGGCCCGGCTGGCCCGGCTGTCGACCGAGTCATTCGACGTCGACGGCACCCACGGCGGCACCGGCGGCGGCAACCACATCACCCTGGGCGGCATCACACCCGCGGATTCGCCGATGCTGCGCCGTCCCGACCTGCTGGTGTCGATGCTGACCTACTGGCAGCGCCACCCGTCGCTGTCCTACCTGTTCTCCGGGCGGTTCATCGGCACCACGTCGCAGGCGCCCCGGGTCGACGAAGGCCGCGCCGACGCGCTGTACGAACTCGAGATCGCGTTCGCCGAGATCGCGCGGCTGTCGGCCGACGAGGGCGGGCCCAGACCGTGGATCATCGACCGGGCGTTGCGGCACCTGCTGACCGACATCACCGGCAACACCCACCGGGCCGAGTTCTGCATCGACAAGCTCTACAGCCCCGACGGTCCACGCGGCCGGCTGGGTCTGCTGGAACTGCGCGGATTCGAGATGCCGCCGCACTACCAGATGGCGATGGTGCAGTCGCTGCTGGTGCGGTCGCTGGTCGCGTGGTTCTGGGACGAACCGCTGCGCGCACCGCTCATCCGCCACGGCGCCAATCTGCACGGACGATATCTGTTGCCGCACTTCCTGATTCACGACATCGCGGATGTCGCCGCCGATCTGCGGGCGCACGGCATCAACTTCGACACCAGCTGGCTCGATCCGTTCACCGAGTTCCGGTTCCCCCGCATCGGCACGGCCGTGTTCGACGGCGTGGAGATCGAGCTTCGCGGCGCGATCGAACCGTGGAATGTGCTGGGGGAGGAGTCGACCGCGGGTGGAACGGCGCGCTACGTCGACTCGTCCGTCGAGCGCATCCAGGTACGGCTCATCGGCGCCGACCGTCAACGCTACGTCGTCACCGCCAACGGCCACCCGGTGCCGCTGCTGGCTACCGACAACCCCGATGTTCAGGTGGGCGGGGTGAGGTTCCGGGCGTGGCAGCCGCCGAGCGCGCTGCACCCGACCATCACCGTCGACGGACCGCTGCGCTTCGAACTGGTGGACACCGCGACCGGCACGTCACGTGGCGGCTGCACCTACCACGTGTCACACCCCGGCGGCCGGTCCTACGACCGTCCGCCCGTCAACGCCGTGGAGGCCGAGTCGCGACGCGGCCGCCGTTTCGAGACCACCGGCTTCACTCCCGGCAAGGTCGACATGTCCGACATCCGGGAGAAGCAGGCGCGCCAATCCACCGACGTGGGCGCGCCGGGGATCTTGGATCTGCGCCGGGTGCGTACCGTTCTGCAGTGATGGTCCTACCCGCGGCGAGTCCACACGACATCGACAACCTGCTGTCCCGGTATCGCTCCGCGCGAGCCCAGCAGGCGCTGTTCGACGTACGCGGCGGCGCGGGCAGCGGATACGACGAATTCGTCGATGCCGGCAGGCAATATCCGGCCGGCCTGGCAGGAGCTCGCCGAGTGTGTCGGCGAGCGCGGACGCGGCGGCCTGAACCAGCTTCGGTCGACGGTGCGCAGCCTGGTCGACAACGACGGCATCACCTACGTCCAGGTCGATCGCAACGGCGACGCCGTCACCAACGGGCACGGCGCGTCGGAGCCGGGGCCGTGGCACCTCGACGCGTTGCCGTTGGTGATCTCGTCGCCCGACTGGGACATCCTGGAAGCCGGTGTGCTGCAGCGCTCGCGGCTGCTCGACGCCGTGCTGACCGATCTCTACGGCCCGCGCGTATCGGTGACCAGCGGCGTGCTGCCCCCGCAGTTGCTCTTCGCCCACCCCGGCTATATCCGGGCGGCGCGGGGCATCGAGGTGCCCGGCCGGCACCAGCTGTTCATGCACGGCTGTGACATCAGTCGCGCGCGTGACGGCAGCTTCGTGGTCAACGCCGACTGGACGCAGGCGCCGTCTGGTGCGGGCTATGCGCTGGCCGACCGCCGGGTGGTGGCACACGCCATTCCCGACTTGTACGAGCGCATCGGGCCGCGTCCGGCTTCACCGTGGGCGCAGGCGCTGCGTCTGGCGCTGATCGACGCCGCGCCCGAGTCCGCGGAGGAACCGGTGGTCGTGGTGCTCAGCCCCGGAATCCACTCCGAGACGGCCTTCGACCAGGCCTACCTGGCCAGCGTGCTGGGCTTCCCGTTGGTGGAGAGCGCGGACCTGGTGGTACGCGACGGCAAGCTGTGGATGCGATCGATGGGCACGCTCAAGCGCGTCGATGTGGTGCTGCGCCGGGTGGACGCCGACTATGCGGATCCGCTTGACCTGCGCCCGGATTCGCGACTCGGCGTCGTCGGACTCGTCGAGGTGCTGCGGCGCGGCGCGGTGACTGTCGTCAACACGCTCGGTAGCGGCATCCTGGAAAGTCCTGGGCTGCTTCGCTTTCTGCCCGAGCTCGCCGAGCGGCTGCTGGGGGAGACGCCGCTGTTGCGCACCGCGCCGCTGTACTGGGGCGGCATCAACACCGAACGCTCGCACCTGTTGAGCAACCTGTCGTCGCTGCTGATCCGGCCGGTCACGGGCGGGGACACGATCGTCGGGCCGGCCCTGACGTCCGCGCAGCGCAAGGCGCTCGGGGTACGCATCGAGGCCACGCCGTGGCAATGGGTTGGCCAGGAACTGCCGCAGTTCTCGTCGGCGCCGACCGACTATTACCCGGGCGGACTGTCGGCGGCCAACGTGGGCATGCGGTTGTTCACGGTGTCGCAGCGAAGCGGATACGCGCCGATGATCGGCGGGCTGGGATACCTCGTCGCACCCGGGAATGCCGGATTCAAGTTGAATACCGTTGCAGGCAAAGATATCTGGGTGCGTACGCCGACGCGGGTGACAGCCGAACGCACCCCCACCGCGCCGCCGGTGGAGCTGCCCGCCATCACGCCAAGCCCCACCTGGGCGGTCAGCTCGCCGCGCGTGCTGTCCGATCTGTTCTGGATGGGCCGCTACGCCGAGCGCGCGGAGAACATGGCCCGGTTGCTCACCGTGACCCGCGAGCGCTACCACGAGTTCCGCTACCGCCGGGAGCTGGCGGGCAGCGAGTGTGTGCCGGTGCTGCTGACCGCACTCGGCTCGATCACCGGAACCGGCACCGGCGACGGCGACTACGCCGAGATGGTGGCGACGGCGCCGACGACGCTGTGGTCGCTGACCGCCGACCGGCACCGTTCGGGCTCGCTCGCACAGTCCGTCGAGCGTCTCGGCCTCGCCGCCCGTGCGGTGCGCGACCAGATGTCCAACGACACCTGGATGGTGTTGGCGGCGGTCGAGCGCGCGCTGCTGCACGCTCCCAGACTCGCCGCCGAGATTCGCAGAAGCCGAGGGCGACGCGTTCCTGTCGTCGACGAGCAACCTCACGCTGGCGGGCATGCTGGCGCTGTCCGGGGTGGCCGCCGAGTCGATGGTGCACGACGTCGGCTGGACGATGATGGACATCGGCAAACGCATCGAACGAGGGCTTGGGTTGACGGCGTTGCTGCGTGCCACGCTCACCACGGTCCGTAGCGCGGGCGCTGAGCAAACCATTACGGAATCCACGCTGGTGGCGTGTGAGTCGTCGGTCATCTATCGGCGACGCAACCCCGGCACGGTTAGTGTGGCTGCCGTGGCCGAACTGGTGTTGTTCGACGCCGAGAATCCGCGGTCGCTGGCCTACCAGCTCGAGCGGCTCCGTACCGGACTGAAGGCGCTTCCGGGATCGTCGGGCTCGTCACGGCCCGAGCGGCTGGTCGAGGAGATCATCACCCGGTTGCGCCGCATCGAGCCCGCCGACCTCGAAGAGGTGACGCCCGACGGCCGCCGCGCAGACCTCACCTCGTTGCTCAACGACATGCACGCCGATCTGCGCGACCTGTCCGGCGTCATCACCGCGACGCATCTGTCGCTGCCCGGCGGCATGCAGCCGCTGTGGGGGCCCGACGAGCGCCGGGTGATGCCGTGACGGCGTTTCCCGACGGGCCGACGGCCTCGGGATCGAGCCGGTGCTACCAGGTTTCGCACCGCACGGTGTACCGGTACTCCGATGTCGTCACCAGCAGCTACGGCCGTGGCTTCCTCACGCCGCGCGACTCCGCGCGGCAGCGCTGCCTGTCGCACGAGTTGCTGATCGAACCGGAGGCGGCGGACAGCTCCACCAGCCGCGACGCCTACGGCAACATCAGCTCCTACTTCCATGTCACCGAGCGGCACCAGACGCTGTCGATCACGAGCAGTTCGGTGGTCGAGGTGGATCCGCCGCCGGCCGACCTCTACGACGGCGGATCGGCCCGCGCGCCGTGGGAGATCGCCAGGCCGGTCGGGCCGGACGGCGCACTGGCCACCGAGTTCACCCTGGATCTGCGGACGCCCGAGATCACCGACGAGCTACGTGATTATGCCGCACCGAGTTTCGAGCCGGAGCGCCCGCTGATCGAGGTGCTGCGTGACCTGACGTCGCGGATCTACACCGACTTCACCTACCGGTCCGGCTCGACGACGGTGTCGACTCAGGTGAGCGAGGTTTTGACCGCGCGGGAGGGGGTATGTCAGGACTTCGCGCGGCTGGCCATCGCCTGCCTGCGTGCCAATGGGTTGGCAGCCAGCTACGTGTCCGGATACCTGGCGACCGACCCGCCGCCGGGAAAGGAACGCATGGTGGGCATCGACGCCACTCACGCATGGGCGTCGGTGTGGACGCCGCAGAATCATTGGCTCGGTTTCGATCCCACCAACGACCAGATGGTCGACGAGCGCTATATCACCGTCGGATTCGGCCGTGACTACGCCGACGTGCCGCCGCTGCGCGGCATCATCTACACCGACTCCGAGAAAAGCGTGATCGACGTCGCGGTCGACGTGGCGCCCTACGAGGGTGGCGTCCTGCATGCGTGACTTCACCTGTCCGAACTGTGGCCAGCGGCTGTCGTTCGAGAACTCGCTCTGCCTGTCGTGCAAGAGCTCGTTGGGGTTCTCACTGGAGGACATGGCGCTCTTGGTCATCGCACCCGGCGAAGAGAGCGAACACGCCGGAGCCGTCGACTCGAGCGAGTATCAGTTGTGCGCGAATCTGTATCTCGCCAAGTGCAACTGGTTGGTCGAGAAGGCGCCGACCCGACGGCTGTGCACGTCGTGCGCCCTGACGCGGACTCGGCCGAACGAGTCCGACACCAAGGCCATGGTGGCGTTCGCCGTCGCGGAGAAGGCGAAGCGACGGCTGATCGTCGAACTGCACGAGATGAAGCTGCCGATCGTCGGGCGCGACGAAGACCCGGATTACGGACTCGCATTCGACCTGCTGTCGAGCGAGTTCGAGAAGGTGTTCACCGGTCACGAGAACGGCGTGATCACGCTGGACCTCGCCGAGGGCGACGACGTGCACCGCGAGCAGCTGCGAGTGGCGATGGACGAGCCGTACCGGACGCTGCTCGGCCACTTCCGCCACGAGATCGGGCATTACTACTACTACCGGCTGGTCGATCCGTCGCAGGACTACAAGACAGCAGTTTCGGCGAGCTGTTCGGCGACGCCGACGCCGACTACCAGGCAGCGCTGGACCGTCACTACAACGAGGGCGCGCCGCCGAACTGGGAAAAGAACTTCGTCTCGTCCTATGCCACCATGCATCCCGCCGAGGACTGGGCCGAGACCTTCGCCCACTACCTGCACATCCGCGACACGTTGGACACCGCGGCTGCGTTCAGCTTCGCTCCCGCGTCCGCGACATTCGAGCGAGGAGTGCTGGGGCCGAGCGGATTCCAAACGATCATCGACATGTGGCTTCCGTTGGCCTGGTCGTTGAACATGATCAACCGCTCGATGGGCAAAGAAGACCTGTACCCGTTCGTGCTGCCCGCCGCCGTGCTGGAGAAGATGCGGTTCGTCCACACCGTCATCGAGGAGATCACCTCTTAGTGGCGTCGAGGTCGGGCGCCCACGGCGCGCCGTTGATATGGCCACCGCCGTCGGCGAACAACGTATTGCCGGTCAGATAGCGCGAGCCGTCGCCGGCCAGAAATACCGCGATGGGTGCGATGTCGTCGTACGGATCGCCCATGCGGCCCATGGGGTTCGCCGCATCGGCCAGCGCCTCCAGTTCCGGGTACTCGCCGATCGCGCGAAAGAAGGCCTGGCTCTTGGCTGCCGGGCAGATCGCGTTGACCGTGACTCCCGTCGGCGCCCACTCCCGCGCTGCGGTACGGGTGAGGGCGCGCAGCGCCTCCTTGGCCGCGTTGTACTCCAGTGAACCCATGTGGGCGTTGACACCGTTGAGGCTGCACATGTTGATGACCCGCCCCCAGCCCTTCTCTTTCATGTGCGGGAACGCCGCGCGCATCGCCCAGTAAGGGGCCGTAGTAGCCGACGGCGATGCCCTGCGACAGTTGTTCATCGGTCTTCTTCTCGACCCGGCCGATCCCGCCGCCGCCCCACGCGTTGTTCACCACGATGTCGACGGACCCGTACATCGACAGGGCGGTCTGCACCGCATTCTCGACCTGACCGCGATCGGACACGTCGGTGGATACGAAACGTTCCGCCGACCGATCGCGCGACGGCTTCGCCTGCGGCCGAGTCGATCTCGGCGACCACTACCTTCGCGCCCTCGTCGGCGAAGCGCCGGGCGATGCCCTCGCCGATGCCCGCGCCCGCACCGGTCACCAGGGCCACCTTGCCCTCGAGTTGTCCGCTCATGAACCGGCGACCCCCGAAGCCAACAGGTCACGCGCCTCGGATTTGCCGTCCAGAGTTCGCGTCGTCCGTTCCACGATCTGCCATCGATCGTCGATGAGTTTGAGTCGGAAGTGATTGGCACCCGCCCGCGCGACGACGAAGCCGTCCCCGCGGTGGACCAGCAGGACCGACTCGCACACCGCCACCGCGTCCATGCCGTCGACGGTCACCACCGCCGGGCCCAGGAAATGGCTGCAACCGCGGTTGATCAGACCCTGGTGGGCATCGGAACGCACCATGGCGGCAACGTCCTCGCGGCTGCGCATCGGCCAGCCTTCGACGTCGTAGCTTCCGTCGGTGGCCCACAGATCCGCCGCGGCGTCGGCCTCACCGGCATCGACCAGCGGACCGTACGACGCGATCACCCGCTCGATCGCGCGCTCTTCCTCGATGCGCTCGAGCCGTCGTTGCAGCTCGAAAATCCGCTCGTCGTTCATCCGAACTCCTTATCGGCTAACGGGATCCCATCAGTTTTTGCATGAACTTGTGCGTGCCGAGCACCACCTTGGCGCGGTCGGGATCATTGCGTCGCGCATACGTCGTCGCCGTTGCCCCCGGCGATGTGAACCGGGCCATGGGGTAGTTGTTCGAGACCCTCGCGCGCGACATCCGCCGGTTCGGCCACACGCATACCAGGCACGTCGAAGTTCAGCCCGACGCGCTCCATGGCTGGCGTGCGGGTGACACCGAGCACCAGTTCCAGTACGTCGACGTCGTATTCGCGAAGCTCGAGCCACAGACTTTCGGCGAAGATGCGCCCGAAGGCCTTCACACCCCCGTAGACGGTGTGTCGCACCGAGCCGAGGTAGCCGGCCATCGAGCCGACCATGAGGATGCCGCCACGCCGACGCTCTCGCATAGGCCTGCCGAAGTGCTGCACCAGCGCGAGCATGGTGCCGATATTCAGGTCGATCACCCGTGAAAAGTCGCTCAACTCGCCGTCGAGGAAGGGCTCGCTGCAGGTGTTGGCGCCCGCGTTGTAGATCAGCAGGCCGACGTCGATGTCCGAGGCGGCGTCCGCGATCTGATCAACGGCGTCTGCGGAGACCAAATCGACAGCGAGCGTTCGTACTTCGACACCGAGAGCGCGGCACGAATCCGCCGTCTCGTCCAGGGGACCCGGCTTTCGAGCGATGAGGACGAGGTTGATTCCCGCGGTGGCCAACTGCCGCGCGAATTCCGCGCCGACACCCTCAGAGCCGCCGGCCACCACAGCCCACGATCCATACTTGGCTAGTTCCGTCACGGTCCTATCTTTACCTTGACAGCCGCAGAAATGCCCTGCCGCGTGGCGACAATCGGTAACCCACGTCGAGGCTGATCGTCAGGCCCAGCCCCTTGAGCTGGCGGACGCGGCGTTTGAACCGGGGCACGTCCAGCCCGACGCGGTCGGCCAGATCAGGTGCACGCACCGCCTCGTTGGCGCCGATCATCTGCAGGTACTGCCTCGTCCACGGCTCGGTGGCCGCATCCCACCGGTCCAGGCGCGCCGCGATCGCATCGACATCGTCGGCTGACAACTGCTCGTCGGCGGCGAGGTCGGGTCGTTCGTCGGGCGCCAGGAAGGACACCGCGATCGCATACGTGTGCCGGGCCGGACGGCGGTCGAGGTCCTTCTGGGCGGTCGCGGCATCGGGATAGCCGGCGGCGCGCGCCTGCGCGGCGGTGACGCGGTGGCCGCCGGGGAATTCGGCGACATCGTCGATGCGGATCGTGCCCGCGACGGTGCGCTGCGTACCCCGGCCTTGGCCCTCGGCACGTCCCAGGCGCGCAGCACAAGTGTGATGCTGCCGTTAGCGATTCCCTCGGCCGTGTCGCGGTTCAGCAGCACGGTGCTGACCCTACGATCACCCGGTGGCTGACCGCTATGGCTCCGATGTTCTCGCGACCAATCCGCACCGCAAACGACCCCGGTCGACCGAGCTGCCGGTGGAGATCGGCATGGTCGTCGAGGACGCGGAAACAGGTTTCGTCGGTGCGGTGATGCGCATCGAGTACGGCCGGATGGAACTCGAGGACCGTCACGGCCGAAAGAAGCCGTTCCCGGTCGGCCCCGGCTATCTCATCGACGGCCGGCCGGTCATTCTCACCCCGCCGCGACGGGCCGCTCCGCAAGCGTCCCGCACCGCGTCCGGCTCGGTGGCCGTGCCCGACGCCCGCGCGAAGGTGGCGCTCGCGAGCCGTATCTACGTCGAGGGCCGCCACGACGCCGAACTCGTCGAACAGGTGTGGGGTGACGACCTGCGCGTCGAAGGCGTCGTCGTCGAATACCTCGGCGGCGTCGACGATCTCGCGGCGATCGTCGAGGAGTTCCGGCCAGCCCCCGGCCGGCGGTTGGGTGTGCTCGTCGACCACCTCGTCGCCGGCTCGAAGGAAGCCCGGATCGCGGATGCGGTCCGCCGCGGGCCGGGTGGCGCGCACACGCTCGTGGTCGGCCATCCGTTCATCGACATTTGGCAGGCGGTCAAGCCGGACCGGATCGGTGTCCAGGCGTGGCCCGTCATCCCCAAGGGCATGGACTGGAAGAAGGGCGTGTGCAGCAGGCTGGGCTGGCCGCACGCCCAGCAGGCTGACATCGCGAGGGCATGGCAGCGCATCAGGGGCCGCGTGCGCGACTGGAACGATCTCGAGCCGGCGCTCATCGGGCGGGTCGAGGAACTGATCGACTTCGTGACGTCAACCTCCGTTGAATGACGGTCCCACCGTCGCGTCATGAGCGTCGTGGTAAGCAGAGAGCGTGGCCGACGGTCTGTTTGACGTCCCCGGCGAAGAGAGCTCGTCGGGGGTTGCTCCCGTCGGCGCATCGACACCGTTGGCGGTGCGGATGCGGCCCGCGACCCTCGACGAGGTCGTCGGTCAGGATCACCTGCTGCAGCCGGGCTCGCCGATGCGCCGGATGGTCGAGGGTTCCGGAGCGGCGTCGGTCATCCTCTACGGTCCGCCCGGCACCGGTAAGACGACGCTCGCATCGCTGATCTCACAGGCGACGGGTCGCCGGTTCGAGGCGCTGTCGGCGCTGTCGGCCGGTGTCAAGGAAGTCCGTGCCGTCATCGACGTTGCGCGTCGCGCGGCCGCGCACGGCGAGCAGACGGTGTTGTTCATCGACGAGGTGCACCGGTTCTCCAAGACGCAACAGGACGCACTGCTGTCCGCCGTCGAGAACCGCGTCGTGCTGCTGGTCGCGGCCACCACCGAGAACCCGTCGTTCTCCGTGGTCGCACCGCTGCTGTCGCGCTCGCTGATCCTGCAGCTGCAGCCGCTCGACGCCGATGCCGTGCGCGCCGTGGTGCGCCGCGCGATCGATGATGCGCGCGGCCTCGGCGGCAAGGTCAAGGTCACCGACGACGCGGTCGAACTCCTCGTGCAGCTGTCGGCAGGCGACGCCCGTCGCGCGCTGACGGCGTTGGAGGTCGCCGCCGAAGCAGGGGAGGACGTGACGGTCGAGGTCATCGAGCAATCGCTCGACAAGGCCGCCGTCCGCTACGACCGCGACGGCGATCAGCACTACGACGTCGTCAGCGCGTTCATCAAGTCGGTCCGCGGCTCCGACGTCGACGCCGCCCTGCATTACCTGTCGAGAATGCTGGTCGCGGGGGAGGATCCGCGCTTCGTCGCCAGACGCCTGATGATCCTGGCCAGTGAGGACATCGGCATGGCCGATCCGACGGCGCTGCCGACCGCCGTCGCCGCGGCGCAGACGGTTCAGCTGATCGGCATGCCGGAGGCCCAACTCACGCTGGCCCACGCCACCGTTCACCTGGCGACCGCGCCGAAGTCCAACGCGGTCACCACGGCGCTGGGCACCGCGATGGGTGACATCAGGGCGGGCAAGGCCGGCCAGGTGCCCACCGCATCTGCGCGACGGCCACTACTCCGGCGCCGAGAAGCTGGGCAACGCCATCGGCTACAAGTACGCCCACGACGACCCCGATGGTGTTGTGCCCCAGCAGTATCCACCCGATGAGCTGGTCGGCGTCGACTATTACCAGCCGACCACCCACGGTGCCGAACGCGAAATCGCCGACGCGCCTGGACAAGCTGCGCGCGATCATCCGCAAGAAGCGCTAGCGCCTCAGTCGCCGTCGTCGAAATCGACGTTTTGCAGGCCGCTACTCGCACTTTCCCTGCAAAACGTTGATCTGCGTCGAAATCCAGCCCCTTGACAGCCGCCGCACAGCCTCCTACGTTGGTATTCAACCAAAGCATTGATCAAACGCAAGGTTGATAATGGAGAGTGATGGAGATGCGGACGCACGGCTTGACCGCGCCTTCCTGGCGCTGGCGGACCCGGTTCGGCGCGCCATCGTGGCGCGGCTGTCCAGGGGACCGGCCACGGTCAACGAGCTGGCCGCGCCGTTCGACATCACCAAACAGGCGGTGTCCAAGCACATTCAGGTGCTCGAGCACGCGGGACTGGTCACCCGGACCCGCGATGCACAGCGACGGCCGGTCCATCTCGACGCGGCCGCGCTGGAGCGGCTGACCGCATGGATCGACCGATATCGGCTCGACGCCGAACGCAGTTACCGCCGGCTGGACACCCTGCTGGCCGACATGACCGACACACACGGAGAAGGGAAAGAAGAAATGACGAACGCATTGGACCTCACCGCCCCGTCGACACCCTGGCCATGGAGTTCACCCGCGAGTTCGACGCACCCGTCGAGGCGCTGTTCCGGGCGCATGCCGATCCTGAGCTGATGAAGCAGTGGCTCGGTCCGCACGGTCTCGAGATGGAGATCACCGAGTGGAACTTCAAAAGCCATGGCGGGCTACCGCTACTACGCATTCCAACGACGGCGGGACGTTCGGCTTCAACGGCACCTTCCACACCGTGCGGGACAACGAGTTCATCCTGCAGACCTTCGAATTCGAGGGCGCGCCGGACATGGTGAACATCGAGTACATGTGGTTCGAGGACCTCGGCAACGGCCGCTCCCGGTTGCGAGGCCGGTCGATATGCCCCAACACCGAGGCGCGCGACGCACTGCTGTCCTCGGGCATGGAAGGCGGAATGACCGAGGGCTACGAGAAGCTCGACGCACTGCTCAAGAGCCTGTAATGGACTGGACGCTGGAAGTGGTGGTGGTCCCGGTCGCGAGCCAAAACGGCGGAGTCGACCGGGCCATCGCCTTCTACCGAGATCAGCTCGGCTTCGATCTCGATCACCACACGCAAAACGCCGGGCATGAACTTCGCCCAACTCACGCCGCCCGGTTCGGGCTGCTCGATCGTCATCGGAGAACTTCCCGGCGGACCGGCTATGGCGCCGGGCTCGCTCAAGGGGCTCCAACTCGTCGTCGCCGACGCTTATCGCGCACGGGAAGAACTGCTTGGCGCGCGGCGTGGAGGTGGGCGAGATGCAGACGTCATCGACGACCGCGACGGCGGGACGCTGTTCGGATTCGCCGACCCCGACGGCAACACGTGGATCGTGCAACAGATCAAGGCTCGTGCCGACAAGCCCTTGCTCCCCTGACCGCAAAGGGGCGATCCCGGCTGCAGGGGTACAGCCGGGATCGCCATTTGGGGTGGTGTCGGTCAGCGCAAAAGGCCCGAGCGCCTGCCACCCATCAGGCCGGTGCGCCTGCGTCCCATCAAGGACGCCACCAGCGCGACGCCCAACGCGGCGACGACGACCTGAACGAGCAACTCCAGCCAATCCACGCCATTGGTCACGGTGGGGATTCCGAGTGCCCTGGCGATCGCCGTGCCGATGAATGCGGACACGATGCCGACGAGGACGGTCAACAGCATGCCGATCGGTTGCTTGCCGGGAAGTACCAGGCGGCCGAGGATGCCGACCACGATGCCGATGAGTATTGCGGTGATGACACTGGTGATGGTCACGATGCCTCCGAGGTCTAGTGAGGTAGGGCTGGTCGTAGATCACCCTGATGAAGCAGCGATACCCGTGGCCCCGCGGTAATAAACGCTCGCGTCAATCTGTGTGCACGCTCGTAGGCTCGTGGCGTGGACACGGATGTAATCGATATCGACACGGCCCGGCGCCGCATCGTCGACCTCACCGATGCGGTGCGCTCGTTCTGCAGGGGCACCAGGACGGCCTGTGCAATGTGTTCGTCCCGCACGCCACCGCGGGCGTCGCGATCATCGAGACCGGTGCCGGGTCCGACGACGATCTCCTCGACACGCTCGAACGCCTGCTGCCACGCGACGACCGCTACCGCCACGCCCACGGTTCGCCGGGGCACGGCGCCGACCACGTGCTGCCCGCGCTGGTCTCACCGTCGGTGACCGTGCCGGTGCAGGGCGGAAAGCCGCTGCTCGGAACCTGGCAGAGCGTGCGTGCTGGTCGACCTGAACGGCGACAATCCGCAGCGCAAGGTGCGGCTGAGCTTCATCGACGGCTGAGCAGGCACCAGAAGCGCCGCCGGTTCGTTGGCCTTTCAGGTCGCGACAGACCGCGACCGGTACTGTGGTGCGGTCGAATAGTCGCAGGTAATTGCGAAACCACCCTTAGTGACGAGGAACAGTAAGAACGTGCAGACACACGAGATCAGGAAGCGTTTCCTCGATCACTTCGTGAAGGCGGGTCACACCGAGGTGCCGAGCGCCTCGGTGATCCTCGACGACCCCAATCTGCTGTTCGTCAACGCCGGCATGGTGCAGTTCGTGCCGTACTTCCTGGGGCAGCGCACACCGCCGTGGAACCGCGCGGTCAGCGTCCAGAAGTGCATCCGCACCCCGGACATCGACGAGGTCGGCATCACCACCCGGCACAACACCTTCTTCCAGATGGCGGGCAACTTCAGCTTCGGCGACTACTTCAAGAAGGGCGCCATCGAGTTCGCGTGGACGCTGCTGACGAACCCCGTCGAGCAGGGCGGCTACGGCTTGGACCCCGAAAGACTCTGGGCGACGGTCTATCTCGACGATGACGAGGCGATCGGGCTGTGGCAGGAGGTCGCCGGGCTGCCCGCGGAGCGCATCCAGCGCCGCGGCATGGCCGACAACTACTGGTCGATGGGCATCCCGGGCCGTGCGGGCCGTCCTCGGAGATCTACTACGACCGCGGGCCCGAGTACGGCATCGAGGGCGGGCCCGAGGCCAACGAGGACCGCTACATCGAGATCTGGAATCTCGTGTTCATGCAGAACGAGCGCGGCGAGGGCACATCCAAGGAGGATTTCGAGATCCTCGGCCCGCTGCCCCGCAAGAACATCGACACCGGCATGGGTATCGAGCGGGTGGCCTGCCTGCTGCAGGACGTCGACAACGTCTACGAGACCGACCTGCTGCGTCCGGTGATCGACGCTGGTCGCCGCCGTCGCCCCGCGCGGGTACGGCCAGGGCAACCACGAAGACGACGTCCGGTACCGGATCATCGCCGATCACAGCCGTACCGCCGCGATCATCATCGGCGACGGCGTCAGCCCGGGCAACGACGGTCGCGGCTACGTCCTGCGCCGCCTGCTGCGCCGGATCATCCGGGCCGCGAAGCTGCTGGGCGTCGAGCAACCGATCATCGCGCGAACTGATGACGACGGTGCGCGACGCGATGGGCCCGTCGTACCCGGAACTGGTCACCGACTTCGACCGGATCCAGCGCATCGCGGTCGCTGAGGAGACGGCGTTCAACCGCACGCTCGCGTCGGGGTCGCGGCTGTTCGACGAGGCGGCCGGCGCGACGAAGGCGTCGGGCGCCTCGGTGTTGTCCGGAACCGACGCGTTCACGCTGCACGACACCTACGGGTTCCCGCTGGAGCTGACCCTCGAGATGGCGGCCGAGGCCGGCCTGTCGGTGGACGAAGAGGGCTTCCGCGGCCTGATGGCCGAGCAGCGCCAGCGCGCCAAGGCCGACGCGGCCGCCCGCAAGCAGGCCCACTCCGATCTGTCGGCCTACCGCGAACTCGTCGACACCGGCCCGACCGAGTTCACCGGATTCGACGAATTGACCTCCGAGGCAAGGATTCTCGGCATCTTCGTCGACGGCAAGCGGGTGCCGGTGGTCGGCCACGGAGCGCAGGGACGCCGACCGCGTCGAGCTGGTCCTCGATCGCACCCCGTTCTACGCGGAGTCCGGCGGACAGATCGCCGACGAGGGCACGATCACCGGCGCGGGCGCATCCGCGGCGGCCAAGGCCGCCGTCACCGATGTGCAGAAGATCGCCAAAACCCTGTGGGCACACCGCGTCAACGTCGAGTCCGGCGAGTTCGTCGAGGGCGACACCGTGGTGGCCGCGGTCGACCCGAAGTGGCGCCACGGCGCGACCCAGGGGCACTCCGGCACCCACATGGTGCATGCTGCGCTCCGGCAGGTGTTGGGCCCCAACGCCGTTCAGGCCGGCTCGCTGAACCGTCCGGGCTACCTGCGGTTCGACTTCAACTGGCAGGGCGCGCTGTCCGAAGACCAGCGGACCCAGATCGAAGAGGTCACCAACGAGGCGGTCGAAGCCGACTTCGAGGTGCACAGCTTCACCACCGATCTCGAGAAGGCCAAGGCGATGGGCGCGATGGCGCTGTTCGGCGAGGCCTACCCCGACGAGGTTCGGGTGGTCGAGATCGGCGGGCCCTTCTCGCTCGAGCTGTGCGGCGGTACGCACGTGCGCAATTCGGCGCAGATCGGGCCAGTGACGATCCTCGGCGAATCGTCGGTCGGCTCCGGCGTGCGTCGGGTCGAGGCATACGTCGGTCTGGACTCGTTCCGCCACCTGGCCAAGGAACGCGCGCTGATGGCGGGCCTGGCGTCATCGCTGAAGGTGCCGTCCGAGGAGGTTCCGGCGCGGGTGGCCAACCTCGTCGAACGGCTACGCGCCGCCGAGAAGGAACTCGACCGGA
Organism: uncultured Actinomycetota bacterium; assembly: GCA_963720345.1. Lineage (GTDB taxonomy): Bacteria > Actinomycetota > Actinomycetes > Mycobacteriales > Mycobacteriaceae > Mycobacterium. The sequence goes on from CAVRFN010000025.1 coordinate 393,099, forward strand.
TGCGGCTGGCGAACGCGCGCGCCGCGGCCGCCAATGCCGCCGCCGGCGCCGAGCAGGTCGGTAAGGTCCGCCTCGTGGCGCAGCGGATGGCCGGCGGAATGTCGGCGGGGGACCTGCGCACCCTCGTCGGCGACATCAAGGGCAAGCTGGGCAGCGAACCCGCCGTCGTCGCGCTGATCGCCGAGGGCGAAGACGACTCCGTTCCGTACGTGGTGGCGGTGAATCCGGCTGCGCAGGATCTCGGCCTGAGCGCCAACGATCTGGTGAAGCAATTGGGTGCACCGGTCAACGGCCGCGGGGGCGGCAAGGCTGATCTGGCACAGGGTTCCGGTAAAGGGGCGGCGGGCATCGACGCGGCATTGGCCGCGCTGCGCGCCGAACTGGGCCGGAGCTGACCGCGTGGCCGAACACCGAAGACCGTCTCCCGGATCGGCCGGGCGCCACGCTGGATCCGCCCGATCCCGGACGCGGCCGACGGCTGGGCATCGACGTCGGGCAGCGTCCGCATCGGGGTGGCGGTCAGCGACCCGGACGGAATCCTCGCGACACCGGTGGAGACGGTACGCCGGGACCGCAGAAAGGGCTCCGACAGGCACGTGCGTCGGCTGGCGGCGCTGGTCGACGAGCTCGATGCGGTCGAAGTGGTCGTCGGATTACCGCGGACGCTGGCCGACCGGTCGGGTTCGGCCGCCCAGGACGCGATCGGGCTGGCCGATCAACTGGCGGCACGCATCGCGCCGGTGCCGGTGCGGCTGGCCGACGAGCGACTCACTACCGTTGCGGCGCAGCGGTCGCTGCGCGAGGCCGGGGTCCGCGCCAAGGGGCAGCGATCGATGATCGACCAGGCCGCCGCGGTCGGCATCTTGCAGAACTGGCTGGACCAGCGGCGCGCGGCGTTGGCCGCGCATGGAGAGGTCGGGGATGTCTGACAACTGGGGCCGCGAACGCGTAGAGCCCAACTGGCGCCGGGAACGGGTGGAGCCCATGGCGGTCGGCCCACCACGGCGCCGGAAGGACCCGCGCGGACCGGCTGCGCGCGAGGCACGCGGGCGCCGCAAGCGCCGCATGGCCAGCGGCTTGGCGCTCGGCATGCTGGTCGTGGTCGTCATCGGCGCGGTGTTCCTCGGTTCGAAGCTGTGGCACAACGTGTTCGGCACGGGCAGCGACTTCTCCGGTGACGGCGTCAACGACGTGGTCATCCAGGTCCACGACGGCGACTCCACGACCGCGATCGGCAAGACCTTGCAGGACCAGCAACGTGGTGGCGACCGTCCAGCCGCATTCGTCGACGCCGCGGACGGCAACGCCGCGATCTCGGCGATCCAGCCCGGCTTCTACAAGGTGCGCACCGAGATTCCGGCGGCCAATGCCGTTGAGCGGCTTGCCGATCCGCAGAACCGGGTGGGCAAGCTGGTGATCCCCGAGGGCCGCCAGCTCGACGACGTCCAGGACGTCAAGACCAACGCCGTCACCGACGGCATCTTCAGCCTGATCTCCAAGGCGACATGTGTGGACCTCGACGGTGAGCGCAACTGCGTCGCGGCGGACGCGCTCAAGGAGTCGGCGGGCACCGCCGACCTGTCGGCGCTGTCGGTCCCGGAATGGGCGGTCGACCCGGTCACGGCGATGGGCACCGACCACCGCCGGCTGGAGGGGCTGATCGCCCCGGGCACGTGGAACATCGATCCGTCCGCGCAGCCTCAGGACATCCTGTCGACGCTGATCGGCGCCAGCGCAACCCAGTACGCGGAGGGCGGCCTGCTCGACACCGCGAAGGCGATGAACATGTCGCCGTATCAGATCCTGACCGTCGGCTCGCTGGTGCAGCGCGAAGCCACACCGGAGGACTTCGCGAAGGTGGCGCGGGTCATCTACAACCGGCTGGCCGAGAACCGCACGCTGGAGTTCGACTCGACGGTGAACTACCCGCTCGACCGGATCGAAGTGGCCACCACCGACGGCGACCGCGGGCAGCACACGCCGTGGAACACCTATGTGCGGCCGGGACTTCCGGCGACGCCGATCTGCTCGCCCGGGCAGCCGGCGCTGGCCGCGGCCGAAAAGCCCGAGCCGGGGGACTGGCTGTACTTCGTGACCATCGACATGCAGGGCACCACGCTGTTCACCCGGGACTATCAGCAGCACCTGGCGAATATCGAACTGGCCAAGCGCAACGGTGTCCTCGACTCCTCGCCGGTGACGCGCGTCCACGCAAGGCCGCGGTGCTCGGGTCGCCGATCGCGCATTCCCGCTCGCCGCAGCTGCATCTTGCGGCGTATCGCGCGCTGGGCCTGGACGGCTGGACCTATGAGCGGATCGAGTGCACCGCCGAGCAATTGCCCACTCTGGTAGGCGATTTCGGGCCCGAGTGGGTCGGCGTTTCGGTGACGATGCCCGGCAAGTTCGCGGCGCTGCGGTTCGCCGACGAACGCACTGCGCGCGCCGAGCTGGTGGGCTCGGCCAACACTCTGGTGCGGTCCGGAAGCGGGCTGGCGCGCCGACAACACCGACATCGACGGCGTGACGGGCGCGCTGGGTCAGCGCGTCGGGCCACGCGGTCGTGGTGGGTTCCGGCGGCACCGCGCCCGCGGTGGTGGTCGGGCTGGCCGAGCTTGGCGTGCAACGGATCACGGTGGTGGCGCGCAACCGCGGACAAGGCCGCGCCGCTGGTGGACCTCGCCACGCGGTCGGGTGTCGACGCCGCTGGTGCGACATCGACAGCGCCGAGTTGTCGACGTGGTCGCCGACGTCGACGTGGTGGTCAACACGATCCCCGCCGACGCGGCGGCGCAGTATGCGACGACTCTGGCGACGACGCCGCTGCTGCTCGACGCGATCTACGACCCGTGGCCGACGCCGCTGGCGGCGGCGGTCGAGGCCGCGGGCGGGCGGGTGATCAGCGGTCTGCAGATGCTGCTGAATCAGGCGTTCGCTCAGGTCGAGCAGTTCACCGGGCTGCCTGCGCCCAAAGAAGCGATGAGGGCGGCGCTGGGCGGCCGTTAGCCTCGATGCATGGGGGCGGGGTTGGCCGGTGTTTGCGTGCTGGCCTGGTTGTCGGCGCTCAGCTGTCTACGACATCCGTGAGCGGCGGCTGCCGAACTGGCTGACGGTGCCCGGCGCGGTGGTGATCCTGCGGGCGCCGCGGCGGCCGGCCGTGGCGCGCCCGCGCTGGCCGGCGCCGTCGTCGCTGTTCGCGGTCTATCTGGTCGCTGCACTGTCGCTCCCGCGGCGATGGGCGCCGGTGACGTCAAGCTGGCGATCGGGATCGGGGCGCTGACCGGTGCATTCGGCGTCGACGTGTGGGCGCTGGCCGCGCTGGGTGCGCCGCTGCTGACCGCGGGATGGCGTTGCGTCGCTCCGCCGGTCGGAATCGACTGTGCCGCACGGCCCTTCGATGTGCCTGGCGGCGGCGGCCGCCGCGGCGCTGGCTCATGATTGAATCACTCTTGCATACTCAGGGTAGGTTAATACATACTGCGGAGTATGCAAATTACCGAGCTGGACCTCAAAGCCCTTTCGGAGCGCTACTTCGCCGCATGGGCGGCCCACGATCCCGACGCGATCGTGGCGCTGCACACGCCGACACGCAGTTCTGGATGCACATGGGCGGTGAACCCGTCGTCGGCCGCGATGCGGTGCGGGCCACATTCGCCGAAATCTTCGAGCAGTTCCCCGGTCTCACCTGGGAGACCTACCGCGTGCTCTACGGCGAGGACCATTGGATTCTCGACTGGGCGCTGATCTCGGGCGACATCCGATTCGACTGCCTCGACGTCGTCAACGTGTCGCCCGACGGCCTCGTCGCCCGCAAGGACACGTTCGTCGACGCGGATGCAACTGCAGGCCGCGTTGGGGCGGTGACCGCATGACCACCGCGACGCCGGTCGACCAGTTGCCGCTCGTCACGCGCTGCCGGTCGAGCATCTCTTCGACATGCACGTCAATCTTGCAACCCGCGCAACCGATCGCGACACCCTTCGGCACCCGGATGACGTTCATCACGACCGGCGGCGTCATCGACGGGCCGAAGCTGCGGGCGAGATCCTGCCCGGCGGCGGTGACTGGCTGCTGGTCGGCAGCCGACGGCGTCGGACGGGTCGACGTCCGTGCGACGATCCGCACCCACGACGGCGTGCTGATCCACTACGAGGCCCGCGGCATCATCAAGATTCCCGCCGATGGACTCGACGGTTGGCCGCAGGCGAGGTGCTGCCGTTCGACGAGACCTACGTGCGGACCACGCCGAAGTTCGAAACCGCCGACGAGCGCTACGCGTGGCTGAGCGAGGTGGTGGCCGTCGGCTACAACATCCTGTCGCCGAACCACATCGACTACCGCATCTATCGGGTGCTGTGACGACCGGTCGGATGTTCGGTTATGGTCAGGCCGTGGCGACAAGGGTGACCAGACGAACCCAGGCCGAGCGAACCGAGGCGACCACCGCCGCGCTCGTCGACGCCGCACGCGAACTGTTCGCCCGCGACGGCTACGACGCGACCTCACTCGACGCCGTCGCCGCGCGCGCCAAGGTGACGAAGGGCGCGGTGTACCACCACTTCGAGGGCAAGCGGCAGCTGTTCGAGGCGGTGTTCAGCCGTGAGGTGGAGCGGATGGCGACGCCGCTCGCCGCCGCCTACGCCCGCAAGAAGGATCCGTGGGATGCCTTCAAGGCGCGGGCTGCCGCGCATTCCTCGACGAGTGCCTGGATCCCGGGCTGCAGCGGATCGTCCTGCTGGATGCGTCCGCGGCGATCGGCTGGGAGGGCATCCGGCGACTGGAGGCCCCGCTGCTGGAGATGATGGAGCTCGCGATATCCCGCGCGGCCGAAGCCGGCCGGATCGCGCCGCGACCGCCCGGCCCGCTGGCCCACTTCCTGTTCGGCGCGATCTGCGAGATGGCGATGGTCGTCGCGCGGGCCGACGACCAGAAGGCCGCCCATCGAGAGGCGGTCGCCGAGATCGGCCGCGTCCTGGACGGCCTCGCCATCTAGCGATTTCGGCGCGAAAAGTTCGGTGAGCGCTGCTAGCGCACCGAAATCGCAGGAGCGGCTGTGCGAAAATGGGACGCGTGTTGCGATGGACTACAGCTGGTGAATCCCACGGCCGCGCGCTGGTGGCCATGGTCGAGGGCATGGTCGCCGGCGTCCACGTCACCTCCGACGACATCGCCGCCCAGCTGGCCCGTCGCCGACTCGGCTACGGCCGCGGCGCCCGGATGAAGTTCGAGCAGGACCAGGTCACCGTGCTCGCCGGGGTCCGGCACGGCGTCACGCTCGGCGGCCCGATCGCCATCGAGATCGGCAACACCGAATGGCCGAAGTGGGAGACCGTGATGGCCGCCGACCCCGTCGATCCGGCCGTGCTGGCGAGGACAGCGCCCGCAACGCGCCGCTGACCCGGCCGCGACCCGGCCACGCCGACTACGCGGGCATGCTCAAGTACGGCTTCGACGACGCCCGCCCGGTGCTGGAGCGCGCCAGCGCCCGCGAGACCGCGGCCCGGGTCGCGGCCGGCACCATCGCCCGGGCGTTCCTGCGCGAGGCGCTCGGCGTCGAGGTGCTGTCGCACGTGATCTCCATCGGCGCGTCGAAGCCCTACGACGGCCCGCCGCCGCAGTTCGCCGATCTGACGGCCATCGACGACAGTCCCGTGCGCGCGTTCGACGAGGCGCGCAGAAGCGTCGATGATCGCCGAGATCGAGGCGGCCAAGAAGGACGGCGACACCCTCGGCGGCATCGTCGAGGTGGTGGTCCACGGGCTGCCCGTCGGGCTCGGCTCGTTCACCAGCGGTGACAACCGGCTCGACAGCCAGCTGGCCGGCGCGGTGATGGGCATCCAGGCGATCAAGGGCGTCGAGATCGGCGACGGTTTCGAGACCGCCCGCCGCCGCGGCAGCGTCGCCCACGACGAGATGTATCCCGGCGCCGACGGCGTGATGCGCTCGACCAACCGGGCCGGCGGTCTGGAAGGCGGCATGACCAACGGTCAGCCGCTGCGGGTGCGCGCCGCGATGAAGCCGATCTCCACCGTGCCGCGGGCGCTGGCCACCGTCGACATGGCCACCGGCGACGAGGCCGTCGCGATCCACCAGCGCTCCGACGTGTGCGCGGTGCCCGCCGCGGGCGTGGTCGTCGAGACGATGGTGGCGCTGGTGCTGGCGCGTGCGGCACTGGAGAAGTTCGGCGGCGACTCGCTGACCGAGACGCGGGCCAACATCGACAGCTACCTGCGGTCGGTCGCCGAGCGCGAGCCGTCCATCGCAGCCGGCACAGGCGTCGGGCTGATGGCGCCCAAAGCGGTGCTGGTCGGGCTGCCGGGCTCGGGCAAGTCGACGATCGGGCGCCGGCTGGCCAAGGCGCTGGACCTGCCGCTGCTGGACACCGACGCCGAGATCGAGGAGACCACCGGCCGCACCATCGCCGACATGTTCGCTGCCGACGGCGAAGCAGGAGTTCCGCCGCATCGAGGAGGCCGTCGTGCGCGTCCGCGCTGGCCGAGCACGACGGCATGCTGTCGCTCGGCGGCGGCGCGGTCACCACCGCCGGGCGTGCGCGAGGCGCTGGCCGGCCACACCGTCATCTATCCTCGAGATCAGCGCGGCCGAAGGCATCCGGCGCACCAGCGGCGGCACCGTGCGGCCGCTGCTGGCCGGCGCGGACCGCGGCGAGAAGTACAGCGCGCTGATGCACGCAACGGGTTCCGCTGTACCGGCGGGTCGCGACGATGCGGGTCAACACCAACCGCCGCAATCCCGGCGCGGTGGTGCGCTACATCGTCGACCGGCTCGAGAACCCCGACGCGCCGCGCCACAGCGGCGGCGCCGCCGTCCAGCCGTGGCGTCGCGCACCGACGAACGCTGACAGCGGCGCCGACGCACCGAGGCGCCGCCGTCCCCGCCGACTCTGGCGGCCACGAAACGCGGAGGGGCACCATGAGCTGAACCGGTGACCGTCGAGGTCCTCGTCGATCCGCCGTACCCGGTGATCATCGGCACCGGGCTGCTCGGCGAGCTGGAACGCACTCTCGACGGTCGGCACAAGGTCGCGATCCTGCACCAGCCGGCACTGTCGCAGACCGCGGAGGCCATCCGGAACCGCTTGGCGGACAAGGGTGATCGACGCGCACCGCGTCGAGATCCCGGACGCCGAGAGCGGGCAAGGACCTGCCCGTCCTCGGGTTCATCTGGGAAGTGCTGGGCCGCATCGGCATCGGCCGCAAGGACGCGATCGTCAGCCTGGGCGGGGGAGCGGCCACCGACGTCGCCGGCTTCGCCGCCGCGACCTGGCTGCGCGGGGTCGACATCGTGCACGTGCCCACCACGCTGCTCGGCATGGTCGACGCCGCGGTCGGCGGCAAGACCGGCATCAACACCGACGCGGGCAAGAACCTGGTCGGCGCGTTCCATCAGCCCGCCGCCGTGCTCGTCGACCTCGCGACGCTGGAAACGTTGCCGCGCAACGAGCTCGTCGCGGGCATGGCCGAGATCGTGAAGGCGGGCTTCATCGCCGACCCGGTCGATCCTCGACATGATCGAGGCCGATCCCGAGGCCGCGGTCGACCCGACGGGGACCGTGCTGCCCGAGTTGATCCGGCGTGCGGTCGCCGTCAAGGCCGAGGTCGTCGCCGCCGACGAGAAGGAATCGCAGCTGCGCGAAATCCTCAACTACGGCCACACCCTCGCCCACGCGATCGAGCGGCGGGAGCGCTACAAGTGGCGCCACGGCGCGGCGGTGTCGGTGGGCCTGGTGTTCGCCGCCGAACTGGGCCGGCTGGCCGGACGTCTCGACGACGACACCGCCGACCGGCATCGGGCCGTCCTGACGTCGCTCGGGCTGCCGGTCGACCTACGACGCCGATGCGCTGCCGCAGCTGCTGGAGTACATGGCCGGGCGACAAGAAGACCCGGGCCGGCGTGCTGCGGTTCGTCGTGCTCGACGGACTGGGCAAGCCCGGGCGTCTGGAGGGGCCGGATCCGTCGCTGCTGGCGGCGGCATACTCGGTAGATCGGAGCGGTGGCGCAGCGATGAGCGACGTGGCGCGAAGAGCATCAGCGACCTTCAGACGGTTCTGGTGCTCAACGGGCCCAACCTCGGCCGGCTCGGCCGCCGCGAGCCCGAGAAGTACGGCAGCACCACCCACGACGAGCTGGTGACGCTGATCGAACGCGAAGCCGAGGAGTCTGGGCCTGAAAGCCGTTGTGCGGCAGAGCGACAGCGAAGCCGATCTGCTGGGCTGGGTTCACGCGGCGGCCGACGCGGGCGATCCGGTGATCCTCAACGCGGGTGCGCTCACCCACACGTCGGTGGCGCTCCGTGACGCGTGCGCCGAACTGCGGGCGCCGTTGATCGAAGTGCACATCACCAATGTGCACACCCGCGAGGAGTTTCGGCACCATTCCTACATCAGCGCTGTCGCGACCGGCGTGATCGCCGGCCTCGGTGTGCAGGGCTACGTGCTGGCGCTGCGGTACCTCGCCGCGGTGCAGTAGATGCGCCGATCAACGTCGTGAGCTGACGCGGCCTGGCCGCTGGGCGGCCAGCCGGACAGGGGCGTTGTCGGTGCCGTAGCCGTCGTAATTGCCGCGCCGCTCGACGAATTCGAAGAACACCGAGCCGACCGTGCGGGTGTAGAAGTGGATGAATTCGCCGTCGGGGCTCCGGTCGTAGAGCAGGTCGAGCTCGCGCAGCTTCGGCGACCGTCTCCGCGTCCACCCCGAAACGGCCCGCGACGTAGTCGTAGTAGTTGTCGGGCACCGACAGGAACGGCAATCCCCGCGCGCGGGCGCGGCGGGCCACTTCGAAGACGTCGGTGCATGCGAACGCGACGTGTTGCGGCATCCCGGAGTCGTCGAGCACGTGCGGCGCGACGTTGAGGGGTAACCGGACCGCGCCGTCGATCGGTGCGCATCACCTGGCTGCGGACCAGCCCGGTGGGTCCGGCGACCTCGGTCGGCGCGTCGGCGGACAGCCCGAAGATGCTCGTCAGGAAGAGTACGGCCTCATCCGCGGTTTGCCACGGCTGCGCGAGGTTGACGTGGTCGATGGCGCGCACCGGCGAGTTCGCGGTCGACGGGCATCCCGTTCTCGAACTCGTCGATCCACGCCGGCGGACAGCCCGTCGGAGGCGCGGTGACCCAGAAGATCTCGGAGCCGTCCGGGGCGACGGCGCCGCCCAGCGGTCTGCTCGGAGGCGTAGGTGCGGCGGTACGCGGCGGGGGCCATCAGGTCCGCGGCCCGCCGTGAGGTCGCGTCGGCGTCGGGCACCTGAAGGCCTATCGCGGCGACGTGCGGATCCAGGTCGCGGGCCTGCTGTTCGTTGAGGACGACGCGGGCGTCACCGGCGACCCACAGTGACACCGGCTTGGTGCGGTGGCGTCCCCGCGGAGTGAAGCCCAGCTGCTCGAGCAGCACCTCGATGTCACTGGTGTCTTCGGCCTTCAGCTCCACGAAGTCAAAGCCGTTGGGCGGCTTGGCATCTGCCACCGAATGCAGCCGAGTGCGTGTCCGTCAGCGTGTGCTGTCGCGGCGACCTTGTCCTGCAGCCACACCAGTGAGCGAAGCGCGTGCACCGCGGTGCGGCCCGGATCGGTCTGCCGGAACGTGTCGTTGAAGACCTCCAACGACAGCGGACCGTCGAACCCGGTCGCCAGCACGCGGGAGACGAAGGTCGCCAGATCGAAGTCGCCCTCACCGGGAAACAGCCGGTGGTGGCGGCTCCAGGACAGCACATCCATCGTCAACGCGGGCGCGTCGGCAAGCTGCAGATAGAAGATCTTGTCGCCGGGGATGCTTTCGATGGCCGACGTGTCGTGGCCGCGGGACAGCACATGGAAGCTGTCCAGGCAGAGCCCGACCGCCGGATGGTCGGCCAGCTCGACGATGCGCCACGATCGGCGGTAGTCGTCGACGAAGCGGCCCCACGCCAGCGCCTCGAACGCGACCTTGATGTCGTACCTCTGCGCCAGGTCGCCCAATCGGCGCAGCTGACCCGCGGAGATGTTCGTCGGAGTCGACGGTCGCGGTCGCGACGTTGCTGCACACCAGGACCGTCTCGATGCCCAGCCGTTGCGCGGTCACGAAGGTGGCCTCGGCGCGGCGCAGGTTCTCGGCGAATGTCGCCTCGTCGACGCCCTCGATGTCGCGGAGCGGTTGGTAGAGATCCAGTGACAGGCCCAGGCGTCGGGCGAGGCTGCGGATCTCCTCGGGACTGTGGTCGCTGGCGATGAGGTCAGGCTCGAAGATCTCGACGCCGTCGAATCCGGCCGCTGCGCAGGCGTGCAGTTTCTCGGTGAGGGAGCCGCTGATCGAGACCGTGGCGATGGACGTCTTCATGGTGCCTCCACTTCGAACATTAATGTACCAATTAGTTAATTAATTTGGAAGAGTGTCGATGAATGCGAGCGCGCCTGCCAGTAAGCTGCCGAACGTGACCGCCGAGTCCCGCCCGGAGCTACAGCGCGATGCCGAGCGCACGCGCGCGGAGTTGCTCGCGGTCGCGACGGAGGTCTTCGCCGAGTCCGGTTATTCCGGCGCCCGCGTCGACGAGATCGCCGAGCGCACCCGCACCACGAAGCGGATGATCTACTACTACTTCGGCGGCAAAGAACAGCTCTACATGGCGGTGCTGGAGAACGCCTACCGCGGCATCCGCGAAGCCGAGCAGCGACTGCAGGTCGACCATGTCGATCCGGTCGTGGCGATGCGCAGGCTCGCCGAGCTGACCTTCGATCATCACCTCGATCACCAGGCCTTTATCCGGCTGGTGTCGATCGAGAACATTCACCGGGGCGAGTTCATCAGCCGCCTGGACTCACTGCGCGCCCTCTCGCAGCCGGCCACGTCGCTGCTGGACCAGATCCTGGCGCGCGGCCACGCGCAGGGGGTGTTCCGCGACGACGTGGATGCCCTGGACGTCCACATGGTCATCAGTGCCTATTGCGTATTCCAGGTCGCCAACCGCTACACGTTCGGATTCCTGTTCGGTGTCGACTTCACCGAGGTCACCCAGCGGGCGCACCTGCGACGCATGATCGGCGACGTCGTCGTCGGCTGGCTCACCGCTCGCTGATCAGAGAGCTCCGTCACCACTGAGCCTTGACGAGACGCGCAACACAGTGTTCTACTTCACGTACGTACTAGTTCGTACATTAGTCAGGACGGTGCACCGTGAGTTCAAGCCCATATCTCGTCGGCCTCGTCGGCCAGGGTGTCGGACCGTCGCTGACGCCGGCGCTGCACATGGCAGAAGGCCGCGCGCACGGCCTCGACTACGTCTACCGCACCATCGACCTGACCACCGCAGGCATCGCGCCCGAGCGCATCGGCGAGGTTCTGGTGTGGGCGCGCGCGCTGGGCTACAACGCGCTCAACGTCACCCACCCCTGCAAGCGGTTGGTGATCGACCACCTCGACGCACTCGACGACGGCGCAGCGGCGCTCGGCGCGGTCAACACCGTGGTGTTCGAGGCCCACCGCACGGTCGGCTACAACACCGATGCGCCTGGCTTCGGCACCGGATTCAACGAGGGGTTACCCGGTGCCGCCACGCAGACCGTGACACTCGTCGGCGCAGGCGGGGCGGGTGCCGCGGTCGGGCATGCGCTGCTGGATCTGGGCGCCGAGCATCTGACCGTCGTCGACCTCGACGTCGACCGGGCGACGGTCCTGGCTCGCGAGCTGGCAGGCAGGCATCCCGACGCCCGGGTCGACGCGTCGGCGTTCGACAAGTTGTCAGTGCTGCTGCCGGTCAGCGATGGGGTAGTGCACTGCACGCCGACCGGGAATGGCCGAACACCCGGGCATGCCGTTCGAGGCGACGCTCCTGCATCCCGGGCTGTGGGTCGCCGACATCGTCTACCGACCGCTGAACACCGCGCTGCTGACCGCGGCACGTGAGGTCGGCTGCCGAACACTCGACGGCGGCCACATGGCCGTGCACCAGGCCACTACCGCCTTCGAACTGATCACCGGGATCACCCCGGACGCCGATCGCATGTCGCGGCACTTTCGCAGTCTTGCCGGGTGAATTCCCGTCCGTGAGAACCACTTCAGTAAGGAAACTAGGAGGAACCCATGAGCGTCATCGACAGTAATCCGCCCGACGGTGCGCCCGCGGGCGCACCGGAGCGGACGCCGAAGAAGGCAGCCCTGGCCAGCTTCATGGGCAGCGCCGTCGAGTACTACGACTTCTTCGTATTCGGTTTCGTTGCCGCCCTTGTCTTTCCGAAGATCTTCTTCCCCGAGGGCAACGAGACGGTCGGCGCTGGCCCAGTCGTTCGCCACGCTCGGGGTCGCCTACATCGCCCGGCCGGTCGGCGCGTTCGTGATCGGGCACTTCGGCGACCGGATCGGGCGTCGCAACGTGTTGATGTTCACGCTGATCCTCATGGGCGCGTCGACTTTCGCGATCGGCTGCCTACCGACCTACGCGATCGGTCGGGGCACTCGCACCCATACTCCTGGTGGCGTGCCGGCTGCTGCAGGGCTTCTCGGCCGCGGGCGAGCAGGCCGGCGCCAGTTCGCTGACTCTTGGAACATTCCCCCGACCACCAGCGGGCCTTCTTCACCTCATGGACACTCACCGGCACCCAGGGCGGCCTGATCCTGGCCTCACTAGTGGTGATCCCGGTCGTGGCGCTGCCCGAGGAAGACCTGTCTCGTGGGGTTGGCGGGTGCCGTTCTGGCTCAGCGCCGTCGTCGTGGTGGTCGCCTACTTCATCCGTCGCCGCCTGCACGAGACCCCGGAATTCGCCGAGGCGAAAGCCGCGGGCACCATCGCCCGGATGCCGCTGATGCCGCTGCTGCGTGACCACTGGCGCGACGTTCTGCGAGTGATCTTCTGCGCCTTCATCGCCGCCGTCTCCACGGTGTTCGCCAACCTGGCCATCGCCTACGGCAAGAAGATGGGGCTGAACGCCGACGAGACGCTCTGGCTGGTCGTGGTCGCCAACATCGTGGCGCTCGGGCACTCAGCCCATGTTCGGAAAGCTCGCCGACCGCATCGGACGCAAGCCGGTGTTCATCTACGGTGCGCTGTCGTCTGCGGTGCTGATGCCCCTCTATCTGCTGTCCATGACCAGTGGCAACGACGTACTGATGTTCGCGTTGGCGATAGCCACCTTCTCCTTCGGCTACGCAGCGGCCAACGCGGTCTGGCCGTCGTTCTACGGCGAGATGTTCTCCACCAAGGTCCGTTTCTCCGGACTCGCGATCGGCACCCAATTGGGTTTCCTGGTAGCGGGTTTCGCGCCGGCGATCGTCACCGCGCTCGGTGGCGTCAGCGAAGGCGGCTGGGTGGCGACCAGCATCTTCACCGCGGTCGTCTGCCTCATCGCCAGTGCTGCCGCACTGACGGCGAGAGAGACGAAGGACGTGCCGACCGCGCTGCTGGGCCACAAGGTTCCCGATTCGGCGCGGCAACTCGTCGACCACTGAGGACTCGTGCCATGGTGCCCTGCCGGTCACAGCAAGCGGCCGATGCCGCGCGCAGCGACCTGCAGGGCGCCGAGCAGTCTCTGGCGATCGCGTTTGAGATTCGGCACCACCACCCCGATCGCCGCCGCCACGGTGTCGTCGGACGACCGCGATACGGGAACCGCCAGCGAACACGCGCCAAGCGTCATCTCCTCGGTGGTGGTGGCTACGCCGTCCCGACGGACTCGCTCGAGCTGCGCCGCGAGGACCGGCTGCGCGACGATCGTGTAGGGCGTGATGCGGGTCAGTCTGGCAAACACCCGCTCCTGAATCTCCGCCGGTGCGTTGGCGAGCAGGACCTTGCCGACTCCGGTGCAGTGCATCGGCAGTTTGCTTCCCACGCTGCTGACGATGGGCACCGATGCGCGGCCCATCATCCGCTCGAGATAGAGCACCTCGTCGCCCTCCCGAACCGCGAGGTGCACCGTGGCCAGCGTCGCCGCATAGACGTCGTGCAGAAAAGGCTCGGCAACCTGCCGCAATCTGCCTTCGACGGGTGCCAGCAGGCCCGCATCCCACAGCAACCTGCCCACCTCGAAGCGCCCGTCTTCGCGGCGCTGGAGTGCGTGTCCGGCGACCAGCTCGGCGGTCAACCGATGTGCGGTGGGAACCGGCAGATCCGCGCGATGGGCGAGCTCCGAAAGGGACAGGCTGCGGTGCCGCTCGTCAAATGCGCCGACGATCGCGAGCAAACGACTTGTGACGGTCGCGCCCGGCGTCGAGGTGTTCCCTGCCATTCTTTCATTCCTTCCGCTGAGCGGAAGTCTAGTCTTCACGGCACATCGAAGGAGCCGATACCGTGCACACCATGACAGCAACGCCCGCGATCAACTCCGACAGCGCTTCGGCAAGTCAGGCCGAGGTCAGCAGCGAGATCGGTGCGATCGAGTCGGCCTACCAGCGTTCGGGTGTCGAGGAGACGCAGCCTCGCCTCGACTACGCGCCCTACCGCAGCAGCCTGTTGCGCCACCCCACGAAGGATCTCCATCACGCCGATCCGGAAGGTGTCGAGTTGTGGACACCGTGCTTCGGGGAGCGCGACGTCCATCCGCTCGAATCCGACCTGACGATCCAGCACACCGGTGCGCCCATCGGCGAACGGATGGTGGTGACCGGCCGTATCGTCGACGGTGACGGGCGGGCGGTGCGTCGACAGCTCGTCGAAATCTGGCAGGCCAACGCCGGCGGGCGCTACATCCACAAGCGTGACCAGCATCCGTCGGCCGATCGACCCCAACTTCACCGGCGTGGGCCGCTGCCTCACCGACGACGACGGCTACTACCGGTTCACCACCATCAAGCCCGGGCCGTATCCGTGGAAGAACCACCACAACGCGTGGCGGCCCGCGCACATCCACTTCTCCTTGTTCGGAACGGAATTCACGCAGCGCATGATCACCCAGATGTACTTCCCCGGTGATCCGCTGTTCGCGCTCGATCCGATCTATCAGTCGATCACCGATCAGAAGGCGCGAGACCGGTTGGTCGCCACCTACGACCACGACGTGACCACCCACGAATGGGCAACCGGCTACCGCTGGGACATCGTGCTGACCGGGTCCAACCGAACTCCTGTCGAGGAAGGAACCGACGACTGATGTCCACACTGCTGACCGCAACGCCCGGACAGACCATCGGCCCGTTTTACGGCTATGCGCTGCCGTTCGACCGCGGCAGTGAACTCGTGCCGCCCGGCTCGCCCGACGCGATCCAGTTCCACGGCGTGGTCACCGACGGGGAAGGCAAGCCGGTTCCCGATGCGCTGCTGGAGATCTGGCAGGCCGATGCCGACGGCGAGATTCCCTGCGCCACCGGCTCGCTGCGCCGCGACGGCTGGACGTTCACCGGCTGGGGCCGCGCCGCCACCGACGATGCGGGCCACTACAGCTTCTCCACGGTGGTGCCCGGATCCGACGACTCCCGGTTCTGCACCGTTCATCCTGGTCACCATCTTCGCCCGCGGACTGCTCAACCGGCTGTTCACCCGGGCCTACCTGCCCGTGCGACCAGCTGGCAGATGACCGACTGCTGAATTCGCTTCCCCCGCAACGCCGTCAGACCCTGATCGCCGTCTCGCGAAGCGGCCGGGCTGCGGTTCGACATCAAGCTCCAGGCAGGCTCCAGGCCGACGACGAAACCGTCTTCCTCAGCTATCCGGGACATCGACCGTGACCGACCTGTTCTGGCCCGGCGATCATCGCGCCGGCACTCTGATGAGCGACCGCGCGCTTCTGGCGGCCATGGTCGCCGTCGAACAGGCGTGGCTGGACACGCTCATCGGTGCCGGGATTGCGCCGGAGTCGGCACGGGCCGATCTCGGCGAGCATCTGGCCGACGGCGACCTCGAAACGATTGCACGCGGCGCCGACGTCGACGGCAATCCGGTCAGCGGTCTCGTTGCGCTGCTACGCCAGCGCACGGAGCAGCCGACCGCACAATGGCTGCATCGTGGTTTGACGAGCCAGGATGTCGTCGACACCGCGCTGATGCTTTGTGTACGGGATGCGCTCGCCCGCATCCGCGAGGAACTTGCCGATCAGGTGCGGACGCTGTCGCGACTGGCCGAAACACACCGTGCCACACCGATGCTCGCCAGGACCCTCACGCAGGCCGCGTTGCCGAGTACCGCCGGTGTGAAGGTGGCGCGGTGGCTGTCGGCGGTACTGGACGCCGCGGAAACACTTGCAGAGTTGAGGCTGCCGGTCCAGGCCGGAGGTGCGGCGGGCACGCTGGCCGCGGCCGTCGAGCTGAGCCGGCTCGGTGGAAGGTGCGATCAGCCTGAGCGACTCGCTGGCGGCGGCGCTCCGGCTCGAACCGTCGCCACCCTGGCACACAACGCGTTCCGCGGTCACTCGAATCGGCGATGCCCTGGCCACCTGTTGCGACGCGTGGGGACACATCGCCGCCGACGTCGCCACCGGCAGTCGGCCTGAGATCGGTGAGCTGGCCGAATCGGGCGGGGGCGGGTCATCGACCATGCCCCACAAGAACAATCCGGTGCGCTCGGTGCTGATCCGCCGTGCGGCGATGACCGCTGGGCCGCTGGCGGCCACACTGCACACCGCTTCGGCGATGTCAGTCGACGAACGTTCCGACGGCGCATGGCATACCGAATGGGCGACCATGCGGACGTTGGCGCGACGCACCGTCGTCGCCGCCTCCCACGCGACCGAACTGCTGGCCGGATTGCAGATCGATGCGGCACGCGCGCGTGCGAATCTGGCCGCCGCCGACGGCGTGATGTCCGAACAGCAGACGATGGCCGGATTGACCGGACGCGCCCCGATTCCGGGGTATCTCGGGGCCGCCGAACAGCTCATCGACTCCGCACTGCAACGGGCCGAGCACTACCTCAAGGACACACCGTGAGCGTTCCGCGCATTGTCGGCACCGATTTCGGCGGACCGGACACCGCCCCTCTGCTTCTTCTCGGCCCGTCGCTGGGCACCTCCGCCGCCACGTTGTGGAGCGAGGCCGCCGTCCATCTGAGCGAGAAATGGCGTGTGGTGGGCTGGGATCTTCCGGGGCACGGTCGTGGCGAACCCACGGAAGACTTCACCATCGCCGAACTTGCCGCAGGGCGTGCTGGCACTCGCCGACGAGTTCACCCGCGAAACATTCCATTACGCAGGTGATTCGGTCGGAGGTTGCGTCGGGCTGCAACTGTTGCTGGATGCGCCGTACCGGATGGCGTCGGCCACGCTGCTGTGCACCGGTGCGGCGATCGGCACACCGGACGGGTGGCGGGAGCGAGCGGCAACCGTCCGCTCAGGCGGAACTGAAGCCATGCTCGCCGCCGCGGCGCAGCGCTGGTTCCCCACCGACTTCCGTGAGCGTGAGCCCCGCGTCAGCTCAGCGCTTCTCGATGCGTTGCGAGACGCGGACTCCCGCTCCTATGCGCAGGTGTGTGAGGCATTGGCTGGATTCGACGTCGTCGACCGGCTGCAGGAGATCAGCACACCGGTCCTCGCGGTCGCAGGCGGCCAGGACATCGCGACTCCGCCGGACCACCTGCAGCGCATCGCCTCCGGCGTCAAGGACGGCCGGCTGGTCGTGTTGGACGGCGTCGGCCATCTCGCGCCCGCCGAGGCCCCGGTGCGTGTCGCTGCGCTGATCGCCGAACACGCACACACGTCGACAGCGCCGTCGCCGACGAGCACCGACGAGGTGTATGCCGGCGGGCTGGCGGTCCGGCGTGAAGTCCTCGGTGACGCGCACGTCGACCGGGCCATCGCGGCGACCACCGATTTCACCGCGGACTTTCAGCGGTTCATCACCGAATATGCCTGGGGCACCATCTGGACCCGGCCGGGCCTTGACCGGCGAAGCCGGTCACTGATCACGCTCACTGCTCTGGTGGCGCGCGGCCATCACGAGGAGCTCAAGATGCACCTGGTTGCCGCACGTCGCAACGGGCTGACGAACGACGAGATCAAGGAACTGTTGATGCAGACAGCGATCTATTGCGGAGTGCCGGATGCCAACACGGCGTTTCGGATCGCCGCCGACGTACTACCTGACTTCGACGACGACAAGGGGGAGAGGCCATGAGCCGCACCGAGATCTGCGACACAGCCCGGCAAGCCGTCGCCGGAATAGAGGATGGATCAACAGTTCTCGTCGGCGGATTCGGGATGGCCGGCATGCCGACCACGCTGATAGACGCACTGATCGAACAGGGTGCCAGCGATCTCACCATCGTCAGCAACAACGCAGGCAATGGTGACACCGGCCTCGCGGCGCTGCTGGCGGCCGGTCGCGTCACCAAGGTCATCTGTTCGTATCCGCGACAGGCTGATTCGTATGTGTTCGACGAGCTGTACCGCTCGGGCAGGATCGTGCTCGAGGTGGTGCCGCAGGGAAATCTGGCCGAACGGATCAGGGCGGCTGGTGCGGGCATCGGCGCGTTCTTCTGCCCGACCGGTGTCGGGACCCCCCTCGCGGAGGGGAAGGAGACCCGCACGATCGACGGCCGCGCCTATGTGCTGGAGTATCCGATCCGGGGCGACGTCGCTCTGATCGGGGCCCACATCGGTGACAGGGCGGGGAACCTGTTGTACCGCAAGACCGCCCGCAATTTCGGCCCGGTGATGGCCACCGCCGCGTCACTCACGATCGCCGAAGTGTCGCGCGTCGTCGACGCGGGTGCCATCGATCCGGAAGCTGTGGTCACGCCGGGAATCTTCGTTGACCGCATCCTCGATCTGTCGGCCGTATCGGGCGACCATCATGACGGAGGTGGCGTCGTGACGCTGCATGTCCCAAGCCGAACCACGGTCGAACATCTTGATCGCGGGCCATTGGACCGTCGGGAACTGGCTGCCATCATCGCCCGTGACATTCCGCCCGGCTCGTACGTCAATCTGGGGATAGGCCAACCGACGACTGTCGCCGAGTACCTGCCGCCGGAAGCAGATGTGGTGCTGCACACCGAGAACGGCATGCTCGGCATGGGCGGCGAAGCGGTCGGCGATCAGGTTGACGGGGATCTGACGAATGCGGGGAAGGTGCCCGTCACCGAGACCGCAGGCGCATCGTACTTCCACCATGCCGACTCCTTCGCGATGATGCGCGGCGGTCATCTCGACGTCTGTGTCCTTGGTGCATTCCAGGTCAGTCAGCGCGGTGATCTGGCCAACTGGCACACCGGCGCGGCCGACGCCATCCCTGCGGTCGGCGGAGCCATGGATCTCGCCATCGGAGCGAAGAACGTGTTCGTCATGATGAACCTGTTCGCCAAGGACGGCACCGCCAAACTCGTACCGGAGTGCACTTATCCGCTTACCGGTGTCAGGTGCGTCAGCCGCGTCTACACCGATCACGCAATCTTTGCGATCGACTCTGCCGATGACGGCGGGCTGCGGGTGCTGGAGACATTCGGGCTCTCAGTTCGTGCGCTGGGCGACAGAATGTCGGTCCCGCTGCACTAGCGGTCGCCAGTTTCGAATAGAAAAGCTTTCGTCGGTGCTGGCCACCGAGTAGCAGATCGCGGTAGCGACGATTGTGGGCAGCACGAACGTCAGTGTCGCACGAACAAGACGAAGCCGATGTTCGGTTCGGTCAACCAGCCCTGGGGGAATCGGGCAAGGCTGACGGCCAGCCAGGAGGCGACGATGGCGAGGGCGAGCGTCGTCACGGTGGCGACTTTGATCGAGCGAAGCGCGAGACGGGTCGGCTCGGAGCTGTCGGCCAACGACTTGCGCAGTGTCTTGGTTCGGACGTACACGAGCGCGAAATTCGCAACGATGACGATCGGCGGCACTCGTGACGATGAGTCCGGTCGCCCACAGATCTGGTCGACGGCCGAACATGAAATGCAGATAGTCGATCAGTCGTCTCGGACAGGATCAGCGTCGTCGTCATCGTCGCGGCGAATGTCAGCCAGCCACCCAGATCGGCGAGAAAACTGTAGGCGCCGGCGTCCTCGGCCTCCTGCTCCGACACTTTCTTGACCGCATGACTGGCGAGCATCCAGCCCAAGCCGCCGAACAGGGCCGCCGCTCCGGCGGCGAGCATCCCCGTCGACACCGCGCCCTGGGTCCACGCGATCGCGCAGATGCCACGCCGGTCGCCGTCGGACGGCACCTGGGTGCCGGTGATCAGGCTGAACAGGAAGCTGTCCAGCATCAGGATCAGCACCGCTGAGGAGAACAGCGCGAGCGTATGCACGCTCTCGCGGCTGTTCTTGTCCATCAGCAGGGCGATCGCGGTGATCAGGAAGCCGCCGAGCACGCCGGCGAATTGCGAGTGCGATGCCGCCGACGTCAGCGCACTCCACTGGTCGGACGTGCAGAATTCGTCCGGGTTCACAGGCTCGAGGGTCAGGACGTCAGGATGGGGCCTGGCCTAGCTGTCGCGACGGATCTCGGTCGTCTCGGTGTCGGACGTCGCCTCGTCGTCGGGCTGGCGCACGGCCGCGAACACATCGGTGTCGGCGCGTCTCGTTCCTGTTCGGCGGCGGACTCGGCGAGGCCGTGATGACGACGCGGCTGCTTATCGAGGTTGCGGTCGACGAGCCAGCGGCCGAGTCGTGACGCCCGCGAGGGACATCAGGAACACCAGCAGCGCGGTGAACGCCGCGAAGGTGGTGAGCTCGTTGATCAGCCCCTCGACGTAGAGGCTCTTGTAGAAGAGCGAGATGAACCACGCGACGGCGCCGCTGACGATGCCGGCGAACAGGCCGGCCAGCAGCCACGTCATCGCCAGGTCGCCGCGGCGGTCTGGATCTGGATTGGCGCGGGCGTCGGCGCGACCGTCGATCAGGCCCCAGACGAACACCGCGACGGCGTAGAGAAGCACCAGAACGATGCTGATCAGGCCGGCCCTGGTCTCCCACGCGTTGATCAACGCTCCCTGCAGCAATCGCACGATCACCATCAGGGCCGCGAACACCAGTCCGCGCAGCAACCAGTTACTCATGGGGCCACACCTTAGCGAGTAGGTTCATCAACCGTGACTATTTCACAGCGCCGGGACCGGCTGCGTCAGCGACTGGTCGCCGACGACCTGGACGCGATGGTGGTGTCGGACCTGGTCAACGTCCGATATCTGTCGGGTTTCACCGGGTCGAACGCGGCGCTGCTGATTCGTGCGGAGGACGCGACTCCGGTGCTCGCCACCGACGGGCGCTACCGCACGCAGGCGGCGCAGCAGGCTCCCGACGCCGAACTCGTCATCGAGCGGGCGTGCGGCCCCCATCTGGTCGCACGCGCGGCAGCCGATGGGGTGGCTCGTCTCGGTTTCGAGAGCCACGTGGTGACCGTCGACGGGTTCAGCGCGCTCACCAAGGCCGCCGGCGAAATGACCCAACTGATCCGGGCCTCGGGAACGGTGGAGGCATTGCGCGAGGTCAAGGACGCCGGCGAGATCGCGTTGTTGCGGCTGGCCTGTGAAGCCGCCGACGCGGCGCTGCACGATCTGGTCGAGCGCGGCGGGCTGCGGCCGGGCCGGACCGAAAAAGAGGTCGGCCGCGAACTCGAGGCGCTGATGCTCGATCACGGTGCCGACGGGGTGTCGTTCGAGACCATCGTGGCGGCCGGGGCCAACTCGGCGATCCCGCACCATCGGCCGACCGATGCGGTGTTGGCTGCCGGCGATTTCGTCAAGATCGACTTCGGCGCACTGGTGTGCGGCTATCACTCCGACATGACCCGCACGTTCGTGCTGTCGCCGGCCGCACAGTGGCAGCTCGACATCTACGACCTGGTGGCCACCGCCCAGCGGGCGGGCTCCGAAGCGCTCGCACCCGGAGTCACGCTCAAGGACGTCGACGCGGCATCGCGGCAGATCATCGCCGACGCGGGATACGCCGAGAACTTCGGTCACGGGCTGGGGCACGGCGTCGGTCTGCAGATCCACGAAGCACCGGGAATCAGCGCGTCATCCGCCGGTACACTGCTTGCTGGCTCCGCGGTGACCGTGGAACCCGGTGTCTATCTGCCAGACCGCGGCGGTGTCCGAATCGAGGACACGCTTGTCGTCGGTGAAGGCGACCCCCGACTTACTCACCCGGTTCCCCAAGGAACTGGCGATCCTCTGAACAGGAGAACAACCGACCGTGGCATCGACCGCCGACTTCAAGAACGGGCTCGTCCTTCAGATTGACGGCCAACTCTGGCAGATCATCGAATTCCAGCACGTCAAGCCCGGCAAGGGCCCCGCCTTCGTGCGCACCAAGCTCAAGAACGTGCTGTCGGGCAAGGTCGTCGACAAGACCTACAACGCCGGTGTGAAGGTCGAGACGGCCACCGTCGACCGCCGCGATGCCACCTATCTGTACCGCGACGGCTCCGATTTCGTGTTCATGGACTCCCAGGATTACGAGCAGCACCCGCTTCCGGAGTCGCTGGTCGGCGATGCCGCCAAGTTCCTGCTGGAGAGCCTGCCGGTGCAGATCGCGTTCCACAACGGCGCGCCGCTGTATCTCGAACTGCCGGTGACCGTCGAGCTCGAGGTCACCCACACCGAGCCCGGCCTGCAGGGCGACCGGTCCAGCGCGGGCACCAAGCCCGCGACCGTGGAGACCGGTGCGGAGATCCAGGTGCCGTTGTTCATCAACACCGGCGACAAGCTCAAGGTCGATTCGCGCGACGGCAGCTACCTGGGAAGGGTGAATGCCTGACTCCCGGGCGTGGGGGACTCCGGCGCGAATGCGGGGGACGAAGCGATAGCGTCGGCCGACCGTGGCCGCCATCAGGCCCGCAAGCGGGCCGTCGACCTGCTGTTCGAGGCCGAGGCGCGCGGGCTCACACCCGCCGAGGTAGCCGAGTCGCGGAGTGCCCTGGCGCAGACGCAGTCCGATGTCTCACCGCTGAACCCCTACACGGTGACGGTGGCGCGTGGGGTGACCGATCACACCGCGCACATCGACGATCTGATCTCGGCGCACCTGCAGGGCTGGACACTGGAGCGGCTGCCCGCCGTCGACCGGGCGATCCTGCGGGTGGCGGTGTGGGAACTGCTGCACGCCGAAGATGTTCCCGAACCAGTCGCAGTCGATGAAGCCGTCGAACTGGCCAAGCAGTTATCCACCGACGACTCACCGGGTTTCGTCAACGGCGTGCTGGGCCAGGTGATGCTGGTGACACCACAGATCCGCGCGGCCGCGCAGGCAGTCCGGGGGGCTGGTGACGGGAGCGCGGCACGTAATGGGAGCACCGCAGGACTGGGCGCCGTACTCGAGCGTGGACGAGGCGGCCAAGGTATACCTGCGTGATCCCGAGCTGGCGCTGGACCAATTGCGTTCAGTCATCGACCTTCCCGCGATCAGATCGTTCATCATGTCGCGCGGCTTCAGCGAGGGGTCATGGGGCGAGACCGACGAGAATCCGCTGTGGCAGGAGGTGGTGCTCACCGACGGGCACCGGCTGATCATGTGGCGCGCCGACGACGAGATGTCGACCATCGACGATCGCGAGCGCCGGGTGCTGAACGCCTCGGTGCGCACGATCCTGCTGTCGACGATCACCGACCACGTGCTCACCACCGAGTACGAGGTGCTCGACGACGGCACCCGCCGCCTGTCCGAGGTCCGGCTGCGGATGTACACCCAACTCGTCACGCAGGTCCAGGCAGAAGTCGGTCACCGAGACCGACATCTACTGCGAGTCGTTCCGCTACTACAAGTCCGTCGACAACGGCGGCCTGGCCCAGATGCAGCGCCTGCTGCAGTTCGGCCGCGTGCTGTCGCGCTGTCATCGAATAGCCGCCGTCGGTCTACTGCGTGCGCACCGTGAGTAGTCGGCAACTCGATCGAATCCGCGGTGGCGAACCAGAGCTTGGCCGCGATGGGCCGGAACGGCCAGCGCTGCATCCACTTCATCACCAGCGCGTTGACCGCGATGTCGGATGCCGACTTCGGGGCGAACCGGTCGATGGCTGTTGGGCAGGTCCTGGCATTTGTCGACGTACGGGCGCATGACGGTTCCGTAGCGGGACAGCTTCGCCGGAAGATGTTCGGCGTCAAATGAATCCGCCGGTCCGAGTTCACCGGCAAGCACGTAGGCGCCGACCAGGGCCAGGCTGGTGCCCATCCCGCTCAGCGGTGACGCGCAATATCCGGCGTCGCCCACCAGCGTCACGCATCCCGACGACCAGGACGGCATGTGCGACTTGCGCGAAGGAGTCGAAGTAGAAGTCGTCGGCTTCCTGCGCCGCGGCCAGCAGAGCGTCGCATTCCCACCCCGCGCCGGCGAATCGCTCGACAAGGATCCGGCGCTGCTCGTCGAGGTCGCGCCGGTCATAGGTGATGGGCTCTGACTGAAAGGCCAACCCCGCCTTGGCGATCGACGGGTCGTGTGACGGCCGCATCGAGGCGTTGAGACCGCCCGGCGCCTGGTACAGCAGGAACCAGCCGTCCAGGCCGACACGGTCGGGTGCGGAGAACCACGCGTTGTATCCGCCGATCGGCTTGACGAACTGTTCCTCGGGCCCGAAGACCAACCGCCGCACCGCGGAATGCGGGCCGTCCGCACCGACGACGAGGTCCGCCCGCAACACCGTTCCGTCGGTGAAGGTGACCTCGGCGCCGTCATCGGCCTGCTTCACATCCGAAATGCTGGTTCCGAAGCGGTATTCGGCGCTGTCCTTGGTGGCTTGGTACAACACGTCCACGAGATCGCCGCGCAGAATCTCCAGCTTGGACACCAGGCCGTTGCCGTCGAACGCGGTCACCGGCATCTCGGCGCGCCGGCTCCCGTCGGACTTCACCCATGCCGCGCCCCGTTGTTCGAGTGCCCGGTCGCGCATCTGGTCGATCAGGCCCATCCGTTCGACGACGTCGCCGCCCGCGCCGCGCAGGTCGACCGTCTGCCCGCCGGGCCGGATGCCGGGTCCGATCTCCACGACGATGACCCGATATCCGTTGCGGGTCAGCCAGAACGCCAGCGAGGGGCCCGGCGATTCCGGCGCCGCTGATCACCACGGTGGGCTGAGTCATGGCGCCACCGTATCGCTAGATATCGAGGGCCTGGTAGGTCCGACGGACGAATTTGGGCTGTGCGCTTTGCAGCTTCGCCAACGAGGTGTTGCCCGCGACGGCCGCTGCCATGTCGGCGTTGATTTCGGGGAGATTCTGGATGAGGTAGATGAGCACCAGATCGGCGCTCGGGTCGGCTTGCCACCACGTGCCGTACGCGCCGGGCCAGCCGAATGTGCCGAGGCCGCCGGGACCGAACAGTTGCCGTGATTTGGCGGGGTCGGTCACCACCGAAAGGTTGAGCCCGAAGCCGCGGCCGACCCAAAACGGCGACCCCAGAAAGGGTTGCCGCTTCTGTTCGTCGGTCAACCGGTCGGTGCGCATCAGTCGCACGGATTCTTCGGACAGCACCCGGACGCCGTCGAGCGTGCCCTCCGCGAGCAGCATCCTGGCGAACCGGAGGTAGTCGTCGGCGGTGGACCACAGACCGGCGCCGCCGGTACAGAAGGGTGGATCGGTGATGTGTGCCGGACCCATCACATCGTGCTGCAGCGCCATGTTCGCGTCGAGCTTGTACATCGTCGCGGCGCGAGGGCGTCCCGCGGTGCCCACCGAGAAGCCGGTGTCGACCATTCCGAGCGGTTCAAAGATGCGCTCGGACAAGACATCAGCGAGTGACTTGCCCTCGATCCGCGACAGCGCGATGCCCAGTACGTCGGTTGCGTGACTGTAGGTCAGGCGATCACCGGGCTGGTGCACCAGCGGCAGCGTCGCCAGCTCCGCAAGCCAGCGGTCCTGATCCTGGCGGAAGGACATCCGCCCGTACGCCTTGCTCAACGGACCGAGCACGGAGAACGTGTACGCGAGCCCACTGCGGTGCGTCATCAGATCGTCGATCGTGATCTGCCGACGGGCTCGGCGTGGTCTTGTCGAGTGGGCCGCGCGGATCGAGCAGCACTTGCATGTCCGCCAGCTCCGGCAGCCACGTCGCCACGGGATCGGTCAGCGCGAGCTTGCCTTCCTCCACCAGGCTCATCGCGGCGGCGACGGTGACGGGTTTGGTCATCGACGCGATGCGGAAGATCGTGTCCCGCTGCATCGGCAGTCCCGCGTCGACATCCCGATAGCCGAGCTCGTTGACTTGCAGAACCTCGCCGGCACTGGCATACCAGCGTGACCGCGCCGGCGAGCAGCCCAGCGTCGATCGCCTCGAGAATGGATGCCTGGTTACCGTCGAGCTTCATCGGCGCCAGCGTACTGAAGCGTCGGTGGGTGTGGCGCTGCGGATCACGACGCCGATTCGGGAATCGATTCCACCGCCAAGCGGACGCCGCCTCGTGATCGGTCGACCGCGGAGTCTGGTTCGAGTTCGTCATCAAGGCTGCCGGCACCGGAGAAGCCGAAGCGGTCGTTAGTCAGCACCGCGACCACGCCGGACACAGGTGTCGATGTGGGGTCCGGAACGCAGCGCGCGGCAACCGCGGATGCGGTCGCGCAACCGCCGTCGTCGGGTGGGGGTCAGGTATCGGTGCAGCGGGTGGCCAGCCGTTCGCGGGGTCCACACCAACGCCGGGTGCTGATGTGGAGCCGCGGGCGGTGGTGCCGATGTCGGCGGCTCCGCAGGAACCGGAGGCGCCGGTGCGCCGGTGGGTGTCGGGTCTGTTGTCGTTGACCGGGTTGGCGCCGTCGGCGACTGGTGATGTCCCGGTTGTGCCGATGCAGTCGCCGGTCCAGTTGGCGTTGATGGCTGCGTGGCGGCAGCGCACCGAGCAGACGGCTGTTGATGAGGCCTCGACGCTGCGGTCGGCGGATGCGACGAACACGAGCCTTACGCTAGCCAGCCAGGATTCGACCGGTGGTGCGCGGATGATGTTGGCGGCGGCGGCGAATTCGGCGCCGACGGCGGTGGCCGACAGCGTCACGGTCGTTGAAGACACTGTTCGGACGTTCAGCGCCAAAGATCTGGTGCGCAACGACACCGATCCGGAGCGCACAACGATGGCGGTGCATTCGGTGTCGGGTGCTACCAATGGGACGGTGGTGCTCAATGCCAATGGGACGGTGACGTTTACGCCGACAGCGAATTACAGTGGGCCGGCGTCGTTTAGCTATCGGGTCAAGGATGCGGCGGGGCTCGTCAGCGCCAATTCCGCCACGGTGAGTGTGACGGTGACGCCGGTCAATGATGCGCCGACTGCGATGCCTGACAGTGTCGCGGTCGCTGAGGATACTGCGCGCACGTTTACCGCTGCGGAGTTGGTGGGCAACGACACCGACCCCGAGGGTGGTGTGTTGAGTGTGCATTCGGTGTCGGGGGCGACCAATGGGACGGTGGTGCTCAATGCGAATGGGACGGTGACGTTTACGCCGACAGCGAATTACAGTGGGCCGGCGTCGTTTAGCTATCGGGTGAAGGATGCGACGGAGCTCGCGCAGCGCCAATTCCGCCACGGTGAGCGTGACGGTGACGCCGGTCAATGATGCGCCGACGGCGGTGGCTGACAGTGTAACGGTGGCTGAGGACACTGCGCGCACGTTTACCGCTGCGGAGTTGGTGGGCAACGACACCGACCTCGATAAAGCCTACGGCGATGTGTTGAGTGTGCATTCGGTGTCGGGGGCGACCAACGGGACGGTGGTGCTCAATGCGAATGGGACGGTGACGTTCACACCGACAGCGAATTACAGTGGGCCGGCGTCGTTTAGCTATAGGGTCAAGGATGCGGCAGGACTCGCCAGCGCCAACTCCGCCACGGTCAGCGTGACGGTGACGCCGGTCAACGACGCACCTACTGCGGTGGCTGACAGCGCCACCATTGCGGCGAATGTGGCACGTACTTCACCGCTGCGGAGTTGGTGGGCAACGACACCGACTCCGACGGTGATGTCTTGAGCGTGCATTCGGTGTCTGGGGCAACCAACGGGACGGTGGTACTGAACGCCAATGGGACGGTGACGTTCACTCCGACGGCTAATTACAGTGGGCCGGCATCGTTAAACTACCGGGTCAAAGATGCGGCGGGAGTCGCCAGCGCCAACACCGCCAGAGTCAGTGTGACGGTGAGCCACCACAGGGCAGGGTGAGACAATTCCGTCGACCAACAGGCTGATCATCGTCGGCTTGTCGCCGACCGACGTCGTCGTCAGCGGCCGATACGCCTATGTAGGAACCGACTTCGGTGGCTCAGAAGGCGGCACAGTGACGGTAATCGACACCGCGACAAACCAAGTCGTCAAGACCATCTCCATCGGAGGTGCTCCACGTAGCCTGACAGCCAGTGCAGACGGTGCTCGAATCTACGTAGCCAACTAAGTCCACGTAGCGATGATCGACACCGAGACGAAAGAGGTCGTAGAGACGATCACGGTCCCTGAGCAACGGCAGGGCGTGGGCGATATCAATTACGTCACCGATGTGGCGGTCTCACCCAACACCAACGGTAGCGTGATCTACGCCCTTCGCTTCTACCATGACTCGTCTGGAAGCTACGGCTCGATCACGAAGATCGACACCCAGACCGGCGCCATCACCACGACTTTAACGCCGTGGGTGAGCGACCTCAACATCACGCCGGACGGAACCCGCATTCTTGCCGCGCCCGGCCGGTATGCCGCCATGCTGGGTCAGGCAACCGACATCAAGGTGTACGACGCCACCACCCTGGCCGAAGTGGGCACCATCGACTTCACAAGGCTCGGTCCGGGATCGTATGTTCTCGGATCGCTGTTAGCGGCACTCGCGCGTACGCGTTGATCAGCTCCGCAGGCAGTTACGACAAGGCAACACAGATATCGGTGATCGACACCACCACGAACACCGAGATCGGTGCCATCGCGGCGTCCAATGGAGTCTGGGATGTCGCGGTCAGTCCCGACGGCGAAACGGTCTACGTCATTCAGACGGATGGACATACGGTGATCGTCTTCGATGCTGAAACTAACACCGTTCAGGGGACTTTCACAACGGACCAATCCATATTTGGCGCTCAGGAAGTCGCCGCAGGACTCGACGGAGACTGTGTACGTCACTGACTATGCGCTGCGGACCGTCTATGCCGTCAAAGTCGGTGACACCACACCGCCGAACAACGTTGCGCGAGCATTGCAGCCTCCGAGCGGAAACTTCAATGAAGCCACCGGAGTGACCACCGGCAAGGTCAACGTAGCCGACGGCGACAACGACACGGTCAAGTACTACCTACTGTCGCTGCCGTCGATGTGCACCGTGACGATCGATGAACAGACGGGCGACTACATTTACACGCCGTTCCTCGCGAATGACGGTTACAACCTGCGATTCGACGACGCGTTCGTCGTGATCGTCACCGACGGGTACTACGTGACGACGGGCAGCGTGATCGTCAGGAGCTATAACGAGCTGTACGCATACAGTTTGTGAGCTCGCCTGTGGTGTGTCTGGCGGGTCCAGAAAGCTGGTGCTAAGCTCCCCGCAGTTTCGACATCCTTTAAAGAGCCGTCCTGAGAGGCGGAGAAGGAGGTCAGGGTCACTTGGGCGCGCCTGGCACCGACCGGGAACTGATGTCCGCAGCGGACGTCAGCCGGACCATCTCCCGCATCGCCCATCAAATCATCGAGAAGACCGCACTCGACGGTCCCGATGCCCCCCGCGTCATCCTGCTCGGCATCCCCACCCGCGGCGTCACCCTGGCAGCGCGGCTGGTCGAGAAGATCAAGGAATTCGCCGACGTCACCGTTCCCCGCGGGTCGCTGGACATCACGCTCTACCGCGACGATCTCGACAGCAAGCCGCCGCGGCCGCTGGAGGACACCTCGATTCCCGAGGGCGGGATCGACGGCACGCTGGTGATCCTGGTCGATGACGTCCTGTACACCGGCCGCTCGGTCCGCTCGGCCTTGGACGCACTGCGGGACATCGGCCGGCCCCGCGCCGTCCAACTCGCCGTTCTCGTCGACCGCGGTCACCGGGAGCTCCCGCTGCGCGCCGACTATGTCGGCAAGAACGTGCCGACCTCGCGCAGTGAGAACGTCAAGGTGCGACTGACCGAAGACGATCAAGTCGAGGGCATCTGGATCGCACCCCAGGGAGGGCCCGAGCGATGAAACACCTCCTCTCGGCGGCCGACCTGTCCCGCGCCGAAGCGCTGGCCATTCTCGACAACGCCGACCGGTTCAGCCAGGCCCTGCTCGGCCGTGAGATCAAGAAGCTGCCGACGCTGCGCGGTCGCACCATCATCACGATGTTCTACGAGAACTCCACCCGCACCCGGGTCTCGTTCGAGGTCGCAGGCAAGTGGATGAGCGCCGACGTCATCAACGTCAGCGCGTCGGGATCCTCTGTCTCCAAAGGTGAGTCGCTTCGCGACACCGCCCTCACCCTGCGCGCGGCCGGGGCCGACGCCCTGATCATCCGCCACCCTGCGTCAGGGGCGGCCCAGCAGCTCGCCGAGTGGACGGCCACCGAACAGGGCGGCCCCGCAGTGATCAACGCCGGCGACGGCACTCACGAGCACCCGACCCAGGCACTGCTCGATGCGCTGACCATCCGCCAACGGCTGGGCGACATCGAGGGCAAGCGCGTGGTGATCGTCGGCGATGTCCTGCACAGCCGGGTCGCGCGGTCCAACGTGCTGCTGCTCGACACGCTCGGCGCCGAAGTGGTGCTCGTCGCGCCGCCCACGCTGCTGCCGGTCGGGGTGGCCGACTGGCCGGTCACCGTCTCGCACGACCTCGACGCCGAATTGCCCGTCGCCGATGCGGTGCTGATGCTCCGGGTGCAGGCCGAGCGGATGAACGGCGGGTTCTTCCCGTCCGCCCGCGAGTACTCGGTGCTCTACGGGCTCTCCGAGAAGCGGCAGGCGATGCTCCCGGGCAACGCGGTGGTATTGCACCCCGGCCCGATGGTGCGCGGTATGGAGATCGCATTCTCGGTCGCCGATTCCTCACAATCCGCGGTCCTGCAACAGGTTTCCAACGGTGTACATGTCCGAATGGCGGTGCTGTTCCACCTGCTGGTGGGCGCTGAGCAAGAGGCGATCAACGTATGATGCACACGCGAGGAGCGGTGATCACCGCGTCTTGATCCGCGGGGTGCGGCTTTACGGTGAGGGTGACCGGGTCGACGTGCTCGTGTCCGACGGCCAGATCGCCGACATCGGTTCCGGGCTTGCCGTTCCCGACGATGCCGATGTCGTCGACGCGACCGGCCAGGTTCTGCTGCCCGGCTTCGTCGACCTGCACACTCACTTGCGCGAGCCCGGCAGGGAGTATGCCGAGGACATCGAAACCGGCTCGGCGGCAGCGGCTTTGGGCGGCTACACCGCGGTATTCGCGATGGCCAATACCAACCCGGTCGCCGACAGCCCGGTCGTCACCGACCATGTGTGGCACCGCGGTCAGCAGGTCGGCCTCGTCGACGTGCATCCGGTGGGCGCCGTCACGATGGGTCTGGCAGGTACGCAGCTCACCGAGATGGGCATGATGGCCGCCGGCGCCGGGCAGGTGCGGATGTTCTCCGACGACGGTCTCTGCGTGCACGATCCACTGATCATGCGGCGTGCGCTTGAATACGCAACCGGCCTTGGTGTCCTCATCGCCCAGCACGCCGAAGAGCCCCGCCTCACCGTCGGCGCCGTCGCGCATGAGGGACCCAACGCGGCGCTGCTGGGTCTGGCGGGCTGGCCGCGCGCGGCCGAGGAATCCATCGTCGCCCGGGACGCACTGCTGGCCCGCGATGCCGGAGCACGCGTACACATCTGCCACGCCTCCACGGCCGGCACCGTCGAGATCGTCAGATGGGCCAAGGAACAAGGCATTTCGATCACCGCCGAAGTGACACCGCACCACCTCCTGCTCGACGACCGGCGCCTGGCCTCCTACGACGGCCGTAACCGGGTGAACCCGCCGCTTCGCGAAGCCGTCGGACGCCGAGGCTCTGCGCCAGGCGCTCGCCGACGGTGTCATCGACTGCGTGGCCACCGACCACGCACCCCACGCCGAGCACGAGAAATTCTGCGAGTTCTCGGTCGCCCGGCCGGGCATGCTCGGGCTGCAGACTGCGCTGTCTGTGATCGTCGAGACCATGGTGCGTCCGGGTCTGCTGACCTGGCGCGACGTCGCCCGCGTCATGAGTGAAAGCCCTTCCCGCATCGTCGGGTTGCCCGACCAGGGCCGCGCCCTGGAGATCGGCGAGCCGGCCAACCTGACCGTCGTCGATCCCGACGCCACCTGGACTGTCGAGGGTTCCGAGCTGGCAAGCCGCTCCGATAACACCCCGTACGAATCGATGGAGTTGCCCGCGACGGTGACGCTGACGTTGTTGCGGGGCAAGGTCACCGCCCGCGACGGGAAGAGCCCGGCATGAACACCGGAACGCTGGTCGGGTCGCTGATCATGGCCGCGGTGCTGGCCGTGCTGATCGCCATCATCATCCAGGCGATGTTGCGTGGCTGGCGTCGCCGTGCCGAGCGGCAGGCCGAACTGATCGGCACCCTGCCACCGCTGCCTGACACGGTGGGATCGGCGATCATTTCCGCCACCAAAGGCCTCTACGTCGGCAGCACGCTCGTCCCGAACTGGAACGACCGCGTCGCCGTCGGCGACCTCGCATTCCGCCACAAGGCGGTGCTGACCCGCTACCCCGAAGGGATCATGTTGCAGCGCAGCGGCGCAGGCCCGATCTGGATACCCGAAGAATCGATCACCGCCATCCGTACCGAACGCGGGGTCGCCGGTAGGGCGCTGACGCACGAGGGCATCCTCGCCATCAGATGGCGCTTGCCGTCGGGTACCGAGATCGATACCGGGTTCCGCGCCGACAACCGTGCCGCGTACGCGCCGTGGCTGGAGGCCGTATGAGCAAGGCGCTGCTGGTCCTGGAAGACGGCCGCATCTTCACGGGTACCGAGTTCGGGGCGATCGGCCAAACGCTCGGCGAGGCGGTGTTCTCCACCGGCATGTCCGGTTACCAGGAGACCTTGACCGACCCGAGCTATCACGGGCAGATCGTGGTCGCCACGGCCCCGCAGATCGGAAACACCGGCTGGAACCACGAGGACGCCGAAAGCCGCGGCGACAAGATCTGGGTGGCGGGTTACGCCGTCCGCGACCCATCCCCACGAGCGTCGAACTGGCGCGCTACCGGCACGCTCGACGATGAGCTCGTCGGTCAGGGAATCGTCGGCATTGCCGGAATAGACACTCGCGCCGTGGTGCGGCACCTGCGCAGCCTCGGTTCGATGAAGGCCGGAGTGTTCTCCGGAGCCGCCCTTGCCCACGCCGACGAGCTGCTCGGGAGGGTGCGTGATCAGCCGTCAATGCTGGGTGCGAACCTCGCCGGGGAGGTCAGCACCGACGCCACCTATGTCGTCGAACCCGATGGACCGCAACGCTTCACCGTCGCGGCGATCGACCTCGGTATCAAGACCAACACCCCACGCAACTTCGCCATCCGCGGCATCCGCAGCCACGTTCTACCGTCGACGGCCACCTTCGAGCAGATCGCCGAACTCAAACCCGACGGTGTCTTCCTCTCCAATGGGCCCGGTGACCCCGCGACCGCCGACCACATCGTCGGCGTGACCCGCGAAGTCCTCGGCGAAGGGATCCCGCTGTTCGGCATCTGCTTCGGCAACCAGATCCTCGGCCGCGCGTTGGGGCGCTCGACATACAAGATGGTGTTCGGCCACCGCGGGATCAACGTGCCCGTCATCGACCACGCCACCCGACGGGTCGCGGTGACCGCGCAGAATCACGGGTTCGCGCTCGAGGGTGAGGCCGGCGAGACGTTCGACACCCCGTTCGGTACCGCGATCGTCAGTCACACCTGCGCCAACGACGGAGTCGTCGAGGGCATCAAACTGGTTGATGGGAGAGCCTTTTCGGTGCAGTACCACCCCGAGGCCGCAGCCGGTCCGCACGACGCGAACTACCTGTTCGACCAGTTCATCGACCTGATGGCTGGGGCCCCCAGCCGGCGAGGGGAGGGCCGCTAGATGCCAAGGCGCACCGACCTCAACCACGTGCTGGTGATCGGCTCCGGGCCGATCATCATCGGCCAGGCGTGCGAGTTCGACTACTCGGGAACGCAGGCCTGCCGCGTGCTCCGCGCAGAGGGCTTGCAGGTAAGCCTCGTCAATTCGAACCCGGCGACGATCATGACCGACCCGGAGTACGCCGACTTCACCTACGTCGAACCGATCACTCCGGCCTTCGTCGAGCGCGTCATCGCCCAACAGGCCGAGCGCGGCAACAAGATCGACGCGCTGCTGGCCACCCTTGGTGGGCAGACCGCGCTGAACACCGCCGTCGCGCTGTACGAGAACGGGGCGCTGGAGCGCTACGGTGTCGAGCTGATCGGTGCGGACTTCGACGCGATCCAGCGTGGCGAGGACCGGCAGCGGTTCAAGGACATCGTCACCAAGGTCGGCGGCGAATCCGCGCGCTCCCGTGTGTGTTTCACGATGGACGAGGTACGGGAAACCGTCGCAGAACTCGGACTGCCGGTGGTCGTGCGGCCGTCGTTCACCATGGGCGGCCTGGGCTCGGGCATGGCCTACTCCGCCGAGGACGTCGACCGGATGGCCGGTGAAGGGCTGACCGCATCGCCGAGCGCCAACGTGCTCATCGAGGAATCCATCTACGGCTGGAAGGAATTCGAGCTCGAGCTGATGCGCGACGGCCACGACAACGTCGTCGTCGTGTGCTCGATCGAGAACCTCGACCCGATGGGCGTGCACACCGGCGATTCGGTCACCGTGGCGCCTGCGATGACCCTCACCGATCGCGAATACCAGAAGATGCGTGACCTCGGCATCGACATTCTGCGCGAGGTCGGCGTCGACACCGGTGGATGCAACATCCAGTTCGCCGTCAATCCGGCCGACGGACGCCTCGTCGTCATCGAGATGAACCCCCGGGTGTCTCGGTCGAGTGCATTGGCATCCAAGGCCACCGGTTTCCCGATCGCGAAGATCGCCGCCAAATTGGCGATCGGCTACACGCTCGACGAGATCGTCAACGACATCACCAAGGAAACGCCTGCGTGCTTCGAGCCGACCTTGGACTATGTCGTCGTGAAGGCGCCACGCTTCGCTTTCGAGAAGTTCCCCGGCGCCGACCCCACCCTGACGACGACCATGAAATCCGTTGGCGAGGCGATGTCGTTGGGCCGCAACTTCATCGAGGCGCTCGGCAAGGTGATGCGGTCGCTGGAGACCAGTCGGGCCGGATTCTGGACCAAACCCGACCCCGACGTTTCCGTCGACGAGCTGCTCCAAGGGCTGCGGACGCCCACCGACGGACGGCTGTACGACATGGAACTGGCGCTGCGGAAGGGCGCCACCGTCGAGCAGGTGTCGGAGGCCTCGGGCGTCGATCCGTGGTTCGTCGAGCAGATCGCCGGACTCGTCACGCTGCGCGCCGTCCTACTCGACGCGCCGGTGCTCGACGAACACCTTCTGCGGCGCGGCAAGTACCACGGCCTGTCCGACCGTCAAATAGCCGCGCTGCGGCCGGAATTGGCCGGCGAGATCGGTGTGCGGGCCCTGCGGACCCGGCTCGGCATCCACCCGGTGTACAAGACCGTCGACACCTGTGCTGCCGAGTTCGAGGCCAAGACGCCTTACCACTACAGCAGTTACGAGCTCGACCCGGCCGCAGAGAGCGAGGTCGCGCCGCAGACCGAGAAGCCCAAGGTGCTCATCCTGGGCTCAGGGCCCAACCGCATCGGGCAGGGCATCGAGTTCGACTACAGCTGCGTGCACGCCGCCACCACGCTGAGCCAGGCCGGATTCGAGACGGTCATGGTCAATTGCAACCCGGAGACGGTCTCCACCGACTACGACACCGCCGACCGGCTGTACTTCGAACCTCTGACATTCGAGGACGTGCTCGAGGTTTACTACGCCGAATCCGCCTCCGGTGCAGGAGGTCCCGGCGTCGTCGGGGTCATCGTGCAACTCGGTGGCCAGACCCCGCTCGGTCTCGCGGAACGTCTGGAGAAGGCCGGTGTACCGATCGTCGGCACCAGCCCCAAGGCGATCGACCTGGCAGAAGACCGCGGTGCGTTCGGAGAGGTCCTCAGGATCGCCGGCCTGCCCGCGCCCCGGTTCGGCACCGCGACCAGCTTCGAGCAGGCCCGCCGGATCGCCGCTGACATCGGCTATCCGGTCCTGGTCCGCCCGTCCTATGTGCTGGGTGGCCGGGGGATGGAGATCGTCTACGACGAGGAGACGCTGCAGGGCTACATCACCAGGGCCACCGAACTCTCGCCCGAACACCCGGTGCTCGTCGACCGGTTCCTCGAGGACGCCATCGAAATCGACGTCGACGCGCTGTGCGACGGCACCGAGGTATACATCGGCGGCATCATGGAGCACATCGAGGAGGCCGGCATTCACTCAGGCGACTCGGCGTGCGCACTGCCGCCGGTGACCCTGGGCCGCAGCGACATCGAGTCCGTCCGGCGCGCTACCGAGGCGATCGCGCACGGCATCGGGGTGGTCGGTCTGCTCAATGTGCAGTACGCACTGAAGGACGACGTGCTCTACGTGCTCGAGGCCAATCCGCGCGCCAGCCGCACGGTGCCGTTTGTGTCCAAGGCCACCGCCATTCCACTGGCCAAAGCGTGTGCGCGAGTCATGTTGGGCGCCAGCATCTCTCAATTACGCGAGGAAGGCGTGTTGTCAGCCACCGGCGACGGCGCGACGACTGCCCGCAATGCACCGATGGCCGTCAAGGAAGCGGTTCTGCCCTTTCATCGTTTCCGCAAATCTGACGGCACGCAGATCGATTCGCTGCTCGGCCCCGAGATGAAGTCGACGGGCGAGGTAATGGGTATCGATCGCGACTTCGGCAGCGCCTTCGCCAAGAGCCAGACGGCCGCCTACGGGTCGCTGCCGGTCGAGGGCACGGTGTTCGTCTCGGTGGCCAACCGCGACAAACGCTCGCTGGTGTTCCCGGTGAAACGGCTCGCCGATCTGGGATTCCGGGTGCTGGCCACAAGAGGTACCGCGGAGATGTTGCGGCGCAACGGAATTCCATGTGACGAGGTGCGCAAGCACTTCGAGCAGCCAGGGGAGGGGAGACCGGCCTCGTCAGCGGTGGACCTGATCCGATCGGGTGAAGTCGACATGGTGATCAACACCCCGTACGGCAACTCCGGGCCGCGTATCGACGGCTACGAGATCCGCTCGGCCGCAGTGTCGATGAGCATTCCGTGCGTGACCACCGTGCAGGGCGCTTCAGCCGCGGTTCAGGGCATCGAGGCGGGAATCCGCGGGGACATCGGCGTGATGTCGCTGCAAGAGCTGCACACCGTGCTGGGGCCGTGACGGGTTTCGGTGCCCGGCTGGCCGAGGCGGTCGCGCGCCGCGGGCCGCTGTGCCCCGGCATCGATCCGCATCCCGAACTGCTGAGCGCCTGGGGGCTGTCCGTCGACGCCGACGGTTTGGCGCGGTTCTGCGAGATCTGCGTGGAGGCGTTGTCCGGCTTCGCGATCGTCAAACCGCAGGTGGCGTTCTTCGAGGCGCACGGCGCTGCGGGATACACGGTGCTGGAACACACGATGCAGGCGCTTCGAGACGTCGGTGTGCTGGTGCTGGCCGACGCCAAACGTGGTGACATCGGGTCGACCATGGCGGCCTACGCCGATGCATGGGTGGGCGATTCGCCGCTGGCCGCCGATGCGGTGACCGCATCGCCGTATCTGGGCTTTGGATCGCTGCAGCCATTGCTCGACACCGCCGGCGCCAATGGCCGCGGTGTCTTTGTCCTCGCCGCGACATCCAATCCGGAGGGGGCAGGCGTTCAGCGTGCCGACGCCGGCGGGCGAACTGTCGCGCAGTCGATTGTCGATGCCGCGGCCGCGGTCAACCGCGACCACTCGCCCGGTCCCGGCGCGATCGGCGTGGTCGTCGGCGCCACACTCGCAGAACCACCGGATGTCAGCGCCTTGGGTGGCCCGGTCCTGGTGCCCGGCGTTGGGGCGCAGGGCGGACGCCCGGAGGCACTCGGGGGTCTCGGCGGTGCCCGCCCCGGCCAACTTCTTCCCGCGGTCTCGCGTGACGTGTTGCGCGCCGGACCCGATGTCGCCGCAGTGCGGGCCGCGGCGGAGAAGTTCCGCGACGCCGTCGCTTATCTGGGCTAGAGCTAGGGGCGGTGCGGGTTTCGCATCATCCGCCGGATCAGCAGCACGGCGGCTGCCACGCCGGCGAGGCCGATCGACGCCACCAGGACGAGATACGTGATGTGTCCACGGTCGCGCGTGCGATAGACGACTTGCTGGAAAGGGGTATCGGCGGGCGCCTGCTCGAAAATGTAGTCGCCCTCGATCGCCGCCGGGTCGAAGATCGTGTTCTTCCACCGGGTCAGAAACGCCGCGTCACCGACGAAGTCGGCCAGTGCGGGGGAGTCGCCGCGCTCGATAGCCCCGGCGAACTCCAGAGTCGGCTTGTCGCCCACGACGGGAACTGCCGAGGGATCCATTCGATGCGGCGCCAGCACATATAGGTCGATGTACTGCGACATCGTGGCTGATCGCGACAGGCGCATCGGGTAGACGACGGTGTCTGAGGCGAACGAGAGGCGCAGCGGCTGAAGCGCTCCCGACAATGAGCCGCCCGTTTCGGCGGGCACCAGTTGAATCGCGACGATCTCCCAGCCGTCGGCGACATACGGTGCGAGGTTGTCGTCCAGCCCATCTGGATGTGGAAATCCGTTGTCCTTCAACCAATTTGCCAAGGCGGTGGGGTCGTCGGCCGCTAGCCGCGTGACATCGAATGGTCCGAGGCGCTGGCGGCCGAGCACGTTGACCGCGCCGGCCGGTGCACCCGCGGTATCCGACGCCGATCCAGCCCAGACCAGCCAGGGAATCGTCGGCCACCATGAGTCGCGGTACTCGATGCGCGGTGCGGTGAGCCTGCCGAGATCCTCGAACACCTCGGTGTCGCCAAGGCTGACGCGAGCGGCCGACGGCACCGGCATGACCCACGCCGCTCTGTCCGAGGAGCCCGTCACCGACAGCGACATCAGGATGTCCTCGGTGGTGCCGTCCCAGGCAATCAGCGCGCGCTCGTCTGCGACCGAGGAGCCGGGGTTGTCGGGAACGTAGGCGCCACAACCGCACGCCCACGCCGGGCTCGCGACGTTGAACAGCACCGCCCCGGCCAACACGACGAGCACCACGGCAATCGACCGGCACATGCGCACGACCATGGCGACCTCCTCCCGGCGAATCCTATTTCGCCATCGGCCTCGAACGGGCGCCCGACCAGCGAACAACACTCGAATCTCCTGCAACTGAGCCCCCACAGGCACCGCCTGTCACGTCTACTACGCAACGTCGTGGGGCGCACCGGTCGTCAGGGCGGCAATTTTTGAATTCATTTTGCTTTTTTGACGGTCGCTCAGCCCCCCGCACCGCTCATCCGGGCGGCTGCGACACGCCCGACACGCGGTGACCAGGCAAAATTTTCTTTTCCGACCTGGAACAGCCGCTGATGTGTGGTCCAGGCCACAGGCCAAGTCGGTCGGTGAACCACCCCCTACGAGCTCGAAATGCCTTGATACGCAGGCAAATCCGGCTTTGCGAGGACTGAAATCAGCGATTTCGGGGCGCTTGGGGCGCTTCGGCCCCTGCGGCGGCCCCGCCTTACACGCTGGGCTTTTGGCCCCATTAGCAGGGGGTGGGGTTAGCTTTCATCAGGTTGCGTGGGTACGGTCGTCGTCGCTGGCTGTTCTGGAATTTTCATATCAGCCGATACAGGAAAATTGATGGTGTGAGAGACGGAGGAACCCGTGGCCCTTCCCCAGTTGACCGACGAACAGCGCGCGGCAGCGTTGGAGAAGGCTGCTGCCGCACGTCGCATACGTGCCGAGCTCAAAGACCGGCTCAAGCGCGGCGGCACCAACCTCAAGCAGGTGCTGAAGGATGCCGAGACCGATGAGGTTCTGGGCAAGATGAAGGTTTCTGCCCTTCTGGAGGCATTGCCCAAGGTGGGCAAGGTCAAGGCGCAGGAAATCATGACCGAACTCGAGATCGCCCCGACCCGCCGCCTGCGTGGCCTGGGTGACCGGCAGCGCAAGGCGCTGCTGGAAAAGTTCGACCAGTAACTCCAGGCGCATAAGTTGAGCGCCGGCCGAGGGGCCGGACGGGTGATCGTGCTGTCCGGCCCCTCTGCCGTCGGGAAATCGACCGTCGTCCACTGCCTGCGTGACCGCGTTCCCGACCTGCACTTCAGCGTCTCCGTCACCACCCGGGCCCCGCGCCCGGGCGAGGTTGACGGCGTCGACTATTCGTTCGTCACCGCCGAGCGGTTCCAGGAACTGATCGATCACGAAGCCCTTCTCGAATGGGCCGAGATCCACGGCGGCCTGCACCGTTCGGGCACCCCCGCGCAGCCCATCCGAGAGGCCACCGAGGCTGGCCGGCCCGTTCTCATCGAGGTGGACCTTGCCGGAGCGCGTGCCGTCAAAAAATCCATGCCGGAAGCCCTCACGGTCTTTCTCGCACCACCGAGCTGGGAGGCTCTGGAGAGCCGGCTGATCGGGCGCGGCACCGAGAGCCCCGAAGCGATGACCCGCCGCCTGGCCACCGCACGCGACGAACTGGCAGCCCAGAATGACTTCGACGTGGTCGTCGTGAACAGCGAATTAGAGTCTGCTTGCTCTGAATTGGTATCCTTGCTGGTGGCCCACAAATAACCCCAGCGCCGGGCACGGTGCGATCAGGCCAGGATCTAATTCAAAGCGACTCAAATTTCACGCTAAACGCCAGGAGATCTTCTACGTGAGCACCCCCCACGCCGACGCCCAGCTGACCGCTGTCGATGACATCGAGTCCGGCACCGGTGCCTATGACACCCCGCTGGGCATCACCAATCCGCCCATCGACGAGCTGCTCGACCGCGCATCCAGCAAGTACGCGCTGGTCATCTACGCGGCCAAGCGCGCGCGCCAGATCAACGACTACTACAACCAGCTCGGCGACGGCATCCTCGAATATGTCGGTCCGCTGGTCGAGCCGGGCCTGCAGGAGAAGCCGCTGTCGATCGCGATGCGCGAGATCCACGGCGACCTGCTCGAGCACACCGAAGGCGAGTAACGAACGAGATCCGGGCGATGAGCGTCTCGGGCGAAGAGCAGAGGGCACAGCGATGAGCCTCTTGGGCGAAGAGCGGAAGTGACCGAACGCAAGCGGATCATCGTCGGCGTCGCCGGTGGCATCGCCGCTTATAAGGCGGCCACGCTCGTGCGTCAGCTGACCGAGGCGGGCCATTCCGTTCGTG
Organism: uncultured Actinomycetota bacterium; assembly: GCA_963720345.1. GTDB lineage: Bacteria > Actinomycetota > Actinomycetes > Mycobacteriales > Mycobacteriaceae > Mycobacterium. The sequence goes on from CAVRFN010000025.1 coordinate 434,251, forward strand.
TCGTTCCGACCGAGTCAGCCCTGCGTTTCATCGGCGCGGCGACGTTCGAAGCGCTGTCGGGCAACCCAGTTCACACTGGCGTCTGGGATGACGTTCACGAGGTGCCGCATGTCCGGATCGGGCAGGAGGCCGACCTGGTCGTGGTCGCCCCGGCGACGGCCGATCTGCTGGCGCGGGCCGTTGCGGGCCGTGCCGACGACCTCCTGACAGCGACCCTGCTCACCGCGCGATGTCCTGTGCTCTTCGCGCCCGCGATGCACACCGAGATGTGGTTTCACCCGGCCACCGTGGACAACGTGGCCACGCTGCGCCGTCGAGGCGCGGTGGTCCTGGAGCCGGCGTCGGGACGCCTCACCGGCGCCGACAGCGGCGCAGGCCGGCTGCCCGAGGCCGAGGAGATCTCAACGCTCGCCCAGCTGCTGCTGGACCGCGGCGACGCCCTGCCGTATGACCTGGCCGGCGTGCGGGTCCTTGTCAGCGCCGGCGGCACCCGCGAGACGATCGACCCGGTGCGTTTCATCGGCAACCGGAGTTCGGGCAAGCAGGGCTTTGCGATGGCTCGAGTGATGGCCCAGCGCGGGGCCGACGTCACGCTGATCGCGGGCAATACGGCAGGCCTCATCGACCCGGCGGGGGTGGACGTGGTCCACATCGGCTCGGCCGCCCAACTCTCCGACGCGGTCTCAAAGCACGCGCCCGACGCGCACGTGCTGGTGATGGCCGCCGCCGTCGCCGACTTCCGCCCGACACAGGTCGAGGCCAACAAGATCAAGAAGTCCGCCGACCCCAACGCCGCGGCGCCGGTCATCGAACTCACGCGTACCGACGACGTGCTGGCGGGCGCAGTCCGGGCGCGGGCGGACGGTCAGCTGCCCAACATGCGCGCCATCGTCGGATTCGCTGCCGAGACCGGCGACGCCAATGGAGACGTGCTCTTCCACGCCCGCGCCAAATTGCAGCGCAAGGGGTGCGATCTGCTCGTGGTCAACGCCGTCGGTGAGAATCGAGCGTTCGAAGTGGACAACAACGACGGGTGGCTGCTTGCGGCCGACGGCGCGGAGTCTGCGTTGGAGCACGGTTCGAAAACTCTGATGGCCAGCCGTATTGTTGACGCGATCGTGGCGATCCTGCAGAGCGGCGGCGGGTAACGCGAATCACGCGCCTGGCTGCGTGTAAGGGTTGTGCGGAACGTGCGCACGCGCTTGGGTGCAACGGGGTAAGCATATAATTTGATTGACTAAGTTTCGGAAGGATCACACCGTGAGTGAAGCTCGGCTGTTTACCAGTGAGTCGGTGACCGAGGGCCATCCCGACAAGATCTGCGACGCCATCAGCGACTCGGTGCTCGACGCGTTGCTCGCGGACGATCCCAAATCCCGCGTCGCGGTGGAAACGCTGGTCACCACGGGTCAGGTGCACGTCGTCGGCGAGGTGACCACAACGGCCAAGGAAGCTTTCGCCGACATCACCAACACCGTGCGGGCCCGCATCCTCGACATCGGCTACGACTCGTCGGAGAAGGGTTTCGACGGCGAGACCTGTGGCGTCAACATCGGGATCGGCGCGCAGTCGCCGGATATCGCGCAGGGTGTCGACACCGCCCACGAGACACGAGTCGAGGGCGCGGGTGACCCGCTGGACGCCCAGGGCGCCGGCGACCAGGGCCTGATGTTCGGCTACGCCATCAAGGACACCCCCGAACTGATGCCCCTGCCGATCGCGCTGGCCCACCGGCTGTCACGCCGACTGACCGAGGTCCGCAAGAACGGCGTGCTGGACTATCTGCGTCCCGACGGCAAGACCCAGGTCACCGTGCAGTACGACGGCACCACACCGGTGCGCCTCGACACGGTGGTGCTCTCGACGCAGCACGCCGCCGGTATCGACCTGGATGCGACGCTGGCGCCCGACATCCGGGAGAAGGTCGTCAACACGGTGCTGGCCGACCTGAACCACGACACGATGGACACCTCCGACTTCCGCCTGCTGGTCAACCCGACCGGCAAGTTCGTGCTCGGCGGGCCGATGGGCGACGCCGGGCTGACCGGCCGCAAGATCATCGTCGACACCTACGGCGGGTGGGCCCGTCACGGCGGCGGCGCCTTCTCGGGCAAGGATCCGTCCAAGGTCGACCGTTCGGCGGCGTATGCGATGCGCTGGGTGGCAAAAAACGTGGTCGCGGCGGGCCTGGCGGAGCGCGTCGAGGTGCAGGTCGCCTATGCGATCGGCAAGGCGGCCCCGGTCGGGCTGTTCGTGGAGACCTTCGGCAGCGAAACCGTCGATCCGGCCCGCATCGAGAAGGCGATCACCTCGGTGTTCGACCTGCGGCCCGGTGCGATAGTCCGCGACCTGGACCTGCTGCGGCCGATCTACGCGCAGACCGCTGCCTACGGCCACTTCGGCCGCACCGACATCGACCTGCCGTGGGAGCGGCTCGACAAGGTCGAGGAGCTGAAGGCGGCCGTTTAGCTGCCAACGCCGACCGGCCTAACCGCCGGTGACGTGTCGCAGGACCTCCCGAAGGTCGCCGCTCGGCGAGAAGTCGATGTACTCGCAGTCGGTGATCGCCTCGGGTGCATGCCCGGCGGCCCAATAGAACGCCTCACCAGCGTTGTAGGTCTGCGGCCCGCCCGGGGTGTGCATACGAAGCTGCCCGCGCAGCATGTAACCCCAGTGCGGGCACTGACACATGTCGCCCGGGAGCCCCACGAGCGCCGGTCGCAGGTCAGCGCCGGCGTCGAGCTTCACCCACGCGATGGACATGTCGCCGACTTCCTGACTGCGGAAGTCCACGCCTTCTCCGTCGACCGCAACCGGTATATCCGCAAACGTCAAGCTCTGCATTGTCGGGCCCCGCTCAGTGATCGAATAGATGCTCTGAGCGTAAGTCCAGCCGTTACCCGCTGAACTCGTAATCGTCGAGCGGGAAGCGGCGGGCCGCGCCAGTAGGTGTGGAGCGTGCTGGCCGATCGCAGCGGTACATCGCCGTTCTTGTCGAAGTAGTAGCTCCTGGCGTCCCGGCAGGTGTCCTGCCAGAAGATCTGCCGGTGCCGCTTGCGCATCATCTCGGCGAAGTAGCGGTCGTTGGCTTCCTGTTTGACCTCGACGCGGCGGGCGCGCTTGCGTTGCGCATGTTTGAGGCACCGCACGATGTGGTGTGTCTGCGTTTCGATCAGCGCGAAGTACGAGTTTCCGACATATCCGTAGGGGCCGAAGACCGTGAAGAAGTTCGGAAAGCCGGGCACCGCGACGCCCTCGTAGGACTGCAGTCGGTGCTCGCTGAAGTGCTCGCTCCACGACCGGCCGCCGGACGCCGGTCACCGGATAAGTCGGATTGTCCTCGACGTCCATCACTTTGAACCCGGTCGCCAGGATGAGCACGTCGACATCGCGGGTCTCGCCGTCGACGGTCGCCACGCCCGACCCGGTGATCTTGTCGATCGGCTCGGTCACCAATTCGACGTTGTCGCGGTTGAACGTCGAGAGATACGTGTTGTGGAAGCCGGGACGCTTGCAGCCGACGGCGTAACGAGGCGTGAGCTTGTCGCGCACCTCCGGGTCGTGGACCTGCTTGCGCAGATACGACTCACCGATCTTCGACATGTTCTTGGCCATCGGATTGAGCGTGAAGTACTGCGCGGGCAGCGTGAAGGTGAGTTCGACGTAGGCCTGGCTGAGCACGCGCTGCACCACGTGGCCGCCGGGGAGCCGCATCAAGCGCCGGGTCATCGGCGACAGCGGCACGTCGGGTTTGGGTAGGCACCAGATGGGTGTGCGCTGAAAAACCTTGAGGCTGCTCCACGATCGGCGCGATCTCGGGGATGATCTGCACCGCGGAGGCGCCCGTCCCGATGATGGCGACCCGCTTGCCCGTCAGATCCTGCTCGTGATCCCATCGCGCGGTATGCATGGTCACGCCTGCGAACGAGTCGACACCGTCGATGTCGGGCATATTGGGGGTGATCAGGACGCCGCTGGCGTTGACGAGGAACCTGGCGGTGACCGAGTCGCCGTCGTCGAGGTCGACGCGCCACAGGCTGTCGGCATCGTCGAATCTCGCTCCGAGCACCTTGGTGTTGAATCGGATCTTGCGGCGCAGGCCGTACTTGTCGACGCAGTGCTCGGCGTAGGCCTTCAGCTCCCGCCCGGGTGCGTAGGTGCGCGTCCAGTTCGGGCTCTTCTCGAAGGAGAACTGGTAGGAGAACGACGGAATATCCACGGCGATACCGGGATACGTGTTCCAGTACCAGGTTCCGCCCGGTCCGTCACCCGCCTCGATCACCAGATAGTTGCCCATCCCGGACTTGTCGAGTTTGATCGCGGTACCGATGCCGGAGAAACCGGCGCCGACGATGACGGTGTCGTACTGGGGCGCTGTCATTGGACCTCCCGTCGTTGGGCGATGACGTGCAGACCGTTCTTGGGCCGCAACGTCAGCGTTGCTTCGAGTTCTACCACCGGATGCTTGGGGCTCACGTCGAATATGAAGCGTTGGCTCATGACCGCCGTCATCAGCACCATCTCCATCAGCGCGAAGCTCTGCCCGATGCAGATGCGCCGTCCGCCGCCGAACGGCAGATAGGCCGAACGTGGCCGCTGCTTGGCGGAGTCATCGATGAAGCGGGTCGGGTCGAATATCTCGGGGTCCGGCCACCAGCGCTCGTCGTGGTGGATGTGGTGGGTCGGGATCAGCACCGTCGTGCCCTTGCGGATGTGGTGGCCGTCGATGATGTCGTCCTCGACCGCTTCCCGCGCGATGATCCACACCGCCGAGTAGTAGCGCTGCGATTCCTGAATGCAGGCGGTGGTCCACGGCAGCCGCGTCAGATCGGCCGCGGTCGGCTGCTCGCGCGCCGAGCACGTCGTCGATCTCGGCGAGCATCCGCTGCCGGGCGTCGGGGTTGCACGCCAGCAGGTACCAGAGCCATGACATCGCGTTCGCGGTGGTTTCGTGGCCGGCGAGCATGAACGTCAGTGCCTCGTCGCGCACCCGTTGACGGGGCCAGGTTCCGTTGTCGGCGGCGAACAGCACGTTGAGCAGGTCGGCCGATTCGGTGGGATGCGCGAGTCGGTCATCGAGCACGTCGTTGACGGCTTCATCGAGCGCCAGCGTGATCTCTTGCGCTTCCCGGAACGGCGGCGGCAGCGGCACACCGGAGAACGTGCACCACATCAGCGCCTGGTAGACGGGCCGGGGCATCAGCCCCCACAGGCCCAGTCGACCGAACTTCTCGGTGCGGCGCAGCCCGCGGGTGGCCAGATCGCTCATGCTGTCCCACCAACGGGACCGAAGTCCTGGCTGAACAGCGCATTGGCGACGACGCGCAGCGTGGCCTCGACCATGAGCTCGTGCATGTCGAACTCGGCGCCCGCGTCGATCTCCGCGGTGACGCGCTCGATGGGGTCGAGCATCAGGTCGACCATCTCGTTGAGGTGGCGCCGCGCAAACGTCGGATTCAGGGTGCCCCGGTGTGCGGCCCACGAGTCGCCCTCGTCGGTCAGCAGGTTGACACCCGCCGCGGCGCGGATCGGTTCGTAGTCGTTGGACTTGACGTAGCTGAAGCCGGGCCCGGTGCAGCACGTGGTCGACGTAGTCCGGATGGGTGATCGAGACATAACGCCTTCCAGCACAACGGAATCGGGCGATATCGTGCCCTCGTGTCCGGCCCAGGAACCCGCCGCCGGCGTCGAAGCCGATGGTGATCGCCTCGCGTGACATCGTCGACGTTGCAAACCGCGCCGCCGGTGCAGCCATGACACCACGCTATGAGTGACAAGCCGCGGGCGGAATGGGACTATCGGACAAAGAGTTGGGAGTTTAGGACACACGATGGCGGCGACGACGTGGTCGCCTGACCTCCGGCGTCCCGGCTACGCGACACGGGTGCTGTGCGAGGTCGCCAACGAGCGCGGCATTTCGACGTCCGATAGTTCTCGCGGGCACCGGCGATCGCACCTGCCGACCTCGACAACCCGGAGGCGTTGGTGGCCGCGTCGGACGAGATCGTCGCGGTGCGCCGGCTCCTTCGCCTTCTTCCCGACACTGGCGGGCTTGGGCATCGACGTGGGTAGCAGGTTCCGGCTGACTCACTTGGGACTGTTCGGGTTCGCGGTGATGTCGTGCGCGACCCTGCGGGAGCTCTTCGGTGTCTCGATGCGCTACTTCTCGCTGACGATGCTCAACATCGACGTGAAGCTTTTCGAGGGCGCCGACACTTGCCTGCTCGAACTCAACGTCGACCATCTGCCCGAAGACGTGCGGGGGTTTTTTCTCGAACGCGACGTGGCCGAGCATCGTCACGACGGTCAGCGATTTCGCGCTTCCGGTCGCTCGCCGCGCTACGCCGATCAGGTGATCGCCGAGGTGGTGCTCGACAAGGGAGTCCTCGGACCCGCTTCTCGAGCTGCTGCCCATCGCGAACCTCGAGTTCGGCCGCGCGCACAACCGGCTGCACTTTCCGCGGGCGATGTTCGACGAGCCGCTGCCGCAGGCCGACAGCCACACCCTGCAGATGTGCATCGCCCAGTGCGACGTGCTGATGCAGCGCAACGAACAACGCCGCGGCATCACCGCGATCGTGCGATCCAAGCTGTTCCGCGAATCCGGCGGCTTTCCGTCGCTGCCCGAAGTCGCCGCCGAGCTCGACGTGCACCCGCGCACGCTGCGCCGTCAGCTCGCCGACGAGGGCACCTCGTTTCGCGCACTGCTGAACGAGGCCCGGTCCAGCCTTGGCGGTCGACCTGTTGTGCAACGTCGGGCTCACCGTCGAGGAAGTGTCGAAGCGGTTGGGCTACACCGACACATCGACGTTCTGCCACGCCTTCAAACGGTGGCACGGGGTGCCGCCGAGCGCGTATCCGCGCTGACGCCTCACTCGGGCCAGTTGTTGTTGAGGATCACCTCGACGAAATCCTCACGCACGAATGTCGGGTCGTAGTGGGCAAGTACGTCGGCATTGACGGTGCCTTGGGTGCTTTCTGGCCGGTGTCTGGTGCCGTCGGTGAAGGCCTGCAGAATCCGTTGTTTGAAATCCGGTCGCGGATGGGCCGCGGTGATGGCATCACGCACCCCTTCGGGCAGGTGATCAAGGCCCATGCCGAGGACGTCGGTCTCGACACCGGCGGAGACGAGGGCGATCTCCGGGTCGAGGAACTCGGGAACGCCGGGTGTCGTGTGCAGTGCGATGGCCAGCCAAACTTTGCGCACGGCAGCGTCATCGAGGCCGTGATCGCGGAGGAACTTTTCAGCGGCGTTCGCCCCGTCGACTTCAAACCGCAGCTTGGAGTCTGCGAAAGCTCGATGTCAGCCCGATGTCGTGGAACATCGCGCCCACGTACAGCAATTCGAGATTCGGGGTCGAGTCCAAGTCGGCGACCGCTGCTGCGCCCCGAAGAGGAAGACGCGCCGGGAATGGTCGAACAGCAGATCGTCCTCGACGTCGCGAATGAACTCCGTGGTGTCTCGGACCAGTTGTGTGTTTGGAATCGCGATATCCGCGATGGTGTGTGTGGTCATGGCTTCAGTGTCGGCGTGCAACCTGGGCCACCGTCCGTGTCCGTTCAGCCATCTATCCCACAAAAAGCGACATATGCTGAATCCATGGCCGCCGACCGCACCGTCGTGTTCGTGGTGTTCGATGGCATCACGTTGCTCGACGTCGCCGGACCGGCAGAGGTGTTCGCGGAAGCGAACCGGTTCGGCGCGTCCTATCGGGTGGTCGTGGCCTCAACGGACGGTCACGACGTGGCGACCTCTGTCGGCGCGGGACTCGCGGTGTCGACGCCGATCGATGCAGTCGAGGCGGCCGACACCGTCGTCGTCTCCGGCAGTGACGAACTGATCGGCCGCCCCATCGACCCGCAACTCGTGGCGACTGTGAAGGCGTTTCACCAACGGACGCGCAGGATGACGTCGATCTGCACCGGGGCTTTCATTTTGGCGCAGGCCGGACTGCTCGACGGCCGCCGTGCGACAACCCACTGGCGGCACACCGGACTGCTGTCGCGTGCGTTTCCGCGGATCAGCGTCGAGCCGGACGCCATATACGTGCGCGACGGCGACATCTACACCTCGGCAGGGGTCTCTGCGGGCATCGATCTCGCGCTGGCACTCGTCGAAGACGACTACGGCGCCGACGTCGTCCGCGACGTCGCTCGCTCGTTGGTGGTTTACCTGAACCGGGCGGGTGGGCAGTCCCAGTTCTCTGCATTCGTCGAGTCACGGCCACCGGAGCGATCTCAGTTACGCGCTCTCACCGATGCGATCGCCGCGGACCCCGCTGCCAACCACACCGTGAAAACCCTTGCGGTGCAAGCTTCCTTGAGCACCCGGCAGCTCACCCGCCTATTCCAGAGCGAGCTGGGGATCACTCCGGCGCGCTACGTGGAGATGATCCGAATCGATATGGCGCGTTCGGCGCTCGATGCCGGGCGCTCGGTCGAGGAATCATCGCTGCCTGGCCGGCTTCGGCAGCTGCGGAGACTTTGCGGCGCGTTTTCGCCACCCGGCTGGGAATTTCACCCAAGGCGTATCGCGACCGATTCAAATCCACCGGTGTCGTGGCGTCATGACGCGGTGAGCCGCTGCCACTGCTCCAACGCTGCGCGTTCGACGTGGTTGCTCAGCAGCTTGCCGTCCTCGCGCACCGCCCACACGGCCGTGCCCGTCATCTCGATCTCCTGCTGATCGGGCGCGGTGCCTGCAAAGCCGTTGTTCCTGCCCGTCAAGAGCCATCTCGAGGCCACCCGGCTGCCGTCGGCGTTCTGGAACGACTCGGTGACCTCCAAATGCAGGTCGGCAATTGTCGCGAGAAACCCGTCGATCCACTTCTTGAAGTTGTCGCGGCCGGAAATCGTCACGCCGCCGGTGACGATGACGAAGTCGTCGACGACGAACCGGTCGACCGCCGAGGAGTCGTGCGCATTCCACACCTCATCCCAGAACGCGTGCACGACGTCCACCGAATTCTGGCTGCTCACGGTGACTGCAACGCTGAATGCAATGCGTTCATGCCCCGTACGAGCGCCTCGACATTTGTGTAGCTCGGTGGGCACGCCTGAGGCGCCCAACAGTTCGGCATACTGCGCACCTCCGGATGGACCTCGCGGCCGGGCACATCGCGGAACCGCTGGCGCGCCTCGTCAACACCTGCGCCAGTTGTCAACTGAAACGGGACGGCTTCCATTACCTTCAGCAGGATGGCGTCGACGGCCGGCTTGTCCTCAGCGACTGGCATGGGGACACGGTACGCACACCCGCGCACAAGGCTGCTGTGGGTGACGGCCGCGGTCGTCGGCGCCTGTTACGGAACATTTCTGATCGTGACGGCGCTTCGATTGCCGTCCGGCGCCGAGCTGACGGGGCAGTTCGCGCTGCAGCCCGCCGTCAAGGCGGCGACGGCGGTGCTGCTTGCCGTCGCAGCGCTGACGCATCCGATCGCTCGCGAACGTCGCTGGCTCCTCGCTGCGCTGCTGTTCTCGGCCGCCGGCGACTTTCTGCTGGCGATGCCGTGGTGGGAGCCGTCATTCGTGCTGGGTCTCGGCGCGTTCCTGGTGGCGCATCTGTGTTTCCTGGCCGCGCTCCTCCCGCTGGCAGCCCGGTCGGCGCCCCGGCTGGCGGCCGCAGCGATCACCGTCCTCGCCTGCATCGCGTTGTTGGTGTGGTTCTGGCCGCGGCTGATCGCCGAGGGTATGGCCGTTCCGGTCACGCTCTACATCGCGGTGCTCGGTGCCATGGTGTGTACCGCGCTGATGGCCCGGCTGCCGACGCCGTGGACCGCGCTGGGTGCGGTGTGCTTCGCGGTGTCCGACGGCATGATCGGCATCTCCAAATTCGTGCTGGGCAACGAGGTGCTCGCCGTACCGATCTGGTGGGCGTACGCGACGTCGCTGCTGCTCATCACCGCCGGCTTGTTCTTCGGCCGCGCGTCAGCGCCGTCGGCGCCGTCTGCTACATCTGCATAGGTGACCAGCCACCCGGCAGCAGGCCGAGCACGAGCCGATCGCGCGCGTGCTCCCGATGCTGTCGGTTCCGCACCTCGACCGCGAGTTCGACTATCTGGTCTCCGCGGAACAGTCCGACGACGCGCAGCCAGGCGTGCGGGTGCGGGTGCGGTTCCACGGCCGGCTGGTCGACGCATTTGTCCTCGAAAGACGTTCGGATACAGACCATGTCGGAAAGCTCGGCTGGTTGGATCGGGTGGTGTCGGCCGAGCCGGTCCTCACGCCCGACATCCGCAGGCTTGCCGACGCGGTCGCCGCGCGCTATGCGGGCACCCGGGCAGACGTATTGCGGCTCGCCGTCCCACCGCGACATGCCAACGTCGAGAAGCAGGCTCCACCCGAGTCGGCGCCGTTGACCGCCGAACCCGTGGGCACCGCGGCGTGGGCGGCATACAGGGGCGGCGAGCAGTACCTCGCCGCGCTGCACGAGGGGCGTGCTGCCCGCGCGGTGTGGCAGGCGCTGCCCGGGGAGCGCTGGGCCGACCGTCTCGCCGAAGCTTGCCGCGGTGACGGCGAACTCCGGCCGCGGTGCGTTGGTCGTCGTGCCCGATCAGCGCGACGTCGACGCGGTGAACGCCGCTGCGGTCGGGCTTGTCGACGAATCTCATGTGGTGGCGTTGTCGGCGGGTCTTGGCCCAGCGCAGCGCTACCGGCGGTGGCTGTCGGTGCTGCGCGGCGGAGCCCGCATCGTCATCGGGACCCGCAGCGCGGTGTTCGCGCCCGTGGCGAATCTCGGGTTGGTGATGGTGTGGGACGACGGCGACGACACGCTCGCCGAGCCGCGTGCGCCCTACCCGCACGCCAGGGAGGTGGCGATGCTGCGCGCCCATCAGTTGCGCTGTGCGTCGCTGATCGGAGGTTATGCGCGTACCGCTGAGGCGCAAGCGCTGGTGCGCAGTCGGCTGGGCGCACGATCTGGTGGCCACCCGACAGGAGGTGCGAACACGCGCGCCGCGCGTCGTCGCGCTCGAGGACAGTGGATTCGCGCAGGAACGAGATGCCGCGGCGCGGACGGCCCGGCTGCCCTCGATGGCGCTGCGAGGCGGCGCGGCACAGCACTGAAGGCTGGTCTGCCCGTACTCGTTCAGGTGCCCCGCCGCGGTTACGTGCCCGCGCTGGCATGCAACCGTTGCCGCACAATCGCCCGCTGCCGGCATTGCACCGGCCCGTTGTCGCTGCCGGCACGGGACACCGCGGGCGCGGTGTGCCGGTGGTGCGGCCGTCACGAACCCGCACTGCGGTGCACCCGCTGCGGCTCCGACGCCGTGCGCGCCGTCGTCGTCGGAGCCCGTCGCACCGCCGAGGAACTCGGCCGGGCGTTTCCCGGCGTCACCGTCGTGACGTCGGGCGGCGACGCGATGGTCGCCGTCCGTGCCCGCGGAACCCGCCGTCGTGGTGTCGACACCCGGTGCGGAACCGGTCGCTGCCGGCGGCTACGGAGCGGCAATGCTCCTTGACACGCTGGGCGCTGCTCGGGCGCCAGGACCTCCGGGCGTCCGAGGACGCGCTGCGGCGCTGGATGGCGGCCGCCGCGCTGGTCCGCAGCCGCGGCGACGGCGGGGTGGTCGCGGTGGTCGGCCGAGTCGTCGATCCCCACCGTGCAGGCGCTGATCCGATGGGACCCCGTCGGCCATGCCGATGCCGAACTCGATTCCCGCGCAGAGGTCGGCCTGCCGCCCGCGGTGCACATGGCGGCCGTCGACGGTGCACCCGATGCGGTGCGCGCGATGATCGAAACCGCCGAACTCCCCGATAGTGCCGATCTGTTGGGGCCCGTCGATCTGCCGGCCGGCGCACGCCGACCGCCCGGCACACCGCCGGAAAAGCCGGTCAATCGGATGCTGGTGCGAGTGCCGCGCGATGCCGGGCTACCGCTCGCGGCGGCGCTGCGACGCGCCGCCGGGGTGCTCAGCGCCCGGCGCGATCACGAGCCAGTTCGTGTGCAAATCGACCCGTTGCACATAGGGTAATGCGGGCAGCTTCGGCCGCTGCGGACAGGAGGTTGGCGTGCGGCGCTTCTTTCGGATGCTGATTCCGTTGGCGCTCATCGCCGTTGGGGTGCTGTGGCCGGTGGTGATTCGCCCGTCGTCAGAGGCTTCTGACGCCGATGACCCCGTGGTCTTCAGCAACTACAACGTCGACCTCATCGTCAGCGCAGGCGGTCGACTCGATGCGGTGGAGACGATCACCGCCGAGTTCCCCAGCGGACGGCACGGGCTCTTCAAGTACTGGGCCGTCGACAACCAGAACGACCCCGGGGTGCGGCAGACGCCGGAGGTCACCTCGATCCTGCTCGACGGCCAACGGGTGCCCTACCAGATGCTTTGGGAGGGCGGCGAGCGATTCTTGGTCGCCAAGATCGGCGATCCGGACGAATACCTCAGCTATGGCACGCACGTCTTCGAGATCCGCTACAACATCGACGGGGTCCTCGACCCCGGCTCGACAGGCGCTGACAAGAAATTCGCCGACTCGACCGGTGAAGACACCGAGTCACCGTCCGTGTTCTTCTGGAACGTCATCGCGCAGTCGTGGAACAACAGGATCAAACGGGCCGACATCTCGGTGACCATGCCCGGTGAGGTCGGCCGCGCGCAGTGCTCGGTGGGCTTCGGCGTCGGTGGGGCCTGTGACGATTTGACCGTAAGTGGGAACAGGGTCGAGGCGTCTGCGACGAACCTGCCGCCACGAACTCCGGTGACGCTGCGCGCCGGTGTCGATGTGCCGACCCCGCCGCGAGCCGAGGTGCCGTGGTCCTTCGCGTGGGACCGCGTCCTGGGCCAGTCCGTGGGGGGCGTGCTATGGGTGCTCGCACTTACCGTCGCGGGCGCGCTCGGCGCGATTCTCTATTACCGCACCACCGTTGAGCCCTCGCCGGGATTCCCGTTGCAGTACGCGCCGCCGCCGGGCCTGGGTCCGGTGCAGACCGAATACATTCGCACCGAAAGCGTGCCGAAGAACGGTCTGACCGCCACGCTCTTCTATCTTGCCGATCGCGGCCTGATCGACATGCGTCAGGTCAACGAGAAGCAGTGGAGGATCCGCGGCAAGGGCGAGCAAGGCGCGTGGGCCGACGTCGATCGCGCCAGCCTGGCGGTCGGGGCGGCGCTCAAGGTGATGCGCTCCGGCGAAAGAGTTCGAGGCCACGAACACCGCCTCAGCGGGGAAGAAACTCAACAAGGCCAAGACGGATATGACCGAGTGCGGTGGAGAAGTGGGCGTTCGACGAGGGGCTTATGGTCAAGCACAAGAAGGAACTGTGGGTGCGGGTCGCCAACGCGATCGCCTTCATCCTGATGCTGTTCGGGTTCTTCCGCTGGGGCTTTCCGACCACCTTGTGGGCGCTGCCGTTCGCCGCGTTCTTCCTGTTCTCCGCGGCGTCATGGAAGGCCGGGGTGGGTTCCCGGCGAACCGCAAGCGGCCGCGAACTATGGTCGCGCGCAGGCGGATTCCACCGGATGCTGACCACCGATTCGGCCGAGACGCGCTTTGACTTCGGTGCCCGCAAGGACCTCTACATGGCCTATGTTCCGTTCGCGGTCGCTGCCGGCGCCGCGGCACTGTGGGCGAAGAAGTACGAGGCGACAACGGGCACGGTTGCACCGCAACCTGATTGGTATCACTCGTCGTCGACGACGACCGGCGCGGGCTTCGTCGGAGGCTCCGGTGGGCCGGACTTCGACAGCTTCGAGTCTGCGCTGTCGTCGTCGATCGGTGCGTACACGGCATCGCAGTCATCGTCCTCGAGCGGCGGCAGCAGCAGCGGCAGTAGCTTCAGCGGCGGCGGCGGAGGCGGCGGCGGCGGAGGAGGAGGCGGATCATGGTGAGGTTGTTGCTCGTTATCGTGCTGGTGCTCGCGCTGTCGGCACTTGTGATATTCGTCCTGGGATACAACAAGATCCGCTCGGCGCATGTGCGGGTGGCCGAGGCGCTGTCCGGCATCGACGTCGAGCTGACGCGTCGCGCATCGCTGATCCCGAGCCTGGTGCATACCGTGCAGACGTTCGCCGTCCACGAAAAGGGCATCCTCGACCATGCCACCAACGCCCGGGCAGCACTGACATCGGCGACCAGCGGCAAGTCGGTGGCGCAACGCAGTGCCGCCGAGAAGGACCTGGACTCGGCATTGGCGCCGCTGCTGGCGCTGGGCCAGAGCTATCCGCAGCTCAACTCGTCGAACAACTTCCTGAATCTTCAGGACAACCTGGCCGACACCGAGAACAAGCTGGCTTTCGCCCGGCAGTACTACAACGATTCGGTGGCCACCCTGAACGGGTTGATCAGCACCATCCCGTGGATGTTCGTCGCACCGCTGACAGGAGTGGACGAGCAGGAGTACTACCAGACGCCGCGGTAAAGGCCGCTTCTAGACTGGCGCGGTGCGTCTTGTCTTCGCCGGCACCCCCGAGCCCGCTGTGCCCTCGCTTGCGCGGCTCGTCGAATCGTCACGTCACGACGTCGTCGCCGTGCTGACCCGCCCCGACGCCGCCTCCGGCCGGCGCGGCAAACCTTCGCCGTCGCCGGTGGCCCGGTACGCGGCCGAACGCGACATCCCCGTGTTGCGGCCGAGCAAGCCAAACTCCGCGGAGTTCATCAGCGAGCTGACTGAACTGGCGCCCGAGTGCTGCGCCGTCGTCGCGTACGGCGCGCTGCTGAGTGAGCGATTGCTCGCCGTGCCGGAACACGGCTGGGTCAATCTGCATTTCTCGTTGCTGCCTGCCTGGCGCGGTGCAGCCCCTGTGCAGGCGGCCATCGCTGCCGGCGACACGGTGACGGGCGCCACGACCTTCCAGATCGAACCTGCGCTCGACTCCGGACCGGTGTACGGCGTGGTCACTGAAACCGTCGGGCCCTCCGACACCGCCGGGGAACTGCTTGAGCGGCTGTCGATCTCGGGTGCGGCACTGTTGGAAACGACCCTCGACGGTATCGCCGATGCGGCGCTGACACCAGTGCCGCAGCCGTCCGACGGCGTCACCATCGCACCCAAGATCACCGTTGAGGAGGCCAGAGTGCGGTGGGACCTGCCCGCCCATGTCGTCGATCGCCGTATCCGGGCTGTCACACCCAACCCCGGTGCGTGGACCATGATCGGGGATCTGCGGGTGAAGATCGGCGCCGTGACTATCGACGAATCCGCAGACGTCCTTGCGCCCGGTGCGATCCGGGTCGAGCGCACCGGTGTGCGCGTCGGGACCGGATCGCAGCCCGTGGTGCTCGGCCTCATCCAGCCCCCCGGAAAGAAACCCATGAACGCCGCGGACTGGGCCCGCGGGGCCCGACTCGACGAATCCGCGAGGGCCGAATGATCCCGAATGACCCCGAATGACTAAGCCCCGCAACAACAAGCGTCCTCACCGCCGAAAGCCACTCGATCCGGCGCGTCAGGCCGCGTTCGACGTGCTCCGTGCCGTGTCGGAGAAGGACTCCTACGCCAACCTTGCGCTACCCGCGTTGTTGCGTGACCGCGGAATCACCGGTCGCGACGCCGCCTTCGCGACCGAACTCACCTACGGCACCTGCCGCGCCCGGGGTCTGCTGGACGCGATCATCGGCGCGGCGGCGGGACGTTCGCCGGACAATATCGACCCCGTCCTGCTGGACCTGCTGCGGCTCGGCACCTACCAACTCATGCGCACCCGCGTCGAACCGCACGCCGCGGTGTCCACCACCGTGGAGCAGGCAGGCATCGAATTCGACTCAGTACGAGCCGGTTTCGTCAACGGCGTGTTGCGGAACATCTCGCGCCGCGACGAGCAGTCCTGGGTCGAGGAGCTGGCACCCGACGCCGCGACCGACCCTGTCGGCCACGCGGCATTCGTCCATGCGCATCCGCGGTGGATCGCGCAGGCGTTCGTCGATGCGCTCGGTGTGGACGCCGGGCAGCTGAATGCACTACTGGCCAGCGATGACGAGCGGCCGGCGGTTCACCTGGCCGCGAGGCCCGGTGTGCTGACCGCGGGGGAGTTGGCCGAGCAGGTGGACGGCACCGTGGGTCGCTACTCGCCGTATGCGGTCTATCTGTCCGGCGGCGATCCCGGTCAGCTCGCACCGATCCGGGACGGCGCCGCACTCGTTCAGGATGAGGGCAGCCAATTGGTGGCCCGTGCCCTGACGCTGGCCGAGCTGGATGGTCCGGACGCGGGGCGCTGGCTCGACCTCTGCGCCGGGCCCGGCGGCAAGACGGCGCTGCTCGCCGCACTTGCCGGGGACGGGCGCGTCAGCGCCGTCGAACCCGCACCGCGCCGCGCCGACCTCGTCGAGCAGAACACCGCGGGCCTTCCGGTCGACGTACTCCGCGTCGACGGTCGGGATCCGGGACTCGAGGCCGGCTTCGACCGGGTCCTGGTCGACGCGCCCTGCACCGGGCTGGGCGCTCTGCGGCGCAGGCCCGAGGCGCGCTGGCGCCGGGTCCCCGGCGACGTGCCGCAGCTGGCCAAACTGCAACGCGAGTTGTTGGCGTCGGCGATCCGGCTGACCCGGCCTGGCGGTGTGGTGCTGTACGCGACCTGCTCCCCGCATCTCGTCGAAACCGTCGGCGTCGTGGCCGATGCGTTGCGTCGCCATCCGGTGACGGCGCTGGACGCCCGACCGCTTTTCGACCCGGTGGACGGTCTCGGCGACGGGCCGTACGTGCAGTTGTGGCCACACCGCCACGGCACCGATGCCATGTTCGCGGCCGCGCTCAAAGTAGGGTGAGACCATGCCGAAGCCGCTGATCGCGCCGTCGATTCTGGCCGCCGACTTCGCCGAGCTGGGCGACGAAGCCGCCGCGGTGACCGGTGCGGACTGGTTGCACGTCGACGTGATGGACAACCATTTCGTGCCGAACCTCACCATCGGGCTGCCGGTCGTCGAAGCTCTGCTCAAGCGGACCGACATCCCGATGGACTGCCACCTGATGATCGACAACCCCGAACGCTGGGCGCCGCCGTACGCCGAGGCGGGCGCCTACAACGTCACCTTCCATGCCGAGGCGACCGACAACCCGGTCGGTGTGGCCCGCGATATCCGCGCCGCGGGCGCCAAGGCGGGCCTTTCGGTCAAGCCCGGTACGCCGATCGAGCCCTATCTGGAGATCCTGCGCGAGTTCGACACGGTGCTGATCATGTCGGTGGAGCCGGGGTTCGGTGGCCAGAAGTTCATCGCCGAGGTATTGCCGAAGGTCGGCACCGTGCGCCGACTGGTCGACTCGGGCGAGCTGACGATCGTGGTCGAGATCGACGGCGGCATCAACGACGACACCATCGAAGAGGCGGCGCTGGCCGGGGTGGATTGCTTCGTGGCGGGCTCGGCGGTCTACAGCGCCGAGGATCCCGCCGCGGCTGTGGAGTCGTTGCGCCGTCAGGCGGCCGCGGCATCCAAACACCTGCGGTTATGAATCTCGAGGCCGCGATGCGGCTGGCGATCGAACAGGCCGAACGGGTCAAGGGCGCTACCTATCCAAACCCGCCGGTGGGCGCGGTGATCCTGGACAGCGACAACGAGGTCGCCGGAGTCGGGGCGACTGAGCCAGCCGGGGGCCCGCACGCCGAGGTGCTGGCCCTGCGCAGAGCAGGGGAGCGCGCCGTCGGTGGCACGGCGGTCGTGACACTCGAACCGTGCAACCACCATGGTCGCACCCCACCGTGTGTGGATGCGCTTGTCGCGGCTGGGGTTTCGGCGGTGGCGTATGCAGTCGCCGATCCGAACCCGGTGGCGGCCGGCGGTGCGTCGAGACTGGCCGAAATCGGGCTCGAGGTGGTTACGGGTGTGCTGGCCGATCGTGTCGCCGGTGGGACGCTGAGGGAGTGGCTGCACAAGCAGCGCACCGGATTACCGCACGTGACATGGAAATTCGCCACCAGTGTCGACGGTCGCAGCGCGGCAGCGGACGGCTCCAGCCAGTGGATCACCAGCGAGGCGGCGCGGGCCGACGTGCACCGCAGGCGGGCCGTCGCCGACGCGGTTCTGGTCGGCACGGGCACAGTGTTCGTGGACGACCCGTTGCTCACCGCACGGTTACCGGATGGATCTCTCGCGGAGCGCCAGCCGCTGCGGGTCGTCGTCGGCGAACGCGAGATATCCTCTGAAGCAAAGGTTTTGAACGATGATTCGCGGACGATGGTGATTCGGACCCGAGATCCCCATGAGGTGCTCAAGGCGCTGTCGGACCGCACCGATGTGCTGCTCGAGGGTGGGCCGACGCTTGCAGGCGCCTTCCTCCGTGCCGGGGTGATCGACCGTATCCTGGCCTACATAGGGCCGATCCTGCTGGGCGGCCCGATCACCGCGATCGACGACGTCGGGGTACTGTCGATCGCGCACGCGCAACGCTGGCGATTCGACGGCGTCGAGTCGATCGGACCCGATGTGCTCCTCAGCCTGGTACAGAGCTAGTCAGGGTCAAGCGGCCGGTGTTCGATCAGGTCGCGCACACCGCCGACGCCCAGCCGTTCGCGGAAGGCACGCACGGTGTAGCCGATGACCTTGGCGTCGGTGCGCGCTCGCACTGTCGCCGAGCGCGGCAGATGAAACACCGGTCCGATCTCGCCGAGGTAGTCCCCGCGCTTGGCGAGCTTCTGTAGTTCCTCACCGCCGCTGGCCAATTCGCGGACGATCTCGAGCTCGCCCTCGGCGACCACGTAGATCAGCTCGCCCATCGTGCCCTGCTCGAAAAGCACATCGCCGGCTTCCAACTCCACAGTGTCGGGGGGCCGGTCCGTGGACGCGAAGTCGGGAACGAGCTCGACGACGCGATCGGCCAGACGGCAGAATCCGGCTGTCGTGGGTCGCCACGACCACCATCCGGTCGCCGGTGGCGAGTTCGCGGATGAGCCGCAATACCTCCTCGACCTGGATGAAGTCCAGGTGCGCGGTCGGCTCGTCGGCCAAGATCAGCGGCGGATCGAGCGCGATCGCGCGCGCAACCGCCACTCGCTGCTGCTGACCGCCGCTGAGATCACCCGGCCGGTGAGATACCCGCTCCTCCAGGCCGACGCGCGAAAGCAGCTGTCCGGCGCGCTTGTG
This sequence comes from uncultured Actinomycetota bacterium, assembly GCA_963720345.1. Lineage (GTDB taxonomy): Bacteria > Actinomycetota > Actinomycetes > Mycobacteriales > Mycobacteriaceae > Mycobacterium. The sequence goes on from CAVRFN010000025.1 coordinate 453,262, forward strand.
GGCCGCGCGACGTGGCTGGCCCGCCGCGAGCAGTGGCACCATGACATTCTCCAGTGCGGTGAGGCTCGGCACGAGATTGAATGCCTGAAACACGATCCCGACGGTCTCGCGGCGGTAATTCGACATCTCGTGGCCTTCAAGCGATGTCACATCGACGTCACCGAATTTGATGGCTCCTGAGGTGGGTTTCAAGATTCCGCCGAGACACGACAACAGCGTCGTCTTTCCGCACCCGCTTGGACCCATCAGGATCACAAGTGAACCGGCGGACACATCGAGATTGAAGCCGTCGATGGGACGGACAATGTCGGCGCCGCTGGTGTACTCGACCACCAGGTCCTGAATGCTGAGATCGCCCACGGCTCAGGGACCTCCGAACGCGAGGGCGGGGTCGACCGATACGGCGCGGTGCAGCCCGGTTGCGCTGGCGATCAGCCCGATGACGATGGCGATGGCAGGAAGTGCGACGAACGCCTCGACGGGAACGATGACCTGCATCGGAAACAGCGGCCCGAGAAGCATGGAAAGGCCGGCGCCGACAAGCGCGGCGAGCAGCGCCACAATGATCGCCTGCATCGCGAGTCCGGCCGCGATGCTCTTGGTGGGAACTCCAATCGCCTTGAACACCGCGAAGTCTCGCAGGCGCTCCAGTGCCGACAGATAGATCACCGATCCCACGACAAGTGCGGCGACCACCCAGAGCAGAACGGCCACGATCGTGATCGAGTTGACGGCGACCTTCAGCGGCCGCAGCAGATCTTCGACGGCTCCGTTTCGGTCGATGGCGCGGTATCCAGGGGGAGCCTCCTCGAGAGAGCCGCGCACGCCGATCGATGCGACAAGCGGCTCACCGGCATACACGAGTTGTTGTGCGCCCTCCGTGGTGAGGAAGACGTTGGGCAGGTTCGCCAGCGCAGTGGAGTTCTCCACGATGCCGACGATGCGCAGCTTGTGCGACGCGATCTCGACTTCGTCGTCGATCCCTCTGCCGAGGGTGCTCGAGACCGCGACTTCGTCCGGCATCGACGGCGGTCGGCCCTCGGAGACCGCCGGCATGCCCGGTCCGTTCTCCGGCGCACCGAAGATGTCCACATTCCGTGTCGAACCGTCGAGCGTGGCGGTACCGCCGGCGTATGCGAGCGGTGCGGCCGCGTCCACGCCGGGAGCGTTCGCGATTCTGCGCAGTTCCACCGGTGCGAACGGCGTCGCCCCGACGAACGGACCTGATGCGCCGGCCTTGACGATGAACAGGTCAACACCGAGAGAATCGACGGTTTTGTCGGCCTCGACGCGGAAACCGTTGGCGAGACCGGTCAGAACGAGTGTCATCGCGAAGATGATGGCGGTGGACAGGATCGCAATGACGAATCGCCGTCGTCGCCACTGCATGTCGCGCAGTGCGGCCATCAGCATGGTGGCGACGTTACCGACGCTTGCGACGTTCGCGGGTCGGCTTTGGCTACGATGTGACCTTCGAGACGACTCCGACCAAGGCCTTGCAGAAGGCTGGCAGGTCATCGGGTTTGCGGCTGGAAACCAATGTGTTTGGGCCGCGCGAGCATTCGACGACTTCGTCATCGACCCAATTTGCGCCGGCGTTGACGAGGTCGGTCTTGACGCTGGGCCACGAGGTCATCGTCCGGCCGCGCACCACATCGGCCTCCACCAGCGTCCAGGGTCCGTGGCAGATCACCGCGACCGGTTTGCCTTCGTCGAAGAAGCTCTTCGCGAAGGCGACGGCTTCGCCGTTCGTGCGCAGGAAATCGGGATTGGCCACGCCTCCCGGCAGCACCAGCGCGGCGTAATCAGAAGCGGACACCTTGTCAGCGGCTTTGTCCGCCTCGAACGTGTCGGCTGGAGTCAGGTGGTTGAAACCTTGTACCTTGCCGACTTCCGTCGATACGAGTTCGGGCGTCCCGCCCGCCTGCTCGACTGCCTTCCAGGGTTCGGTCAGCTCGACCTGCTCGACGCCTTCGGGCGCAACCAGGAACGCAATTTTCTTGCCATTCAGTGAAGTTGCCATGAATTCTCGTCCCTTCGATTGTTGCCTTCTCCACGCATACCCGGCGTGGTGATCAGCAAACAGGCGTGCTTGCGTCGGTACACTTGTACCAAAGCTGGCCATAGTGGTCTGGCTGCGTTATCGCGCTTTCACCGACGAGTTGCGCGGGTGAGCACGAACGAAGGACATACGAGCATGACTGCATTGCAGGACTGGCTCAGCGATCGCCCGATGGATCCGCGAAACATCACGACGTTGATCCGCGACGCGATTTGCGGCCTATCGGCCGACGAGCCGCAATCAATTACCGAGCTGACCCTGATGGGCCGAGGACTCGAGCGCTGCTGACCGCCGATTATTCAGGTCGGCGGTGGCCTCGCGGTTGTTCTAGCTGGGCCGTCTCATCCGCGGACTGACTCGATATCTGGTGTGTCGGCGTCTCGATGGCCTGCGTCGGGTTGTCATCGGCGGGTGAGCCGGCGCGCACGCGCTGTGGGGCCGCATCGACGGTCTCAACCGGCTCGTCGGCGTGCTCATGGCGGCCACTGATCAGCAGGGCAAGTGCCGCACCGACGATGCACACGATGCATGGTGATCTTGAAGATCTCGCCGTACTGCAGGACGTAGGCCTGGCGGGATGCCTCTCCCAGCCGGGCGGTTGCGGCGAGCAATAGGCCGCCCGGGGAGTCGCGCGTCGGCGGGCGGAAGCGCCGCGAGACGCTCCTGCAGGTACTGGTTGAACTTGTACAGGCCCCATGCGGACAGCGCCGCGACACCGATCAGCATGCCGATCATCCGCGCGACCACGACGGCCGCCGAGGCGATGCCGTGCTGGGCGGCGGGGACCACGCGCAAGCGTCGCCGACGTCAGGGGGCGCGATGACCAGACCCAGCCCCAGTCCGGCGATCACAAGGTCGGTGTCCAGCATCGGCAAGGCGACGAAGCCCAGGTCGTGGTGGGCCGACAGCACGTCCGCGGGCCATCCGCGAGACCAGGTAGTAGCCGCCCGCGGCGATCAACAGCCCGGCGCACGCGACGATCCGGTCGCCGATTCTGGTGGCGATCCAGCCGCCGAGCAGGGCTCCGATCGGCAGCGCGAGCAGGAACCGCAGTAGCAGGAAGGCGGCCTGGTTCTGGTCCTGGCCGAGCACGCCCTGGCCGAACAGCTCCACGTTGACCAGGGTCACCATCAGCGCCGCGCCGGTGACCAACGAGGCGCCCAGCGCCGCGAGGAACGGCCGGAAGTGCACGCCTGCGGGTTCGATCAGCCGGGTTTTTGCGAACCGCTCCCACACGAAGAACGCCACAGCCGCGACCAGCGCGCCGATGAGCAGCATGACGCCGTTGCTCGGCAGCACCTGCTTGCCGTCCGGAGCGGGGTTGTAGAGGCCCAAGGTCGCCAACCCGAGGGTGAGCGCGAGAAGCAGGCCGCCGACGACGTCGACCTTCTCGGGATTCTCGGGTTTCGGCTGCGACGGCAGGCTGAAGTGGATCATCACCATGGCGATGCAGCGCGAGCGGCACATTGACCCAGAAGACCGACTGCCAATGGTGGAACAGCGCAGACCATCGCGATGCCGTACATGGGGCCGATGACGCTGCCGAGTTCCTGGGCGGCGCCGACGCCGCCGAGTACCGCCGCGCGGTTACGGCTCGACCACAGGTCGGCGGCGAGCGCCAGCGTGACCGGAAGCAGCGCGCCGCTTGCGATGCCCTGGATCAGGCGGCCGATGACGAGCATGTCGAGGTCGGTGGACATCGCCGTGATCACCGAGCCCACGGCGAAACCGGCAAGGCTGGCCTGCAGCAACAGTTTTCGGCCGAACCGGTCCGACGCCCGGCCCAGCAGCGGCATCGCCGCGATGTAGCCGAGCAGATACACGGTGACGATCGGCGTGACCTTCTGGATCTGGTTAACGGCGATACCGACGTCGCTCATGATGTCGGTCATGATCGTGATCACGACATAGGTGTCGAGAGCACCGAGCAGCACCGCAAGGCTGCCCGCGGTGATCGCGATCCGCCGGCCGGAGGTCACCGGCTGTGCGGTTTCGGTCGAAGTCTGCATCAGACTGCCGGCTTGTTGACCGTCACAGGCTTACCCCAGTCGGACATGCGTCATCGTGACGCTTTGGCCCTGGGCCGGGTCGATTTTGACCTGCATCAGTTCGTGGTTGCCCTCCTCGGCAATCCACGCCGTGCCGGGCACCGGGCCGGTGACCGCGAGCTGCGGAGCGATCGCGTTCACGGCGTCGGCGCTGACCGTTCCCGTCACGCGCACCGTCTTGACGCCGTTGACGGTCTCGCGGCCGTCGGCCTTGGGATCGGAGAAGTTGGATATCACGTTGCCGACACCTTTCTCGGGCGAGAGGATCGCCGAGATGTCGTAGATATCGGCGGCTGGCCCGAAATTCTGGTAAGTGCCCGCGGTGATGGCGCCGTACAGGTCGCCGTCGGCGACGACGAAGCCGACTCCCTCTAAACGCTGACCCAGGAACAGGAGGTTGGCCTTGCCCTCGGCGGCGACCGCGGGCGTAAGGGTCAGATTGCCTTCGAGCGATTCGATCGGCAGTGCCGCGATGTCGCCTTGGACGGTCAGCAGAAGATGCGCGCTGGTCTGGCTCTTAGTGGTCTCAGCGGACTGCTGGAGCAGCGTCGCGGCGTCGGGCAGGTTCGAGTTGTCTTCGGAACTGGAGCACCCTGCGAGCAGAGCGGCGGAAGTGAAGAGCGCGGCGAAGATCGCCAGGAGGCGGGTCGGCATGACTGCATCGTAGTGGGTTGGCCGACCGGGACGCGGTGGCCGGGCAAGGGGTGTAGTAGAAATGTGGCTTGTGAGCTGGACTTTCGGCGTGTCGTCCTCTGACCGGACACGGGGGATTAGTCTGGCGGCGTGTTCACCGGAATCGTCGAAGAAATGGGCGAAATCGTCGGCAAGGAAGATCTCGGCGACTCTGCCCGGCTCGAAATCCGAGGACCCGTCGTCACCTCCGACGCCGGGCACGGCGACTCGATCGCGGTGAACGGCGTGTGCCTGACCGTCGTGGAGGTGCGTCCGGACGGTGCCTTCACCGCCGACGTGATGGGCGAGACGTTGAACAGGTCCAGCCTGCGCGGCGTCGGCGTGGGCAGTCGGGTCAATCTGGAGCGCGCGGCCGCGGTGAACAGCCGCCTGGGTGGTCACATCGTGCAGGGCCACGTCGACGGGACCGGCCATGTCATCGCGCGCACTCCGGCGCAGCACTGGGAGGTGGTGCGGATCGCACTGCCGATGGCGCTCACCCGGTACGTCGTCGAAAAGGGCTCGATCACCGTCGACGGAGTGTCACTGACGGTTTCGGCAGTGGGTCACGACTGGTTCGAGATCTCCCTGATTCCGACGACGCTCGAGCTGACGACCCTTGGGAGGGCCGAGGTGGGCACATCCGTCAACCTCGAGGTCGACATCATCGCCAAATATGTCGAACGGTTACTCACTCGGGATGATCCGTCTACCAGCTGAAACGCTGACAGATCGAAGCTTCGGTGTAGTGCGACTGCACGAGTTTCGTTAGCTTTTCCGTTCCCGACTTCGGTCCACTCGACCCGCCATAGCTCTGTGCCGGGGTAGGACGTGAGGTCGTTGCGGGTTGGCTCGGTGGTCCGGGTCAGTGGCACGCGTGCCACGCGCTTGACGATCACGAAGCGACGGCATCGTCGACGACCGACACGTGGGGCGACGGCTGCGTAGTGTCGGTATCGGCGGTCACGACAGCGGGAACGACATGGGCTAGCACGCTGGGCTGTCGTCGGGCGCGTACTGACTGCTCTGGCCTGTGTGACCGCACTGGTGTGTCGGGATGGGGAAACCACGCTCAAGGGAGGGCTCCCATCCTGCATCGACCGGCCGCGCCATCTCGCAGAATTTGTTGCCTGCGGTGACGGCCCAAGGCGCTGCGTTGCCCATGAGAGGCGCGACTGTAACGGTGGGTACCGGCTGCCTTGAAGGCGTTGAACCACAGGGTATGTGCGGCGAATCCACCACCAGATGATGGGAGCCGGGGATCGCCCCCGTCGTGGTTAGGGTGTCACTCCGGTTAGGGCTGGATGTTGGTGTCGCCGTTTGCTGCGGTGGCACTGACGCCGATGTTGTTGTCGGTATGGCTTCCCGCGGACGCGAGCGTTGCGAGGAAATCGTCGAGGCCGCTGTTGGTGGCGGTGGCGGTGTTGTCGGTGTTATTGCTGCCGTCCATACCCGCCTGCGCCGTGGCGACGTTGTTGTCGCCGCTGTTGGTGGCGGTGGCGGTGTTGCCGCTGTTGTTGTCGCCGGCGACGCCGGCCGAAGCGTAGGTGATGTAATCGCTGTTGTGGGGGACTTCCCCGGTGTTGGTGGCGGTGGCGGTGTTGTTGGTGTTGTTGTTGCCGGTGGTGGATCCGAATACGTTCGACGTCCCGCCGCCGGCCCAGGCTTGGGTGTTGTCGCCCTCCACAGTGGCAGTGTTGTCGGTGTTGTTGTCGCCGAAGGAACCCGCGCCGGCGAAGCTGTCGTTCCCGGTGACGGTAGCGGAGTTGTTGTTGTTGCCGCTGCCGGCGTAGCCGGCTAAGGCCTGGCCGTTGCCGTTGCCGTTGCCGTTGCCGGTGATGGTGGCGGTGTTGTTGTTGTTGTCGCTGCCAGAGACGCCGGCATAGGCGCTGAGGAACGCATCGAGGCCGCTGTTGGTGGCGGTGGCGGTGTTGTTGCTGTTGTTGTCGCCTCCATATGCGGATAGAGCCTGCGCGCCGGCGTTGTCGCCGCTGTTGGTGGCACTGGCAGTGTTGTTGTTGTTGTTGCCGCCGCCATATGCGGAGTAAGCCTGCGCAACGGTGTTGTCGCCGCTGTTGGTGGCGGTGGCGGTGTTGCCGGTGTTGTTGCCGCCGCCATATGCGGAGTAAGCCTCCGCAAAGCCGCTGTCGGTGCTGTTGGTGGCGGTGGCGCTGTTGCCGGTGTTGTTGTCGCCGCTCGAACCGGACGCGGCCTGCGCAAAGCCGCTGTCGGCGCTGTTGGTGGCGGTGGCGGTGTTGCCGCTGTTGTTGCCGCCGAAGGAACCCGCGTAGGCGTAGCTGCGATCGCCGGTAGCGGTGGCGGTGTTGTCGGTGTTGCCGCTGCCGGAGGATCCGGCGTAGGCGCTGCTGACGTTCCCTTTGACGGCGGCGGTGTTGTTGCTGTTGCCGCTGCTGCCGCCGGGGCCGGCACCGGCGAGGACGGTGCTGCTGTCGCCGCGCACCGAGGCGCTGTTGTTGTTGTTGTCGGTGCCATCGGAACCGGCGTCGGCGGTGCTGTTGTCGCCTTTGACCGTGGCGCGGTTGTTGTCGCCGCCTGCTGCGGTGGCAGTGGAGTTGGTGCCGGTGGCGGTGGCCCTGCTGTTGTTGCCGCTAGTCACGGTGGCGGTGGCGTTATCGCCTTTGGCCTTGGATTTGGTGCCGGTGCTGCCCACGGGGGTGGAGGCGCTCGCAGTGCCGCTTTGCTTCGTCGTGACACCGTTCTTGGAGACCGCCACATTCTTCTCCGGCTTGGGCGCCTTGGCCGCTGACGAATCGGCCGAGGAGTTTGTGTCGTCGGACGGTTTGGCGGAGACCACCCACGGCGTCGAGACGAGTCCGACTCCGATGCCCAGCGCGACTGCCAGCGCCCCAACTCGACCGATGTAGTTTGGCTGTCCCATGATTCCCCCTATGGCCGGGCGGCGATGGCCGGTCGGCTGAGGGTGTGTTCACTGTGAAGTCGCAGCCGACTCTCACCTAGCCGAAAGGTAGCGCAGCCGGATCGAAAATTGACGCCATTGATAATTTTGCTGTGGCCGATGTTTGACTCTCGAAACACTTTTGGGGCTATACACGACAGCACTGCACGAATTTGCGGTGACGAAGTTGAGGAGGGAACTGTCCTCGGCGCGGCTCTGGAGTCGAACAAGGGATTCATCGACGGCGACACCCAGGGCGCGTAGGCGAACTTGCAGGAAACCGCAGGTCATCCCCCGCACGCGGAGTGCTTCAACTACGCGTACATGGAACGGCCCGCCTATCTGAGGGGATCGGCGGGGCTTCCTCTCTCGTCGCTAACCGAGCTTCGCAAGAGTGAACGTTCCGGGCCTGTTGGGTCCCTGCGGAACTCCGTCGCAGTTCACGGGTGCGGCAGTGCTCGTGCTGCCGGCCAGTGTTGTGCTGTCCCACGTGTAAGTCGTGGTGCCTGGAAGTCGGCGTTCATCGGGGCAGATGACGGCGTCTGGCCTATCGATCGTCATCACCCACTGATTACCGTTTAGCCGTGCGATCCCGCTGTACGGCACGAGTATTTCCACTTGCGCCGCAACGTCTGCGCATCCAGGACCGCACGAAGTGGCCGTCCAGGTACCAGATAGGACCTCCCCCGAGGCCCGGGTGTATTGCAAGTTATAGACACCCTCGAACTGCCCGCCCGTAGCCGGAGCATTTGGATCCGGAGGCACCGGTACCACGGGCGTCGGTCCTCCTCCTGCCCAGCTGATGCCCGCCGATCCGATAGCCACACCGGTAGCGATGATGAGGGCTGCCGGCAGCCCGCGAGTGATGGTCATGAACGTTTCTCCCGTTATGTCGGTTCTCGCCGCAGTTTGTCCCCCGAACCCGCAATGACTTTCACATTGTTGAGGCAGCTACATCACAGTTTCCGCAATAAGCCACTAAGAGCGTCGAGCCGCCACTTTCATGACATGGAGCGAGGCCGCAGTGTCGAACAGATCGCGTCCAGTCAGGGCATCTTCCTCAACGGCGCAAGAGGCCGCAAGAGGCTACGTGAGAGGCGTCGAGGCGGTGCTGCGGAACAGCTGGCATGCCGCTGGCACTTGACCGCGCTATAGCAAACAAAAGCGTAGGGAAACACCTGATTTATTTTCGGGGTCTCGCGCGCAGACTTGGTGGTGTAGGCGGACCCCGGGCTGGGGGCGGACCGCCTCACCTTCAAGATCAATAGTGGGGCATGCCAAACGATTTGAACCCGAGTGGTGGGCGTTTGCCGTGCAGCAACACCATCGGGGTGGCTCCAGCGACAAGTGCACCACCCCGTGACATGAACGACGGAAGGCGGGGCTTGCCATGTTGAGACGATTCCTGATGATCGGGGCCGTCGCGGCCTCGATCAGCGTTGGCGGCGGGATGGGTGTGGGTGCCGCTTCGGCCGACCCTGGCGTGTGTGGAGTGCCGGGGATGCCGCCGTGTGCGCCGTCGCTGAGTCCCGAGCAGCAGTGCGCTTTGTTCGCGTGGCGGACCTGGACGCCGTGCAACTGGGTAGGTATGCAGGTTCCGATCGGTACACCGGGCAGCGTCGGCTGACGACGCGCAAAATGCGCGACGTTGTCAACGTCGTCAGCGAAGGCGCGCTTGGCCAACACTTTCCGGGTATACGCCGCCGACAACGGATCATGCCCATGATCATCACCAAGACCTTGCTGTTGGTGTCGCAGTCGCGAGCATTAGCGTGGCGCAACCAAGGAGTAGCCGCGTCACGACTCGCAGGCTTAGGTACCAAAGCTGTTGGGCTGCAAAGTAATCCGACAAAGGCAACTTCCGTTTAGGCGTTGAGTCGGCTGCTGACCGTCGTCGGAATGCCGCCTCATTCCATGGCGGCACAGTACATGCTGTACGAAATTGCCCCACTTTGCAGTTCGCGGCAGAACCTCGTGATGTTCCTGCTGATGGATCTGCGGTATAAGCGGTGCAGGAATGCCGACGTATGGTTAGTAGGCCTGCCCGGTAAGTGCTGCAGAAGTTTCTCACTCCCGCGCACTATTTCCGCACTGATCGTCCTCCGCGAAAGCATCTGCATCGGGGCGTTGGCCAGCGCCGCATCCAAGTCAGCAATATCGGAGGAGAGTCGAGCATCGGCGTATAGGAAATGGCCCCCCGGACGCAGCACGCGTGCCACTTCGGCGAGGAAACGGGGAAAATGGGGGTAGCAGTGGGAGGATTCGATATTGATCACCGCGTCGAATGATTGGTCCGGGAAGGGCAGGTTCTCGGCGTCGCCTTGCACGAAATCCAAGCCGAACAAATTATGCCTTTTTTGACAAAAGGCGATAGCGGCCGGGTTCAAGTCCAGTCCCGTGTAGGAGGCGGGGTGCATGGTGCGCACGAGGTATGAGGCCCCGCCGCCATGGCCGCAACCGATCTCAAGCACCCGCTTGCCGCTGAGACCATCTGCCTGAGTCGCCGTGCGGTGGTAGAGCTGGATAGGGAATCGCTCTGGCTCGTCGGAGTTCGTCAGTGGCACTGCCATCGGCGGATCTTCCTCGTAGCCGTAGCAGAGTAACAACACGTCACCGGCGAAAAAACTGGAAAGTCTGGTGAGTAGGGGGTACAAATGCTTCTGAAGAATCGGAGAGACTCGGTGGACCATAGTCTCCCGCACGGTGTCTGTTACGCGCCTATTCCGTGCCATGTCGGATACCCCGGTGAATTATGGCACAACATAAGATCGTGATTCGGCTTATCCCCACGAGGGCGGCACGTCATGCGGTATGCGGGCCACGTGTACCCGGTTCAACTGATCTAGCTACCAGGAGACCCAATCGCCAGCCGCCTTGTTTGAAATGCTTGCCAAATTTGCGGGCATCATCGTCAATGCTCACCATGCGTCAGCGAGCGCCGGGGCGATTCGTCATTCCGGTCCTCATCGGCCACTGCGACAGCCTGACCTGCACTGTAGGTGATCACGCGCAGCATTCGCTCATTCCTAATCGCCAAGTACGTCGAGCGCCTACTTACCCGCTTCCCGCGATTCGGCGTCTGCCTAGCGTTTGTCTGGCTGCGACCGCCGCCGCATTGCCCTGGGTCAGCAGATCCATCAGACGATTAAACCCCAGGTCAGGGGAGCGAGAATAAGACTTCGGCCGGGGTGGTTCATACTGATGTGGTGACGAGGCTGGACTCCGTGGAGCGGGCGGTTGCCGACATCGCCGCGGGTAAGGCCGTGGTGGTCATCGACGACGAAGATCGCGAGAATGAAGGCGATCTGATCTTCGCCGCAGAGAAGGCGACGCCCGAGCTCGTCGCGTTCATGGTGAGGTACACGTCGGGATATCTATGTGTGCCGCTGGACGGTGCGATCTGCGACAAGCTGGGTCTGCTGCCCATGTACGCGGTGAACCAGGACAAGCACGGCACTGCGTACACGGTCACCGTGGATGCGAAAAAAGATGTCGGAACCGGTATTTCGGCTTCTGACCGCGCCACCACGATGCGCTTGCTCGCCGACCCGACGAGCGTCGCCGATGATTTCACCCGGCCCGGCCATGTCGTCCCACTGCGTGCCAAGGACGGCGGGGTGCTGCGTCGCCCCGGTCACACCGAGGCCGCCGTCGACCTGGCCCGGCTCGCCGGACTGCAGCCCGCGGGTGCTATCTGCGAGATCGTCAGCCAGAAGGACGAAGGCGCGATGGCGCAGACCGACGAGCTGCGGGTCTTCGCCGACGAGCACGACCTGGCGCTCATCTCGATCGCCGATCTCATCGAGTGGCGGCGCAAGCATGAGAAGCACATCGAGCGCATCGCCGAGGCCCGCATCCCGACCCGGCACGGCGAGTTCCGCGCGGTCGGCTACACCAGCCTGTACGAAGAGGTCGAGCACGTAGCACTGGTGCGTGGCGACATCGCCGGACCGCACGGTGACGGGCACGACGTACTCGTCCGGGTGCACTCGGAATGCCTCACCGGCGATGTGTTCGGCTCCCGGCGCTGTGACTGCGGTCCACAGCTGGACGCCGCATTGGCGATGGTGGCGCGCGAGGGCCGCGGTGTCGTGTTGTACATGCGCGGGCACGAAGGCCGAGGCATCGGCCTGATGCACAAGCTGCAGGCCTACCAGCTGCAGGACGCCGGCGAGGACACGGTGGACGCCAACCTGAAGTTGGGCTTGCCCGCCGATGCCCGCGACTACGGCATCGGCGCACAGATTCTCGTCGATCTCGGCGTGCGGTCCATGCGGCTGCTCACCAACAACCCCGCTAAGCGCGTCGGCCTCGACGGCTACGGGCTGCACATCATCGAACGTGTTCCGCTGCCGGTTCGCGCCAACGCGGAGAACATCCGGTACTTGATGACCAAGCGCGACCGGATGGGCCACGACCTCATCGGCCTGGACGAGTACCACGAGGCTGTGACCATGGACTCCTACGAAGAGGGCGTGTATCTGCTCGGTGATCGCACCCCGCCGGAACGCGATCTCGGCGGAGCCCTGTGAGCCCAGCTGCGGGCGTTCCCGATCTGCCTCAGCTCGACGCATCGGGGTTGACGCTGGCCATCGTGGCCAGCACATGGCACGAGACGATCTGCGACGCGCTGCTCGACGGCGCGCGTAAGGTGGCCGCCGACGCCGGGATCGACGACCCGACGGTGGTACGAGTTCTGGGTGCCATCGAAATCCCCGTCGTCGCACAGGCATTGGCGGCCGAGCACGACGCGGTGGTGGCACTCGGTGTGGTGATCCGCGGGCAGACACCACACTTCGACTACGTGTGCGACGCGGTCACGCAGGGGCTGACCCGGGTCTCATTGGACGAATCGACTCCGGTCGCCAACGGCGTGCTCACCACGAATACCGAGCAGCAGGCCCTCGATCGCGCCGGGCTGCCGGGTTCGACCGAAGACAAGGGCGCGCAGGCAGCGGCGGCGGCGATTTCCACCGCGCTGACGCTGCGAGACCTGCGTCCACGATCATGAGCGACTGGGATGTGGAGATACGGCCCCATCTCACACCGTATTTCGCATACGGCGCGGCGGCACTCATCCTGGCCGCACATGTCGCCGTCGGCGCACTGTTGAAGATCGGGTCGACCGGTGTCATCTTCCAGACGGCCGATCAGGTGGCGATCGCCTTACTCGGTGCCGTCATCGCTTCAGTGGTCCTGTTGTTCGCCCGGCCGCGACTACGTGTCGGCGCCCAGGGGATTGCGGTGCGGAACCTGTTGACCTACCGGCTGATTCCATGGTCGGAGGTGGTCGACGTGTCCTTCCATCGTGGTGCTCGATGGGCGCGAGTCGACCTGCCCGACGATGAGTACGTTCCGGTGCTGGCGATTCAGGCGGTCGACAAGGACCGGGCGGTTGCCGCGATGAACACCGTCCGCGGACTTCTCGAGCGCTACAAGGGCATCAATTCACGCTGAGCGTCATCGCGACTTCGTCGCTGGGATTTGACGGCTTACGACCGGTGTGACGGCGGCGAACCCCAGGCTCTCGTAAACGGCGCGCGCCGCCACATTGTCCCGACGCGACCCGCAGCGTGACGGTCTTGACCCGTTGGTCGCGCGCCCAGTCCACCGCCGCGGCGACTAGTGGGCGCGCCAGGCCCCGTCCACGGACCGCCGGGTCCAGCCAGAGCGAGTAGAGATACACCGATTCGGGATTTTCCTGCTGAGCGGCGATCAGTCCGACGGACCGATCGTCGACCAGCGCCACGAACTGCGTGTGGTTGCGCAGCCTGCGGCGCCACTGCGCGGCGGTGAATGCGACCTCCTTCTGGTACTGCGGATCGCTTTCGCCCAGGGAGTCGGTCAAGGCCCGCAACCGGATCACGGCGAAGACCCTCCAGTCGGACTCGGTCAGGCGGGTGACCCTTGCGGTCACCTGGTGTCGCCCATCACCAGCCCCTCGCGGCGAGGATCTGCGCCACCGATCAGACCCGCTTCGTCGCGGACGATCGCGGACAGTCCGCTCGACTGGTCGGCCAGGTCGACCTCATGTCCGAGTTTTCGCAGGCCGACCACCAGTGGGTCGTGGTCGCCGTTATCGGAGGTGTCGATGATGGGATGTTCGCCGCCGACGTTGGTCTTCGGAGTGTTCGCCGCGCCGAAATCGACCATGGACACCGCCTGCTGCGGGTCAAGTCCCCAATCCAGCATGCCGACAACGGTTTTCACGACAAACTGGATGATGACCGAGCCGCCTGGCGAACCGAGCACCGCATAGAGCGGACCTCTGGCTGCGGGCCGGCCCGCCGCAGGGCCGCTCGAAGACCAACGTGGGGGCCATCGTGCTGCGCGGCCGCTTGCCCGGCTGGATCCGGTTGGCTACCGGAGCGCCGTCGGGTCCGGCGGGTTCGGCCGAGAAGTCCGTGAGCTGGTTGTTGAGGATGAAGCCGTCGACCATGTGGAACGAGCCGAATGCAGACTCGACCGTGGTGGTCAGCGATGCCGCGTTGCCCTGTGCGTCGATGATGCTGATCTGACTGGTGCCGTGCTCGGGGGTCGGCGGCGCCGGGACCGTCGGCGGGCCGAATTCGCCCGGCTTCGCCGTGCCCATCGAGCGCTGCTCGGAGATCAGCGCCGCGCGGCCGGCGAGGTAGGCGCTGTTGATCAACGTATTGGGCGAGCCGCCGGGCAGTGGGACGAAATTCGGTGTCGGCGACGTACTTGTCGCGGTCGGCGTAGGCCAGCCGCTCCGCCTCGGAGATCAGGTGGACGCCCATCACCGAGGGTCGGCCGCCGTTGAGGTCGATGTCGCTGGGCTTGTGGTCGGCCATCGCGAAGTGTTCGAGGATGCCCAGCGTCGCGGCGACGGCGATGCCGCCCGACGACGGCGGCGGCATGCCGCAGATCTCCTTGCCGCGGTACGGCGCACACAGCGCCTCGCGCTTCTTCACGGTGTAGCCGGCGAGGTCTTCGGTCGTCATCAGACTCGGGGTTCGGCCGCCGGAGGCATCGGCCGCGGCCGCGACGATATCCGTCGGCGATCGCGCCGGTGTAGAACGACTGCGGATCAGATGCGATGACGCCCAACGTCTTTGCGTAGGCGGGGTTGGTCAGGCGTGTCCCCTCGGTCTTGGGGCTGCCGTCGGGGTTGAGGAAGTATTCGGCGGCCTGGGGATCCGCCTTCAGTTGCGGCGCGGAGTCGGCGATGGCGGCCGCCAGCCGCGGGCTGATGTCGAAGCCGTCGTCGGCGAGCGTGACGGCGGGGTTGAACAGGTCGCGCCAGCCGGTCTTGCCGTGCTCGGCGTGGACGTCCTGCATGAGCCGCACGATGCCGGGCACGCCGATGGAGCGGCCGGATGCGCGGGCGTCGGGCTTGGGTTCGGTGCGGTCGGTGTCGGAGATCCAGCGCAGATAGTTCTCGGTCGCGGCGGCGGGCGCGACCTCTCGGCCGTCGTAGGCCTGCACCGAACCCGCCGCCGCGTCGTAGTAGAGCAGGAAGCCGCCGCCGCCGACGCCGGAGGACTGCGGCTCGACCAGGCCGAGCACCGCCTGCGCGGTGACCAGCGCGTCGGCGGCGGTCCCGCCGTCGCGGAGCACCTCACAGGCCGCCTGGGTGGCCAGCGGGTTGGCGGTGACCACCGAGTAGCTGCTGGTGCGCACCGGCGGTCATGTCCTTGCGGTAGCCGGTGGCCACCTCCGGATTGGTGGAGATGTTTCGGGAGGTGGTGGCCGTCCCGCCGGCTGGCGCCAGCGCCGAGGTTTTGGGTGCGGGGGTTCCGTTGGCGACGATCGCGCACGGTCCGGCGGCGCGTGGGCTCGGCGTCCTGCTCGGCGCCGCATCCGGCCAGAACCAGCACGACCCCGGTCAGCGGGGCCGCCACCTTGATCAGCGACGAGATCCGCATCACCCGACGGTAGTTCATCGGGCGCGTCCGAGGACGGCAGTAACCTGGAATCCGTGCCCGATCCAGCGACGTACCGACCCGCGCCAGGGTCGATTCCCGTCGAGCCGGGCGTCTACCGGTTCCGGGATCCGCACGGCCGGGTGATCTACGTCGGCAAGGCCAAGAGCCTGCGCAGCCGGTTGAACTCCTACTTCGCCGACCTATCCGGTCTGGCGCCGCGCACCCGTCAGATGGTGATGACGGCAGCCGGCGTCGAGTGGACGGTGGTCAACACCGAAGTCGAGGCGCTGCAGCTCGAGTACAACTGGATCAAGGAGTTCGACCCGCGGTTCAACGTGCGATACCGCGACGACAAGTCGTATCCGGTGCTCGCCGTGACATTGAACGAGGAGTACCCGCGACTGATGGTCTACCGCGGGGCGCGGCGCAAGGGGGTCCGCTACTTCGGGCCGTACTCGCACGCGTGGGCGATCCGCGAGACGCTCGACCTGCTGACCCGGGTGTTTCCGGCGCGCACCTGCTCGGCGGGAGTTTTCAAGCGGCACAGGCAGATCGATCGGCCTTGCCTGCTCGGGTACATCGACAAGTGCTCGGCTCCGTGTGTCGGACGGGTGACCGCCGAAGAACATCGGCAGATCGTCGAAAACTTCTGCGACTTCCTGGCGGGTAAGACCGACCGGCTGGTCCGTGACATGGAAAATGAGATGAACCAGGCCGCCGAGGTGCTGGACTTCGAGCGGGCAGCCCGGTTGCGGGACAACATCTCCGCGATGAAGCGGGCGATGGAAAAGCAGGCCGTGGTGTTCGGCGACGGCACCGACGCAGACGTGGTCGCCTTCGCCGACGACGACCTGGAAGCGGCCGTGCAGGTGTTCCACGTGCGCGGTGGTCGGGTTCGCGGCCAGCGCGGCTGGGTCGTCGAAAAGTCCGGCGAGCCGGGCGAATCGAGCCAGGAGCACCTCGTCGAGCAGTTCCTGACCCAGTTCTACGGCGATCAGGCCGAACTCGATGGCGCGGCAGACATGTCGTTGACGCCGGTGCCCCGACAGGTGCTGGTGCCGTGTCTGCCCGGCAACGCCGAGGAGTTGGAGACATGGTTGTCACAACTGCGCGGTTCACGGGTGTCGGTGCGGGTGCCCCAGCGCGGTGACAAACGCGCGCTCGCCGAGACCGTGCGGCGCAATGCGCAAGATGCGCTGACGCAGCATAAGCTCAAGAGGGCGGGCGACTTCACCGCGAGAAGTGCTGCACTACAGAGCATTCAGGAATCGCTGGGGCTTGCCGACGCCCCGCTTCGTATCGAATGTGTCGACATCAGCCACGTCCAGGGCACCGATGTGGTGGCATCGCTGGTGGTGTTCGAGGACGGGCTGCCGCGCAAGTCCGACTATCGCCACTATGCGATCAGGGATGCCGCGGGCGAGGGCCGCTCAGACGACGTCGCGTCGATCGCCGAGGTCACCCGGCGGCGCTTCTACCGGCACCTGCACGACCTGGAACACCCGACAGAGCTTGCACCCGAAGGTAAATCGCGAAAGTTCGCCTATCCGCCCAACCTGTTCGTAGTCGACGGTGGCGCCCCGCAGGTCAACGCCGCCCAAGCAGTGCTCGATGATCTGGGTATCAGCGATGTCGCGGTAATCGGGCTGGCGAAAAGACTGGAAGAGGTGTGGGTGCCGTCCGAGCCTGACCCCCTGATCATGCCGCGCAACAGCGAAGGTTTGTACCTTCTACAGCGGGTGCGTGACGAGGCGCACCGGTTCGCGATCACCTATCACCGCAGTAAGCGGTCCAAGCGAATGACGGCATCAGCACTCGATTCGATCCGCGGCCTTGGCGAGCATCGTCGTAAGGCGCTTGTGACACATTTCGGATCGGTGGCACGCTTGAAGGAGGCCAGCGTCGAGGAGATCACCGCCGTGCCCGGTATCGGGGTCGCGACGGCCAAGGCCGTCCTGGAGGCCCTCGGTGTCCCGTCCGAAACCGGAGCGCCCGAACCGGTTATCGGCGATGATCAGAGCAGAGCATCCGGATGACAGATCAGGGCATGCACGAAGAATTGCAGGGTGGCGCCGAAACCGGCGAACGTGGGGAATCAGACATCGACGTCGTGCTGGTCACTGGACTGTCCGGCGCGGGCCGGGGAACTGCGGCCAAAGTGCTGGAGGACCTCGGCTGGTACGTGGCCGACAATCTGCCGCCGGAGTTGATCGCGCGGATGGTGGAGCTGGGTCTCGCGGCGGGTTCGCGCATTACCCAGCTCGCCGTGGTGATGGATGTGCGCTCGCGAGGTTTCACCGGAGACCTGGACTGGGTACGAAAGGACCTGGCCACCCGAAACATCACTCCGCGGGTGCTGTTTCTCGAGGCCTCCGACGACATCCTGGTTCGTCGGTACGAGCAAAACCGTCGCAGCCATCCACTGCAGGGGAATCAGACTCTTGCAGAAGGCATTGCGGCTGAGAGGGCGATGCTCGCGCCGATCCGGGCCGTGGCCGATCTCGTGATCGACACGTCGACGTTGCCGGTCCCCGCATTGCGGGAGAGCATCGAGCGGGCCTTCGGAGGGGAAACCGTCGCTCACACGAATGTCACTGTTGAGTCTTTCGGATACAAGTACGGGCTGCCCATGGACGCGGATACGGTGATGGATGTGCGCTTTCTTCCTAACCCGCATTGGGTGGATGCGCTGCGGCCGCACACCGGGCAGCACCCCGCCGTCCGTGACTACGTACTCGGCCAGCCGGGCGCCGCAGAGTTCCTGGAGACCTATCATCGGCTGCTGGACTTCGTCATAGACGGGTACCGCCGCGAGGGAAAGCGATATATGACTGTTGCCATTGGCTGCACCGGAGGCAAGCATCGCAGCGTCGCGATCGCCGAGGCGCTGGCGGCCAGGCTGCAGGGCGGTGACGACCTGACGGTGCGGGTGTTGCACCGAGATCTGGGGCGCGAATGAGTCCACGGATCGTTGCCCTCGGGGGTGGGCACGGCCTGTATGCCACGTTGTCGGCGGCCCGCAGACTCACCCCGCACGTCACCGCGGTCGTCACGGTCGCCGACGACGGCGGTTCATCGGGCCGGCTACGCGGCGAACTCGATGTGCTGCCTCCGGGTGATCTGCGAATGGCATTGGCCGCGTTGGCATCTGACAGTCCCCACGGGCGGCTGTGGGCAACCATCCTCCAGCATCGCTTCGGAGGAAACGGTGCGTTGGCGGGTCATCCGATCGGCAATCTCATGCTCGCCGGCCTCAATGAGGTGCTGGCCGACCCGGTGGCGGCGCTCGACGAGCTGGGCCGCGTGCTCGGCATCCATGGCCGGGTGCTGCCGATGTGCCCAATGGCGTTGGGGATCGAGGCCGACGTGGCGGGTCTGGAATCCGATCCGCGGATGAGCCGGGTGATCCGCGGTCAGGTGGCGATCGCGACCACGGTGGGCAAGGTCCGCCGGGTCCGGCTGATACCAGGTGATCCGCCCGCCACCCGCCAGGCGGTGGACGCAATCATGGCCGCCGACCTGGTCGTGCTCGGGCCCGGGTCATGGTTCACCAGCGTCATCCCGCACGTGCTGGTCCCGCAGCTGGCGGCGGCTCTGCAGGCGACGACGGCGCGACGGGCGCTGGTGGTGAACCTGGTCGCCGAACCGGGGGAGACGGCCGAGTTCTCGGCTGAACGACACATCCACGTGTTGTCGCAGCACGCGCCCGGGTTCGCGATGCATGAGGTCATCGTCGACGCCAGCCGCGTCCCGAGCGAACGCGAGCGTGAGCAACTGCGCCGCACCGCCAAAATTCTGGATGCTCAAGTTGAGTTTGCTGACGTGTCCAGACCTGGTACACCTTTACATGACCCGGCGAGGTTGGCCGCCGCCCTGGAAGGCGTGCGGTTGCGTGGGACGGCGCCGCCGGCGCCTGCGGTGCCGACTGTGCCCACACCGACAGCGAACGGACCGAGAGGTGACGACCCGTGGCGATGACAGCCGAGGTCAAAGACGAGCTCAGCCGCCTGCAGGTCAATTCGGTGAGCGCTCGACGTGCCGAGGTGGCATCGCTGCTCCGTTTCGCCGGGGGGCTGCACATCGTGTCCGGGCGGGTGGTTGTCGAGGCCGAGGTCGATCTGGGCATCATTGCCCGGCGCCTGCGCAAGGACATCTACGACCTCTACGGCTACAACGCGGTGGTGCACGTGCTGTCGGCGAGCGGGATCCGGAAGAACACGCGGTATGTGTTGCGGGTCGCCAAAGATGGAGAAGCCTTGGCGAGGCAAACCGGTTTGCTCGATTTGCGTGGGCGCCCGGTGCGTGGGCTTCCCGCGCAGGTGGTCGGCGGTAGCGTTGCTGATGCCGAAGCTGCTTGGCGCGGAGCGTTTTTGGCGCATGGATCGCTCACCGAGCCGGGCCGATCCTCGGCGCTTGAGGTCAGTTGTCCGGGGCCGGAGGCCGCGCTGGCGCTCGTCGGTGCGGCACGACGGCTTGGCGTTAGCGCGAAGGCCCGCGAAGTACGGGGCGCCGACCGGGTGGTGGTGCGCGACGGTGAGGCCATCGGTGCGTTGCTGACCCGCATGGGCGCCCAGGACACGAGGCTGACGTGGGAAGAGCGGCGGATGCGCCGCGAGGTGCGCGCCACAGCCAACCGGTTGGCCAACTTCGACGACGCCAATCTGCGGCGATCGGCGCGGGCTGCCGTGGCCGCGGCCGCGCGAGTGGAGCGGGCGCTGGAGATCCTCGCCGACACCGTGCCCGACCATCTGGCCGCCGCGGGCAAGCTACGTGTCGAGCACCGGCAGGCGTCACTGGAGGAGCTGGGCCGACTTGCGGACCCGCCGATGACGAAAGACGCTGTGGCGGGACGAATTCGGCGGTTGCTGTCGATGGCTGATCGCAAGGCGAAGCAGGACGGCATTCCCGATACCGAGTCGGCGGTCACGCCAGATCTGCTCGAAGACGCCTAGCTCGTCGCAAACCAAGCGTGCAGGCGGGCTTGGTGTGGCATTCTGCGGAAGTGTCCCCGGGGGACGCGCCCACTGGCGTGGTCACGTTTTTGTTCACCGATATCGAGGGGTCCACCCTTCGGTGGGAATCCGATGCGTCCGAGATGCGGGTGGCACTGGCTGCCCACGACAAGGTGTTGCGCTCTGCGATCGAGGTAAACGATGGCTTCGTGTTCAGCCACAGCGGCGACGGGGTGGCCGCGGCATTCGCCTCGCCGATGTCGGCGGTGGATGCGGCAGTCGATGCGCAGCGGGAGTTGCAGCTGCCGGTGCGAATGGGTATCGCCACCGGCGAGGCTGAGTTGCGTGACGACGATTACTTCGGAACGGTTCTCAACCGCGCTGCACGGGTGATGGCCGCCGGGCACGGTGGTCAGATCTTGGTGGCCGACTCGACGGCGGGATTGTTGAGCGATGTCGACCTGATGAACCTGGGACCGCGGCGGTTGCGTGACGTTCCGAATCCGATCACGCTGTTTCAGCTGCGGTCGCCGGGACTTCGAACGCAATTTCCGCCGTTACGCACCCTCGACTCAACTCGGGGCAACCTTCGACCCGCGACCAGCCAGCTTAATTGGGCGCGAAGACGAGGTCACCGCATATCAACCGCCGTACGCTCAACGCCTTTGGTCACATTGACCGGCGTCGGCGGCGTCGGCAAGACGCGGCTGGCATTGGAAGTTGTGGCGCAACTCGCGAATGAATTCCCCGATGGTGTTTGGATTTTCGAACTCGCCGCCGTGACCGATCCCGCGGCGGTTCCTGACGCGGTCGCCACGGTCTTGGGTATCACTCAGCAGCCAGGTAAGAGCGTGACCGAGTCAGTGGCGTACGCACAGGAAGGTCGCGTTCGACTCCTGATGTTCGACAATTGCGAGCATGTCGTCGACGCTGCGGCGGACCTGATCGAATCGATACTTGCGAAGTCGGCCACCGTGCAGATTCTCGTGACCAGCCGCGAAGGACTCGGTCTCGTCGAAGAGCGACTGTGGCGGGTGTCTTCGCTGGAAGTCGCTGCGGCCGGTGCAGCTGTTCGCGGAGCGTGCTCAGAACATGCCGGCGTGACGAGATCGGCTGCGGTGGAGGAGGTCTGTCGTCGGCTCGACGGAATTCCGTTGGCGATTGAACTGGCAGCGTCGCGGATGGAGTCGATGACGGCGACCGAAGTCCGCGATCGGCTCGATCACCGATTCAAGCTGCTGATCGGGTCTCGGCGTGGGTTGGAACGTCACCAGACATTGCGGCACGCGGTGGCGTGGTCCTACGACCTGCTAAACGAGGCGGAGAAGGCGCTTCTGGACCGGTGTTCGGTGTTCGTCGGCGGATTTGACCTACAAAGCGCTTGCGCGGTAGCAGGATCCGACGATGCCGATGACTTCGCCGTCCTCGATCTGCTCGATGCGTTGGTGCGCAAGTCGCTGCTCATCGCCGACCGGTCGTCGGGGCAAACGCGATTCGCGATGCTCGAGACGATCCGCCAATTCGCAGAAGAACAACTGGTGGCGCGCGGCGAGGCCACCGAAGTTCGTGCAGCGCATGCCCGTTACTTTGCGGATCGAGAAAACGACATCTTGGCCCTATGGGACAGCCCTCGCGCAACGTGAGGCGTACGAATGGTTCGTCCTCGAGATGGCCAATCTGCGCGCGGCGTTTCCGATGTGCCGCGGACAGCGGCGACCTCGATTCCGCCGCCGCCATCGCGACGTGCGGGTCATTCCTCGGCGGATCATGGCTCGGAATCTACGAGCCGATCGCCTGGGCGGAGGAGCTGATCGAACCCGCCCGCGCGATCGACCATCCCCGGCTGGCATTTCTGTACGTGTTGGCGTCGATGTGTTGGCAGCCCGGGCGGGTTGAGGACGGCCTTCGCTACAGCGCGGCGGGGCAGGCGGTTTCGAACAGTGGCCGCGGCGAGGTGCCGATTCGGCGTGGGGGGCTTTCTTGGCGGTGCACTACTGGCCGCGGGCCAGCCCGAGCAGGTACGTCGAGGTAGCGCCGTGCGCACCTGACGCGGCCGCGACGCCGATCCACTGCCAGGGCAACATATGTCATGGCGCTGGCAGCCGTCGGGTCACGCGACGACGAGGCCGTCGCGGCGCACCGGATTGATCGATGCCGCGGAGACCCGCGGCAATCCGTCTGTGCTCACGTATGGCGCTGCTCGCATATGGCTACGCCTTCGGGGAAGCGGAGCCCGTCCGCGCAATGGCGGCGCTTCGCCGGGGTCTGGTGATAGCCCAAGACAGCGGCAACCGCGGCAACCAGAGTCACACTGGCAACGAGCTTGTGCCGACTTGAAGTCGAACATGGTGATCCGCGTGGTCGCGCTCGACTACTGCACGTTGGCGAGTCCGCAACTACCACGACGCCGGCAACACCAGCCAACTTCGTGTCGTTCTGGCCATGTTGGCCGCGTTTCTCGACCGGATCGGCCACAACGGGTCAGCGGCCGTCATCGCCGGTTTCGCCGTCAGCGCGTTGACCACGGCGACCATTGCCGAACTCGGCGTCGCGATCGCCCATCTGCGCGATGTCCTCGGCGACCAGATCTACGAACAGCTTGCGCGTGAAGGGCGCGACGATGACGACAGCCGCGATGGTGGCATACGCCTACGACCAGATCGACCAGGCCCGAACAGAACTCGCGCGAGTCGTCATGACGCGCCATCCGGGCGTGGTGACGTTTCTGTTCACCGATATCGAGGGTTCGACCCGTCGGTGGGAAGTCAGACGCGGACGCGATGCGAGTGGCGCTGGCCGCGCACGACAAGGTGTTGCGCTCGGCAATCGAGGCGCATGATGGCTTCCTGTTCAAGCACACCGGCGATGGCGTGTGGCTGCGTTCGCATCGCCGACGGCGGCAGTCGCCGCCGCAATCGATGCGCAGCGGGAGTTGCAGCTGCCGGTGCGGATCGGTATCGCCACCGGCGAGGCTGAGTTGCGCGACGGTGACTACTTCGGAACGGTGCTCAACCGCGCTGCTCGGGTGATGGCTGCAGGACACGGTGGACAGGTCCTGGTGGCGGACTCGACCGCGGGACTGCTCAGGGAGTGTCGACCTCCTGAGCCTGGGCGTGCGGCGACTGCGCGACATTGCCAGTCCGATAACTGTGTATCAGGTGCAAGCGGCCGGCCTGCGCACAGACTTTCCGCCTTTACGAACACTCGATCCAACTCCGGGGAATCTGCGACGTGCGGCGTCGGCGTTCATCGGACGTGATGCAGAAGTCGCTGAAATCGCTGGGCTCGTACGGTCTCGGCGACTGGTCACACTCACAGGCGTTGGTGGCGTCGGCAAGACCAGACTTGCCGTCGAAGTCGCCGCGCTGCTGGCCGATGAATTTCCAGACGGCGTATGGGTTTTCGAACTGCGGCCGTCAGCGACCCCACCGTGGTGCCGGATGCGGTCGCTGCGGTCCTTGGCATCACCCAGCAGCCCGGCAAGACCATGACCGAATCGGTGGCTGCTGCGCTCGACGGCCGGGTCCGCCTACTGGTCTTCGACAACTGTGAGCATGTGCTCGACGCGGTCGCAGATGTGGCCGACGCGATCCTCGCTGTCTCGGCGACCGCAACAATCCTCGCCACCAGTCGTGAAGGATTGGCGTTGGCTGACGAACAGGTGTGGCCGGTACGGTCCTTGGACACCGCCGCGGCCGTGCGTCTGTTCACCGAACGGGCTCAACATGTCGCACCCGCCGTGCCGCTCGACGGTGCGGACGCGATTACTGAGATCTGCCGGCGTCTCGACGGAATACCGTTGGCAATCGAATTGGCCGCATCGCGCATGTCGTCGATGGCTGTCGACGAGATCCGCGATCACCTCGATCAACGGTTCAAGCTGCTTATAGGCTCGCGGCGCGCACTGGGGCGACATCAGACGTTACGTCACGCGGTGGCTTGGTCCTACGACCTCCTCGACGACGCTGAAAGAGCAACTGCTGGAACGGTGTTCGGTCTTCGCGGGTGGCTTCGACCTCGAAAGTGCCTGCGCGGTAGCGGGTTCTGAAGTGGATCGACTATCGAGTCATCGATCTGCTCGATGCATTGGTGCGCAAATCGCTGATCGTCGCTGAGCAGGCAACGGGCAAGACGCGGTTTTCGATGCTCGAGACGATCCGTGAGTTCGCCGACGAGAAGCTCGCGAACAATGGCGACGCCGGGCAGGCGCGCGACGCCCATGCCCGCCACTTCGCCGGGCGTGAAACCGACGTCATGGCCCTGTGGGACAGCCCCCGCCAGCACGAGTCCTATGTGTGGTTCGCCACCGAGCTCGCAAACCTGCGCAATGCGTTTCGGTGGGCCGCAGACTGCGACCAGCTCGACGAAGCCGCCCAGATCGCCACCTATGCGGGGGTTCTCGGTATGGCGCTGGAGAACCAGGAGCCTTCGACGTGGGCTGAGGAGCTCATCGAGGCCGCGTGTCTTGGCAATCACCCGCGGCTTGGATACCTCTATGTCGTGTCGGCGCTCTGCTGGATGGCCGGCCGAATCGACGACGCAATCGCCTACTCCGACAGACGTCAGGAGATGGTGCGCACCGGCCGCGGAGAGGTGCCGTTCGGACTTGATGGGTTGCTCGGGGGCACCCGCATGGTCATCGGTGAGCTCGAGAAGGCTCTCGAATGGGAGGACCGGTATTTGGATCCCCGGTCTGACCCCCTTGCGATCAGCAGGTCGAACCGAGTCCTCCAGTTGGTGATGGCCGGTCGAGGTGACGAGGCGATGGCGGCCGCACCGGAGGTGCTCAGCGCCGCCGAGGCGACAAGTAATCCCTATGCGGTCTCTGGTGCACTCTTGGCGGTAGGTTTCGCATTCCGCGACGTCGAACCCGAGAAGGCGCTCGATGCCATGCGTCGCGGCCTGGTGATTGCACACAGCAGCGGGAACCGAGCCGCCGAGGGATATCTGGCATCCAACATCGGCCGACTGGAGGCCCGGCGTGATGACTGGGCTTCGGCGCTTGATCATCTAACGCTCACTCTGCGGATCAACCGGGATTCGGGATCGATCACCGCGATCCGCAGCCCGTTGGCAATACTGGTGGACGTATTGGCCAAGTTCGGATGCCACGAGCAGGCGGCAACCGTTGCAGGATTTGCTGCGAGCCCCCTTACCGCAACGGCTATCCCCGAACTCGGCGCGACCGTCTCGCGACTCCGCCAAATACTGGGTACCGACGCTTATCAGTCGAACGCGGGCCGCGGCGAATCCATGACAACCGCTGGCATCGCGGCGTACGCGCTTGACCAGATTGAGCACGTGCGAGCTCAACTGGACCAACTACGGTGAACCCATGGAGACGTTGAGAGTCGGCGCGGCCCTTCCCGACCCGCCGTTCAACGGTATGCCGGACGATAGCGGGCTCGATATCGACCTGATGGAGGCAATCGCCGAAAACCTCGGCGCAACAGTCGAATTCGTTGCCTACGAAGGCGCAGATTTCAACGGCATCTTCGATCGGCCTCGGCACGGACTACGACTGCGTCGCCGCTGGGACGACCGTCACGCCCGAGCGCGAGCGCAAAGCCCAGTTCGTTCCGCCCTACCTCATCTCCGGGCAGTCGCTGGCCGTGGACACCACGCGCCTGCCGCATGTGAGGTCCGTCGACGACCTCGAAGGGCTAACGATCGGCGTGCAGCAGGGCAACACCAGCCAGCCGATCGCCGACCGCCTGGTCGCCCAAGGCAAGGCTGCCGCGGTCCGCGTCTATGACTACGGCGCTATCCGCGCGGCGCTGACCGACCTGACGACCGGCGCATGCGACGCATTCATGAAGCTCGCGCCGGTGCTCACCGAGCTGGTCAAACCGATACACAGCGTCGATGTGGTTCAGCGCGGCATCTCGGTGGAGAACATCGCGATTGCCGTCCCGCTCGACGACCAGGCACTCCTCGCACGCCTCACTGTCGCGCAGGCCGAACTCGAAGACGACGGCACGCTGCAGCGGATCCGCGGGAAATGGCTGGGTAATCCGTACGCCGACCAGAGCCTGGCCATGCACTGACCAGCCCGCGCGTGGCGCCTGTCACAGCACTAGGCTGGCCTGTGAGTATCAAGGCTAAAAGGAGAAGCAAGTGACAATCCGGGTTGGCGTTAATGGCTTCGGCCGCATCGGACGCAACTTCTACCGGGCCCTCGCGGCGCAGAAGGCCGAGGGCAAGAGCACCGACATCGAGATCATCGCGGTCAACGACCTCACCGACAACGCCAGCCTGGCGCACCTTTTGAAGTTCGACTCGATCCTGGGCCGCTATCCCGAGGAAATCAGCCTCGAAGGCGACGACACGATCGTCATCGGCAGCACCAAGATCAAGGCGCTGGAGGTCAAGGAAGGCCCCGCCGCCCTGCCCTGGGGTGATCTGGGCGTCGACGTCGTCGTCGAGTCCACCGGTATCTTCACGGCCCGCGCCAAGGCGCAGGGCCACCTCGACGCGGGCGCCAAGAAGGTCATCATCTCCGCGCCTGCCAGCGACGAGGACATCACCATCGTGCTCGGCGTCAACGACGACAAGTACGACGGCAGCCAGAACATCATCTCCAACGCGTCCTGCACCACGAACTGCCTCGGCCCGCTGGCGAAGGTGCTCAATGACCAGTTCGGCCTTGTCAAGGGCTTGATGACCACGATCCACGCCTACACCCAGGACCAGAATCTGCAGGACGGTCCGCACAAGGATCTGCGCCGTGCGCGTGCCGCCGCGCTCAACATCGTCCCCACCTCGACCGGCGCCGCCAAGGCGATCGGCCTGGTGCTGCCCGAGCTCAAGGGCAAGCTAGACGGGTACGCCCTGCGCGTGCCGATCCCAACGGGTTCGTGCACCGATCTGACCGCCGAGCTCTCCAAGACGCCCACCGCCGAGGAGATCAACTTGGCGTTCAAGGCGGCTGCTGACGGTCCGCTCAAGGGCATCCTGAAGTACTACGACGCACCCATCGTGTCGAGCGACATCGTCACCGACCCGCACAGCTCTATCTTCGACTCGGGGCTCACCAAGGTGATCGACAATCAGGCGAAGGTCGTTTCCTGGTACGACAACGAGTGGGGCTACTCCAACCGTCTCGTCGACCTGGTCGCGCTGGTCGGCAAGTCGCTCTAACCCGATGGCTTCGTCTTCTATCAAGACGCTCTCCGACCTATTGGCAGAAGGGGTTTCGGGCCGGGGCGTACTGGTGCGCTCGGACCTGAACGTCCCGCTTGACGACGATCGCAACATCACCGACCCGGGACGCATCATCGCGTCGGTACCGACGCTGAAGGCATTGTCCGACGCCGGCGCGAAGGTGGTCGTCACCGCACACCTCGGTAGGCCCAAAGACGGTCCGACGCCGGAGTTCTCGCTCGCCCCGGTGGCCAAGGCGCTGTCCGAGCAGCTCGGCAGGCACGTCCAACTGGCCGGTGATGTCGTCGGCACGGATGCACTGGCGCGCGCGGAGGGCCTCACCGACGGCGACATCCTGTTGCTGGAGAACATCCGCTTCGATCCCCGCGAGACCAGCAAGGACGACAGCGAGCGCCTCGCGCTGGCCAAGGCGCTCGCCGAACTCGTCAGCGGCGCAGACGGTTCGCCCGGCGCCTTCGTCTCCGACGGTTTCGGCGTGGTGCACCGCAAGCAGGCCTCGGTCTACGACGTCGCCACGCTGCTGCCGCACTACGCGGGCACGCTGGTGGCGACCGAGATCAAGGTGCTCGAGCAGCTGACCAGTTCGACCGAGCGGCCGTACGCCGTGGTGCTCGGCGGCTCGAAGGTGTCGGACAAACTCGCCGTCATCGAGAATCTGGCTACCAAAGCCGACAGCATCGTCATCGGCGGCGGCATGTGCTTCACATTCCTTGCCTCGCAAGGTGTTTCAGTAGGTAATTCGCTTCTCGAAGAGAGCATGATCGACACCTGCCGCAAGCTGCTCGAAGACTACGGCGACGTGATCCACCTACCGGTCGACATCGTGGTGGCCGACGAGTTCGCCGCCGATTCCGCGCCCGAGGTGGTTCGGGCGGACCAGATTCCGGACGGCAAGATGGGCCTCGATATCGGACCTGGTTCAGTCGAGCGGTTCACCAACCTGCTGTCCAACGCCAAGACCATCTTCTGGAACGGCCCGATGGGCGTGTTCGAGTTCCCCGCGTTCGCCGCGGGCACCAAGGGTGTCGCCGAGGCGATCATCGGGGCCACCGGCAAGGGCGGCTTCAGCGTCGTCGGCGGCGGTGATTCCGCGGCCGCGGTGCGTCAGCTGGGTCTGCCCGACGACGGCTTCTCTCACATTTCGACCGGTGGCGGGGCGTCGCTGGAATACCTTGAGGGCAAAGACCTGCCCGGTATCCAAATACTCGAGCACTCTTGAGCACCTAGCAGCTCCTAGAAAGGCGCACCACGTGTCCCGTACGCCACTGATCGCCGGCAACTGGAAGATGAACCTCAACCACTTCGAGGCGATTGCGCTGGTCCAGAAGATCGCGTTCTCGCTGCCGGACAAGTATTTCGACAAGGTCGACGTCGCGGTGCTGCCGCCGTTCACCGACCTGCGCAGCGTGCAAACCCTCGTCGACGGCGACAAGCTGCGCCTGACCTACGGGGCGCAGGACGTATCGCAGCACGATTCGGGGGCCTACACCGGCGAGATCAGCGGTGCCTTCCTCGCGAAGCTGGGCTGCACCTACGCCGTCGTCGGGCACTCGGAGCGCCGCACCTACCACCACGAAGACGACGCCCTGGTGGCCGTCGAAGGCCGCCGCCGCGTTCAAGCACGGCATCGTTCCGATCATCTGCATCGGTGAGCAACTCGAGGTCCGCGAGGCCGGCAATCACGTCGAATACAACGTCGAATCGCTGCGCGGCTCGGTGGCCGGGTTGACCCCTGAGCAGGTCGGCCAGGCAGTCATCGCCTATGAGCCGGTATGGGCGATCGGCACCGGCCGGGTGGCCAGCGCCGCCGACGCGCAGGAGGTCTGCAAGGCCATCCGCGACGAGCTGGTCAAGCTGGCGTCCCCGCAGCTCGCGGCCGGCGTCCGCATCCTGTACGGCGGCTCGGTGAACGCCAAGAACGTCGGCGAGATCGTCGCGCAGGAGGACGTCGACGGTGCGCTGGTCGGCGGGGCATCGCTCGACGGTGAGCAGTTCGCCACGCTTTCGGCCATCGCTGCTGGTGGGCCCTTGCCGTAGCGGCCGTTTTGGGTCTGTAGGCTGTCGGCCATGGTTCTCGCTCTGCAGATCACGTTGATTGTCACCAGCTTGCTAGTGGTGCTGCTCGTGCTGCTGCACCGCGCCAAGGGCGGCGGTCTGTCGACCCTGTTCGGCGGCGGCGTCCAGTCCAGCCTGTCCGGCTCGACGGTCGTGGAGAAGAACCTCGACCGGCTGACATACTTCGTCGTCGGCATCTGGGTGGTGTCGATCGTCGGCGTCGCGCTGCAGATCAAGTACAGCTAGCGCGGCGCTGGGAACCAGCGTCCCGCGTACACGCTTCCAAGCACTTCAGTCCCGTTCAGCTGTTCGGGTGCGACCGTGTCCGGGTTCTGCGCGAGAACGGTGAAGTTCGCGAGCTTGCCCGGTGCGATGCTGCTCAGGAAATCTTCCATCCCAGATACGTGTGGTGCTTCTCGCCCAGCAGCGGGTGCAGGTGCTGGTCGATGAAGCCTTGCGCAGACCACGCCGTCGACGAAGGTTTCGTCGACGACGCATTCCCGTCGCCGCAGGTCATCGAATTCGCCCACGGCCACGATGGGCCCTCGTCGACGAGCACGGCCGAGCCCGGGCGCGGAACAGGGGAGGCGCGGCAGTCACCGGTCCAATACTGCCCACTCGTTCTGCACCCGACGGGGGCCGCGCCGATACTGGGGACATGGCAGAGGTCGGCGGATTGGAACCCATTGGTTCGGTGCAGCGCACGAAAGTCGGCCGAGAGGCCACCGAACCGATGCGCGAAGACATCCGATTGCTGGGCACCATCCTCGGCGAGACCGTCCGCGACCAGAACGGCGAGGAGGTGTTCGACCTCGTCGAACGCGCCCGCGTGGAGTCGTTCCGGGTGCGGCGCTCCGAGATCGACCGCGCCCAGCTGAGCTCCATGTTCGACGGCATCGACATTCACCAGGCCATCCCCGTCATCCGCGCATTCACCCACTTCGCTCTGTTGGCCAACGTCGCCGAGGACATCCACCGCGAGCGCCGGCGGGTGATCCACGTCGCCGCCGGAGAGCCGCCGCAGGACAGCAGCTTGGCAGCGACGTACGCCAAACTCGATTCGGCCAAACTCGATTCATCGACGGTGGCCGACGCGCTGGCCGGTGCGCTGGTATCACCGGTGATCACGGCTCATCCCACCGAAACCCGCCGGCGCACGATCTTCGACACACAGCATCGCATCACCGAATTGATGCGACTGCGAATGAACGGGCAGGAGCGCACCGATGACGGCCGCGACATCGAGCGGGAGCTACGCCGGAACATTCTCACGCTGTGGCAGACAGCACTGATCCGGTTGTCCCGGTTGAAGATCCAGGACGAGATCGAAACCGGCCTGCGGTATTACCCCGCGGCGTTCTTCGACGTCGTCCCGCAGGTCAACGCCGAGGTACGAAACGCGCTGCGGTCCCGATGGCCCGATAGCGAATTGCTGAGCGAGCCCTTCCTGCGGCCCGGGTCGTGGATCGGCGGGGACCGCGACGGCAATCCGAACGTCACCGCCGAGGTCGTGCGGCTGGCGACCAGCAGTGCCGCCTACACGGCGCTGGACCACTACTTCACCGAGATCACTGCGCTCGAAGAGGAACTGTCCATGTCGGCACGGCTGGTGAACGTCAGCGATGCGCTCGATGCGCTGGCCGATCAGTGTGATGAGCCCGCCCGCGCGGATGAACCGTACCGCCGGGCGCTGCGAGTCATCCATGCGCGCCTGACGACAACGGCCTTCGAGATCCTCGACCGTCAGCCCGAGCACGAACTCGACCTCGGGCTCGACAGATACCAGTCGCCGGCCGAACTACTGGCCGACCTCGATGTTGTCGACGAGTCTCTGCGCGCGAACGGCAGCGCGGTGCTGGCCGACGATCGGTTGTCCAGACTTCGGGAAGCCGTGCACGTCTTCGGGTTTCACCTGTCCGGGCTGGATATGCGGCAGAACTCCGACGTGCACGAGGAAGTCATCGCCGAGCTGCTGGCATGGGCGGGTGTGCATGCCGACTACCGTTCGCTGCCCGAGCCGGACCGCGTCGAACTGCTCGCGGCAGAGGTGGCCACGCGCCGCCCGCTCATCTCCGAGGGAGCCGAACTTTCCGAGCTGGCACGCAAGGAACTCGACATCGTTGCCTCGGCTGCCCGCGCCGTCAAGGTGTTCGGGCCGCAGGCCGTGCCGAACTACATCATCTCGATGTGCCAGTCGGTGTCCGACATGCTCGAGGCGGCCGTCCTGCTCAAAGAGGTCGGCCTGTTGGACGTCTCCGGGCCGGAGGTCTACGCACCCGTCGGGATCGTGCCGCTCTTCGAGACCATCGACGACCTCCAGCGCGGCTCGTCGATTCTCGAACAGGCACTGGACCTTCCGGTGTACCGCGCCATCGTGTCGGCCCGCGGGGACAGCCAGGAGGTGATGCTGGGCTACTCCGACTCGAACAAGGACGGCGGATATCTCGCGGCCAACTGGGCGCTGTACCGCGCCGAGCTCGACCTGGTCGAGTCGGCACGTAAGACGGGAATGCGGTTGCGCCTCTTCCACGGTCGCGGAGGCACCGTCGGGCGCGGTGGTGGACCCAGCTACGACGCCATCCGGGCACAGCCGCCCGGCGCGGTGAACGGGTCGCTTCGAATCACCGAACAGGGTGAGGTGATCGCCGCCAAGTACGCGGAGCCGCAGATTGCGCACCGCAACCTCGAAACCTTGTTGGCGGCAACATTGGAGGCCACGCTCCTCGACATCGAGGGCCTCGGTGACGCCGCCGGTCCCGCCTATGAGGTGCTTGACGATCTCGCCGCCCGCGCACAGCGCGCGTACTCCGAATTAGTCCACGACACACCGGGATTCGTGGAGTACTTCAAGGAGTCCACGCCCGTCAGCGAGATCGGTGCGCTCAATATCGGCAGTAGGCCGACCTCACGCAAGCCCACGACTGCCATCTCCGACCTGCGCGCGATTCCGTGGGTGCTGGCCTGGAGCCAATCGAGAGTGATGCTGCCCGGCTGGTACGGCACCGGAACCGCATTCGAGCAATGGATCAACGAGGGTGACGGTCGGTTGGAGGTGCTGCGCGACCTCTATCGCCGCTGGCCGTTCTTCCGCACCGTGCTGTCGAATATGGCGCAGGTGATGGCGAAATCCGATATGGGCCTGGCGGCGCACTACTCCGAGTTGGTGTCCGACGAGCAATTACGGCGGCGGGTGTTCGACAAGATCGTGGCCGAGCACACTCGCACGATCCGAATGCACAAGCTCATCACGGGCCAGGACGACCTTCTCGCCGACAATCCGGCGCTGGCGCGATCCGTCTTCAACCGGTTCCCATACCTCGAACCGCTGAATCACCTTCAGGTGGAATTATTGCGCCGCTACCGTTCTGGCGACGATGACGAACTCGTCCAGCGCGGCATTCTGCTGACGATGAGTGGACTGGCGACCGCGCTGCGCAACAGCGGTTAGGAGGTCGCGCGGTCGCGAGCTTCTTCGAGATCGGCGATCAGCGCATCGACTTCGGCCCGATTCTCACCTGCAGGAGCACTTATTTCTCACCTCCGGCCGTCGACCACGATGCTCTCGGCATTGTTGCCGTCGATCCGCAACATCCGGCGATCCTGTCGTTGACAGTTCGGCGGCGGGATGTCACAGTCAGTTGGTTCTTAACTGAAAACAGAGTTTTCATTTAAGCGGACTGGAGAGATGTGTTGAGCGACGCGAACCCGATGGCCTGGCTGCCGTTCTCTATCGCCGAGGCGACGCTATCGGGGCAGGGTGGCGGCGCGAGTGAACTGCCCCAGGCCTGGGCGTATCTACTGAATCGCTTGAAAGCCGCAGGCGAGCTTGTCGCGTCCAGCGACGTCAACCGCAACAGCGTCGACTACGCGTCGGGGATGAGGCACCTGATGGTGCTGCTGGCCGTCGGTGTCGACGAGGCGCTACGAGTCGACCCCGATCCGGTGCTGGCCGTGACCCGGACAAGCACCGACGACATATTGACCTGGGGCATGGAGTGTCCGGACTGTCTGTACCTGCGGGCCACCCTGCGCGGAGGTGAGACATATCGGCTCTTCGGCAATCGGGGCACCGCGCGCTACGTCGGACTGCAGACGATGAACGGGATCGCGTCCACTGCCAACTGTCTGGTGGACGACCTCGAGATGGACGCGGACGGAAACTTCGAAGTGGTGCTCTCGGCCGACGAGCATCAGGGCAACTGGATGGGTATGGACGGTGACCATCCGACGCTGGTGGTGCGGCACTTCTTCTACGACTGGGACACCGAGAGGCCTTCCTCGCTGCAGATCGAACGCATCGGTGAGGAGGTCGAGCCGAAAGACCGCGCGGTGGCAGCCGATGTTGCGGTGTCGCGTCAGATCCACGCGCTGGGGGAGTTCGTTCACGACAACCTCAAGTTCTTCCTCGACTTCAACGCGGGTCCACCGGCCAATGCGTTCATGGCGCCGATCGACCGTTCCGACATGGGTGCCGCTGCGGAGAACCGGCCGGTGATCGGACGCTATGAACTCGAACCCGATGAGGCGTTGATCCTGGAGGTCGAGCCCCCCGAAGGTGTGTACTGGAGCTACTCGCTCGGCAATCAATGGTGGGAAACCATTCACTACGGCCGCCATCAGTCCAGCCTCAATGCCCATCAGGCGTCCATCGACTCCGACGGGATCCTCCGCGTGGTCATCAGCTCGCGCGACCCCGGTATCGCGAATTGGCTTGATACGGCTGGACATAGCAACGGCGCGATGATTCTGCGCTGTGTGCGGACCGAGACCGCGCCAACGCCGAGCGCGAGGGTGGTCAAGTTCGTCGATATATCATCGGCGTTGCCTTCCGGTTCTGAGACAGTCAGCCCCGAGGACCGGGCGGCCATCATCGCGGCGCGCCGGCGCGCGGTTCACGAAAGGTTCTCCGCATGACGTTCACGGTGGACGAACTCGAAGACGGTGCACGAATTGCCACTGGTCTCGATGATTTCGGCTCGCCCTACTATCGCGAGGGGCTGGAGCGCACCGTTGACGCGTTGAACACCGAAGCCGATCTCAACGAGATGGGCGGGGTGATTCAGCACGCCACCATCAGCAACGCCCTCATTCAACGGCTGCGGATCATCGATACCTACAAACAGCATCCCGAGATAGACGACGAAGTCATCGGCGGCCCGGTGTTCGTGATCGGGTTACCGCGGACCGGCACGACGGCACTGAGCCAACTGGTGGCCAATGATCCGCAGTTTCGTTCGTTGCGGATGTGGGAGTCGCAGGCGTGCACGCCGCCACCGGAGGCGGCTACGCAGCACGACGATCCGCGGATTGCGCAGGCGGCCGAGGGAATCGCCATGATGGACAGCATGTTTCCGCGTATGCGGACCATGATGAACTCGGAGCCACAGGCCGCGACCGAATGCCAGGACCTGATGGGGATGAGTTTCCGCACCTTTCACTTCGACGGGGTGGTGCGGGTCCCCGGGTACTTGGCTTGGCTGATGCAGTGCGATATGGGTGAGACGTACACGTTCCACCGGCAGGTGCTCAAACTTCTTCAGTGGCACTGCCCGCCGACGCTGTGGCACCTTAAGACGCCGGTGCACATGTTCTCGCTCGACGCGCTGGTAGCGTCCTATCCGAACGCGAAGTTCCTCTGGAGTCACCGAGATCCGGCAAAGGTTCTGGCGTCGGTGTGCAGCCTGATCCAGTACGTACGCAGTTGGAGCAGTGATCGTGACGACGCGCACGAACTCGGCGCCGAGCAGTTGGAGTGCTGGGCCGAAGGTGTCCGGCGCGCGATGGACTTTCGAAAGCGGTTCGGGGACAGCCGATTCGTCGATGTCTCCTTCGCCGACCTGAACGCCGATCCGATCGGTACGCTCGAGAATGGCTATGAGCGGCTGGGCCTGACCTTCACAGGCGAGGCACGTCGTCGGGTGCAGGAGTGGGCGGATGGGCATCGGCGCGGTTCGCGCGGCGAACATGCCTACGACCTCGCCGACTACGGCCTGACGCGCGAGCAGGTGCACGAGTCTTTCGCCGACTACCTCGCGGCGTACGAGGCCACCGCGTGACGGACACCGGCGTCAGGCGGCAGACGCAAGAAGCTGGACCCCGATCCCGGCGTGCGCGACGCGCTCGTGAACGCCGCCGCCGAGATCGTACGCGATGAGGGAATCGCGGCGGTCAATGTGGCGCGGGTACTCGACCGCGCTGCGCTGAGCACCCGGGCCTTCTATCGCCATTTTGATTCGAAAGACGCGTTGGTATCCGCGGTGTTCCTGCAGATGGCGCGGATCGAGATGCGCAGGCTGAAACGGAAGATGGCGGCGGCGTCCAACCCCGCCAACGCGGTGGTGGCGTGGATCGACGGACGCCTGGACCTGGCGTTCAACGAACAGATCAGATCTGACCTGCGGCAGATGTCGCTTGAGGCCCAGACGCAGATGTTCGCGGCACCCGAATTGATCGGCGATGCCTACGCAGAGATCTTGAAGCCGCTCATCGAGCAGCTCGAGAAGGGAAGGGCCGCTGGGCTTTTCCACGATATCGATCCGGCCGCCGACGCACTATCGATTCATGGAGCGATCTGGGCGAGTACCGAACGTCATTGGACGACCGGCAATTGCGATCAGTATGACGTTCGCGAACAGATCGTCCGTTTCTGCATGCGCGGACTCGGCGTCGTACAGCCCTACGGAAGGTGACTCGATGGACTTGGGTTTGACGGGATCGACGGCCGTCGTGACTGGTGGCAGCAAGGGCATGGGCCTGGCCATCGCGTCGACGTTCGCAGAAGAGGGCGCCAAGGTCGCAGTGATGGCACGAGGTGCTGGAGCCCTCGACGATGCGGTGGCGAAGCTGCGTGACGCCGGTGCACCGGATGCCGTCGGAATCAGCGTCGACATGTCGGATGCCGAGTCGATCGCCGCGGGCTTCGAGATCGTTGCGCAGCGGTGGGGTGAGCTCAACAGCCTGGTTCACACGATCGGACCGGGCGACGGGTACTTCGAGGATATGGACGACGCGCAGTGGGAGGAGACGTTCGCGTTGGGCACGATGTCGGGAGTGCGGTCGATCCGGGCCGCGCTGCCGATGCTGCGGGCCGCCGAGTGGGGAAGGGTCGTGACGTTATCGGCCCATTCGATTCAGCGGCAGAACCCACGGATTGTCGCGTACACGGCATCGAAGGCGGCGCTGAGCAGTGTCACGAAGAATCTGTCGAAAAGCCTTGCCAAGGACGGAATTCTGGTCAACTGCGTCTGTCCCGGCACCATCGTCACGGCAAGCTTCACCGAAGTGCTCAAGGATATCCTGGCCGCGGACGGACTCGACGCCACCGATCCCACCGACGTGATGACGTGGATCGACAACAACTTTCACCAGCCGTGCGATCTCGGGCGCGCGGGTCTGCCCGAAGAGATCGCGTCGATCACCGTCTATCTGGCGTCGAGGCGCAACGGCTATGTCACCGGGGCCACCGTCAACGTCGATGGCGGTTCCGATTTCGTCTGATCAGCGGCTGACGTAGTTCACCGGGCAGGGATCGGCGGATCGCGCTACACCACCGATCTGGGCCGGTACTGGACGTGGGTAGTTCGGCCAATCCGGGGTCATCTCGTAGGCGCCCAACAGGCGGGTCATCGCCGCTGTCATCGCCGCCAGCGAGAACGGTTGAGCGGGACACGAATGCTTACCGTGTCCGAATGCCGTGACCAACATCGGAGATGGCAGCAACGCCGCATCGGCGAGTCGATATCGGTGCCAGCGGTTGGGCTCCCAGGCCTGCAGGTCCGGTGCGGCCGAGGTATTCAGCAGCGGCAACAGCGTGGCGATGGTCCAGCCGGCGGGGACGCGATAGATCCGGTCACCGGTGTCGAGGTCCACTGGAGACAGCACGGAGCGCGACATGATCGACCGCTGCGCGAGCCTGGTGCTCTCCAGCGCGCACCGCTGGGCAAACTCGTGGTCACCGCTGGCCACCCGCTGGGCTGGCATCGGGTGTTCGAGCAGGTCGACGAGCGCCCAGCCCAGCGCGGCCATCAGGTTCGACATCGAGGCGATATGGATCAGCGCCACGTCGAGGGCAATTCCGCGCAGCCGCACGTCATCCGGTTCCGATGACCAGGCATCCACTATCCGGCCGAACAGATCGTCCTCGGCTACGTCGTTGGAATCCAATGCTTGCGCTGCGGTTTCGATGCACCGCGACAACGTCGTCGAGTGCGGCCCGCTCGGCCTGCTTGTCGGAAGCGGCCACGGCCGCCATCGCATCGGGATGTACGAACGCGTCCGAACCATCCAGGGTTTCGAAAGCCAGGACCAACCGCTCGAACGAATCGCCTTCTGCGCAGCCGGGCCCCGCCCAGGACGCCAAACCCATCCGGTGTCCCAGACGACGGGTGAGGCCGAAGAGATCAACGGTCCCTTCGGATCCCAGCTCGGCTTCGGTATGCGCCAAGGCACGGTCTAGGTTGGCGAGGTACGAGGCGACGTCGTCTCGGCGGAACAACGAAGTCGGAAGAACGCGCCTGCCATCGAAGATCTCGTCGGGAAGCTTGCGTCGCAGCATGAGGTAGTCGGCGACGCCCTTGCTGGCCTTCTCCTCGGGAAGACCGTAGAACGCTTCGACCCCCGTGGGGGAGAACGTAAACAGGTAGTGGTCGTCCCCACTGCGCACGGCGAACGTGTCGCCGTATCGTGCGCGCGCCGCGGCGATCGCGGCGACGGCGTCGTCAACCGATACATCCCAGGGGAGGCCGACTCCCTCGGCGACCGGGGGCTTGGGAACCGGGAGGTTCGCTGACACTAGAGGCCGGTGGTCTTGCGCACCCTGTTGACCGCGCCGCGGACGGCCTGCTCGGTCGCGGCCAAGGGCGATATAACGGATTCGCCGATGCCGACGATGCGCTCGACGCGGTCGACGATGCCTTCCAGTCGATCGACTACCGCAATGAGGCGAGGTGCAAGCTCATTGATGCTGTTGATCGTGTCGTTGAAGCGCTCCAACGTTGCGTCGAGGTTCGACGTGGAGTTGTCCAGGTCGGCCAGAGTCTCGGTCAGCCCAGCGAGGATGGTGTCGACCTGCTCGACCGTGACGTCGGCGTTCAGTGCGGCCTGCGCCAGCTTCTGGATCCGTTCCCGGCCACTCCGTGGGCCCGGCCTGCTGCCGCCCTTGTCCACCATGACGGTCATTTGACCACATAGGCGGGAACCGCCGAGGCGGACTGGTCGTCTGATCCTGATGTGACGACGTGCGGAGGGGAGACGCCGTCCCGCCAATGCCCGGGTGATCCGTGGCGAAGACTCATCGTCACGGATTCGACGAGGCAGACCGCCGACTATGACGCGGGATTCCGGGATGGCGAGAACGACTGCCGGACAGTCGGGCGGGAGTGATGCGATGTCAGAAGGGTGGTGGCCTGTTACGTTCGGCGGCTTGGCCTTCGTCGGTTTGGATGGCGCGTGCGTTGTATCGGCGTTCGTCGTTGATGGCTTTGTTGCGGTTCTGGGCCCGGGTGTGGGTGCGCCGCGGCATCATCAGCCCGCAGTTGGTCCGCGGGGCAGTGCCGGGCGTCCCGCGCGTAGCGACTGCTGCGGTGGGTCGGCACAGGGTGGGGAACAGGAGTCGGCTCCCGGGTTGGGTGGTGTAGGTCTGCCCGTTGGGTGAGGTCCAGGTGACGGTGCCGTCTGGCCATTGTTGGGGTCGTGCCAGCCGCCGAAGGTTTTGAGTAGGTGATGGCATCGAATTGCTAAAGAACGTTTCAAAACAACGCTCGTGAGCAGCGTAAACGCTGCGATGCGCACCGCTCGACCCGCTGGTCGGCTTAAACTACCGCAATGTTCTCGAGACGCGCTATGCGATGAACGGGGACTTGCGCGTCGCTTATCGCGCGTCGGCTGAGGGCGCAACGCGACATCGTGTTCGTCTCGAACTGGTTCACGTGCTGCGAGCTTTTTCCGGAGCTGCCGTCCATTCAAGGCTGGGTTGAGGCGATGACGTCGCTCGGGTCGGCTGATCTTCTTCGACCAGCCGGGCACGGGTGCTGTCCGACGCCGTCGCACCGGGTGCGCTGCCGACTTTGGAGCAATGGGCCGACAGCATCACCGCGGTGCTCGACGATCTCAGGAAGTCGCGAAGCGGTCCTACTCGGCGATTCCGGCGCGCTCCCGACAGCGGCGCTGTTCGCCGCCACACATCCGTCTCGCACCACCGCGCTGGTGGTGGTCGAGGGCTAGCGGATCCGTCGAGCATCGTGCGCTGACTTCGAGGGATTCTTCGATGGCATGGCTCGCTAGTCGTGGGGGACCGGGGAGATTCAACGCATGATGAATCCGGATATGCCGTGGAACGAGGAGATTCGGGCAACGTGGGCGCGAGATGGAACGCCTGGCGGCGAGCCCCGCGACTGTCGCCCTCATGATGCCGCTTACGTGCCGAGATGGACGTGCGGGCGATACTTCCGACAATCGGCGTGCCAACCCTTGTCGTCCACCACGCCGAGGATCCATTCGTCCTGCCCGCGACGAGGAAGATACGGTCGCTGATCACATACCGGGCGCGAAATACGTCGAGATGCCCGGGCGCAACATTCCACCACATGGTCGAACCGGATGGCGCGCAGTCATTTCAGGCGATCGCCGAGTTCCTCACCGGCGAGCAAGCAGAGGTGGCCGACGATCGGGTGCTCGCCACGGTGCTGTTCACCGACATCGTGGACTCGACGCGCCGGGCTGCCGAGATGGGCGACCGCGACTGGCATGCCTTGCTTGATGCGCACGACGCCGTCGTGCGCGTCGCAACTCAATCGCTTCCGGGGCCGCGAGGTGAGCACATCGGGCGACGGCTTCCTGGCGATGTTCGACGGCCCGCAGCGAGCGATCCGCTGCGCGATGGCAATCCGTGACGCGGTGCAGGCGCTCGGCATCGAGGTGCGCGCCGGGTTGCACACCGGCGAGTGCGAGGTGCGCGGCGATGACATCGGCGGGATCGGCGTGCACATCGGCGCGCGGGTGAGCGCATTGGCCGGGCCGAACGACGTGCTCGTGTCGCAGCACGCTGCGCGACCTCGTGATCGGGTCAGGGCTCGAATTCGAGGACCGCGGCGCTCACGAGCTCAAGGGCGTGCCCGGCGAGTGGCGCCTCTTCGCCGTCGCGTCCGTATAGGCGACTGGGGGTCTTAGAAGCGGCGGGTCGGCTTGTTGCGTTCGCGGCGACGTAGTCGTCGTTGAGTCGACGTTCGGCTTCGATGCGTTGTGGCGCGGTCTTGCGGCGCGGGTGTGCCTTGCGCCGCGGCATCTTCAGCGCCGCGGTTGGAGTTCGCGCCGGCGGGTGGCTCGGCGCGTCGCACGGGTGCGGTGGGTGGGCACAGGGTCGGGAACAGCAGACGGCTGCCGGGGTGGGTGGTGTAGGTCTGCCCGTTCGGTGAGGTCCACATCGACGGTGCCGTCGGCCATTGTTGGTCGTGCCAGCCGCCGAAGGTTTTGAGTAGGTGATGTTTTCGGCACAGGCATTTCAGATTGGAGGCCTGGGTGGGTCCGGTGGGATAGGCGATGGTGTGGTCGATATCGCAGACCTGCGCGCGTTCGCCACAGCCCGGGAAGCGGCACGTCATATCCCGGCACCGAATAAACGTCGCCAACACCGCCGACGCAATGTAACGCCGTTCCGGGGGCTTGGTGTCGGGGTGGCGGATCGGCACGATCGTGGCGGTGCCCGCGATCTTGGCCGCCAACAACGGGGCGGGCAGCACGGCGCCACCCATGATGGCCGCCGGCGCGGGTGCTGGCAGGACCGGTCGGTGGTGGCCGTGGATCGGTCAGTGCTTCGGTGATCGTCATTTCCCGCAGTTGCGCCGCTGTCGGTGCGGGCGGTTGCTTCCCGTCCAACTGGGCTGGGGTGTCATCGGTCAGCGAGTCTTCGTGGGCGATGACGTGCACGATCACCGCGCTGGGCTGAACGCCGGCGCCCGGGCACTGAGGATCCTCACATTGGCAGGCCAGCCGGTCGGCGCCGTGCCCTAAAGCGCCCAGGGCATCGGCGCGGCGCTGATCCAGGGTGCGGGAGTCGTGGTCGCACACCGCACCGGCCATCGCGTCCAGGCGTTGGTCCAGGGCCTCAGCGTCTGTGGCCAACAGCCGGGCCTCGATATCGGCGGTGCCCGAACCGTCCTCGGGTTTGCGCACATCGGCATGGCGGCCGCGCACACGGTCCTCGGTGCGTCGTACCGCGGCAGGGTCATAGCGGTCGACCCAGTAGTCGATCTCATTCTGAGTCTTATCGACCGACAACGACGCCCAGGAGGTGACGTGGGCGGCGATTTCGGTGTCGACTTTGGCGAGCGCGTCGGGGTCTTTGATCAGCCGGGTGCGTGACACGACCGCGGCCACCATGCGGTAGGAGATCGCGCCGGCGGCGAACACCTCGGCCACCCGCGGTAGGCGCTTGCGTAGGCCGTCGGCGATCAAGAGTTGATGCGAGGCGACCCCGAGCGAGACGTTCTGCGCGGCAGCCACCGATGCGGCCACGGCGTCCCAGTTGTCCAGACACCACTGGTCGCGCTCAACAGCGCCGTCGGCGGCCAGCATTCGTTCGAGCTCATCGGCCATCGCGAACAACCGCCGCGCGCAGGCAGCGTTCTCCACCCGCGCCCACGCCCCCACCGCAGCCGAAGCCCGGCTGCCGAGGGCTGCGTCCACGAGTTGATCGAACATGCCTTCGACGCTACCTACGATGCCGACACAAACCAGCAGCTCAAACCCGGCCTGTGGATAAAAACCCAATTGGGGATAACCCGGCTGGCGACGGCTACAGCTTGGAGACGACAGCTACAGCTTGGAAGCTGCAGCCTCGTCGAGCAGCCACACAGTCGCCTCGCGGCCCACCCCGCCCGCGGCGGGCACGTCGACGGGGCTGGCACCCCCGACCGCCGCTGCGACCGCGTCGGCCTTCCCCTCACCCGACACCACCAACCACACCTCACGGGACCGCTGAACAGCGGGCAGTGTCAAGGTGATTCGTCGCGGCGGCGGTTTGGGGGAGTCGGTCACGCCG
Source organism: uncultured Actinomycetota bacterium (assembly GCA_963720345.1). Taxonomy (GTDB): domain Bacteria; phylum Actinomycetota; class Actinomycetes; order Mycobacteriales; family Mycobacteriaceae; genus Mycobacterium. The sequence goes on from CAVRFN010000025.1 coordinate 496,054, forward strand.
ATCACCAACCGGCTGGATTCCCGTACCGCGGGAGTATCCGGGAACAGCGAGTTGATATGTCCCTCGCCGCCCATTCCGAGGAGATGGACGTCGAAATTGGGTTCGGGCTGGCCGTCGTCGGCGTTCTCGGCCAGCACTTGCCCATATGCCGCCGCGGCCGCGTCGAGGTCGTCGCCGAACGCGCCACCGCTGGGCGCCATTGCGTGCACATTGGCCGCGGGGATATCGATGTGATCGATCAGTGCCTCGCGCGCCTGCTTCTCGTTGCGTTCGTCGTCATCGGCGGGCACGAAGCGATCGTCGCCCCAGAACAGGTGGACCTTGGACCAGTCGATCCCGTCGGCCTGCTCGCGGACTCGTTTGAGCAGCCCGGTCCCTGTGCCACCGCCGGTCAGCACGATGAGTGCGCTGCCCCGTTGGTTGATGGCATCGATGATCGCCGCGACGAGTCGATCTCCGGCCGCCGCCACCAAAGCGGCTGTGTCCGGGTACTTCTCGATGACAGTGCTCATACGTACTGCACCTTCTCGATTCCCTTCAGCGCCTCGTGGTAGATCTCGTCGGCGTCAAGCCTGCGCAGGTCCTCCGCGAGGCACTCCTTGGCCTCCCGGCGGGCCAACGGGATCAGCGAGTCCGGTTTCGCGGTCCGGCTGATCGTCGCGGTCACACCGGTCTGCGGCCTGCGCAACGTGATCGTCTCGCTGCTGCGGATCAGCTCCACCTTCAAATCGCCGACCTCTCGTTGCACGGGACCGTCGATTCGGGCGGCGAGCCATCCCGCGAGGACGTCGAGCGACGGCTCGTCGCGAAGCCCGGATACCACCGCCGAGGTGACGGGCTCGTATGGCGGCTGATCGAGTGCAGCCGTCAGCAGCGCGCGCCAGTAGGTGATACGGGCCCACGCCAAATCAGTGTCTCCCGAGGTGTAGCCGGCCAGGCGGCCCTTGATCGCAGCCATCGGATCCGCGCAATCCGTTGCATTGGTGATCCGCCGAATTGCCAGCTTTCCCAGGGGGTCTCGCGATGGATCATCAGGCCCTCCAGCAGGCCACCACGCCACCACCGGGGTGTCCGGCAGCAGGAACGGCAGCACCACGCTGTTGGCGTGGTCGGCCATTTCGCCGTGCAGATGCAGGGCGACGACTTCGCCAGCTCCTGCATCACCGCCGACGCGCAGCTGTGCGTCGAGACGCGGTTCGTCCGCATCCCGATCACCCGCCACCACAACGATCACCCGGCACGGGTGCTCGCGGCTGGCGAAGTTGGCCGCCTCGATGGAATCCTCGAGCAGATCATCGGTGTGAAGCGAGATGACGAGCGTGAGCACCCGGCTCAGCGTGATCGCGCCACCCTCTTCGCGGAGGCCGGTGATCTTCTTGTTGATGTCGTTGGTGTTGGTATCCGGCAGGTCGACTATCACGGCCGCCTCCATTCCCGACCCATACGGTGCATCATCTCGTCGGCCGACTTGGGCCCCCACGTGCCGGACTCGTAGGCCTCGGGGCGCCCCGAGGCCCCAGAGCCAGCCCAGTAATCCAGTACGGGATCCAATATCTCCCAGGAGAATTCGACCTCGCGGTTGACCGGGAACAGCGACGGTTCACCGAGCAGCACATCGAGGATGAGCCTCTCGTAGGCTTCGGGGGAGTCCTCGGCGAACGCCGAACCGTAGGAGAAGTCCATGTTCACGTCGCGGACTTCCATGGCGCTGCCGGGCACCTTGGAGCCGAATCGCGTGGTGATGCCTTCATCGGGCTGCACCCTGATCACCAAGGCGTTCTGGCCGAGTTCCTCGGTCATCGTCTTGTCGAATGGCAGATGCGGCGCCCTCTTGAAGATCAGGGCAATCTCGGTGACCCTGCGGCCCAACCGTTTTCCGGTACGAAGAAAAAACGGCACGCCCGCCCAGCGGCGGGTGTCGATCTCCAAAGCAATGGCGGCGTACGTCTCGGTGGTCGAATCCTTGGAGAATCCGTCTTCCTCTAGTAATCCGACGACCTTCTCGCTGCCCTGCCATCCCGCGGAGTACTGCCCGCGTGCGGTGGTCTGATCCAGCGGCTGCATCACCTGCGTGGCCGAGAGAATTTTGATCTTTTCCGCCTGCAGTTCACCCGGCCCGAAGCTGACCGGCTCCTCCATGGCGGTCAGCGCCATCAACTGGAGTAGGTGATTCTGGATGACGTCGCGTGCCGCGCCGACACCGTCGTAGTAGCCACCGCGGCCGCCTAGACCGATGTCCTCGGCCATCGTGATCTGAACGCTGTCGACGTAGTTGTTGTTCCAGATCGGTTCGTACAGCTCATTGGCGAAGCGCAGAGCCAGGATGTTCTGGACCGTCTCCTTGCCGAGGTAGTGGTCGATGCGGAACACCGAGTCCTCGGGGAAGACGCTGTTGACCACGGCGTTGAGATCTTGTGCGCTCTGCAGATCATGTCCGAACGGCTTCTCGATGACCACCCTGCTCCAGGAGCCCTCGGGGTTGTTGGCCAGTCCGGACTGCTTGAGCTGTTCACAGACCACGGGGAACGCATTTGGTGGAATCGATAGGTAGAAAGCGTGATTGCCGCCGGTTCCCCGTTCGGCATCCAACTTCTGCAGGGTCTCGGCGAGCCTCTCATACCCCTTCGGATCGTCGAAGGTGCCCTTGACGAACCGGATGCCCTCGGCCAGACGGTCCCACACCTCCTGGCGAAACGGTGTTCGGGCGTGTCCTTGGACCGCTTCGTTGACCAGCTTCGCGAAATCCTCGTCCTCCCAGTCGCGTCGGGCGAACCCGACAAGAGCGAAGTTGGCCGGAAGCAGCCCCCGATTGGCGAGGTCGTAGATCGCGGGCATCAGCTTTTTGCGCGCCAGGTCACCAGTCACACCGAAGATGACCACGGCACAAGGACCCGCGATATGCGGCATCCGCTTATCGCGCTTGTCACGCAGCGGATTACGCCACTGGCTCATTTCTTGGCGGCGTCGAGCTGCTCCTGCGTGGCGTCGAGCAACTCCTGCCAGGACTTCTCGAACTTCTCCACGCCTTCGTCCTCGAGCACCTTGAAGACATCTGGCAGGTCGATGCCGACCGCAGCCAGCTCGTCGAACACTCCCTGTGCCTCGTCGCCCCTGCCGGTGACGGTGTCGCCGGTGATGACGCCATGATCGGCCACCGCGTCGATCGTCTTCTCCGGCATGGTGTTAACGGTGTTCGGCGCAACGAGTTCGGTGACATACAGCGTGTCGGAGTAGTCCGGATTCTTGACCCCCGTCGATGCCCACAGCGGCCGCTGCACCCGTGCCCCATCGGCCTTCAAAGGCTCGAAGCGCGAGCCGCCGACGAACACCTCTTCGTAGGCCGCATAGGCCAGACGGGCGTTGGCCACTCCGGCCTTACCGCGCAGTGCCAGCGCTTCATCCGATCCGATCTTGTCGAGCCTGTTGTCGATCTCGGTGTCCACCCGGGAGACGAAGAACGATGCGACCGAATGGATCTTGGACAGGTCGTGGCCGGCTTCCTTGGCCTTCTCGAGGCCTGCCAGGTAAGCGTCCATGACGAGACGGTGACGCTCGACCGAGAAGATCAGCGTCACGTTCACCGAAATGCCTTCGGCGATAACGGCGGTGATCGCAGGCAGCCCGGCCATAGTCGCGGGGATCTTGATCAACAGATTGGGCCGGTCGACGATCTTCCACAGCTCGATGGCCTGCAAAATTGTCTTGTCGGTGTCGTGCGCCAGGCGCGGATCCACCTCGATCGACACCCGGCCGTCCACACCGTCGGACAGCTCGTACTGCTTGGCCAGCACGTCGCACGCGTTGCGCACATCGTCGGTGGTCACGGTCCGGATGGTCGCGTCGACGTCGGCGCCGCGCTCGGCCAACTCCTTGACCTGATCGTCGTAGGCGTTGCCCTTCGACAGCGCCGCCTGGAAGATCGACGGGTTGGTGGTCACTCCGACCACACCCTTCGTGTCGATGAGTTCCTGCAGATTGCCGGTCTGCAGCCGCTCGCGCGACAGATCGTCGAGCCAGACCGAGACGCCTGCGGCGGACAGGGCGGCCAGATTCGGGTTCTGCGTCATGATTGTTGCCCTTCTGTGAGTTCTAGTTGTCTATGGATCGCTCTGCGGCGGCCGCGACGGCCTCAGGGGTGAAACCGAACTCGCGGAACAACGTCTTGTCGTCGGCCGACTCGCCGTAGTGCTCGATCGACACGATCTCCCCGGTGTCACCCACCAGCTTGTACCAGCTCTGCGCGACCGCCGCTTCGACGGCAACTCGTGCCGAAACCGTCGGGGGGAGAACCGAATCGCGGTATTCCTTCGGCTGCGATTCGAACCACTCGACACATGGCATCGAAACCACGTACGCGGTGATGTCCTTTTCGGCCAAGAGTTTCTTGGCTTCCACCGCGAGCTGTAGCTCGGAGCCGGTACCGATGATGATCACGTCGGCGTCGTCGGCGGGGTTTCCGCCGCCGAGTACGTAGCCACCCTTGGCGACACCCTCGGAACTGGTGCCCTCCAGCACTGGGATGCCCTGACGCGTGAGGATGAAACCCACGGGACCGCTGCCGTTACCGCGAGCCAGGATGCTGCGCCACGCGTATGCCGTCTCGTTGGGGTCACCGGGCCGCACCACTGAAAGGTTCGGAATCGCCCGCAGCGCCGCGAGATGCTCGATCGGCTGATGCGTCGGTCCGTCCTCGCCCAGACCGATGGAGTCGTGGGTCCAGATGTAGATGGTGTCGATGTCCATCAGCGCGGCCAGCCGGACTGCGGGGCGCATGTAATCGGAGAACTGCAGGAACGTTCCGCCGAAGGCGCGGGTCGGACCGTGGAGCACGATGCCGGACAGGATCGACCCCATCGCGTGCTCGCGGATGCCGAAGTGCAGCACCCGTCCATACCAGTCGGCCGTGAAGTCCTCGGTCGAGATCGACGGTGGCCCGAACGACTTGACGTCCTTGATCGTGGTGTTGTTGCTGCCGGCGAGATCGGCTGAGCCGCCCCAGAGTTCGGGCAACTTCGGTGCCACGTCGTTGAGCACCTGACCGAACGCCGCGCGGGTGGCGAGCGCCTTGCTGCCCGGTTCCCAGTACGTCAGGTCGGCGTCCCAGCCCTCGGGCAGTTCCTGAGCGAGCAGCCGGTCCAGCAGCTTCTTGCGCTCGGGTTCGCGCTCGGCCCAGGCATCGAACTGCGGTTGCCATTTCTCGTGGGCTTCCTTACCGCGTTCTACCAGCTTGCGGGTGTGCTCGATGACCTCGGGGCGCACCTCGAACGTCTTGTCGGGATCGAAGCCCAGCACCTTCTTGGTGGCGGCCACCTCTTCGTCGCCCAGCGCCGACCCGTGCACGCCGCCGGTGTTCATCTTCGTGGGTGCGGGGTAGCCGATGATGGTCCGAACCGAGATGAACGACGGCTTGTCGGTGACCTTTTTGGCCTCGGCGATGGCCTGCTCGATACCGACCACATTCTCGCCGCCCTCGACCTCCTGAACGTGCCAGCCGTAGGCGCGATAGCGGGCCGGAACATCTTCGGAGAGAGCGATATTCGTGTCGTGCTCAATGGAGATCTGATTGTGGTCGTAGAACACGATGAGGTTTGCGAGCTGCTGAGTGCCTGCCAGCGAGGACGCCTCGCTGGTGACGCCCTCCTCCATGTCGCCGTCGGAGACGATGACGTAGATGAAATGGTCGAACGGACTCTCTCCCGCCGGCGCATCAGGGTCGAACAGGCCGCGCTCGTAACGCGATGCCATCGCCATGCCGACGGCCGAGGCCAGGCCCTGACCCAGCGGCCCGGTGGTGATCTCCACACCCTTGGTGTGGCGGAACTCGGGATGGCCGGGCGTCTTGGACTTCCACGTGCGCAGCGACTCGATATCGTTCAGCTCCAGGCCGAACCCGCCGAGGTAGAGCTGGATGTACAGCGTCAGACTGGAATGCCCGCAGGACAGCACGAACCGGTCGCGACCGAGCCAGTGCACGTCACTCGGGTCGTGGCGCATCTGGCGCTGGAACAACGTGTACGCCAGCGGCGCCAGGCTCATCGCCGTACCGGGGTGCCCGTTACCCACCTTCTGCACCGCATCGGCTGCCAGCACCCGAACGGTGTCGACCGCTACCGAGTCCACATCGGCCCAGTCGTCGGGGTGATGGGGACGGGTAAGGGTGGAAATCTCTTCGAGCGTGGTCACAGGCGCCCTTTCCTGGTCGACGGTTGTGCTCGGCAAGCTGCCTCTTCAAACACCCTAGTGCGGGACAGTCATCCGTTGCAGGCTGCTTGGGGGACGATTAGGCGGCCGTTCAGCAGCGGTCTACCATCCTCTGTAGTAGACGCCGCGCGCGCTGCAGCCATTTCAAGGAGTTACTGCGTGGACATTCGCGAGGGCCAGCTCCCCGTCGGGACGCACGGCCGAGTGCGCACCACGCTGCTGGGCTACCTCTCGCTGACAAAACCGCGTGTCATCGAGCTGCTACTCGTCACGACCATTCCGGCCATGCTGCTGGCCAACCGCGGCACGGTCGACCCGTTGCTGATCCTGAACACACTGGTCGGTGGCTTGCTGGCAGCAGCGGGGGCCAACACGTTGAACTGCGTGGCCGACGCCGATATCGACAAGAAGATGAAGCGCACCGAGCGCCGCCCGCTGGCCCGCGATACCGTCCCGCGCAGCCATGCGCTGATCTTCGGGCTCATGCTCTCCGTCGGCTCGTTCTTCTGGCTGTGGTGGACGACGAACATGCTGTCGGCGCACCTCGCCGGGGCGACGATCGCGTTCTATGTGCTCGTTTACACGTTGCTGCTCAAGCGCCGCACGACGCAGAACGTGGTGTGGGGCGGCGCCGCCGGCTGCATGCCGGTGATGATCGGCTGGTCGGCGGTCACCGGAACCATCCAATGGCCCGCGCTGGTGATGTTCGCGATCATCTTCTTCTGGACGCCGCCGCACACGTGGGCGCTGGCGATGCGCTACAAGGAGGACTACGCGGCGGCCGGGGTACCGATGCTGCCCGTGGTGGCCACCGAGCAACAGGTGACCAAGCAAATCCTGATCTACACGTGGCTGACGGTGGCGGCCACCCTTTCGCTCGCGCTGGCCACCGGCTGGCTGTACGCGGCCGTCGCCATTCTGGCTGGAGCGTGGTTCCTGGTGATGGCGCATCAGCTCTACAGCGGTGTTCGCCGCGGCGAGCCGGTCAAGCCGCTGCGCCTGTTCCTGCAGTCGAACAACTACCTGGCGGTGGTGTTCTGCGCGCTGGCGATCGACTCGGCGCTGGATCTTCCGACGCTGCTGAGCCGCTAGGGAATCAGCACCACGGAGCCGACGGTTTTGCGGCCCTGCAGGTCCCGGTGGGCTTGTGCGGCATCTTCTAGGCGATAGCGCTCGCTGACCGTGATGTTGATGGTGCCGCTTCCGATAGCATCGAGCAGTTCTCCTGCGCGCCAAGCGAACTCGTCGGCCGTACGTGTGTAGTGCACAAGCGTCGGCCTGGTCAGGAATAGTGAGCCTGCGGCGTTGAGCCGTTGCGGATCGAATGGCGGGACGGGTCCGCTGGATGCGCCGAACAGCGCCAGCGTGCCACGGACGGCAAGGCTGGCGATGCTGGCGTCGAACGTGTCGGCGCCGACACCGTCGTAGACAACCGCGACGCCGCCGTCGGTGAGTTCCTTGATCTTGGTGCCGAACTCTGCGGGATCGCCGGGGTAATCGAGCACCTCGACGGCACCCGCCTGCCGCGACAGCTCCGCCTTCTCAGGCGTGGACACCGTGGTGATCACCCGGGCGGCCATGCTGGTGGCCCACTGCGTGAGGATCAGGCCGACGCCTCCTGCTCCGGCGTGCACCAGAACGGCGTCGCCCTGCTGCACCGGGTAAGTCGAGAAAATCAGGTAGTGCGCGGTCATCCCCTTGAGCAGGGCCGCGGCGGCCGCGTCGGAGCTGACGCCATCGGGCACGTAGGCACAGAAATCAGCCTTCGCCAAGGCGTATTCGGCGTAGGCGCCGTTGGCCTGCGCAGTGACCACCCGATCGCCGACGCTCAGCGCCGCTACCTCGTCGCCGACGGCCTCGACGGTGCCGCACACCTCATTGCCGAGGACGAAGGGCACCTCCCGTGGGTAGAGCCCCGAGCGGAAGTACGTGTCGAGGAAGTTCACGCCTATCGCCTCGGCTTTGATCAGTACCTCACCGGGCCCAGGGGTCGGCTGCGGCTTCTCGACGTAGGTCAGGACTTCTGGTCCGCCGGTCTCGGCGACTTCGATGGCGTACATCCTTCTATCCTGCCTTGGTATGAAACTCGCGCGCCCCGACGTCTTCCATCCGCGCATCGTGCTGGCGGGCTGCCAGGCGTTGCCCGAGGGGGACGGAGACGACGCCGAACTGGTCGTCGCGCTGCGCAGACGGGGCCTACATGCGCGCTGGCTCTCCTGGGATGACCCGGCCACGCTGGAGGCGGACCTGGTGATAATGCGGGCGACGTGGGACTACATCGACCGCCTCGACGAATTCCTTCACTGGACGACGAAAGTCTCCAACCTCGCCAATGCCCCCGAGGTGGTCGCGTGGAACGTCGACAAGCGATATCTCGCCGACCTCGCCGACGCGGGTGTGCCGGTCATCCCTAACCGGTTTCTCGCGCCGGGCGAGCGGATACGCCTGCCTTCCGGCGAGCTCGTGGTCAAGCCCGCGGTCGGTGCCGGATCCGTTGGTGCACAACGGTTCAGCGACATCGATGAAGCCGCGCGCCCACGTGGCGGCGCTGCATTCCGATGGCCGGACCGCGCTGGTGCAGCCCTACGACGAACGGGTCGAGGACGGCGAGACGGCCCTGGTCTTCCTTGGCGGCCGTCAGTCGCACGCGTTCACCAAAGGGCCCATCCTGCCCTCGCCGGGCAGCCGGCCCGCCTTCGACGACTCGGGCACGTACGCGGAGGAGTCGCTGACACCTGCCGACCCGGACTTCGAGCTGTGGGACGTCGGCCAAGCGGCACTGGCCGCCGCGGCCGCCCACCTAGGCATCGATGTTGCCGAACTGCTGTACGCGCGAGTTGATCTGATCGGCGGTCCGACTGATCCGAAGCTGCTGGAACTCGAGCTCGTCGAGCCGTCGCTGGGTTGGCGGCAGCTAGACGCCGCCACGCGGTCGCGCAGGCAGAGCGATTTCGTCGTCGGGGTCGAGGACACCCTCGAGCGCCGTGGCCTCGGACCGCTCTCGCATCGACGCCCATAGCGCGGCGGTGGCCGCAGTGCACGCGGCCGCACCGGCGACGTGGATGGCCACGAGCGTCGCCGGGACATCGTTGAAGTACTGCACGGTGCCGACGAGTCCTTGACCGCACACCAACCCGACGAGCACCCCGAGCCGCAGCATGACCGGCCGCGGTGCGCGCACGGCGAGCAGTGCGAAGCCCAGCGCGACGAGCAGCGACAGGTACGTCACGAGCAGCGAGGAGTGCATATGCACGAGCGTCGTGATCTCGACCTGTAGCCGTGGCACCGGTTGGGTGATGCTCTTGTCGCCCGCGTGCGGGCCCGCACCCGTGACCAGTGTTCCGGTCACGAGGATGGCGGCCAGCGCGATCGCGCTGAGAATGGTCAACTGGCGCAACGGCTTCGGAACACGGTGCCGGACAACGCCGCTATCGGGTTCGCCGATCTTGACGTAGAGCAGCACCGATACCCACACCATGGTCATCGACGCCAGTAGGTGGATGGCAACCGTCCACCACAGCAGACCGGTGAGCACCGTGATGCCGCCGATCACGGCCTGAACCACCGTCGACGCCGGCATCAGCCACGCGTAGATCAGGACCTCGCGGCGCCTGCGGGCACGCGTGACGGCCAGCACCGCCAGCGCGGCGGTCAGCACCACCAGGAACGTGATCATCCGGTTGCCGAACTCCACGGCCTGGTGGATGCCCGCGACCTCGGGATGAGGGATAGGGGTGAAGCTGCCGGGGAAGCACTGGGGCCAGGTCGGGCAGCCCAGGCCGGAGGCGGTGACCCGGACGATCGCGCCGGTCACTGCGATGCCGCCCTGTGTCAGGATGACGGCAGCGGCGATGGCGCGCTGGACGCGCAGGCTCGGCAACGGCAGAAGGTCGACCAGCCGCAGGAAGATTCGTCCGACGGGCACGGCTCGATGGTAGAGCAGTTGGAACTACAGGCCGTAGTAGGGCTCAGTTTCATCAAATGCACGTTCTGCAGAAGAAGTTCGAGTGCGTGCCTGCAAAACGTCGATTTCGCACAACGTCACGTCGAGAAGAGTGGTCATGCTCGCGGCGACACGAACGGCACCAAGACCTCGTCGACCAGCTGCACGACCAAATCGTCGGTGATCGGGTCGCCGGTGATCAATAGCCGGTGCCATAGGACACTCTGCCCCAGCTCGCGCGCGATCTCGACGGGAACATCGGGCCGCACGTCACCACGTTCGATGCCGCGGGCTAGCAGCGCCGCCATTTCCTTTTTGCGCCAGCCGATTACGTCCTGCTGAAACGCGGCAGTCAGCTCTGGATCGTGGGCGGCCGCTGCGACGGCAGCGCGAAGCACGGGGGATTCGGGCCCGGTGAACAGCGCCGCCCACCCGCGCAGGATCGCGAGCATGTCGCTGCGGTAGCTGCCGGTGTCCTCATGGGGAATCGCCGTGGTCGCGATCCGCAACAGAGTGTCGCGCAACAACGAACGGCGGTCCGGCCAGCGCCGATACAGCACAGGCTTGCTGGTCGCAGCGGCCGCGGCGACGGCCTCCATGGTCACGCCCGACGGACCGTGTTCGGCCAGCAGTCCAAGGACGGCGGCACGGATCGCCGCGTCCAGTTCGTCGCCGTGACGTCGCCGCATCAGACCTCCCGAAGAAACGCTTGCGTATCTTGCAACTGTAGCTTAGCCTGGCGGCATAAGAAACGCTAACGTATCTTGGAGGTTTTCCGATGACTCGACCGGTGCTTTACCCGCTTCGCGCCGTCGACACTGCGATGGTCCACTACAGCGACCATCCGCATGGTCGGCGTCGCGTCACCATCGACCACCGCCCGCTGGCCGGCATCACGCCGACCATGCTGCTCGACTGGTTCACCCACCTCGGCGGCACGATCGCCTATGGCGGCGAGATCATCGACCGCTACCTTGCCTGGCATCCCATCGACCACATCAAATGGGAACTCGCGCAACCCGCGCCGGGCGGGGGTGCCGCCGAGGGCGCGCGGTTCCGCATGGTCGAGGCGTTCGGCGGCAGGCCCGAATACAAGATCGACGAGATCGCCCGCGTCGAGAAACTCGACGAGACGGGAATTCGGCTGGTCAAGCGGATGGCCGGGATTCCGGTCTTCCAACTGGAGCACACCTGGTCGGCCGGCGGTGGCGGTGCGCACTATGTCACCGTCATGGACCTCGGCGTCCGGTCCACGGTGCTCTCGTTCGCGAACAAGGTTGTGCGGCGCCGCTTTCCGGAGGACAAGGTGCACGCCTGGGTCCAGCACAACATTGAAGAAGTCGGGCAGCTGGAATATCTACTACCGCAACTGAAATCGTCAGGTGAAGCGGAACCAGCGCAGGGCGCACAGGGCCGCAACGGCGCCCCACACCGCGAGCACCGCCAGGCCGAACCAGTCAACTGACGGCGTCATCGCCTGAGACAGCGCTTCGGTCAGCGCCCCCGACGGCGTCAGGCGCGCGACCCACGACAGCGCGGTCGGGACTATGCCGTTCTCCAGCGTCAGCGCACCGAGGCCGGCGAAGACGAACCACAGCAGGTTGGCGACCGCCAAGACGATTTCGGCGCGCAGCGTGCCACCCAGCAGCAGGCCGAGCGCAGCGAAACCGGCGGTGCCCAGCGCGATGATCGCCGCACCCAGCGCCAGGCCGGCGATGGCCGGGCGCCAGCCGAGCGCAAACCCTATGGCGCCCAGCACGATTGCCTGGAGGAACACGACCGCCACGACGGCCAGGGATTTGCCTGCGATGATGCCCCAAACCGGCAGCGCCGTTGCGCCCAGCCGTTTGAGAGCGCCGTAGCGGCGATCGAACGCCACGGCGATGGCCTGTCCGGTGAAGGCGGTCGAAATCACCGCCAGCGCCATGATCGCGGGAACGAACGTCGCGGCTCGGTTGTCGCCGAACGATCCAAGCGGCAGCAACGTAAGACCCACCAGCAAGGTGATCGGGATGAACATCGTCAGCAGCAGCTGTTCGCCGTTGCGCAGCAGTAGCTTCAGCTCGAGGCCGAACTGGGCGGTCAACATCTTCTGCACGGTGGCTGAATGTGGATCAGGCGTGAAGGTGCCTGGCGCAAAGCGATTCACGGCCGTAACTCCCGCCCGGTCAATTCGAGAAACACGTCTTCGAGGCTGCGCTGTTCCACCCTCATGTCGGTGGCCAGCACGTTGACCCGTGCACACCACGCAGTCACGGTGGCCAGCACCTGCGGGTCGATGTCCCCCTCGACGAGGTATTCGCCAGGGGCCGTCTCGGTTGCCTTGTATGTCTCTGGAAGCGCGGACATCAGCAGCGAGAGGTCGAGCATGCGTGGCGCACGGAACCGCAGTTGGTTCTCTGCGCCGCTTCGCATCAGTTCCTCGGGTGTTCCGCTGGCCACCGCGACCCCGTGATCGATGATGACGATGCGATCGGCCAGTTCTTCCGCCTCGGTCAGCTGATGGGTGGTCAATACCACCGTCACGCCGTCGCGGCGAAGCCCATCGATCAACTCCCACACCACGATTCGGGCGTGCGCGTCCATGCCTGCGGTCGGCTCGTCGAGGAACACAAGCTCCGGTCGGCCCACCACAGCGCACGCAAGCGCCAGCCGCTGCTGCTGACCTCCCGAGAGCCTGCGGTATGTCGTGCGTGCCGAATCGGTCAGGCCGAGCGTGTCCATCAACCACTTCGGGTCCAGCGGGTTCGCGGCATAGGCGGCTACGAGATCGAGCATTTCGCCGGCCCGCGCCGCGGGGTAGGCGCCGCCACCCTGAAGCATCACTCCGATGCGTTCGCGTACCGCGGCGTTGTCGCCGAACGGATTCAGTCCGAGGATTTCGATCGTGCCCGAGTCGGGCTTGATGAAACCCTCACACATCTCGACCGTCGTGGTCTTGCCCGCGCCGTTGGGGCCGAGCAGCGCGAGCACCTCGGCGGTCTCGACATCAAGGTCGAGGCCCGACACCGCCGTCGTCGACCCGTACCGCTTGCTGACCCCGCGCAGGCGCACGGGGACGGGGGAGGTCCCCGATGCTGGGTGGGTCACGGGGATTCAGCGTAGGCGTCGGGCTTCACCGGCGGTGTCGGCGGTGGCGACGGCTGTTCGGCCGTGGGTGCGGCGTCGTCGACGGTGCCCTCCGCAGGCATACGGCGCCATGGCAGATGGTTGTGGGTCAGCGCGATGAGCAGCAGTACGATCACCGTGCTCGCCACGACTGTCAGCAGTATCTGGAACAACGTGAAGCGGTCGCCGTTGGCTGTCGGGCCGAAGATGCCCACGACGAGGGTGACCACGATGGTCGTCGTGCGGAAGGCGGGGCGGGTGGCCCACGCCGCGAGGGGGATGACCGCCCAGAGCACGTACCAGGGCTGGACAACCGGGAATAGCAGCACGGTCAACCCGAGCGCGACGCCGAGACCGCCGACCGGGTGCAGGCGTCCGCGAAGCACGGCCAGCAGCAGCCAGGTCACCAGGATCGCGATGATGACGACACCGATGGCGCGGGTCAGGCCGAGCACCGCGGTGGTGTGGTCGCCAAGCCCGAGCAGAATCCCGACCTGTCCGGTGCCCAAGGCGGCCAGCGTAGGCAACGACATCCAGCTGCGCACGACGTTCGCGGTGCCCAGCGTGAAGAGCCAGCCGAAGCCAAGGCCGCTGGCCCAGCCGATCAATGCCATCACCGCCACCGACACCGCCGTGAGCGATCCGCCGGCGAGGATGAACGCCTTGAAAGTGCCACCCCATCGACACGCCAGCGCCATCGCCACGAAGCCAAGGGCGAGCAGGGAGGGCAGCTTGACCTGGGAGGACATCGTGATCAGTACCACGCCCACCAGGAGCATCAGCGACGGCCGCCACCGCGCCCAGGCCTCCGGGCCCTGCGGCCAGGCCAGTGGTTTCGGGATGAGTGGGCGGGCGGCATCGATACCTCGTAACGCGAACTCGGTGCCCGCGAGCATCAAGCCCAGCATCAACGCCTCGTTGTGAATACCTGCGACCAGATGCATGATCAGCAGCGGATTGGCCGCGCCCAGCCACAGCGCGCTCACCTCCGCCACGCCACAGCGCCGCGCCAAACGCGGTGTGGCCCAGACGATCAGGCCGACACCCAGCAGCACCACCAAGCGATGACACAGCACCGCGGCGACGATGTTCTCGCCGGTGATCGCCGAAATGCCCTTACCGATCCACAAGAAGAGCGGCCCGTACGGCGCAGGCGTTTCGCGCCACATGTTCGGTACCGACAGCGTGAAGACGTGGTCCAGGCCGAGGCCGGGCGCGGGACCGACGCGGTATGGATCCAGGCCCTTGATGGCGATCTCGCTCTGTGCCAGATAGGAGTAGACGTCGCGGCTGTACATCGGTGGCGCGATGAGCAAGGGCAGCACCCACAGCAGCAGGGTGCGGTCCAACTGGCTGCGCGACATCCGCCGCTGGCCGAGGGCGAATCGCCCGAGCATCAGCCACGCGAGCGCCATCATCACCGCGCCGGTGGTGGTCATGGTCAGCGAGACCGTCTGGATCCGCGACGGCAGATTGAGAAGACGAACGCCGAAGGTCGGATCCTGCACCACCGGGCGGGCGCCGACACCCAGCGCGCCGATCGCCATCAACACCGTGCCCGTCGCGCCGAAAAGGCGCGTCCGCCGCATCGCAATGACCTCGGCATCGTTGAGCGGTGAGCCGACGGCGCGCTCGTCGGCATGCCAGCGGGCAATCGACGAGCTGAGGGACCCGGGGCTGGCGGCCATCAGTGCAGCGTAGTCGTCAGAGCGCGACGATCACCTTGCCGGTGTTGCCGCCGGTGAACAACAGGTTCAGCGCGTCAGGCGCCTTCTCGAGGCCTTCGACGATGTGCTCGGACGACTTGATCTTGCCTTCGGCGATCCAGCCCGCCATCTCCATCTGCGCGGCCGGGAAGCGATCGAGGTAGTCGAGGATGATGAAGCCCTCCATGCGCCCACGGCGCACCAGCAAGGTCAGGTAATTGCTGGGGCCGGTCGGCGGGCCGTCGTCGTTGTAGGTGGAGATCGCACCGCACAGCACGACGCGTCCGCGCAGCGCCAGGTTCGCCAGGCAGTCGTTGAGGATCGAGCCGCCGACATTGTCGAAGTACAGGTCGATGCCGTCCGGGCAGGCCTCGCGCAGCCGCGCCGCGACGTTGTCGTTCTTGTAGTCGATCGCCTCGTCGAAGCCGAGCTCGTCGACGATGTGGGCGCACTTCTCGGCGCCGCCTGCGATGCCGACGACCTTTTTCGCGCCCTTGATCTTGGCGATCTGCCCGGCCGCAGACCCCGTGGCGCCCGCCGCGCCGGAGACGACAACGACATCGCCCTCCGCGACGTGCCCGACATCGATGATCCCGAAGTACGCGGTCATTCCGGTGACGCCGAGGATGCCGATCGCAATCCCGGGTGGCACGCCGTCCGGCAGTACCTGCATCGACTTCTCGCCCTCGTCGGCGATCACGTAGTCCTGCCAGCCGGTCATGCCGAAGAGCAGCTGGCCGGGCTGATATGCGTCGGTCCGGCTCTCGATCACTTCACCGACGCCACCGCTGCGGATGACCTCGCCGATCTGGATCGGCGGCAGGTAACTGGGCACATCGTCCATCCACGTGCGAATCGTCGGGTCGATCGACAGATATCGGACCTTCACCAGGGCCTCGCCGTCCGCCGGTTCGGGCGCCGGTTCCGACTCCGTACGCAGTGTGTTCTCATCAACCAGTCCGGTGGGGCGGTTGGCCAGGACCACGCGCCGATTCTCTTTGCTCACGGAGCGATCGTATGACGGCGCTCACGTAAGGGTGCCCTTGCTAGACCGGGTTTCGGAATTCCGTCACAATGGTGTTGTGAAATTCGTTCCGGACAACGGCGACCGTCACACGCGTGGCGCGATCGTCCAGCTTTTGCTGGAGTCCGGACCCATCACCGCAGGTGAGATCGGCGAACAGCTGGGGATCTCGGCCGCAGGCATTCGCAGGCACCTCGACGCGCTCATGGACGCAGGCGACGCACAGTCCAGCGCAGCGGCGGCCTGGCAGCACAGCGGCCGCGGGCGGCCCGCCAAGCGATACCGGCTCACCGCCGCCGGACGCGCCAAGATGGGCCACGCCTACGACGACCTGGCGTCTGCCGCCATGCGCCAGCTGCGGGAAATCGGTGGCGACGACGCCGTCCGGACCTTTGCGCGACGCCGCATCGACACCATCCTGTCGGGAGTAACCGAGGGGCCTGATGACGTTGAATCCGTTGTCGATCGCGTGGCGAGCGCATTGACTACGGCGGGGTACGCCGCCACCGCCACCGAAGTGAGCGGACCACTGCACGGAATAGAGCTCTGCCAGCATCACTGCCCGGTGTCGCACGTCGCCGAGGAGTTCCCGGAACTGTGCGAGACCGAGCGAGAGGCTTTCGCGGAGATCCTGGGTACGCACGTACAAAGGCTCGCCACGATCGTCAACGGTGATTGCGCGTGCACGACGCACGTGCCGCTCACCGAGCGCAACACCCTTCGGCACACAGCCCCCGCCGAAACCACCACGAGCAAGCTAGGAGCGTCGACATGACGACCACCCCCGAGGCCCTGACTCAGGAACAGACCATTGAGTCGCTGGGTCGGTACGGCTATGGCTGGGCGGATTCGGACATAGCGGGCGCCAGCGCCCAGCGCGGACTGTCCGAGGCGGTGGTGCGCGACATCTCCTCGAAGAAGAGCGAGCCGGAGTGGATGCTGGAAACCCGCCTGCGGGCGCTGCGTACCTTCGACAAGAAGCCGATGCCGAACTGGGGTTCAAACCTCGAGGGCATCCACTTCGACAACATCAAGTACTTCGTGCGGTCCAGCGAGAAGCAGGCCGCCACTTGGGACGATCTGCCCGCCGACATCAAGAACACCTACGACAGGCTCGGCATCCCCGAGGCGGAGAAGCAGCGGCTTGTGTCCGGTGTCGCCGCGCAGTACGAGTCGGAGGTCGTCTACCACTCGATCCGCGAGGACCTGGAGGCGCTGGGCGTCATCTTCCTTGACACCGATACCGCGCTGCGTGAACACCCGGAGATCTTCAAGCAGTACTTCGGCACCGTGATCCCGGCCGGTGACAACAAGTTCTCCGCGCTGAACACCGCGGTGTGGTCGGGCGGTTCGTTCATCTACGTGCCGAAGGGTGTCCACGTCGACATCCCGCTGCAGGCGTATTTCCGGATCAACACCGAGAACATGGGTCAGTTCGAGCGCACGCTGATCATCGTCGACGAGGGCGCCTACGTGCACTACGTCGAGGGCTGTACCGCGCCGATCTACAAGAGCGACTCGCTGCACTCGGCGGTCGTCGAGATCATCGTGAAGCCCGGTGGCCGTTGCCGATACACGACCATTCAGAACTGGTCGAACAACGTGTACAACCTCGTCACCAAGCGGGCCCGCGCCGAAGCCGGCGCCACGATGGAGTGGGTCGACGGCAACATCGGCTCGAAGGTCACGATGAAGTACCCCGCCGTGTGGATGACCGGCGAGCACGCCAAGGGCGAGGTGCTGTCGGTGGCGTTCGCGGGCGAGGGCCAGCATCAGGACACCGGCGCGAAGATGCTTCACCTGGCACCGAATACGTCGAGCAACATCGTGTCCAAGTCTGTCGCGCGCGGCGGGGGCCGGACGTCCTACCGCGGCCTGGTTCAGGTCAACAAGGGTGCGCACGGCTCGCGGTCCAGCGTGAAATGCGATGCGCTACTTGTCGATACCATCAGCCGCAGCGACACCTATCCGTACGTCGACATCCGCGAGGACGACGTCACGATGGGCCACGAGGCCACCGTGTCGAAGGTCAGCGAGGACCAGCTGTTCTACCTGATGAGCCGCGGTATGACCGAGGACGAGGCGATGGCGATGGTCGTGCGCGGCTTCGTCGAGCCGATCGCCAAGGAACTCCCGATGGAGTACGCGCTCGAGCTGAACCGTCTGATCGAGCTGCAGATGGAAGGCGCGGTCGGCTAGTGACTCAGAACCTCACCAGTGCGGTCGAGGGCGCCAACAAAGGCGAGCTGTTCACGTCGTTCGACGTCGACGCTTTCGAGGTGCCCGGTGGTCGCGACGAAATCTGGCGCTTCACCCCGCTCAAGCGCCTGCGCGGACTTCACGACGGCTCAGCCGCCACGACCGGTAGTGCTCCTATCGAGGTCTCCGAATGCACCGGCGTCACCGTGGAGACGGTGCGTCGTGGCGACGAGCGCCTCGGACAGGCAGGTGTGCCCGCCGATCGAGTTGCCGCTCAAGCATTCTCGTCGTTCAACAACGCCACCGTCGTCACGATCCCTAAGGGTGTCGTGTGCGAACAGCCCATCGAGATCAACGTCACGGGGCCCGGCGAGGGGGCGACGGCATACGGCCATCTGCAGGTGCGCGTGGGCGAGCTCGGTGAAGCCGTCGTCGTCATCGATCAACGTGGCAGCGGAACCTACGCCGACAACATCGAATTCGTCGTCGAGGACGCCGCGCGGCTGACCGTCGTCTCGATCGCCGACTGGGCCGACGACGCTGTGAGCGTCAGCAGCCATCACGCCGCACTGGGCAAGGATGCGGTGCTGCGGCACGTCGCGGTCACCCTCGGCGGCGACGTGGTGCGGCTCACGGCGCGGACCAAGTTCTGTGCGCCAGGCGGCGACGCCGAACTCCTCGGTCTGTACTTCGCCGACGACGGCCAGCACTTCGAATCACGTCTGCTGGTCGACCATGCGCAGCCGAACTGCCGCTCGCATGTGACGTACAAGGGTGCGCTGCAGGGCGATCCGGACTCCGCCAAGCCCGATGCGCACACGGTGTGGATCGGCGACGTGCTGATCCGGGCCGCGGCGACGGGCACCGACACCTTCGAGACCAACCGCAACCTGGTGCTCACCGACGGCGCACGTGCCGACTCGGTGCCCAACCTCGAGATCGAGACCGGCGAGATCGCCGGCGCCGGCCACGCCAGCGCCACCGGACGTTTCGACGACGAGCAGTTGTTCTACCTGCAGGCGCGCGGTATTCCCGAAGACCAGGCCCGGCGCCTCGTGGTCCGCGGCTTCTTCGGGGAACTGATTCAGAAGATCGCGGTGCCCGCGGTGCGAGAGCGCCTCACCGCCGCCATCGAACACGAACTAGAGATAACGGAATCGAGGACAGCCACCTCATGACCACACTGGAAATCAAGGACCTGCACGTCAGTGTCGTCTCCAAGGAAGACGGGACCGACATCCCGATCCTGAAGGGCGTCACACTCACCGTGAAGTCGGGGGAGACGCACGCCCTGATGGGCCCCAACGGATCCGGGAAGTCGACGCTGTCCTACGCCGTTGCGGGGCATCCGAAGTACACGGTCACGTCCGGCTCGATCACGCTGGACGGTCAGAACGTACTCGAGATGAGCATCGACGAGCGCGCCCGCGCCGGCCTGTTCCTCGCGATGCAGTATCCGGTCGAGGTGCCCGGCGTCTCGATGTCGAACTTCCTTCGCACCGCCGCCACCGCCGTGCGCGGCGAGGCCCCCAAGTTGCGGCACTGGGTCAAAGAGGTCAAGGGCGCCATGAAGGGCCTCGACATCGACCCGTCGTTCTCCGAACGCAGTGTCAACGAAGGCTTTTCCGGCGGCGAGAAGAAGCGCCACGAGATCCTTCAGCTCGAACTGCTCAAGCCGAAGATCGCGATCCTCGACGAGACCGACTCCGGCCTGGACGTCGACGCACTGCGGGTGGTCAGCGAAGGTGTGAACCGCTACGCCGAGGCGCGCCGACGGCGGCCTGCTGCTGATCACGCACTACACCCGCATCCTGCGCTACATCCAGCCGCAGTTCGTGCACGTGTTCGTCGGTGGCCGCATCGTCGAGTCCGGTGGTCCCGAGCTGGCCGACGAACTCGACGCCAACGGATACGAACGCTTCACCCAGGCGGTCGGAGCCTGACATGACCGCGCTCGGCGCAGACGTTGGATGTCGCCCGGATCAGGGCGGACTTCCCGATTCTGCAGCGCGTCATGCGCGGCGGAAATCAGTTGGCGTACCTGGATTCCGGTGCCACCTCACAGCGCCCGCTGCAGGTTCTCGACGCCGAACGTGACTTCTTGACGACGTCCAACGGTGCGGTGCACCGCGGTGCGCACCAGCTGATGGAGGAGTCCACCGACGCCTACGAGCACGGCCGCGCAGACATCGCGGCCTTCGTCGGCGCGGATACCGACGAGCTGGTGTTCACCAAGAACGCCACCGAGGCCATCAACCTGGTGTCGTACGCGGTCGGCGACGAGCGATTCCCCAGGGCCATCGGCCCGGGCGATGTCATCGTCACCACGGAGCTGGAGCACCACGCGAACCTCATCCCGTGGCAGGAACTGGCGCGGCGCACCGGCGCGACGCTGAAATGGTACGGCGTGACCGACGACGGCCGGATCGACCTCGATTCGCTCGAGCTCGACGAGCGCGTGAAAATCGTTGCCTTCAGCCACCATTCCAACGTGACCGGCGCCGTTGCGCCGGTGGACGAACTGGTGGCGCGGGCGCAGGCGGTAGGCGCGTTGACGTTGTTGGACGCCTGCCAGTCGGTGCCGCACCAGCCGGTCGACTTCCACGCGCTCGACGTCGATTTCGCGGCCTTCTCGGGCCACAAGATGCTGGGGCCCAACGGTATCGGCGTGCTCTACGGTCGGCGCGAGGTACTCGATGCGCTGCCTCCGTTCATCACCGGCGGATCGATGATCGAGACGGTGACGATGGAGCACGACCACCTACGCGCCTGCGCCGCAGCGGTTCGAGGCGGGCACGCCGATGACATCTCAGGTCGTCGGACTTGCCGCGGCCGCGACGGTACCTGACCGAGATCGGAATGCCCGCCGTCGAGGCGCACGAGGCCGAATTGGTCGCCGCTGCGCTCAAGGGGCTCTCGGCCATCGACGGCGTGCGCATCATCGGGCCGGCGTCACTCGAGAACCGCGGTTCGCCGGTGTCATTCGTGCTCGACGGCGTGCACGCCCACGACGTGGGTCAGGTCCTCGACGACGAGGGTGTCGCGGTGCGCGTGGGACACCATTGCGCGTGGCCGCTGCATCGCCGATTCGGCATCGCGGCGACCGCGCGGGCGTCGTTCGCCGTCTACAACACCCATGACGAGGTGGACCGGCTGGTGGCCGGTGTGCGCCGGGCGGTGGAGTTCTTCGCGTGAGGCTCGAGCAGATGTATCAGGAAGTGATCCTCGATCACTACAAGCACCCGCATAACCGGGGGCTGCGGGAGCCGTACAACGCGCAGTCGTATCAGGTGAACCCGACGTGCGGGGACGAGGTGACGCTGCGCGTGACGCTGTCCGACGATGGTGAGCATGTAGCCGACATCTCGTACGACGGGCAGGGCTGTTCGATCAGCCAGGCCTCGACCTCGGTGCTGACCGATCAGGTGATCGGACAGGACGTCGGTGCGGCGTTGAAGACTGTCGCGGCGTTCACCGAGATGATTTCGTCCCGCGGTGCCGTCGAGGGCGACGAAGATGTAATCGGAGATGGCATCGCGTTCGCGGGTGTCTCGAAGTACCCGGCGCGGGTGAAATGCGCGTTGCTGGGTTGGATGGCTTTCAAGGATGCGCTTGCGCAGGCCAGTGAGGAGATTTCAGATGAGCGACACCGCAGTGCCTAGCGACGAAATGCTCGCCGACCTCGAAGAGGCGATGCGCGACGTCGTCGATCCGGAACTCGGGATCAACGTCGTCGACCTCGGTCTCGTCTACGGCCTGAACATCGAAAAAGGGGAGCAGGGCGACGTCGCGTTGATCGACATGACGCTGACGTCGGCGGCCTGCCCGCTGACCGATGTGATCGAGGACCAGTCGCGGACCGCACTGGTGGGCAGCGGTCTGGTCAAGGAGATCAAGATCAACTGGGTGTGGAACCCGCCGTGGGGCCCGGACAAGATCACCGAGGACGGCCGCGAACAGCTGCGGGCGCTGGGCTTCACAGTCTGAAAAGCGGCCGTCCCGTGACGGCTCAACAAACAATGGGCCCACCGAACAAGCCGGTGCCGCACTCGAAGGCCGAACCCGGCGGTGGGTTAGGGCCATCCCAGACATTGCTGTCGTACTCGATTTTCCAGCCCGTCGGCTGAAAGGTGTTCGGGTCAACGCCGTCGGGAACCTTGACTCCGACATTGCCCATCCCGGAGCGGACGTACTGCCAGGTGTGGCACACGTTCATATCCCAGACATAGCCGGCCCCAGGCCCAGCCGGGGGATACATCGATTGCCCTGGGCACCATTGATGTGGCACCGATGGCGCGGCCACAGCGGTGCCCGTGGCCAGCGCCCAGGCCTGCCGCCGCGAGACTGACCGATGCCAGCGCCCCCGCGAGTATCCGTTTGGTGGACATGCGTACTTTCCTGTCGTTCGTGCGCCGCTTCGGTCGCGGCGTCGTCGGAAGGAATACATCCCGATGGCCTTGAGCTTTCTTAAAGCGGCCGTGACCTGCACTTACGCCACGTTTAGCGGAGCTGCTCGACCAGTTCCTTCAGGTCCGCGACGACCACATCCGGCTGAGGTAATTCGAGAGTGGGCAGCGGGGCGTTGCCCGGACGGGTGATCAGCGCGCCGCGGAACCCCGCCGACTGCGCACCGATGGTGTCCCACACGTGCGCGGCGACCATCATGCAGTCCGACGGCGCCACCCCGAGCTCTTCGGCGACGCCCGTGTAGAGCTCAGCGGAGGGCTTGAACACGCGCCAGGTGTCGACACTGAATTGCTTTTCGAAGAATTTGGCGAGGCCGGCGTTCTCCAGCGGCGTCGGCACACCCTGCTTCGGCGGTGAATTGGTCAGGGTGACAAGCCGATAGCCCTGCTCGTTCAGCGCCTTCAGGCCATCTGCGACATCGGGATGGGCGGGCATGGTGCGCATTCCGTATGCGAGTTCGTCGAGATCACCCTCGGTGATCGGCACTTGGCGGGTGTCGCCGATCATCCGCAGAACGGCCTGTCCGAGGGTGAAGAAGTCGACGTAGTTGTCCGACAGGGTGGCCGTCATCGAGTACATGACGAGCTGGTTGAACCACTCGCGTAACACGCCGCGGTCGCCGAACATCCTCTCGAATAGGGGCTCGAGTGACGTGATGTCGATCAGGGTTTCGTTCACGTCGAACACCAGAACCGATGGACGGTCATTCATGTCGGTTGCCACGCTCCTGAAGGACCCAGGTGTTGCCGTCGGGATCGCTGAAGTCGGCGAAGCTGGCGTAGTCGGACCTATGCGGATCCACGCCAAGGCGAAAACGACCGCGCCACTGTCCGCTGTCGACGTCTTTGTGCCGGATGGAGGTCACGCCGACGCCGTGGTCGACCAATTCCTCGCGCACCGCGATGACGTCTTCGACCACGAGGTACAGACCCTGCACCGAACCGGGGCGTGCGTCGGTGAGTCCGACGCCGAACTGGATCGAGGTGCTCGACCCCGGCGGAGTGAGCTGGACGACGCGAAAGTCCGGCGTGGGTGCGTAGTCGACGTCGAGCGTGAACCCGAGTTTGTCGCGGTAGAAATCCAGGGACTTGTCCGGGTCCGAAACGGGCAGGATCACGACTTCCAGTGTGGCTTTCACGATGCGCTCCGTGCGCGGCTTCGCAGAACCTCATCGGAGTCGAGGCCGCGGTCGACACCGTGGGCGACGACGGACTGTCCCGGTTCGAGATGCAGGCGCCGATCGTCAAGCCAGACCTCGATCTTGTCGGGCTCGAAGGACACCAGATTGCTGATGCGCGCGGACTCCTGCCACGCGTCGATGTACGACCAGGCAGCCTGCTTGTGGTCACCGATCGTGTAGTAGTCGGCCAGCCCCTTGTAGGGGCAGAACGTCTGGCCCTCAACGTGTTCGAGTTGTGTCTCGTCGATGTCCTCGCGCGGAACATACCAGCGCGGCGCGAAGCCAGATTCGTACAGCACCACCGGCCGGTGGGTGTCGGCGATCACCTTCTCGCCGTCCCGGACGACCAGATGGCGTGAGGTGTTCCGGATGTCGACCCGGTGATACGGGTCTGCCGCGTGCCCGACGATGCGGTCGTCCTCTTCGTAGAACCCGTCCATTGCCCGCCACGCGAATGCGACGCGTTGGGTCAGCTCGGTGGCATAGCCCGGCAGTGCCGTGTGCTGCCATGCGGCGTGGGGGAGGCGGCGTTCGCCGACGACCACGGTGTACCACTGCATGTCGCCGAGATCGCCGTGCTGGGTGATGCGGTCTTCGGCGACCAGAACGCCGTCAATGACATCGTCCAGCGGAAAGTACGCGACGGGGTAGCGACCCGGTTCGTGAAGCGCCAACACGTTCTCGCTGTCGGCGATCCAGTCGTCGTCTACGCGCACCCGCATCCGCCGGCGCAGCGGTTCGGCGAACAGGAGGTGTTCGGGCATCGGTTGCGCGGTCAGGAAACGGCCGATCGATCCCGCGGCCAGCGGGCCTTGTTGCCATGCCAATCCCATTGTCGTGTCCCTTCTCTCGGTTTACTTACGGCGTTGACTCGTTGCAGGAAGGTGCGCATCAATTCGGAGACCTCTTCGGCCGCGGTCTCCAGCAGGAAGTGGCCGCCGTCGAGCAAGGTGGATCTCGGCGTCGTGCGCGTCCTTTTCGAAGGCGCGCGCGCCGTCGGGCCCGAAGATCGGATCGCCATGACCCCACACCGCGAGCACCGGCACCCTGCTGGTCCGTAGGTAGTCGTGCAGCGCCGGGTACATCGGTGCATTGGTCGCATAGTCACGGAACAGCTTGAGCTGGATCTGGTCGTTGCCTGGGCGGGCCACCAAGGCCGCGTCGTGGATCCACGCGTCCGGGCTCACGAGCGACTCGTCGCCGACGCCGGTCACGTACTGCCACTTGATTCCCTCGACGTCCAGCGCGGTGCGAACGCCGGCCTCGGTGTCTGGGGTCTGTTCGCGCTGGTAGTCCCAGACCGTCGTCCAGAAGCTCTCGACGAACCCCTCGTCGTAACCATTGCCGTTCTGCGTGACGATCGCGCTGATCGCCTGCGGACGCCGCAGGGCGAGCCGCCATCCGATCGGGGCGCCGTAATCCTGGACGTAGATCGCGTATCGAGTAAGGCCCAGCTGGTCGAGCAGCCCTTCGGTGAGATCGGTCAACGCGTCGAAGGTGTAGTCGAATTCCGCCACGGACGGTGCGTCGGACAGTCCGAAGCCGAGGTGATCCGGGGCGATCACGTGATAGCGATCGGCCAGCAGGGGGATCAGATCGCGGAACATGAACGAACTGGTGGGAAAACCATGCAGCAGCACCAACGTCGGTGCATCCTGCGGACCCGCCTCGCGGTAGAACAGCCGATGGCCGCTGACGGTGGTGTAGCGATGGTGAACCGGGACTCCCATGACTAACTCCTTTGACTTAGTTTATCGGTTAGTGACAGTGAACTCCTTCTGATGTAACCTGTCAATATCGATTTGGAGGTTAGATATGGATCTGGTGGCGGTCGGGCCCTCCGACGAGGCTTTTCTGCTGGACCTACTCAACACAACGCCCGTGGTCGACGGCATCGTGCACGACGGCCTCGCCGATTCAACGGCGTCAAAAGCCTGGATGCGCGCACACGGCGTCGCTACCACCAAGGAGGAGGGCGCCGCCCTGCTCGAAGCGCGCTCGGTCCTGCAGAAGGTGGTGCGTAGCGAGGTTGGACCGAAGGCACTCAAGCGGTTTGTCGAAGACGTCCGCCTGCGGCCCGTCGCAGGAGCCGACGGATTGGACTGGCGAGTGGACGTCGGCGGTGGCGCCACCGGCGCGGCGCGGGCGGTCCTGGCCTGGGATGCGCTGCGAATCTCCAGTCCCGGCCGGCTACGCCCGTGTGCGAACTCCGAATGCCGGTTGTTCCTCATCGACCGCAGCAAGCCAAACACCGCGAGATGGTGTTCGATGGCCATCTGTGGCAACCGGATGAAGGCCCGTAGGCACTACCGGCGTGCCCGCACGGGAGGTGGCCTGTGAGTGTTCTGGTGTCGGTCAATGTCGGAATGCCCGCCGACGTGGCGTGGCGGGGTAAGACCGTCCACACCGGCATATACAAGGATCCGGTGGTTGGCTCGGTCATGGTGCGACGGCTGAACATCGACGGTGACGGCCAGGGTGACCTCGGCGGTCACGGCGGCGAACAACGCGCGGTCATGGTGTACCAAACAGAGTCCTACGACCATTGGCAGCGCCACTTCGGGCGCGACGACCTGCGGCCCGGCATGTTTGGCGAGAACTTCACGATCACAGGTCTCGGCGATGATGAGGTGTGCATCGGCGATAGGTACCGCATCGGGGAGGCCGAGTTCGAGGTCACGCAGCCGCGAGTGACGTGCTTTCGGGTCGGCATGCGACTCGGCGAGCCGGAAATGCCCAATCTCCTTGTCGCCCATCATCGCCCGGGGTTCTACTTTCGCGTCATCACCGAAGGCCTTGTCGCGGGGGGCGACGAGATCGTGCGCACGCGGCGTGGCCGCCACGAACTGAGTGTCGCCGCTATCGATGCGCTGTTGTATCTGCCGAACCGAGACGTCGGCATGCTCCGCAAGGCGGTCGACGTGCCGGCGTTGAGCCCGGGCTGGCAGCAGTCCTTCGCCGAATTGCTTGCAGCCGAAGACAACCCTTCGGGTGCAACGCCACCGCCCGTCGGCGTCGAACCGGGATGGCACGGATTCCGCACACTGCGTGTCGCGCAAACCCGCCGCGAAAGCGCGGCCGTCCTGTCCGTCGAACTGGAGGCATCCGACGGAGGGACGCTGCCAGCCGCGCTGCCCGGCCAGTTCCTGACGCTGCGGGTTCCCGATGGCGAACCCGCGCCACTGCGCAGTTATTCGCTATCGAGCTCAGGCGCGCGGTATCGGATCAGCGTGAAGCGCGAAGAACATGGCCGCGTGAGCGGGTGGATCCACGCCAACGTCCGTGCCGGGACCGTCATGGAGGCCGCCGCCCCGCGCGGTGACTTCTACCTGCGGCGAGGACACCGTTCCAGTCGTTTTCGTTTCGGCTGGCATCGGCGTCACCCCGGTACTCGCGATGCTGCACGCTCTGGGCGCGCAGCACAGCGAGCGTGAAATCTGGTGGCTGCACATCACGCGCGACGCGCAGAGCCTCGCCTTCGGCGCGGAAGTCAGCGAGCTGATCGACTCGCTGGCCAATGCGCGCCAGCGCGTGTTCTTCACGGCTGAGGTCCGGCAGACCCGACGCGGCGGCGGTTGCAGCGATCGGACTGCCGCACAACGCGATCGCGTATCTGTGCGGGCCCCAACCGTTCATGGCCGACATGCGTAGCGCGCTGGCGGGAGCGGGGATCGAGGAGTCGCAGATTCACTCCGAACTTTTCGGCGCGCTACCGCCGATCAACCCCGGCATCACGAATGCGCCGCTTCGGACACCACACCTGCCCGACGGGCCGCCGGGAACGGGGCCGGCAGTGTCTTTCACGCGCAGCGGGATCACCGTCAACTGGTCGGAGAACTACGACAGCATTCTCGAACTCGCCGAGGACTGCGATGTTCCGACGCGGTTCTCCTGCCGCAGCGGCGTGTGTCATATCTGCGTCGACGCCCTTGGTCGATGGAACCATCACCTATCGACAGCCGCCCCTTGAGTTGCCTGCGGAGGGGTCCGTGCTGATTTGTTCGGCCCAACCGTCTCAGGGTGTGGTGTTGGACCTCTGAGCCATCGAAATCGGTCACACTTGTCGCGTGGTCACTATTCCAGCTGTGGTGTGGCGGGGTGGATTCGCTCTTCGGGCGCTGACGGCCGGCGGCGCCGTCGGACTCTGCGTAGGTGCGCTGGCATGGCTTGATTCGGGCTTCTGGATCTCGGGTGTCATCGTGCTCTTCGTCGTCGGCACGTTCTACGGAGTCTGGATGGCCCGCCGCATGGCGCGGTACTGGCCGGGGGCGAAAGATCTGACCGGCGAGCAGCGCGTAGCGGTGGCCCAGGCGGTGCGGCGGGGTGAGCACATCGATGACGCTCGACTGTCGCAGCCGGTCATCGACTACAGCCGCGCGCTGCACGCCGCGGCCGAGACGGGGCGGTGGTTGCGCTGGGTGCTGGTGTTCGTTCTCGCCGTCGGGGTAGGGGTGGCGGTGTGGGATTTCGAATTCGGCACGTGGGGCAACGCTGCGGCGTCGGCCATCTATCTGGTGGCCATCGTGGTTGAGCTGTTCTTGATGCCGAAATGGCAGGCGCAACTGCTGGCCAACGCCGACCGGGCTGCGACATCGGCCCAAAAGTCTCTGTAACGCTCGGCGTTATCTGGTAACTCAGTCAGTGTGAGCTTCGAGGCGAAATATGTCGGGACCCGCCGCCAGCTGCGCGGGGTCGCCGAAAGTCTGATAGCCGGCCCGCAGTACCGGTCGTCGGGGACGATCCGGCTGGCTGTGCGCCCCGACGGTTTCGCCGCGGTGACCATCCCCGTCGCGGTGCATGGCACCGAGCTGGTCCTGCCGAACGACGCGGTGCCGTTGGAGGGCCCGTTGAGTTCGATCGCAGAGGCTGCGGGCATCGTCGCGGGCCCACCCGAGGGGGTCTACACGATCGTCGACCCGCTGCCGCCCAACACCGATCTGAGGCTCGACGCGGGAGCTACCGAGTGGGTCAACCGGAGCCACTACGCGGGCGGGTATGCCTTGAAGAGCTTTCTGCCCGAAAGCCATCCAGTGCTGTGGCCCGAACACTTCGACGTCGCGGTGACCGAGGGCGAGGTCAACTACGGCGTATCCGCGGGGGACGAGCAGCACCCGATGCCGTACGCGTACGTGGGCCCGTGGTCTGTGCCCACCGGCGAGTTCTGGAACGCGCCGTTCGGCGCTCTCTA
Organism: uncultured Actinomycetota bacterium; assembly: GCA_963720345.1. Taxonomy (GTDB): domain Bacteria; phylum Actinomycetota; class Actinomycetes; order Mycobacteriales; family Mycobacteriaceae; genus Mycobacterium. The sequence continues at coordinate 525,070 of CAVRFN010000025.1, forward strand.
CCCGCTCGACCGCACCGTCGACGTCGACGCTCTCGCCAAACGCATCGCCGACTTCTTCGAACGCGGACGCCGAGAGTTGTCGAAGCAGCCGTGACCGCTGCGGTCGACGAATCCGGGCTGATCGCCGCACTGCGCGACGGTGACCGGACGGCGTTCGCGCAGCTGGTCGATCGGCACACACCGTCGATGCTGCGTGTCGCCCGCGGATACGTGCCCAGCCACGAGATCGCCGAAGAGGTGGTCCAGGAGACGTGGATCGCGCTGGTAAAGGGGATCGACAGGTTCGAGAGCCGATCATCGCTGCGCACTTGGCTTTTCAGCGTGATGATCAATATCGCGAAGGCGCGCGGCGTCAGGGAGCGGCGCGATGCCGATGCGGCGATCGTGGCGTACACCGGCGGCACGCGTGGACCCGGCCCGATTCCGCGGCAGCGACGATCCGTATCCCGGTCACTGGAGGCCCGACGATGTGCCGTCGCCGTTTCCCGATACCCCCGAGGGTTCTCTGCTGGGTCATGAGCTCGTCGACGTGGCTCGCCGCGAACTCGACAAGCTGCCCGAGCGGCAGCGGATCGTCGTCTCACTGCGCGACATGCTCGGGTTCGACTCGGCAGAGGTGTGCGAGCTCCTCGACATCAGCACAGCCAACCAGCGGGTGCTGTTGCACCGTGGCAGGGCCGCGGTTCGGCAGGTACTCGAGGACTATCTGACGGAGGCGGTTTCGTGACCAGCTACTCGATGGACTGCAACCAACTCGTCGAACTGGTGACGGCCTACCTCGACGGTGCGCTCGACCCAGACACCCGGACCCGCTTCGACAAGCACCTGCTCGAATGCGACGGCTGTGCGAACTACCTCCAGCAATTCCGGGAGACCGTGCGCACCGTCGGCCAGATCCGCGACGACGAACTCGATCCGGCCTTCCGGCAGCGTCTGCTGGACGCGTTCAAGGACTTCGGCTGACTTCGCTGACTTCGGTTGCACCGACTGAACGCCGTGGCGGTTTTGCCGCGACCACATACTGGGAACAGAGCACCTGAGCCTGACGTTAGGAGAAACGTGGCTACCAAGGACATCACCGCCGAACAATTCAACGACACCATCACGGAGAACGACATCGTGCTGGTGGACTTCTGGGCGTCGTGGTGCGGCCCGTGTAAGGCATTCGCCCCGACTTTTGCCGCCTCCTCTGAGCAGCATCCCGATGTCGTCTTCGCAAAGGTGGACACCGAGGCTGAGCAAGAGCTCGCTGCCGCTGCCGACATCCGCTCCATCCCGACGCTGATGGTGTTCAAGAAGGGCAAGCTGGTGTTCAACCAGGCCGGAGCACTGCCGCCCGCCGCTCTGGAAGACCTGGTCCAGAAGGTCAAGGAGTTCGACGTCGACGCCGCGATGGCCGCGCAGGAGAACGGACAGCCGGAGTAACCGGTCGCACGCGATAGCGTGCAGTCCGTGAGCGAGCATTCAGGCCCCTTAGAAGAACAATTCGTCCTCGTCGATCGCCCGCGCGCAGGCGTGGCCTTGGTGACGCTGAACCGTCCCGAGCGAATGAATTCGATGGCGTTCGACGTCATGGTTCCGCTCAAGAAAGTCCTCGACGAGCTGAACTACGACAACTCGGTCCGGGTGATCGTGCTCACAGGCGCGGGCCGTGGATTCTCGTCTGGTGCCGACCACAAGTCGGCCGGTTCCGTACCCCACATCGACGGGCTCACCCGTCCCAGCTTCGCGCTGCGGTCGATGCAGGTGCTCGATGACGTCATCCTCGCGCTGCGCAAGATGCACCAGCCGGTCATCGCCGCGGTCAACGGCGCGGCGATCGGCGGCGGACTGTGCCTGGCGTTGGCGTGCGACATCCGCGTCGCCGCAGCTGGGGCGTACTTTCGCGCTGCGGGAATCAACAACGGACTGACGGCCAGCGAGCTCGGTCTGTCCTATCTGTTGCCCCGCGCGATCGGGACTTCGCGGGCGTTCGAGCTGATGCTGACCGGCCGCGACGTGGACGCCGATGAAGCCCAGCGCATCGGTCTGGTGTCGCGCTGCGTGCCTGAGGTCGATCTGCTCGAGACGTGTTACGACATGGCCGAGGGGATCGCGTCGTTCTCCCGGCCGGGAATCGAGTTGACCAAGCGCACACTTTGGAGTGGACTTGACGCCGGTAGCCTGGAGGCACATATGCAGGCCGAAGGCCTAGGACAACTCTTCGTCCGATTGCTCACCGCCAATTTCGAAGAAGCGGTTGCAGCGCGCGCGGAGAAGCGGGCCCCGGTCTTCACCGACGACAAGTAAGTATTAGGGAGAGTGCAGCGTGATCACCGCAACGGACCTGGAGGTCCGCGCCGGCGCGCGCACGCTGCTCTCCACCGAAGGCGCTGCGTTGCGGGTGCAGCCCGGCGACCGGATCGGTCTGGTCGGCCGCAACGGTGCAGGCAAGACCACCACGATGCGCATCCTCGCGGGGGAGGGCGAACCCTACGCGGGCACGATCACACGCACCGGCGACGTCGGTTATCTGCCACAGGATCCCAGAGAGGGTGACCTCGATGTCCTCGCGCGCGACCGGGTGCTGTCGGCGCGCGGTCTCGACTCGCTGCTCGCAGATCTGGAGAAGCAGCAGGCATTGATGGCCGAGGTCGCCGACGACGCAGCCCGCGACAAGGCGGTGCGCCGCTACGGCCAGCTCGAGGAGCGGTTCGCCGCGCTCGGCGGCTATGCGGCCGAGAGTGAGGCCGGCCGCATCTGCGCGAGTCTCGGCTTGGCAGAACGTGTTCTGACCCAGCCGCTGCGGACGCTCTCCGGTGGCCAGCGTCGTCGAGTGGAGCTCTCGCGAATCCTGTTCGCCGCGTCCGAATCCGGTTCCGGCTCGTCGACCACACTGCTGCTCGACGAGCCGACCAACCACCTCGACGCCGACTCGGTCGGCTGGCTGCGCGAGTTCCTTCAGCAGCACAAGGGTGGTCTCATCGTCATCAGCCACAACGTCGATCTGCTCGCCGACGTGGTCAACCGCGTGTGGTTCCTCGACGCGGTGCGTGGCGAGGCCGACGTCTACAACATGGGCTGGCAGAAGTACCTCGATGCCCGCGCCACCGACGAACAGCGTCGCCGCCGTGAGCGGGCCAATGCCGAACGCAAGGCGACGCGCACTGCGGACCCAGGCCGCGAAGATGGGAGCCAAGGCCACCAAAGCCGTTGCCGCGCAGAACATGTTGCGCCGTGCCGACCGGATGATGGCGGCGCTGGACGAGGAACGAGTGGCCGACAAGGTGGCGCGGATCAAGTTCCCGACGCCGGCTGCCTGCGGCCGCGTCCCGCTGGTCGCCAAAGGGCTGACCAAGAACTACGGTTCGCTCGAGGTGTTCACCGGTGTGGACCTGGCCATCGACCGCGGGTCACGCGTCGTGGTGCTCGGTCTGAACGGCGCGGGAAAGACGACGCTCCTGCGTCTGCTGGCAGGCGCGGAAACACGCGGACGCCGGGAACGCTGGAGCCCGGGTCACGGAATGAAGATCGGTTACTTCGCGCAGGAACACGACACGCTCGACGACCGCGCGACGGTGTGGGAGAACATCCGGCACGCGGCACCCGACACCGGCGAGCAGGATCTGCGGGGTCTGTTGGGCGCGTTCATGTTCAGCGGTCCGCAGCTCGAACAGCCCGCGGGGACACTGTCCGGTGGCGAGAAGACCCGGCTCGCCCTGGCCGGCCTCGTCGCGTCGACGGCCAACGTGCTGTTACTCGACGAGCCGACCAACAACCTCGATCCCGCTTCGCGCGAGCAGGTTCTCGATGCGCTGCGAAGCTACCTCGGCGCGGTGGTGCTGGTGACCCACGATCCGGGCGCGGCCGAGGCGCTGAACCCGCAGCGAGTGGTGCTGCTGCCCGACGGCACCGAGGACTTCTGGTCCGACGACTATCGGGATCTCATCGAGCTCGCCTGAACCGGCTGAGCAAACGGTTTCTTCGAATTTCTCACCGCTGGTGTAACTGCTTCCTAGGCTGGGTATAAGTCGGGCAAGCAACGCGTGGGGAGGTTCCGATGAAGAAACTGACAAAGGCCCGGGATGAATTTCTGACCGAGCTGAAGAGCGCTTACGAGGGCGGCGCAAGTATTCGGACGCTGGTGGCGTCTACCGGTCGCTCATACGGTTCGATTCACAGCATGCTGCGAGAATCGGGTACAACGATGCGCAGCCGCGGGGGTCCGAACCATCGAAGTCGCAGGCATTACGCCTGACGTTCCGGCTGGACTTGCCGTAGCGATGCCTCTACCAGATCCAGTACGCCACTGAGCTTTTCGGGGTCGTCACCCGAAGCAAGCCGTGCGACCAGCCCGTCAAGAACGAGATCAAGGTACGTCTGCAGCACCGCGCTGGGTACATCGTCGCGTAGTCGGCCGGCCTGTTTCTGGCGCCGCAGGCGCGCGGTGGTGGCAGCCGACAGTTCGGCGGACCGCTCCAGCCAACCCCGATGAAACTCCGGGTCATTGCGCAGCTTGCGGGCGATCTCCAACCGCGTCGCCAACCAGTCGAACTCCTCCGGTGCCGCCAGCATGTCCCGCATCACCTGGACGAGGCCCTCACGCGATGCCACGTCCGCCATCCGTTCGGCGTCCTCGCGCGCCAACTCGAAGAACAAGGTGTCCTTGTCGCGGAAGTGGTGGAAGATGGCGCCGCGCGACAACCCGATCGTCTGCTCGAGTCGCCGCACGGTCGCCTTGTCGTAGCCGTACTCCGCGAAGCATCGCCGGGCACCGTCAAGAATCTGACGGCGGCGCGCCGCCAAATGGTCGTCGGTGACCCGGGGCATCCTTACGTCCGAAGCATGTTGCGCAGGACGTACTGCAGGATGCCGCCATTGCGGTAGTAGTCGGCCTCGCCAGGGGTGTCAATGCGCACGACCGCGTCGAACTCGACGGTCTTTCCATCCTCTTTCGTCGCCTTCACCTTCACCGTCTTCGGCGTCTTGCCGTCGTTGAGCGCCTCGATGCCGGTGATGTCGAACGTTTCGGTGCCGTCGAGTTTCAGCGACGACGCCGATTCGCCCTCCGGGAACTGCAGCGGGATGACGCCCATGCCGATCAGGTTCGAGCGGTGGATGCGCTCGAACGATTCGGTGATCACCGCGCGCACACCGAGCAGGCTGGTGCCCTTGGCCGCCCAGTCACGCGACGACCCCGACCCGTATTCCTTGCCGCCCAGCACGACCAGCGGGATGTCCTGTTCGGCGTAGTTCTGCGCGGCGTCATAGATGAACGCCTGCTCTCCGCCATTGGTGAAATCGCGGGTATACCCGCCGGACACGTCGTCGAGCAGCTGGTTACGCAACCGGATGTTCGCGAACGTCCCGCGGATCATCACCTCGTGGTTGCCTCGCCGCGAACCATAGGAGTTGTAGTCATTCTTGTCCACGCCATGCTCATCGAGGTACTGCGCGGCGGGCGTGCCACCCTTGATGCTGCCTGCGGGGGAGATGTGGTCGGTGGTCACCGAATCGCCCAGCAGGGCCAGCACTCTGGCGCCCGCGATGTCGGTGACCGCCTCGGGCTCGGCGGGCATTCCGTCGAAGTACGGAGGCTTGCGCACGTACGTCGAATCGTCGGCCCACTCGAAGGTGTTGCCCTCGGGCGTTGGCAGGTTGCGCCAGCGCTCGTCGCCCTTGAACACGTCGGCGTAGTTCTTGGTGAACATCTCGGTGTTGATCGCCGATGCGATGGTGTCGTTGATGTCCTTCTGCGACGGCCAGATGTCTTTCAGGAAGACGTCGTTGCCGTCCGTGTCCTGGCCGAGCGGATCGCTCTCGAAGTCGAAGTCCATGGTCCCGGCGAGCGCGTAGGCGATGACCAGCGGCGGCGACGCGAGATAGTTCATCTTCACATCGGGATTGATCCGGCCCTCGAAGTTGCGGTTACCCGACAGCACGGCCGCTACCGACAGATCGCAGTCGTTGATGGCCTTGCTGATCTCCTCAGGCAACGGGCCGGAGTTGCCGATGCATGTCGTGCAGCCGTAGCCGACCAGATAGAAGCCCAGCTTCTCCAGGTACGGCCACAACCCGGCCTTGTTGTAATAGTCGGTGACGACCTGCGAGCCGGGTGCCATCGTGGTCTTCACCCACGGCTTGGACACAAGGCCTTTCTCGACCGCACTCTTGGCCAGCAGCGCCGCGCCTAACATGACCTCGGGATTCGACGTGTTGGTGCACGACGTGATGGCGGCGATCACCACCGCACCGTGGTCCAGGATGAACTCGCCGCGTCCCTCGCATTTGACGTCGACCGGATTACTCGGCCGGCCGTTCGAGTTGACGGCCGCCGAGGGCACCGGCAGGTCGCTGTCGTCGAACGAGAGCACCGCGGGGTCACTGGCCGGGAACGACTCCTCGACCGCCTCGTCGAGCTTGGAGTGCTCGACGGGCAGGTTCTCCTCGACGTAGTTGTGGATGTCCTTGCGGAAGGCCGTCTTTGCGTCGGTCAGCGCGATGCGGTCCTGCGGGCGCTTGGGCCCGGCGATCGACGCGACGACATCGCCAAGATCCAGCTCGATGTACTCGGAGAATTTCGGCTCCCGCGAGGGGTCGTGCCACATGCCCTGCTCTTTGGCGTACGCCTCCACCAGCGCCAGCTGCTCCTCGCTGCGGCCGGTCATCTTCAGGTAGTCGATCGTCACCTCGTCGATCGGGAAAATCGCTGCGGTGGAGCCGAATTCGGGGCTCATATTGCCCAGACGTGGCGCGGTTGGCCAGTGGGACCTCGGCGACACCGTCGCCGTAGAACTCGACGAACTTGCCGACCACGCCGTGCTTGCGCAGCATCTCGGTGACGGTGAGCACCACGTCCGTGGCGGTGACGCCGGCCGGGCGCTCGCCGGTCAGCTTGAACCCGACAACCCTGGGAATCAGCATCGACACCGGCTGCCCCAGCATCGCGGCCTCGGCCTCGATACCGCCGACGCCCCAGCCCAGCACGCCGAGGCCGTTCTCCATCGTGGTGTGGCTGTCGGTGCCCACGCAGGTATCCGGGTACGCGACACTGTCCCGCTTTCGTTCTGCGGGACATCACGACGCTCGCCAGGTACTCGATGTTGACCTGGTGCACGATGCCGGTGCCCGGCGGCACGACCTTGAAATCGTTGAACGCGCCCTGGCCCCAGCGCAGGAACTGATAGCGCTCACCGTTGCGCTCGTATTCGATCTCGACGTTGCGCTCGAACGCGTTGGCGGTACCGAACAGGTCGGCGATCACCGAGTGGTCGATCACCAGGTCGGCGGGCGCCAGCGGGTTGACCTGGTCCGGGTCGCCGCCGAGCTCGCCGACCGCCTCGCGCATGGTGGCGAGGTCGACGATGCACGGCACACCGGTGAAGTCCTGCATGATCACCCGCGCGGGGGTGAACTGGATCTCCACGCTGGGGTCGGCCGACGGGTCCCACTTCGCGATCGACTCGATATGGTCCTTGGTGATGTTGGCGCCGTCCTCGGTGCGCAGCAGATTCTCGGCGAGCACCTTGAGGCTGTACGGAAGTTTCTCGGTGCCGGGCACGGCGTCCAGGCGGTAGATCTCGTAGCTCTGGTCCCCGACCTTCAGCGTGTCGCGGGCCCCAAACGAATTGACCGAATCTTTGCTGCTCACATCAACTCCCGGCTAGATATCGCCGCGACGGGCTGTGTCGGCGGCGCTCTCGATTCTAACAGTACGCTTGTCCTGTAAACCACCCCAGGGGCGATTTAAGTCTTCTCCTCGCCGAGCGCGTGCTGCCACCCGGTGGGATACCCATCACGTACGGTTTCACCTGTGATCGGACCGCAAGTCATGCCGTTCCTGCCGACTTATATTCCGCCCGACGTGTGCGGGCCGGTCGGAAAGGATTCCGCGACCACGCCGGTCGACGACGTGTATGAACCTCGTCATCGCCGATATCAAGGACGACGGTGTGAGCGCTGCGGCGACTCCGGAGAACGCCGGCCTGGCCGACGTCGTCGCCGAGGCCAAAGCAGAAGGGCATCGACCTCAAGATCGTGGTGGTCGATCGCAACCCGCCGATCGACACCCCGCTGCGCGATATCGCCACCGAGGTGGGGGAGGCGTACCCGGCGGCTCGACGGTACTGGTGCTCAGCCCGACGGAGTCGGGCACCTTCAGCACGACCTATGACCGGATGACGCTCGAGGCGGGCCAGGATGTCGCCGAGGGCCGTGGTTCGGTGCAGGGATCGAAGAATTTCGTCGGCGAGTTGACGGCCCAACATTTCCCCTGGACGACATTCACGATTGTGGTCGTACTAGCAGTGATCGCCGCCGTCGTGGCAACGCGAATGTTGCAAAATCGCGCCAAACGCCAGAACGCATAAGAGCGCTCGAAAAGCCGCGTGGCGCTGCGCTTTTGCGAAATTCCGGCCGACACAATGTCACAGCCGGATAACGCTATCTGCAATTACAAACTTGTAGTTTGTGACTAAAGTTTCTTTGGCGTCAGATGTGACGTACGGTGCAGTCTGTAGCTGATGTTGCAGATGTGACTCATGTGGCTTCTGCGCATTCGCGTGAGCCATAGGAGACCTTGTCAATGAGACGCACCTCTAGCGCCTCTGCTTCGCGGCTATGCACGCGGGTCTGCGTGATTCCACTTACCGCCGGCATGCTGCTCATCACACCGGGATTGGGCGGTTGCGCAACCCGCCAGTCCGGACAGCATCGGGACACTCGTCGCGGCAGTGGCGAATGTGAATCAGAAGCTGCAGGATCTCGGCGCCGCAATCCAGGCGAAGCAGGAAGGCGTCAACAAGGCCATCGTCGATGTGCAGACCGCACGTGAGAACGCCGCCGCCGCGCAGCGCGAAGTCGACGCCGCGCGCAGCGCGTCAAGGATGCCAACATCGCCATCGCGGCAGCGCAGGATCGCTTCGACACGTTCGCCGTCGCAACGTATGTCAACGGCCCGTCGAGCTCGTATCTGACCGCATCCGACCCGAGCGACATCCTCAACACCGCAACGACCGGCGCAGACGCTGGCGGTCAGCACGCAGCAGGTGATCAATGATCTGCAGCGGGCGCGCACCGAACAGGTGAACAAGGAGTCGGCCGCGCGGTTAGCCAAGCAGAACGCGGACCAGGCGGTCATCGATGCGGAGGCCAGCCAGCAGACCGCGGTGTCGGCACTGACGGAGGCCCAGCAGACCTTCCGCGCTCAGCAGGCCGAATTGGACAAGTTGACGGCCGAACGTGCTGCCGCGCAAGCCAAGCTCGACGAGGCCCGCACGTGGTCGGCACCTGCAGCCGGCGTTCCGGCCCAGCCGGCCGCCGCGGCGAGCGCACCGTCGAACCCCGCGGACGACTGGGACACCGCGCCGCAGAAGATCGACCCGGCCACCGGTAACTGGGCCACGGCGTGGGATCCGTCCCTACCCGCCATCCCCAGCGCCTTCGTCAGTGGTGATCCGATCGCGATCATCAACACGATCCTCGGCTACGCGTCGACATCGGCGCAGGTCACCCAGGACCTCGGGCGCAACTTCCTGCAGAAATTGGGCCTGCTTGCCCACCCCGAGCGGCTACACGAACGGCGGCGCAATTCCCGCCGTCCACGGCAGGCAGGCCACCGAGTACGTGATCCAGCGCGCCATGTCGCAGCGAGGAGTGCCGTACTCGTGGGGCGGCGGCAACGCCGCAGGAAAGAGCACGGGCATCGATTCCGGTTCGGGCACAGTCGGATTCGACTGTTCAGGGCTGATGCTTTACGCCTTCGCCGGTGTCGGCATCAAGCTGGACCACTACACGGGTTCGCAGTACAACGCGGGTCGCAAGATCCCGTCGGCCCAGGCCCGCCGTGGCGACATGCTCTTCTGGGGCCCCAACGCCAGTCAGCACGTCGCCCTGTACCTCGGTGACGGCCAGATGCTCGAGGCTCCCTACACCGGGTCGGTCGTCAAGGTCTCGCCGGTCCGCACCAGCGGCATGACCCCGTACGCGACACGTCTCATCGAATGGTGACGAGAAGGATTACTTTGCACTCCAGGCTTTTTCGGGTTCTCAGCGGGATTTGTGTTGATGGTCGCGGCGCTTGCCGTGGCCATCGGTGCGGCCATGCCCGCGACCGCCGCTCCCGACGACGGCCAGTGGGACCCCACCCTTCCGAAAATTCTCAGCGCCGGCGCGCCGGGGGATCCGCTCTCCATCGCCAACGCATCCCTGGCGGCGACCGCGCAGGCCACCGAGGCCACGATGGACCTCGGCCGCAAGTTCCTGTCCACCCTTGGTTTCGGCCCGCCGGCCTCGGCCGAGCGTCGCACCCGGCCGGGTGCGCGGTCCGCAGGCCATCGAGTACGTCATCCGGCGCGGCGGCTCCCAGATCGGCACCCCGTATTCCTGGGGCGGCGGTAAGCCCACCGGCCCGAGCACCGGCGTCGACTCCGGTGCCAACATCGTCGGCTACGACTGCTCCGGTTTCACCCAGTTCGCGTTCGCCGGCGTCGGTGTGCTGATCCCGAAGTACTCGGGCGATCAGTACAACACCGGCCGCAAGGTGCCGACGAACCAGGCCAAGCGCGGCGATCTGCTGTTCTGGGGCCCGGGCGGCAGCCAGCACGTCGCGATCTATCTCGGCGGCGGCAAGATGCTGGAGTCCGGTGGCACGGCAGGCGGGGTCGGCGTCAGCCCGGTGCGTACCGCGGGCCTGCAGCCGTACGTCGCGCGAATTATCGAAACCTGAGCCGCACCTGAGCTAAACCCTGAGCTCCTGCTAGCAATGCTGTTCATGTGGGCGGCACGCGACCGGGCAACGTCGACGGATTCCGAAGTGCCTGGAATAGTTGACGACGAGCGTGCGGCGGACAAGGTGTCGCCGAGGCCGAAGATTGGCCAAATACAGATGTGGGAGGACCGTTGATGACGTCACCGAGTGGGTCGCCGCAGGGCGCCGGAGGGTTTTCCGGGCAGGGCCCCGCGCAGGGTTATCCCCCTCCTCAGGCCGGAACGCACGCCGCACCGGCCAACAACGGGGGCCTCCAACAGGAGGTTCACACCCTCGAACGCGCGATCTTCGAGGTCAAGCGGATCATCGTCGGTCAGGATCTGCTCGTCGAGCGGATGCTGGTCGGCCTGCTGGCCAAGGGCCACGTGCTGCTCGAAGGCGTCCCCGGCGTAGCCAAGACGCTGGCCGTCGAGACGTTCGCCAAGGTGGTGGGCGGCACCTTCGCGCGCATCCAGTTCACCCCCGACCTGGTGCCCACCGACATCGTCGGCACGCGGATCTATCGCGTGGGCAAGGAGGAGTTCGACATCGAGCTCGGCCCTGTCGTGGTCAACTTCCTGCTCGCCGACGAGATCAACCGCGCTCCGGCCAAGGTGCAGTCGGCGCTGCTCGAGGTGATGGCCGAGCGCAAGATCTCGATGGGCGGCAAGACGTTCCCGCTGCCCGCGCCGTTCCTGGTGATGGCCACGCAGAACCCGATCGAGCAGGAGGGCGTGTACGCGCTCCCCGAAGCGCAGCGCGACCGCTTCCTGTTCAAGCTGAACATCGACTACCCGACGCCGGAGGAAGAGCGCGAGATCATCTACCGGATGGGCGTGAAGCCGCCGGAGCCCAAGCAGGTGCTCGGCCCCGGCGACCTGCTGCGTCTGCAGGACGTCGCGGCCAATAACTTCGTGCATCATGCGCTCGTCGACTACGTGGTCCGCGTCGTCACCGCGACGCGCAGCCCGAGAAGTTCGGCATGCCCGATGCGAAGGCGTGGATCGCCTACGGTGCATCGCCGCGCGCCTCCCTCGGCATCATCGCCGCCTCGCGCGCGCTTGCGCTGGTGCGCGGACGTGACTATGTCGTTCCGCAGGACGTCGTCGAGGTCATTCCGGATGTACTGCGCCACCGCCTCGTGCTGACGTACGACGCGTTGGCCGACGAGATCACAGCGGAGACGGTGATCAACCGGATTCTGCAGACCGTCGGCCTGCCGCAGGTGAATGCCATTCCGCAGCAAGGCCATTCGGTGCCGCCCGTCATGACCGCCGCAGCGGCTGCGGCGGGCGGTCGGTGACCAGCTCCCGACGTGCGGTCGATCTGCCGTCGCTCAAACGCGGGGAGATCCGTGACCCCGCGCTGACGGCGGCGCTGCGCAAGCTGGAGTTGACCGTGCGCCGCAAGCTCGACGGCGTGCTGCACGGCGACCACCTCGGCTTGCTGCCCGGGCCGGGTTCCGAACCGGGCGAATCACGGCTCTACCAGCCCGGCGACGATGTGCGCCGGATGGACTGGTCGGTGACGGCCCGCACCACGCATCCGCATGTGCGGCAGATGATCGCCGACCGCGAACTGGAGACATGGCTGGTGGTCGACGTCTCGGCGAGCCTGGACTTCGGCACCGTGGGCTGCGAGAAGCGCGACCTGGCGGTGGCAGCCGCTGCGGCGATCACGTTCCTCAACAGCGGCGGCGGCAACCGGATCGGCGCCATCATCGCCAACGGCGACTCCGTGCGGCGGGTGCCTGCGCTGTCGGGCCGGATGCACGAGCAGGAGATGCTGCGGGCCATCGCCACGATGCCAAAGGCGCCCGCGGGCGTCCGCGGCGATCTGGCCGCCACCATCGATGCCCTGCGCAGGCCCGAACGCCGGCGCGGTATGGCGGTCATCATCAGCGACTTCCTTGGCCCGATCGACTGGATGCGCCCGATGCGGGCCATCGCCGGGCGGCACGAGGTGCTCGGCATCGAGGTGCTGGACCCGCGCGATGTCGAACTGCCGCCCGTCGGCGACGTCATCCTGCAGGACACCGAGACCGGCCGGACCCGCGAGTTCACCATCGACGCGCAGCTGCGCGACGACTTCGCGAAGGCCGCGGCGGCGCATCGAGCCGAGGTGGCGCGGACGCTGCGACGCTGCGGTGCACCGCTGCTTTCGCTGCGCACCGACAGGGACTGGATTGCCGACGTGGTCCGGTTCGTCGCCACCCGCCGCTTGGCCCTGGCGGGCCGCGCCTGAGATCTTTGACCTGAAATGCTAAGGCGTACATGACATTACCGCTACTTGGACCGATAACGCTGTCGGGGTTCGAGCACGCTTGGTTCTTCCTGTTCCTGTTGGTCGTGCTCGGCGTGGTCGCGCTCTACATCGTCGTGCAGCTTGCCCGGCACCGGCGGATGCTGCGGTTCGCCAACATGGAATTGCTGGAGAGCGTCGCGCCCAAGGGGCCGACACGGCGGCGGCACCTGCCCGCGATCCTGCTCGTGATCGCGCTGGTGTTTCTCACGGTGGCGATGGCCGGCCCGACACACGACGTCCGCATTCCGCGCAACCGCGCGGTGGTGATGCTCGTGATGGACGTATCGCAGTCGATGCGTGCCACCGACGTGTCACCGAATCGCATGGCTGCAGCCCAGGAAGCGTCCAAACAGTTCGCCGACGAGCTGACCCCTGGCATCAACCTCGGGCTGATCGCCTACGCCGGTACGGCGACCGTGCTCGTCTCACCGACCACCGGCCGCGAGGCCACTAAGGCCGCGATCGACAAGTTGCAGTTCGCCGACCGCACCGCCACCGGTGAGGGCATCTTCACCGCGTTGCAGGCGATCGCCACCGTGGGAGCCGTGATCGGCGGCGGCGACGAACCGCCACCGGCGCGCATCGTGTTGTTCTCCGACGGTAAGGAGACTGTGCCGTCGAACCCCGACAATCCCAAGGGCGCCTTCACCGCCGCGCGCACCGCCAAAGACCAGGGGGTGCCGATCTCGACGATTTCCTTCGGAACGCCGTACGGGTATGTCGAGATCAACGATCAACGTCAGCCGGTGCCCGTCGACGACGAGATGCTCAAGGAAATCGCCGATCTGTCCGGCGGCGAGGCGTTCACCGCCTCCAGCCTCGAGCAGTTGCGTCAGGTGTATGCGAACCTGCAGCAGCAGATCGGCTACGAAACGATCAAGGGCGACGCGAGTGTGGGCTGGCTGCGGCTCGGTGCGCTGGCGCTGGCGCTGGCGGCATTGTCGGCGCTGCTCATCAACCGTCGCCTGCCGAACTGAGTCGACGGGGATGACGATCTGATATGACGATTCCGCTGCTGGGGCCAGTTTCGCTCACGGGGTTCTCACACATCTGGTGGCTCCTGTTTTTCGTTCTCGTCGTGCTGGGGCTGGCCGGGCTGTACGTCGTCGCTCAACTCGCCCGACGCAGGCGGCTGCAGCAGTTCGCCAACACGGAGCTTCTCGACAGCGTGGCGCCGCAGCGCCCGAGCGTGTGGCGTCACGCTCCTGCGGCGCTGCTCGGAATCTCGTTGTTGTTCTGCACGATCGCTCTGGCCGGGCCTACCTACGACCAACGCCTTCCGCGCAATCGCGCGGTCGTGATGCTGGCCATCGACGTGTCGCAGTCGATGCGGGCCACCGATGTGGAACCCGACCGGTTGACCGCCGCCAAGGAAGCTTCCAAGAAGTTCGTCGACGAGCTCACCCCGGGGATCAACCTCGGCGTGATCGCATATGCCGGCACCGCCACGGTGTTGGTTTCGCCGACCACGAACCGCGACGCCAGCAGGCGCGCCATCGACAATCTGCAGGTGGCCGACCGCACCGCCACCGGCGAAGCGATTTTCACCGCGCTGTCGTCGATCTCCACGGTCGGGGCCGTCATCGGCGGCGGCGACACGCCACCGCCTGCCCGCATCGTGCTGTTCTCCGACGGTAAGGAGACCGTGCCGTCGAACCCGGACAATCCCAAGGGTGCCTTCACCGCCGCGCGCACCGCCAAAGACCAGGGAGTACCGATCTCGACGATCTCCTTCGGCACTGAACACGGCGAGGTGGAGGTCAACGGCGAGCGGGTGCCGGTGCCCGTCGACGACCAGATGATGAAGAAGATCGCCCAGCTGTCCGGCGGCGAGTCCTATACCGCGTCCAACATCGAGGAACTGAACAAGGTCTACTCCACGCTCCAGGATCAGATCGGCTACGAGACGGTCCGCGGCGAGGCCACCACCGGCTGGCTGCGGCTCGCAGCCCTGCTGGCTGCCATCGCAGCCGTGGCGAGCCTGCTGATCAACCGCCGGCTGCCACTCTGAGGCGATTTCTTAGAAATGACGTCCAGACGATAGGTTGGCGGGCATGACTGTGACCGATGATTCGGCCGACACCGCCGGCCAAACGGCTGGTGGCCGTCCGCCTTTCGTTTCGCGTTCGGTTCTGGTGACCGGCGGAAACCGCGGCATCGGACTCGCCATCGCTACAGCGCCTTGCGGCCGACGGTCACAAAGTGGCCGTCACGCACCGCGGATCCGGCGCACCGGACGGGCTGTTCGGCGTCGAGTGCGACGTCACCGACAACGAAGCCGTCGACCGCGCCTTCAAGGAGGTCGAGGAGCACCAGGGTGCCGGTCGAGGTGCTGGTGTCCAATGCCGGCATCTCCGCAGGACGCATTCCTCATCCGGATGACCGAGGAGCGCTTCGAGAAGGTCATCAACGCCAACCTCACCGGGGCGTTCCGGGTGGCCCAGCGCGCATCGCGCAGCATGCAGCGGAAGCGATTCGGCCGGATCATCTTCATCGGGTCGGTGTCCGGCAGCTGGGGGATCGGCAACCAGGCCAACTATGCGGCCGCCAAGGCCGGTCTGATCGGCATGGCCCGCTCGATCTCCCGGGAGCTGTCCAAGGCCGGCGTCACCGCGAACGTGGTCGCCCCCGGCTACATCGACACCGAGATGACCCGCGCGCTCGATGAGCGGATCCAGGAGGGGGCGCTGGAGTTCATCCCCGCCAAGCGGGTCGGCACCGCCGAGGAGGTCGCCGGGGCGGTCAGCTTCCTGGCGTCCGAGGATGCGACCTACATCGCCGGCGCGGTGATCCCGGTCGACGGCGGCATGGGCATGGGCCACTAGGAATAACCAAGGAGGCTTCACATGACACTTCTGCAAGGCAAGCGCATCCTCGTCACGGGGATCATCACCGACTCCTCGATCGCGTTCCACATCGCCAAGGTCGCCCAGGAGGCGGGCGCCGAGCTGGTGCTCACCGGGTTCGACCGGATGAAGCTGATCCAGCGGATCGCCGACCGGCTCCCGGAGAAGGCGCCGCTGCTCGAGCTCGACGTGCAGAACGAAGAGCACCTGAGCACGCTGGCCGACCGCGTCGCCGAGGTGATCGGCGACGGCAACAAGCTCGACGGCGTGGTGCACTCGATCGGCTTCATGCCGCAGACCGGGATGGGCATCAACCCGTTCTTCGACGCGCCGTACGAGGATGTCGCCAAGGGCATCCACATCTCGGCCTTCTCGTATGCGTCGCTGGCGAAAGCGGTGCTGCCCATCATGAATCCGGGCGGCTCGATCGTGGGAATGGACTTCGACCCGACGCGCGCGATGCCCGCCTACAACTGGATGACGGTGGCCAAGAGCGCGCTGGAGTCGGTCAACCGGTTCGTGGCACGCGAGGCGGGTCCGCACGGTGTGCGCTCGAATCTCGTTGCCGCAGGGCCGATCCGCACGCTGGCGATGAGCGCCATCGTCGGCGGTGCGCTCGGCGAGGAGGCCGGCGCACAGATGAAGCTGCTCGAAGAGGGCTGGGATCAGCGGGCGCCCGTCGGCTGGAACATGAAGGATCCGACGCCGGTCGCCAAGACCGTGTGCGCGCTGCTGTCGGACTGGCTGCCCGCGACCACCGGCACGATCATCTACGCCGACGGCGGCGCCAGCACCCAGTTGCTCTAGATGGATCGATGAGCAGCGATAGCCGACGCCCTCCTGCTGCTGTCGTTCGGCGGGCCGGAGGGGCCCGAGCAGGTGATGCCGTTCCTGGAGAACGTCACCCGGGGCCGCGGGATTCCGCGGGAGCGGCTCGCCGCCGTCGCAGAGCACTACCTGCATTTCGGCGGCGTCTCGCCGATCAACGGGATCAACCGGGCGCTGATCGATCAGCTGCGCGGATACATCGATCTCCCGATCTACTTCGGCAACCGGAACTGGGAGCCGTACGTCGAAGATGCGGTCGCCGCCATGGCCGACGATGGCATCCGCAGCGCCGCAGTCTTCTCCACGTCGGCGTGGGGCGGTTACTCGGGCTGCACGCAGTACGTCGAGGACATCGCGAGGGCCAGGCAGGCGGCAGGTGATGCAGCGCCACAGCTGGTGAAACTGCGTCAGTACTACGACCATCCGCTGTTCGTGAAGATGTTCAGCGACGCGATCATCGCCGCCGCGCAGACCGTGCCGGACAATGCGCGGTTGGTCTTCACCGCGCACTCGATTCCGCTGTCGGCCAGCATCCCGTTGCGGCACAGACCTATACGCGCGGCAGGTGGCGTACGCCGCCAAGCTCGTCGCCGCCGCCGCGGGCTACGAGGACTATGACCAGGTCTGGCAGTCGCGGTCGGGACCGCCGCAGGTGCCGTGGCTGGAGCCCGACGTCGGCGATCATCTCGCTGCACTGGCCGAGTGCGGGCACCGACGCGGTGGTCGTCTGCCCGATCGGCTTCGTCGCCGACCATATCGAGGTGGTCTGGGATCTCGACCACGAACTGAGGCTGCAGGCGCAGGAGTCCCACATCGCATTCGCACGAGCCACGACACCCAACGCCGACCTCGCGCGTGTCGTCGCCGATCTTCTCGACGAACTGCGCACCGATCGCGACCCGGTTCGCGTGCCCGGCCCGGATGCCCCGCCGCTGCAGGGGTTTTCGGTTGACGGGGTGGTGTGCACACCTCGGTGCGATACCAGGTAGCCGGGGGCCCACAATGGGTGTCTCCCGCAAGGACGCGGGCTGGTCGGCGCGCAACTCTGGAGGTGCAAGAGAAACATAGGCATTCGAAGGAGTTTCACGATGCGACCAGGGTTAAAGCAGATCATGGCAGCGATTGCGGCGGGCGCCGCGGCGTTGACCATCGCGGCGGCGCCCGTGGCGATCGCAGCGCCCGCGCCGACCTCGCCGGCCGTGGTCCTTGCGGCCGGGCACGGCCACGGTGGGCATGGAGGCGGCTACGGCTACGGCGATTATGGCCACGGTGGCCACGGATTCGGCGGTTACCACGGTCCGGGCTACGGGTTCGGCTACTACCGGCACTGGTGGCCGTGGCGTTGGTGAGCGTTGCGGCGCAGGACGCCGGTCAGTGCTGCCAGGCGGACTGCAGGATCGCGCTGACGGCCGCCAGCCGCGCCGACCGTACGACGCCGGTCAGCGGTCGCAGCGCTTCGCTGGCGGTCTGCACGTCCGCGGAGCTGTTCAGCCCGATCGGGATCAGTCCCGAGCTCACGGTGATGATCGCGTCGATGTACGCCGCGTTCTCCAGCACCCGCAAGGGCACGCGTCGGCGCATGGTCCGGAATGCTGTGTCGCCGTTCAGATTCCACGACCTGTTCGACGAGACTGCGCGGGTCTTCGATGTCCCGGCCTGCCGCTTCCGCGTGCAGCGCGCCCAGCGCATCAGCGGCAGAGCGGACCGCGGAGCGCATGGTGTACTCCGACTCGCCGAGATCGAGACCCTCGGTCGGCGCCGCGCCGGGTACCGAATACACCGTCCAGGACAGTCGCGCACGGATCGGGCTGCGGTATCGGACTCGTCGCCGTCCTCGGCGATATCCGGGTATTCGAAGTCGGGCACCAGGCCGATGGCCTCGGCGGGATCACCCGCCATGATGAGCGCCTCGCCCGCAGCCACGGCGTCGCGCTGAAACTGCGTGCCCGCGGGCAGCCCGCGAACGTCACCGGGTACCGGAAGGGCGACGCCCATCGCGGGCGCGCCGGCTGCCCCGGCCGGCGCTGGTGCGCAGCGTCTGCAGCAGCGAGACGGCGCCCGCATCGGTCAGATCCGGCCAGGGCAGGCCGGTGCGACCGGCCGCCACCGAATCGTATGCGGTGACGGAATGTCTTGGTGCCCACTGTGATAGCGCGTCCAACACATCGTCGGGCGCGGCGGCACCTGCAAGCCAGGCATTCGCCCAAACCGACAACGACACACTCGGACACCACATGATTTCCGCAGTGTAGTTGTTAGCCGCTCATCGGGTCGGCTAGGCGCTAGGCTGGCGTCATGCCTGCAGCGCTGATCTGGCTAATCGCCGCGCTCGGCCTCGCCGGGGCCGAGGCGCTGACCGGCGACCTGTTCCTGCTGATGCTCGGCGGCGGGGCCCTGGCCGCAGCGGGTTCCAGCCTCATCTTCGATGACCTGTGGATCCATGGAGCGGTCTTCGCCGTCGTGTCGGTGCTGCTGCTTGTGCTGGTCCGGCCCGCACTGCGCAGGCATTTCAATTCGGGCACGGGTCTGCCCGAGCCTGCGAAGGCGTTGGAGGGCAAGAGCGCGCTGGTGCTCGACCGGGTCGGACGCCACGAGGGACAGGTGAAACTCGAGGGCGAAGTCTGGACCGCGCGCCCGCTGAACGATAGCGATGTCTACGAGCCGGGCGACCACGTGACCGTCGTGCAGATCGACGGCGCAACCGCCGTCGTACAGAAAGTCGTCTAGACGAAGCCTGGACACCTAGGGAAGGAACTTTCATGGATGGTGCCGTCGCCGGCCTGATTCTGGTGGCTGTGCTGGTGGTTTTCGCCGCCATCGTCGTCGCCAAGTCCATCGCGCTGATTCCGCAGGCCGAGGCCGCGGTGATCGAGCGGCTCGGCCGCTACAGCAAGACCGTGTCGGGGCAGCTGACGCTGCTGCTGCCGTTCGTCGACAGGATCCGCGCCCGCGTCGACCTGCGTGAGCGGGTGGTGTCGTTCCCGCCGCAGCCGGTGATCACCGAGGACAACCTGACGGTCAACATCGACACCGTCGTCTACTTCCAGGTGACCAATCCGCAGGCCGCCGTCTACCAGATCAGCAACTACATCGTCGGCGTCGAGCAGCTGACCACCACCACGCTGCGCAACGTGGTCGGCGGTATGACCCTGGAGCAGACCCTGACGTCCCGCGACTCGATCAACGGCCAGCTGCGCGGCGTGCTCGACGAGGCCACCGGCCGATGGGGGCTGCGCGTGGCTCGCGTCGAATTGCGATCATCGATCCGCCGCCGTCGATCCAGGAGTCGATGGAAAAGCAGATGAAGGCCGACCGCGAGAAGCGGGCGATGATCCTGACCGCCGAGGGCACCCGCGAGGCGTCGATCAAGCAGGCCGAGGGCCAGAAGCAGTCGCAGATCCTCGCCGCCGAGGGCGCCAAGCAGGCGGCGATCCTGGCCGCCGAGGCTGACCGGCAGTCGCGCATGCTGCGCGCCCAGGGTGAACGCGCCGCGTCCTACCTGCAGGCGCAGGGTCAGGCCAAGGCCATCGAGAAGACGTTCGCCGCGATCAAGCGGGGCCGGCCGACTCCGGAGATGCTGGCCTACCAGTACCTGCAGACGCTGCCGCAGATGGCCAAGGGCGAGGCCAACAAGGTCTGGCTGGTGCCAAGCGACTTCGGATCGGCGCTCGAGGGCTTCACCAAGATGCTGGGCGCGCCCGGTTCGCGACGGCGTGTTCCGTTACGAGCCGTCGCCGGTGGAGGAGGACCTCCAACGGCCGGAGGACGACTCGGCCGAGGTGGCCGAGTGGTTCAACACCCAGACCGATCCGGAGATCGCGCAGGCCGTGGCCAAGGCCGAGGCCGAGGCGCGCAAACCGGCAGCCGGAGTCATCGATCCGCCGCCGCAGTACCCGCCGCTGTCCCAGCAGCAGCAGCCGCCGTCGGCGTACTCTCAGCAGCCGCCGCCCCCGCCTCGCAACGACGGCGGCGCTCACTCCCGGTAGGTGGCCTCGGTGTGATCGCGGTGATGGCGGCGGTGGGCGCGGAACTCGTAGACCAGTCCCGGCCACGCCGAGGCACGCGGTGCAGAACGAGATCAGGACCAGTAGCGGGCTGACGCTGCCGGTCAGCGCATCGCCGAGGATCACCACCGCTGAGGTGCCGGGCACCAGCCCGACCAGCGTGGCGAACGTATAGGGGAGTACCCGCACCGCCGACGCGCCCGCCGCGTAGTTCAGCACCGAGAACGGCACGGCGGGGATCAGCCGCATCGACACGATGGCGGGCCAGCCGCGTTCCCGCAGCCGGGCGTCCAGGGACTCGATTCGAGGATGGGGCACCAGCTTGATGAGCTGCCAGCCTGCCGCGCGGACCAGCAGCAGCGCGATGACTGCGCTGACGGTGGCCGCCGCGACCGCGAGCGGGATGCCGAGGACCGGACCGAACAGCAGGCCCGCGGCGAGGGTGAACGCGGTGCGCGGGAACGGAAAGACCGTCATCACGATGTGTGCGCCGAGGAACGCCAACGGGAACCACGGACCTACGGAATTCGCCCAGTCACGCAGTTGAACCGCGGTTGGCAAGGCCACCAGCAGCGCGATTGCGACGAGAATCACAATCGCGGCCAGGATGGCGAACACCCTTCGTCGCGGCACCGCGGACGCGGTCGCGATCACCGAGCTGCGCAGGGCGCGCAAGGTGCTGACGACGGTATTCACGTCCACCAAGCCTACGTTGCGGCGCCCGGCGTGGCCGATCGGCGCGAGCGTGCGTCGGCTGCCCGGCGGTCAGCGCCGTGACCTGGATCATTTAGCCTGGTGAGCGGTCGTGTTAGACACAGAGGTCACACGCTGCGACAACAGGAGAAGCCGGTGTCGGTAGATACGTCCGTGGGATCGGAGTCGGATCGCGAGCAGTGGCGCGCCGCCGTTGCCGGGGTGCTCGCCAAGAGCAGCCGCAAGGATCCCGCCGACCTCGGCGAGGCGCCCGAGCAGCTTCTCGACTCGCCGACGTACGAAGGCTTTCCGATCCGGCCGCTCTACACCATTCTCGACTCCCAGCCCGAGGCGCCGCTGCCTGGCCGCTGGCCGTACATCCGCGGTTCCGATGGGCTGCGCGACGTCAAGTCCGGCTGGAAGGTCGCCGAGTCATTTCCGGCGCCGGGACAGGTCTCGGTGGTCGACGGAAACGGTGCCGTGCTGGCTGCGCTCACCGAGGGCACCAGCGCGCTGATTCTGCAGGTCGGGGCCAACGGTGTGAGTGCCGACGAACTCGACCGGCTTCTCGAGGGCGTGTTTCTCGAGCTGGTTCCGGTGGTGCTCGATGCGGGCATTGACTTCACCGCCGCCGCCGACGCGGTGCTGGCGCTGGTGATCGACCTGGACGATGAACGGCGAGCGCGCCTTTCGGTCGATCTGGGCGCCGACCCCCTTACCGCGACACTCAGCGGCCGTGCCGCACCGTCGACCGACGAGGTGCTGGCGACCGCCGCCAAGACGGTCGCCTACGACGGCGGCGTACGGGCCATCACGGTCGACGGTCCGGCATTCCACGATCTCGGCGCCAACGCGTCATGGGAACTGGCGGGCGCTATCGCCGCGGGTGTCAGCTATCTGCGCGCTGCTGGTCGACAGTGGGATCTCGGCACCGGATGCGTTGCGCCAGATCAGCTTCAGGTTCGCGGCCGACGACGATCAGTTCATGACGATCGCCAAGCTGCGCGCCGCGCGACAGCTCTGGGCGCGGGTGGCCGAAGTGGTGGGCGCTGCTGATGCCGGCGCGGCGACCGTGCACGCGGTCACATCCAAACCGATGATGGCTCAGCGTGATCCGTGGGTGAACATGCTCCGCACGACGGTCGCCGCCTTCGCGGCAGGCGTCGGGGGAGCCGACACCGTCGCCGTCCACACCTTCGACAGCGCCATCCCCGGCGGATGGCCCGGCGTCGCAGCCAGTTTCGCGCGGCGGATGGCCCGCAATACCCAACTGTTGCTGTTGGAGGAGTCGCACATCGGACGCGTGCTCGACCCCGGCGGCGGCTCGTGGTTCATCGAAGACCTCACCCGTGGGCTCGCCGAGGAGGCGTGGAAGCACTTCCGCGACATCGAATCCCGCGGCGGTTTCGCAGCTGCCCGCGACTATCTGGCCGCACAGATCGCGGAAGTGAACGAGAAGCGCAGCGACGATATCGCCCACCGGCGGACGGCCATCACCGGTGTCAACGAGTATCCGAACCTTTCGGAAATGCCGCTGCCCCATGCCGAACCGAATCCCGGTGTGCAGCGCTACGCGGCGGGATTCGAAGCACTGCGGGACCGCTCCGATGCGTATCTCGCCGAGCACGGTTCGCGGCCGACCGCACTGCTCCTGCCGCTCGGCCCGCTCTCCGAACACAACATCCGCACGACGTTCGCGGCGAACCTGCTGGCATCGGGCGGTGTCGAGGCCGTCAATCCGGGCCCGTTGGACGCCGCGGGGATCGCGCAGGCG
This sequence comes from uncultured Actinomycetota bacterium, assembly GCA_963720345.1. GTDB lineage: Bacteria > Actinomycetota > Actinomycetes > Mycobacteriales > Mycobacteriaceae > Mycobacterium. The sequence continues at coordinate 548,245 of CAVRFN010000025.1, forward strand.
GTTTCGGATGCCGGTGGCGCCGTGGCCGCCGTGATCTGTGGCACCGACGCCCGATACGCGGACGAGGCGTCCGGCGCCGTCGAAGCCGCCCGCGCGGCCGGAGTTGCGCAGGTGTACCTGGCCGGTCCGGAGAAGGCGGTGGCCGCTCCGGAGCGCCCGGCCGACCGCAAGCAAACCGGACGAATACCTGACCGCCAAGATCGACGCGATCGCCGCATTGGCGGCCCTGCTCACACGATTGGGGGCCTGAGATGACCGTCCAATGTCGCCGGCCAACCGGCTCCGGCGTAACACCGGGAGCCATCGCCAGCTTCGCCGACGTACCCCTGCACGGCGAGAAGACCGGCGAGCCCGCGACCGAGGCCGCGGTCAGTGAGCATGTCGCCGCGGCCGCCGCGGCGCACGGCTACACCGCCGATCAGCTGGACTGGGCCACCCCGGAGGGCATCGACGTCAAACCGGTGTACATCGCCGATGACCGCGACGCGGTCGTCGACGCCGGGTACCCGCTGGACAGCTTCCCCGGCGCACCGCCGTTCGTCCGTGGGCCGTACCCGACCATGTACGTCAACCAGCCGTGGACCATCCGCCAGTACGCGGGCTTCTCGACGGCCGCGGAGTCCAATGCGTTCTACCGCCGCAACCTCGCCGCCGGGCAGAAGGGTCTGTCGGTCGCGTTCGACCTCGCAACCCACCGCGGCTACGACTCCGACCATCCCCGCGTGGCGGGCGACGTCGGAATGGCCGGTGTGGCAATCGATTCCATCCTCGATATGCGGCAGCTGTTCGACGGTATCGACCTTTCGACCGTCTCGGTCTCGATGACGATGAACGGCGCCGTGCTGCCCATCCTCGCGCTCTACGTCGTGGCCGCCGAGGAGCAGGGTGTGCCTCCGGAGAAGCTGGCCGGGACCATCCAGAACGACATCCTCAAAGAGTTCATGGTCCGCAACACCTACATCTATCCGCCGAAGCCCTCGATGCGGGTGATCTCCGACATCTTCGGCTACACCAGCGCGAAGATGCCGAAGTTCAACTCGATCTCGATCTCCGGCTACCACATCCAAGAGGCCGGTGCCACAGCCGATCTCGAGCTCGCCTACACGCTGGCCGACGGTGTCGAGTACATCAAGGCGGGCCTGGACGCCGGGCTGGACATCGACAAGTTCGCACCGCGCCTGTCCTTCTTCTGGGGCATCGGCATGAACTTCTTCATGGAGGTCGCCAAGCTGCGCGCCGGCCGGCTGCTGTGGAGCGAGCTGGTTGCCGAGTTCAACCCGAAGAGCGCGAAATCGCTGTCGCTGCGCACCCATTCGCAGACCTCGGGGTGGTCGCTGACCGCGCAGGACGCGTTCAACAACGTCGCGCGCACCTGCATCGAGGCGATGGCCGCCACCCAGGGGCACACGCAGTCGCTGCACACCAATGCGCTCGACGAGGCGCTCGCCCTGCCGACCGACTTCTCGGCGCGCATCGCCCGCAACACCCAGCTGCTGCTGCAGCAGGAGTCCGGAACGACGCGTCCGATCGACCCGTGGGGCGGTTCGTATTACGTCGAATGGCTGACCCACGAGCTGGCCGAAAAGGCCCGCGCCCACATCCTCGAGGTCGCCGAACACGGCGGCATGGCGCAGGCGATCGGCGAGGGCATCCCGAAGATGCGCATCGAAGAGGCCGCCGCCCGCACCCAGGCGCGCATCGACTCGGGCACCCAGCCGGTGATCGGCGTGAACAAGTACCAGGTCGACGAGGACCAGGAGGTCGAGGTCCTCAAGGTCGAGAACAGCCGGGTGCGCGCGGAGCAGATCGCCAAGCTGGAGAAGCTGCGCGCGGAGCGTGACGAGGCCGCGACACAGGCCGCGCTGGCCGAATTGACCCGTGCGGCAGGTGAATCCGGGCCGGCGGGGGAGGACGGTCTCGGGAACAACCTGCTGGCTCTGGCCGTCGATGCGGCCCGCGCGCAGGCGACGGTCGGCGAGATCTCCGACGCGCTCGAGAAGGTGTACGGCCGACACCAGGCCGAGATCCGCACGATCGCCGGCGTCTACCGTGACGAGGTCGGAAAGGCCAGCAACGTGTCCACTGCAACCGAATTCGTCGAGAAGTTCGCCGAGGCCGACGGTCGTCGGCCCCGCATCCTGGTCGCCAAGATGGGCCAGGACGGCCACGACCGCGGGCAGAAGGTGATTGCGACGGCGTTCGCGGACATCGGCTTCGACGTCGACGTCGGCTCGTTGTTCTCCACGCCGGAGGAGGTCGCGCGGCAGGCCGCCGACAACGACGTGCACGTGGTCGGGGTGTCCTCGCTGGCTGCCGGCCACCTGACGCTGGTGCCCGCGCTGCGCGAGGCGCTGGCCGAGGCGGGCAGGCCGGACATCATGATCGTGGTCGGTGGCGTGATCCCGCCGGGCGACTTCGACGAGTTGTACGCCGCGGGTGCGACCGCGATCTTCCCGCCCGGCACCGTGATCGCCGACGCCGCCATCGGCCTGCTGCAGAAGCTCGCCGAGCGGCTGGGCTACGAGTTGTCATAGCCCTGAAGTAGATGAACGCCATCCAGGACTTGGCCACTGCGGTGAAGAACCGCGACCGAGCGGCGCTGCCCAAGGCGATCACGCTCGTCGAGTCCACCCGCGCCGATCACCGCGAACAGGCGCAGCAGCTGCTGCTCGAGCTGATGCCGGATGCCGGTAACGCCATGCATGTCGGGATCACCGGCGTGCCCGGCGTCGGCAAGTCGACCACCATCGAGGCGCTCGGCATGTACCTGATCGAGCAGGGGCACCGCGTCGCGGTGCTGGCGGTCGACCCGTCCTCGACGCGCACCGGCGGTTCGATCCTCGGCGACAAGACCCGCATGGCGAAACTGGCGGTGCACCCCGACGCGTACATCCGGCCGTCGCCGACCTCGGGCAACCTGGGTGGGGTGGCGAAGGCCACCCGCGAGACGATCGTGCTGCTGGAGGCGGCCGGGTTCGACGTCATTCTGGTCGAGACGGTGGGCGTCGGACAGTCCGAGGTGGCGGTCGCCAACATGGTCGACACCTTTGTGTTCCTGACCCTGGCCCGCACCGGCGATCAGCTGCAGGGCATCAAGAAGGGCGTGCTGGAGCTGGCCGACATCGTGGTGGTGAACAAGGCCGACGGCAAGCACGCGGTGGAGGCCAAGGCCGCGGCCCGCGAACTGGCCGGTGCGATCCGGCTGATCTATCCGCGTGAAACACTCTGGCGCCCACCGGTTCTCACGATGAGCGCCCTGAGCGGCGACGGTCTTGTCGAGCTATGGGAAACGGTTCTCAAGCATCGCGAAGTGCTCACCGAAGCCGGCGAATTCGAGGCGCGTCGGCGCACACAGCAGGTCGACTGGACCTGGTCGATGGTCCGCGACACGGTGCTCGATCGTGTGCTGTCGCACCCCGCGGTTAAGAAGATTCGGGCCGACGTGGAGCGCCAGGTGCGCGACGGCGAACTCACCCCAGCGCTTGCTGCGCAACAGATCTTGAACGCCTCTGACGTGCGATAAGCTAACTTTTCGGTAACACCTCGTTTATTTGCCGGGGCTCCAGGTAAATTCAATGCATTGTGACGGGTGTCAAATCCGTGGAGCGCAGCGCAGCGCTTCCACGAGGCATACAGGGCGCATCGGACTCGAACTTTGCCTGCACCGTGCGTGCGTTCTCGAAGCTTTTCCCGGGACCCAGGTACGGCGGCGGCGCGCTGTGCGTCTATCTGCACGGTGAGCCCGTCGTCGACGTCTGGACCGGCTACGCCGACCGCCGCGGCACCGAGTACTGGACGGCCGACACCGGCGCCATGGTCTTCTCGGTCACCAAGGGTCTGGCGTCGACGGTGATCCACCGCCTCGCCGACCGGGGCCTGATCGACTACGACACGCCGGTCAGCGAGTACTGGCCCGAGTTCGGCGCCAACGGCAAGGCCGACATCACCGTGCGTGAGGTCATGCGGCACCGCGCGGGGCTGTCCCAGCTCAACGGGGTCAGCAAGGCCGATCTGCTCGACCATCTCGCGATGGAGCAGCGGATCGCCGCGGCACCGGTCAACCGCCTGCTGTACGGCCATCAGGCCTATCACGCGCTGACCTACGGCTGGCTGATGTCGGGCCTGGGCCGCGCGGTGACCGGAAAGGGCATGCGGGAGCTGATTCGTCGAGGAATTGGCGGAGCCGCTCGACATCGACGGACTCCACCTGGGTCGGCCACCGGCCGGCGCAGCGACGCGCGCCGCGCAGATCCTCGCGCCCCAGGGCACTCTGGCCAATCCGATCTTCAACTTCGTTGCGCCCCGGGTGGCTGCCTTGGGGGTATCCGGGATCTTCGGCTCGATGTATTTCCCGGGCATGAAGGCCGTCGTGCAGGGAGACACGCCGTTCCTGGACGCCGAGATCCCGGCGGCCAACGGTGTGGCCACCGCGCGCGCACTGGCGAAGATGTACGGCGCGATCGCCAACGGCGGTCGCGTCAACGGCACGCAGCTGCTGTCACGTGAGAGGACAGAGGGCCTGACCGGCGAGCCGAGCTACGCGCCGGACCGCAACATCTGGGTGCCGCTGTCGTTCCACCTCGGATACCACTCCGTGCCGATCCCTGGGGTGATGCCAGGCTTCGGGCACGCGGGCCTGGCCGGCTCGGTCGGATGGGCCGATCCGGAGTCGGGCATGTCGTTCGGGTTCGTGCACAACCGGCTACTGACACGGATGGTGCTCGATCAGGCGACGTTCGCCGGCCTGCAGACGCTGATTCGCCGCGATGCCGCCCGCGCCCGCAAACGCGGATACGACACGATGCCGGCGCTCGGCGCGCCCTTCCGGGTCACCCGATCCGTCGCAGGATAGACCGAGCTCAACCTCGACTCAGCGGTCGGCTGTCGAGAACCACTTGGTCTTCTTGCGCCAGGACTCCGCCGATGTGATGGCGAAGCCGGCGCCGCACATGCACGCGAACACCCACGTCAGCGTGGTACCGGCGTCAAGCGCCTGCAGCTGCGGGATGAAGGCGGTGGCCAGCCGCACGATGCAGGCGGCGATACCCGCGGCCGACGAAACGAGGTAGATGTTGGCCACGGTGCGCGAGCGCGGATCCTTCCGCAGGACCAGCAGCGCCCGGCACCCATATCCCAGCAGATAGATGAGGGTGCCGCACAGCAGCAGCCAGTAGATGTTCAGCCAGAGGTCGGTGGGCACCTGGAAGAAGTCGGCCTTGTAGATCTTCGCGCCGTTGCCGAGTGTGAACGCGACCAGGAGCAGCGGTATGCACAGCGTCGCGGGGTACTCGACGTACTGCTTGAACGACCGCTGCAGCTCGTGATCCTGCTGCAACCGGCCGAGCGCGTTGTAGACGACGGCGGACGCGGCGACGATGTAGAGGTCGTGGCCGATGTAGTCCTCGAGATTCCACTTACCTGTCAGCGAGTGGAGGAAGACGCCCAGCGTCTCCGAGGCCCACGGCGACATCAGAAGCACCGCACCGCCCTGCAACGCGATGTTCAGGGTTGCGGCGAACTCCCAGCGGGACGACCACGTGACTCGGCGAATCCACAAACTCCACGCGATACAGCAAAGTGTGATCGCGATGAGAGTTGTCAGAGCCATGAGTGTCGCTTTCGAGCCGCGGTGTACTCAGCAAAGTATAGAGCTACAGCGGTGGCGCGTCACTGCGCGGTTTCAGCTCAGAGAGCTTTGGCGCGCGGGTTCTGATGCGTGGTTCGGATGGCGGTGGCCTCGCGGAGGGCGGTTCCGCGCGAACGGCGTGGACTCGATGTAGCTCCACACCTCTTGTTCGCTCATCAGGCCAAACCTGATCTGCAGGTCGGGGTAGCTGACACCGAATCTATCGGCCACTCGGCGCAATTCTTCGGCGTCGGGGTAGTCGGCTTCCTTGATACGCCGGTAATACGTACTGCTCGATGTACCGAGCGCGTCGTAAATATCCTTGGCGTCAACGTCGCCGTCAAGTAGGTAATCAAGCAGGGCTTTTAGCTGTCTGCCGTTCTCGTCGGTACGTGGCACCTTCCTACAATAAAGCAATATTCCATCAAATAGGCAGTGTGAACCGCAAACCGGAAAGCTTTGCCTTAATTGACACTGGCGTCACAGTTTCGGGAGCGGCTATCCCATATTTGGGACACTTGAGCTATCGTTGGGACCATGGTTGCTCCGCAGTTGCCAATGACGGCTAAAGAGGTCTTTGACTCCGTTACTGAATTTGCATTAGCGACGATCCACATCGTGGATTACGACGCCCCGGACGCCACCCGTCCCGCGGGCATGGTGCGGCTGTCGACACCGGACACCGAAGAACTCACGGCGGAGCTCGATGGAGCCACTGAGTACCTCGGCGTGCCAGCCGACGAGATCCTCCTTGCCGCGCTGGCTCGGACGATCGCGAAGACACTCGGCGACGGCACCGTCCCGGTCGATGTGGCCAGCGAACGTGGCAGCCTGCTCGATGCGGTCCCGCTCGTGTGCGCGACGGCGCAGCAGTCCGACGCCACCGATGTTCTCCGCGGCGTCCACCACGTGCTGGCCTCGGCCACCGAGAGCACCGCCGACGGGATGTCGGAGGTGTACTTCAACTACCTGGGCGAGGTGCCCGAAGATTCGGTACCCGTACCGGTTCAGGAGACGCCGCCCGGGCTGGGACACGCCCTGGAGATGAGGGTCTACCGCACTCGAGGGTCTGGTGCACGTCGACTGGTGGTACGACACCAGCCATTTCGAGCCGTACACCGTCGAAGAGCTCGCCGAGCAGTTCCCGCGCGCCCTCTACGAGATGACCACGGACGCACTGCCTGCTGTGTGAGAGCTGCCTTCGGGCGGTTTGTGATTTGCGCTCGTCATTAGAATCGACGGCAAGGGCGCTGATCCGGCCATCACCGGGGAGCCTTCGGAAGAACAGCTGATCCAGCTCAGTAGACCCGAACGGGTGGGCCCGTCATCGCCCGAAGTGAGCGGCGCACGTCATGTGCGCAAGCGGGGTGGTACCGCGGCGCTCGCGCACCGCGCGACGTCGTCCCCGTGCCTTGAACACGCAATTAGGCACAGGAGACACGTGACCGCCTATCCGAAGCCGGCCGCCGGAGCGCCCAACTTCCCGGCGCTGGAAGCCGACGTCCTGGACTACTGGGACGCCGATGACACGTTCCGCGCCAGCATCGCGCATCGGGACGGATCGCCGGAGTACGTGTTCTACGACGGTCCGCCGTTCGCCAACGGCCTGCCGCACTACGGCCACCTGCTGACCGGCTACGTCAAGGACATCGTGCCCCGCTACCGCACGATGCGCGGCTACAAGGTGGAACGCCGGTTCGGCTGGGACACCCATGGCCTGCCTGCCGAACTCGAGGTTCAGCGTCAGCTCGGTATCGCCGACAAAGCGCAGATCGAAGAGATGGGCATCGAGAAGTTCAACGAAGCATGCCGCGCTTCGGTGCTCAAGTACACCGACGAATGGCGGGCCTACGTCACCAGGCAGGCGCGGTGGGTCGACTTCGACAACGACTACAAGACACTGGATCTCGGCTTCATGGAGTCGGTGATCTGGGCGTTCAAGCAGCTGTGGGACAAGGGCCTGGCCTATGAGGGCAACCGGGTCCTGCCGTACTGCTGGAACGACGAGACCCCGCTGTCCAACCACGAACTGCGGATGGACGACGACGTCTATCAGATGCGACAGGATCCGGCGCTCACCGTCGGCTTCAAGGTGGTCGACGAAGGCGACCTCGCCGGCGCCTACCTGCTGATCTGGACGACGACGCCATGGACGCTGCCGTCGAACCAGGCGGTCGCGGTGGGTCCCGATGTCGCCTACGTATGCGTGCAAGCGCCCGACGGCCGGCGCTATGTGCTGGCGCAGGCGCGGCTGGCGGCCTACGCCCGCGAACTCGGTGAAGAGCCCGAGGTGCTGGCCACCTACACCGGACGCGAACTGCTCGGTGTGCGGTATCTGCCGCCGTTCCCGTATTTCATGGATTCCACCAACGCATTTCAGGTACTGCCCGCCGACTTCGTCAGCACAGAGGACGGCACCGGCATCGTCCACATGTCACCGGCGTACGGCGAGGACGATATGGCCACGGCCCAGGCGGCCGACATCGTCGCGGTGACACCCGTCGACACCAAGGGCCGGTTCGACGCGACGGTGCCCGAGTACGCCGGCCAGCACGTCTTCGACGCGAACCCGCAGATCATCCGCGATCTAAAGAATCAGGCCCGATCGGCGGCGCGCCAACGGCGCGGTGCTGCTGCGCCACGAGACCTACGATCACTCCTACCCGCACTGCTGGCGATGCCGGAACCCGTTGATCTACCGGGCCGTGTCGTCGTGGTTCATCAAGGTGACCGACTTCCGCGATCGCATGGTCGAGCTCAATCAGGAGATCACCTGGTATCCCGAGCACGTCAAGGACGGCCAGTTCGGGAAGTGGCTGCAGGGCGCCCGCGACTGGTCGATCTCGCGAAACCGATACTGGGGCAGCCCCATTCCGGTGTGGAAGTCCGACGATCCGGCCTACCCGCGGATCGACGTGTACGGCAGCCTCGATGAGCTCGAGCGCGACTTCGGCGTGCGACCCGACAACCTGCACCGCCCCTACATCGACGAGCTGACCCGGCCCAATCCCGATGACCCCACCGGCCGCTCGACGATGCGGCGCATCGAGGACGTCTTCGACGTGTGGTTCGATTCGGGCTCGATGCCCTACGGGCAGGTGCACTATCCGTTCGAGAACCCGAGTGGTTCGACACGCATTTCCCCGGCGACTTCATCGTCGAGTACATCGGGCAGACCCGTGGATGGTTCTACACCATGCACGTCCTGGCCACCGCGCTGTTCGACCGCCCGGCATTCAAAACCTGTGTGGCGCACGGCATTGTGCTGGGCAACGACGGGCAGAAGATGAGCAAGTCGCTGCGGAACTACCCCGACGTCACCGAGGTGTTCGACCGCGACGGCTCCGACGCGATGCGCTGGTTCCTGATGGCATCGCCGATCCTGCGCGGCGGCAACCTGGTGGTCACCGAGCAGGGCATCCGCGAAGGTGTCCGGCAGGTCCTGCTGCCGCTTGTGGAACGCCTACACGTTCCTGTCGCTGTACGCGCCGAAGAAGGGCACCTGGCGGACCGACTCGGCGAACGTGTTGGACCGCTACATCCTGGCCAAGCTCGCAGTGCTGCGCGACGATCTCACCGATTCACTGGATGTCTGCGATATCTCGGGGGCCTGCGACCAGTTGCGCCAGTTCACCGATGCGTTGACGAACTGGTATGTGCGACGGTCACGTTCGCGGTTCTGGGAGGAGGATCCGGACGCCATCGACACGCTGCACACCGTGCTGGAGGTGACGGGCAGGCTCGCTGCGCCGCTGCTTCCGTTGATCACCGAGGTGATCTGGCGCGGGGTGACCGGGGAACGCTCGGTGCATCTGACCGACTGGCCGAGCCGCCGACCTGCTCCCGAAGGATCCGCAGTTGGTGGCCGACATGGACCTGGTTCGCGTGGTCGCGTCGGCCGGCTCGTCACTGCGCAAGGCCAAGAAGCTGCGAGTGCGGCTGCCGTTGCCGAAACTGACGGTGGCGGTGGACAACCCGCAGCGACTCGAGCCGTACCGCGACCTGATCGCCGACGAACTCAACGTCAAGACGGTCGAACTCACCGACGATATCCCCACCTACGGTCGCTTCGAGTTGACCGTCAACGCCAAGGTCGCCGGACCGCGGCTCGGCAAGGATGTCCAGGCCGCGATCAAGGCCGTGAAGGCAGGCGAGGCGGTCGCCAATGAGGACGGGACGTTGACCGCCGGACCGGCCGTGCTGCAGCCCGAGGAGTACAGCTCGCGGCTGGTGGCGGCAGACCCCGAGTACACCGCCGCACTGCCCGAGGGCGCCGGGCTGGTGGTGCTCGACGGCACCGTCACCGAAGAGCTGGAGGCCGAGGGTTGGGCCAAGGACCGCATCCGCGAACTGCAGGAGCTGCGCAAGTCAACCGGGCTCGACGTTTCGGACCGCATCTCGGTGGTGATGTCGGTACCGGCTGCGCAGCAGGACTGGGCGCGCACCCACGGTGAGCTCATGGCGCGCGAAATCCTGGCCACCAGCTTCGAGTTCGGCGAACCTGCCGACGGCAGCGAGATCGGTGACGGTGTGCGGGTGATGATCGCGAAGGTCAACTGACCCGGGCCGGAATCGATTTGATCCGATCGACCATCGCCGCGAATTCGGCGTCGTCGCCAGGATCAGAGGGCGTATCGAGTGCGATCCCGTCGCACATCCGGTCGTACCGGGACGCGAGCACGTCGGGAAGCTCGGCGTAGGTTCCCTGCGGAACAAGTTGGCTGACAACGTCATCGGTGAACACGCCGGCGAGCGCGGACCATTCCTTGCGACGGGCATGTCCGCTGAGGCGGGTTCCGATCTCGGTCAATCCGAACAGCTCGAGCGTGCGCTGATACGCGGGGGTCGAGTACAGGAAGGCGAGTTCTGAACGCAGCTCGTCGCGGGCGGCGGCGACGGCCGCATCGTCGCGTCCGGAGATCACCCGCGGCACGACGACCAGGCGCGGGCCGCCGTCGGTGCGCCCCGCTTTCGCCGCACCGTCGGCGAGCGCAGGCAGGACGTACTCCCGCAGCACCGCTGGGTGCGAGCTCGTCGGGTGCGCGACGAAGCCGTCGGCGACGGCGCCGGCAAGGGTGCACATCCTGCGGTTGACGCCGCCGGTCCAGATGGGCGGGGGAGCCACGTCGATGGGCCCGGGGTTGAAGTACGGCTGCAGGCGGGTGAACGTGTAGTGGCTGCCGCGGTGATCCAGACTCTGCCCGCCGGCGAACGCGCGCGAATATCGCGCGGAGCGACGCGACATAGTCGCGAAGCTGCGCGGCGGGGTCGGTCCATGGCATCGAGAACCGTCCGACGATGTTGCCCCGCACCTGCGTGGCGATGCCGAGCTGAAAGCGGCCACCGGAGTAGCGGGCCAGTTCCCACGCCGCGTAGGCGGTCACCATCGGGCTGCGGGCGAACGCGACGACCATGCTGGTCCGGACCACCAGCGTCGAGCTGTGCTCGAGCGCGAGGGCGCATACCGAGAACGGATCTCGCACCGTTTCTGAGACGTGGACGGTGTCGAATCCCAGATCCTCGATGCGCCGCACGCGGTCGGGGACGTCGGCGAGCCGCGTGCTGGCCGGAAGGGAGGTGATCACGTCCACGGCGAGGACTCCCGGCTGACTCGGGCCGATCGGCCGCCGAACGAGACGGTGTCGCCGTGGCGCAGTTGCCGACCGCGGCGGGTTTCAATTGCACCGTTGACGAGAACCAGCCCACCGGCAATCACGCCCTTGGCGTCCGAGCCTCTGTCGATCAGATCGGCCAACTTCAGGAATTGGCCGAGGCGAATCGACTCATCCCGGATCGGCACGTCACCGACCGGTTGCGCCATGACGTCAGGTTAGCGAAATAGCATCGGCGGGTGTGGACGGTCGCTGGGTGCTGCACCTCGACATGGATGCGTTCTTCGCGTCGGTCGAGCAGCTGACCCGACCCACCCTCCGGGGCCGACCGGTCCTGGTCGGCGGGCTGGGCGGCCGCGGTGTGGTCGCGGGCGCGAGCTACGAGTCCAGGGTGTTCGGTGCTCGATCGGCGATGCCCATGCACCAGGCCCGCCGGATGGTGGGCGCCGCCGCGGTGGTGCTGCCGCCGCGCGGTGTCGTCTACGGCGTGGCGAGTCGCCGCGTCTTCGAGACCGTGCGCAGCTTCATGCCGGTGCTGGAACAGCTCTCCTTCGACGAGGCGTTCGGTGAACCCGCCGAACTCGCCGGTGCGTCGGCCGCTGACGTCGAGGTGTTCTGCCGGACGTTGAAGGCCACGGTTCTCGACGAAACGGGACTGGTGGCATCCGTCGGCGCCGGATCGGGCAAGCAGGTCGCCAAGATCGCGTCAGACCTCGCGAAGCCCGACGGTGTGCGCGTGGTGTCCGCCAGCGAGGAGCGCACGCTGCTCGACGCGTTGCCCGTGCGTCGGCTGTGGGGCATCGGGCCGGTCGCCGGGGAGAAACTGCATCGGCTCGGCATCGACACCATCGGGGCGTTCGCGGCGCTGAGCGACGCCGAAGCCGCCGACATCCTCGGCGGTGCCGTCGGCGCGGCGCTGCATCGGCTGGCGCGGGGCATCGACGAGCGGCCGGTCGCCGAGAATTCGCCGGCCAAGCAGATCAGCGCCGAATCGACCTTCCCCGAAGACCTGATCACGCTCGATCAGCTCCGTGAAGCGGCGGGGCGAATCGGCGAGCACGCCCATACCCGACTGCTGAAGGACGGCCGCGGTGCACGCACCATCACCGTCAAGCTGAAGAAGTCCGATATGAGCATCCTGACCCGGTCGGCGACACTGCCGTACGCCACCACGGATGCGTCCACCCTGATCGCCACCGCGCGCCGGCTGCTGCTGGATCCCGATCGAGGTGGGCCCTATTCGCCTTGTCGGCGTTGGGTTTTCGGGACTGTCCGAGGTTCAGCAGGAGTCGCTGTTCCCGGATCTGGAGTTGGTGGCCGAGGAGGTGTCGGGCACCCATCTCCCGCCGACGCTGACCGAAGCCACCGCCACGCCGCCGGCCTGGCGAATCGGTGACGACGTCGCCCACACCACCTACGGGCACGGGTGGATCCAGGGCGCCGGCCACGGTGTGATGACGGTGCGGTTCGAGACCCGCAGCACCGGACCCGGACCGGTGCACACGCTGCCCGAGAACGACCCCGACGTCGTCCGGGCCAACCCCGTCGACAGCCTGGACTGGCCGGACTACGTCGAGGAGCTGAGCCGCTACCAGAGCTCGCCGTAGCCGGCTGGCCAGAGAGAACCCGTGCTGGTTGTAGGTCTCGCAGCGCACCAGGCCCTCGTCTTCGACTGCGCAGGTCGCACCCCAGTTCTCCAGGCGGTACCCCGCGGGTAGAACGTCGACGTCGCGGGTGAAGGACGCGGTGTCCGAGTGGCGGTACTCCGCGGGCGCCCAGCTGTTGACGATCGGTCTGGTTGGTGCCCGGTGGCGCGTCGGCAGGCACGGCGTCGCATCCGACCGGACCGCCGTTCGGGCCGATTCCGCACGACCGGCCGTCTGGCGTCTTGAAGAACACGAAGTAGAAGTCGTCGGGTGTGTTGTACCGGCCCTGCGCGACGGGGTAGTTGTCGAATGTTGTCATCGGGCGCCGGCTGGGCACCGGTCGTCGGTGCCGCGGTCAGGGCCAGGCCGACAATCCCTGCCGCCAACGACGACGCAGGACGGATCTGTACAGTTCCACCCATATCAGCCCCAGCGCCCGAAGACGTCCTCGACGAGCGAACCGGCCGCCAGCGCCGCCATCAACAGAACCCGGGCCTGCGGCGGACGCAGCCGCGGCACCATCACGGCCCCAGCGTCCACCAGTTCGCGGCCCGGCCCGTATCCGGGGCTGACCCGCCCACCGGGCACCCGCGTCGAGACTGCGACGGCCACGCCGTCACGGCAGTGCCGCCGGACGCCGTCGATCACCGCGGCGCCCGCGTTGCCGGATCCCAGCGCCTCCAACACGAGGCCTCGAGCGCCCGCGGCGACGCAGGCGTCCATCGCCACCGTGTCGCTGCCGGGATATACCGCGATGGTGTCGACGCGCGGTGCGTCCGCAGCCGAGGCCGCGGCCAGGAACGGGCGATCCTTCGGTGCGTCCACCGTGAACGTCGCGTCCGACGACCGACCCGAGCGCGTACCCGCTGAAGCCCTGCAGATCGGCCGTCGTGATCTTCTGCAGACCCAGGGGTTGCCACACCGTGCCCGCGAAGCTCACCAGCACCCCGAGACCCCGTGCCTGCGGACTCGCGGCAACCGTCAGCGCGTCGCGCAGATTGGCCGGACCGTCGGCATCGGGTGCGTCGGCACTGCGCTGTGCGCCGGTGAGCACGACGGGAAGTCGGCCGTCATAGGTCAGCTCGAGCCACAGCGCGGTTTCCTCCATGGTGTCGGTTCCGTGGGTGATCACCACGCCGTCGGCGTCCGACACCGCGCGTCACCGCCGCGCTGATCCGGTCCCAGTCGGCGAGCGTGAGCATCGAGCTGTCCACCGCCATCAGGTCGACGACCTGCACGTCGAGCCCGGAGGTCAGGTCGGCGCCGGTGCGTGTCGGGCGCTTCACCCCGTGGTCGTCGGCGCTGGTGGAGATGGTGCCGCCGGTGGTGACGACGACGAGGCGAGCCATGGGTGGAATTGTCGCGCATTCCGGCCCTGGAATGATGGGGGAGTGACTGATGAATCCTCGGCGTCGGACGAGGCCATGACTGGCACCGAGGCACCGCCCGAGGAGCAGCCCTCGCCAAGGCGCCGATTGCGCATGCTGCTGACCGTCGCGGGGATCGTGCTGATCGCCGACATCGTCACCAAGGTGCTCGCCGTCAGGCTGCTGACCCCCGGTCAACCGGTGTCGATCATCGGTGACACGGTGACCTGGACCCTGGTCCGCAATTCGGGTGCCGCCTTCTCGATGGCCACCGGCTACACCTGGGTGCTGACGTTGGTCGCGACCGCGGTGGTGATCGGCATCATCTGGATGGGCCGCCGCCTGGTCTCACCCTGGTGGGCGCTCGGCCTTGGCATGATCCTCGGCGGGGCGATGGGCAACCTGGTCGATCGGTTCTTCCGTTCTCCCGGCCCGCTGCGGGGCCACGTCGTGGACTTCTTCTCCGTCGGCTGGTGGCCGGTGTTCAACGTCGCCGACCCGTCGGTGGTCGGCGGGGCGATCCTGCTCGTCGCGCTGTCGTTGTTCGGCTTCGACTTCGACACGGTCGGGCGCCGCACGGGTGATCCGTCAGAGTGACCACCCGCTCGATGCCGGTCCCCGAAGGGCTGGCGGGCATGCGCGTCGACGCGGGTCTGGCGCGACTGCTCGGGCTGTCGCGGACGGCCGCGGCCGCGCTGGCCGAAGACGGCGGTGTCGACGTCGACGGTGCGCGCGCAGGCAAGTCCGACAAGCTGACCGCGGGCGCCTGGCTGGAAGTTCGGCTGCCGGAAGCGCCTGCGCCGGTGGAGAATACGCCCGTCGAGATCGAGGGTATGTCGATTCTGTACTCCGACGCCGACATCGTCGCGGTCGACAAGCCGCCCGGCGTCGCGGCGCATGCCACGGTCGGCTGGCACGGGCCGACGGTGCTCGGCGGACTGGCCGCGGCGGGTTTCCGCATCAGCACGTCGGGAATCCATGAGCGCCAAGGGATCGTGCAGCGTCTCGATGTCGGCACTTCGGGCGTCATGGTGGTGGCGCTCTCCGAGCGCGCATACACGGTGCTCAAGCGCGCCTTCAAAGCGCGCACCGTCGACAAGCGCTATCACGCCCTGGTGCAGGGCCACCCGGATCCGTCCAGCGGAACCATCGACGCGCCGATCGGTCGTCATCGCGGGAACGACTGGAAATTCGCGGTCATCGAGGGCGGCAGGCACAGCGTCACCCACTACGACACGCTGGAGGCGCATCAGGCCGCCAGCCTGCTCGACGTTCGATCTGGAAACTGGTCGGACACACCAGATTCGGGTGCATTTCGCGGCCCTGCACCATCCGTGCGCCGGCGACCTCACCTACGGCGCCGACCCGACGCTGGCGAAGCAAGCTTGGGCTGGAGCGCCAATGGCTGCACGCCCGGTCCCTGGCGTTCGCGCATCCCGCCGACGGGCGGCGCATCGAGATCACCAGCCCCTACCCAGCGGACCTGCAGCACGCACTCGACGTGCTGCGGCATCACGAATAGTGCGAACGAGCGGGCTGCTCTACGGCATCGGCGCCTATGCGATGTGGGGCGTGTTCCCCGCGTTCTTTCCGCTGCTGAAACCCGCGGGCGCGCTCGAGGTGCTCGCCCACCGGATCGTGTGGACGTGCCTGCTGATGGTCGTCGTCATCGCGGCGGCGCGCCGGCTTCGCGACATCCGCGCGATCACACCGCGGGTCTGGCTGCTGCTGGTGTGCGCATCGGCGCTGATCTCCATCAACTGGGGGATCTACATCTACGCCGTCAACAACGGCCATGTCGTCGACGCCGCGCTGGGCTATTTCATCAACCCGCTGGTGACTGTGGCGCTGGGGCTGTTGGTCTTTCGCGAGCGGCTCAATCGCGCGCAGTTCACCGCCTTGGCCATCGCCGTGGTCGCCGTCGTGGTGTTCACCGTCGAGGTCGGCGCACCACCGGTCATCGGGCTCGGGCTGGCGCTGTCGTTCGGCCTCTACGGTGCGGTGAAGAAGGTGGTGCCGACCGATCCGCGGGTGCAGCGTCGGCATCGAGGCGGCAGTGGCCGCCCCCTTGGCGTTGGCCTACATCGCCGTGCTGGAGGGCGGTGGGCCGGGAACCTTCACCGACTTCGGCGCCGGCCACATCGCGCTGCTTGTCTTTTCGGGCGCCGTCACCGCGCTGCCGCTGCTGCTCTTCGCCGCGGCGGCGCAGCGACTGCCGCTGGTGACGATGGGCCTGATGTTCTATCTGACTCCGGCGATGCAGCTGACCTGGGGCGTGTTCGTCGGGCACGAACCGATGCCGCCCGCGCGCTGGCTGGGCTTCGCGCTCATCTGGCTCGCGCTGATGGTGTTCAGCGTCGACGCGCTGTGGCGGGCGCGGACCACCTCGGGTAGGGACCGAGCCGAGCAGAACATAGGGAAACACCTGATTCCTCGGCCCTCCTGCGTCCTAGCGTGGAGCTATGCATGGCTTCTGGTTCGCGGCGATGATCGGGCTGCTCGTGGCGGCCGGTGTCGTTGCCCAGCTCGGATGGCAGCTGCCCGAGAAAGCAGAGGTCAAGCGGGTATTCAGGATGGATCGGCCGCCGTCTGGTCAGCCGCCCACTCATCAGCCCAGCTCTGCAGTGGTTGCAGAGCCTCGATAAGGGCGCTCCCGTGCCGGGTGAGCCGGTATCCACCCGCTTCGTGTTCGACGATTCCGAGCGCGCGAAGCTCCTTCAGCCTCGTGTTCAACGATCCGGGATTGCTGTCGCAGGCGGTTTGAAGTGCGCGGAACGTCAAAGGGCCGCAGCGCAATTCCCACAGCACGCGCAGTGCCCCGCGTCGGCCCAGCATGTCGAGCGCGACCATGACCGGTCTGCCCGACGCCGACCCGCGTACCGGGGCACCGATCTTCGGCGAAGTCATGCTTTACATTTTGTAGCAACGAGGCCTAGGGTCGCAATATGGTTGGCTATAAAAGTCATAGCGCACGAATCGCAGCCCGCGCCGATGCCGCTGCAGAGCGATATGCAGGAAGCCGTCGACGCCATCATGCGTGGCGCCCCGCCACTGGCGCTCTTCACGACGATGGCCCGCGATCGGCGTCTGTTCTTCAAGTTCTTCAACTCGGGGCTGCTCGATCGCGGCCACCTGACGATCCGGCAGCGCGAGATCGTCATCGATCGGGTCACCGCATCCTGCGGAGCCGAATACGAATGGGGCGTGCACGTTGCCGTCTACGCCGAGAAGGCGGGCCTCACCGAGGTCCAGGTCGCCTCGCTGGTCACCGGCGAACCCGATGACGCCTGTTGGGACGAGGCGGATCGTGTCCTGATCCGGCTGTGCGACGCGCTGCACCAGACCTGTGGGATCGATGACGCCCTCTGGTCTGCCCTGACGGCGAACCACAGCGACGAGGCGATTCTCGAGCTGATCATGCTCGCTGGGACGTACCGAACTGTCAGCTACCTCGTCAACGGATTGCGGCTCCCGCTGGAGGCCGGCGCGCGGCGGTTTCCGGCCGATTAACGGGCGGCAAAGACACGCACCCCGACACGCCGAGATCTGTCGGGGCTCGGTCATAGACTGGCGTCCCTATGACCAGTCCGCCTCCTCTTCATCGGTCCTCCTTTGTGCATCTGCACAACCACACCGAGTATTCGATGCTGGATGGTGCCGCGAAGGTCAAGCCGATGCTGGCGGAGGCGCAACGGCTCGAGATGCCCGCGATCGGCATGACCGACCACGGAAACATGTTCGGCGCCAGCGAGTTCTACAACGGCGCCACCGAAGCGGGCATCAAACCGATCATCGGTGTGGAGGCGTACATCGCCCCCGGTTCGAGGTTCGACACCAAGCGCATTCTCTGGGGTGACCCGTCTCAGAAGTCCGACGATGTCTCGGGCAGCGGGGCCTACACGCACATGACCATGGTCGCCGAGAACGCGACCGGGCTGCGCAACCTGTTCAAGCTGTCGTCGCTGGCCTCGTTCGAAGGCCAGCTCGGCAAGTGGTCGCGCATGGACGCCGAAATCATCGCCGAAAACGCCGAGGGCATCATCGCCACCACCGGCTGCCCGTCGGGCGAGGTGCAGACCCGCCTGCGGCTCGGGCAGATGCGCGAGGCGCTGGAGTCGGCCGCCAAGTGGCGGGAGATCTTCGGTCCGGAGAACTACTTCCTGGAGTTGATGGACCACGGGCTCGACATCGAGCGCCGGGTCCGCGAAGGGCTGCTGGAGGTCGGTCAGAAGCTCGGTATCCCGCCGCTGGCCACCAACGACTGCCACTACGTGACCCGCGACAATGCCCACAACCACGAGGCGCTGCTGTGTGTGCAGACCGGCAAGACGCTGTCGGACCCCAACCGGTTCAAGTTCGACGGCGACGGCTACTACCTCAAATCGGCTGCCGAGATGCGCTCGCTCTGGGACGGCGAGATCCCGGGCGCGTGCGATTCCACGCTGCTGATCGCCGAGCGGGTGCAGAGCTACGCCGAGGTGTGGACGCCGAAGGACCGGATGCCGATCTTCCCGGTGCCCGAGGGCCATGACCAGTCGACGTGGCTTCGGCATGAGGTCGACGCCGGCCTGCAGCGGCGCTTCCCCGGGCGGCGGTGCCCGGCGATTACACCGACCGGGCCGACTTCGAGATGAAGGTCATCTGCGAGAAGGGCTACCCGTCCTACTTCCTCATCGTCGCCGACCTGATCAACTACGCACGCTCGGTGGACATCCGGGTCGGGCCCGGGCCGTGGCTCGGCGGCGGGCTCGCTGGTCGCCTACGCGCTGGGGATCACCAACATCGACCCCATCCCGTACGGCCTGCTGTTCGAGCGGTTCCTCAACCCCGAACGTGCGTCGATGCCCGACATCGACATCGACTTCGACGACCGTCGTCGCGGCGAGATGCTGCGCTACGCCGCCAACAAGTGGGGCAGCGACCGGGTGGCCCAGGTCATCACGTTCGGCACCATTAAAACCAAAGCGGCGCTGAAGGATTCGGCCCGAGTCAACTACGGCCAGCCAGGCTTCGCGATCGCCGACCGGATCACCAAGGCGCTGCCGCCGCCGATCATGGCCAAGGACATCCCGCTGTCGGGCATCACCGACCCCAACCACGAGCGGTACAAGGAAGCCGCCGAGGTTCGCGGGCTGATCGACACCGACCCCGACGTGCGCACCATCTACGAGACCGCTCGCGGTCTCGAGGGCCTGGTCCGCAACGCCGGTGTGCACGCGTGCGCGGTGATCATGAGCAGCGAGCCGCTGATCGACGCGATCCCGTTGTGGAAGCGGCCGCAGGACGGCGCCATCATCACCGGCTGGGACTACCCGTCATGCGAGAGCATCGGCCTGCTGAAGATGGACTTCCTCGGCCTGCGCAACCTGACGATCATCGGCGACGCGATCGAGAACATCAGCGCCAACCGCGGTATCGACCTCGACCTCGATTCGGTGCCGCTCGACGACCCGCTGACCTTTGAGCTGCTCGGCCGCGGCGACACGCTCGGGGTGTTCCAGCTCGACGGCGGCCCGATGCGCGATCTGCTGCGCCGCATGCAGCCGACCGGGTTCGAGGACGTCGTCGCGGTCATCGCGCTGTACCGGCCGGGTCCGATGGGCATGAACGCCCACAACGACTACGCGGACCGCAAGAACAACCGGCAGCCGATCAAGCCGATCCACCCGGAACTGGCAGAACCGCTCTCCGAGATCCTCGCCGAGACCTACGGCCTGATCGTCTACCAAGAGCAGATCATGCGCATCGCGCAGAAGGTGGCCGGCTACTCGCTGGCTCGAGCAGACATTCTGCGAAAAGCCATGGGCAAGAAGAAGCGCGAGGTGCTGGAGAAGGAGTTCGAAGGCTTCTCCGACGGCATGAAAGCCAACGGGTTCTCCGCGGCCGCCATCAAGGCGCTGTGGGACACGGTGCTTCCGTTCGCCGACTACGCGTTCAACAAGTCGCACGCCGCCGGCTACGGCCTGGTGTCGTACTGGACGGCGTACCTGAAGGCCAACTATCCGGCCGAGTACATGGCCGGGCTGCTGACCTCGGTCGGCGACGACAAGGACAAGGCCGCGGTCTATCTCGCCGACTGCCGCAGGCTCGGCATCACCGTGCTGCCGCCAGACGTCAACGAGTCGAGCCTCAACTTCGCCTCGGTCGGCGAGGACATCCGCTACGGGCTCGGGGCGGTGCGCAACGTCGGCGCGAATGTCGTTGCCGCGCTGATCGGTTCGCGCACCGACAAGGGCAAGTACATCGACTTCTCCGACTACCTCAACAAGATCGACATCGGCGCCTGCAACAAGAAGGTCACCGAGTCGCTGATCAAGGCGGGGGCGTTCGACTCGCTGGGGCACCCGCGCAAGGGCCTGTTCCTGATCCACACCGACGCGGTCGATTCGGTGCTGGGCACCAAGAAGGCCGAGGCGATGGGCCAGTTCGACCTGTTCGGCGGCGCGGACACGGCCACCGATGCGGTGTTCACCATCAAGGTGCCCGACGAGGAGTGGGACGACAAGCACAAGCTGGCGCTGGAGCGCGAGATGCTGGGCCTCTACGTGTCCGGGCATCCGCTCAACGGGATCGCGCACCTGCTGGCTGCGCAGGTCGACACCGCGATCCCGGCCATCCTCGACGGCGACGTCGCCAACGAAACACAAGTGCGCGTGGGCGGCATCCTCGCGTCGGTGAACCGGCGGGTCAACAAGAACGGGTTGCCATGGGCCTCAGCGCAATTGGAGGATCTCACCGGCGGCATCGAGGTGTTGTTCTTCCCGCAGACGTACTCGACATTCGGCGCCGAGATCACCGATGACGCCGTCGTGCTGGTCGGCGCCAAGGTGGCGATCCGTGACGACCGGATCTCGCTGATCGCCAACGAGCTTGTCGTGCCTGACTTTTCGAATGCACAGGCTAATCGGCCAGTGGCGGTCAGCCTCCCGACGCGGCAGTGCACCGTCGACAAGGTCACTGCGCTCAAGCAGATCCTGGCGCAGCATCCCGGCACCTCACAGGTGCATCTACGGCTGATCAGCGGCGAGCGGATCACGACACTGGAACTGGATGCCGCGCTGCGGGTGACGCCGTCGTCGGCGCTGATGGGCGATCTGAAGGCGCTGCTGGGGCCCGGCTGCCTCGGCTGATGACCTTCCGTCAGCTCCACGAGCGTGGGTGTTTCGTCATCCCGAATCCGTGGGACGCGGAACAGCGATCGCGTTGGCGGCGATGGGTTTTCCGGCGCTGGCGACCACCAGCGCGGGCGTCAGCTTCGCGCGAGGGTTGCCCGACTCGCCGACCGCGCTCGGTGTCGATGGGGTTCTTGCCAACATCGCAGAGATCGTCGACGCGGTGGATCTACCGGTCAAGCGGATTTCCAGGCCGGTTATGCCGACGATCTGGAGGGGCTGGCGGTCAACGTCAGGCGGTGCGTGGCAACCGGAGTCGCCGGACTGTCCATCGAGGATGCCAGGGGTGGCGCCCAGGATCCTCTGTATTCACTGCCCGAAGCGGTCGAGCGGATCCGGGCCGCGCGGTCCGCGATCGACGGCGCCGACGTGCTGCTGACTGCGCGGGCCGAATGTTTCCTGTACGACCGCCCTGATCCGCTGCGCGAGGCGATCACGCGACTGCAGGCGTTCGCCGAAGCGGGTGCGGACGTGCTGTATGCGCCGGGCGTGCGTACCCGCGAGGACATCGCCGTCCTGGTGGATTCCGTCCGTCCGGTGCCGGTCAACGTCTTGATGGGATCGACACCGGGCTGACGGTGAACGACCTTGCGGAGCTTGGCGTCGGCGGATCAGCGTCGGATCCGCGCTGTCGCGTGTCGCGTGGGGGGCATTCCTCTTCCTTTAGTCGACCGAGGGCGGCGGCGCGACGCGGAGCCCCTTCACCCCCCACACACACACTCCTTTTGGCCACAACCGCGCACACGTCTCACATCTTCGCCCCCCTCTCCCCTGGTCTACACCCCCCCGGCGAAGTCGTAGTCGATCTCGCCGACGCGTCGTACGCCAGCTGTCGCCCGGACCCCGGCCACTTTCCAGCGACGTGTATTCGGTGAGAAATGCCGTCTGTTCGAGCGGAGTCAGGTCGGTAGTGGTGATCCCATGACCGCGAAGGTACTCCCATTTTCAGGCTGAACGTGTCAGCCCAAAACGTTCACCGCCCTTGCGATTACGAGCGCCAACGTGGTGAACGAGACCATCGCCTGCAGGGTCATCATCGCCTTCGCCCAGCGCGCCATCGGCATCGTGTCGGTGGGAGAGAACGCCATCACGTTGGTGATGCTGACGTAGAGATAGTCGAGGAACTCCGGCCGCCAGTCCGGTGGCGCCAGTTCGCGTTCCGTCATCTGCGGGAACATGAAGTCCGGGTAGGGCTGTGCGCCTTCGCGCCGGGCGAAGGGCCCGCCGCGGTCGAGTTCCCAGTACCAGATGCCGAAGACGATGACATTGGTGACGTAGATCGCAGCGCCGCTGCCCAGCAGCACCGCGGCCTTGTTGCTGACCTCGCCGGACAGGATGCGGATGTCCAGCACCAGCGCCGACAGCGTGTTGTCCACGGTGATGGCGGCGAGCAGCACGTAGCTGGCCCACCTGCCGAGCGTCGTCGCCCTCGACAGCCGCAGCGGGTTCAGGCCGACCAGGACAACCACGAGCAGTAGCTCCAGCGCAATCAGCGGCCAGCGCGGCACCACCGTGTAGCTCTTCGGGATCGCGAGTTGCAGGGCGATGGCCACGATCAGCGCGGTCAGCACCGGCAGTCGGCTCTCCGGGTCGCCGGGCCGCAGCCACGACGGAATGTGGTGTTCGGCACCCGAGGCCAGGCGCTCGGCGCGTCGGACGAACTCCTCGACCGGTTTCGAGGGTTCAGGTGTGGTGTCCATCAGGCAAGTGTGTGCGTGACGATGGAGGGATGGAGTCGCGACACGTCAGCATCTGGATCGAGGCCGCGCCCGAGGCGGTCTACGAGTTCGCCGCCGATCCGCAGACCTGGCCCAGGTGGGCGGCGGGCCTCGCTGAGGGCGGGCTGCGGCAGACCGCCGACGGCTGGGTGGCCGATTCACCGATGGGCCAGGTGACCGTCGAATTCGCACCGCCGAACGGGTTCGGCGTGCTCGATCACGTGGTGCGGCTGCCGTCGGGCGAGGCGGTCTACAACCCGATGCGGGTGGTTCCCGGCGGCGTCGGCAACCGCGCTGCGAGGTGGTGTTCACGGTGCGGCGGCGGGCCGGGATGACGGACGCGGAGTTCGATGCCGACGCGGCCGCGGTCGCCGCGGACCTGGCGACGCTGCAGAGGCTGCTGGAGGACTGATCGGCCGAGTCGGCAGTCGATGCGGAACGGCGCCGCAGGCCCAGCCACACCACGGTGCCTGCGGCCGCGGCGGCGAGCACCGAGGGCGCGGCGCTGCGTGGTCGCGACGGCGACGATCACCAGCACGATGAACCCGATCGCGAGCGCGAGCAGCTTGTACACCGGCCAGGGAACCCCGGCGATGCTCACTTCGTCGCGCACGGTCATAACTTAACGATAGCTCGTAAGTGAGTTTTCGGGCAACCGAAACACCGGATCAGGCTGATCACTTTCCTAGTCGGCCTAAGCTGGCTGACATGCCACTTTCCGGAGAATACGAACCGAGCACGTCGGACTGGGCCCGCGAGAACGCCGAGCAAGATACATGGAGTCCGGCGGCACCGAGGGCACCGAGCTGAAGGGCAGGCCAGTCATCCTGCTGACCACCATCGGCGCCAAGAGCGGCAAGATCCGCAAGACCCCGCTGATGCGGGTCGAGCACGGCGGCGAGTACGCCGTCGTGGCGTCGCTGGGCGGGGCGCCGAAGCACCCGGTCTGGTACTACAACATCAAGGCGCATCCGCAGGTCGAGCTGCAGGACGGCGCCGACACCAAGGACTACGAGGCGCGCGAGGTGTTCGGCGACGAGAAGGCCGCCTGGTGGGAGCGCGCGGTCGAGGCCTGGCCGGACTACGCGGAGTACCAGAAGAAGACCGACCGCCAGATCCCGGTATTCGTGCTGACCCCGATTAACTGAAAACTGCAGGTTGGTGGCACCATTGACCGGTGTCCGCTGAACTGAGCCAGAGCCCTCGAACGTCGCCGCTGACCGCGGCCGACATCGACGAGGCCGCTCAGCGAATTTCCGGCGTGGTGCTGCGCAGCCCGCTGCAGTTCAGCGAGCGGCTGTCGGAGGCCACCGGCGCCACGGTCTACCTCAAGCGCGAGGACCTGCAGGCCGTGCGGTCCTACAAGCTGCGCGGCGCCCACAACCTGCTGATGCAGCTGTCCGCCGACGAGATCGCCGCCGGCGTGGTGTGCTCGTCGGCGGGCAACCACGCGCAGGGCTTCGCGATGGCGTGCCGGTCGATGGGCATCCACGGCCGCGTCTACGTCCCGGCCAAGACGCCCAAGCAGAAGCGCGACCGCATCCGCTACCACGGCGGCGAGTTCATCGAGCTGATCGTCGGTCGGCAAGACCTACGACGAGGCCGCGGCCGCCGCGCTGGACGACGTCGCGCGGACGGGCGCCACGCTGGTGCCGCCGTACGACGATCTGCGCACCATGGCCGGGCAGGGCACCATCGCCGCGGAGATCCTCGACCAGCTCGACGGCGAGCCCGACCTGGTGATCGTTCCGGTCGGCGGCGGCGGCTGCATCAGCGGCATCACCACGTATCTGGCCGAGCGCACGTCGAGCACCGTCGGTGCTCGGGCGTCGAGCCGGCCGGCGCGGCGGCGATGATCGCCGCGCTGGCCGCCGGGGAGCCGGTGACGCTCGACCACGTCGACCAGTTCGTCGACGGTGCGGCGGTCGAACCGCGCCGGCACGCTGCCGTACGCGGCGCTGGCCGCGGCGGGGGACATGGTGTCGATCACCACCGTCGACGAGGGCGCGGTGTGCACGGCGATGCTCGACCTGTATCAGAACGAGGGCATCATCGCCGAGCCCGCGGGCGCGCTGTCGGTGGCGGCGCTGCTGGAGGCCGACATCGAGCCGGGATCGACTGTGGTGTGCCTGATCTCGGGCGGCAACAACGACGTCTCCCGCTACGGCGAGGTGCTCGAGCGCTCGCTGGTGCACCTCGGGCTCAAGCACTACTTCCTCGTCGACTTCCCGCAGGAGCCCGGCGCGCTGCGCCGGTTCCTCGACGAGGTGCTCGGCCCCAACGACGACATCACGCTGTTCGAGTACGTCAAGCGCAACAACCGCGAGACCGGTGAGGCGCTGGTGGGCGTCGAACTCGGTTCGGCCGCGGACTTCGACGGTCTGCTGGAGCGCATGCGCGGCATCCGACATCCACGTCGAAGCGCTGGAGCCGGGCTCGCCGGCGTACCGCTACCTGCTCTAGACGGTCAGCACGTAGCCGCGTTGCATCGCAGCAGTCGGGCTCCAATCGCAGCACGAACGCCTCGTCGTTGGCGCGAAAGATCGGTTCGAGCGGCACGCCGAACTCGCGCGGCGAGCTCGGTCAGCAAGGCTGCCCACTGCCGGTCCGCGGCCGAGATCGGGCCGCGTGCCCGGCCGGCGTCAGCAGAAGCGCCACCGTGGTGCCTTCCGGCCATGTCGATCGAGAACGTCGTGCAGCGCCGACATGAGGTTCTCGACAGCGGCGCGCTTCGGCGACGGCCGATACTCGACATGGCTCGAGCGACCTTGATCAGGCGCCGGTCCGGGCCCGACGAACGCGAACCACAGCAGTCGCTCGCCGAAGCCCAGCGGCCCCATCAGCGCCCGCCAGCGCTGGCGCAGGTCGGCGGCGGAGTGCATCGGGTCGGTGGCGGTCTCGATCGGCGGGATGGGCAGGAGCTCGCAATGGCCCATGCCTCGAATGATCGAGCTGATCCGGCGTTACGCGGTAATGCAGTTATCCACAGGCTGCTGCGC
This sequence comes from uncultured Actinomycetota bacterium, assembly GCA_963720345.1. Classification (GTDB taxonomy): domain Bacteria; phylum Actinomycetota; class Actinomycetes; order Mycobacteriales; family Mycobacteriaceae; genus Mycobacterium. Next base: position 574,385 of record CAVRFN010000025.1, read on the forward strand.
TGTGGATAGCTGACTTGACAATCGGCGAACGAATAGCCTTCGATGCGGCGTCGATTTCGCGCCGACGGTCGGCTCACCCCAGGCCAGCACGACCTCGCCGGTGACGGGAACGTCGACGGCGTCGGTGCCGAGGTTGCACGCGATGGCCAGCGCGCCGCGGTGCATCACGATCCACCGCTGCGTCCTCGTCGTAGTCGACACGCATGATGGTCCAGCCACGGGTCGGCCAGGTCGGGCTCGCTGTGCCGCAGCGCGATCAGCTGCCGGTACACCCGGCGCAGCCGGCCGTGCTCGCCGTCGTCGATCTCGTCCCAGTCCAGCTTGGACCGTTGAACGTCTCGGGGTCCTGCGGGTCGGGGATCTCGTCGGCGTCCCAGCCGTGCTCGGCGAACTCGCGCTTGCGGCCCTCGGCGGTGGCCCTGGCCAGCTCCGGCTCCGGGATGGCTGAGCTGAAGAACTGGAACGGCGACGACGAGCCCCACTCCTCGCCCATGAAAAGCATTGCGGTGTAGGGCGATCCGAGCGCCAGCGCCGCCTTGACCGCCAGCTGGCCGAAGGTCAGGTTCTGCGACGGCCGGTCGCCGACCGCGCGGTTGCCCACCTGGTCGTGGGTCAGGGTGTAGGCCAGCAGCCGGGTCGCCGGGATGGTCGCGGTGTCCAGCGGTCGGCCGTGCCGGCGGTGCCGGAACGACGAGTAGGTGCCCGCGTGGAAGTAGCCGTGCTTCAGCGTCGTGCGCCAGCGTCTCCAGCGAGCCGAAATCGGCGTAGTAGCCCTGCCGTTCGCCGGACACCGCGGCGTGGATGGCGTGGTGGATGTCGTCGTCCCACTGCGCGGTCATCCCGTAGCCGCCGCGGTCGCGCGGCGTGATCAGCCGCGGATCGTTGAGGTCGCTCTCGGCGATCAGCGACAGCGGGCGGCCCAATTGCTCTGCCAGCGCGTCGGTTTCGGCCGACAGCTCCTCGAGGATGTGGATGGCGGTGGTGTCGACGAGCGCGTGCACGGCGTCCAGTCGCAGGCCGTCGGCGTGGAAGTCGCGCATCCACCGCAGCGCACAGTCGAGGATGTAGCGGCGCACCTCGTCGGCGTCGGCGCTCGGAGATGTTGATCGACTCGCCCCACGGGTTGCTGCCCGACGACAGGTACGGCCCGAACCTCGGCAGGTAGTTGCCCGACGGGCCGAGGTGGTTGAACACCGCGTCGATCAGCACGCCCAGGCCGCGCCGGTGGCAGGCGTCGACGAAGCGGACCAGCCCGTCGGGGCCGCCGTACGGTTCGTGCACCGCGTACCACAGCACGCCGTCGTAGCCCCAGCCGTGCGTTCCGCCGAACGCGTTGACCGGCATCAGCTCGACGAAGTCGACGCCGAGATCGACCAGGTAGTCCAGCTTCTCGATCGCCGAGTCGAATGTGCCGTCCGGCGGTGAACGTGCCGACGTGCAGTTCGTAGATCACCCGGCCCTCGATCGACCGGCCCGCCCAGTCGCCGTCGGTCCACGCGTCGGCGATCGGGCCGCCACAGCTGCGGAGCGTTCGTGCACGCCGTCGGGTTGGCGCGGCGAACGCGGATCGGGCAGCACCGTCGGGTCGTCGTCGAGCACGAAGCCGTAGCGCGCATCCGGGCGCGGCGTCGACCTCGGCGCGCCACCAGCCGTCGTCGGAGCGCGGTCATCGGGTGCAGCGTGCCGTCGACGTCGAGCCGGACCCGTTCGGGCATGCGGCGCCCACACCGCGAACTCAGCCATCGGCGCGCTCCAGCAGCGCCACCGGCAGGTCCGCGAACAGCTCGGCGGCCGGGACCCGGCCGCTGAACCGCCGCGCCGGCGATGCGGTCGGTCCACTCGCCGTCGGGCAGAGTCAACGAGGTGTCGCCCCAGCCGGTTTCGGACAGCAGCACGGTGTGCCGGCTGACGGCGGTCAGCACGTCGTCGCCGCGCAGGAAGGCCACCAGATGCTCGGCGGCCGGGCCGTCGGCCAGCACGCGGCGTGTAGCCGCCGTCGGTGAAGCGTCGCCGGGCGGTCGCGGCGCAGCCGCAGCGCGGCCGTCACGACCCGCATCTTCGGATGGCGCAACGCGTCGAGCGCCGTCGCGGCGGGCCGCGTAGTCGACCGGCCGCCGATTGTCGGGGTCGACGAGGCTGTCCTCCCACAGTTCGGTGCCCTGATAGACGTCCGGCACGCCGGGCGCGGTCAGCTGCGATCAGCTTCTGGCCGAGCGCAGTCGCTGCGGGCGTGCAGCGTCGAGCCGGGCCACCAGAGACGTCAGCTCGGCGGCGACCGGTCCGTCGAGCACGGCGTCGAGCCAGGCGTGCACCGCCGACTCGAACTCGGCGTCGGGTCGTTCCACGAGGTGTGCAGCCGCGGCCTCGCGGATGGCCTTCTCGGCGTAGGCGTGCAGCCGCTCGCGCAGTTCGTCGTCGATCGACGCCGTCGGCCGGCCACACCCCGAAGATGTTCTGCAACAGGAACAGTCCGGTCGCCGGCGTCGGGCGGCGGGGCGGCCAGCACCCATTTGCCGACGAGCTCGGCCCACAGCGACGGCACCTGCGACAGCACGCCGATGCGGGCGCGGACATCCTCGCCGCGCTTGGTGTCGTGGGTGCGTCAGCGCGATCATCGCGTGCGGCCACAGCTCGGCGCGCACCGCGGCGCGCTGGTGGAACTCGGCGGCGCTGACCCCGAAGCGCCGCGGCTCGCCGCCGACCTCGTTGAGCGACACCAGCCGCGGCGTCGCGGTAGAACAGGCAGTCCTCCATGGACTTCGCCGTCGCCGCGCCGCACAGCTGCTGCAGCCGGACGTCGGTCTCGGTGCTGACGGCCAGCGCCGACGGCGACGATCGCCAGCGGCGCAGCCAGTTCCGGGCCGCTCGGCGGCGGTGTCGGCGAACGCGACCGGCAGCACCGCCGACAGCGCCTGGTAGTCGGACGCGGTACACGCCGATGTGGCTGACAGCGCGGCCACGGCGTCGGGCAGGCCGGGATGGTCGGCGCCGGTGGCCGCCGTGATCGTCCGGCACAGCCGGGCCAGCTCGCTGCCGAGGGTGTCGGTGACGGCCTCGGCCTTGAGCTCGCGCGCGAGCGCGGGCATCGTCGGCGTACGTCGGCGCCGGCGGAGTCGAACAGGTCGGTCAGCGGGCCGGCGCCCGCGGGGTCGATGAACACGCCGCCGATCTCGCGCAGCGCGTCGTAGCCGGTGGTGCCGGCGACCGGCAGCGTGGGGTCCAGCGCTTCGTCGACGGCGAGGATCTTCTCGACGACGATCCACGCCTGCGGTCCGACGAGCTCGCGCAGCCAGGCGAGATAGCCTGCGGGGTCGGACAATCCGTCCGGATGGTCGATGCGCACCCCGTCGACGAGGCCCTCGTCGAACCAGCGTTTGACCTCCGACGTGGGTGGCGTCGAACACCGCGCGGTCCTCCTGGCGCAGCCCGGCCAGCGAGGTGATGGAGAAGAACCGCCGGTAGCCGCAGATGCCGTTGCGCCAGCCGATCAGCCGGTAGTGCTGGCGGTCGTGCACCTGCGCCGGTGCCGTACCGGTGCCGGCGCGATCGGTAGCCAGGTCGCCGAGTCGCAGCATGTCCCCGTCGACCTCAGATCGGCGACGTCGTCGTCGGAACCCAGGACCGGCAACACGATCCGGCCGTCGGGTCGAGGTCCCAGTCGATGTCGAAGTACGAGGCGTAGCGCGATCGCGGCCGTGCGTCGAGCACATCCCACCACCACGCGTTCTGCTGCGGATCGTCGACGCCGACGTGGTTGGGCACGATGTCGACGATCAGGCCCATGCCCGCGGGCCCGCGCCGCCGCCGACAGCCGCGCCAGCCCCTCGGGGCCGCCGAGCGCGGCGGACACCGTGGTGGGATCGGTGACGTCGTAGCCGTGCGTCGAACCCTCGCGCCGCGGTCAGGATCGGCGACAGGTACAGGTGGGAGACCCCGAGCGCGTCGAGGTAGTCCAGCAGGTTCTCGGCGTCGGCGAAGGTGAACGCAGTCGCACCGCGCATCTGCAGCCGATACGTCGAAAGCACGCGAGATGGCATGCGCTCAGCGCGGTCTTACGCAGCACGAGCAGCGACCGCGGCTGCAGCGTGATCTTCTCGCCGGCCGCGACCACGAGATCGGTGGCGCCCGTCGGGTCGGCGGTGTCGAGGCCGGCGGTCCACTCGGCGGCGTAGTCGCCGTCGGGCGCGACGAAGTCCACGGTCTTGTCGTGCGCGTTGAAGCACAGCAGGAACGAGTCGTCGACCACCCGTTCGCCGCGCTCGTTGGGCGCGGGGATGGCCTCGCCGTTGAGGAACACCGCGACGCACTTGCCGAGGCCGGTGCCCCAGTCCTCCGGCGTCATCTCCGTGCCCGCCGGCGTCAGCCAGGCGATGTCGCGGACCTGGTCGCCGCTGCGGATCGGCTTGCCCTCGAAGAACCGCCGGCGCCGGAACACCGGGTGGTTCTTGCGCAACGCGATCACCTTGCGGGTGAAGTCGAGCAGGTCGGCGTTCTTCTCGCACAGCGACCAGTCCATCCAGGAGATCTCGGAGTCCTGGCAGTAGACGTTGTTGTTGCCCCGCTGGGTGCGGCCGATCTCGTCGCCGTGCGCGATCATCGGGGTGCCCTGCGACAGCATCAGCGTGCCCATGATGTTGCGCATCTGCTTGCCGCGCAGCGCGAGGATGTCGGGGTCGTCGGTGGGCCCCTCGACACCGCAGTTCCACGACCGGTTGTGGCTCTCGCCGTCGCGGTTGTCCTCGCCGTTGGCCTCGTTGTGCTTCTCGTTGTAGGACACCAGGTCGGCCAGCGTGAAGCCGTCGTGGCAGGTGACGAAGTTGATGCTCGCGCTGGGCCGCCGGCCGGTCGCCTCGTAGAGGTCCGACGACCCGGTCAGCCGGGAGGCGAACTCGCCGAGGGTCGCGGGCTCGCCCCGCCAGTAATCGCGCACAGTGTCGCGATACTTCCCGTTCCACTCGGTCCACAAACCTGGGAAGTTGCCGACCTGGTAGCCGCCCTCGCCGACGTCCCACGGTTCGGCGATCAGCTTGACCTGGCTGACCACCGGATCCTGCTGCACCAGGTCGAAGAACGCCGACAGCCGGTCGACGTCGTAGAACTCGCGGGCCAGCGTCGGCGGCCAGGTCGAAGCGGAATCCGTCGACGTGCATCTCGAGCACCCAGTACCGCAGCGAGTCCATGATCAGCTGCAGGGTGTGCGGGTGGCGGGCGTTGAGGCTGTTGCCGGTGCCGGTGAAGTCCTTGTAGAGCCGCAGGTCGCCGTCGAGCAGCCGGTAGTAGGCGGCGTTGTCGATGCCGCGGAAGTTGATCGTCGGCCCGAGGTGGTTGCCCTCGGCGGTGTGGTTGTAGACGACGTCGAGGATGACCTCGATGCCGGCCTCGTGGAAGGCCCGCACCATCGTCTTGAACTCGGCGACGGCGCCGCCGGCGTGCTTGTTGGCCGCGTACTGGTAGTGCGGCGCGAAGAAGCCGAAGGTGTTGTAGCCCCAGTAGTTTCGCAGCCCCAGGTCGAGCAGCCGGTGGTCGTGCATGAACTGGTGCACCGGCATCAGTTCGATCGCGGTGACGTTCAGCGACTTGAGGTGGTCGATGATCACCGGATGGCCCAGGCCCGGCGTAGGTGCCGCGCAGCTCCTCCGGGATGCCGGGATGGGTCTGCGTCATGCCCTTGACGTGCGCCTCGTAGATCACCGTCTCGTGGTACGGCGTGCGCGGCGCGCGGTCGGAGGCCCAGTCGAAGAACGGGTTGATCACGACGCTGGTCATGGTGTGGCCCGAGCGAGTCGACCATCGGCGGCGTGCCGCCGCTCGCGAGGTCGTCGGCCTCCAGGTCGTAGGAGAACAGCGCCTGGGTGAAGTCGAAGTCGCCGTGGAACGACTTGCCGTACGGGTCGAGCAGCAGCTTGCTCGGATCGCAGCGGTGCCCCGCGGCCGGATCCCACGGGCCGTGCACCCGGAAGCCGTAGCGCTGGCCGGGTGTGACGGTGGGCAGGTAGCAGTGCCAGACGTAGCCGTCGACCTCGTCGAGGTTGATGCGCTCCTCGCTGCCGTCCTTGCCGATCAGGCACAGCTCGACCCGCTCGGCGACCTCGGAGAACAGCGAGAAGTTGGTGCCTGCGCCGTCGTAGGTGGCGCCGAGGGGATAGGCCGTCCCCGGCCAGACGGTGGGCACCGACGCCGGCGCGTCGGATGCCATCAGTCGTCCCACCAGCCGGTGGCGGCGGCGATCTGGCGTCCGAGTTCGTGCGGTCATGGTGCGCATGTAGGTGGTCGAGATGTGGTGAGCGTCGTGATACAGCAACACATTTCCCTCCACCGCGCGGCAGATGTCCTTGCGGCACACCGCATCGCTCATGTCGAGCGGCTTGAGCAACGGGAACCGCGCGACGAAATCCAGTGTCGGGTTGTGGTCGGACAGTACGTCGGATCGCTTGATGCCGCAGGAGATGGCGTCGCCGCCGTCGGCCAGGCAGTCGGCGGGGAAGTACGGCTGGCCGTTGCGCACCAGCCACGGGGTGTCGCGCATCGCGAGGATCGGAATGTTGTTGTCGGACAACGTCTGCCAGATGCCGACGTAGTTGGCCGGCATCACGTCGCCCGGTTTGATGTTCCACGGCCGCGTCGAGGTGGTGAACACGAAGTCGGGGTGGTCGGCGATGAGCTTGTCCATCACCCGCTCGTTCCACTCGTGGCACTTCGGGTACGGGCGGTTGTCGCCCATCACCAGCGGCACCTCCTCGGTGGTCAGCGGGCAGCCCATCTTCAGGTAGGTGACCACCTTGAAGTGGTGCATCCGGCCGAGCAGGTCCAGCGCGGTGATCCAGTGCTCGGCGTGCGACCCGCCCGCCAGCGCGATGGTGCGGGTCGCCGATCTTGTCGCCGTAGGTGCAGTTGATGACGCCGACGTTGTCGAAGTCGCTGATGCAGCCGTCGCTCGGTGGTGGCGCGGCAGGTCGTTCTTGGCCTCGAGCACCGTCGGGCGCATCGGCAGCTTGGGCACCTTCGCCTTGTTGAGCAGTGCGCGGGCGCCGGGGTAGTCGCGCGACGAAAGGCCGGACAGCTCTTTGCCGTTGGCGCGTTCGACGGTGACGTGCTCGCGCCAGGTGAACGACGTCGCGGTCAGCGCCACGCCGAGCAGCACGACCACCGAGCCCAGCACCATCGTCGGCCTGCGCAGCCGGGTGCGCAGCGGGACGGTCGGGCGCCGGTGCCGCCGGCGCGCGGTAGCGCAGCGGGTTCTCGACGTACCTGGTGGTCAGCCAGGCCAGCACCCCGGAGACCAGCAGCACGACGGCGCCCTCGACGAAGTTGACGCGCGGGATGGCCGGTGTAGGACAGCCAGAAGATCAGCAGCGGCCAGTGCCACAGGTACAGCGAGTAGGCCATCGCGCCCAGCGCCACGAACGGCGCGGTGGCCAGCAGCCGGTTGGGGGCGGGCAGGCGGCCGCCGGTGTGCGGGTCGGCCATCCGGTTCGCCGCCGACAGGATGAACAGCATCGTGGCGCCGACCGGCACCAGCGCCCACGGCCCGGGGAACTCCTTGACGCCGTCGATCAGCGCGCCGCACGCCAGGATCGCGGCCAGCGCGATCACGGCGGCCGTCGTCCGCAGCCACATCGGCCAGCGCAGGTACGGCACCAGCGCGCCGACCAGGGCGCCGAGCAGCAACTCCCATGCCCGCGCGAAGCTGTTGTAGTACGCCGTGGCCTGATCGGCGTTGTGGGCGAAGATCGCGTAGACGAACGACGCGATGGTCAGCGCGCTCAGCAGCACGATGAACGCGATCCGCATGTGCCGGCCGAAGAGTCCGGCGGAACAGCAAGGCGAACCCGAAGATCAGCGCGAGGAAGGCGATGTAGAACTGGCCCTGCACCGACATCGACCAGATGTGCTGCAGCGGGCTGACCGCCTCGCCGGCGCGCAGGTAGTCCGACGCGGTGTTGGCCAGCTCCCAGTTCTGGTAGTAGCCCAGGCTTGCCAGGCTCTGGTCGGCGAACGTCTCCCAACGGGTTTCGGGCTGGATGAGGATCGTCAGCACCGCCGACGGCGGCGAGCACCACCACCAGCGCGGGCAGCAGCCGCCGAACCAGCCGGGTGACCTCGCGGCACCGGCCACAGCGATGCGCCGGGCGTCAGCGCGGTGCGCAGCAGGCGGCCGCCGAAGAAGAACCCCGACAGCGCGAGGAAGACGTCGACACCGCCGGAGACGCGGCCGAACCAGACGTGGAACACCGCGACGAGCGCGATCGCGACGCCGCGCAGGCCGTCGAGGTCGTGCCGGTAGAATCCCGACGCGCGCGCTCCCTTGGGCAGCGTCGCGCGGTTCGCGCGACGGGGGTCCCGGGTCGGTGACGTGGTCGCCGGCCGGGGAGGGGCGAGGGTCATCATGGTCGACGGATAATCTACCGAAGGTGGCCAGCACTGACGCCCGCCGAGATCAGCGCGATCGACGCCGCCCACGTCTGGCATCCCTACAGCACCATCGGCGCCGAGGCGCTGCCCCGCGTGGTCGCGGTGGGCGCCCGCGGCGCCTGGCTGACCCTGCACCGCGACGGGCGACGAGGTCGAGGTGCTCGACGCGATGGCGTCCTGGTGGACCGCGATCCACGGCCACGGCCACCCGGTGCTGGACGCGGCGATCACCGACCAGCTGGCCACCATGAACCACGTCATGTTCGGCGGGCTGACCCACGAACCCGCGGCCCGGCTCGCGCAGCTGCTGGTGCGAGCTCACCCCGGACGGGCTGGACACCGTGTTCTTCAGCGACTCGGGGTCGGTGTCGGTCGAGGTCGCGGTCAAGATGGCGCTGCAGTACTGGCGCAGCCTCGGCCGCGGCGACAAGCACCGGCTGATGACCTGGCGCGGCGGCTACCACGGCGACACGTTCACCCCGATGAGCGTGTGCGACCCCGACGGCGGCATGCACTCGCTGTGGACCGACGTGCTGGCCCGCCAGGTGTTCGCGCCGCAGGTGCCGACCGCGTACGACGCCGGCCTACAGCGCGGCGTTCGAGCGGCAACTGGCCGAACACGCCGACGAGCTGGCCGCCGTGATCGTCGAACCGGTGGTGCAGGGCGCGGGCGGCATGCGGTTCCACGATCCGCGCTATCTGACCGACCTGCGCGACATCTGCACCCGCCACGGCGTGCTGCTGATCTTCGACGAGATCGCCACCGGCTTCGGCCGCACCGGCGAGCTGTTCGCCGCCGACCACGCCGGGGTCAGCCCCGACATCATGTGCGTCGGCAAGGCGCTGACCGGCGGCTACATCACCCTGGCCGCGACGCTGTGCACCGCGCGAGATCGCGCACACGATCAGCACGCAGCGAGCCGGGCGCGCTGATGCACGGCCCGACGTTCATGGCCAACGCGCTGGCGTGCGCGGTCGTCGGTGGCCTCGGTCGAACTGCTGCTCGCCGGGGACTGGCGGTCGCCGGTGCGCGCGATCGAGGCGGGTCTGCGCGCCGGACTGGCGCCGGCCGCGGACGCTGCCGGCGTGGCCGACGTCCGGGTGCTCGGCGCGATCGGCGTCATCGAGATGGACGGCCCGGTCGACCTGCGGGTGGCGACGCCCGCCGCGCTGGACCACGGCGTGTGGCTGCGGCCGTTCCGCAACCTGATCTACGCGATGCCGCCGTACATCTGCACGCCGGAGGAGATCGGCCAGATCACCTCGGCGATGGTCGGCGTCGCCCGTGCACTAACCTGAACGGTGTTCAATTGTCGGCTCGCGACGCGAGGTGGATCGGTGACGCGCACAGGTCTTTCGCCGCTGGCGTGGCTCGACGAGGTCGAGCAGCAGCGCCGCGCCGCCGGTCTGCGGCGGTCCCTGCGCACCCGCCCGCCCGTCGGCGCCGAACTCGACCTGGCCTCCAACGACTATCTCGGCCTGTCGCAGCATCCCGATGTGATCGACGGCGGCGTCGCCGCGCTGCGCACCTGGGGCGCCGGGTCGACCGGATCGCGGCTGGTCACCGGCAACACCGAGATTCACGAGGGCTTCGAGCCGGCGCTCGCCGACTTCGTCGGCGCCGAGTCGGCGCTGGTGTTCTCGTCCGGCTACACCGCCAACCTCGGCGCGGTGGTCGTCGCTGTCCGGCGCCGGGCTCGCTGCTGGTGTCCGACGCCCTGACGCACGCCTCCCTGGTCGACGCCTGCCGGCTGTCGCGGGCCCGGGTGGTGGTGACCCCGCACCGCGACGTCGCGGCCGTCGAGGCGGCGCTGGCCGGCGCGCGACGAGGAGCGCGCGGTCGTGGTGACCGACTCGGTGTTCTCCGCCGACGGCGTGCTGGCCCCGCTGCGGGCGCTGCACGACGTGTGCCGGCGGCACGGCGCGCTGCTGGTCGTCGACGAGGCGCACGGCACTCGGGGTGCGGGGGACCGGCGGCCGCGGGCTGCTGCACGAGGTCGGCCTGGCGGGCGCGCCGGACGTGGTGATGACGACGACGCTGTCCAAGGCGCTGGGCAGCCAGGGCGGCGTGGTGCTCGGACCGGCGGCGGTGCGCGACCACCTGATCGACGCCGCGCGGCCGTTCATCTTCGACACCGGCCTGGCGCCGGCCGCGGTCGGCGCGGCGTGGGCGGCGCTGCGAGGTGCTGATCGCCGAGCCGTGGCGCGCGCAGGCGGTGCTGGACCACGCGGCGGCGCTGGCCGAGGTGTGCGGCGTCGCCGAGCGACCCGACTCGGCGGTGGTGTCGGTGATCCTCGGCGAGCCCGAGGTGGCGCTGGCCGCGGCGGTCGGCGTGCCTGGACCGCGGCGTGCGGGTCGGCTGCTTCCGGCCGCCGACCGTGCCCGCCGGGACGTCGCGGCTGCGGCTGACCGCGCGCGCGTCGCTGTCCGAGCGACGAGATGGCCTTGGCGCGCGAGGTGCTGACCGACGTGCTCGTCGCGCACGCGCGTGAGCACTCTCGTCGTCACCGGCACCGACACCGGCGTCGGCAAGACGGTGGCGACCGCGGCGCTGGCGTGTCACGCGCGGCTGGCCGGCATCGACGTCGCGGTGTGCAAGCCGGTGCAGACCGGCAGCCGCCGACGGCGACGACGACCTCGGCCGAGATCGCGCCGGCTGTCCGGGGTGACCGACCTGCGCGGCGCGTGGCGGTATCCCGAGCCGCTGGCGCCGGTCGCCGCCGCGCGACGGGCCGGCCTGGCGCTGCCGACGCGCGCCGAGCTGGTCGGCGTCGGTGCGCGACGGTCGGACGCGCCGGGCCGAGCTGACGCTGGTCGAGGGCGCCGGGCGGCCTGCTCGTCGAGCTCGGTGACGGACGGGTCGACGCTGCGCGACGTCGCGCTCGACCTGGCCGCGCCGGTGCTGGTCGTCGTCGCCGCCGGGACTGGGCACGCTGAACCACACCGCGCTGACGCTTGGAAGCGCTTGCCTCCCAAGGTATTCCGTGCGCAGGACTGGTGATCGGCGCGTGGCCCGCGCGAGCCCGGGTCCGGCCGAGACGGCAACCGGGACGCGCTGGCGGCGCTGGCGCCGCTGCGGGCGGTGCTGCCGGCCGGCGCCGGGTCGATGAGCGCCGCCGAGTTCGAGGCGATGAGCGCGTCGGCGTTCGACCCGGCGTGGGTCGCGAGCTTGGTGTGGCTGACGATGGTGCATTCCGTCGAGTTGGTCTTCGACGCGGACACCGAGGCGGCGGTCCGGCACATCTGGGATGACCTGCGCGAGGCCGGCATGCCCAGCCAGGCGCCGGCCAGCCGGCCGCACGCCACGCTGACGGTCGCCGAGCGGATCGACGCCGAGGTGGACGAGTGCTTGCGCCGCTGCGCGGCCGGTTGCCGCTTGCGTGCCGGATCGGGGCGCCGCTGTTCTTCGGCCGCGCCAAGGCCGTGCTCGCGCGGCTGGTCGTGCCGACAGCGGAGCTGCTGGACGCTGCACGCGAGGTGCACCGGCTGTGCCTGCCGCACCTGCATCCGGGCCCGATGCCCAATGCGCTGCCGGGCGACTGGACGCCGCACGTCACGCTGGCGCGTCGCGTCGTGCCAGCCCAGATGGGCCGTGCGGTGCGGATCGCGGGGAAACCGGCGGAGGTCAACGGCACCGTCGTCGGGCTTGCGCCGCTGGGACGGCAACACCAAGCGCGAGTATCCGATCGCCTGACCTCCGTACGTCGGCGACGAAGTCTCCGTAGTTCCCCTGATGTTTGCCGTTTCCGACGACCGCATGCTGGCTAGCATGAGCGGACCTGACCCACGCGCGGACACATGTGAACTGGAGCGACCTGGGCGTGAGCGAACTGCCGACAGGCACGGTGACTCTGTTGCTCGCCGATATCGAAGGGTCGACTCGGCTGTGGGAGGCCGACGCCCGAGGCGATGACGGGTGCCGTCGCGCGCCTCGACCGCACTCTGACGGATCTGGTGGCGTCCGCACAGCGGTGTGCGGCCGGTCGAGCAAGGTGAGGGTGACAGCTTTGTGGTGGCATTCGCCCGCGCCGACGGACGCGGTTGCCTGTGCGCTCAAGCTGCAACAGGCACCGTTCGCGCCGCTCCGTCTTCGCATCGGCCTGCACACCGGGGAGGTGCGGCTGCGCGACGAAGGCAATTACATCGGTCCCACGATCAATCGGACCGCGCGACTGCGCGACCTCGCCCACGGCGGCCAGACTGTACTTCTCCGGCGTCACCGAGGAATTGGTGTTCGAACAGCTGCCCGGAAGGTGCATGGCTGGCCGATCTCGGCTCGCATCGGCTGCGCGATGTATCGCGTCCGGAACGGGTGGCGCAGCTGTGCCATCCCGATCTTCGCAACGAGTTCCCTCCGCTGCGGGTCGACGAAAGCGTCTGCACTGCAACGGCTTCCAGCGCAGCTTACGAGTTTCGTCGGCCGCGAATCCGAAATGGCCGAGGTGCGTCAGCTGCTGGCTCGAGCAACCGGCTGGTCACCCTGACCGGCGACGGGCGGTGCGGGTAAGACGCGGCTGGCCGATAGAAGTCGCGAGCCAGATGCTCGACGAGTTCGCCGACGGCGTCTGGTACGTCGACCTCGCTCCGATCACTCATCCCGATCTTGTCCCGCTCACGGTGGCTCGTGCGCTCGGGCTACCCGATCAACCGGGGAGCACGGCGGTGGAGACCATCGTGCGATTCATCGGTGGACAGCTCGATGCTGCTGGTGTTGGACAACTGCGAGCATCTTGCCGACGCGTCTGCAGCAATTGCTGCATCGATGTTGGGCGCGTGCCCCGCGGTGAAGCTGTTGGCAACGAGCCGCGAGCCTGTCCGCGCGGCAGGTGAGATTACGTGGCAGGTGCCGTCGCTGTCGCTTCAAGACGAGGCCATCCAATTGTTCACTCGATCGTGCCCGGCAGGTACGTCCGGACTTCGCGCGTTTCCGCCGAGAACACCGCGACGCTGGAGCGAAATTTGCAAGCGACTCGACGGAATGCCGCTTGCGATCGAACTCGCGGCGGCGCGCATCCGGGCTTTGTCATTGAGTCGAGATCGTCGACAGCCTTCATGACAGATTCCGCCTACTCACCGGCGGTGCGCGCACGGCGGTGCGCCGGCAGCAGACATTGCGCGCCTCGGTGGACTGGTCGCACGCCTTGTTGTCCGAACCTGAACAGGTTCTCTTTCGTCGGCTGGCGGTATTCCTGGGTGGCTTCGATCTCAACGCGGCGCAAGCGGTCGCTGGTGGCGATGAGGTAGAGCGCTACCAAGTTCTCGATCATGCTCACGCTGCTGGTCGACAAGTCGCTTGTGGTTGTCGAGGAGCAGCAGCAGTCGGACGCGTTACCGGCTGCTGGAGACCATGCGGCAGTACGCGCTCGAAAAGCTCAGCGAGTCAAGGGGAAGCCGACGCATATCCGTACGAGGCACCGCGAGCTATTTCGTGGCGGCGGCAGCACAAATAGACGATACGGGACGAAGCGGACTAGGGAGTACCTGCTCGATCAGCTGGAAGCCGATATCGACAACCTGCGCGCCGCGGGCGTGTGGTGCCGCGAGAGCGGTGAGATCGAGGACGCCATGCGACTGGGGTCGTCGCTGCAGCCGCTGTGGCTGACCCGTGGCCGCGTCCTCGAGGGGCTTGCCTGGTTGAACGCCGCCCTCGCGGAGGAAAGCGCCGAGGGTGACGGTCTATCTCTACCGCGTGCAACGGCGCTCGCAGACAAGACACTTCTGCTCGCGTCGGTGGGTTGGACCGAGAGCTTCGACGAGGCCGACGAGGCCTTGGCGGCCGCCCGGAGCCTCGGTGACAAGTCGCTGCTGTTGAGGGCTCTCGTCGCGCGCGGGTCAATCGCGTCATATGACGCCGATGTGATGCGGCCATACCTGGCCGAGGCAGCTGAACTCGCCCGCGAACTCGGCGATACCTGGCGACTGAGCCAAATCCTCGCCTGGCAGGCGACTGCGGCGATCATCGGAGGCGACGTCGTGACCGCGCTCGAGGCGGCGCAGGAGGGGCTTCGCCTCGCCGATGACCTCGGTGATCGCTTCGTCTCGCGCCAGTGCAGCATATGGATCGCAAACGCGCGGTCGTATCTCGGTGATCTGTCCGGTGCCGCGTGGCTGATTCGGCGGGCGATCGACGATGCCTCAGCAGCTCATGACGTGCTCACGCAGGTCATCGGGCTCCTCGGCGAAGCGCTTTTTTTGGCCCTGCGGGGTGATATCGACGGTGCCAGGACCGCCGCCGAGGAGGCCATGCGGATTGCAGCCCGCAGATTGGCCACTATTACGACCAGGTCTGCTACGGCCAGCGAGCGCTCATCGGCCTGGCCGCCGGTGATGCCGCAGCGGCGTGGGAGGCGAGTAAGGCCGCAGAGCGGGACTCCGAGTGGCAGCCCATGACCACCGGGTTCTACATCGGCTACGCCGCCCTGAGCGCATTGCGATCCGGTGATTCAGAAGCAGCCCAACGCTTGGCCGACGAAGGGGTGTCGAAGACCAGGGGCGTCTTCTTGTCTCAGGCGCTGGCCAATCGTGCGCGTGTGCGGATGGAGCACGGAGAAAACGAGCAGGCTGAACACGACGCCTATGACGCGCTTGCGCTGGCCTTCGAAACCAGGGCCCCCCTTCTTGTCCCGGATAGTCTCGAACTCGTCGCAAGGTTCGCGTCCGATGTCACTAGACACCATGAGGCGGTTCGTCTCTTGGGAGCCGCCGAGGCAGCGCGAAGCGCCATGGACACCGTCCGGTTCAAGATTTTCGACGCAGACCACACGGCATGTGTTGCAGCGCTGCGTGAAGCGCTTGGCGACGTGGCATTTGAGGAAGCGTGGACCGAGGGCGCCGCAATGTCCATCGAGGATGCGACTGAAGTATGCGCTACGCGGACGCGGTGAACGCAAGCGGCCTTCCAGCGGCTGGGCATCGTTGACTCCAACTGAGCTTGGCGTGGTGCGCCTTGTCGGTGAAGGGTTGGCCAACAAGGACGTCGCCGCAAGGCTTTTCATCTCGCCGCGGACCGTTGAATCCCACCTAACGCACGTCTACACCAAGCTCGGTCTGTCCTCGAGGGTGCAACTGGCCCAAGAGGCCGCCCGGCGAGCACATGTCGACTAATTGACGGTCGCCGATACGCTTTTCGGTACGCACATCCGCCAACCGTCGATCACCAGCTCGCGTAGCTCGTCGAGGTCGATCGCGTCGAGCCGCACCAGAATCCAGTTGTAGCGCATCTCCGACTTGCGCGGCAGCATGAACTTGTCGGGCTCTGCGGCGACCATCGCCGCGCGCTCCTCCTTCGGAAAGCCGACGCCCATCACCGTCTCGTCCCGCGAGAACGCGGCGTAGACGAGCCGCCCGGCGCGGAACCTGATCTCGTCGCGCACCACTGCTTCATACGACCTCGGCAGGGTCGAGGCGATGCGTCGCACATCGTCGACGGTGATCACGCGCAGAACGCTAGTCGCGGCCCCCGACAAGGAATCGACGTTCTGCAGACGTCTACTCGTAAATCGCGCTGCGAAACGTTGATTCCGTCGACGAACAGGCGCAGGCCGAACCCGAACCGCGCATTGGCGTCGTCGGTGAGCACCGACTGCCACTCGGGTAGCTCGGCGCCCGCCGCATCCCATTGCAACCGTGACTGCTCGTCCACGGTGAAGCCGAGCACGTAGTAGACGACCGTGCGGGCGGCCAGCTCGGCATGGGCCGAGTCGACGCCGATCTCGGACACCGCCTCGGTCAGGACCGCCAGAATCTGCTTCATCGCCGACGACTGGCCGGCCGCGAAGCTGGCGGACACGAGCTCGGCGCCATCGGTGTGCGACAGCAGCGCGTCGCGAAGGCGATTGCACACGTCGACGACGCCCCGTGCGGACGGCACACCGTCGAGAATGCGGTCGGAGATGGCGCCGAGCAGCTCCTGCTTGTTGGCGAAATGCCAGTACAGCGCGCCGGGGGACACGCTGAGCTCGCGCGCGAGCCGTCGCATCGTGAGGTCGGCGATGCCGTATTCGTCCAGCAGCGTCGCCGCCGCCTCGACCACGTCGCGTTTGTGGAGCTGCACGCCGGTAGCCTAACCTGAACGGTGTTCAAGTTCGGCATGCAGGAGGACCAACGGGTGAGCGACATTCTGGCGAAGGCACGCGACCAGGTATTGGAGCGCGGCGAAGGCCTCGACCAGGATCAGACGCTGCAGGTGCTGCGGCTGCCCGACGAGAATCTCGACGAACTGCTCGCGCTTGCCCACGAGGTCCGGATGAAGTGGTGCGGACCCGACGTCGAGGTCGAGGGCATCATCAGCCTCAAGACCGGCGGCTGCCCCGAAGACTGCCACTTCTGTTCGCAGTCAGGGCTTTTCGCGTCGCCCGTGCGCAGTGCCTGGCTGGATATTCCGAGCCTGGTGGAGGCCGCCAAGCAGACCGCGAAGTCCGGCGCCACCGAATTCTGCATCGTCGCCGCCGTGCGCGGCCCCGACGAGCGACTGCTGGCGCAGGTGGCCGCGGGCATCGAGGCCATCCGCAACGAGGTCGACATCCAGATCGCCTGCTCGCTGGGCATGCTCACCGCCGACCAGGTCGAGCGCCTCTCCGAGATGGGCGTGCACCGCTACAACCACAATCTGGAGACCGCGCGGTCGTTCTTCACCAACGTCGTCACCACCCACAGCTGGGAAGAGCGGTGGGACACCCTGCAGATGGTCCGCGAGGCGGGCATGGAGGTCTGCTGCGGCGGCATCCTCGGCATGGGCGAGACCCTGGAACAGCGCGCGGAGTTCGCCGCCAACCTCGCCGAACTCGATCCGCACGAGGTGCCGCTGAACTTCCTCAACCCACGGCCGGGCACGCCGTTCGGTGACCTGGACGTGCTGCCGGCCTCCGAGGCGCTCAAGGCTGTCGCGGCGTTCCGGCTCGCGCTGCCGCGCACCATGCTCCGGTTCGCAGGCGGCCGGGAGATCACGCTGGGTGACCTGGGCGCCAAACAGGGCATTCTCGGCGGCATCAACGCCGTGATCGTCGGCAACTACCTGACGACGCTGGGCCGACCGGCCGAGGCCGATCTGGAACTGCTCGAGGATCTGCAGATGCCCATCAAGGCACTCAACGCCAGCCTGTAGAACCATTAAGTGATGGCGTTCAACGTCTACACCGGAGAGGCCGACGGCACAGCGCTGCCTGCGGCGGCGCAGCTGGGCCTCGAGCCGCCCCGGTTCTGCGCGGAGTGCGGCCGCCGGATGATCGTGCAGGTGCGGCCGGACGGCTGGTCGGCGAAATGCTCGCGGCACGGCCTGACGGACTCAAAGGATTTGGAACAGCGATGAGTGAACTTGGCCCCGCCGCGTATTTCGCGCGGTCGCGCGGCTTTGACCGTTGTCGCCGGACTCTCGTTGACCGGCGTGGTGATCGGCGCGCTGTGGGCGTGGCTGGCGCCGGCGGTGCACGGTGTGGTGGCGTTGACCAAGGGCGGCGAACGCGTTCGGGCGCACCTCGGCAGCGAGGCCGACCACTTCTTCGTCGCTGCCTTCCTGGTGGTCGGCATGCTCTGCGTGATGGCTGTCGTCGCGGCGGTCCTGGTGTGGCAGTGGCGTGCGCACCGCGGCCCCCTGATGGTCACGGCGCTCGCTATCGGATCTGCTGTTGCCGCCGGTGTGGCAGCGGGAGTCGGTGCGGTACTGGTGCATTGGCGCTACGGAACGATCGATGTCGGCGCCGCGCCGATTTCACCCGAGCATCGGGTGCACTACGTGATCGAGGCGCCGCCGGTGTTCTTCGGGCACTCGCCGTTGCTGATCGCCCTGACGATCCTGTTTCCCCGCAGCCATCGCAGCGCTGGTCTACTCGCTGATCGCGGTGTCGATCGCACGTGACGATCTGGGGGCGTGGCCGCCCGTCGAAAATGAACTCGACCGCGCGATCCTTAAAGCGGGGAACGTTCTACCGTCCGGCCAGTGACCACCTTGGCGACGATCTTCGCCAGTCGCGCCATGCCGACGTAGGTCATCGGGTTCAGCAGCGTCGGCCACTTCGTCCGAACCATATGCTCCGACAAGGGTTTTCCGGCGAACCGGTCGATGAGCCAGCGCAGCGCCATGGGCGCCGACATCGGGTGCAGCAGCATGTGCTCGCTGAACATGTCCCGGTGGTAGGTCACCGACGCACCACCCAACCTGTACGTGTCGGCCAGCTCGTCGATGTCGCCAACCGAGATCAGCTGGTCGTGGACCGCCTGCACGATCAGCACCGGCGGAGTCGGCACCGCCACGCCGAGCTTGATGTCGGCGAAAACATGCTGCACCTCGGGGCTGTTGAGGATCTGCTCGAGGGGCCAGTCGAGCAGGTCGCCCATGTCTTTCTTGGCCATCCGGACCATCGCCTCGGCGGTCGTCATCGTGTGCAGGCGCTCAAGAAGCACCTTGCCCTCTTCGGTGACGTGCTCCTGGATGAGCCGGTCGAGGTCGGGATAGAGGTGTGCCAGCGCGGCGACGACGAGTGCGGGCAGCCCGGACGCGAAGGTGCCGTTGAGTCGGCGGAAGGTGTGGCCGAGATCCCCGACGGGCGATCCGAGCACCGCACCGACGACGTTCAGTTCCGGCGCGTAGGAGCCGCTCATCTCGGCGGCCCATGCGGTGGCCAGTCCACCGCCGGAATAGCCCCAGAGGCCGATCTGCGCGTCCGGCGACAACCCGAGCCGCTTGCTGCCGACTGCGGCACGCAACCCGTCGAGAACGTGGTATCCGGGTTCATACGGCGCGCCCCACATGCCGAGGCGGCCCTCGTGGTCGGGTACCGACACCGCCCAGCCCTCAGCGAGGCAGGCGGCGACCAGGAGGAACTCGAACTGCGCGACCGCACCCGTCGCGTGCGCGTGGCGCCGTAGCGCGTACGACGGGAAGCAGCGCGAAGTGACGGCATCGATCGCGCATTGGTACGAGATCACCGGCGTGACGGCGGCTGGGGCGCGCTCGGCGGGCACGATCACCGTGGTCGCGGCAGCATCGGCCTTACCGTGCATGTCGGTGGTGCGATACAGCAGTTGGGTGGCGCGCACGCGCTGCGGGATCAGGCCCATGAACGCCAGCTCGACGTCCCGGCTGCGCAGGACGGTTCCCGGGGCGGCGTGCTGGAAGCCCTGCCGGAGGCTCGTAGAACGGGTCGTCGGACGGCAGCTGCGGGCGGGTACCGCGCACCAGTTCCTCGTGGGGGACGTGCCCGATCCACTCTGCACCAGCTGCTGGCGCGACGCTGCCCAGGTCCATCCGGCCATTGTTGCTTAAGAGAGCGTTAAGAAGCGAGCCGACTCACCCCGGCGGGCGTAATGCGGCGAATTCGTCGGTCACCCGATAGTGGGAGTCGGTGAACCTGTACAGCGCGGCGGGACGGCCGCCGCTGCGGCCCGACCGCGCGGTCGTGCCCGTGCGGGTGATGACGTTGCGCCGCTCCAGCACGCGTTGCAGGTTGGTGGCGTCCACCGGGTGGCCCAGCGCGGCGCTGTAGATGTCACGCAGCGTTGACACGGCGAACTCTGTTGGTGCCAAGGCGAATCCGATGTTCGTGTAAGACAGCTTGGCGACGAGCCGTGCGCGGGCGTGCTCGACCATCGGGCCGTGGTCGAACGCCATCGGCGGCAGATCGTTCACCGGGTGCCAACGGGTGTCCGGCGGCAACTCGGGGGTTGCGGGGGAGGGCACCAGCCCGAGGAACGTCGAGGCGATGGTGCGCGTGCCCGGAACTCGGTTCGGGTCGGAAAAGGCCGCGAGCTGTTCGAGGTGAGCAACCTCACGCAGGTCGACCTTCTCGGCGAGCTGCCGCCGAACGGAGCTGGTCAGGTCCTCGTCGTCGCGGAGCCGGCCGCCCGGCAGGGCCCACTTTCGGGCCTCCGGGTCCAGTGCACGCTGCCACAACAGCACGTGAAGTGCAGGTTTCGGGGAGTCGACAGCTCGAACCTGGAACACGGCAGCCAGCACCTCGTGCTCGGTGCTAATATGGGCCATGTTTTCGATTATAAGTCGAAAACCTCGACGGAATGAAGGGGCCGGCTGTGACGGTTTTGGATCGCATGCCCGCTAACGATCTCGTGGACCACATAATCGCCGGTCCGACCGGATTTTCCGGAGTCGACGGCGATCAGGAGTGGGCCGACGAGGTGCGTCGCCTTGCCGATCTGCGCGGCGCGACACTGCTGGCGCACAACTACCAGTTGCCGGCCATCCAGGACGTCGCCGACCACGTCGGCGACTCGCTGGCGCTGTCGCGCATCGCCGCCGAGGTACCCGAGGACACGATCGTGTTCTGCGGCGTGCACTTCATGGCCGAGACCGCGAAGATCCTGTCCCCGGACAAGACCGTGCTCATCCCCGACCAGCGGGCGGGATGCTCGCTGGCCGACTCGATCACCGCCGACGAACTGCGCGCCTGGAAGGCCGAGCATCCAGGGGCCGTGGTCGTGTCCTACGTCAACACCACTGCTGCGGTGAAAGCCGAGACCGACATCTGCTGCACCTCGTCGAATGCCGTCGAGGTGGTCGCATCGATCCCCGCCGACCGCGAGGTGCTGTTCTGCCCGGATCAGTTCCTCGGCGCCCACGTGCGCAGGGTGACCGGGCGCAACGAATCTCCACGTCTGGGCCGGTGAATGCCATGTGCACGCTGGCATCAACGGCGACGAGCTGGCCGAACAGGCGCGCACCCACCCGGACGCCGAACTCTACGTCCACCCCGAATGCGGTTGTGCCACTTCGGCTCTGTACCTGGCCGGGGAAGGCGCATTCCCCGAGGACCGGGTCAAAATCCTGTCCACCGGCGGCATGCTGGACGCCGCTCGGGACACCCGGGCACGCCAGGTGCTGGTCGCCACCGAGGTCGGAATGCTGCACCAGTTGCGGCGCGCCGCACCGGAAGTCGATTTCCGCGCGGTGAACGACCGCGCGTCGTGCAAGTTCATGAAGATGATCACCCCGGCCGCACTTCTGCGCTGCCTGGTGGAGGGTCAGGACGAAGTCCACGTGGATCCCGAGACCGCCAGGCTGGGGCGTGCCAGCGTGCTGCGGATGATCGAGATCGGGCAACCCGGCGGCGGCGAATGACGCGCCAGGCCGCTTGCGGCGGTCGCGGCTACTGGCAACAGCGCGCCGACGTCGTCGTGATCGGCACCGGCGTAGCCGGTCTGTGCGCCGCGCTCGCTGCGCACCGTCAGGGCCGAAAGGTGATGGTGCTCAGCAAGGCCGGTAACACGGCCACGTTCTACGCGCAGGGCGGCATCGCCGTCGTGCTGCCGAAAACGGACGACTCAGTCGACGCGCATGTGGCCGACACGTTGGCTGCGGGCGCGGGACTGTGTGATCCGGAAGTAGTGCGTTCCATCGTCGTCGACGGCTACCGCGCCGTGCGCGAACTCGTCGATGACGGCGCACGATTCGACGAGGCGGCGCCCGGACAATGGTCGCTGACCCGCGAGGGTGGCCATTCGCGGCGGCGGATCATCCACGCCGGAGGCGACGCGACCGGTGCGGAGGTGCAGCGTGCGCTCGACGAAGCTGCGGCTCGGTTGGACATCCGCCGCAACCACGTTGCGCTGGAGATCCTGCACGAAGACGGCGCGGTCACGGGTGTCCTCACGCTCAACGACGATGGCCCCGGGATCGTCCACGCACGATCGGTGATCCTGGCGACCGGCGGACTCGGGCATCTGTACTCGGCAACCACGAATCCCGAAGGGTCGACCGGTGACGGCGTGGCGCTGGCGATGTGGGCCGGGCTGCCGGTGTCTGACCTCGAGTTCATCCAGTTCCACCCCACCATGCTGTTCGACGGGCATGCGGGTGGACGCCGGCCGCTGATCACCGAGGCGGTTCGCGGTGAGGGTGCGGTTCTTGTTGACTCACTGGGTCGTTCGGTCACCGAGGGTGTACATCCCATGGGAGATCTGGCACCACGCGACGTCGTCGCCGCGGCGATCGACGCACGGATGACTGAGACCGGCGACCCCTGTGTTTACCTCGACGCACGCGGCATCAAAGGATTCAAGAAGCGCTTTCCCACGGTCACCGCGGCGTGCCGGGAGGCGGGCATCGACCCGACACGTCAGGCCATCCCCGTCGTCCCCGGTGCGCACTACAGCTGTGGCGGCGTCGTCACCGATGTGCACGGGCGCACCGAGTTGGCGGGCCTTTTCGCGGCGGGGGAGGTCGCGCGCACCGGTATGCACGGCGCAAACCGGTTGGCCTCCAACAGTCTGCTCGAGGGCCTGGTGATCGGCGGCCGGGCCGGAAAGGCCGCTGCCGCACACGCTTCCGATGCCGGTTTATCGACCGCTGCGCTACCAGAGGACGGCCTTCGGCGTGCCCTGCCCCGGGCCGATCTGCAGCAGGCGATGACACGCTACGCAGCGGTGGTTCGTGACGAAGAGCGGCCTGCGCACGCTGTCGCAGGTGCTGGAGACAGCGAGCCCACGAAATATCAGCTCACGCAAGGATTTCGAGGATGCTGCCTTGACCAGTGCCGCTGGCGCGGTCATGGCAGCCGCACTGGAGCGAACCGAATCGCGGGGCTGCCATCATCGCGCCGACTATCCGAACACCGATCCGGCGATGGCCCGCAGTCTGGTGCCAGCGGTGGTCTGCGCCTGATGGAACTGAATGCCGACGAGCTGACAGAGGCCCGGCGGGTGATCGCCCGCGGCCTCGAGGAAGACCTGCGGTACGGGCCCGATGTCACCACACTGGCGACAGTGAGCGCAGATGCGACGACGACGGCGTCGATGGTCGCCCGCCAGCCGGGCGTCATCGCCGGTGTGGACATTGCTCTGCTGGTACTCGACGAGGTGCTGGGCGCTGGCGGATATGTCGTCAAGCACCGCGTCGAAGATGGCGAGCGGCTGGAGTCCGGCGGGGCGGTGCTGACCGTCGAGGCGCCCACGCGAGGATTGCTGACCGCCGAACGGACCACGCTGAACCTGGTGTGTCATCTGTCGGGTATCGCGACAACGACCGCGGCCTGGGTGGCTGCCGTCGAGGGCACCGGGGCGAAGATCCGCGACACCCGCAAGACCCTGCCCGGACTGCGAGCTCTGCAGAAATACGCGGTACGCGTCGGCGGTGGCGTGAACCACCGGATGGGGCTGGGCGACGCCGCGCTGATCAAGGACAACCACGTCGCCGCCGCAGGCTCGGTGGTTGCCGCGCTGCATGCGGTGCGGGCAGCTGCGCCGGATCTGCCGTGCGAAGTCGAGGTCGACTCTCTGGAGCAACTCGACGAGGTGTTCGCGGAGAATCTGGGAGATGAGGCACTGATACTGCTCGACAACTTCCCGGTCTGGCAGACACAGATCGCGGTGCAGCGCCGCGATTCCCGTTCGCCGGCAACCAAGCTGGAATCCTCGGGCGGGTTGTCACTCGACACTGCGGCCGAGTACGCCGGCACAGGCGTGGACTACCTGGCTGTCGGAGCTCTCACACACTCGGTGACCGTGCTGGACATCGGCCTGGATCTCTAGACCGCACAGGCCATTACGATGGCCCTTCGTGAACGTCGAATCGCGCCGCCTCGTTGTGCTGACCATCATCAGTCTGGTCGTGGCGGCTACCGCACTCGGTGTGGCCGGCTGGGCGCTTTACCGGTCGGACTATGCCAAGGCGGACTACAGCTCGTCGGAGATCGCGGACGCCAAGGCCAAGGCCTGTACCGCCGTCGACGTCGTGCGGCGTGGCGTTTCGCTCAACACGAACCTGATGCCGGAAGGCGGGCCGGCAGATATCACCGGCGCCCAGGCCGTCGCCGCCAACGCCCGGGTATCGCTCTACGACGGCGGGCAGTATCTGACGGCACGGCTGGATCCGGCGACACCGGAACCCCTGGCCGAGAAGGCACGCGAATTCGCCGACAACTTGATGGATATCGGCGCCAACGCGACAGCCGGCGCCACGAACGATGATCCTTCGCAGGCCGAACGACTGAAGGCCGCCGACCAAACGAGCGCCGCCCTAATGCAGTTGTGCAAGTAACTATTTGGTGAGCAGCGTCGCGCGCCCCGGCCTTCGCGGCGTCGAGCGCGGCACTGTCACCCGCAATGCGCGACAGGATCAAGGCCCCTTCGAGGAGCGCGATCACGGCGAGCGCCGTCTCATCGGCTTCGGCCTCGGCCCAGCCGTCTTTGCGCAGTCGGTCGGCGATGGCCATCTGCCAGGCGCGAAACGCCCGCGCCGACGCTGCCCGAACGAGCGGGCTCGCGTTCACCGATTCGGTCGCGATCGGTTCGATGGGGCAGCCGTCGCGTCGATCCAACGCCAGTCCAGAAGACATCAGGTCGATCCAGCCATCGACGATGTCGGTCACCGGCAACCCGCTGTCGAGGAACTGCCGCAGCCGCGTTTCGATGCCGGTTCCTGCACCGTCCACCACGGCCGCGGCCAACTGCTGCTTGCCGTCGGGGAAGTGGTGATACAGCGATCCGGCCTTGACGTCGGCGGTTTCCAAGATCTGATTCACACCGGTCGCCGCATAGCCCTGCCTGCGAAAGAGCAGGGCTGCGGCGTCGACGAGGGCGGCGCGACTCCGGTCTGGGCGCGGCATCCCTTGACTTTACTTGAAAGGTCACTCAAGAATAGTTGAACGTTCGCTAAAGAAAGGGCCGACGATGCAGCAGCTGATGTTCGAGGAGGCGGGCTCGTACGCCTGGCGCGAGGCCGCCGAACCCGAGATCGCGGCCCCTGATCAGGCCATTGTCCGGCCATTGCTGGTGGCGTGTTGCGACCTCGATGTGGCGGTTGCGCAGGGCAGGCTCCCGCTGCCACCCGGACACGCCGTCGGTCACGAGGGCATCGGCGAGGTCGTCGCCGTGGGGGACACCGTGCATACAGTGGCGCCCGGCGATCGGGTCGTGATCCCGTTCCAGATCAGCTGCGGGCAGTGCCGCGAGTGTCGACGGGGGGTAACGGGATCGTGTGGCGCGCTGCCGCTCATGGCCATGTACGGCATGGCGCCACTCGCCGGGTTGGACGGCGGTGGGTTCATGGCGGATCTGGTGCACGTGCCGTATGCCGACGCGATGCTGGTGCCGATACCGCGCGGGGCCGACCTTGTCGGCATCGCGTCGCTGTCGGACAACATCGTCGATGCCTGGCGGGCCGTCGGGCCGTACCGAACCGAACTCGACGCGCTCGATGACGCCGATCGACGAGTTCTCGTCGCCGGACGCCAGTCGATCGGCCTTTACGCGGCGGGATTGGCCGCGGCGCTCGGCTACGGCGTCGACTACGTCGACACCGACCCGCAACGGTTGGCCGCCGCCGAAAAGCTGGGCGCCACAGTGCATGACAGGCCCAAGCCGGACAAGTCCATGGGCCCCTACCCGGTCACCGTCCACACTTCTGCAGACCCGGCCGTGCTTGCGGCGACGTTACGCGTGACGTGGCCGGACGGCGTGTGTACCGACACGGGCATCTATTACCAAGGGACGGTCGAGATGCCGCTGCTGCCCATGTACACCCGCGGGGTGAGGTTCGTGACCGGTCGGGTCAACGCGCGCGCCGTCATTCCCCAGGTCGTCGAACTCCTCGAGGCGGGTTGTGATCTCGCGCCCGCGGTCGACCGCGTGGTGCCGTGGGACGCCGCCCCTGACGTCTGGCCCACGATGACGGGCAAGACGGTGTTCACGCGTTAGCGCTCAGGCGATATCGGCGACGAAGATCGCCATTTTCTTCGCCTGGGCGCGTGCCATGAACGGCAGGTCGTCGGCGCCGCCACTGCCCGCGGGCAGGATCCGCGGATTGACGACGTGGACAGTGCGCGAGCCGAAGAGCACGTCGGCCTCGTTGGCGGCGAGCACGTTCTTCACCCAGTCGGTCTTGCCGTGGCCCAGCGCGATCGCGAGGGTGTTGCCCTTGCGGAACGGGGTGACGACGGTTTCGTAGGTCTTCCCGGACTTGCGGCCGCGATGCTTGACCTTGGCGACACCGGGCATGAACCGCGCGATCCGTTTGACCATGGGGTTCATGTACTTGATCTGCAGGCGCTCGAACGTCGGCGGATAAACCATCGGGACGCCCGGCGCGTTGTTGGGGTGATCCTTGGCGGACATGAGTCTGGACACTACGTGACGATGCCCGCCTCACAAGGGGACGGAACGGCCAGGCGATTCCCAATCTGTGCAAGTGAGCGCCGGCCTCACCTGACCGCAGAGGCGTCGCTGCTTGCCGCGGCGATATCGATTTGGCCTGTTCTGGGACAATGACTGCGTGAGTGCATCGTCACGGGTCTGATGGCCGCGCATCGATCTTGCGCGGGCGCCGAGCGCATGTTTCGTCTGGCTGCCGTCTGCGGTCGGCCCTGCCGCGCGGCGGCGTGGACGTCGACGCGGTGGTGCCGAAGGTTCGCCCCATCGTCGATGCGGTGGCCGCGCGCGGCGCCGAGGCCGCCCTGGAGTTCGGTGAATCGTTCGACGGCGTGCGACCCGCGCAGGTTCGGGTGCCTGCGGCTCATCTGCAGAGCGCGCTCGACGAACTGCCGTCCGATGTCCGCACCGCTCTCGAGGTAGCCATCGAACGCGCCCGCGCGGTGCACGCCGACCAACGTCGTACCGACACCACGACGACGCTCGCCCCGGGCGCCACGGTGACCGAGCGTTGGGTGCCGGTCGAGCGCGTCGGCCTCTACGTGCCGGGCGGCAACGCGGTCTATCCGTCCAGCGTGGTGATGAACGTCGTGCCCGCCCAGACCGCGGGTGTCGATTCGCTGGTGATCGCAAGCCCACCGCAGGCGCAGTTCGGTGGCCTGCCGCACCCCACGATCCTGGCCGCGGCGCGGCTGCTGGGTGTCGACGAGGTGTGGGCCGTCGGCGGGGCACAGGCCGTCGCGCTGCTGGCGTACGGCGGCACCGATACCGACGGCGCGGAGTTGGCGCCGGTCGACATGATCACCGGCCCGGGCAACATCTATGTCACCGCGGCCAAGCGGATCTGCCGTTCGCAGGTCGGCATCGACGCGGAGGCGGGCCCGACCGAGATCGCGATCCTCGCCGATCACACCGCGGATCCTGTGCACGTGGCCGCCGACCTGATCAGCCAGGCCGAGCACGACGAGATGGCCGCCAGCGTGCTGGTCACCCCCAGCGCAGACCTCGCCGACGCCACCGACAGAGAACTGGCGAAGCAGCTGGCCACCACCGTGCACCGCGAGCGGGTGGCGGCGGCACTGGGCGGTAAGCAGTCCGCGACCGTTCTGGTCGACGACCTCGACGCGGGCATTCGCACCGTCAACGCCTACGCCGCCGAGCACCTGGAGATCCAGACCGTCGATGCCCGAGACGTGGCGAGCCGAATCCGTTCGGCCGGTGCGATATTCGTCGGCGCCTACTCTCCGGTGAGTCTCGGCGACTACTGCGCGGGATCGAACCACGTGCTGCCCACCGCCGGCTGCGCCCGGCACTCCAGCGGGTTGTCGGTGCAGACATTCCTGCGCGGTATCCACGTCGTCGACTACGACGAGGCCGCGCTCAAGGACGTGTCCGGATATGTGATCACGCTGGCCGAGGCCGAGAATCTGCCGTCGCACGGCGAAGCGGTACGGCGGAGGTTCGAAACGTGACTCCGGGCAAGAAGGTATCCCTGGACGACCTGCCGCTGCGTGAAGACCTGCGCGGCAAGTCGCCCTACGGTGCGCCGCAGCTGGCTGTGCCGGTGCGGCTCAACACCAACGAGAATCCGCACCCGCCGACCAAGGCTCTCGTCGACGACGTGACGGCATCTGTCCGGGCGGTCGCGGGGGAGCTGCATCGCTACCCGGACCGCGATGCGGTGGCCCTGCGCACAGATCTCGCCGCGTATCTCACCGCGCAAACCGGTGTCGATCTGGACGTCGAGAACCTCTGGGCGGCAAACGGTTCCAACGAGATTCTGCAGCAGCTCCTGCAGGCATTCGGCGGCCCGGGGCGTAGCGCCATCGGATTCGTGCCGTCGTATTCGATGCACCCCATCATCTCCGACGGGACGCAGACGCAGATGGCTCGTCGCGAACCGCGCCGACGACTTCAGCCTCGACGTCGAGGTCGCGGTGCAGGCGATCAAGGAGCACAACCCGGACATCGTGTTCGTCGCCAGCCCGAACAACCCTTCGGGACAGAGCATTTCACTCGACGACCTGCGACGCCTCCTGGAGGCGATGACTACGGGCATGCTCATCGTCGATGAGGCCTACGGCGAGTTCTCGAGTCAACTCAGCGCGGTCAACCTCATCGACGACTATCCGAGCAGGCTTGTCGTGACTCGCACCATGAGCAAGGCGTTCGCGTTCGCCGGAGGACGGCTGGGCTATCTCATCGCCGCCCCCGCGGTGATTGACGCGATGCTGCTGGTTCGGCTGCCGTATCACCTGTCGTCGGTGACGCAGGCGGCCGCGCGGGCCGCGCTCCGCCACGCCGACGACACGCTCGGCAGCGTGGCCAAGCTCATCGCGGAGCGTGAAGCGAGTCACAGAAGCGCTGACCCGCATGGGCTTTCGCGTCATCGACAGCGACGCCAACTTCGTGCTGTTCGGCGAATTCGCCGATGCACCCGCGACCTGGCAGCGCTACCTGGACGCCGGGGTCCTCATCCGTGACGTCGGCATCCCCGGATTCCTGCGCGCCACCACTGGACTTGCCGAGGAGAACGATGCGCTGCTCGACGTAAGCGCCCGTCTCGCAGCTACCGAACTCGTATCCATAGGAGCACAGTGACCAAATCTCGTATCGCGAAGATCGAACGCAAGACCAAAGAGTCGGACATCGTGGTCGAACTCGACCTCGACGGCACCGGCAAGGTCAGCGTCGAAACCGGCGTGGCGTTCTTCGACCACATGCTGACCGCGCTTGGCAGCCACGCGAGCTTCGACCTGACCGTGCGCGCCAAGGGCGACGTCGAGATCGAAGGCCACCACACCATCGAGGACACGGCGATCGTGTTCGGCCAGGCACTGGGCCAGGCACTCGGCGACAAGAAGGGCATCCGGCGATTCGGCGACGCCTGGATCCCGATGGACGAATCCCTCGCGCATGCCGCAGTTGACGTATCCGGCAGGCCGTACTGCGTGCACACCGGCGAGCCGGATCACATGCTGCACTTCACAATCGCGGGATCTGAGGCGCCGTACCACACCGTGGTGAACCGGCATGTGTTCGAAACCATCGCGATGAACGCGCGCATCGCGTTGCACGTTCGCGTGCTCTACGGCCGGGATCCG
Organism: uncultured Actinomycetota bacterium; assembly: GCA_963720345.1. Classification (GTDB taxonomy): domain Bacteria; phylum Actinomycetota; class Actinomycetes; order Mycobacteriales; family Mycobacteriaceae; genus Mycobacterium. Next base: position 603,995 of record CAVRFN010000025.1, read on the forward strand.
CATCACATCACCGAGGCGGAGTACAAGGCCGTCGCCCGTGCGCTTCGCCAGGCCGTCGAGTTCGACCCCCGCGTCACCGGAGTGCCATCGACGAAAGGCGCCTTGTGACGGCGAGAGTCGTCGTTCTCGACTACGGCTCCGGAAACCTCCGATCGGCTCAGCGCGCGCTGGAACGGGTCGGTGCGAGCGTCGAGGTGACCGCTGACGTCGATGCGGCGATGAACGCTGACGGTCTGGTGGTGCCCGGCGTCGGCGCATTCGAGGCATGCATGGCGGGCCTGCGGAAGATCGGTGGCGAGAAGATCATCGCCGAGCGGGTCACCGCGGGCCGCCCCGTGCTGGGGGTGTGCGTCGGTATGCAGATCCTGTTCGCACGTGGGGTCGAGTTCGGCGTGGAGAGCACCGGCTGCGGTCAATGGCCGGGTGCGGTGATCCGGCTGGACGCCCCGGTGATCCCGCACATGGGCTGGAACGTCGTGGACGCACCCTCGGATACCCGGCTGTTCAAGGGACTCGACCCCGACACCCGGTTCTATTTCGTCCACTCCTATGCCGCCCAGCAGTGGGAAGGCAGTCCGGATGCAGTGTTGACGTGGGCCACCCACACCGTGCCGTTCCTGGCCGCAGTCGAGGACGGTCCGCTTTCCGCCACCCAGTTCCACCCGGAGAAGAGTGGCGACGCGGGCGCATCGCTTTTGGGCAATTGGGTTGAGGGGCTCTAGGTTGACGGCCGTGAGATTGATACTCCTTCCAGCCGTCGACGTGGTGGAGGGCCGTGCCGTCCGGCTCATGCAGGGAAAGGCAGGCAGCGAGACCGAGTACGGCTCGGCACTCGACGCCGCGATGAACTGGCAGCGTGACGGCGCAGAGTGGATCCACCTCGTCGACCTCGACGCCGCGTTCGGCCGGGGCGACAACCGTGAACTGCTCGCCGAGGTCGTCGGCAGGCTCGACGTCGCGGTGGAACTCTCGGGCGGCATCCGCGACGACGACTCGCTGAAGGCGGCACTGGCCACCGGTTGCGCCCGGGTGAACCTCGGGACCGCAGCGCTGGAGAATCCGCAGTGGTGCGCGAAGGCCGTCGCCGAGCACGGAGAAAAGGTGGCCGTCGGTCTGGATGTGAAGATCGACGGCGACGACCACCGGTTGCGCGGCCGCGGATGGGAAACCGACGGCGGTGACCTCTGGGACGTGCTGGAACGGCTTGACCGCGAAGGATGTTCACGCTTCGTCGTCACCGACGTGACCAAGGACGGCACTCTCAACGGTCCAAACCTCGAGCTGTTGGGGAAGGTCACCGAACGCACCGCCGCACCGGTGATCGCGTCTGGTGGTGTCTCGAGTCTTGACGATCTGCGCGCGATCGCGACCCTGACCGACCGCGGCGTGGAAGGTGCGATCGTCGGAAAGGCGCTGTACGCCGGGCGATTCACGCTTCCGGAGGCGCTGGCCGCGGTGGCGCGATAGATGGCCGCTCGATACGGCGGACCTCGACGGGTTGGTCGCCGTGGCCGCCAAGATCCTCGACGACGCGGCCAAGCCGTTCATCGAAGGTCACCGCGCCGACTCCGCAGTACAGAAGAAGGGCAACGACTTCGCCACCGAAGTCGACCTCGCGATCGAACGCCAGGTGGTCGAGGCGCTGCGACGTGAGACCGGTATCGAGGTGCATGGCGAGGAGTTCGGCGGTGCCGACGTCGATTCGCCACTGGTGTGGGTGCTCGACCCGATCGACGGGACGTTCAACTACGCGGCCGGGTCACCGATGGCGGCCATCCTGCTCGGCCTCGTGCGTAACGGCGAGCCCGTCGCGGGCCTGACGTGGGTTCCGTTCACCGGTGAGAGGTTCACCGGTGTCGTCGGTAAGCCATTGCGCAGCAACGGTGTCGAGCAGCCGGCGCTTGATCCCGTGCAACTGTCCGAATCCATCGTCGGGGTCAGCACCTTCAACGTCGACTCGCGTGGCAAGGTGCCGGGGCGGTACCGGCTCGCCGTGATCGAGAACCTCAGCCGCAAGTGCTCCCGGATGCGGATGCACGGCGCCACCGGCATCGACTTCGCCTACACCGCGTCCGGAATCCTCGGCGGGGCCATCAGTTTCGGAGCGCATGTGTGGGACCACGCCGCGGGTGTCGCGCTGGTGCGGGCGGCGGGCGGAATCGTCACGAACCTGGACGGCAGCGACTGGACCACCAAATCGCGCTCGGCACTGGCCGGGGCGCCCGGGCGTGCACGCCGAACTGCTCGAGTTGCTCCAGCTCCGTCGGCGCACCGGAGGATTTCTAGATGGACCTTGCGGTGCGCATCATCCCCTGCCTGGACGTCGACGACGGCCGGGTCGTCAAGGGCGTGAACTTCGAGAACCTGCGCGACGCCGGTGATCCCGTCGAACTGGCTGCGGCGTACGACGCCGAGGGCGCCGACGAGCTCACATTCCTGGACGTCACCGCATCTTCGGCGGGCCGGGCCACCATGCTCGAGGTGGTCAAACGCACCGCCGAGCAGGTGTTCATTCCGCTGACCGTCGGCGGCGGCGTGCGTTCGGTGGCCGATGTCGACGTGTTGTTGCGCGCGGGTGCGGACAAGGTCGCGGTCAACACCGCCGCCATCGCCAGGCCGGAACTGCTCGCCGAGTTGTCCCGCCAGTTCGGTTCGCAGTGCATCGTGCTGTCCGTCGACGCGCGCACCGTGCCGCAGGACCAGGAGCCGACGCCGTCGGGCTGGGAGGTGACCACGCACGGCGGGCGGCGTGGCACCGGCATCGACGCCGTCGAATGGGCAACCCGGGGTGCCGAACTCGGCGTCGGCGAGATCCTGTTGAACTCGATGGACTTCGACGGCACCAAGGCGGGGTTCGACCTGCCGATGATCACGGCGGTGCGCGGGGCGGTCAACGTCCCGGTGATCGCCAGTGGTGGCGCGGGTGCGCCGGAACATTTCGCGCCCGCCGTTGTTGCAGGTGCTGATGCCGTGCTGGCGGCGAGCGTGTTCCACTTCCGCGAGCTGACGATCGACCAGGTCAAGACGGCGATGGCGGCAGAAGGAATTGTCGTGAGATGAGCGAATTGGACGCAAGCGTCGCGTCGCGGCTGAAGCGCGACGCCAACGGGCTGTTCACCGCGGTGGTGCAGGAGCGCGGCACCGGCCAGGTGCTGATGGTCGCGTGGATGGATGACGACGCACTGGCGCGGACGCTGGAAACCCGTGAGGCGACGTACTACTCGCGTTCGCGCGGTGAACAGTGGGTCAAGGGCGCCACATCGGGCCATACGCAGCACGTGCATTCGGTGCGACTGGACTGCGACGGCGACACGGTGCTGCTGGAGGTCGACCAGGTCGGCGCGGCATGCCACACCGGTGACCACAGTTGCTTCGATGCGGACGTGTTCTGACTGAGCCTGCTCGCAGGGGTGAGCGTGAAGCGGGTCTGCGGCGTTCGTCGGATTGGCGCTCGCTGCCGCGCTCGGTGCGCAGCCATCTCAGGGTCCGCGATGCCGTGGCGCGACGTCGCACCCGAATTGCGCAGCCCGCTGTTGCCCTACATCGCGGTGCCCCTGACCCGCAAAGAAGCTGCCGGCATGTCCGGTTGATGTTCAAGGTGCGGACCCGCCCGGGATCCGATGTCACCGTCGCCGAGCGCCACGTCGGCGAGCCATCGGTGCGGTGTTGGTGTTCACGCCGACGCATCGCACCACGCCGCGTCCGGCGGTGCTGTGGATCCACGGCGGCGGATACGTCGTCGGCACCCCGGAGTTCGAGGCGGCGGGTACCGGCCGCCTGGTGAGCGAACTTGGGGTGGTGGCGGTTTCGCCTGACTATCGTTTAGCGCCCGAGCACCCGTTCCCCGCGGGGCTGGACGACTGCATGGAGGCGTTGCGGTGGATGCTCTCCAACGCCGACGATTTGGGGATCGATCCGACCCGGGTTGCAGTGGTCGGCGCGAGCGCCGGCGGCGGTCTGGCGGCGGCCGTCGCCCAGCGTTGTCATGACGAGGGCATCTCCCTGCGCGCGCAGGTGCTGGTTTATCCGATGCTGGACGACAGATGCACGCTGCGCAGCGACCATCGCGGGCAGGGACGTTTCGCATGGACACCGGAATCGAACACGTTCGGCTGGACGGCATACCTCGGCCGGGCTCCCCGAATGTCGGATGCACCCGAGTATGCCGCTCCCGCACGCAGACTCGATTTGTCGGGCTTGCGCCGGCCTGGGTCGGGGTGGGCGAGCTCGACGTGTTCCACGATGAGGACGTCGACTACGCAGAAAGGCTGAAAGCGTCCGGCGTGCCATGCGAGTTGGTCACCGTTCCGGGGATGTACCACGGTGCCGACGGGATCAAGCCGAAAGCGCCGTCGATGCGGGAGTTCCGCGCCGGCCTGCTGGCGCATCTGCGGACCCATCTGTTGGCGGGCGGCTAAATGGGATGGTTCGATCGGTCGCGATCCCTATCGGGCCACGCGGCGGGTTGCCCTCGAAGTGTCGACGGCACCGCACATCGCGGTGGGTGCACAGGTACCGGTTCGTGTCGATCCGAAGAACCGCTCAAAGGTTCTCGTCGTCACGCACCCCTGAGCGACTACATTCACCGACCATGAAGAAGCTCGCGGCCGCTCGCCGCTGTCGGTGTCGCCGCGCTGGCCGCCCGTCGGTATCTGGCGATGCGCGACGCGCTCGCACAGGTGGAGCCGGAGCTGCGCAGCCCCGTGCTGCCGTTTGTGACGGTCACCTACTCGGACAAGACATTGCCGGTGATCCGCCTCGCTTACCGAGTCAGGTCATCGCCCGGGAGTGGTGTCAACGTCGTCACCCGAATGGTCGGCGACCCTGCCGCTACGGGTCCTCGTCACGACGCCAGACGGGCATCAGGCGAAGCGGCCCGCGGTGTTGTCGCTGCACGGCGGCGGAATGATCGTCGGTTCTCCACAGCTGGAGCTGATGACTCATGGGCGGCTCGCGAGGGATCTGGGAGCGGTGGTCGTGGCGCCGGATTACCGCCTGGCGCCTGAAAACCCTTTTCCCGCAGCCCTTGACGACTGCATGGCCACGCTGGGCTGGATGCGCGAGCACGCCGACGAGTTGGGGATCGACGCCGATCGCATCGCCGTCACAGGGGCGAGCGCAGGCGGCGGGCTGGCCGCGGCGGTCGCACAGCGCAGCCACGACGAGGGAATCGCTTTGCGTGCCCAAGGGCTCATGTACCCGATGCTCGACGACCGCACCGTGCTGAACGACGATCACGAAGGCCGCGGCCGGCTTGTCTGGACGCCCGAATCGAACCGCTTCGCATGGACCGCGTACCTCGGCCGGGAACCGCGGATGTCTGATGCGCCGGCCTACGCAGCGCCTGCGCGACGTGACGATCTGTCCGAACTTCCGCCCGCCTGGATCGGCGTCGGCGATCTGGATCTCTACTACGGCGAGGACGTGGCGTACGCGCAGAAGCTACGTGCGTGCGGTGTGCCGTGTGAGTTGGTCACCGTCCCTGCGATGTATCACGCAGCAGACGGCTTCGCGCAGAAGGCGCCGTCGATGGAGGCGTTCATGCAGGGCATGGTCGACCACCTCAAGAGCGCACCTGTGATCACAGATCGATGATGCGGGTGGCTTTGGCGCGCGCGGTCCACCGGCCTTCGTCGTAGCCGACGGCCACCGGGTGGGCGAACGCGGCGCTGACGTTGTCGGTCGTCACCGTGGCTCGTGCGGGACCGACGGCGACGGTTCGTCCCTCTGCGATCAGCAGGGCATGCGTCGTGGTGGTCGGCAGCTCTTCGAGATGGTGGGTGACGAGGATCGACGCCACCTCCGGATGTGTCTCGTCGAGCGAATCGATGGTCTCCAGCAGCTGCTCGCGGGCGGCGACGTCGAGTCCGGTTGTCGGCTCGTCGAGCAGCAGTAGCCGCGGCTCGGACACCAACGCGCGTGCGATGAGGGTTCGGCCACGCTCGCCCTGCGAGAGAGTCGGCCACACGTCAGCAGCCTTGTGCGACAAGCCGACCGCGTCGATCATCGCGTCCGCACGGGCGCACTCCTCGGCACTTGGCGTCCAGCGCATCGGGGTGTCGATGGTCGCCGTGATACCTGTCAGCACCACCTCGCGCACCGTCAACGAATACTGCAGCCGGTGACGGGGATTCACGTGGCCGATGAAATGACGCAGCTGCGCGAGCTCCACCCGGCCCATCTGCTCACCGAGGATGCGCACGGTGCCCGAACTCGGAAACATCACCGCGGCGCAGAATCCCAGCAGCGTGCTCTTGCCGGCACCGTTCGGGCCGAGCAGCGCCCAGTGCTCACCGGCGTTCACGGTAAGTGAGATGCCGTCGATGATCTGCTTGCCGTCGCGACGGAACGTCACATCGGCGAGTTCGAGAACGGGCGTCACGCCGACTGACGTTGCCGCAGCACCTCCAGCGCCTTGTCGGCGTGGGTGTCCATGCTGACCTCGCTGGCGATGACCTCGAGCACCGTGCGATCGGTGTCGATCACGAACGTCGTGCGCTTGACGGGCATGAACTTGCCCAGCAGCCCGCGCTTCACTCCGAACTGCGTGGCGACGGCGCCGTCGACGTCCGACAGCAGCGGGTAGTCGAAGCTCTGCTTGTCGGCGAACTTCGCCTGCTTCTCGACGGGATCGGTGCTGATGCCGACCCGGCTCGCGCCGACGGCGGCGAACTCCGAAGCCAGATCGCGGAAATGGCAGGCCTCTTTGGTGCAGCCGGGCGTCATCGCGGCAGGGTAGAAGAACAGCACGATGGGGCCATCTGCGAGCAACTCCGTGAGGCTTCGCACCGTGCCCGTCTGGTCGGGCAATTCGAACTCTGCAACCTGGTCACCACGTTTCATGGCTCTCACGCTACGCCCGAACGAAAATCGTTGGCGCTGGCGGTGGTTTCCGTGAGAGCGTGCGGGTCGATGCTGGATATCGAAGCGTTTCGTGGCCGACGGCTACGCGAAAATCGAGCAGGCGGCTCCCCGCAGCGTCGCCGATGAGGCGAGGGCGGCGCTGTGGCGGCAGTTGGGGCTTTCACCCGACGATCCCGCCGGGTGGTCGGAGCCCGTGCGGTGGGCATCGGATCTGATGGGGCAGGGCCCATTTGGCGAGCTCGCACGAAGTCCGGCGCTAGCTGAAGCGCTGGATGTCGTCTGCGGTGTCGGGGGCTGGTCGCCGCGGGGCTCACTGGGCAACATTCCCGTTCGGTTTCCCGTCGCCCCGCCCAACGACGACCGTGGCTGGCACATCGACGCCAATACACCGCAACCCGACGGGTCGTGGGCGGTGACCGGACGTCCGCACACTGTGCTGCTGCTCACCCTGCTGTCGGAGGTCGGTCCGGACGATGCACCGACGCGGATCCGAGTCGGGTCGCACCGTGACGTGGCCCTGGTGCTGGGACCGGACCCGGTGGAATTGGCCGAGATGGGCCGACTGGTCGACGAGGCAAGCGCTGAGCGGGCAGTCGTGTATGCCACCGGCGAGCCCGGTGACATGTTCCTCGTCCATCCGTTCACCGCGCATGCCGCCGATGAGCATCGCGGCCGCACGCCGCGGTTCATGGCGCAGGCGCCGGTCGTGCTGACGGCCCCGCTGACACCTGCGTCGTCGTCGCCGCTGGCACGCGTCTGGGAGAATCGGTGAGTGCAAACGACCGCCAACTCGCTGATGGCCTCGCGCGACCTCACGGCACCACGTCACGCGAGGACTTCCGGGCGCTGGCCGCCGAGCATCGTGTGGTGCCGGTGACCCGCAAGGTGCTCGCCGACAGTGAGACCCCGCTGTCGGCGTACCGCAAGCTGGCCGCCAACCGGCCCGGGACGTTCTTGCTGGAGTCGGCCGAAAACGGCCGGTCGTGGTCGCGATGGTCGTTCATCGGTGCGGGAGCGCCGTCGGCGCTGACTGTCCGTGACGGCGAGGCGGTGTGGCTGGGCACGACCCCGAAGGATGCGCCCAAGGGGGGCGAGCCGCTTGCGGCGCTGCGCGCGACGCTGGAGCTGCTGAAGACCGAGCCGGTGCCGGGCCTGCCTCCGTTGTCGTCGGGCCTCGTCGGGTTCTTCGCGTACGACATGGTGCGACGCCTGGAGAGGCTGCCGTCGCTGACTGTCGACGATCTCGGGCTGCCCGACATGCTGCTGCTGCTGGCCACCGACGTCGCCGCCGTCGACCACCACGAGGGCACCATCACACTGATCGCCAATGCCGTGAACTGGAACGGCACCGACGAGCGCGTCGACTGGGCCTACGACGACGCGGTCGCCCGGCTCGACGTGATGACCGCGGCTCTCGGTGAGCCCCTGCCGTCGACGGTTGCGACGTTCAGCCGGCCCGAGCCGCTGCATCGTTCACAGCGGACTGTGGAGGAATACACAGCGATCGTTGACAAGCTCGTCGGCGACATCGAGGCGGGCGAAGCATTCCAGGTGGTGCCCTCTCAGCGGTTCGAGATGGACACCGAGGCAGACCCGCTCGACGTGTACCGGATGTTGCGGGTGACCAACCCCAGTCCGTACATGTACTTGCTCAATGTCCCCAATGATGCTGGCGAACTTGACTTTTCGATCGTCGGCTCGAGCCCCGAAGCGTTGGTGACCGTCAAGGACGGCCGGGCGTCGACGCATCCGATCGCCGGCACGCGGTGGCGCGGGCAGACCGAGGAAGAGGACCTGCTGCTCGAAAAGGAGCTGCTGCACGACGATAAGGAACGCGCCGAGCACTTGATGCTGGTCGACCTCGGCCGCAACGACCTAGGCCGCGTCTGCCGCCCCGGCACCGTGCGTGTCGAGGACTACAGCCACATCGAGCGCTACAGCCACGTCATGCACATCGTGTCGACGGTGCATGGAGAGCTCGCCGACGACAAGACCGCGCTGGATGCGGTGACGGCGTGCTTCCCGGCGGGAACGTTGTCGGGTGCGCCGAAGGTGCGCGCCATGGAGCTGATCGAGGAGGTCGAGAAGACCCGTCGTGGGCTGTACGGCGGCGTACTCGGCTATCTGGACTTCGCGGGCAACGCGGACTTCGCCATCGCGATTCGCACGGCCCTGATGCGCGGAGGCACGGCATACGTGCAGGCCGGCGGGGGAGTCGTGGCCGACTCCAACGGGCCCTACGAGTACACGGAGGCGGCGAACAAGGCGCGAGCTGTGCTGAACGCCATCGCGGCCGCGGAAACGCTGACCGAACCGTGATTCGGATCGCACAGCTCGGGCTGGTGCTGGCCGCGGCGGCGTTGTGGGTGGCGTCGCGGATGACATGGGTCGACGTGACGTCGTTCGACGGGTTGGGTCAGCCCAGGACCGCGGCGCTGTCCGGCGGCTCGTGGTCGACGGCTCTGGTGCCGCTGGCCGTATTGCTCTTGGCGACCGCCGTCGCCGCGCTGGCGGTACGGGGCTGGCCGTTGCGGATGCTGGCCGTCCTGGCGGCGGTTACGAGCGCCGGAATGGCCTATCTGGCGATCAGCCTGTGGGTGATGCGCGATGTCGGCGTCAGGGCGTCGAATCTGGCCGACGCACCGGTGGCCGACCTGGTCGGGACTCAGCGGCACTACGGGGGTGCGGTGATCACAGTGGCAGCCGCGGTCGTCACGCTCGCGTGTGCCGTCCTGCTGCTGCGATCGGCGACCAAGGAGAGGTCGGGCGCGACTCGTTACGCACGTCGCACCGCTGTTCAGGCCGACGAACCGGAAGACGCAATATCGGAGCGGCAGCTGTGGGATGCACTCGACGAAGGCTTGGATCCCACCCAAGACCGGACCAATCCGGACAACAAGGGGCGGTGACACCCGATGGTGTGGCGGCGGTTACCCTTTTGAAGATCTGTCGGCAGCATCCGAGAGGAATCGAAACTCCATGAGTTCGGCAACCGTGCTCGACACCATCATTGAGGGTGTTCGCGCTGATGTCGCAGCTCGCGAGGCAATTCTTCCGTTCGCAGACGTCAAAGGAAGCGGCCAAGGCTGCGCGGTCGCCACTGGACGTGTTGGCGGCGCTGCGCGAACCCGGCATCGGGGTCATCGCCGAAGTGAAGCGCGCCAGCCCGTCGCGGGGAGAATTGGCGTCGATTTCGGACCCGGCGAAGCTCGCCCGCGCATACGAAGATGGCGGCGCGCGAATAATCAGCGTGCTTACCGAACAGCGCCGCTTCAACGGTTCACTTGATGATCTCGACGCGGTACGTGCCGCCGTGTCAATCCCGGTGTTACGCAAGGACTTCATCGTCGGCCCGTATCAGATCCACGAGGCGCGCGCCCACGGAGCCGACATGCTGCTGCTGATCGTGGCGGCGCTCGAACAGCAGGCCCTGGAGTCGATGCTCGACCGCACCGAGTCGCTGGGCATGACCGCGCTTGTCGAGGTGCATACCGAGGAGGAAGCGGATCGCGCTCTGCAGGCCGGCGCCAAGGTGATCGGGGTCAACGCACGAGACCTCAAGACACTGGAAGTCGATCGGGACTGCTTCGCGCGCATTGCGCCTGGCCTTCCGAGCGGTGTCATCCGCATCGCTGAGTCAGGTGTGCGCGGCACAGCCGATCTACTCGCATACGCCGGGGCAGGCGCCGATGCCGTGCTCGTCGGCGAGGGACTGGTCACCAGTGGTGATCCCCGCGGCGCCGTTGCCGATCTGGTCACCGCAGGTACGCATCCGTCCTGCCCGAAACCCTCGCGCTGACACGTGGCCGACCTCGCCGGGCCGGAGTTGCCGCGTTCCAGCGCGGCCGTCGCCGAACCCACTATCCACGATCCCGACGCACGTGGCCATTTCGGTGTCTACGGCGGACGATTCGTGCCCGAGGCGTTGATGGCCGTGATCGAAGAGGTCACTGCCGCCTACGAGAAGGCTCGTGGTGATCAGACGTTCCTCGATGAATTGGATCGGTTGCAACGCCACTACACCGGCCGGCCGTCGCCGCTGTACGAGGCAACGCAGGCTTTCCGATCATGCGGGTGGAGCGCGGCTCTTCCTGAAGCGAGAAGACCTCAACCACACCGGATCTCACAAGATCAACAATGTGCTCGGTCAGGCGCTGCTGGCACAGCAGATGGGCAAGTCGCGGGTGATCGCCGAGACCGGTGCGGGGCAGCACGGGGTGGCCACTGCGACGGCCTGCGCACTGCTGGGTCTGGAGTGCATCGTCTACATGGGTGCGGTCGACACCGCACGTCAGGCCCTGAACGTCGCGCGGATGCGGCTGCTTGGCGCGGAGGTGGTGTCGGTCGAGTCCGGTTCGAAGACGCTGAAGGACGCGATCAACGAAGCCTTCCGGGACTGGGTCACCAACGCCGACGACACGTACTACTGCTTCGGCACCGCGGCTGGGCCCCATCCGTTTCCGACGATGGTGCGCGATTTCCAGCGGGTGATCGGGCTCGAGGCGCGTGCGCAGATCCAGTCGCAAGCGGGCCGGCTGCCGGATGCGGTGACAGCGTGTGTCGGTGGCGGCTCGAATGCGATCGGTATCTTCCACGCCTTCATCGACGATCCGGATACCCGGCTGGTCGGCTTCGAAGCGGCAGGCGACGGCGTCGAAACCGGGCGACATGCAGCGACTTTCACGGGTGGATCGCCTGGGGCGTTCCAGGGCTCGTTCTCGTATCTGCTTCAGGACGACGAAGGCCAGACCATCGAATCCCATTCGATTTCAGCTGGTTTGGACTATCCGGGGGTCGGTCCCGAGCATGCTTTCCTGAGAGATCTCGGCCGCGCGGAGTACCGACCGATCACCGATATCGAGGCGATGGACGCGTTCGCGTTGTTGTGCCGCACCGAGGGGATCATCCCGGCCATCGAATCGGCGCACGCCGTCGCGGGCGCGCTGAAGCTCGGCCAGGAACTCGGCCGCGGCGCGATCATCGTGGTCAACCTGTCGGGACGCGGCGACAAGGATGTCGAGACGGCGGCGAAATGGTTTGGCCTGATGGACGGTGAGTCGTGAGCCGGTTGGCGGGAATGTTCGACGCGTGCCGGGCCGAAGACCGAGCGGCGCTGATCGGCTACCTTCCGACGGGCTTTCCCGATGTGCCGACGTCGATCTCGGCGATGACGGCGCTGGTCGAATCCGGCTGCGATGTGGTCGAGGTGGGTATTGCGTATTCGGACCCCGGCATGGACGGCCCGACGATCGCGGCGGCCACCGAAGCGGCGCTGCGCGGCGGCGTGCGGGTTCGTGACACCCTGACTGCCGTCGAGGCGATAAGCAATGCCGGCGGCAAGGCAGTGGTGATGACGTATTGGAACCTCGTGCTGCATTGGGGCGTCGACGCTTTCGCGCGCGATCTCGCTGCGGCCGGCGGGCTGGGCATCATCACACCCGACTTGATTCCCGATGAGGCGTCGGAGTGGATCGACGTGTCGGACGCCCACGATCTGGACCGCATCTTTCTGGTGGCGCCGTCGTCCACTCCGGAGCGGCTGGCTGCGACGGTCCAGGCGTCACGCGGATTCGTCTATGCCGCATCGACGATGGGCGTGACCGGCGCGCGTGACGCTGTGTCCAATGCGGCGCCGACGTTGGTCAGCCGGGTGAAGGCGGTGTCGGATATCCCGGTCGGTGTGGGTCTGGGTGTGCGGTCGCGCGAGCAGGCTGCGGAGATCGGTGCTTATGCGGATGGGGTGATCGTGGGGTCGGCTTTGGTGTCGGCGCTGCAGGACGGGGTGCACGCGGTGCGGACGCTGACGGCTGAGCTCGCTGAGGGAGTACGGCAGAGGGTTACCGCGTGACGACGACAGTGCTCGCCTACATTCCGAGTCCGGCGCAGGGTGTGTGGCATATCGGTCCGGTCCCGATTCGTGCCTATGCGTTGTTCATCATCGTCGGGATCATCGTGGCGTTGGTCATCGGTGATCGGCGCTGGGAGGCCAGGGGCGGCGAACGCGGCGTCATCTACGACATTGCGCTGTGGGCGGTGCCGTTCGGTCTGATCGGCGGCCGTCTCTACCACGTCATCACCGACTGGCCGAAGTACTTCGGCGAAGGCGGTGCCGGGCTTTTGGGCGCGCTGCGTATCTGGGACGGCGGCCTGGGAATCTGGGGTGCGGTGGCGCTCGGCGGTGTTGGAGCGTGGATCGCATGCCGAAATCGCGGCATCCCGCTGCCGGCGTTTGGCGACGCGATTGCGCCGGGAATCATTCTGGCGCAGGCGATCGGCCGGTTGGGCAACTATTTCAACCAGGAGCTGTACGGCCGACCGACGACGGTGCCGTGGGGTCTGGAAATCTACGAGCGCGAAGGCGCAAACGGTGTGGTCAGCCCCGACCTGGCCAATGGTGTGTCGACGGGTGAGCTGTACTCCGTCGTCCATCCGACGTTCCTGTACGAATTGCTGTGGAATGTCCTGATTTTCGCGGTGCTGATCTGGGTCGATCGGCGTTTCAAGATTGGTCATGGCCGGCTGTTCGCCCTGTATGTCGCCGGCTATTGCTTGGGCCGCTTCTGGATCGAACTACTGCGCAGTGACCAGGCCACGCTCATCGCTGACATCAGGGTCAACACGTTCACCTCGACCTTCGTGTTCATCGGCGCCGTGGTGTACATCATGGTCGCGCCAAAGGGCCGCGAGGATCCGGAGACGCTGAAGGGTAAACCGCGCGACGAGTCCTTGATCGATGAGGTGGCCGACGAACTCGTCGCGGTCGCGGCGACATCGGGTGTGGTGGCAGCGGCCAAGGCGGCCGGCGCCGACGAGGATGAAGACGCCCGTGCCGAAGGGGATGAACACTTCGACGTCGATTCGGAAGAGCTGGCGTCGGAGGATGACGCGGCCATCGACGAGGAGACCGCCGCCGAAGCCAAACTGCTCGCGGCGGCCGTGGCTGCAGAAGAAGCTGAAGGCGACGATTCGACCGCAGAAGAGGCCGAAGCCGATGAGTCGGGCGAAGACGAGGCTGAGGACGAAGACGTCACCGCGGAGGACGCTGAGGGTGACGGTGCTGAGGTCCAGGAAGTAGCCCAGGCAGCTGAGGAAGCCGAGACCGAGGAAGCCGAGGAGTCCGGTGAGGTCGAGGAGCCGACAGAAGACGCCCCTGAGGAGGTGGCTGATTCGGTCGGTGGCGTAGGTGCCGTCGAGGGTGAGGATGCGTTGAGGCGCAGGAAGCCGCGTCTGAGGTGCATGAGGCGGCAGTCGAGAGTGCCGGTGAGGCTGAGGAAGTAGCCGCCGAGGTGGCCGCTGAAGAAGCTGAGCGACGAGGAGCTCGAAGCCGGAGGAGTCCGGTGAGGTCGAGGAGCCGACAGAAGACGCGCCTGAGGAGGTGGCTGATTCGGTCGGTGGCGTAGGTGCTGTCGAGGGTGAGGATGCAGTCGAGGCGCAGGAAGCCGCGCCTGAGGTGCATGAGGCGGCAGTCGAGAGTGCCGGTGAGGCTGAGGAAGTCGCCGCCGAGGTGGCCGCTGAAGAAGCTGACGACTGACGAGGAGTCGGAACCGGAGGAGTCCGTGAGGTCGAGGAGCCGACAGAAGACGCGCCTGAGGAGGTGGCTGATTCCGTCGGTGGCGTGGGTGTCGTCGAGGGTGAGGATGCAGTCGAGGCGCAGGAGGCTGCGTCTGAGGTGCATGAGGCGGCAGTCGAGAGTGCCGGTGAGGCTGAGGAAGTAGCCGCCGAGGTGGCCGCTGAAGAAGCTGAAACTGAGGATTCGCCCGCCGAGGAGTCCGAACCCGATGAGCCGGATGAGGACGAGGAGCCCGGCGAAGACGACGCTGAGACTGAGGACGAGGCTGAGTCTGTCGGTGGCGTAGGTGCCGTCGAGGGTGAGGATGCAGTCGAGGCGCAAGAGGCCGCGCCTGAGGTGCATGAGGCGGCAGTCGAGAGTGCCGGTGAGGCTGAGGAAGTCGCCGCCGCAGGTGGCCGCTGAAGAAGCTGAGACTAAGGATTACCCGCCGAAGACTCCGAAACCGATGACGCCGATGAGGACGACGCAGAGGCGGAAGCCGAGCGTGACACCGAGACTGCGGTTTCGGACACTGAGGCCACAGTTGAGGGCCGAAGACCGAAGAACCTGCGGCCCAGGCCGAAGAGCGCGGCGGTCGCCTTCGGCGAATATTCCGACGCCGCAACGGCTGAGAGCATCGCACGTTCAGATCTCGAACTTGTCGGAGGGTCCGCGTAGAATCGAACACATGTTCGATACAGCAGCGCTGACCTCGGTGGATTCGCTCACCGACGAGGCCGAGTTGATCGGCCGGATCGCCGAATTGGAACGCCTGAAGTCGGCGGCCGCGGCCGGGCAGGCGCGCGCTGCGGCTGCGTTGGATGAGCGTCGACGCGCTGGGGAAGCGGCACAGGGAGTGCCGGCGACTAAGCGGGGCAGGGGCTTGGCCAGCGAGGTGGCATTGGCGCGGCGCGATTCCCCGTCGCGCGGCAATCGTCACCTGGGATTCGCCAAAGCCCTGGTGCACGAAATGCCGCACACGCTTGGCCGCATTGGAGTGTGGCGCGCTCTCAGAATGGCGCGCCACACTGATCGTGCGCGAGTCGGCCTGCCTCAGCGTCGCGGACCGCCGGGCGCTGGATGCCGAAATGTGCGCCGATGTCAGCGACCTCGACGGAAAGGGCGACGCTCGAATCACCGCGGCGGCCAAGGAGATCGCGTGCCAACTGGATGTCCAGGCGGTGGTTGACCGGGCCGCCAAGGCCGAGGCCGACCGAACGGTGAGCATACGTCCGGCGCCGGACACCATGACATACGTGACGGCGCTGCTGCCGGTGGCACAGGGTGTGAGCGTCTACGCGGCGCTCAAGCGCGCCGCCGATACGACGTTCGACGATCGGTCCCGTGGTCAGGTGATGGCTGACACGTTGATAGAGCGGGTCACCGGTCGGCCGGCGGACATTCCCGAGCCGGTCGCGGTCAATCTGGTGATGTCGGATCAAACACTGTTGGGTGGGGACAACAGCCCTGCGCTGGTCGACGGCTACGGGCCGATCCCCGCTGAGGTGGCCCGGCAGACTGGTCGACGGCGCGGCGACCGATGCTCGGTCCAAGGCCACGTTGCGGCGGCTGTACCGCCATCCCAAGTCCGGAGCCCTGGTGGCGATGGAGTCGCGGTCGCGTTGCTTCCCCAAGGGTTTGGCGATGTTCATCGGGCTGCGCGATCGAACCTGTCGAACACCGTATTGCGATGCGCCGATTCGGCATCGTGATCATGCTGTGCCCAGAAGTCGCGGCGGACCGACGCACGCGCTCAACGGTCTCGGAATGTGCGCGCACTGTAACTTCGTCAAAGAGTCACCGGGCTGGCAGGTGAGTCCCAGCGAAGAAAACGGTGTCCACACAGCCGAATTCGTGACGCCCACCGGTGCGCATTACCGCTCGACCGCACCGCCGCTGCCGGGGTCTCGGAATGGTCACCGTCAGCGAGGTCGAAATCAGAATCGGCATTGAACTCGCCGACCTACACGCCGCGTAGGTGGTACCGCCGCTCGGGTCTGCCGGCGCCATATTGCAATCGCAACTCCAGCACGTCGGCGCTCAGGTAGTGCTCGAGGTAGCGACGGGCACTGACTCGTGAAATCCCAACCAGATCCGCGCATTCCGCGGCAGACACCTCGCCGGCACCGCGTACCGCATCCAGCACCAGTCGGCCCGTCTCGGCGCCGAGCCCCTTCGGCAACGCCTGCGCTGTTCCACCCGGCCGACCGAACAACGAGTCGACCAACGATTGGTCGATTCCACCGGCAGACTCCAACGTGTCCGCCCGCGCCGCGAACGCCTCCAACTTCGCCTGGAACTGACCGAACTCGAAGGGTTTGATCAGGAAGTCCGCTGCGCCGCCGTCCAAAGCACCTTTCACGGTGTCCAATTCGCGCGCCGCGGTGATCATGATGACGCCGACCAAGTTGCCACTCGATCGCAGCCGCTGCAGCACCTCCAGGCCGGTCAAATCCGGCAGATACACGTCGAGCAGCACCAGGTCCGGCTCCAAGTCCTGCACTGCCGTCAGCGCTTCCGTGCCCGTGCGCGCGACCGCGACCGGCTGAAAGCCATCCACCTGTTCGACGAACCGCCGATGAATCTCGGCCACCATGAAATCGTCGTCGACGATCAGCACATCACGCATGAGCGGCCTTCTTCGCAACGACGCCCGCCGGTAACCGCACCACGAAAAGTGCTCCGCCGGAGGGGTCGTCGGTCACCTCCACCGTTCCGCCGTGCTGCGCGGTGACGATCCGCACCAGCGCCAGGCCAATGCCCCGTCCGCCGGGGGCGTCGGGTTTGGAGGTCACACCTCGGGCGAAGATCGTCTCCCGAAGGTGCTCGGGCACGCCCGGGCCGGAGTCGGCGACGGAGATGGTCAGGCCCTCATGGTCCCCGATGCTGACGGTGACCCGGGCCGGCTGCGAGCCCACTGACACATCGACCGCGTTGTCGATGAGATTGCCAAGCAGTGTGATCACGTCCGTCGCCAACGCAGGCGGCAACGCTGCCAGGTGCGAATCCGGGGCTATCTCGAGTGCCACACCGCTCTCGGCCGCCAGCGTTGTCTTCGCGATCAACAGCGCCGCCACGGCCGGATCGGAAATACGTTGTGTCACAGCATCACTGATTTCTGCCCGCCGTCTCGTCAGGGTGCCTACCAGGTCACGCACCGAATCGTATTCACCCAGCTGGACGAGGCCGGAGATGGTGTGCAATTGGTTGGCGAACTCGTGTGTCTGCGCTCGCAGAGTGTCCGTCACGCTCTTGTGCGACGACAGCTGTCCCTGCAAGGCCGCGAGTTCTGTGCTGTCACGCATCGTCGTGACTGTGCCGATCCGCTGGCCCTGGCTCGTCGCCGCCCGCCGGTTCAGTGCCAGTACCCTTGTCCGCGTGACGATCACAGTGTCTCCGGCGGACCGGCCGTCCTCACCCGAGAGCAGGAAATCGACCACCGCGGGATCCAGTCCGACACTGTCGACCGGGCGGCCGACGGCATTGTCGAGCCACTCCGAGCAGATCCTGTGCGCTGTCGTTGAGCAGCGTGATGTCACCCTCGTTGTTCACCGCGACGACGCCCTCGCGGATGCTGTGCAACAACGCTTCCCGATGATCTGCCAGACCGGCGATCTCGGCGATCTCCAATCCGCGGGTGTGTCGTCTTGATCCGCCTCGACAGCAGCCATGACGCCAGCAGGCCCAGCGCCGCACCAAGGCCGAGGTAGAACAGCAGGCGCTCACCGGACGCGCCCATCAACTCCCACACCGACGGATACCGCTCACTGACCGAGGCGACCGCCACCACATCGCCGCTGTCGGCCAGGATCGGCACCTCGCCGACGAGGCTGTGCACCCCGTCGATGGTCAGGTCGCCGAACCAGGCCCGCCCTTCGTCCGCCCGCGTCGGCCCCATGTCGACCTGCCGGCCGATGCGCGACGGATCCGACGACACCCGCACCGTCCCGCCGGGGTCGATGATCTCCGCGAGTCCGGCCCCCGACAGGGCCACCGCACGGTCGACCTCGGGCGCCAGCACCTTGGAGGCTCCGGGGTCGGCGTACCTGTCGCGCACGACCGGCGTGGACGCCATGTTCTCGGCGACGGCGATCATCCGCGCGCCACGCACCTCGCGGAACTCCCGCGTCGACTGCGCCACCGACACCGCCGCCACCGCAATCAGCACGATCGCGACGACCAGCAACTGAAAGACCAGGAACTGGCCTGCCAGGCTGCGGAAGCCTCGCGCCGGAGAGCGGAGAAGTTTCACAACGACCAAAACGTCCTTTGCGTACTCATGCGTGACCTGGGTCACTGTAGGTATCAGTATTGCTGAGCATCACAACTGACGTGATTGGGGACGACGTGAAGAGCACGCACACCCGGCCGATGCTCGTCATCGTCCTGATCGCCGCACTGCTGGTGACAGCCTGCGGCGTCACCCGCGACGGCGGCGAACTCGGCTTGCACCGGCTGCGCATGATGGTGCCGAACAGCCCGGGCGGCGGCTACGACCTGACCGCCCGCACCGCCGTGAAGATCATGCAGGACGACGACATCACCGGTCGCATCGAGGTCTTCAACGTGCTCGGCGCGGGCGGCACTGTGGCGATGGCCCGGCTGATGAATGAAAAGGGCAACGACGACCTCATGATGACCATGGGGCTGGGCGTTGTCGGTGCCACCTACACCAACGGATCCAAGATCAAGGCTTCCGACGCTACGGCGCTGGCGAAGTTGATCGAGGACCCCGGAGCGATTTTCGTTCCCGCCGATTCACCCTTCAAGACCGTGCAGGACTTCGTCGCGGCCTGGAAGGCCGATCCCGCCAAGGTGACGATCGGCGGCGGGTCGTCGCCGGGTGGGCCTGACCACTTGTTCCCGATGGAACTCGCGAAAACGGTCGGCGTCGAGCCGAAGTCAGTCAACTTCGTGACCTATGACGGCGGCGGAGATCTGCTGACCGCACTACTCGGCAAGAAGATCACCGTCGGCACGTCGAGCCCCGGCGAGCTCATCGACCAGATCGAGGCGGGCCAATTGCGCGTGCTCGCAGTGTCCAGCGACGAGCGTGTCGAAGGTGTCGACGCTCCGACGCTCAAGGAGTCGGGAATCGACATGACATTCGCCAATTGGCGCGGAGTCCTTGCGCCGCCCGGCATTTCTGATGACGCCAGGAAATCGATGATCAAGGTGCTCGAGGACCTCCACGGCACCCAGGGGTGGAAGGACGCGCTGGTAAAAAACGGCTGGACCGACGCGTTCGTGACCGGAGAAGCGTTCGAGCAGTTTCTCGTTGACCAAGACAACCGGGTCTCGACGACCCTGACCGAGTTGGGGCTGCTATGACGACGACAGACGATGCCGTGACGGCAACGCCCGAAAAACGAACCGACAAGGCGCAGTACCTCGTCTGTGCCGTGCTCGTCGCGGTCGGCGCATTCGTGATCTATGACGCGCTCAGCCTCGAGGCGGGCTTCGCCAAGGTCGATCCCGTAGGGCCGAAGATTTTTCCGGTCGTCATCGGTGTCGTGTTGATCGTTCTTGCCATCGTGTTGGCCATCGCGATCCCGCGCGGGTCAGTGGGTGAGGCCGACGCGGGCGAGGACGTGGACCCTGACGCGCCGAGCGACTGGCGCACCGTCGGCCTGCTCGTCGGTCTATTCGTCGCGACGATCCTGCTGGTGCAGCCGCTCGGCTGGGCCATCACCGGTGCCTTGCTGTTCGGGGTCGCAGCGACCATTCTTGGCAGTCGGCACTACGTCCGGAACATCCTCATCGGCGCGGTGCTCTCGGTCGGCAGCTTCTATGCGTTCTATTCCGGGCTTGGAATCCCTTTGCCCGCAGGCATTCTGGATGGAATCCTCTGACATGGAAAATCTTGACTGGCTAATCCAGGGCTTCGAGAACGCTGTCACGCCGATGAATCTGCTGTACGCCGTGATCGGCGTGCTGCTGGGAACCGCAGTCGGCGTGCTGCCCGGTATCGGACCCGCAATGACGGTGGCACTGCTGTTGCCGGTGACCTACAACGTCAGCCCCAGCGCCGCCTTCATCATGTTCGCCGGCATCTTCTACGGCGGCATGTACGGCGGTTCGACGACCTCGATCCTGCTGAATACACCGGGGGAGTCGTCGTCGGTCATCACCGCCATCGAAGGCAACAAGATGGCCAAGGCCGGACGTGCCGCGCAGGCGTTGGCCACGGCGGCAATCGGTTCGTTCGTCGCAGGCACTATCGGCACCGCATTGCTCGCCGCCTTCGCCCCGGCGATCTCGCGGTTCGCGGTCACCCTCGGCGCACCGTCGTATCTGGCGATCATGATCTTCGCACTCGTCGCCGTCACCGCGGTGCTTGGTTCGTCGAAGCTACGCGGCGCGATCTCGCTGTTCCTGGGCTTGGCGATCGGCGCGGTCGGCATCGACTTCCTCACCGGTCAGCCGCGGGCGACCTTCGGCATTCCGCTGCTGTCTGATGGCATCGACATCGTGATCATCGCGGTGGCCATCTTCGCGGTCGGCGAAGCGCTATGGGTTGCAGCGCATCTGCGCCGTCGCCCCGCCGACATCATCCCCGTCGGCCTACCTTGGATGGGCAAGAGCGACTGGCAGCGCTCGTGGAAGCCGTGGCTGCGCGGGACCGCGTACGGGTTCCCCTTCGGTGCCCTGCCTGCAGGCGGCGCGGAGCTGCCGACCTTCCTGTCCTACATCACCGAGAAGCGGCTCTCCAACCACAAAGAAGAGTTCGGCAAGGGGGCGATCGAGGGCGTCGCCGGCCCGGAAGCCGCCAACAATGCCTCGGCTGCAGGCACTCTCGTACCGATGCTGTCCCTCGGTCTGCCCACCAACGCCACCGCCGCCGTGATGCTGACCGCCTTCGTTTCGTATGGAATCCAGCCCGGCCCAACGCTGTTCGAGAAGGAACCGCTGCTGATCTGGACGCTGATCGCCAGCCTCTTCATCGGGAACCTGCTACTGCTGTTGGTCAACCTGCCACTGGCGCCGCTGTGGGCCAAGCTGTTGCGCACGCCGCGGCCCTACCTCTACGCGGGCATCCTGTTCTTCGCCTGCCTCGGCGCCCTCGCGGTGAACGTCCAGCCGCTGGACCTGGCGTTGCTTCTGGTCTTCGGCCTCCTCGGCCTGATGATGCGCAGATTCGGGCTACCGGTACTGCCTCTGATCATCGGCGTGATCCTCGGACCACGCATCGAACGTCACCTGCGACAAAGCCTGCAGCTGGGTGGCGGGGACTGGTCCAGCCTGTTCACCGAGCCCGTCGCGATCATCGTGTACGTGCTGATGGTGATCCTGCTGTTGATGCCTCTGATCCTCAAACTCATGCACCGCAGCGAGGAGACGCTCCTGATCGTCGAGGACGATAAGGACCAGCGGGAGAAGGCGGCTCACTCATGATCGTCATCGGATACAGCGCGGACGCGTTCGGCCGGGCCGCACTCGAGCACGGAATCGCCGAGGCGAAACTCCGCGGCACCACGCTCTTGGTCATCAATTCGACGTCAGGGGAGGCCTACTCCGACCCTCGATTCGCCCAGTCGGGCGAGGTGCACGATGTCGAGCGGCATCTGAACGAGTGTGGCGTCGAGTTCGAGCTCACCCAGCCCGTCGGGGTGGATACCGCTGAGGAGCTGCTCAAGGCCATGGGGCGAGACGACGCCGAACTGCTGGTCATCGGTATCCGGCACCGCAGTCCGGTCGGAAAGTTGCTGCTGGGCAGTGTGTCGCAGCAGTTGCTGCTCGAATGCCCCAAGCCGGTATTGGCGGTCAAGCCCGACGAAAGCTGACGTTGGCCATTGACGTGGCCCAAGTCACGTATGTTTCCGGCGCGTTTCGTCCACCGCGCACGCGGCCACGGTGGGTAAGTGAGCGGGTGTTGACGTTTCGGACACGACGGTGCAATCGATGCGGAATGGCGTCGCGCGAACCTAATGCTCGTGAAGACCTTGAGCCGAAGCCGAACGATCGAGCACTGGGACGCCGAAGATGTCGATGCGTGGGAGAGCACCGGCAAGCGCATCGCCAAACGCAACCTGATCTGGTCCATTTTCGCCGAGCACGTCGGTTTCTCGGTGTGGTCGATCTGGTCGGTGATGGTGCTGTTCATGCCGCAGGACGTCTACGGCATCGACGCCGCGGGCAAGTTCTACCTGGTCGCGGTCCCCACGCTCGTCGGCGCCGCGATGCGCATCCCGTACACCGTCGCGCCCGCCAAGTTCGGTGGTCGCAACTGGACGATCGTCAGCGCGCTGCTATTGCTCGTCCCGACGGTGCTGACGCTGTGGGTGATGAATCGCCCCGACACGTCGTACACGATGTTCATGATCGTCGCGGCCTTCGCCGGTGTCGGCGGCGGAAACTTCGCATCGTCGATGACCAACATCAACGCGTTTTACCCGCAGCGGCTTAAGGGCTGGGCGCTGGGGCTCAACGCCGGCGGCGGCAATATCGGCGTTCCGGTGGTCCAGCTCGTCGGCCTGCTGGTGATCGCGACGGTCAGCAACACCGCGCCCGAAGTCGTCTGCGCCATCTATCTTGTGCTGATCGCGCTGGCCGCCCTCGGCGCCGCGCTTGTTCATGGACAACCTCGGCAACCAGCGCTCCAATCTCGGCGCCATGGCAGAAGCGTTGCGGTTCAAGCACTCCTGGGTGATGAGCTTCCTCTACATCGGCACATTCGGTTCATTCATCGGATTCTCATTCGCCTTCGGACAGGTGCTACAGATCAACTTCCTCGCCGGCGGAGACAGTGCGGCGCAGGCATCACTGCACGCCGCACAAATCGCCTTCATCGGCCCCCTTCTGGGCTCGATCGCCCGGCCGTTCGGCGGCAAGGTGTCCGACCGGATCGGCGGCGGCAAGGTCACCATGTACACGTTCGTCGCGATGATCTTCGCCGCGGGAATCCTGGTGGCAACAGGCATGATCGACGACGGTATGGCGGGCGCCGCGACCGGCGGACAGATGATCGCTTACGTCACCGGTTTCATCTTGCTGTTCATCCTGTCGGGTATCGGAAACGGGTCGACGTACAAGATGATCCCGTCGATCTTCGAAGCGAAGGCCCAAGGCCGCGACGACTGGAGCCGCGACGAGAAGGCGGCGTGGTCGCGCAGCATGTCGGGCGCGCTGATCGGTTTCGCCGGGGCGATCGGCGCACTGGGCGGCGTGTTCATCAACGTCGTGCTGCGCGCTTCGTACGTCAGCGACGCCAAATCCGCCACCAACGCATTCTGGGTGTTCCTCGGCTTCTACGTGATCTGCGCCGTCGTCACCTGGGTGGTCTTCCTGCGAGTCCAGACCGCACGGGTGGGCGCGGGCGAACAGGTCGGCCGCAGTCCTGCGCCGGTGCCCGCCTGACGCCCATGGCGACCCGGACGGCGTGCTCCTACTGCGGAGTCGGCTGCGGTATCGAGGTCCACACCACAACGGACTCCGATACCGGCCGGCCCGTCATCGCGCGGGTCTCCGGAGACAAGCTGCACCCCGCCAACTTCGGGCGGTTGTGCACCAAGGGTGCGACGCATGCCGAGATGATGGCCGCCGTCGACGGACGGCTGACATCCGCGCTTCTGCGTCCCGCCCGGGGTGACGAGCCGGTGCCGGTACCCGTCGATGACGCCGTCGCTGAGGCGGGACGACGGCTGCGCGCCATCGTCGACGAGCACGGACCGGATGCCGTCGCACTCTACGTATCGGGCCAGATGTCCATCGAGGCGCAGTATCTGGCCACCAAGCTGGCCAAGGGCTTCCTGCGAACGGTGCATATCGAGTCGAACTCGCGGCTGTGCATGGCAAGCGCGGGAACCGGTTTCAAGCAGTCGCTCGGCGCCGACGGCCCACCGGGCTCCTACACCGACTTCGACAGCACCGACCTGTTCTTCGTCACCGGGTCGAACATGGCCGACTGCCATCCGATCCTTTACCTGCGGATGACCGACCGGCTGAAGGCCGGCGCCAAGCTGATCGTCGTCGACCCCCGACGCACCACCACCGCCGAACGCGCCGACCTCTTCCTGCAGATCAAGCCAGGCACCGATCTGGCGCTGCTCAACGGCCTGCTGCACCTTACTCGTCGAAAACAACGACATCGACGCGGATTTCATCGCCGAGCACACCGAGGGCTGGGACACCATGCCCGAGTTCCTTGCGGAGTACACACCCGAGCGCGTCGCGCAGATCACCGGCCTCTCCGAAGCAGACATCCGCACCGCCGCCCGGATGATCGCCGATGCCGGCGAGTGGATGAGCTGCTGGACGATGGGGTTGAACCAGAGCACTCACGGCACCTGGAACACCAACGCCATCTGCAATCTGCACCTGGCCACCGGCGCGATCTGCCGGCCGGGCAGCGGCCCGATGTCGCTGACAGGTCAGCCCAATGCGATGGGCGGCCGCGAAATGGGTTACATGGGACCGGGATTGCCCGGTCAGCGCTCGGTGGTCTCCGCGGCCGACCGGGCATTCGTCGAGCAGCAATGGGCGCTGGACCCGGGCACCATCCGCTCCGATGTCGGACCCGGCACCATCGACATGTTCGGCCAACTCGCCGACGGAAAAATCAAGGCGTGCTGGATCATCTGCACCAATCCCGTTGCCACCGTCGCCAATCGCAAGACGGTGATCGCCGGGCTGGAGGCCGCCGAGCTCGTCATCACACAGGACACCTACCGCGACACCGCGACCAACCGCTACGCCGACATCGTGCTGCCCGCCACCCTGTGGGCCGAGTCCGACGCCGTGATGGTGAACTCCGAACGCAACATCACACTGCTTGCGCAGTCGGTGCCGCCACGCGGGGGAGCACGCCCCGACTGGCAGTTGATCTGCCAGGTCGCAGCGCATCTGGGATTCGGCAAGCACTTCACCTACGAGTCCAGCGAGCAGATCTTCGACGAGATCCGCAGCTTCTCGAATCCGAAGACCGGCTACGACCTTCGCGGCGCAAGCTATGCGCGACTGCGCCAGACATCGTTGCAATGGCCGTGCCCGCCCGACGACGAGAACGACCGCCATCCGATCCGCTACCTCAACGACGGCGTCAGCCAGGACCACTTCGTCGACGAGGACGGTCAGGCGCCGCGGCTGGCGTTCCCGACCCCGTCGCGGCGCGCGATCTTCTACGCCCGGCCGCACCTGGATCCGCGCGAGCTGCCCGACGACGACTACCCGTACGTGCTCAATACCGGTCGGCTGCAACACCAGTGGCACACGATGACCAAGACCGGAAAGGTCGCTTCGCTGAACAAGCTCGACAGCGGGCCGTTCGTAGAAATCCACCCCATCGATGCGGCTGCGCTCGACATCGTCGGCGACCAGCCCGTCGAGCTCACCACGCGGCGCGGGCGCTCGGTACTTCCCGCGGTGATTTCCGATCGGGTCCGCCAGGGCATGTGCTTTGCGCCCTTCCACTGGAACGACGAAGACGGCGAGTACCTGACCGTCAACGCACTCACGAACGATGCGGTCGACCCCGATTCGCTGCAGCCGGAGTTCAAGGCGTGCGCGGTCAGCCTGAGACCGCTGGCGTTACCGTTGCGCGAAACCAAGACGCTGTCGCGTCCGGACCTCACCGACGGACCACTGGTGCTGTGGGCGTCGCAGACCGGCACCGCCGAGGAGTTCGCAGGCAAGGTGGCCGCCGGGATCGGCGCGCCGAACCTGGTGAACATGAACGACCTCGCCCTCGCCGACCTCGCCGACGCGCGACGTGCTGGTGATCACCAGCACGTTCGGCGACGGCGGGCCGCCCGACAACGGTGCCGAGTTCTGGAACCGGCTCGACCTCCCCGGATGCCCCCACGCTGACCGGGGTGCGCTTCGCCGTGCTCGGTATCGGCGATCGCACGTACGACGACTTCTGCGGCCATGCGAGGTCCATCGACACCAGGCTGGCCGCATTGGGCGCGACACGGCTGCTCGAGCGCGTCGATTGCGAGGCCCACGACGACGAACCGATGGGCCGATGGGTGGATCGGGTCGCCGCCCTGTTGGGTCGCGCGGTGTACTCGACGCCTGCGCCCGTTGCGGAGCCGTTCACCCGCACGCATCCGATCACGGCGCCGCTGTGCAGAAACATCGTGCTGACTGCGCCATCGTCACGAAAAGAGGTTCGCCAGTTCGGGTTTGACATCTCCGAGTTCGATGTCAGCTACGCCGCCGGCGACTCGCTCGGGGTGTTCCCCACGAACGACCCGGCCACCGTCGACGCGTGGTTGGCGGCCACCGGTATGCGCGGTGAGCACATCGTCGTGGTCGACGGCGACCGAGCAGACCATGCGCGACGCCTTGACGTCGCGCTACGACTTCTGCCGCGTCACGCCAGACTTGTTGCGCTTCATCGCCGAGAACAGTCGCGATGCGAAGCCGCTGCGCGCCCGCAGAGGACAAGCTGGACAAGTGGCTGGTCGGACGCAACGGACTCGATCTCGTGCAGGAGTTCGTCGTCCACGCCGACCCCGACCAGTGGCTCGAGGTCCTGGTGCGGCTGACGCCGCGAAGTTACTCGATCTCGTCGAGTCCACTGGTCAGTCCACACGAGATACAGCTGACGGTCTCGGTGGTGCGCTATCGCGGCTCCGACGGCGGGCAGCGTGGCGGTGTGTGCTCGACGTTCCTTGCCGATCGCGCGGCGTCGGCTCCGGTGTTCCTGCAACGCTCACCGCACTTCCGGCCACCCGGGGACAGCGACGCACCGATGATCATGGTCGGCCCAGGGACGGGCATCGCGCCGTTCCGCGGCTTCCTGCAGGAACGCCGCGCGCTCGGTCACGCGGGTCGCAACTGGTTGTTCTTCGGCGACCAGCACCGCCGCGAAAACTTCTATTACCGAGACGATTTGGAGGACATGGCTCGCGACGGCTTCCTCAGCCGGCTCGACCTGGCGTTCAGCCGCGACCAGGCCGACCGGGTCTATGTGCAGCACAAGATGCTCGATCGCGGTGCCGACGTGTGGCGCTGGCTCGACGACGGCGGGCACTTCTACGTCTGCGGTGACGCCACCCGGATGGCCAAGGACGTCGACGCGGCGCTGACGACGATCATCGAGACCCACGGACGGATGTCGCACGAACGGGCTCACGACTACAAGCGCGAACTCGTCGCCGCGAAACGCTATGTCCGCGACGTGTACTGACTTCCGCGGTCGGCGTATCGCCCGATCGCGGTTACGGGCCTATCGATCGGAGTACGTTCCCACTTAGCCGAGCTTCGCTTTCTGGATAATGGGGGAATTCATGAGACGACGCGTATTCCTCGCCGGTGGGGCCGGTGCCGTTGTCGCAGTGTCTGCGCAGTCGGTCGTCGGGTGCTCAACGTCCACGGATGAACCGCCCGGCGCGGGGAGCAGCTGCAACAGACGAAGTGGCCCGGTTGCGCGCGGAGTATCCCGACTTCGACAGCGACTATGTCGACAATGCGATCGCGCCGTTTCTTCAGAACAGCGTCTTCGATGGCCAACGTCCCGTTCTGCCGATGATCGACGTCGCGCTGACGAAGGAAAATGCGTTGCCGTCCGATCTGTGGGGTCTGCTCAGCGAAAGTTGGGGACCGGACCCCGAGAAGGGTGTCACCGTCTTTCTTCAAGGCCTCGAGCTCCGTGGACCCGACAACCGCCGCAAGCGGATCTATATGTCGGCGGTCACGCCCGACCTGTATGACCGCATGTACAAGGGCAAGGTGGTCCGCTTCTGGGACGAACTGCTGAGTCAGCAGAACATCGAAAAGCCTTTGATGCGAATTTATCTGGACACGTTCTGGGATCTGTACTGGGATCTGCATCTGGGCGTGCGTGGCACCGAGATTCCCGATCAGGTACGTGAGATCGGCACCAGCTTCAATGCGGTGCTGGCCTACCGGGATCCGACTCAAAAGATCGTCTACGACAACTACATGGCGGTCAGGGAACGGCTCACCTTCCTGAAGTCGTGGATCGACGATCGGCTGGCGGATATCGGATCGGGCAAAACGCGGGAGCCGGAGAAGACATTCGCCTGGTACTGGCTCAAGAACGGCGAGGAAAGCGAGTACTTCAACCACCAGGACGTCGTGTTCGAGTGCTTCCACAACTTCGTGGCATTCAGTCAGTGGGGCAACAGCCTCTACAACGTGATGTCGAATCTCGGCCGCGAGGGAGGCGACCCGCAGGCGAAGGAGTGGTTCACAAAGACGATGGCGGGGGACTACGACAAGCCGGACGGCTCTGCGTTCCCGCCGCTGGAACGGTTGGTCATGGAGTTGTTCCGCACGATCTCGCCCAACGGCGGAAGCATCTCGGCACTCGAGCCGACGCGACCGCCGGCGTTCGAGCAGCCACGGTTATATCGCCACACCGCACCCGTCGACGAGCAGGGACCCGGTCCAGTGGTCAAACCCCGACGACTTCGATCCCGCCCGCTACCAGGCGGCGCCAACGAGCCAGCAGATCGACGAAGCGCGAATTCGCCAGATGGGTCTGGCCAACTGCCCATTCACACCGACCGACTTTCCAGTGAAGGACGGGCGCGCGGCGGCGTTGCGCAACAGCGCCTTCGGCACTGTATTCGGCGTGATCGAGGACCGACCCAGACCCGTGTGCGACTACGCCGGTTTCGCGCCCTTCGGTTTCGGTTACCGACGGTGCCCCGGAGAACAGCTGACCACGATGGCCTTCGAGGACCTGCTCCGCAAGGTCGCTCGTGATCGCATCGAGTTCGTCAAGGTCGGAGGAGACACCGCGGAGCAGCTGCCGATCGGACCGAACACGGTGATCGGCGACGACATCGGGTTCGTCCGTCAAGGTAAGCGTCCGGAGGTATAGAATTCACATGGGGCTGCGGGACCGCTTCGGGAGGCGTGATTCAGACGACGTCGAAACCCTGGACGCGCGTCACGATGAGGCCAACGCGCGAGGTAAGGAGCGGGGATGCTGCGGGGGCGATCGCCAAGCTCGAGATGCTGTTGGTCGATCGAATGCGAGTGCAGGGACCGGATCATCCGGCCACCATCGGTACGCGAAAGACGTGGTATTCTTCGAGGTAAGAGCGGCGATGTGGCCCACGCGATCGGTGAACTCGAGGAAGTGCTGCCGACTGGCTGCGAGTCGTGGGCCCCGAGACACAGCGTCCTGAACACCCGCCACAGCCTTGCGGCATTCGGGGTGAGGCCGGCGACTCGAGGCGCCGTCGCTGGCTCATAGATCTGATAGCCGATAGACAGCGGGTGCTAGGACCGTATGACCGGAAACCCTAGGAACCAGAAACGATTTGGCGTTCTTTCGCGGCAAGGGCGGGGGATGTTCGCAGGCAATGGCGGAGCTCGAGGAGGTGTTGGCCGACCGCTTACGGGTGCTGGGAACGGATCATCCCGATGTCAAGAACAGCCATGGCACCCTCGCCGCATGCTAGAAGGCTGCGGCGATGTCGCGGGTGCGCTTGCGGACTATGAGGTACTGCTGGCCGATCACCTGCGGACGCACGGTCCCGACCACCCGGTAATTCTGACCCTGCGCCATACCCGGGCCCTGGTGCTGGGGCAGGGCGGGGATTTTTCTGGGGCGGTGCACGAGCTACGAGAGTGTCTGGCAGCCCGGGAACGAATGCTCGGCCCCGACCACCCCGACACGATGAGCACCAGGAGCTACTGTACGTGCTCCGGGGTGACGCTGGGGATATCGAGGCAGTGATCGTAGACTGTGAAAGCGCACTGGCCGAACGGGTGCAACGGCTGGGACCCGACCATCCCGAAACCAGGGAAATTCGCAATGTCCTTGACGAGCTTCCATCGCGGCCGCGACTTCGGCGGCTTCGTAGTGCTTTTCACCGAGCAAGCCGGCCACCACGCCGCGGCGGTCGGCCTCGGAACGGTTCTGGCTCAGCTTCGACTTGCCCTCGACCCCGGTGACGGTGATCTCGATCCCGACGATGCCCGCGAGTTGACCGTTGATGAACTGCTCCGGGGCGTCGCTGGGCGGCCACGGCTGATCGCGGCGGCCCTCGTGGATCCCGGTCAGTCGGGTGACGACGCCGCGGAGCCACTCCTGGTCCCGATGGACTCGCACGGTGCCGGACAGATGTACTGCGGTGTAGTTCCAGGTCGGGACGACCCGGCCGTGTTCGGCCTTCGCCGCGTACCAGGACGGGCAGATGTAGGCCTCGGGTCCCGCACAGATCAACAGCGCCGGGCTGCCGGGGTGATGGCTTCCATTGCGGGTTGGCGCGCGCCATGTGGGCAAGGACGACGCCCCCGCTGCCACATGATCGGCAACAGGGTCGCGACAGGAAGCCCATCGGGATCGACCGTGACGAACTCGGCCGATCGCGCCGCGGCCACGAAGCGCCGGATCTCGTCGTCATCGTCGATCCGGTTGAAAGACGGGGTGTACATCTTGTGTCCAAGGGGTCGATGAAGTGGAGGTAATTGGAACCTACTCGAACATTGGGTGCCTGTTACGGTTCGAGCGGCTGGGCTTCAACGTCTCTCGTGGAGGTGATGTCACCGATGTTGACCGACGATTCGCTGATCAAGAGTATTCTCGCGGCCGCCGGTTTGCCCGACGCGGAGATTTCGGCTCGTGTGGCCGACATCGGCCCGGATGACGTCGCCGAGGTGATGGTGACCGAGGTCGCCTGCCGGGCCACCCTGCTGAGCCGCCCGGGGGATGGGTTAATGATTCAGTACGACCTGGGCTTCGGCGGCGGGCGCCTGGGTTACCTTCTCACGTTGCGCGACGGTGCTCCCTACGTCGAAAAAGGTTGGAGCGGCGATGCTTCTGCGACTGTCCGCCAGGACCTCGTGGACTTGCTGCGCGAACTATTCGGCCCAGCTGGGACCGTCATGGCGCCACCCGCGAGCTCTTTGCCACAAAGGAATACGCCGACATTCCGAATCATTCGCGCGTCCCCTTGCTGTCGGGCTTCGGCCCATCGTCGCAGCTATCGCCCAGCTGCGAAGGATCTGTCACCGAGCTAGCCGCGCGGTTCGGCTCAGACAAGTGGGGCGGGCGCTGGTACAGGCCGCATTACCAGAAGCACTTTGAGCCCTATCGGATCTTGCGGTCAAGGTTCTTGAGATCGGAATCGGCGGCTACGAGTCACCCGACGCCGGCGGTGAGTCGCTGCGCATGTGGAAGCATTATTTTCGCGGGGCCTGATCTACGGACTGGACATTATCCGAAGCCGGGCGTGAGCGCAGAGCCGCGTGCAGGTTCTGCAGGGCGATCAGGGCGATGAGCAATTCCTGGAACTCGATGGCCCGCGAGGTGGGGCCGTTCGACATCGTCATCGACGACGGCAGTCACATCAGCCACCACGTCATCACCTCCTTTAAAGCCCTCTTCCCACACGTCAAACCCGGTGGCCTCTACGTTATCGAGGACCTGGCGATCGCTTACTGGCCGCGGTGGGGCGGCGACCCCGACCCGTCGGCCCAGTACAGGTCCATGGAATGATCAAAGACCTGATGGACGGACTGCACCATCAGGAGCAGATACGGAACGGCAACGATCAACCGTCGATGACCGAGTTGACGGTCACGGGCGTGCACGCTCACCACAACCTTGTCCTCATCGAGAAGGGACTCAACACCGAACAAGGGTCCCCGGAATGGCTGAAGAAACTCGACCCCGCTCACGCTCGGACACCGAAAAATGATGGCCCATAGCGCTTTTCGGAATGGGTTCGAACTGTTCCAGATGGGAATTGGCCATGGGCGGAATAGACGCTGTGGACGGTTGGTCGCCGACTTTCGAAAGCCCGCTTTGGCAGGTTGCTCGTGGCGGTGACGAAATTGACTGTCTGGTAATCGGCAGTGGTACGGCGGGGGTGAGCACTGCGCTATCGCTGGCCGAACACGGTTTACGGGTTGTCATGGTGGAGGCTGGCCCGTTGACGTTGCTGTCGCATATCGCCAACGTCCGGCTTGATTCTGCTGGCGGTTTGGCGGCGAAAGTTAGTGACAGTGCGACGATTCCGGTCGAGTGGTCGAGTAGTGAGACGGCGCCGGGCTGGCGGGTCCCGGCGTGGGTTGCCGTGGGCGGGCGATCCCTGTTTTGGCATGGTGTTACGCCGCGCTACCAGTCGTGGGACTTTGATGAATGGCCGATCGACGCCGACGACATGGCGGGCTTTTACGATCAGGCAGAGTCGTTGATCAGGGTGAGCGGGGCTGGTGATGCACAGCGGCCGCCGTTTCATCAGTCAGGTAGACAGCGCAGGGCCATTGA
Source organism: uncultured Actinomycetota bacterium (assembly GCA_963720345.1). GTDB lineage: Bacteria > Actinomycetota > Actinomycetes > Mycobacteriales > Mycobacteriaceae > Mycobacterium. The sequence goes on from CAVRFN010000025.1 coordinate 636,604, forward strand.
GCAGCTGGTTGCGGCGGGCTGGCCGGCCCGCCCGACACCGTTGGCCATCGATACCCGTGCGGATCGCCGCTTGGGCGCCGGGTATGACAGCTCCACGGCGCGGCTTTTGGCCAGTGAGCACTTTGGTGATTTCGCCGCTGGTGCGCTGGTATCGCTGGTGGCTCACGCCGTGGCGACGCGGCTGTTGCTCGAGGGCGATCGGGTCGGCGGCGTTGAGGTGCTCGATCGGCGCAGCGATTCCCGTGTTGTTCTGCGTGCGCGCCATGTGGTGTTGGCTGGTGGGGCGGTGCAGTCCACACGGCTCGCGTTGAGTTCTGGTCTTGCTGCGCTCAATTCGCTTGTCGGGTGCTACATCAGCGATCATCTGTTCCTGGAGGCGAGTGTCGAGTTCGGCGAGCCTGAACCCGATGAGCCCGGCCGAACCCGTGAGTGTGCTGGTCAACTAGACCCCAGAGCGACCGTTTGAGCTGCAGATTCAGGGTTGTCTGACGGACACCAATGCCTTGGTGGTATTGGCGGCTTTCGGTGTTGGCTCGGCGACGAAGCAGAACTGCGTCGTGCTGAGCGGCGACAGTGACGTGACCTGTGCTGGCATGCAGAGCTTTCGGGTGATCTATGACCGCAGCGCCGACGACGAGAAGTGCTTGGCCGCGATGCAGAAGTCTGCGGGCCGCGCCGCAGCTGTGCTTGGCGCCCGGCTCGGGAGCCCCACTCGGTCATCCACCCGGGGTGGCGTTGCATGAGATCGGCGGCTTGCGGATGAGCGACGACGCCCGGTCTGGCGTCACCGACAGCTGCGGCCAGTTCTGGCAGGTGCAAAACCTTTCGGCGGCGGATGCGAGCGTGTTTCCCTCGCAAGGAGCAGCTAACCGGTTCCTCACCATCACCGCGTGGTCCTTGCGTCATGCAGACGCGCTGGCCCGGCGATTGAGCGGCCGCAATTAGGCCGCGCACAAGCCCTCCGCAAGTACGTTGCCCGTTCCTCGCGGCGTGCCGACGATCGCACCGGTACGGTCACCTATGTGCGTGATCGTGCCGGGCAAAGACCAGGCGGTACCCGAGTAATGGCAATGCGTCACCTCATGGTCGGCATCGCGTCGCTGGGCGGGCTGATCTTCGGCTACGAGACCGGCATAGCGGCCGGCGCGTTGGATCGTGGCCAGTCCGCCTGGCTGAGTACGGCCACGCTGATCGGCGCGATCATCGGCGCGCTGGCCGCCGGTCGCGTCGCCGACCTGGTCGGGCAGCAAGACGTCATAATGGCGACCGCGGCCCTTGACCTTCGGCGCATTTGTGAGCGCTATCGCGCCGTCGGAACTGGTGCTCCTGATCGGAGAACTGATCGTCGGAATTGGCGTGGGGGCCATCTCGGTTGCGGCCCCGTTGTATATCGCCGAGATCGCGCCCATTGCCCGCCGCGGCTCGCTGATCTGCATCTTCCAGCTGATGATCACGATCGGCATCCTGCTCGCATACATCGGTCTCGTGGTGTTCCCGGACGACGCCGACTGGAAGTTCCTGTTGGGTGCCGGTGCGGTCCCAGGCGTGATCTTGAGCGGGCTGGCCCTGCTGTTGGTCGAATCGCCGGTGTGGCTGCGACTCATGGGCGATAACGAGACGGCGGAGGCGTGGAGATCCGGCTGGGTCTCGACAGCGCGCGTCAGCAGCTGCACGAGGTCGTCCCGGCCGCTCGCGATCCTCGGTTGGACGGTCTGTCCACGGTGTTCTCCTTGGCGGGTCGCGGCGCGATTTCATCGGCATCGGGCTATTTTTCGTGCAACAGTTCGTCGGCATCAACGCCGTGATTTATTACGCGGCAGCAAATCTGGATACATTGGCCGACACGACGTGGGAATTCGGCGTGGCCAACTGAGACTGCCATATCGATTACGGCGGTCAATGTGTTGGCAACGCTCGTCGCCGTTGTCCTCGTTGATCGGATCGGGCGCCGTCCACTATTGCTGGCGAGCCTCGTCGGGGTTGCGCTCGGCTGCGCCACGATGGCGGTGGGGGCCGGCTTACATTCCACGAGCACCGGTCACATCCTTTCCGTCACAGGCCTTTACCTGTTCATTGTTGCGTTCGCGATAGGGCTGGGCCCGATTGCCTGGGTCGCCGCGGCGGAGTTGTTGCCGATCCGGTGCGCGGGATCGCGATGGGCATGGTGGTCGCCTCACACTGGCTGTTCGACGCCCTCGCCGCCCCGACGGGCCTGTTGTTGGGCGATCAGCTCGGCCTCTACGTGCTGCTGGCGGTTTACATGTGCACGGCGATCGGCGGGTTCGTCGTGTTCCGCCGGCGCTTTCCAGAGACGAAGGATCGATCGCTGGCGGCGATCGATCGCTACTTCACCGCCTGGGCTGCACAGGTCAGACAGACCCGCTTCGCTCACTATGCGGTGGGAGTCCTTGGCTCCCTGTCCGGAATGCTTGCCGGATACAACTTGGCGATCACCGCGGTCACGCTGGTACTCATCACCGACGACTGGGAGCTCGACGGGTTCGAACAAGGACTGCTGGCCAGCGCCGTGGTTACGGGAGGAGCGGCGGGCGCGTCTATCGCGGGGCTCCTCTCGGATCGATTCGGTCGTCGCTATGTCCTGATGTCGATGGCCGCGTTGTTCGTCGCCAGCGGCTTCGGTGCCGCACTTGCCCAGTCGTTGGGCTGGCTGATCGTCGCCCGCGCCGCCGCCGGGTTCGCCATCGGTGTGTCGACTCCGACGGCTGGTATCTACGTGGCGGAGATAGCACCCGCCGGCATCCGAGGCCGGTTGGTTTCGATACAACTTGTGGCGAATACCCTCGGTGTGATGCTGGCCTACTGCGTGGGCCTGGTACTGGTGAACGCGCACTCCGGCTGGCGCCTCATGTTCGGCTTCATCGCGTTGCCGGCAGCGATCTACGGCTTGGCGCTGCTGCCGCTGATGGAATCGCCGCGCTGGCTGATCGCCGTGGGTCAGCCCAACGCGGCGCTCCGCTCCTTGCGTCGGCTCGTCGGCGGCGAGGCTGATCGCGAATTGGCCGAGATCACCGCCGAGCCCGCGGGCCCGGATTCCGATCGCGGCGACACCGGCGGCGGGCGGGCCCGGCTGTGGGCGCCCTCGTATCGGCCGGTGGTCCTGGTAGGGCTCATGGTGGTGTTTGTGGGCGTATTTTCGGGTGAGAGCATGGTGGCCTTTTACGCGCCAACCATTTTGGAGCAGATCGGCTTCACCAATACCGCCGTGGCATTCGCCACCACGCTGGGGCTCGCAGTGATCAGTTTCATCGCGACGCTGATCGCGCTTGCCGTGGTCGACCAACACAGGCGCAAAAGGATGATGGTCGCCGGCCTTTTCGTGCTGGCCGCCTCCCTGCTGACGATGGCCTACTGACCGTGGCGCCGCAGGAAACCACGGTGGTGCGTTGGGGCCAGGTCGCATGCCTTGCGGTTTTCGTTGCGGCCTTCTGGTTGACGTGGGTCCGGTCAGCGGAATCTTGATCAACGAGATCTATCCGCAGGCGATCCGCGGCCGGGCCATCAGCCTGACGTCGGTCTTACATGGCGCGTTTGCGATCGTCTTTACGTTGACCTTTCCGATACTGCTCCAAGGGGCTCGGGGTTGGCCATCACCCTGCTCGTCTACGCGGCAATCGGCATTGTGGGCGCTCTGTATCTCATTCGGGCGCTTCCTGAAACGAAGGCCAAGAGCCTGAGGAGATCACCGGGTATTGGAACCAGCGTGCCGCGGCGCGGCACGCCGACGAGGTTTCAGTGCCATAAGAGACGTGCCTGGACCTGCGGTGAATCATCAAGGCGCGAGAGCTGTGTTCGCATGGCGAACGGAGCACCAGTCGGGGATGAGCGTGGACTGGGTGGTTGGCCATCGAAAGGTGACACACCGGTGCGGGCCACCCGTTGGCGTGGGAGCTAGGGCGGCAACGGAATCGGCGCCGAGGAACTAGAGCTGGTGTCCCGGGTGGTGAGTCGCACGCCCGATCCGATTCGGCGGCCCTGATCCTCGAGCACATGGTTGACACGGTGGAGGATGAGTGAACGGCGGCGCTGTCGATCGCAATGGGCGCTCGCTGCCCAGGTGTGACGATCTGCAGGCACGGGGAGCGAATCTGTCCATAGGGCTCAGTGACGACTGAGGCTGATGTCGACGACGATCATGCGCGGCATTCCGGAAGGTGGCGCGGGTCCTTCTAACCTGAACGGCCATCATGACGGCCGATCTGATCAAGGCGACGGCCGACCTGAGTCGTGTCGCCGGATGTGTCCGAGGGGGGACTTGAACCCCCACGCCCGTTAATAGGGCACTAGCACCTCAAGCTAGCGCGTCTGCCATTCCGCCACTCGGACCAGTTCGAAGGCAGCTTAGGTTATCGGATCACCCAGGCCGGACCCAAACCAAGCCGGCTGCCAGGCAATGGTACGAATGGTGACTGTGAGCCCTCCGTCTGCAGCCGAAGCCGAGGTGGTTGATCTCGTCAGCGCGCTCATCCGCTTCGATACGTCGAACACCGGCGAGCCCGAGACCACCAAAGGTGAGGCCGAATGCGCCGCCTGGGTGGCCGAACAGCTCCAGGAAGTCGGCTATACGACCGAATACATCGAAGCGGGGGCGCCCGGCCGCGCCAACGTGTTCGCGCGGCTGGAAGGCGCCGACCGCGAGCGCGGCGCCCTGATGCTGCACGGCCACCTCGACGTGGTGCCCGCCGAGGCCGCCGACTGGAGCGTGCATCCGTTCTCCGGCGCGGTCGAGGACGGCTATGTCTGGGGCCGCGGTGCGGTGGACATGAAGGACATGGTCGGGATGATGATCGCGGTCGCCCGGCACTTCAAACGCTCCGGAACCGTCCCGCCGCGCGATCTCGTGTTCGCGTTCGTCTCCGACGAGGAGGCCGGCGGCAAGTACGGCTGCAAGTGGCTGGTCGACAACCGGCCCGACCTGTTCGACGGCGTCACCGAGGCGATCGGGGAGGTCGGCGGTTTCTCGCTGACGATCCCGCGCCGTGACGGCGGCGAGCGGACGCTGTACCTGATCGAGACCGCCGAGAAGGCGATGATGTGGATGCGGCTGACGGCGCGCGGTCGCGCGGGCCACGGTTCGATGATTCACGACAACAACGCGGTCACCGCGGTCGCCGAAGCGGTGGCCAAGCTCGGCCGCCACCAGTTCCCGGTGATCCTGACCGAGTCGGTGGAGCAGTTCCTGACCGCCGTCGCCGAGGAGACCGGGTACACCTTCGACGTGGACTCACCGGATCTCGAGGGGGCCATCGCCAAGCTCGGCCCGATCGCGCGAATCGTCGGCGCGACGCTGCGCGACACCGCCAACCCGACGATGCTCAAGGCGGGATACAAGGCCAACGTCATTCCCGCGACGGCTGAGGCCGTCGTCGACTGCCGTGTGCTGCCGGGCCGGCTGGCCGCCTTCGAGCGCGAGGTCGACGAGCTCATCGGCCCCGACGTCACCCGCGAGTGGATCACCGAACTGCCGTCGTATGAGACGAGCTTCGACGGCGAACTGCTGGAGGCGATGAACGGCGCGATCCTGTCCGCCGATCCCGACGCCCGCACGGTCCCGTACATGCTGTCGGGCGGTACCGATGCGAAACACTTTGCGCGGCTGGGGATTCGCTGCTTCGGGTTCGCACCGCTGAAATTGCCGCCGGACCTCGACTTCGCCGCGTTGTTCCACGGCGTGGACGAACGGGTACCCGTTGACGCACTGACGTTCGGCACCCGGGTTCTCGAACATTTCCTTCGGCACTGCTGACCTGCACTGCTGACTACTACGAAAGGATCAGACATGGCGTTTGACTACAACCCCTATGACTTCCTGCCGAAGCTCCCGACGTTCACCCTGACGTCCGAGACGTTCAGCGACGGTCAGGCGTTCGGCAACGACCAGGTCAGCGGCATCATGGGCGCCGGCGGCTCCGATGTGTCCCCGCAACTGTCGTGGTCGGGATTCCCCGAGGAGACGCGCAGCTTCGCGGTAACCATGTACGACCCCGACGCGCCGACGGCGTCGGGGTTCTGGCACTGGGCGGTGGCCAACCTGCCCGCCACCGTCACCGATCTGCCCGCAGGAGTCGGCGACGGCAGCAGCCAGCGGATTTCCCGGCGACGCACTGACTTTGGCCAACGACGCCGGCGCTGAAGCGCTTCATCGGCGCTGCGCCGCCTGCCGGGCACGGCGTGCACCGGTACATCATCGCGGTGCACGCCGTCGGTGTGGAGAAGCTCGACCTGCCCGCGGAGGCCACCCCGGCCTACCTGGGCTTCAACTTGTTCGGAAACGCGATCGCGCGGGCAGTCATCACCGCGACCTACGAGCAGAACTAGTCGCGCACGGCCGAGCCGACGGCGTCGGCCAGGGAGGCGAAACCGCCGTCGTGCAGGCGGCGGGCCAGGCCGTCGTGGATGCGCTTGGCCCACAGCCCGCCGCCGTAGATGAAGCCGGTGTAGCCCTGCAGCAGTGAGGCGCCGGAGATGATGCGGTCCCACGCGTCGTCGGCGGTTTCGATGCCGCCGACGCTGATCAGCACCAGCCGGTCGCCGACGCGCCGGTACAGCCTGCGCAACACCTCCGCGGACCGCTGCGCGACCGGCGGCCCGGAGATCCCGCCCGCACCCAGCTCGTCGATGCCCGGGGTGGCCAGCCCGTCGCGGGACACCGTGGTGTTGGTGGCGACGATGCCTGCCAGCCCCAATTCGACTGCCAGATCGGCGATCTCGTCGATTTCGTCGTCCGACAGATCGGGTGCGATCTTCACCAGCACGGGCGTCGTCGTCTCCGCGCGGACCGCGGCGAGGATGGGGCGCAGCGATTCGACCGCCTGCAGGTCACGCAGTCCCGGAGTGTTCGGCGAGCTGACGTTGACCACCACGAACGCCGCCAGCGGCCCGAGCAGCCGCGCGCTTTCGGCGTAGTCGTCGACCGCCGACTCGGCCGGGGTGGTCTTGGTCTTGCCGATGTTGACGCCGATCGGCACGTCGGGGGTGTGGCGTGCCAGTTGGATCGCCAGCTCGCCCGCCCCGTGGTTGTTGAACCCCATCCGGTTGAGCAGGGCCCGATCGTCGGGCAGCCGGAACATCCGTCGGCTGCGGGTTGCCCGGCTGCGCCACTGCGGTCACCGTGCCGACCTCGGCGTATCCGAATCCCAGCGCGCCCCACGTCTGCAGCCCCCGGCCGTCCTTGTCGAATCCGGCGGCCAAGCCGAGCGGAGCGGCGAAATCGCACCCCGAAGACCGTGCTGGCCAGCACCGGATCGCGCGGTGCCAGCCACCGCGCCAGCGGACGGCGGGTGACGGCGGCGGCGGTGACCGCCCGCAACAGTGCGAACACCCAGGTGTGAATGCGTTCGGGCGCGAACAGGAACAGCACCCGCTGCAGCGCGCGGTACATCACGAGCTCACAGGGCGGGCTGCTCCGGGATGGCCGCCCCGCGGATCGCGGACTTCTTGCGGCGCAGCAGCACCCGCCGCGAGCCGTCGGTGTACAGCCGCACCCGGGTGAGCTCCCAGCCGCGGTATTCGGCCTCGATGGACAACCGGGTCGAGGCGTTGATCCGAGTCAGATCGGGCGGCAGCCGCAACGGAATCCACTCGTAGTCGTCGGACAGATCGGCCGCAATCACGTCGGCCCAGCCCTCCGGCATCCGGCCGCGCTGCATCGTCGTCACGAACCCACCGCCGCGCCGGGGATCACCTGGACACCCGCTCCCGAGCCCGACACCACATACAGGGTGCCAGACGAGTCGTCGTAGACCAGGGAGTTCGGCTGCTGCACGGTTCGATAGCGCACCTTCTCGACGGGGATGCCGGTTGACAAATCGTAGCCAACAACGGAGTTCGTAGCAGTCTGCGACACCCAGGCCAGCGTCGACGATCCGGCCAGTCCGTAGGGTGCGTCGCGCACCGGATACGCCTGGCGAAGGATCAGCGGGTCCGTGCCGAACACCAGCAGCTGGCCGCCGCGGGTGTCGGCGACCAGGACCCGGCCCGCCGCGTCGGCCGCCATCGTGGTCGCCCCCTCGCCGGCGCGCAGCGCATGGTCGGCCTCGGTGCCGTCCTCCGACGAGTGCGGTCACCGATGTCTGTCCGCGGTCCAGCACCACTGCGGTATTACCTTGCGTGACAAGGGCATCCACCCGGGCGAAGATCTTCAGCTGCGCGCCGACGGCGGTGTCGGAACTCAGGGTGAACACGGTGCCGTCGGCGCTGCCCAGCACCAGCCTGCCGTCCGCGCGGCGCGCGATCGCGGTGAAGTCGGTCTCGTTCTGCCCGTCGACGCCGACGCAGCGTCGCGGTGCCGCCGGCGAGATCGACCCGGAAGTAGCCGCCGCGGGTCGACACGAACACCCGGCCCTCGCCGTCGCCGGTCATCGCCGTCGCGGTCCCGGGCAACGGCACCGACCGGCTGTCGCCGGCCCCGCGCAGCGTGGTGATCACCGACTGCCCGGCGGGCTGAGGGCTGAGCACGGCCAACGACCCGGTGTCGGCGTCGAACACCGCGGCCTGCGCATGGCCGGCCAGCGGCCGCACCGCGCCAGCGGGTGCGCCGGCCGGCGGAGGTGACACCGCGGCCTGCGCGGGCACGATCGTCGGGCGGCGGCGCATCCGACGGGCTTCGACGAGCACCCCGACAGCCCGGCAATTGCCAGCGTGCAGGCCAAAAGTCGAAAAACCTGAATAGAGGTGTTTATCCGAATTGGCAAGGGGTAACTCTCGTGGCGTGCGAAATGGAAAACTCCTGACCAGCAGTGTAGGCAGAGCGAAAGTCGTGGATTTTCGCGCCGCTCGTCGCGTCCGCCTGCATACGGTCGCATCAGTAGAGTTATGGTCAATCTCATGACCATTGCCGAAGAACGGGAATTGGACCAGCCGAGAGTTTGCTATCGAGGATATTTCCACTGGTGTGCACGCTAGCGGCTTTGGCCAGGTCGGCGACGGCCGCAGCTTTTCCTTCCATGTCGAGCGGCAGGTCGCTGCTCGTCGAGGTCTACCGCCCGCGGCTGAGCGGGCCGGTGCCGCAGCAACGAAGACGTCGTCGCGGTCACCAACCGGAAGCTGATCGACATCGATCTCTCCGACGAGCGGAGCCTGGCAGCGGCGGTGCGTGACGCGGTGGCCGCCGCGCAGCCGGTGACGCGGGCCAGCCGCTGACCCATCCCACGGTACGGTCGTCGTCGTGACGGACGTGGCTGCGATGTCGTGGGTCCAGGTGATCGTTCTCGCGATATTGCAGGGGCTGACCGAGTTCCTGCCGGTGTCGTCGTCGGGACACCTGGCGATCGCATCGCGGGTGTTCTTCACCCAGGACGCCGGGGCATCGTTCACCGCCGTCACCCAGCTGGGCACCGAAGTGGCGGTGCTCGTCTACTTCGCGCGCGACATCGGCCGCATCGTCAAGGCGTGGTTCAACGGACTTTTCGTGACCGTCGCACCGCACCGCCGACTACTGGCTGGGCTGGTGGGTCATCATCGGCACGCATCCCGATCGGCGTGTTCGGCCTGTTGTTCAAGGACGAAATCCGAACCGGCGCACGCAATCTGTGGTTGATCGCGATCGCGTTGATCGTGTTCTCGGCGGTCATCGCCGCGGCGGAGTACTTCGGCCGCCAGACACGCCGAGTCGAACAGCTCACGTGGAAGGACAGCATCATCGTCGGCCTCGCACAGTGCCTGGCACTGGTACCGGGTGTGTCGAGATCCGGTGCGACGATCAGCGCCGGGCTGTTCCTCGGCATGGACCGCGAGCTCGCCGCGCGGTTCGGCTTCCTGCTCGCGATCCCGGCGGTGTTCGCATCGGGGCTGTTCTCGCTGCCCGACGCGTTTCACCCGGTCGGTGAGGGGATGAGCGCCAGCGGTCCGCAGCTGTTGGTGGCGACCGCTGATCGCATTCTTCGTCGGATTCGCCGCCGTCTCCTGGTTCCTGCGATTCCTGGTGCGGCACAGCATGTACTGGTTCGTCGGCTACCGCGTCGTGCTCGGAACCGTCGTCCTGATCCTGCTCGGCACCGGCGTGGTGGCAGCGGTATGACGGTCATCCTGTTGCGTCACGGGCGGTCGACCTCGAACACCGCCCATACGCTGGCCGGCCGCAGCGAGGGCGTCGACCTGGACGACAAGGGCCAGGAGCAGGCCCAGGGGCTGGTCGCGCGCATCGGCACGCTGCCCGATCCGCGCGATCGTGCGCTCGCCGCTGCTGCGTTGCGAACGCACGGTGGCGCCGCTGGCCGCCGCGCTGGGTCTGGACCCCGTCGTCGACGAGCGCATCTCCGAGGTCGACTACGGCGCGTGGACGGGCCGCAAGATCGGCGATCTGGTCAAGGAGCCGCTGTGGGCGGTGGTGCAGCAGCAGCCGAGCGCAGCGGTGTTTCCCGACGGGGAGGGGCTGGCCGCGGTGCAGGCACGCGCAGTCGGTGCGGTACGTGAGCACGACCGCCGGCTGGCCGACCAGCACGACGGCGACGTGCTGTGGCTCGCGTGCACGCACGGCGATGTCATCAAGGCCGTCGTGGCCGACGCGCTGGGCACGCATCTCGACAGCTTTCAGCGCATCACCGCGGATCCCGCGTCGATGAGTGTGATCCGTTACACGGCGGTGCGCCCGTTCGTCATCCACGTCAACCACACCGGTGATCAATTGACCGCCGGACTGCTCGCAAAACCGCCGAAGGACGCGTCCAAGGACGGTGAGCGTGCCACCCGAGGACGCGGTGGTGGGTGGCTCGACCGGCTAGCCGGTGCGCACCCGGCGATTGCGGCTCACGCCGCCGTTACCGGTATTTTGGAGATGCCATGGCCCGCGCAATTCATGTCTTCCGAACACCCGACCGCTTCGTGGCCGGGACCGTCGGGCAACCAGGCAACCGAACGTTCTATCTGCAGGCCGTCCACGACAAGCGGGTGGTGTCGGTGATCCTGGAGAAGCAGCAGGTCGCGGTGCTCGCCGAGCGGATCGCCGCACTGCTGCTCGAGATCAACCGGCGATTCGGCACCCCGGTGCCGCCCGAGACCGGCGAGGTGGACGATCTGAGCCCGCTGATCACCCCGGTCGACGCCGAATTCCGGGTCGGCACGATGGGGCTTGGCTGGGACTCCGAGGCGCAGACCGTCGTCGTCGAACTGCTCGCGGTATCCGAGACCGAGTTCGACGCGTCCGTGGTGCTCGACGACGCCGAGGACGGCCCCGACGCGGTGCGTGTCTTCCTGACGCCCGAATCGGCGCGGCAGTTCGCGACGCGCTCCAACCGAGTCATCTCGGCGGGCCGTCCGCCATGCCCGCTGTGCGACGAACCGCTCGACCCCGAGGGCCACATCTGCGTGCGCACCAATGGCTACCTGCGCGGCGCCATCGCCGGTTCCGACGATGACGCCGACGACTCGTAGCGGCGGAGACGACTCCGCTCCTGAATCCGATGAGGTGCTGCGGCAGCGGCGAGCTGACCGTCATCGGACGGATCCGCTCGGCGAGCAACGCCACCTTCCTGTGCGAGGCGCATCTCGATGAGCGGCAAGCACATTGCGTCTACAAGCCGATCGCAGGGCGAGGCGCCGCTGTGGGACTTCCCCGACGGCACACTGGCCGGCCGTGAACTCGCCGCGTACCTGGTATCGGACGCGCTGGGGTGGAACATCGTGCCGTACACCATCATTCGCGACGGGCCGGCCGGACGCGGCATGCTGCAGCTGTGGGTGGACCAGCCGGGCGAGAGTCTCGACAGAGGTCGGCGACGAGCCCGCAGCAGGTCCGGACCTGGTCGACCTGCTGCCCGCCGGGACAGGTCCCGCCCGGCTTCCTGCCGATCCTGCAGGCGTACGACTACGCCGGCGACGAGGTCACCCTGGTGCACGCCGACGACATCCGGTTGCGCCGGATGGCGGTGTTCGACGTGTTGATCAACAACGCCGACCGCAAGGGCGGCCACATCCTGTCCGGCGTCGACGGCCAGGTGTACGGCGTCGATCACGGCGTGAGCCTGCACGTCGAGGACAAGCTGCGAACGGTCTTGTGGGGCTGGGCGGGCAAGCCGGTGGACGACGAGACCATGGAGGCGGTCGCCGCTCTACGTGAGCAGCTGCGCAGCGGCTTGGCGGACGTGCTCGGCGAGCACATCACCGAGCGCGAGATCGCCGCTCTGCTGGCGAGAACAGACTGCGCTGCTTGATGATCCGGTGATGCCGACACCGGATCGGCGACGCCCGATCCCGTGGCCGGCGTTCTAACTCACCCCGCGCGCTTGGCGAGCAACTCACGGTGGTCAGCGAGATTGCCGCGACGATGGTTGGGCGAGCCGTGATCTACTTGGCCGGTGAGTGCGACCGATGCGGCGCTGGCCGCCGAGGTGGCCAAAGAGGCCGGTGAGACTGTTGCTGGCGGTGCGCGAGGAGATCGGCTTCTACGATCCCTACGACCTGGGCGACGCCGGCGACAGGCGGGCCAACACCCTGATCCTCGACCGGCTGCGTGACGAGCGCCCCGACGACGCCGTGCTGTCCGAGGAGGCGGCCGACGACATGTCCCGTGTTCAGGCTGACCGCGTCTGGATCGTCGACCCCGTCGACGGCACCCACGAGTTCTCGATGCCCGGCCGAACGGACTGGGCGGTGCACATCGCGCTGTGGCAGCGCGACGCACGGTCGCGACCACGGCGGCGGCATCACCGACGCCGCCGTGGCGCTGCCTGCCCGCGGCGAGGTGTACCGCACCGACACCGTGCCCCCTCCGCCGCCGCGCGCCGACGGGCCGATCCTCATCACGGCCAGCGCCAACCGGCCGCCGCCGGTGCTGTGGTGGTTACGCGACCGCCTCGACATCCAGCTCGTGCGGATCGGATCGGCGGGCGCCAAGGCGATGGCCGTGGTCCGCGGCGACGTCGACGCCTACATCCACGCCGGCGGCCAGTGGGAGTGGGATTCGGCGGCGCCGGCCGGTGTGGTGGCGGCCGCCGGCATGCACGCGTCCCGGCTGGACGGCTCGCCGCTGATCTACAACCGTGCCGATCCCTACCTGCCCGACTTCCTGATGTGCCGGGCTGAGCTGGCCGATGTGCTGCTCGAGGGCATCATGTCGGCCTACAAGAACCGCTGACGGGAATGAATCGGCCGCGTCGCGGTGTCGCATTCCCCTGATGCCTAAAGTCGACGCTATGAAATCGTGGCCGGCGCCGACCGTTCCGGCGCTTGCCGGCCGCGGTCCGCAGCTGCGCCTCTACGACAGCGCCGACCGGCAGGTGCGCCCGGTGTCGCCGCGGCGACGATCGCCACCATGTACGTCTGCGGCATCACCCCGTACGACGCCACCCACCTGGGCCACGCCGCCACCTACCTGACGTTCGATCTCGTCCACCGGGTGTGGCTGGACTCCGGGCATCAGGTGCACTACGTGCAGAACATCACCGACGTCGACGACCCGCTGTTCGAGCGGGCCGCAGCGCGACGGCATCGACTGGCGCGAGCTGGCCGACAGGGAGACCGAGCTGTTCCGCGAGGACATGGCGGCGCTGCGGGTGCTGCCCCCGCACGATTACGTCGCGGCCACCGAGGCGATCGCCGAGGTCATCGAGGTCGTCGAGAAGCTGCTGGCCTCGGGCTCGGCCTACGTCGCCGACGACGCCGAATATCCCGACGTCTACTTCCGCGCCGATGCCACCCCGCAGTTCGGCTACGAATCGGGCTACGACCGCGACACCATGCTGCGGCTGTTCGCCGAGCGCGGCGGCGACCCCGACCGGCCGGGCAAGGGCGACGCGCTCGACGCGTTGTTGTGGCGGGCCGAGCGTCCCGGTGAGCCCAGCTGGCCGTCGCCGTTCGGCGCCGGGCGGCCCGGCTGGCACGTCGAATGCGCCGCGATCGCGCTGAGCCGCATCGGCACCGGTCTGGACATCCAGGGCGGCGGTACCGATCTGATCTTCCCGCACCACGAGTTCTCCGCCGCACACGCCGAATCCGTCACGGGGGAGCGGCGATTCGCTCGCCACTACGTGCACGCCGGCATGATCGGCTGGGACGGGCACAAGATGAGCAAGAGCCGCGGCAACCTGGTGCTGGTGTCCCGGTTGCGCGCCGATGGTGTCGACCCCGGCGGCAATCCGGCTGGGACTGTTCGCGGGCCACTACCGCGCCGACCGCTTCTGGAGCGCCGGCCGTTCTCGACGAGGCCAACGACCGGTTGCAGCGCTGGCGCAGCGCTGTCGCGCTGCCCGCCGGGCCCGATGCCGGCGACGTGGTGGCCCGGGTCCGCCGCTATCTGGCCGACGATCTCGACACCCCGAAAGCGCTTGCCGCACTTGATGGGTGGACGACGGATGCGCTCACCTACGGCGGGCACGATCCGCAGGCGCCCGCAGGTGGTGGCCGCCGCGGTCGACACGCTGCTTGGTGTCAAGCTGTAGACCCGCTCCGCATGGACTGGCGCGCGGAGTACGTTTGACGGCCATGGGTTCAGTGAACGGAAAAGTCGTCTTCATCACCGGCGGCGGCCAACGGCATCGGCGCCGAGGTGGCCCGGCGCCTGCACGACAAGGGCGCCAAGCTGGTGCTCACAGACCTGGACGAGGTCGGCTCGAAGAGCGTCGCCGGCCAGGCTCGGTGAGCGACCGGGTGCTGACCGCGGTCGCCGACGTACGCGATCTCGCCGCCATGCAGAGGGCCGCCGATGCAGGTATCGAGCGATTCGGTGGCATCGACGTCGTGATGGCCAACGCCGGTATCGCCACCCACGGATCGCTGCTGGCCGTCGATCCTGCAGGCCTTCAAGACGCTGATCGACGTGAACGTCATGGGGGTCTTCCACACCGTGCGCGCGGCGCTGCCGTCGGTCATCGAGCGTCGCGGCTACGTGCTGATCGTGTCGTCGGCGGCCGCCTACGCCGCGCGCCGCGGGCATGGTGCCCTATGACACCTCGAAGGCCGGCGTGGAGCACTTCGCCAACGCACTGCGCCTCGAGCTCGCCCACCGCGGCGTCGACGTCGGATCGGCACACATGCTCTGGATCGACACGCCGTTGGTACGGGAGAGCAAGGACGAATCCGCGGCATTCCAGGAAATGCTGCGCAAGCTGCCGGGGCCGCTGGGCAAGACCACATCGGTCGAGAAATGCGGTGAAGCGTTCGTCAAGGGCATCGAGGGCCGCAAGCGCCAGATCAACTGCCCCGGCTTCGTCGGTCTGCTGCGCTGGTTGAAGCCACTTCTGTCGTCGCGGCTGGGCGAGTCGACCACGCTGAAGCACGTTCCGGAACTGTTGCCGAAGATGGACGCCGAAGTGGCCGCGCACGGCCGCTCGATGAGCGCGCGCACCGAGGCGCTGGAAAAGAATTGATGCGCCGGATCGCAGTTCTCACCGCCGTCCTCGCGCTGTTGGCGGCTTGTAGCACCGACAACGGCCGACGAGCGCGCGACGTCGACTCCACCACCGGAAAGCCCCAGCGCCGTGTCCCTCGAACAGACCCGTGCCATCGCGAAAGAGGCCTACGTCTACGGCTTCCCGATGGTCGACAACTACCGCGTGATGTACTCGTACTTCGTCAACAAAGAGGATCCCGAGTACAAGGGTGGTTGGAACGAAATACACAGCAGTGCACAGGTTTACACACCAGAGGACAAGGCGATCCAAACGCCGAACTCCGACACGCCGTACTCCGCCGTCGGCGCCGACCTGCGCGCCGAACCGCTTGTGCTGACGGTTCCTCCCATCGAGCAGGACCGCTACTACTCTCTGCAGTTCATCGATCTCTACACCTACAACATGGCTTACGTGGGAAGCCGGACGACGGGCAACGGCGGCGGGAAATATCTTCTGGCGGGCCCGAACTGGCAGGGCGAGAAGCCCGAGGGCATCAACGAGGTCATCAGGTCCGACACCGATCTAGCGCTGGTGCTGTATCGCACCCAGTTGTTCGGCCCCTCGGATATCGACCAGGTCAAGAAGATCCAGGCCGGCTACCAGGTGGCGCCACTGTCGGTGTTCCTCAACCAACCACCGCCTGCGCCTGCCCCGCCGATCGACTTCGTCCCGCCGCTGACCCGCGATCAGCAGAAGACCTCGCCGCAGTTCTTCGAGATCCTCGATTTTGCGCTGCGGTTCGCGCCGGCGCCGCCGTCCGAGCAGGAGTTGCGCGCCCGTTTCGCCACCATCGGAATCGGCCCCGACGGTGGTTTCGATGCCGACAAGTTGACGCCGGAGATGCGATCGGCGATCGAGGGCGGAATGGCCGACGCCTGGGCCGAACTGGACACGCTCAAGAAAGAGAAGATCGACACCGGCGAAGTGGGCTCGGCCCAATTCTTCGGCACCGCAGCGGATCTCAAGGGCAACTACCTGTACCGGATGGCGGGTGCGGCGTTCGGCATCTATGGCAACACCGCCGCCGAAGCGGTGTATCCGAGTGCGAGCATCGACTCCACAGGTGCGCCGCTGACCGGCGCCAACAACTACGTCTATCGGTTCGCCAAGGATCAGCTTCCGCCCGTCAACGCGTTCTGGTCGTTGACCATGTACGAGCTTCCGCAGAGCCTGCTGGTCGAGAACCCGATGAAGCGCTATCTGATCAACTCACCGATGCTGCCCAGCCTGGTGCCCGACCCCGACGGCGGCTACACGATCTACATCCAGAACGCGTCGCCGGGCATCGAGAAGGAATCCAACTGGCTGCCGGCACCCAAGGGCCCGTTTCAGGTGGTGCTGCGGCTGTACTGGCCGAAACCCGATGCGCTCAACGGGTCTGGAAGGCGCCGCAGCCAGAGAGGACCTGACCGACCGCTACCGCCCGCCGTGCTGGTTCTTCGGGCTACCGCCCGAAGCCCGGCCCGCGTCGGCGCAGATAGCGTTCGAACTCGGCGGCCAAGGCATCGCCGTCGATCTTGCCGATCGCCTCGTGCATGTCCACTTCGGCGTCGCCGCGTTCTTCCAGCGACTGCACATATTCGGCGATGTCGTCGTCCTCGGTGGTCATCTCGGTCACCGCCAGCTCCCACTCCTCGGCCTGCGTAGGCAGGTCGGCAAGCGGCACCTCGATGTCGAGGACGTCCTCGACGCGGCGCAGTAGCGCCACGGTGGCTTTGGGGCTCGGCGGCTGCGACACGTAGTGGGGGACAGCCGCCCAGAACGTCACCGCCGGGATACCGGCTTGCACACACGCGTCCTGGAACACCCCGGCGATACCGGTCGGGCCCTCATAGCGCGTCTCCTCCAGCCCGAACATCTTCGCCGAGTCGGAGGAGTACGCCGCGCCGGATACCGGCACCGGGCGGGTGTGCGGGGTGTCGGCGAGCAGCGCACCCAGGATGACGACCGTCTGCACGTTCAGCTTGTCGGCGATCGCCAGCAACTCGGCGCAGAACGTGCGCCAACGCATATTGGGCTCCACGCCGTGCATCAGCACGATGTCGCGGTTCGACCCGGGGGGACGGCAGTGCGAAATCCGCATCGACGGCCACACCAGCTCGCGGGTCACCCCGTCGACCTGCCGAATCACCGGCCGGTTGACCTGGTAGTCGTAGTACGCCTCGTCGTCGATCTCCACGATCGGCTCGGCTTCCCAGATCGCGTCCAGGTGCTGCAGCGCGTCGCTGGCTGCGTCACCGGCGTCATTCCAGCCCTCGAAAGCCGCGACGACGATGGTGTCGCTCAGCTCGGGCAGGTCGGGCGGCCTGTAGCCGCTCGCATCCGACGGTGTCACCAGGCCAGCGTAAGCCCTGTGTGGGGGCTAGGAGCGGCATCGCCACACGGGCTGAATTGCTAGAGCGACTACCATCTGGCTCTGCGACTGCCGAGCAACGATCCGCTGCATACGAGCGCCGACGCGACGCGGTCGAGACGAAATACGTTCGGCTGCAATCTGGTTAACCTTGGTGACTACGACTTTGCCGACAAGATCCGCGAGCTGGGGCTCAGGGGCGCCGCGATCGCCAAGCGGGTCGGGTCGAGCTGGGCGTCCAGACGTCGGGTGACGACGTAGACTTTTCTGGTCGAGAGGCGTTGCAACGGTTACTTGGGGGCCGGGTCCCCACTCGGTATCCGCCACGCTCGGCAGAGTTAAGGACGCCTTCCGCTATGGAAGGAGTGCACGTGAACGCCTTGGAGCCGAACATCCGCCCCGACTGCACCGACGAACTGACGGCTGCTCTCCGCCAGCGGATCATGGTGATCGACGGCGCGATGGGCACGGCGATCCAGCGGGACCGGCCGGACGAGGCCGGTTACCGCGGCGAGCGGTTCAGGGAGTGGCCGACCGCTCTTCAGGGCAACAACGACCTGCTCACCCTGACGCAGCCGCAGATCATCGAGGGGATCCACCGCGAGTACCTCGAGGCGGGCGCCGACATCCTGGAGACCAACACGTTCAACGCGAACGCGGTCTCGCTGTCCGACTACGACATGCACGAGCTGGCCTACGAGCTGAACTACGCAGGCGCCGCCCTGGCGCGCACGGCCGCCGACGAGTTCAGCACCCCGGAGAAGCCCCGCTACGTCGCAGGCGCCCTCGGGCCGACGACGCGGACCGCGTCGATATCGCCGGACGTCAACGACCCCGGGGCCCGCAACGTCTCCTACGACCAGCTGGTCGCCGCCTACCTCGAAGCTGCCAACGGCCTGGTCGACGGTGGTGCCGACCTCCTCATCATCGAGACGATCTTCGACTCGCTGAACTCCAAGGCGGCGGTGTTCGCCGTCGAGACGCTGTTCGAGGAGCGCGGACGCCGCTGGCCGGTGATCATCTCGGGCACCATCACCGATGCATCCGGGCGGACGTTGTCCGGTCAGGTCACCGAGGCGTTCTGGAACGCGATCAGGCACGCGAAGCCGATCGCGGTCGGTCTCAACTGCGCCCTGGGCGCGCCGGAGATGAGGCCCTACATCGCCGAGGTGGCGCGGATCGCGGACACCTTCGTCTCCTGCTACCCGAACGCCGGACTGCCCAACGCATTCGGCGAGTACGACGAGTCCCCGGAGCGTCAGGCCGGCTACATCGCCGAGTTCGCCGAGGCCGGCCTGGTCAATCTGGTCGGTGGGTGCTGCGGAACGGCGCCGCCGCACATCGCCGAGATCGCCAAGGTCGTCGAGGGCAAACCTCCGCGCGAGCTGCCAGAGATCGCGGTCGCCACCCGGCTGTCGGGCCTGGAGCCGCTCAACATCACCGATGACTCCTTGTTCGTGAACATCGGCGAGCGCACCAACATCACCGGCTCCGCCCGGTTCCGGAACCTCATCAAGGCCGAGGACTACGACACCGCCCTATCGGTCGCCCTGCAGCAGGTCGAGGTAGGTGCGCAGGTCATCGACATCAACATGGACGAGGGCATGATCGACGGTGTCGCCGCGATGGACCGGTTCACCAAGCTGGTCGCGGCCGAGCCGGACATCAGCCGCGTCCCGGTGATGATCGACTCCTCCAAGTGGGAGGTCATCGAGGCGGGCCTGAAGAACGTGCAGGGCAAGCCGATCGTCAACTCGATCTCCATGAAGGAGGGCGAGGAGAAGTTCATCCGCGAGGCACGGCTGTGCCGCAAGTACGGGGCCGCCGTCGTCGTGATGGCCTTCGACGAGCAGGGCCAGGCCGACAACCTGGAGCGCCGCAAGGAGATATGCGGGCGCGCCTACCGGATCCTGACCGAAGAGGTCGGCTTCCCGGCCGAGGACATCATCTTCGACCCGAACTGCTTCGCGCTGGCGACCGGTATCGAGGAGCACGCAACGTACGGGATCGACTTCATCGAGGCCTGCGCCTGGATCAAGGAGAACCTTCCCGGGGTGCACATCTCCGGCGGTATCTCGAACGTGTCGTTCTCGTTCCGGGGCAACAACCCCGTCCGCGAGGCGATCCACGCGGTGTTCCTGTTCCACGCCATCAAGGCAGGCCTGGACATGGGCATCGTCAACGCCGGTGCGCTGGTGCCGTACGACTCGATCGACCCCGAGCTGCGGGACCGGATCGAGGACGTCGTCCTGAACCGTCGCGAGGACGCGGCCGAGCGGCTCCTGGAGATCGCCGAACGCTTCAACAGCTCCGAGAGGGCCGACGATCCGGTGGCCGCCGAGTGGCGTAGCCTCCCCATCCGCGAGCGGATCACCCACGCCCTGGTCAAGGGCATCGACGCCAACGTCGACGCCGACACCGAGGAATTGCGGGCTGAGATCGCCGCCGCAGGTGGTCGGCCCATCGAGGTCATCGAGGGCCCGCTGATGGACGGCATGAACGTCGTCGGCGACCTGTTCGGCGCAGGCAAGATGTTCCTGCCCCAGGTCGTGAAGTCGGCCAGGGTGATGAAAAAGGCCGTGGCATACCTGCTGCCCTACATCGAGGCGGAGAAGGAAGAGTCCGGCGCTGCAGCTGGGAAAGAGACCAACGGCACGATCGTCATGGCGACCGTCAAGGGCGACGTCCATGACATCGGCAAGAACATCGTCGGGGTCGTCCTGCAGTGCAACAACTACGAAGTGATCGACCTCGGTGTGATGGTGCCCGCCCAGAAGATCCTGGACGCGGCGAAGGAACACAGCGCCGACATCATCGGGTTGTCGGGCCTGATCACCCCGTCCCTGGACGAGATGGTCAACTTCGCCGTCGAGATGGAGCGTCAGGGGCTGGAGATCCCGCTGCTGATCGGTGGTGCGACCACCTCACGCGCTCACACAGCCGTGAAGGTGTCGCCGCGTCGTACCGGTCCGGTGGTCTGGGTCAAGGACGCTTCCCGCTCGGTGCCGGTCGCCGCAGCGCTCCTCGACGACAAGCAGCGGGGTTCCCTGCTTGAGGCCACCGAAAAGGATTACGCAGCCCTGCGCGAGCGGCACGCTCAGAAGAGCGAGCGGCCGATGCTGACGCTGGAGAAGGCCCGCGCGAACCGGACGCCGATCGAGTGGGACGGCTACACACCGCCGGTGCCTGCCCAGGGCCTCGGCGTGCGGGAGTTTCTCGACTATGACCTCGCCGAGCTGCGCGAGTACATCGACTGGCAGCCGTTCTTCAACGCATGGGAGATGAAGGGCAGATTCCCCGACATCCTCAACAACCCGGTCTCGGGCGAGACTGCCCGCAAGCTATACGACGACGCCCAGGAGATGCTCGACACCCTGATCAAGGAGAAGTGGCTGACTGCCAACGGGGTGATCGGTTTCTTTCCGGCGAACGCAGTCGGCGACGACATCGAGGTCTACACCGACGAGACCCGTACCGAGGTGGTGACCAAGTTGCACAACCTGCGCCAGCAGGGCGAGCACCGGGCCGGCATCCCGAACCGGAGCCTCGGCGACTACATCGCGCCGAAGAACACCGGTCTGGCTGACTACGTCGGCGCCTTCGCCGTCACGACGGGGCTCGGCAGCCAGGAAAAGATCGTCGAGTTCAAGGCAGCCAACGATGACTACAACGCGATCCTGCTGGAGTCGCTCGCCGACCGGCTGGCAGAGGCGTTCGCCGAACGGATGCACCAACGGGTCCGCAAGGAGTTCTGGGGATTCCAGCCTGACGAACAGCTGGACAATGAGGCGCTCATCGGTGAGAAGTACGTGGGAATCCGCCCTGCCCCCGGCTACCCGGCCTGCCCTGAGCACACCGAGAAGGCGACGCTCTGGGAGTTGATGGACGTCGGTGAGCGGACGGGCATCGAGCTGACCGAGTCGATGGCGATGTGGCCGGGTGCTGCCGTCAGCGGCTGGTACTTCTCGCACCCGCAGTCGCAGTATTTCGTGGTCGGCCGGATGGCCCAGGACCAGGTCGCCGACTACGCGAAGCGTAAGGGCTGGACCCTGGCCGAAGCCGAGCGCTGGCTCGGCCCCAACCTCGGCTACAACCCCGAAGACTGACCCCTACTGGATCGAGGTCTAGTTCGCACTGACTGCCGAGTTCGGCGGCATTTTGTCGATGGACCACACCCTGAATAGCACGAATGCCAACGGCTCCAAGGCTTTCCGCGAGGCGCTCATCGCCGCGTGTCTGCCGCGTCGAGGGAATCACGCGCCGCGGAGTTGGCGAAACTTCGTCTGCTGGAACGCCTTGACAGCGCCATGATTTTCACTGCCCGGGGCGTCCGTGACAGAATTCAAGGTATGCGCGCGGTGCTCTTCGACATGGACGGCACCCTTGT